>NZ_JBALXK010000049.1:0-7909 GCF_036960685.1 Pseudoalteromonas sp. | reverse complement strand
TTTCACCTCTGATAATGTGCCAGGCTGGCGTTTATCTTGTTTTACTTGCGCATAGATTTGTTCAAGTAAAGCCACGCCTTCTTCAATTTCATCGTCAGCTTGTTGGGTGATTAAAAATTTAATTCGGCTGTCATCGTAATCACCTAAACCATCACGAAAGGCTGGTAATTGGTTGTTTTCACAGCCTAAGCCAACGACTAAAGCACCACCTGCATTAGGGTGCAGTGCCATATTTTGTAGCAATATCCGTGTTGTGTCTAAATCATCGCCTAGCTGAGAGCAGCCAAATTGGTGAGGGAAAGCATAAATGCCATCTATCTCTAACTGCGGGTTACGTTGTTTAAACTCTTTGATCATTTGATTGATCATGCCATTAACGCATCCAACCGTAGGGATCAACCAAATTTCATTACGAATACCGACTTCGCCATTTTGACGACGGTAAATATTAACAGCAGGTGAGGGCGTTGCTTCACTTTGCTCAATAAACTCAGGAATATACTGATAATCTAACTCATCATTAAGCGTGGTTTTAACGCAGTGGGTATGCACCCAACCGCCTTTTTGTATATTCTCTAGAGCAAAGCCTATCGGCGCACCGTATTTAATAACGTTTTCTTGTTTATTAATATCACGTAGCGCGACTTTATGGCCTTTATCGATGTTCTCATTGACTAAGAGCTCTTCGTTATCAACGGGCAGTATTTCACCGGCACTGATATTTCGCATTGCAATAGCAACATCATCGGTTGGATGTAATTTTATTAGTGCTTTCATTTTATTGGCCTAATTGTTTAGTAAGCGTAGCGGCAACACCGTCGGTGAGCATAGTACGTAGGTGAGTTGTAACGGTGGCAGTTAATTCAGGAAGTTCATTTAAATCACTTTCCCAATGCCATTTTGCACCTAACACTTGTTCTACAAGGGCTGTTAATGACAATGCATTGTTATCAAAGTCATGCCAAAGGGTATTAAATAATTCTAACCATTGTGGTGCGTCACTCAATTCAATCGGTTGGTCATTACGTAGGCCTTTATACATTAAAATTTGCCCTGCAATAGCCAATGCCATCATATTTGGCACCGCGTTATTAGTTGCTACATAAGTGTGTAACTGCGGCAAAATACGAGTTTTAAACTTAGTCATACTGTTAAGCGAAATAGACAGTAATAAATGGCAAATATACGGGTTTCTAAAACGGTTTAGTACATCATTTGCAAAGCGCTTTAATTCATCTTCCGGTAAATCAAGAGTAGGAATAATCTCTGCAAAAATTAACTGGGTTAAGTATTTTTCAAACAAAGGATCAGCCAGCGCCTCGCCCACTGAATCGATGTTTGCCATATAAGCCAGGGGTACTAGCGCGGTATGAGCACCATTTAAAATACCCACTTTTTGTTGTTTATATGGTGAAATATCATCAACAATTTTTATATTTAGGTCACTGTCTTGTAAGCAGAGTAATTCTGCTAGATGCTGTGGCCCTTGAATAACAAATAAATGGAAGTACTCAGCAGTCACCATAAAGTTATCTAAGTAACCGAGTGACTCTTGCAGTTGTTGATGCTCATCACGTGGAAATCCAGTAACAATGCGGTCAACTAAGCTTGAACAAAAGTGGTTAGACTCACTAAGCCAGTTTGAAAACGCCTCAGGTAGTTGCCAAAGTTGGCAGTATTGAAATACGATTTCTTTAAGTTTCTCGCCGTTATAGTCAATTAACTCGCAAGGGATGATCACCATCCCGCTGTCTGTTGAGCCATTAAAATGATTAAAGCGATGAAACAACCATTGGGTTAATTTAGCTGGAAATGCTTTTGCAGGTGCGTCATTGAGTTTATCTGTATCAATGTACTCAATACCGGCTTCCGTGGTATTTGAAAAAATAATTTTCAGATCAGGATTTTCTGCCAACGCCATATAACGAGGGAAGTCTTTATAAACTGGAATTTCTTCATTGATTGAGCTGATAATACGGTGATCTGCTACGGTTTCACCTTGCTCATTTAAGCCGCGAATAATGGTGGTATACAAGCCATCTTGAACATTAAGTAAAGGAATTGCGTCGTAATCGATAGGACGAATAACTGCAACACCGGCATTTAGATCACTTGTTTCATTGAGTTTATCAATTTGCCAATCGATAAATGCACGCAAGAAATTTCCTTCACCGTATTGCATTATTTTTGTTGGGTATTTGTTTTTATTAAAGTTTTTTCTATTTAGTGCTTGCATAATATGAACCTATAAACGTGATATGGGCTGATTGATTTTTACATCTTAGCTATATTTGCCACCGGTGGCAAATAATATTTGACAAATTGCCACCGGTAGCGAAGAATGGGTGTTAACAAGTTTGGTTAATTCGATTTACATTGAATTAGTAATTAAGCAATAAATAAATTTACAGGAACTTAAAATGACAGCCACTTTATTTGATCTTACTTCAAAAACAGCGTTGGTCACCGGTGCAAGCCGTGGACTAGGGCAACAAATCGCAGTGGGCTTAGCAGCTGCTGGCGCCAAGGTTATTTGCAGTAGTAGTAAAGAGCACGGCTGCCAAGCAACGTGTCAAATGATCAAAGAGCGCGGTGGTGAGGCGTATGATTATGCAGCTGATTTAAGTAATGCGGATTCAGTGAATGCCTTAGCAGCTACAGCCTTAGCTAATCATGGTGGTATTGATATTTTGGTTAATGTTGGCGGCACAATATTTCGCAGCCCTGCGGTAGATTATCCGTATGATCAATGGCAGAACGTGATGAAAGTAAATCTCGATGCTAGCTTTTTATTAGCACAAGCTGTAGCGCCAAATATGATCAAACAAGGCTTTGGCAAAATAGTTAATATTGCTTCAATGCTTTCATACAGCGGCGGTATGACAGTGCCGGCTTATACAGCAAGCAAACATGCGGTAGCGGGTTTAACGAAAGCATTAGCAAATGAGTGGGCTCAGCACAATATTCAAGTTAATGCTATTGCCCCTGGTTATTTTAGAACCGATAACACCCAAGCCTTACAAGATGATGCCACCCGTAATAGCGAAATTGAAAAACGCATTCCTGCAGGGCGTTGGGGCGAAGCAGAAGACTTAATTGGTTCAGCCATCTTTTTATCATCAACAGCCAGTGACTATGTCAATGGCCATATTCTTGCCGTTGATGGTGGCTGGTTAGCACGATAATTTTTAATTTTAGGTAGCAAGTTATGAGTACAGAAATAGAGTCACGTTACGCTGTCGGGCCAAATGAAGTTAAAGGCTATGACACCCAACAATTAAGAGATGAGTTTTTGGTCGAGAAACTCATGCAAGAGAATAAAATTTATTGGCTATACACTCATTATGAGCGGTTTATGGTCGGCAGCGCAGTACCAACAAGTGCGCCTCTGACACTAGAGACGGTAGATAATTTAAAAGCCGCAAACTTTTTAGCTGGCCGTGAACTTGGGGTTATTAATGTCGGTGGCAGTGGCACTGTAACTGCGGATGGGCAACAGTTTGAGCTTGGTTATAAAGATGCCTTGTATTTAGGTAAAGATACCAATGATGTGGTATTTAAAAGTGATGACAGTAATCATCCTGCGAAATTTTACCTTAATTCTGCACCAGCTCATCACAAATACCCAAACAAATTAGTAACTCGTAATGATGCCAATGTATTGCATTTAGGTGCGCTTGAAACCTCCAATGAGCGCGATATTAATCAAATGCTGATCAATACCGTAGTGCAAACATGCCAATTGCAAATGGGCTTAACCGAGTTAAAGCCGGGGAGTGTCTGGAATACCATGCCTGCTCATCAGCATGATCGTCGTAACGAAGTGTATTTTTACTTTGAACTTCCGAAGCAGCAAGCTGTGTGTCACTTTATGGGCGAACCGAGTGAAACTCGCCACCTCTGGGTACATAACGAGCAAGCCGTGGTGTCGCCGCCATGGTCAATTCACTCTGGTGCTGGCACACAAAACTATAGCTTTATCTGGGGTATGGCAGGTGAAAACCTTGACTACGATGATATGGATAAATATCAACCGAGCGAGCTGAGATAATCAGCTCATTTGAGATCAAATAGCGATAAGAAGAAATAATAATGAATAGAAATCTTCTCATAAAGATAATGCTGGTTTTTTCGTTATTTTTGCTTAGTAGCTGTAGCGATGATAAAAAAACGCTGCGACTGACCATGGCGCATACACTCGATACTCGCCATGTGGTGCATCAAGCAATGGAATATATGGCTGAACGTTTGGCGTTTTATTCAAATGGCACAATGGAAATTGTTATTTATCCAGGTGGCCAACTAGGATCAGAGCGTGAACTTATTGAATTACTTCAAATAGGCAGTTTATCAATCACCAAAGTATCGGCAAGCCCACTCGAGGGCTTTGTACCAGAGATGAAAGTATTTGGTATTCCGTATTTGTTTCGTGATAGCGAGCATTTTTGGCGGGTGCTAAAAAGTGACTTGGGCACTGAGTTACTTAATAAAGTAGCTACAGCAAGGCTCAAAGGCTTAGGTTATTACGATGCGGGCAGTCGTAGTTTTTATACTACCAATGGTGCGATTAATACGCCGGATGATTTGATCGGTAAAAAAATACGGGTATTAAATAGCCCAACAGCAGTCGCTACAGTACAGGCGTTAGGCGGTGCAGCTGCACCGATTGCATGGGGTGAATTATATGCCGCATTGCAACAAGGGGTCGTGGATGGCGCAGAGAATAATCCGCCAAGCTATTACCTATCTCGTCATTATGAAATTGCTAAATATTATTCGCTGGACGAACACACTTTCGTGCCAGACGTTATTTTAGCAAGTCTAGAAGTGTGGAATTCGCTCAATAGTGAACAACAGCAGTGGTTAACCCAAGCCATGGCTGATTCTGTAGAGTATCAACGTTCACTGTGGCAAAACGCATCCGATGAAGCACTTAAAGCGGTGATTGCTGAAGGCGTAGAAGTGACTTACCCAGATAAGCAAGCGTTTCAAGATAAAGTGGCTGATTTTCATGCTTCGTTCGCTAATAAAGCGGTTGCAGAGCATATTAAAAAAATAAAAAGCATGTAGAGGCACACAATGCGACAACTAAACACACACTTAAATCGCATCATCGAGCGATTACTGATTTTAGCCATGATAGCGATTGTAACCGTTGTCTGTTGGCAAGTATTTTCACGGTTTATTTTACGTGCACCCAGCTCATACACAGAAGAGTTAGCCCGCTTTTTACTGATTTGGATCGGGGTGTTAGGCGCGTCCTATGCGTATCGCACCAAAGCCCATTTAGGGCTTGATCTTTTTTATCAGAAAATGATCCCATCACTTAGGTATAAATGCTCCTTTGTGATTGAAATTTGCGTGTTATTCACTGCATTGAGCATCTTGGTTTATGGTGGTAGTCGTTTAATGATGTTGAGCTTTGAGTTAGAACAAACCTCAGCAGCATTAGGTATTAACATGGGTTACGTGTATATCGTGTTACCGCTAAGTGGGGTGCTGATTGTAATAAACTGCATCGAAAACTTAGTTAATTACACACAGCAAGCATTCAAGGAGCAAGCGTAATGGATTTAACTGCAATTGTATTAATCGTTTGTTTTTTTGTATTGTTATTTATTAATGTGCCTATTTCTTTGTGTATTGCGCTGTCGACTTTAGCGGCGTTGTTAATGCATATCGATTTCACACCAGCCACCACTACCATCGCTCAACAAATGGCAGGTGGTATTGATAGCTTTGCATTACTCGCCATCCCGTTTTTTATTCTATCAGGTTTGATAATGGGCCAAGGCGGCATTGCGAAACGGCTAATTGAATGTGCGATGGCGATGATCGGCTTTTTACCTGGTGGTTTAGCACTGGTGAATGTTATGTCGTGTATGTTATTTGGGGCAATTTCTGGCTCGGCCGTTGCGGCAACCTCAGCGATTGGTAGCTTTATGGTGCCTGAAATGAAAAAACATGGCTACAGTGCCAGTTTTGCGGCGGCAGTGACTGCCAGTGCAGCCACCACCGGCATGCTAATACCACCGAGTAATATTCTAATTATCTATGCGATTGCCAGCGGCGGGGTGTC
Source organism: Pseudoalteromonas sp. (assembly GCF_036960685.1). Taxonomy (GTDB): domain Bacteria; phylum Pseudomonadota; class Gammaproteobacteria; order Enterobacterales; family Alteromonadaceae; genus Pseudoalteromonas. The sequence goes on along the minus strand of NZ_JBALXK010000049.1, from coordinate 1,830 downwards.
GATTGCTGCTTTGTTTATTGCCGGTTATTTACCGGGGATTTTAGTCGGGCTGGCACTGATGATTGTTTGTGCAATCTACTCGATTAAAAATAATTACCCAGTAACCGCACGTTTACCATTTAAGATTGTGCTTGAAAAAATACTCGCTGCTTTACCGAGTTTATTGCTTATATTTATTGTTATTGGCGGCATTATTGGTGGCGTATTTACGGCAACAGAAGCCGGGGCTATTGCGGTTATTTATGCGTTAGTGCTGTCGGTGTTTATTTATCGTGAAATAAACCCTGCTGAGTTACCAGCTTTGCTTTTAAAAGCATGTGAAACAACGGCCATCGTTATGTTGATTATTGCGGCATCGTCGGGCATGTCATGGTTATTGTCATACACGCATATTCCGCAATTGGTCAGTGAGTTCTTTTTAACGCTCAGTGATAATCCATTATTAATTTTACTGCTGATCAACCTGATATTGATTTTGGTTGGGGCGTTTATTGATATGACACCTGCAGTGTTGATATTTACGCCGATATTTTTACCGGTAGCTGAGCAGTTTGGTATGTCACCAATTCAATTTGGTATTATGATTGTGCTTAACTTATCAATTGGCTTAGTGTCGCCGCCGGTAGGCAGTGTATTGTTTGTCAGTTGTGCGGTGGCAAAAACATCATTGCATAAAATCATCAAGCCAATGTTACCACTGTATGGCGTGATGTTTTTGGTGTTAATGCTGGTTACGTATGTGCCGGCAATTAGTGAAACGTTACCTCGCTTATTTGGGCTAATAGAGTAACATTAACTGAAATTGAAAACGGCACTAAATGGAACTAAAGTAGTTCCATTTTGCTTTTATAATCAGACTATTCTTATTCCTTAACCGGAACACGGTTAAGGAATTAACTATCTAGATGTACAGGTTATTTACTTTCATTGAGAGAACCGCTGACTAGAGACTTTTATGAACCTAGGGTTAGTGTTAAACTTTGATTACATCCTAAAACAGGAACTTTTATGTCAGTAACGATTAATGATGTGGCGAAATTGTCCGGTGTGTCGAAACGCACCGTATCGCGCGTGATCAACCGCTCTCCTGCAGTTGGCGAGGCTACCCGTGAACGGGTTTTACAAATAATAAAAGAAGTTGGCTTCTCACCAGATAAACAAGCGCGTGGCTTAGCATCTAGTCGTTCTTACTTATTAGGTTTGATCTACGATAACCCCGATGCACTGTACATTGACCAAGTTCAACGTGGTGCATTAAGTGTGTGCTCCGAGTTGGGGTATGAGCTGGTTGTACATCCAAGTTACTCTAAAAGCGCTGAATTTATAGATGATTGTTTGTCATTTATCTCGCGTTCTAAACTCGATGGCGTCATTATTTTGCCACCGGTATCAGAAAATAAAGAGCTTGCTGCTGCTATTCGCGATGCAGGTTGTCCTTATGTGCGTTTAGCATCTGTTGATTTAGATGATGCTGACAACATTGTTGTCTCTGATGAGCGCGCGGCGATGAAAGAAATGGCCAGCTACTTGGTTGAGCTTGGCCATAAAGACATTGGTTTTATCTCAGGTCCGCAAGTGTATCGTTCATCAATTGAGCGTTTGGCGGGCTTTTTGGCCGAGTTGCAAGTGTGTAATGTACAATTACCGTCACACCGTATTATCGAAGGCAAAAATAGTTACGAAAGTGGTATTGAATGTGCGATGAGTTTATTAAGCACCGAGCCGCGCCCAACAGCCATTGTTGCTAATAATGATGAAATGGCCGCAGGGGTGTTACGTGTCGCAAATAATTTGAATATCAAAGTCCCTGAAGAGCTTTCGGTCGCAGGC
>NZ_JBALXK010000048.1:0-8250 GCF_036960685.1 Pseudoalteromonas sp. | reverse complement strand
AATATAGTTATCAATAAACTCGACTGTCGCAGGATGATTATACACATCATCTATTGCTACTAAGCCTTGTTCAAATATCGATTGGTAATAAATTGGAAAATCGCTGGCTTTAAGCACTAACGATTGCTCAACAAATCCTTGCTGCTCTACAAACAAACTCATGCAATGCATTTCATCGTTAAGCTCATCAAACAACCACACCGAGGCCCGTTGCACACCCAAGACTTCGCACATAGACTGCACAACTAAGCTTTTCACGTCATCAAAGTTACCCGCTAACACCTCAGGTGACACAGTTAAGCTTGCCAAGTTTTTATTGTACTGATTGGCTTTTTTACTCTCTAATTCAAGGTGCTTATGAGTATCAATATTTTGGAAGGAACCATACACACGAATACAACGACCATTTTTATATTCAGCTTGGCCAATTGATTTAACCCAGCATTCATTGCCAAGTGCCGTCACTATAATTAATTCAATTTCCCAACTGTTACCTGTTATTATGGCATCTTTGAATAACTGACTGATCCTATCTCGGTGATAACCTTCCTTGTAAAAATCAAGTGCTTGACTAATAACTGGTTGATAATCTTCAGCTACTTCATGGATTGCTTTCACTTCGTCTGACCAATACATAGTATTGGTTTCTAAATCGACTTCCCAAGCACCAATTTGACCTTGCTTACTCATTGCTTCAAGGAGGCTTTGCTGGCGATAAAGTTGCGACTGGGTGTGGTAACGCTCTGTAATATCATGAATAAAGCCATCTAAATACAAGATATTACCGGCGTGGTCGTACACGGCTTGACCTTTTTCATGCACCCAATGGGTACTGCCGTCCAAAGCAAGTATACGGTATTCTACAGACCATGGCTGATGGGCTTCAATATCAATTCTCACCTTCTGCGCTACGTTTGCAACATCATCAGGGTGAATTAACTCAACAAAGCTCAGCTTATAATTATCAACCAAGTCATTTGGTTCATAGCCGGTGATAACTTTTGTTTGCTCACTCAGATACAGCATGCTCCATTGCTCATCATATTTACAGCGATAAACAATACCTGGAATATTTCCAACCAGTGACACAAATCGGTCACGACTTAATTGCAATTGTGTTTCTGTCTCTTTTCGCTCAGTGATATCAAGGTGAGTACCTATCATGCGCTTTGGTGAGCCATCACTATTTCGCTCCACGATACGTCCGGTGCTCAGTACCCATACCCAATGACCAAGACGATGCAACATGCGAACTTCGCAAACATAATAGTCGCTTTCACCGGCAAAATGTTGTTCTAAAAGCTGCCCTGAGCTGACAAGATCATCTGGATGAGTATATTTACTCCAGGTATTAAAGTCAGTCGGTTGCAGCTCTTCCAAGGTATAACCGATAATACTCGCCCAACGGTTATTAAAGTATGCTTTGCCGGTATCTACATACCAATCCCAAATTCCCACGGCAGTACTATCGAGCACGAGTTGTAATTGTGTTTTATGCTGCTCAAGTTCTAATTCTTGAAGTTTTAAAGCTGTTATGTCGGTACGAATTGCAATATAACTTTGCGGCTTACCTTGTTCATCTAAAAAAGGCGCTACTGTGGTATCAACCCAATAAAAAGCGCCATTTTTAGCTCTATTACATATTTGTGCATGCCAAACTTTGCCCTCTTTAAGGGTTTTGTACATGCCTTTAAAAAAGCCTTTCGGATGGATACCTGAATTTAACAAGCGGTGATTTTGACCAATTAACTCGCTTTGACTATAACCACTAATTTCACAAAATTTACTGTTTACAAAGGTGATCTGCCCTTTTATGTCGGTCACTGCCACTATAGCGTGCTCGTCGAGAGCACTTTTTTGTTCCGCTAATTGTTGCAAAGCCAATTGCAGTTCTGCACTTTGCTGTTCAAGCCGTTCTTGTTGCTGGACTTTGCTGCTAACTAAATGTTCTAGATCAATCGAAAGCTGATGTAATTCACTGCTATCATCCAAAATAGGAATATTACTGCGCTCACCTTTCGTGATTTCTGCACTGGCATTGGCAAGAATAATAAACGGGCGAGATAAACGCCGTCCAAACCACCACGATAAGATTAAAATCACTAAAAATGCCAAACCATTGGCAAGTACGGCTGCAAACTTATAGTCACTGGCACTTTGCAACATCACGGCTGCGGGTTTCTCAACCAACAACTGCCAGCCGGTAGCATTGGCAAAATTCAAGTCAGTCAAAATAGCATAATGCAGGGTATTATCTGTTTTATGGTAAGTGAAAACATGCTCAGTATTTGCCGAATTTGTAAAAAAGTCAGCCTTTGGCAATAAATCGGGATGTAATTGAGCCCCCGTTATTTCGCCATTTTTGACGATAAAAAACGTCAGTTCTTCATTGTTATTATGGATATGCTCTAAATTATCGAGCAGACCTTGAAAATTAACATCCACTATAATTATTGCATGTAAACCGCGTTGATTATCTACCATAGGTAACGCGACAAAATGATGTATTTTCGCCCCCACTGTTGATACAAATACACTTTTTTGTCCTTGCTCTATGGCCGCGAGCATGGCAATTAACTGATCGCGGTTTAGGGCTGGTAAAGCACCGTTATTAACAGGGTTTGGCGTATTTAATGGGTCGAAAATAATATGAATTTCATTAACAAAATCATAGCGAGCAACAAACTCATCAATCAATAGTTGTTTATTAAGCTGGCTGTGACTGAGTTGATCATTTAATAAATAAAGATCTTTAATATGATCAGCAAACCAAATATCAGCAAATTGCTTACCAATACTACTTAGTTCGCCAAGTTCGGTATGGGCACTTTTTTCAAGAGAGTTGCTTACATGTTGAAAACTGAACCAAGACATTAGGATAAAGGCGCAAGCGCAACTACAATAAAAGTGACAATCAGTTTGGTCCGTATGGATTGGCCTTTATTCTTTATCAGGCTGTTTAGCATCGTATTTCCATTATCAACATTAATATATTTAATCACTTACGTAAGCACCTGGGTATATTTATGCACTAAATAACACAAGACGCAAGTTTATGCGCCTTGTGTTAGGTTATACAATAAACCTATTTACTGTCGTTATTACCCCGGTAGAACTGCTGACTAAATTTTGCGTAAAGCACAGGCAATACAAATAAAGTCAAAAATGTTGCAGTAAACAAGCCGCCTACAATAACTGTTGCCAATGGCTTTTGAATTTCAGCACCGATACCGGTTGAAATTAACATCGGGATCAAACCTAGTGCAGAGGTTAATGCCGTCATCAGCACCGGACGTAACCGTGATAATGCACCATTAAATGCAGCGGTATCTAAGCTATCACCGCTTTTCACACGGTTATTAATACTTTCAACCATAACCACACCATTAAGTACCGCTACCCCAAACAAGGTAATAAACCCCACCGAACTGGGAACTGATAAATATTGGCCTGATACATATAGTGCAACCACACCACCAATCACAGCTAATGGCACATTCACTAAGATCAGCAATGCTTGGCCAATCGAGCCAAACGCAAAATAGAGCAGCAGTGCAATTAACACCAGTGAGATAGGCACAACGATAGATAACCGCTGTTGTGCTCGTTGCTGGTTTTCAAACTGGCCGCCAATACTAATGCCATAGCCTGGCGGTAAATCTACTTGTTCATTAATGGCAGTACGAATATCAGCAACCACAGAGCCCATATCGCGCCCTTGAACATTGGCTTGGATCACCACTCGACGCTGAACATCGTCACGGCGTACTTGCGGCGGCCCAGATTCAATATTAACCGTTGCTACATCTCCTACGCGTACCAAAGCACCTGTCGGTGATGATAAGCGTAAGTCTGCAATAGCTTCTGGGCTGTCACGAAATTCTGCGCCAATACGAACATAAATATCATAACGCTCATTAGCATTAATTATTTGCCCAGCGGCAGTACCACCAATGCCATGTTGGACAGTGGTCATTAAATCACCCACCGATAACCCATAGCGAGAAAGCGCTAATCGGTTTGGTTTGATCACCAATTGTGCCTCACCGGCAATTTGCTCCATGGCAACATCTTTTGCGCCAGCTACACCTTTTACAGCTTGTTCAATAGCTTGACCTTTACTGACCAACACATCTAAATCAGCACCAAACAGCTTGATCGCCAGCTGTGCTTTTACCCCTGAAAGTAATTCATCCACCCGTGTCGCTATCGGCTGTGAAAAGTTAAATAATAAACCAGGGAACTGCTCTAGTTTTGTCTCCATTAACACTTGCAGTTGTGCTCGGTTATCAGCAGATTGCCACTCACTTACAGGCTTTAAGCCTAAGTATATTTCAATGTTATTGACTGGCTCTGGATCGCCGCCTACTTCTGGGCGACCAACACGACTCAAGGCATATTCGACTTCTGGAAACTCAAGCAATATTGCTTCAAGTTTTGGTGCAACTGCCAGTGCAGTATCTAAACTAGCAGAAGGTGCCAAAGTCACTCGTAAGTTAATGGTGCCCTCTTCAAGCTCTGGCACAAACTCTGTGCCTAGCTGCGGCAATAACACACCCGCTACCACGACTAATACAGCAGCTACGGCAATCACTGTTTTACGCGCACTCATTGCCCAGCCCAAACACAGCTTATAAGCTTTATCTAATGGCTCTAGCACCACACTGCGTCTTAGCGTCACACCATTGGCAAATAAGTACACCGCCAGCGCTGGCACAATCACCAACGCCACAATAACAGCCGCAACAATTGCTAACATTATACTGATTGCCATAGGCTGAAACAGCTTAGCTTCAACGCCTTCAAAACTAAACAATGGCATAAATACTACTAAGATGATCAACGCCGCAAAGAACACCGGGCGCGCAACTTCTTGAGCAGCTAGCTTAATACGCTCAACATAACTGTGTGATTGAGTGCTTGGCTGCGTTAAATGACGGAAGATATTTTCTACCATAACCACCGAGCCATCCACTAACATACCAATTGCAACAGCAATCCCGCCCAATGACATTAAATTTGCAGAGAGCCCAAACCACGCCATCACGCAAAGTGCTAAGCCAATTGAAATTGGGATCGATAATAAAACCAATAACGTGGCGCGCAGATTCATTAAAAATAATGCTAACACCACCACAATAAACACAAATGCCAACAACAACGCATCAACCACAGTATCAACCGCTTTGGTGATCAGATCAGCTTGGTCATACAGGGGTTCAAATGTTACACCATCAGGTAATGCTTGATTAATTAACTCAATTCGCGCACTGATACCGTCGATAGTTTGTTTAGTATTAGCGCCAATACGTTTTAACACCACGCCTGTTACCACTTCACCCAGCGATGTAATATTACCATCAGCATCTTTTTTACTCATGGTCGCCGCGCCTTGGCGGATTTCGCTGCCTAATGACACATCAGCTACATCGGCAATAGTAACAACCGTTCCATTAATGGTTTTCAGCGGCGTTTGCGCAATTTCTTGTAACCCTTGTTTACCCGCATTAAACCAGCCAGTCCCACGGATCACCAATTGCTCTTGGCCGCGATTCATATACCAGCCACCCACATTGGTGTTATTTTCTTCAAGTGCGCTCACAACTTGTTGCTGATCTAATTGATAAGCAAGTAACTTATTTGGATTAAGGTTAACCTGATATTGACGAACATCACCACCAAACGACAGTACTTCAGTTACGCCATCAACAGGTAAAATAAGTAGTTTTACAATCCAATCGTTTAAGCTACGCAGCGCCATACTGTCCAAACCAGACTCACCAGATGCCGCCAATAAGTATTGATACACTTGGCCAAGCCCTGACGTGTTCGGTCCCATTTCTGGCAAGCCAATTCCTTCTGGAATAAGCTCTTTAGCAGCTTGCAGACGTTCAAACACCAGTTGGCGCGCAAAATAAATATCCACGCCTTCTTTAAACACCACAGTTACGCCAGATAAGCCGGTTTTTGAAATCGATCTAACTTGATCGACATCAGGCAGGGCATACATCACCGCTTCTATAGGATAGGTGATCAGCTGTTCAACTTCGACAGCAGCTAAACCCGGTGCTTCGGTATTAATCGCTACTTGTACATTGGTTACATCGGGAAACGCATCTAAATTTAATTTAGGGATCACCACCGCACTCATCGCAACTACTATACACAACGCTAAAAATACCAGTAGTCGATTTCTAATAGCAGCATTCACTATTGTATTAAACATATTCGTCGCTCCTAATGGTTATGCGGATCAAAGCCGCCTTTCGCTTGCTCTGATGCAACAAAAAAAGCGCCTTCAGTCACCACTTTCGTGCCCTCTAGCACGCCTTTAATTTCACGAAAACCAGCAAAGCGTTGGCCTAGTTCAACTTCTGTCGAAATAAGCTCACCATCTTCATCTTGTACAAACACCGCCCAATCCCCATCAGGGTTTCTCAGTAATGCCTGCTCAGGCACTGCAAGTACTTTTTGCTCTGTAGCAAATTCAAAATATACGTCACTAAACATACCTGGATGCAGCGTATGCTGATTGTTTTTAACACTTAAACGCACCACTCGTGAGCGTGTGGCTTGATCTATCGTATGCGCTTCTTGGATCACGGTTGCAGGATACATTTGTTGATTAACTTTAACTTGAGCCGTGGTTCCTTCGTCAATATCAATTGTTTGATTTGCCGATAGTTTTGCCTCAACCCACAGTAAGCGCTCATCGGCAATTAGCATAAGCTCAATCCCAGCATCAACTCGCTGACCTTGAGCGAAATTATCGCTTAACACTGCACCAGAGGTGCCTGCGAAAAGTGTGTATTCACCGAGTTTTTCAGCGGGAATATCTGCACTTTGCTCAATCGCTTTGCTTGATAAACCAAATGCTACCAGCTGACTCTGCGCTACTTCATATTCAGCCTTAGCTGTCAGTAAACGCTTTTCACTCACGGTGCCTTTACCCATTTTTTGCACTCGTTGCAACTCAGCTTTCGCTAATCGATACGTGGTTTGCGCACTGGCAACTTCAGCACTAAATAAGCTGACCAATGGCGCGCCCGCTTTAATGTGCTGCCCTAATGTGGCATGGCGTTTTACCACGATTGAATCAACTCGTGGCGACAGCACATAGCTGCTATAGCCATTTGCCTTAATCTCACCTGGTGCATAAAGCTGTGATTGGTAAATACGTTTTTCTAACTTGCTGATCTGCACATTTGCTAAGCGCATTTGGGTGTCTGTTAAGCGTACCCCACCGGCTTGCTCGTCGTGCTCTGGCTGCGGCTGTGAAACAGCTTGTTCATCCTCGTGAGGAGCTTCATCAGCTTCGTGCACATGCATAGCTTGTAATTGTGCTTCGCTGTGTTCATGGCCTGATTTGGCGTGTTCAACATCTTGCGGTGTAGATGTGGCTGCCGGTACAAAGTTGGCAAACATTAATACAAGGGCAGAAAAAGTAATATTTAAGCGCTTCATAAGGCAGCTCCATCAATAAGAGGACGTGTAAAGGTGGTAATATAATTGCTAAGTTGGCCACTTTTAGTTAACCAATTAACGCTTGCCAATTGACTTTGCTGAACAATCTCAACGCCAGCAAGTAAACCTGATATACGTTGTTGACGCATCGTAAGGTATTCAGCTGTGCTGATATCGCCGCTTTGCCATTGTTGCTCAATCAATTCGAGGCTACTGTCTGCATTGGCTTGGTTGATTGACTGCCAACGTTTTACCCGCTGAGCATAAGCTTGCATCACTTCTTTACTCGCTTGTGCTTGAAATGTCATTGTGCGCTGTAACGCTTGATATTCGGCTTCCTTCGACATTGCCTGCAATTCAGACGCCTGATATTCATCACTAAAATCATTCAATATATTCAGAGGCATAGAGAAGTTTAACGAGACAATACTATCATCGCCATTTTTACCCGCAGCAATCCCTACCGTGGGTTTAACAGCGCGTTCAGCTTTGATCACGTGTGCTTGTTGGCGTTGATATTGCCATTGTGACTTAACCAATAATAGCTGTGGATGCTGCAACACATTGTCAGTGTTGGTATTGGTGTTAATACCAGTAAGTAAGCGCTCTGGAGTGATCGCAGTGTCTTCACGCCATGCCGGTAGTAAGGCTTGAACTGCTAATTTAGCATCGGCATAAGCACTGGCTTGTTTTGCTGTTTGATTCAAAATTTCAGACAGTGAATATAAAGCCAGTTGTTCATCAAGCAGCCCGACTTCCCCAGCCGCTCTACGGCGTTTAATTACG
>NZ_JBALXK010000047.1:0-8385 GCF_036960685.1 Pseudoalteromonas sp. | reverse complement strand
ATAGCTGATAGCTGATAGCTGATAGCTGATAGCTGATAGCTGATAGCTGATAGCTGATAGCTGATAGCTGATAGCTGTGTTATAATCCGCGCAATTTTTTGTATGAGTGAAAGTAGCACCGCAATGATCTTAGATGACATCCGTATTGTTTTAGTCAACACCTCGCATTCAGGTAACATCGGCTCAGCAGCCCGCGCGATGAAAACCATGGGCTTATCAAAACTTTATTTAGTTGATCCTGCGTGTGAAGTAGATAGTCACGCAAGCGCATTAGCTGCGGGTGCTACTGATGTGTTAGGAAATGCGGTGATTGTTGATACCGTGGCTGATGCAATTGCTGATTGTGCGCTAACGATTGGTACCAGTGCTCGTTCACGAACGTTATCATGGCCTATGGTTGAGCCGCGTGAGTGTGGCGAGAAACTAGTCGCGGAAGCCGTTAATGGCCCAGTGGCACTCGTGTTTGGTCGCGAAAACAGTGGCTTAAGCAATGAAGAGTTACAATTATGTAATTACCATGTGTGTATCCCAGCCAATCCAGAGTATAGCTCACTTAATTTAGCGATGGCTGTGCAAACGCTATGCTATGAAACGCGTATGGCGTTTTTAACTCAACAACCTAAAGTCATTCAAGAAGACGATGCAGTTTACCCAAGCTCAAAACAAACCGAGCTATTTTACGAGCATTTAGAAAAAACACTTTTTGATACTGGTTTTATCATCAAACAACATCCTGGCATGGTAATGACCAAGCTGCGTCGATTATTCAACCGCGCACGACCAGAAGATGCAGAGCTAAATATCTTACGCGGTATTTTGACCTCAATAAATAAGTCTACTAAATAAGCGAAAGTTATAAGACTATTTGCTGCTAATACTTGACTAAATTACTCAGGTAATTACAATGAACACAATACTTGACTAAAACAGTCGGGTATTGAAGTGTTTTGAAAGCTCTAAGCTCTAAGCTCTAAAACTTAAGACTTACAGCTCTAAAGCTGCGTCATAATAATACTTGACTATTTTACTCTGGTAATTAAAATTTGCACTCTTTAGTGCGGGGGCTCCATGAAGTTAACATCAAAAGGCAGATATGCCGTCACAGCGATGCTTGATGTTGCGCTACACGCAAATGTAGGGCCAGTTCCCCTTGCCGATATTTCAGAGCGACAAGAAATTTCGTTGTCGTATCTTGAGCAATTATTTGCCCGATTACGTAAAAATGGTTTAGTAAGCTCTGTGCGTGGCCCAGGTGGTGGTTATCTACTTGGTCGTGAAACGCATGCTATTTCGGTTGGCGATGTGATCAATGCTGTTGATGAATCAATAGATGCAACCCGTTGCCATGGTGCAACTGGTGGTTGTCAAAGTGGCATGCGTTGTTTAACGCACACGCTATGGTCAGATTTAAGTGCCCGAATAGAAGACTTTTTAAATGGTATTACACTTGCGGAGTTGGTGGAACAGTCAGATGTGCAAGAAGTTGCATCTCGCCAAAAAAGCAACGTTAGCAATGCAATTAAGCAATTGGAAAATATTCAAGTAAGCTGCCAACTATAGGTTGGCGTCCAGCGGAGAAAGAAATGAAGTTACCGATTTATTTAGATTACGCAGCAACCACGCCAGTTGACGAGCGTGTTGCAAAAGAAATGATGCAATGCCTAACAATGGATGGCAATTTTGGTAACCCTGCATCACGTTCACACCGTTTTGGTTGGCAAGCTGAAGAAGCGATTGATCAGGCGCGTACTGATATCGCAGATCTAATTAACGCAGACCCACGTGAAATCGTTTTCACTTCGGGTGCGACAGAATCAAATAACCTTGCAATTAAAGGTGCAGCACAGTTTTACAAAAAGAAAGGTAAGCATGTTATTACCGCTAAAACTGAGCATAAAGCCGTGATCGACACGTGTCGTGAGCTTGAGCGCCAAGGTTTTGAAGTTACTTATATGGACGTTGAAGAAAACGGCCTACTTGATCTTAAAAAGCTTGAACAAACTATGCGTGACGACACCGTATTAGTAAGCATCATGCACGTAAACAACGAGCTGGGTGTAATTCAAGATATCGCGACAATTGGCGAAATGTGTCGTGAACGTAAAATCATGTTCCACGTTGATGCAGCGCAAAGCGCGGGTAAAGTATTAATTGACGTACAACAACTTAAAGTTGATTTTATGTCATTCTCAGCACACAAAGTTTATGGCCCGAAAGGCATCGGTGCACTTTATGTTCGCCGTAAACCACGTGCTCGCTTAGAAGCACAAATGCACGGTGGCGGCCATGAGCGTGGTATGCGCTCTGGTACACTAGCAACTCACCAACTTGTTGGAATGGGCACTGCATTTAAAATTGCTAAACAAGATTTTGAAAAAGATCATGCACACATCAGCGCGCTTCGTAAGCGTTTAATTGATGGCATTATGGCTGATATGGAAGAAGTGTACTTCAATGGTACACCTGATCAATCAGTACCAGGAATTGTTAACATCAGCTTCAACTTTGTTGAAGGTGAGTCGTTATTGATGGCTGTAAAAGATATTGCTGTATCATCAGGCTCTGCCTGTACTTCAGCAAGCTTAGAGCCTTCTTATGTATTACGTGCGCTTGGCCGTAACGACGAATTAGCACATAGCTCAATTCGCTTCAGTATTGGTCGTTTTACTACCGAAGAAGAGATTGATTATACCGTCAATTTAATGAAGAACTCTATCGGTCGCTTACGTGAGATGTCACCTCTTTGGGAAATGCATCAAGAAGGTGTTGATTTAGATTCAGTTGAATGGGCTCATCATTAATAGATGAGTACATCCGCTAGCAGGTAATGAGGATAGTATTATGGCGTATAGTGATAAAGTAATCGATCATGTTGAAAACCCACGTAACGTAGGTGTTTTAGACAAAAATGATCCATCAGTAGCAACCGGTATGGTTGGCGCACCAGCATGTGGTGACGTAATGAAGCTGCAAATTAAAGTATCAGCTGCAGGCGTCATTGAAGACGCTAAATTTAAAACATACGGTTGTGGTAGCGCAATTGCTTCATCATCTCTGGTAACAGAGTGGGTTAAAGGTAAGACTTTAGATGAAGCTGCAATGATCAAAAACACTGACATCAGTGCTGAGCTTGAGTTGCCACCAGTGAAAATTCACTGTTCAATTTTAGCTGAAGATGCAATCCAAGCAGCAATTGCAGACTACAAAAGTAAACAAGCGAAGTAAGAGATAATCATGGCAGTGACATTGACAGATGCGGCAGCAAACCGCGTAGAATCATTTTTAGCAAATCGCGGTAAAGGCCTAGGCCTGCGCGTAGGCATTAAAACGACGGGCTGTTCAGGTCTTGCTTATGTTCTTGAGTTTGTTGACGAGTTAACTGACGGCGACGAAGTATTCGAATCCCAAGGGGTGAAAGTAATCGTTGACGCTAAAAGCTTGGTTTATATTGATGGTACTGAGCTTGATTACACCAAAGAAGGTTTGAATGAAGGGTTTAAATTTATTAACCCAAATCAAGCTGATGAGTGTGGTTGTGGCGAAAGTTTCACAGTTTAAAGATTGAAAGAGCTGTATATTGAAGCCCTGCACCTGTAGGGCTTTGTTCTATCTGAATTTTAAGCCAATACGTTAATTTGGCATGGTTGGAATTATGCGTTATTTTGAATTGTTTGCGATACCCGTTGATTACAATGTGGATTTAGCAACAGTAAATAAAAATTACCTCGAACTCCAGCGTGCTGTTCATCCAGACCGTCATGCGAATGCTAGTAGCCGTGATAAATTATTAGCGGTACAAAATACGGCTGAAATCAACGACGCCTTACAGACTTTAAAGCACCCAGTAAAGCGTGCTGAATATATGCTCAGTGAGCTGGGTGTAGATATTCGAGCTGAACAGCAAACGTTGCAAGATCCACTCTTTTTAATGCAACAAATGGAACTGCGTGAAGAGCTTGAAGAGTTAACTGCAAGTGCCGATCCCGATGCAGCAATAGCCCAATTTGAACAGCAAATAAAACAACTTGATAGTCAATATAGCGCCCAATTAGCAGAGCAACTAGCAAGTAATGATGAGCAGCAATGGCAGTTAGCCGCTGATAATATTCGCAAATTAAAGTTCGTGTACAAATTACGCGATGAATTAGAGCGAATTGAAGACAGTTTATTCGACGATTAATTATCTAACTTACTGAACTACAAGTAAGTCAAACAAGAGTTAAAGAGCATTATGGCATTATTGCAGATTGCTGAGCCGGGGCAGAGCGCGGCACCACATGAACATAAGTTAGCAATAGGTATTGATCTGGGTACTACCAACTCACTCGTTGCAACAGTGCAAAGTGGCGAAGCCCGAACCCTTACCGATATAAGTGGTGCAGCTATGCTCCCTTCAGTTGTTCGCTATCAAGCTGACAGCATTACAGTTGGTGCAGACGCGGCACAAGCGGCGACGCAAGACCCTGCCAATACGCTCGTTTCAGTAAAGCGTTTTTTAGGTAAAACTCAAGCCGAAATTGAACACAGCTATGGTCAATTACCGTATGACTTTTGCCAGTATGATGGTGCACTTGCTATTAGTACTGCAGCAGGCAATATCAGCCCAATCACCGCATCAAGTGATATTTTAAAAGCATTAAAACAACGCGCAGAAGAAAGCTTTGCAGGGCAAGATATTCTAGGGGCCGTGATCACAGTACCGGCTTACTTTGATGATGCTCAGCGTCAAAGCACGAAAGATGCTGCGGAGCTTGCAGGTATTAATGTACTTCGACTATTAAATGAACCCACTGCAGCCGCGGTTGCTTATGGCTTAGACTCAGGTCAAGAAGGTATAATTGCGGTTTATGATTTAGGTGGTGGTACCTTTGATATTTCAATTCTGCGCCTAAACCAAGGCGTGTTTGAAGTACTGGCAACCGGTGGTGACTCAAGCCTAGGTGGTGATGATTTTGACTCATTATTAGTGGATCACTTTAAGCGTGAAACTGGGGTAATGACATTATCACCTTCAAATCTACGCTTATTCATCAATAAAGCTAAAGCCTGTAAAGAAGCACTCAGCCAATACGCTAAAGTGAATGTTGGCCTTGAGTTTGATGATGAAAAGCACATGGTTGAAGTAACCCGTGACAAGTTTGAAGAACTTGCCATGGTATTAGTTAAAAAGACACTTAGATCGTGCCGTCGTGCCGTCAAAGATGCTGGCATCAGCAATGACGAAGTACTGCAAGTGGTTATGGTCGGTGGTTCAACTCGCATGCCAATTGTACGCAGTCAAGTTGCTGAGTTCTTCAATAAAGAACCGCTTACCTCAATTGACCCAGACCGTGTAGTTGCTCTAGGTGCAGCATTGCAAGCCGACGTGCTGGTAGGCAATAAGCCAGATTCAGACATGTTATTACTTGATGTTTTACCACTGTCACTTGGCCTTGAGACCATGGGTGGCTTGGTTGAAAAAATCATTCCACGTAATACCACAATTCCTGTGGCACGCGCACAAGAGTTCACTACCTTTAAAGATGGCCAAACAGCAATGTCATTGCATGTACTGCAAGGTGAACGTGAGCTGGTTGATGATTGCCGTTCATTGGCTAAATTTAGCTTAAAAGGTATTCCACCAATGGCAGCGGGCGCTGCGCATATTCGAGTTACCTTTAAAGTTGATGCAGATGGCCTGCTGAGTGTATCAGCAATGGAAAAATCAACCGGTGTACAAGCTGAGATCCAAGTTAAACCATCGTTTGGTTTATCAGACGACCAAGTCGCTAATATGCTTAAAGAGTCGATGACTAACGCCAAAGATGACATGCAAGCACGTATGCTCAAAGAGCAACAAGTAGAAGCACTGCGTGTTATTGAAGCGCTTTATGCATCATTAGCAACCGACAGCGCTTTACTAGATGAGCAAGAATTAAATGACTTGAATGCAGAAATTGCTAAACTAGTGACAGTTCGCGAAACAGCCACCGAGCCAAGTGAAATAAAAGCAGCCATTGAAAAAGTTGATAACGCCAGTAGTAAATTTGCTGAGTTAAGAATGGATGCATCGATTAAAAAAGCACTGCAAGGGCAGTCAGTAGACAACGTTTAAAAGAGGTTAGAATGCCACAAATTATTTTTCTTCCCCACCCGGAATTATGTCCTGACGGCGCTGCAATTGATGCACCAAGTGGTGAAACAGTACTTGATGTAGCACTTAAAAACGGCATCAGTATTCCGCATGCATGTGAAAAGTCATGTGCGTGTACTACGTGTCACTTAGTGATCCGTGAAGGATTTGATTCTCTAGATGAAAGCGATGAACTTGAAGACGATATGCTAGATAAAGCATGGGGCTTAGAGCCAGAATCACGCCTTGGTTGCCAAGCAATTATTCGTGATGAAGACTTAATAGTTGAAATACCGAAGTACAATCTCAATATCGTTAATGAAGAGCATTGATTTAAAGCGCAGTTATAAGTTGTAAGCCTTAAGCTTTAAAGAAAACACCGCGCTCAATTTGAACGCGGTGTTTTTGTTTATAAAGGTGGAAAATTGCGCGAGGTAAACTCGTGCCTAGGGGGTTGCTGCGGAGTTTAAATTTGCGTAGGCGCGGCTTTATGCCGCGCAAGATTTAAGTGATTTACTCACAAAGAGGTTAAGAGAGCGCTGCGCTTAAGAGGAAGATATAAATGGCTATGTTTTCTCATTTACTCTCATTGTCTTCTCTTTGTGCAAATTGTTTATGTCTTGCCTGTAATGATCATAACATTGGCTTTATGCCGTAATAATTGCTTTGGAGGCTTTATGGATAATCTATTATTTAGCGACTCTTTCATTAACGGTGAGTTTTACTCGACCGCTAGCCATTTTGATATAATTGACCCTGCTACAGAGCAAAGTATTACTTCGGTCAGCGATATAGACCAAGCGGGTGTTAAACTTGCCATCAACGCTGCTCACGGCGCATTTATTAAGCTCAAAACGACTAATGCCACCACCCGTAGTGCAGTTTTAAATCGCTGGTATGATTTAGTTATAGAGCACAAGCAAGCACTTGCAGAATTAATGACTAAAGAGCAGGGCAAACCACTTAAAGAAGCGCAAGGTGAAGTTGAATATGGCGCAGGCTTTATAAAATGGTACGCCGAGCAAGCCAAACGTAGTTACGGTGAGCTGATCCCAGCCACGGACGATAACCATAGGTTATCAAGCTTTAAGCAGCCGATTGGCGTGGTTGCAGGTATAACTCCTTGGAATTTCCCTATTGCCATGGTGACTCGTAAAGTCGCCCCTGCTTATGCCGCAGGCTGTAGTTTTGTATTAAAACCCTCAGAACATACCCCTTTATGCGCTTTAGCATTGGCATATTTGGCTGACCAAGCTGGTTTTGAAAAAGGTGCTTTTAATGTATTACTCTCTGAAAACGCTAAAATGGTTGGCGAATTACTGACTGAATCCGAACTTGTTCGTAAGTTTACTTTTACCGGCTCAACAGGGGTAGGTAAGCAATTACTAGCGCAATGTGCCCCTACTATTAAGCGTGCCTCAATGGAGCTTGGTGGTAACGCACCGTTTATTATTTTTGGTAATGCTGATTTAGACGATGCCGTTACGGGTTTAATGGGTGCTAAATTCAGAAATGGTGGGCAGACGTGTGTGGCGGCCAATCGCATTTTTGTGCAGCGCAGCGTACTTGATAAAGTACTCACGAAGCTGGCTGAGAAAGTTGCAGCATTAAAAGTTGCGAATGGCTTTGAGGCCGATACTGATATTGGTCCATTAATTTATCCTAAGGCCAAGCAAAAAGTGCAAGAGTTAGTTGCGGATGCATTGACTAAAGGGGCATCAAAAATAGGCGATGATAAAGATCTTGGTGGTAACTTTCAGGCGCCACTGATCTTAACCGGAGTAACCAGTGAAATGGATATCTATCATCAAGAAGTATTCGGCCCAGTCGCTAGTATTATTGCTTTTGATGACGAAGCCGAAGTACTCGCGATGGCAAACGATGTTCCCTACGGCTTAGCAGCTTATTTTTATAGCCAAGATATCAAACAAGTCTACCGTGTGAGCGAAGCGCTAGAATATGGCATGGTTGGTATTAACGAGGGTTTGATTTCAAATCCAGTCGCTCCGTTTGGTGGTGTAAAACAGTCGGGCCTCGGTCGTGAAGGCGGCCATCAAGGGCTAGATGAGTACCTCGAAGAAAAATATGTGTGTATGAAAATTTAGCTTTAGAGCGGTAAGCTATAAGCTATAAGTTTTAAGCTGCCCGAGTACTTTTTAAGTGTTGACATAAGAATTTGCAGCGCTCAAATTTTTGGCTTACCGCTTACCGCTTACCGCTTACCGCTTACCGCTTACCGCTTACCGCTTACCGCTTACCGCTTACCGCTTACC
>NZ_JBALXK010000046.1:0-8451 GCF_036960685.1 Pseudoalteromonas sp. | reverse complement strand
TGTTACCGCTCGACTTGCATGTGTTAGGCCTGCCGCCAGCGTTCAATCTGAGCCATGATCAAACTCTTCAATTAAAGTTTTTTGAAAACCCCACTCTTACAAGTAAGAACGACGCTTTCGGCTCAATGAATTCTGATTGCTTAACCAACCGAAGTTGCTTAAGTCTTTGTACATATTACTATGAACACTCATCGTTGCATTGAGTTGAAATTTTTTGATTGCCAACATTCCGAAGAACAGAAGACAATTTCGAATAACTCAATACCTGTGAATGTCCACACAGATTACTTGATAAATTGTTAAAGAGCGTTGATGCTATCTTTCATGCATCGCCGTAAGACGCTAGGTCATTGGCTTGGGATGCGTATTTTACGCATTCCCTTTATGGCGTCAAGTGTTTTTTCAAACTTCTTTTTGCCTGTTATCAACACTATTAAGTAGTTGTAAATAACGCTAACCGGTTTCTGCTTTCGCTGTATGCCGTGTCAGTGGATGCGCATTATAGGCAGCTTGAGATTTAGTGCAAGCGCTTTTATTGATGAAATGTTTTGAATGTCGAACTTTTGGTCAGATCGATTCTTTTTTAACTTTTTTGTTCAAAGAACCGTCTTCACCTAAATCACAAAACACTTATTTTTGATATTTAAGTTGATTTCAAGCTCAATTTTTCAACAGTACTCTGGTTTATCTGGTAATTTTTAATTAGTATGTAATAGTATTTAACAGTTATTTATCATTTTTTTATTCATTAGAGATTATTTTATGCAGAAATCATTCGTGATTGTTTTGATTGCGGCGCTTCTTGGCGCTTTTGTTTTTTCTCAGTTTGGCGGCACACCATCTTCGGTAGCGTTTATTGCTGGTGTAGTCGTTGCGACGTTAATTTTCACCTTTATGCCATCTAGTGGTTCAAATTCTACAGAGGAACCGTATGTAGGTCCCACTATGACACTGTATGTTGGCAACTTGCCTTATCGTGTTCATGAGGGAGAAGTAAAAGCATTGTTCGGTGAGTACGGACCGGTTAACTCCGTTCGTTTAGTACGAGACCGTAAAACAGGACGCCGTAAAGGATTTGGGTTTGTTGAGATGTCTGAAGCGGGAGCACAGAAGGCAATGTCGAAATTAAACGACTACAGCTTTCAAGAACGCACGTTAAAGGTAAGAGAAGCTAAATCACAAGAATCTGATACAGAAAATAGCTAATCGTTATTGAGCCGGATTCTTAGCACTATTCAAACAGTGTTGTTAGTCGGTTATGGTTACCAGCGAAAAATCACCAAAACCATAATCGACTAATGTTGCTTTAAGCCCTTCGCTAATATCCTTGGTATAACACGCTTGTAATTGTTTACTTCCATCATTGTCTCTGCTCAGTAAAAACCTAACTCGCTTTGCTACTGCTTCCCCAGAATCTAATAGTGTTACGCCGCCACCAAGATAACAACTAATTTCTGACGCTATCATTGGGAAATGGGTACAGCCCAGTACCAGTACATCAATATTAGATGCCGCTATGGGAAATAAGATATCGTTCAGTTTATTCCTATCGATTTGCTGACGCGCCACATGTTGCTCAGCAAGTAACACTAAATCTGACGTACCAAATAATTCGACCTTGCAGTTTCCAGCAAACTGATTGATTAGCGCTTGAGTGTAATCTCGTTTCACTGTGCCCGGCGTAGCCAATAAACCAATGTGCTTTTTCTTCGATAACATCGCGGCAGGTTTTATGGCAGGAACAACGCCCACGATAGGAATTGTTAATTGTTTTCGTAATAGCGGCAATACCAAAGTACTGGCGGTATTGCAGGCAACAACCACGATACTGGCATTAACACGTCGAGCATGATGGGTGATCAGAGCAACACATCCAGCTATTAACTCTTGCTCTGATAAGTTGCCATAGGGCAAGCGGGCATTATCAAATAAATAGCAATAATCATGCTGTGGCAGCTGTTTTCTAATTTCATTCATGACCGACAATCCGCCGATACCAGAATCAAATACTAAAATAGGTCCAGACAATAGGGGCTCCAAATATGAATATGCTCAGTTTTAATCGTCATGTCATTTTATACTTAGGCGCGTAATACTAGACATCAGCGTCATTTAGTATACTATTTGCGCCCTTTTTTACAGTCTTAGGTGGTCGATATGAATTTAGCTGCAATGGATCCTAAAAACTACGATGCACAATTACAACAAAAGCGCATCAAGCTAGAACAGGCCTTTGCCGATTTCAATCCACCAAAGCTTGAAGTCTTTGCTTCTGAGCCTATGCATTATCGCATGCGTGCTGAGTTTAGAATGTGGCATGAAGGTGATGACTTATATTACTACATGTTTGATAAAGCATTGAATGCTAAAGTGCGTTGCGATCAATATTTGCCAGCGGGGTTGATGATTAATCAAATGATGGCTGCATTAATCGCCGAATTAACTCCCAATCCTGTGTTACGCTATAGGCTGTTTCAAATTGACTTTTTATCGACGTTAAGTGGCGAGATATTGGTCTCTTTGTTATATCACCGTCAGCTTGATGAAGAATGGCGCGAACATGCGACTCAATTAAAGGCAAAATTATCTGCTCAATTTAATGTCAGTATTATTGGCCGAGCACGCAAACAGAAAATCGATTTAGATAAAGACTATGTTACCGAAACACTTACAGTAAACGCTCAACGATTACATTATAAGCAGATAGAAAATAGCTTTACCCAGCCCAATGCTAAAGTATCCGTAAAAATGTTGGAATGGGCCGTTGATGCAACTAAAAACAGCCAAGGAGATTTACTTGAGTTGTACTGTGGCAACGGCAATTTTACTATTGCATTAGCACAAAATTTCAATCGCGTTTTAGCAACTGAACTGGCCAAGCCTTCAGTTGATGCCGCTCAGTACAATATCGATATTAATAAAGTCAATAATGTCCAAATTATTCGTATGTCTGCTGAAGACTTTAGTGATGCGATGGCGAAAAAGCGTCAATTTAGACGTTTAGAAGGCATCGACTTAGACAGTTACGATTGCAATACTATCTTTGTTGACCCGCCTCGTGCAGGCATTGACCCTGAAACATTAAAGCTTATACAAGGTTATGAGCGGATTTTGTATATTTCATGCAATCCAGAAACACTGAATGACAATTTGTTAACCTTAGGCCAAACACATAAAATCACTCGCTTTGCGCTATTTGACCAATTCCCCTATACCGACCACATGGAATCGGGAGTATTACTAGAACGTAAGTAATGCAGATTAACTAACAAACAGGGCGCTAATGATTAGCGTACTGTTTGTTTATAAAGGCAGTTGATTAGGCTCTATTATCCATTTTATGTTGTAACGCTTCAGCACCAGTAGCGACCATCCGCAGTTGCAATACTAATTGGTCGGCCAACGCTCTACGTTCGCTACGTTTTGAATCCAACGCCGATGCTCCCGCATTAAATACCAAAATAACCAGCGCTTCAGCTTGAGCGCGCGCTAACACAGGTGTTCGGTTAGCTTGTGCTTCAGTGTAATGAGCAAGTTCAGAGATAAAGTGTTCAATTTCGCGCTCAACTGCAGCTCTAAATGCGGCAGAGGTACCTGAACGTTCATGTAACAGTATTCGAAATACGTTAGGATTTGATTCCAACACTTCCATAAAAGTGTCAACAGAAATACGGATCACGCTACCACCGGCTTCTGCGCGTTGACGACCTTTACGCATCATTTGACGTAAGGTTAATCCGCCTTCATCGACCATGGTTAAGCCAAGCTCGTTCATATCTTTAAAATGGCGATAGAATGATGTGGGCGCAATACCAGCTTCACGTGCAACTTCACGTAAACTTAAGCTAGAAAAGCTACGCTCGGCACTGAGTTGATTAAATGCAGCATCTACTAATGCACGGCGGGTTTTTTCCTTTTGTTGTGCTCTTACGCCCATTTACTAATCCATTCAGTCAATATTAATTCACAGATAATACCGTTTTTACAACAGAAACACAGCCCTGTTAAGCTTGACCATGACTAGTTCTGTACGTTAAATTAGCGTACAATTGTACGCTCAACTTATTTATCCCTATTATTGGAACCCTACTAAATGAATAAACCTCCAATCATTTGGCTTAATACCCTGTTATTTGCCATTACTTTTATTGGTGCTCTGGTGTTAATCCCTTGGCGTGGTTTTACCCATGGCTTTGATGGCATTGAATGGATTGCATTTGTTATTTTCGCTTACGCAAGTGGTCTATCGATTACTGCGGGTTACCACAGATTATGGTCACATAAAGCTTATAAAGCTCACTCATCGGTTCGTTTTTTATACGCACTAGGCGGAGCGTTAGCACTACAGAACAGTGCATTACATTGGTGTAGTGATCACCGCGTTCATCACAAACATGTTGATAATAATGATAAAGATCCGTATTCAGCCAAAATGGGATTTTGGTACAGCCACATAGGTTGGATGCTGCGCGAGTATCAAGCAAGCCGCTATAGTAACTATAATAACGTCCGCGATTTACAAAATGATCGTATCGTTATGTGGCAACACAAGCACTACTTAGCCTTAGTGATTTTAATGAATATAGGTTTACCAGCATTTATAGGCTGGTTGAATGGCGATATTTTATCAATGGTACTTATGGCAGGTTTATTGCGTCTAGTGGTAGTACATCACTGTACGTTCTTCATAAACTCATTGGCTCATCTCTGGGGTAAACAACCGTACACAGATAAAAATACCGCTAAAGATAATGCATTTTTAGCATTGCTGACATATGGCGAGGGTTATCACAACTTCCATCATATTTTCGAAAATGATTACCGCAATGGAATAAAATGGTGGGACTACGATCCAACCAAATGGTTAATCAAGCTAATGAACTGGTTTGGTTTAGCCAGTGATTTACGTAAAGTGCCACAAGAACGCATTGAAAGTGCACGTTTGCAGATGCAACTTTTACAAGCACAGAATCAGGTTGCGCACTTACCTAACTGCGATGAAATTATAGAAAAATTTCAAGCAGAGTATGAGCTGATGAAGCAACACTTAGTTGACTATTATCAAGCGAAAAAGAGCTTGTTAGAGGCGAAACGCAAGCAACTTACAGATCACAATCTGAAACAACAAGTACAATTATTGCGTAACCAATTTCTTGAACAACAACGTAATTGGAAAAGCTTAACTGCTGCTTATACGTCATAATACGTAAATAGCATAAAAAAAGGTTACGTATAGCGTGACCTTTTTTTTTAAGTAATCTCAACGAGTTCGAGTAAAGAGTTAATTAATCTCAGCTCTTAACCCATGTTGAGGTTTGGTAAATTGTTGGGCGCACTTGCTGTTACAACATTTGGCAGTTGGTCTGACTGCCATCGAAAAAGGGGCAATGCTCAGCGCCACTTTAGACCAAAAATCCTTAGGGAAAGTGGTAAGTACCCGCCCTTGTGGCTAAAGTTAACCCCCTCACTCCAGAGGCTAACAGGATCGTATCGCCGTCTGCTGAGTATTCAACAGTGTATTATCACTCATCTTTAACGTTAATGTTGTGGCTAACTGCGCTAATGACTGTTCAGATACCGCTAATAATAAATCGTGGTAGCTTCTCAATATATGAATCAAAGTACTTGATACCTAACCTATTTGACTCGCCAATTTTATTAATCTTAGCTTATCGATGTTCTCGGCTTTAAATGGGTCATCACCATCGCTCGCCATTTGTTTTATGTGTTCATGTGTATGCTCTTTGCGCCTTACCACGATAGTCGGCTCTCCGTCATATTATCTCTATTGGTTGAAAAACTAGCCGCAACCAAAATAAACTAATGCTCATAATTATCTTTTATTCTCGACTCTCGACACAGTCACGTTAATGACAGAGTAAAATACAAGATATTCTTACTGAGAAACATTATAATTGCTGCTCAATACGCCAGCGATAAATCAACTACCATGCCTGATCAAACAATTAAGCTCACCGAATATAGCCATGGCGCAGGCTGCGGCTGTAAAATTTCCCCAAAAGTATTAAGTACCATTCTTGCGTCACAACTCCCTGTGTTTACTGATCCTAACTTATTAGTCGGTAATCAAACACGTGACGATGCAGCCGTCTATAAGCTGAATGAACAAACTGGCATTATCAGTACCACTGACTTTTTTATGCCCATTGTGGATGACCCATTTACCTTTGGCCGAATTGCAGCAACCAATGCCATTAGCGACATATATGCCATGGGGGGAACGCCTATTATGGCGATTGCTATTTTAGGTTGGCCAATCAATCTATTAGCAGCAGAAATAGCCCAAAAAGTGGTTGATGGTGGACGTCAAGCCTGTGCCGATGCTGGTATTATGCTGGCTGGCGGTCACAGTATTGATGCCCCAGAACCTATTTTTGGTTTAGCCGTGACAGGACAAATCCCGCTCGAGCAAGTAAAGAAAAATAACACCGCTAAAGCTAACGATCGCCTATATATCACCAAACCGATTGGAATTGGCATTCTGACCACTGCGCAGAAACAAAAGAAACTGCGTGATGAAGACAGTCAAATTGCACCTGATGCGATGTGTCAGCTCAACACAATTGGTATTGATATCGCTAAAATTGTTGGCGTTAATGCCTTAACTGACGTCACTGGTTTTGGACTGGCTGGCCACTTAATTGAAGTGTGCCAAGGTGCAAAACTTAAAGCGAATTTAATATTATCCCAAGTTCCTTTGTTACCCAAAGTCAGTGATTACCTCGCTCAAGGTTGTATCCCAGGCGGTACCCATCGTAATTTTGACAGTTATAGCGAGTATTTACCGCCATTAACCGATGAACAGAAAGCCATTATCTGCGATCCACAAACCAGCGGCGGATTGTTAGTTTCTGTGAGTGCAGAGGCTGAACATGAACTGAAAGTATTATTGGAAACCAATGGTATTGCCGCAACTTGTATCGGTACCCTCCATGAATATGAACCTCGCGCTGACGGATACGATATCCTTATGGAATTAAGCTAATGAGTGACGTCATTCCCAGCTCAGAATATGGCAGACTATTATTAGAAAATCGTCCGTTAATAGATGTCAGAGCACCCATTGAATTTTCCAAAGGTGCCTTTAGTCACTCGATTAATTTACCGTTAATGCAAGATAGTGAACGCCAAAAAGTAGGAACATGTTATAAACAAAATGGCCAAGATGCTGCCATAGCGTTAGGTCATAGGTTAGTAAATGGTCCCGTTAAGCAACAACGTATAGATGCTTGGCTCGCTCAGTTGTCACAACATCCTGATAGTTATTTATATTGTTTTCGTGGTGGTTTACGTTCAACGTTATCACAGCAATGGATTAAAGAATCTGGCATGAATATCCCATATATTGAAGGGGGTTATAAAGCCATGCGTAATTTTTTAATCAATACTATCGAGCAAGCACCCAATCAATCTAAAGTGCTCATTTTAAGTGGCATAACAGGCAGTGGTAAAACGGAAGTTATCAACCAACGTGATGAGTCCGTCGATCTTGAAGGCATTGCCAATCATCGGGGATCAAGCTTTGGCAAAAATATCGATCCACAACCCAGTCAAATTAACTTCGAAAATAACTTAGGTGTGGCATTACTGAAGCATCAACAACAGCAACATAGCCATTTACTGTTAGAAGATGAAAGTATGCTTATAGGCCGGTCAGCCCTGCCTCATCATTTTTACAACGCCATGCAACAAGCGGATATTATCGTTCTCGATGAACCATTAGATGCGCGTTTACCGCGTTTATTGAATGATTATGTTGAACAAAAACTCGCTGATTATGTGTCTCACTTTGGTGAGCATGATGGTTTTGATGCATTTAGAGCTTATTTGACTCAAAGTTTATTGGGGATCCGTAAACGCTTAGGCGGTAAACAACATCAGCAATTACAGGACTTGGTTGACGATGCACTTAAGGTACAACAAAGCCAAAATGATACCAGTAAACATCTAGACTGGATAAACCTGTTACTCGATATTTACTATGACCCGATGTACCAATACCAACTTGAAAAGAAAAATGACAGGGTTGTCTTCCAAGGGAGTAGGCAAGCGATACACCAATGGCTAGATACTCACAAGTCATAAGTCATTTCAAAATAATGCCCTCTAGATGAGTAATGCTATTCGGATAAGCGCTATTGTTTATATCTAAGTGGATAGCGACTGGGTATGTAGAGCACTGAGCGTGGATACGTTCGGTGCTTTCTTTTATCTGGCAGGATAAAGTGTTTTATATCGGCTCGCATTTGCTTCAGTTTTGCTGGCAGCTTTCCATCTGGTGATAAAGCAAGCCACCTTAATTGTGTATCTATCAAGCTTATTGCAGCGGTAAAACTGATTCGGGTTGGCGCGACCTTAGCTTCCTTTGCTATCGCTGTCATTTCTAAACGAACCAGATTATAAGCGATAAGCACTCCCCACAATTCTTGC
>NZ_JBALXK010000045.1:0-9884 GCF_036960685.1 Pseudoalteromonas sp. | reverse complement strand
ACATATAACCAAGTTGTGGTGTTGCAGATTGTGTATAGCGCTGTTGTAACTGGTTTTTTAGTAGACCTTGACGTAGCTCTGTTTTGCCAACCTGTTGGCTTTGCAGCAGTAAGAACATTAATTCATCTTGGTTTAGCTGTGCAATATTGGTAGCCTGAGCTGGTGCGATGATATCGTTATCTGCAGGTGTGAAAGGCTCAGCGGCTGCATTCAATGAGAGTAGAAATATAAGGTAAGTAAAGGCGCGGCCAGTCATGTTGTTCTCCTTAAAAAGGCCATCCATGGCCTGCAAGTTTTACTTTAGTGTGATTTAATTGTTGCCTAACAGGTCATCGAAGTCGGCAGTTTCGTCTGCATTGGTAAACGTACGACCATTGATGCTCAGCGGTTTATCGGTGGCGGCTTGGTTAAACGCCGCGCGGCCAATTTGTGCAAAATCAACTTCAAGTGTTTCAATGGTAATATCGACCATTGCTGTTACTTGGCTGTTTACACCATCACTTACTGCAAAGGTAAAGCTGTCTGAACCGGTAGTTTCAAGGTTAGGTGTGTAGATATAGCTGCCATCATTGTTGACAACCACAGTGCCTAACATTGGTTCAGTTACTAGGCTAAACGTCAGGCTATCGCCTTCTGGATCAGTCCCTTCGAGCATGTCTTCAATTGCCACTTCAGTTTGTGTGGTCACCATAGCAGCTGACGCTGTAGGTGCTTTATTGACTTTAGGTGGCGTAGTTACTTTGTTATCGTCGTCATCGTTACAGGCGCTGAGTGTAAGCGCAGCAAGCAGTAACCCTAGATGTGATAATTTAAAGTGTTGCATGAGTGTTCTCCTTATTTAGACCCAGCAAGCGGTGTTGCTAAGTAAGGGAAGCTTGCATCCATCATGGTTGCGTTAAGTGGTGCACCATCTGTGAACGGTACATTACCAACACTGGCTTGATCAGAAGTACATAGGCCTAAATCTGTGTCAGTACCGTTAACTGGGATTGGGTAACATAGACGACCCATTACCACACGTAGTGCAATATCAACCACATCATCACCAGGTCGACGACCATTCGGGAAACCCGCTAAATCATCACCAGCCACACCAAAGGCAGATTGATCAGCCTGCGCTTTTGCTGCGATTGCAGTATTCAAACGTAACATTTCCGCACCGGTTACCGTAGCTAACTGGTTTACACCCGGGAAGCCCGTTAAAAACGCCGTAACTAAATCATTACGTGGGAAATTAGTAGGTGCTAGCGTTTCGAGGTTGGCACCTAAGGTGGTGTTAACTGCATCTTTGAATAAAATGTTTAACAGCTCAGGTAAAGACGGATGCGTGACGTAGTCAATAAATTGTCCGTCATCTTTAGGTGCAGAGGTAGAGAACGTATCTTTATCTTTCAAACCAATAACTAACTCATTAACAAGTGGATTACCTAAGCGAGACACTTGAGTTAATGCGCCACCATTAGCGGCATTGCTAGCAAATTTAGCATTTGGGTTTAAGATGCGTGCTTGTGGCAAGCTAGCCGTAGTCCAGGTACCGATAGTGCCATTCCCTTCACCTGTGACACAGGTTTTAGGTACTTCTACGGCGATCGCGGTAACGTTTTTATCTGCCAAGTCATCGTTTGCTACATTTTGGGTGATGCCACCAGGGAAACCCTCACCATCACCGGCGCCTGGCGCACTATCGCCTTCAACAGGTACATAGTTTACTAAATCGAAGGTTTTGCCAAGGTTCACCACAAACGGGTCTTTACGTTGGCCAACAAATACTTTTGCCATACCGTCGCAACCAGGGATGGCAACTTGATAGACGAACTGTGCTGCGTAGCTTTTATAACCATCCATTGATGAGAACGTTTTATCGCCAATATAATCTAGCGGCTTATGAAACTCATTAGTGCTGGTCATGGTATTGGTCAGCATGGTTTTACTACCAGAGCGCTGCTCACCGGTGATCATGGTCATAGTGTATGATTCACTAAAGTTAACCGCTGCATTATTACCAGCAGCAACACCACCGACGTTTTTCAGCGGCACAGCAACGGTGCGTTGGTTACCTTCTGGCCCTACGGTTAATGCGACCCCTTGGTTATCATTTGGCAGCATACTTTTGAAGTTGAAGGCAAAGGTAATATCTTCTACAGCATCACCATCGTTATCGATGTGAATACTGTAAGTTGCATCAGGGTCCATAGCAAAGTAGTTTGGCCCGCCATAGCCATCTTGCAGTGGAATGTAGTTAGCAATTAGCGTGACATAATCACCACGGCCTTGCTCATAACTATTAAATGCATAGAAATCGGTTGAATCTAAAGTCGGGAAGCGACTGATATTCGGTGCTTCACGATGACTGGATGCTTCTGTTGGTGCGCTTACTAAGGTACTACATACTACAACTGCTAAGATTGACGGAGTTAAAGCTTTCATGACTGTATCCTTTAGTTTTAAATAGTGGTCACTACCAATACGCGAAGTAATTACCATTGGATGCAATAAAAAGTAAAAAATATTAATTTAATGTATGTTTATTTCCATGTTGTTGATTTTAATTAAATAAAAAACCAGCAAGTGCTGGCTTTTTATTTCGTGGTACTGGTTGATTTAAAGTAAAATCAACTCAGTGGTGTATAACACTTCGGTAGGTGAACCTGTTGGCGAGCCACCAATGGGTTCTAAACTTACGGCGAGTAATGCAATATCCTGCGCGTTAAAACGGCTATCTTTCAATAGCGATTTAACCCCGTCTTTTGGTAGTAAACCAAGAGAGATAGGCGCATCTTGACCTTTTAAGATCATCCATAACTCATAGTCTTTATCGGTTCTGGCAGTCAATTTATCGCTGGCTTTTATTGATAAACCTTGTTCGTTTACATCAATAAACCATAGCGGTTGTTCACTGGCATCTTTAAACAGCGCAATTTGTTGTGTTAATTGCTCAACAGGGGATTGCGGCTGCCAAACAATCAATGCCAACACAATACTCGCCGCGGTGGCAATTAACGACCATGCTTTCCAAATACTGGCTTTAGGTGTAATTACCTTGCTCGACGGCGTCACTTGCTGGGGCTCAATCCGTTGTGAGATTCTCTCCCACACATGGCTATCTGGCGCCACTGATTTGATTGAACTGGCTAAGTTATTTAAGTGCTGCTCCCACATCCAAGTCGCTTCTCTTACGCGATTAGATGAGAGCATCAAGCGCTGAAAACGTTTGCGGGCAGGGCCTTTAAGTGTGCCTAATACATACTCTGCAGCAAGCATATCGATGAGTTTTTGGTTGTCATAATTCATAACGTTAAACACCTTTGCAACTGTTGCAAACCGCGTCTGATCCAGCTTTTTACTGTGCCAAGCGGGGTCTCAATATGATCAACTAACTCACTGTGAGTTAAGCCTTTGTAATAGGCTAAGTGGATCGCTTGTTTTTGCTGTTCATCTAGTTGCTCTATGCAATCAACGAGTTTACTGCCATCTTCATAATCAACTTCTAATGGCAGATCTGTGAGGTCGTCGGCGCTAGCATAGTCATCTTCTAAAGCTTGTTCTTTGCGCACTTTGTGATAGCGCAATGAGTCTAAGCTTCGATACCTAACAATGCTGATCATCCAACTGATCACAGTCCCTTTAGTGACTTGATATTCCGATGCGTTATGCCAAATTTTTACAAATGCATCTTGCAAGGCTTCTTCTGCATGAGCACGATTACTTAGCATTTTTAAACTAATCGCAAATAGTTTTGGGCTTGTGGCATTATACAACTTAGCAAATGCCTGCTTATTGCCCTGAGCCGTTGCGCTAAGCAGAGGTAACAATTCGTCAGTTTCCATAGAGTTCCTATTATTCTTTTCATTAAGTAAACGTTTGATAACGTCAAGTGGATGCAAAAAACCAACTAAATGATGAGGGTTTAACTTTATTTTCATTATTTTCCATCAGTTAGCCTAGCAGCTAAATACGGCTTAGCAAGTTAATGGGATCAACTTTTAATTAACATTTTATCGCAACTTTATTACTTATTATGGTTTTTAACCTTGCTGAGGGGAGTGCTGTAATTTACGCAATAAAAGATATTTTTTTGACTAAACAGTAAAAAAACACCTTTAACTCACTAAATGTCTTGTTTTAGTGATGGTTAAACGGTGCATGAATGTCATACAATGGGGTAAAAGTAGACCACATAAGAGAGATTAAAATGGCCGCATTCGGTACTGTATTTATGCCGCAGATGATTCAAGCTCATTTTACTGATAATGCTTGGAGCGAAAGCTCAGTTGTTCCTTCAGATAAAATTGAACTGCATGCTGGAGCACATGTTCTGCATTATTCAAGTACGTGTTTTGAAGGTTTAAAAGCATTTCGCCATGACGACGGTTCTGTTTATATTTTCCGTATGGATGCAAATATTGCCCGCATGAAGCAAAGTTCGCATCTATTAAGCTTGCCTGAAGTTGATGGCCCAATGCTTGAAAAAATGATTATTGATATTGTTCGTCAATATGCTGATGAAACACCATTACCACCGGGCTCTATGTACATTCGTCCTACCCATATCGGCACAGAAGCTGCGATTGGTAAAGCGGCTGTACCATCACTAAGCTCGTTGTTATATGTATTGTTATCGCCAGTAGGTGATTACTTTGCTGGTGGTGCAACTGCGCTACGTGTATTACTTGAAGAAGACGGCATGCGCTGCGCCCCACATATGGGTATGATCAAAAGCGGTGGTAATTATGCCAGTGCATTAGCACCTATTACAGCGGCTCGTATACAACATAAAGCAGATCAAATCTTATTTTGTCCAGGTGGCGATGTACAAGAGACCGGCGCGGCAAACTTTATCTTAATTGATGGTAATGAGATCATTACTAAAGCACTCGATAGCACGTTTTTACACGGCGTTACCCGCAGTAGTATTTTAACGATTGCCAAAGATTTAGGGATGACGGTGTCTGAGCGTAACTTTACAGTTACCGAGTTACTTGAGCGTGCTGCAAAGCCTGGCACTGAAGCTGCTTTATCAGGCACTGCTGCGGTACTTACCCCTGTTGGTACATTTATTCATAATGATAAAGAGTATAAAGTGGGTAGTGGTGAAGCGGGCCCAACCACGATGCGTTTGCGCCAAGCATTGAATGACATTCAATGGGGTAAAGCACAAGATAAGCATGGCTGGTTGACTAAAATCGACGTGTAAAGTTACACGATATGTTTTTAATAAAAACCTAAGTTTTATAACTTAGGTTTTTTTATGTCTAAGTTATTTAATAATCTATACTTTTAACTGTGTAAGTTAGGTGTATTGGTGTGTAAAAATAACCGTTTTAATAAAGCGAGCATCGCAGTACAAGTAGCATAAGACTTTAATACCCTGAAATATATATGAAATTTAATTTTTCTTAAGCCGTGTTAGTGGCGTATAGATTGCATTTACAATGTGCTAAAACTAACAATAAAAGGAATATGTATGTGGGCAGCAATCAGTTATTTATTATTGGCAATTGTATTTATTTTTATGGGTTGGCAGGTTAGTCCAAGCTATTTTTCAGTACTCTTTTACTGGACTGCGTTATCTTTATTGTTGGTCAGTGGCGCCTACTTTTTTAATCTCGCAAAAATCTTCCGCAAACGAGAAAATGGCGTTATTCCATTTTATATCCGCTGGGCGTTCATTCCTTTTTTACTTGGTGCACAAGTTTACAATGCATGGAGTCGTAAACGCGATAAAGTACCGCCACTACAACAAATAAATGAACACTTGTTTTTAGCGTGTCGCTTGTTTCCCTCTGATATCGATAGTTTAAAAGACAACGGTATCACAGCTATTTTAGATGTAACCTGTGAGTTTGATGGACTTGAATGGTCATCCACACAAGAAAATATAAACTACTTAAACATTCCAGTGCTTGATCATCGTGCGCCAACATCATCGCAATTAAACCAAGCAATTAATTGGATTGCTCACCATGTTAAAAATGATCGCCGAGTCGTGGTGCATTGTGCGTTAGGGCGTGGTCGTTCCGTTTTTGTTATGGCAGCCTATTTGTTAAGCCAAGATAAAAATGCCGATGTACATCAGGTGCTTGCACAAATAAAAGAAACCCGCGCAACGGCAAACTTAAACAAACACCAATTGCGTCATTTGGTTAGGCGTCACCGCAAAGGTGAGTTACTTATTAAAAATAAAGCAGTGTTAATTGCCAACCCAGTGTCTGGAACCAAGTTATGGCAGCAAAAAGAGCATTTAATTATTGCCCGTTTATCTACTTATTATGATTTAAAAGTGCTTTGCACGTCAGTGGAGCAAAACGGAATTGTGTTGGCAAAGCAGGCTATTGCTGAAAAACCCGATATGGTGATTGCCTGTGGCGGCGATGGTACGGTGGCAGAAGTGGCCAGTGTACTGGTTAATAGCGACTGTAAACTAGGTATTATTCCACTAGGAACAGCTAATGCGTTGGCGCATGTACTAATGGGGATCAAATCTAAGCTGATCCCTGTAGAAGTAGCCTGTGATTTAATTATCGACGGGCAGACCAAGCTAATGGATACAGCATACTGTAATGGTGAATTAATGTTGCTGTTGGCAGGGATTGGCTTTGAACAACACATGATTGAAAAAGCAGATCGGGATACTAAAAATGAGCTGGGTCAGTTCGCATATTTACAAGGGTTTTGGCAGGCATTAGGCGAACAAAAAGCCCAAGATTTTACCGTACAGTTAGATGATAACCAGCCGCAACAAATCCATACCAATAGTTTAATTGTCGCTAATGCAGCCCCTTTCACCACTTTATTAGCACAAGGCGGCGGACAGCCTGATCACTATGACGGCCTGCTCGACGTGAATTGGCTCACTCCTAACCAAGATGCATCCGCTAATGTTTTGAGTATTGCTGAACTTGTTTTTAGTAGTATCACGCAGGCCCACTTTGCTATCAATTCACATCATACTAATGCGCGTCGTGTTGAAATATCGGCGCCTGAGGAAATAAAATATGTACTTGATGGTGAAGTTAAAAGCGCTGATAAACTAACTATTGAAATTACCCCGCAATCACTGGCTGTGATCTGTGCGGAGCAGGTTGAATAACTATGTTGCGCGTTATGTGGCATAACGCGCAATACTTATTACTTTTTGTTAATACTAGGCCATACAAAACCGCTGTTTTGTGGTTTTGTATCAACACAGTGATCTAAGTATAACTGCTCGACCTTGGTTCGGGCCCAAGGCGTTTTACGTAAAAACTTAAGGCTTGATTTAACGCTAGGATCAGATTTAAAACAGCGAATATCAACGTGCTCCCCCATCACTCTCCAGCCAAGTGTTTGCTCGAGTTTTACTACTATTTGTTCAAGTGTAATACCATGTAACGGGTTGTTTGCTTGCTGATTCATAATTCACTGTAGCTCAATAAAAGTCGCAGCTATTGTAGCCTAACTGGGCGTTGATACCAATTAGTTAACCCGAATTGTTTTAGGCGGGTTTGGATAAATAATTTCATTTTGCTCATTGAGCATTAACCAAGTCAGTGGACTATTACTGTGGCTTGGCGTTTTTGCTGTGCAGATCACACGTACATCAGCCATCAAAATAATAGCCCCTTCACTGTAGCGTTTATCTTCAAACCAACAAATTGAGTGTTGATCCATTGCCTCTTGTGGATTGAGTAAAAGCGTTGTTTTTGGTGTATTACTAAAACTACTTACAGAGTAAATAAAACAAATAAAACAAACACCTATAATACTTAAAATTCGCATGTTCAGCCTTTGCATAAAAAAATAATTACACTAAGCTTATACCTATACTCAAACTACCTCAAGGTGCGAGTTTTAGTTGGAATTTAATCCATTTGCCCCCAGCCCTAGGGGTTTTAAGGTGACTTGGCCAAAAAATGTGTTAGGGTAAATAATCTACAAAAAAATAATTTTCTAAAGACAAGGTGAACACATGCAATTTAACCAAACAATGATTGACGAATTTACACTGTTAGCAAAATTTCCATTAACGAGCAAGATGCAAGGCTTAAAGCTCCACAGTGACGCAGATGAAAGCTTATTAAATGCGGCACAACGATTATTTGATAAAGGTATTATTGATAGCCCAGATGGCGGATATTTAACGGATCTGGGCTTAGACTTGATAGAGCACGTAACAGTGCTCCACAGTGCATTAGGTAGCTAAAATTTCTTAACTTTTACGCTGCATCAGGCTGGTTTTGTGGTGCAGCATCTATAAATGCAGCCAACTTGTTACAACGCTCATAAA
The DNA here is from genome assembly GCF_036960685.1 of Pseudoalteromonas sp. Taxonomy (GTDB): domain Bacteria; phylum Pseudomonadota; class Gammaproteobacteria; order Enterobacterales; family Alteromonadaceae; genus Pseudoalteromonas. The sequence continues at coordinate 1,618 of NZ_JBALXK010000045.1, read as the reverse complement.
TGGCTGCTATTTTAGGGTACGCAGTCATGTCTACATTAAAACGATATGCATTAAATACTTGCGGAACTAAACAGACATCAGCAAGGCTAGGTTTATCGCCCACACAATAATCATTGTTACTATCAAGCAATTGTTCTAGCTTTTCAAAACCAACTTCAACCCAATGCCGATACCAGGCATTTTTAGCATCATCATCAACACCTAATTCGCCACTTAAATATTTGAGTACTCTTAAATTATCCACCGGGTGAATATCACAAGCTATGGCATAGCACAGGTTGCGAATGTGTGCTTTTTGCCATGCGTTGCCAAATAATAGCGGGGTATCTGGATGCGTTTCTTCAAGGTACTCTAAAATAGCCATAGACTGCGCTAGTACACCCTCATCGGTTTCTAGCGCTGGTAATAAACCTTGAGGGTTTTTAGCAAGGTATTCATTGCCTTGTTGTTCTGACTTTAATAAATTAACGGTGACCAATTCATGGGGAATATTTTTTAAATTCAGTGCAATACGCACGCGATATGCCGCTGATGAACGAAAATAACTATAAAGTTTCATGCTGTAATTATCCTTGTGGGCCGCTGTAATGTTTTTTAATAGTACGCCAGCAATCAGTGTAGTTTGGTTGGCGCTCTTTGCCTTCAAGGGCGTATTTAGTTGGCGAAATAATGTAACGAGACTCAAACATAAATGCGAGGGTGTTTTCGTAGCGTTGTGGAACAAGCTCAGCATTTGAAGCCTTTTCAAATACGTCGGCTTCTGGGCCATGTGGCGACATACAATTATGCAAGCTCATGCCACCGGGTACAAAGCCATGCTCTTTAGCATCGTACACGCCTTCAATTAAGCCCATAAATTCACTCATAATATTGCGGTGATAATACGGTGGGCGAAAGGTGTTTTCTGCTACCATCCAGCGCGGCGGGAAAATAGCAAAATCAATATTCGCGACACCTTCCGTTCCTGATGGCGATGTGAGTACTGTAAATATTGACGGATCGGGGTGATCAAAGCTGACCGTATTCATAACATTGAAACGGGATAGATCATATTTATACGGCGCGCTGTTACCGGTCCATGCCACAACATCAAGTGGTGAATGACCAATATCACAGCGGAACATATTACCGTTAAACTTTGCAATCAGTTCAAATTTGCCTTCTTTATCCTCAAACGCTGCAACCGGATAGTGAAAGTCACGGTCAACTTGCAGGCTAGGGGGTCTTATAGAAAACTGGTTAGCCATTAGTTTAATTCCTTCAATCTGTTTTCAATTTCTGTTTTTAGAATGCGCTTGTAACCGTCATCACCTTCAATAACTAAATCAGGCCACACCTTTTCTACTTCTTGAGCTAAGAAGCCGTCTTCCATTCCTGACTTTCCAGAGATAGCCAGCCAATCCCATTCGTACATATTAATATCAGGATGCGAAGTATCGCCAATCTGATTGATATTTTCTTTAAGTCGCATGTCAGACATTACAATTGAACTGCCAACTTGCCCGCCCGCCCCTATCACCTGACCCATTGCATCACTACGAGCCTGCGCCCCTGCAATCTTACCTTGCGCTAATGTGGAGCCCAAAGCTCCCGTATTTTCACGTGCCTGAATTGCACG
>NZ_JBALXK010000044.1:0-9928 GCF_036960685.1 Pseudoalteromonas sp. | reverse complement strand
ACTTACCACTTACCACTTACCACTTACCACTTACCACTTACCACTTACCACTTACCACTTACCACTTACCACTTACCACTTACCACTTACCACTTACCACTTACCACTTACCACTTACCACTTACCACTTACCACTTACCACTTACCGCTTACTCCCGAACCACTGTAACGTTATGATATAACAAATTAAATTTATTATACCTTTCATTTTTATGTAACCAAAAGTCACTTTTTCAGTAACAAATCCCGCCTAGTATAAATATTCTGATTATTACTAACTTTCTTGACCATAACGTATCAACGGAATTTAAAATGAAAATTAATAAAATTGCGACTGCAATTGGTTTAACACTGGCATTGTCTACGGCGGCAAATGCAGGTGTACTACCAGATAATCAAATGAAAAGTGATTGGTATAGCGCTGCACAAAGCAAAATAACCTCTAAACAGGCAATGGCTAATACCGTACCAGCAACAAAAGCAAAGAACGTGATCCTATTTGTGGGCGATGGTATGGGTGTATCTACCCTCACAGCCGCACGCATCCTTGCAGGTCAAAAACAAGGGGCTTTAGGGGAGGAAGGCTTTTTGAGTTTTGAGGAGTTTCCATACTCTGCGCAAATAAAAACCTATAACGTGGATGCACAAACACCGGATTCAGCGGGCACAATGACAGCCATCATTTCTGGTGTTAAAACGGATGTTGGCGTTATTGGTGTTAATGAAGATATTGAACGTGGTAATTGTGCAACAGTCGCAGGTAATGAATTAATTACAGCCACTGAACTTGCTGAAATTAAAGGCCTAGCCACGGGTATTATTTCTACCGCACGCATCACTCATGCGACACCTGCTGCAACGTACGCAAAATCGGCAGATCGTAACTGGGAAGATGTTTCAGATATGCCAGCAGCTGCGGTTAGTGCAGGATGTGAAGATATCGCTTCTCAATTAGTTAATTTTGAAAAGAATTTAGAGGCGCGTTTTGCAGGTGTTGATGTTGATGGCCTTGAAGTAGTGATGGGCGGTGGTCGTCGTCATTTCTTACCAAAAGACCCTGCATTCAACTCTGTTGATGCAATGAGTGAAGTCGAAGGTGACCGTACTGATGAGCGCGACCTTACAGCACTGTGGCAGCAACAATACCCTGAAGGCAAGTATGTAGTCGACAAAGCTGGATTTGATAGCTTAACAACCGATACAACGCGTGCATTCGCATTATTTAATGAATCCCATATGCAATATGAAGCCGACCGCAGCAATGATATTGCAGGCGAACCTTCATTGACCGAAATGACCACAAAAGCCATTGATATACTAAAGAATAATGAGAAAGGTTTTTTCTTAACGGTTGAATCGGGTCGTATCGACCATGCCCACCATGCGGGTAATGCCTATAACGCATTAAATGACACCATTGAATTTGCCAATGCGGTTAAAGCAGCAGTAGAAAATACTGATCCAAATGAGACGCTGATTTTAGTGACAGCTGATCACAGCCATGTATTTACCATTGCTGGTTATCCAAAACGCGGTAATCCAATTTTAGGTCAAGTTGTAGCTGTTGGCAGCGATACAGCAACTCTAGCGGCAGATGGTATGCCATATACCACCGTAGGTTATGCCAATGGTTTAGGATTTAGAGACCTAGGTGATGAAACCGATGCCGATGCGTCGTATTTAGAGGCCGCGATTGCAGGACGTGTTGATTTGTCTGCAATTGATACTTTAACACCAGGCTTTCATCAAGAAGCAACAGTCCCTATGGGCTCTGAAACCCATGCCGGTGAAGATATTTCATTGCACGCAACGGGTCCTGGTGCACAGTTAGCGCAAGGTGTCGTGGAACAAAATGTTATTTTCCACATTATCAATCAAGCGCTCGAACTAATAGAAGAATAATGGTGATCACAATGAAAAAACTTAACTTAATTTCTCTTGCGGTAGTTGTTGCCTTGGCTGGTTGCTCTGATGATGACGATAAAATTGACTCACTCACTGTTGAAAACACCCTTGCGGTTGGCTCTGAGCAATGTATCAATGGCGGTATTGAAACGCTAACCGGTGAAGACACTAATAAAAATGGTGAGCTTGATGACGATGAAGTAACTGCAACCTCTGTAGCGTGTAACGACCCTGCAACGTCATTAAATGCTCAGCAGCTAGCGCCGCTTACAACTAATACATGGTTCAAAGAAGCGAAAACCAAACTCGCTACTAGCCAAGATAATATGGCTAATATTGTTAAAGAATCGGGCAAAGCGAAAAATGTCATTCTTTTTGTAGGTGATGGCATGGGGATTTCAACAGTTACAGCAGCACGTATTTTAGCGGGTCAGTTACAAGGTAAAATGGGTGAAGAGCACCAATTAAGTTTTGAAACGCTTCCGTTCTCAGGTTTTGCTAAAACCTACAATGTTGATGCTCAGACTCCAGATTCTGCGGGCACCATGACCGCTATGGCGTCGGGTGTAAAAACCGATGTTGGCGTGATTGGTATTGATGAAGCCGTAGTTAATGGCAACTGTTTATCAGGCAAAGGTCATGAGCTAATTACGTCATTAGAACTGGCTGAAATTGCAGGTAAATCGACAGGGATCATCTCAACAGCAAGGATCACGCATGCAACGCCTGCGGCAACCTATGCAAAAGCAGCTAATCGTAACTGGGAAGATATTTCTGATATGCCAGAATCTGAGGCGGCAAATTGTGAAGATATTGCCTCGCAACTGGTTAATTTCGAAGAGAACTTAACAGCACGTTTCCCGGGCGTTGATATTGATGGCATTGAAGTCGTAATGGGTGGCGGTCGCCGTCATTTCTTACCGAAAGATGCGGCATTTAATTCAGCAGATGCGGTAAGTTCAGTAGAAGGTGATCGTACCGATGGTCGTGACCTAACTGCAGAATGGCAAGCTAAATATCCAAATGGTCAATATGTGATGGACCAAGCGAGCTTTGATGCGATTGATGTGGTTAATACTAAACAAGTGTTTGGTTTGTTTAATGAATCACACATGCAGTATGAAGCAGATCGTAGTAACGATATTGCGGGCGAACCATCTTTATCACAGATGACAGCAACAGCATTAGATATACTAGATAATAACGATAAAGGCTTTTTCTTAACGGTTGAAGCTGGGCGTATTGACCATGCTCATCACGCGGGCAATGCCTATAACGCGTTAAACGATACCATAGAATTGTCAAAAGCGGTGCAAGTGGCGCTTGATAAAACCAGTATCGAAGATACATTAATTATTGTCACTGCCGATCATAGCCATGTATTTACCATTGCTGGTTACCCTAAACGCGGTAATCCAATTTTAGGTAAAGTGGTTGCTGTTGGTGAAACTGAGCCAAGTCTTGCTGCCGATAACATGCCGTATACCACCGTTGGTTATACCAATGGTGGTGGTTTTAGAGACCTAGGTGAGGAAACAGATGCAGAGGCAGGTTATAACTTTGCCCCAGTAACTGGTCGTGTTGATTTAACGGATGTAGACACGCAAAGCCCTGGTTTCCACCAAGAAGCGCTAGTGCCTCTTTCATCTGAAACCCATGCTGGTGAAGATGTTGGTGTGTATGCCCGTGGTCCTGGTGCGCATTTAGTTACAGGTACTAACGAGCAGAGCTTTATTTTCCATGTAATGGATTATGCAGCTGATTTAGTAAAACAAGCCGACGAAAAAGTCGCTAACTAAACAGTTTTAGTGAAATAGGCTTAACTAAAAGAGCAACTCACATCCGAGTTGCTCTTTGTCATTAATTTGCCAAACAAACACTTTACAGTGATCTAAAGTATTACTTCAAAAAGAGAATTCAGTGAAAAAACTAATCGCATCTTTACTGCTAATTAGCCCATTGGCCAGTGCCTCGCAGTGCGCACTTGAAAGCCAGTATGTACAAGCTAACTATCAAGTTAGCAGTGAGCAAACAACAAACAATACACTCGCGCAGGCGCAGCAATTTACCTTGTGGCGAACGCCGCATCAGGTCGCGGAACAAGGCAGTGAGTTAGTCGAAGTATGGCAGCAACTGCGTAATCAGCAAATTCGACCAATTCGATATTTTCAAGCGCACCAGCGTGGTATTGAATATCAACCAACCGAAGTGCAAGGCGAGCAAGATTGGAGTACTAAATATCAGTTAGTAAGTGATGATTTTATTGCAAAAATGACTCTTAAGAGTGAGCAGGGCGAAGGGTGTGAACAACTGCAAAATTATCAATTAGTGCAAGGTGATACTAAGATAGAGCTTGCATGGTTGGTCAATAAAAAGCTGGTAAGCTCAATGCGTATTAGCAAACCACAGTTAACGCAAACATTAACGCTGGATAAGGTGAAATTTGATAAAGCGGCTGTGATGCAACAATTTGCCAACTGGGATAGCTTTCAAACCACCGATTACGCAGATATTGGTGATAACGAGGGCGACCCATTTTTAGCAAAAATGATTAACTTGGGCTTTATTGAGCACGGCGCCTCGGGTTTTTATGACGCCAGCGGCAAAGCTCTAGGCGGTGGTCATAGTCATTAAAAGAGCGCTTGCGCGCTCTTGTTAAATATTAGCTTGTAATTAAGTTAGAAGCCAAAGCTCCAATTCACACTGGCTACGCGGCCAGTGCCCGCAAAGTAACGAGTCGCGGCAGGGTTAGTTTGACCATAATAAGTGATATAAAACTTATCGGTTAAATTATCAATACCTAGGCTAAATGCGCCGTACTGTTGTGTTTGATAGTTAACTGATAAATCAACCGTGGTGTAACCTGCAAATTCACCCCCGGTATTATAGTCACGATCAAATAGCTTATTGACTTGTAAGCGACTGTCGATGTTATTGAACCACTGTTGCTGCCAAAATAAGTTAAGGCGGGTTGGTGAAATATTACTGCCGCCTAAATCACTTTCTACAATGTTATCGCCATCCCCATCGTATTGACCCTGAGTGTCTGCGTAGTTTGCACCAAATGTAGTCTCATCGTTTAAGTAATACTGAGCACTTGCTTCAAAACCATGAATTTCAGTACGCTCACGTTGCACGCTATAAATACCATCGGCATCGGCTTGTAAACGTGAACCTAAATCTGAGTCTGACTCAAAGTAGCTGGCTTTAAAACTAATTAAATCATTGTTGTATTCAACGCCAATTTCCCGGTTGTCTGAAATCACCGGCTCAAGGTTTAAAAAGCTTTCAACCGATAAGCCCGGTTGGTTAATGCCACGCAATACTCGGCCTACATCAGCCATGCTAAAGCCTTCACTGTAGCTGGCATAGACGCGCAAATCGCTAGTGATTTGATAAACAACCCCCACATTGCCCAGCAACTCGTTAAAGCTTGGATCGCCTCCTGCTACAAAGGTGCTGCCGTAAGAGGCGAGAGTGGTGAAGTCATCAACCTTTAGCTTGCCGTATTCGTAGCGAGCGCCGACGTTGAAGGTCCAATCTTCAAGGCCATCAAAACGTAGTTGTGCAAAAGGAGCTGCATTATTAAATTTTGTTTCTGGAACCCAGTTACGGCCTGTTTGTGCTAACTCTTGGTATGTTTCATCGCTTAATAAATCAACGCCAGTGACTAAATCAAAATCACTGCCAGCAAGGTTATTTTTCGCATAGGTTAAGCGGCTACCGAACTTTTGTGATTTATTTTGCGATTGGTCGAAAATATCATCGCCATACTCTTGGTCTTGGAATGTGCTAAAGTTACCGCCGCCGTACATGGCAGCAAAGTCTTGCATAAATACCTGTAATGACAAACTGCCGCCGGCGATGTTGTTATGTACATAATCAACAGTGGCGGTAGTTACACGATTGCGAGGAGAGTCGCCTTCTACATCGCCTTTTTCAGCGCCAGTTGCAATACCGTTTGCGGCGTCGCCATTGGTTGCTATATAGTCGCCATTCCCTTCAATGTTGTAATGATTCAGCATTACTTGCAGGCTTTGTTCGCTATCTAACTGGTATTTCGCTTTAAAGAATAAATCTAGGCTGGTTGAATCTTGAGTATCACCTTGGGTGCCATCAAGCCCCACTAAGTCACCATTGCCATCACGGTACATGCCTGTGCTGCGTGCTGACACGCCAGCAACTATGCTTAAATCATCTTGCTCTTGGCTAAATAAGTAGCTGGCTTTATAGCTTTGGCTATCGCTACCACCGGTTGTAGGGGCGCTAAATCCAGCGCTTACTTGATGGTTATTATCGCCCGGTGTTTTGGTAATAATATTAATAATACCGCCACTGGCGCCCATGCCTTGAATTGCATTAGCACCGCTGATCACTTCAATGCGCTCGATCATGGCAGGATCAATGGTATTGCCATCACGTGAGCCGTTGCGTAGCGGGTTTGATTGTGGCACACCATCAATCATATAAAGTGGTTCGCGGCCGCGTAGTGTTTCACCGGCACTGGTCATTTTTTGTCTGCTTGGCGAAAAGCTCGGTAATAAGTTACCCAGAATTTGTGAGAGATCTTGGGTATGGGCTAATTGCTTGGCAATGTCAGCTGCGCTGATCACGCTAATTGTTGCAGGTACTGTACTAACAGGAGCAGTGCTACGAGTAGTGGATACTGTGATTTGTTCAATATCAGCTTGAGTATTAGCAAGGGCTGCTAAAGGTGTTAGTAAAAACGGTAAATAATATTTCATGGTCACAATATAATCACTATTTAAGATGGTAGTAAAAATTGTTCGTATTTATACATTTATTTAACGTTGTTATCAATAGCTTCATTTCGAAGCGTAGTTAATTATTGCGATTAATTTAATAAGTTGCGGTGTTAGCGGTATTTATAGTGGCGAATGCTACAAAAAATTGGCAAAAATGGCTTTCTTCCCTTAACTTTAATAGCTGTACTATTTAAGGTGAATGAATCATGAGTGAAACAACAAATCATCCCCATGGCATTTTCTGTTGGTCAGAGTTATGCAGCACAGATTGGAAAAATGCTAAAGCTTTTTATACCGAACTCTTTGCTTGGGGAGCGGATGATCAACCAATTGGTGATGATCTTTATTACACAATGTTGCAAAAGCAAGGTGATGATATTGCCGCCATGTATCAAATGCCAAATGAGCAAAAAAACGCAGCGACTCCCAGTCATTGGTTAGCTTATATTGCAGTAGATAATATTGATGAAGTAGCAGCCAAAGCGCAGCAACTTGGGGCAGAGATTATTGCCGGCCCTCATGACGTAATGGATGCAGGTCGCATGTTATTGCTCAATGAACCCGGTGGTGCATTGTTTGCTTTATGGCAAGGTAATCAACATAAAGGATGTAAACGCTTAAGCGAACTAAATACCCCGTATTGGCATGAGCTGGCAACGCGCAATAGTGCTGCAAGCCGTGAGTTTTATTGCCAGTTATTAGGGTGGCAATGTGTTGAAAAGCCAATGGAAGGAATGAAATACACGTTATTCACAATCGACGATCAACCCGTTGCTGGGATGTTGGAAATGACGGATGAATGGTCTGCTGATATTCCAGCTCATTGGATGATTTATTTTGCTGTCGATGATTGTGACAATTATGCCGCAACGGCTCAGCAACTTGGTGGTGAGGTTTGCGTACCACCAACCGATATCCCTGAGGTTGGGCGATTTAGTGTGATCACCGATCCACAAGGTGCAGTGTTTTCTATTATGACGTCTTCAATTCATAATATTCAAGATTAACCCAAAGTCGATCGAGCTGACCGACTACAGTGGAGGCAGCTCAATGATTTCGCCATTACATTGTGAAAATTCATTCGCAATTTTATTAAATATAGCGGCAATTTCACTGCTGTTTTTTAAGTTAATAATTGACTGATTTAGGGGGGCAAAAAGAGTTTTATGTTGCTTGTTAATAAAGTGATGTAGAGGAAATGATTGCCCTAAAACTACCCGCATATAGATTTTTTTTAATCCTGATCTACATAACGTCCCCCTAGGAAATAAACTATTACCTAGGATGGCGTCTGCATGTTGTTTTTTTAATGCAATAAAAGCGGACTCGTCATTGATCACGGTATTACAGTTCAATTGTTTAGTTTGGCAGAACTTTTCTGTGATTAAGGTACCTGTAATAGTAAGAAAGCCTTGATTAGCATCGAGTTGACAAAGAGATTCCTCGATACAGAATAGCGCAATTCTAAGTTCTGTTAGCGGGGTAGGTATCATTAACAATGACTGGTATTGCTCAGCAATAATACTGAACCTGCCAGCTTCTGCATCATACAAACCGCTATTAACTTGCTCAAGGCCACGCTTGCTTGGTAAATAAATGTACTTAGGCGCTATGCCTAATGGCTTATACACTTCATTAAACAGCGTTTCCACTTGAGATTTACCAAGATGATAAGATGCACTTTCTGACACATTAATAATGTAATCATTCGCAGTACTCAGTGATGAGAATAAGCCTACAAATAATATAAAAAAAACTTTATACATAGTAAACACGATAAAATGTTGATGCATTTAACATAGCATAGAACGAAAGACTTGCAGTTTTAGTTGCTGTTTTATATTTAGTCCTTGTATTTTTTATCATCATCCCAAGTTATTAAGCTAACAGTAATTAGGAGATAAAAATGACTAAGCACGTGGTAATTACAGGCGCAAACCGTGGCATCGGCCTTAATTTATGTCAGCAATATTTAGCAAAGGGCTACCAGGTTACGGCCGTGGTGCGTACTCCAAGCAATGAACTTAAAGCATTAGACGTAACGGTGATCAGCAATATCGATGTTGCCAATGCTGCAGACATTGCGACACTCGAAAACCAGTTACATGGTCATAAGATAGATCTGCTTATTAACAATGCCGGTATTTTCCATAATGAAAGTATGGCAGAAATGGATTTTGACACCATCAATCAACAAATTACAGTCAATGCGGTAGCACCGATCCGAGTGACTCATGCTTTGATCCACAGTTTAGGTGTTGATGCTAAAGTCGCTATGATCACCAGCCGTATGGGCTCTATTGCCGATAATGGTTCAGGTGGTTATATTGGTTATCGCATGTCAAAAGCGGCACTTAATGCCGCATCAGTGAGCTTAGCTCATGAATTAAAAGGTAAAAAAATTGCTGTTGGATTATTTCATCCAGGTTTTGTGCAAACGCAAATGGTTAATTTTGCAGGCGATATTTCAGCAGAGGAGTCTGCACAGCGCTTAGCGCAGCGTATTGATGAACTAAATCTTAGTAATAGCGGTGGTTTTTGGCATTCAAATGGTGAAACATTACCTTGGTAAATTAACAAAAATGCACAGTGAGTGCCGTTATATTTCAACAGTTAGTAGATAAAATGCGCTAACTGCTGAAATCTTTCGCTAATTTTTCATGCTATTATTTGCTATAATCGCTCTATTAAAAGCCTTAACAGCCGTATTTAGAGAGCAGCACATGGAATTAGAGCAAGATAGTAGTTTAACCCTTCCGTTATTTCTTTTTGATGAGACCTTAAATGAGCGAGATTTATCGACCCCAGATCTCTCTATAAGCGTACTTTTAGATGACGACTTGCTGACCCAGCTTTGTCAAAATCCAGCACCGGATAGCAGCATTGCTATTACTATTTCAGATTATATTGTAGAAGCTCATAACCCGGCGTTTGCAGAGTTAATTTGCGAAGCACATCACGCACAGTTAACTTTAACTCATGGGCCATTGCTAAGTGCCGTACTCGATACCCAATCAGAGCAAACATTTGTGTCACCACAAATGGATATGATGCCGACCTTTGATCTAGGTGATGAGGACGAATAAAGCGATGAAAAAGTCTTTTTTGCTGAGTGCATTTATTATTGTGCTCAGTGGCTGTGCTTACTTAGGCGCAGCTCATTACAATGAATTGTTTGGCCCAGAACAAACGCAACAACGCATCGTTGAGCATACTACTGGTAGCGGTGCCGAGTTTTTACAGCACGTACAACCTGT
>NZ_JBALXK010000043.1:0-10458 GCF_036960685.1 Pseudoalteromonas sp. | reverse complement strand
GTCAGACGATGATTTAGCACAGCGTTACCGCACGCAGTGTGACCCACGTTTAAATGCAGACCAAGTATTAGAGCTAGGCTTCTTAGTGGCAGACTTATTAAAAGACGCACGTAAGTAGAGTTAGTCCAAAAAATCAAAAGCCGCAACAGCGGCTTTTTTAATGTCCGATATTATTTTTATACCTTAAGTAACTAAAATTAGCTATATCGAAGTTAGTACTTACGACGTTCAAGGCCTGTATCAGAAATGATTTTAGCTGAAATTTCTTCAACAGAATGGTGTGTTGAGTTCAAATAAGGGAGCTTGTGCTTTTTATACAGCATCTCAACTTCACGTACTTCAATACGGCACTGTTTTAGCGATGCATATTTAGAATTCGCCATACGCCTTTGACGAATATCTGCTAAGCGAACCGGGTCAATTGTAAGCCCAAATAACTTTTGCTTATATGCAGTTAAACAAGCTGGTAACTTACCAGTTTCTAAGTCATCCTCGGTCAGCGGATAATTTGCTGCTTTAATACCATATTGCAATGCCAAATATAAACTCGTCGGTGTTTTGCCACTACGACTAACTCCAACCAAAATAATATCAGCCTCGGCATAGTTTTTAATATTAGCGCCATCATCATTGGTCAACGCATAGTTAACCGCATCGATTCTAAAATCATAACTTTTTTCGTGCATAGAATGAGTGCGATGGACTTTTGGCACTGGTGCAACCTTAAGTTCATCCTGGATCTTATCGCTAAAGGCAGTCAAAAAATCATAACTAACAGCATCAGCGGAACGAATTATTTCACTTAGACTATGATTCACAAAGGTAAAAAAAACTAATGGTTTTTCACCTTCACGTTGCGATGTTGCATTGATCAACGCTTTTACTTCATTAGCTTTAGCTTCTGTTTCAACAAATGGAATGGTTTTATGGTTAAATTCGACGGGAAATAAAGACAAAGTCGCATGGCCAAATACTTCAGATGTAATGGCTGTGCCGTCAGAAATATAAAATGCAGTTCTCATATTAACCTTTTTATTACGTTATAGAGTAAATTGGGGTCCTTACGGTTTACGTAAGGTCTGTTGCCAGTGTAGAATGAAGGGGACCTTTTTAGAAGGTTTTCTTTCTTAACTCTCACAGTTAATACGACAATTTGTTTTTTGGAGAAAGACCCGTGCAAGAATACGTTCTCTGGTATCAAGAGCTTGGTATGCAAGATGTTCCACGAGTTGGCGGCAAGAATGCCTCCCTTGGTGAAATGATTTCTAACCTAGCTAACGCTGGTGTGCAAGTGCCAGGTGGTTTTGCTACAACCGCCGATGCGTTCAATGAGTTTTTAGATCAATCAGGACTCAATGCAAAAATTCACGACATTCTCGACACTTTGGATGTTGATGATGTAAACACACTAGCCAAAGTAGGTGCAGATATCCGCCAATGGATCATCGACACACCATTCCAACCTAATTTAGACCAAGCAATCCGCGATGCATACAGCCAACTCCACGGCGACGCAGCAGCAGATGTTTCATTCGCAGTTCGTTCATCAGCCACAGCTGAAGACATGCCTGATGCATCGTTTGCAGGTCAGCAAGAAACCTTTCTAAATGTTCGTGGTATTGACTCTGTCATGGTTGCCATCAAACATGTATTTGCTTCATTATTTAACGACCGCGCAATTTCATACCGCGTACATCAGGGTTATGACCACCGTGGTGTAGCACTCTCTGCGGGTATTCAGCGCATGGTTCGTTCTGACAAATCAGCATCAGGTGTCATGTTCAGTATTGATACTGAATCAGGCTTTGAAGATGTGGTATTTGTAACATCAAGCTATGGTCTAGGTGAAATGGTCGTACAGGGCGCTGTTAACCCGGATGAGTTTTATGTTCATAAACCAACACTCGCCAAAGGTAAGCCGTCAGTAGTACGTCGTAATATTGGCTCTAAAGCCATTCAAATGATCTACTCAACTGATCAAGCCCATGGTAAGCAAGTTGAAATAGTTGATGTAGATAGCGCTCTTTCAAACAAATTCTCAATAACAGATGCTGAAGTTGAAGAACTAGCCAAGCAAGCTGTGATCATTGAAAAACACTATGGCCGTGCCATGGATATCGAATGGGCTAAAGACGGCAACGATGGCAAACTTTATATCGTACAAGCACGTCCAGAAACTGTTCGCTCAAACGAAGACACCAACGTTATGGAACGCTTCCAATTAAATGGCAGCAGTAATGTTGTTGTTGAAGGTCGCGCTATTGGGCATAAGATTGGTTCAGGTACAGTACGAGTTCTTAATTCAATTAGTGAAATGGACCAAGTACAAGTTGGTGATATCTTAGTTACTGATATGACAGATCCTGATTGGGAACCTATCATGAAACGCGCTGCAGCGATCGTAACTAACCGCGGCGGCCGTACCTGTCACGCAGCAATCATTGCTCGTGAGTTAGGTATTCCAGCGGTAGTTGGTTGTGGCAACGCCACTGATTTAATTAAAGCTGGCCAAGAAGTGACCGTATCATGCGCCGAAGGTGATACTGGTTTCATTTACGAAGGTATTTTAGACTTTGAAATCCTCACTTCTCGTGTTGATAAAATGCCTGAACTACCAATGAAAGTAATGATGAACGTGGGTAACCCTGATCGCGCATTTGATTTTGCACGTTTACCGCACGCAGGTGTTGGTTTAGCTCGTGTAGAATTTATCATCAACCGTATGATTGGTGTGCACCCTAAAGCATTGTTAAATTTTGATGCTCAAACAGACGCATTAAAGAGCGAAATCACCGAGATGATTGCAGGTTACGAATCACCGGTTGAGTTCTATATTGCTAAACTGGTTGAAGGGATTGCAACTCTCGGTTGTGCATTTGCTCCTGAGCGCGTTATTGTTCGCATGTCTGATTTTAAATCAAATGAATACGCTAACTTAGTTGGCGGCCAACAATATGAGCCAGAAGAAGAAAACCCAATGATTGGTTTCCGTGGCGCGGCTCGTTATATCTCTGAAGATTTCCGTGATTGTTTCGCTCTTGAATGTGAAGCAATAAAACGTGTACGCAACCAAATGGATATGACCAATATTGAGATCATGATCCCATTCGTACGTACGCTTGAAGAGGGTAAACGTGTTATCGAACTACTTGAAGAGCATGGCCTTAAACGTGGCGACAACGGCTTAAAAGTAATCATGATGTGTGAACTTCCATCAAATGCACTACTTGCAGAAGAGTTCCTAGAATACTTTGATGGCTTCTCAATTGGTTCAAACGATTTAACTCAGTTAACACTTGGTCTTGACCGTGACTCAGGTTTAATCGCTCATTTATTTGATGAACGTAATCCTGCAATCAAAAAACTTCTTTCTATGGCGATTCAAACAGCCAAAGCAAAAGGTAAGTATGTAGGTATTTGTGGTCAAGGTCCTTCAGATCATGAAGACTTTGCAGCCTGGTTAGTAGAGCAGGGTATTGATTCTGTTTCACTAAATCCAGATACAGTAATCGAAACATGGTTATACCTTGCTAAAAAATTAGCAAAGTAACAGGTTAGATTAGAGTGAAAATGCCAGCAACTAAGCTGGCATTTTTATTTATTCAATTAACTATTACAAACTTAGCGAGCAAGTTTTTTATCTAAAAATGCACATGACTTAGTCAACGCTTTTTGACAAAGGGCCAAGTAATGGCGTGCTTTTGGATAGTAAAATGAAAAGCACATTAAACCTGCAATAAAGAATATAAGTGACGGACCAGGCACGATTGCAAAAAATAATCCTAGCAACATACATAAGCTGCCAATAAATAATAATAAACATTTTTTCATTTCAAAGATTCCGTGCAATTAAGTTTATAAGCATCAGTATAGGTATGCTGGTTATTATTACGACAAAAAGAGTGTTACAAACTGTGAAATCTTCAATTTCTATTGCGCTTTAGCATGATATAATCTAACAAATGCCTTAATTTATCACCGTCATGATAGCAACAATAAGCCAACAAGATGCCGCGACCGAATTAGTCGCAAGTTACCTAAAAACAATAACTAAACAAGGGTTTACTGGCGATACAGATGCAAGTTACGGCACCCGTCTAACAGCATCAACCGACAACAGTATTTACCAACAATTACCGCAAGGTGTCATTTTTCCGAAAACCGAAAAAGACATTCAAATTGCTCTGCAAACAGCAGCTCAAGACCCTTACTTATCGTTAACTTTTGGCCCTCGTGGCGGCGGTACCGGAACCAACGGGCAGTCTTTAACACCTGGTATCATTGTTGATTTATCTCGTTATATGCGTGAAATTCTTGAAATAAATGCAGAAGAAGGTTGGGTGCGTGTACAAACAGGGGTTATTAAAGATCAGCTAAATGATTTTTTACGCCCGTACGGCTTCTTTTTTGCACCAGACTTATCAACCAGCAACCGAGCAACCATTGGGGGCATGGTCAATACTGATGCATCAGGACAAGGTTCATTAGTGTATGGCAAAACCAGTGATCATGTTTTAGGCCTAACAACCTATTTAATTGACGGTACACAAATGTCTACCAGTCCAATTGAGATTGAAAAAGCCAAACTTA
The DNA here is from genome assembly GCF_036960685.1 of Pseudoalteromonas sp. GTDB lineage: Bacteria > Pseudomonadota > Gammaproteobacteria > Enterobacterales > Alteromonadaceae > Pseudoalteromonas. Next base: position 5,868 of record NZ_JBALXK010000043.1, on the reverse strand, counting down.
TAGCCGAGCAAGACACCACAATTGGAAAACTGTACGCTACGGTGCTTAATATTTGTTTATCAGATCGAGAAGCTATTTTAGCGAAATTCCCTCGCTTAAATCGTTTTTTAACCGGCTATGACCTAGAGCATATACTAAGTGATGACTTACAAACTTTTGATATGAGTCGCCTCATAACGGGATCAGAAGGCTCACTTGGTATCGTCACTGAGGCAAAACTCAACATAACACCGATTGCTGAATTTAAAACGTTAATCAACATTAAATACGATAGTTTTGATTCTGCACTGCGCCATTCACCATTTTTAGTTGCGGCGCGGGCAACGTCTGTTGAAACAGTTGATAGCAAAGTGTTGAATCTTGCTCGCCAAGATATCGTTTGGCATTCAGTATCGGACTTAATAACGGATGTTGAAAACAAAGACATGCAGGGACTCAACATGGTTGAGTTTAATGCAGTATCGGTCGACGACATAAAAGACAAAGTTGAAACATTATGTAAGTTACTCGACGAATGCGTAGCACAGCAAAAGAATGGCGTCATTGGTTATCAACTTACCAGTGATAAAGCTGACATATTAAAAATTTATGGTATGCGTAAAAAATCAGTTGGCTTATTAGGAAATGTAAAGGGCACACAAAAACCCCTCGCGTTTGCTGAAGACACTGCCGTTCCTCCGGAAAATCTTGCTGATTTCATTGTTGAATTTAGAGCCTTACTGGATAGCCATAATTTGCAATATGGTATGTTTGGTCATGTTGATGCAGGCGTATTACATGTACGTCCGGCTCTGGATATGTGCGATCCTGAACAAGAAAAATTATTACGTGTGATCTCCGATAGTGTTGTAAAGCTAACAGCTAAATACGGCGGCCTTATGTGGGGTGAGCATGGCAAAGGCTATCGTAGTGAATACGGTCCTGAATTTTTTGGTGAACATTTATTCAACCAATTACGCCGTATAAAGGCGGCGTTTGATCCAAACAATCGTATAAACCCAGGTAAAATATGCACCCCGATTGACAGTGAGGACTCACTAGTTAGCGTTGATGATCAAAAACGTGCGTGGTTTGACAAGCAAATTTCTGTCGATGTAAAAACCAGTTTTAACAATGCAATGACCTGTAATGGTAATGGCATTTGCTTTAACTACGATGAAAAATCACCTATGTGCCCATCTTATAAGGTCACCGGTGATCGCCGTTATTCGCCAAAAGGGCGCGCCAGTTTAATGCGGGAATGGCTGCGTTTACAACAGACTAAAAACATAGATTTATTAGATATAGAAAAAGAACTCAACAAAGGTGAAGTGATCACTTGGTGGGAACGTTACCAGCATAGTCGTGATAAGAAAAAAGGCATTTACGATTTTTCTCATGAAGTAAAAGAGTCTATGGATGAATGTTTGGCTTGTAAAGCATGTACAACTGCCTGCCCAATCAAAGTAGACGTACCGACTTTTCGTTCTCGTTTTTTAAACTATTACCATAGTTATTATGCTCGCCCACTAAAAGATTACTTAGTTGGTAATATTGAAAACAGCGCACCAGCTATGGCAAGCTTCTCTCGCGTTATTAATCCTATTGTAAAAACTAAACTTGTTAGTTCGTTGATCAAAAAAACGGTTGGCTATGTAGATACACCATTACTTAGTACGCCTTCACTTAAAAAACGCATCAAAAAACAACATCAGTTTAATTTTCAACAGCTACAATCGCTAAGCCCTGATCAACAAAATGAATATGTACTAATTGTTCAAGATCCATTTACTAGTTTTTACGAAGCTGAATTGGTCGAAAGTTTTATTCAGGTCATTTCCGCTTTGGGTAAAAAGCCAATCCTATTACCATTTTTGCCTAACGGAAAGCCGCAACACGTAAAAGGCTTTTTACATGAGTTTAAAATTACCGCTAAAAATGCCGCTGCGTTTTTAAATTCACTATCAGAAATTAATGCACCTTTAGTTGGTTTAGATGCTTCTTTGGTAATGTGTTACCGCGATGAATATAATTCTATTTTAGAAGATGAGCGTGGTGAGTTTGAAGTTTTACTCGCTCATGAATGGTTGGCAACACAATCATTTAAACCACTGGCCGAGAAAGTAACCAGTGCTGCGCCATTCACTTTATTAAGTCACTGTACTGAAACAACAGCTTTACCAAAAGCAGCAAATGTTTGGCAAACAATTTTTTCTGATTTAGGTTTAACACTTAATACAACAGCAACAGGTTGTTGTGGTATGGCTGGTACTTACGGTCACGAAGCACAAAACCAAAACAACTCGCGCGCTTTATACGAAATGAGTTGGCAAGGTGTTGTTGAAAAAAATACGCCGGAGCAATTATTAGCAACAGGATTTTCTTGTCGAAGCCAAGTTAAACGTTACGAAAAGTTCAAGCCTAAACATCCGATTGAACTACTCGCAATAAAATTGGCGTAGTACACATTAAATTAGTAAAAACAAAACGGCGAACAACTAAAAGTTATTCGCCGTTTTATTTTATTCATTAAACAAGTTTAGTGAAAATATTTTTGTGAGCTTAATTTCTTTTTGAAAAACTGTCCGCGATCGGTTTGGTTGTCATACCATGAATAAAAACACTGAACAAAATAGTCGTCATCGCGATGGTCGCTATTTGGTATTTGTTTTCAATATTTGTATCAATGACCATTAATGTAAATACGATTGAAGCTAAACCCCGAGGCCCAAACCACGCAAATGTTAATCGCTCTTTGAATTTTAAATTAGTAAATTGCAGTGACAACATAACCGGAATAATTCTGATCAGTGTGGCACTTAAAAGTGCAAACACAATGATTGGCCAAGTTATTTTTGGTAACACTAAATAACTGCAAACAAATCCAAACAAACACCAAATAAGTAAACCTGTAAAATCTGCGATGTGTTCGCTGTCCTCAACAAGTTTCTCTCTCAGTGGCTGCTCTGTAAATTTATCAAAAATTAATCCAGCAACAAATACTGCGATAAAACCACTACTGTGAAAACTCTGTGCAATTGAAAATATAGTCATTGCAATCCCAACCACTAAAAATGGACTGGTATTGTTTGAAAAGTAATGACGATCCATTGCAAATTTTATTAATGGAATAATTATCGCCATACTCAATGCGGCAATAATTATTGCAACACCTAATTCTCTAGCAAAAACCAGCCCTGTATCAGCAAGCGAAAATGTTGAACTTGGCTCTTGTGCTAATAACATCAACACTAAAAATATCGGCACACATAGGCCATCATTCAAACCACTTTCTGTGTTTATACCCTCACGAATTTTTTCAGGCACTGCGGTGCTATTTAATAAACCTTTACTAAGCGCCGCATCGGTTGGCGTTAAAATTATGGCAACTAGTGCAGCTTGCAATAATGTTAACTGACTGAACATTAAACTTGCTATTACAATTCCTGCCATTAAAGTCAGTGGCAAAGCAACAAAAAGCAATAAGCTAGGATATTGAAAGCTATGTTTTAATACTGATAATTTAGTTTTAGCTGCATCAGTAAATAAAAAAATACTCAGCGTTAATTCTATCAAAGGCAATAAGTGATCTAAGTCACTTTTTAAATAGGCGGTTTCGTTAGGTAATAAAAACGCAATGGCAGCACCGGTTATAACAAAAAACATTGGCCCTGTGATTTCGACTCGTTCGAGTTGTCGCATAGATAATGAGTAAATTAAAAAAGCTAAGCCAACGCAGGCTAATACACTGTATTGCATTTAAATTTTCCTATTTATTCCTGATTTAGCACGTTCTTTAATATTGGTTTGAATATAAATTTGATCGGTTGTGGCTATTTTTGCGTGCCCCAGATCTTCAGATAAATGTTTCAATGGCCGGGTTTGAGCATCATGCGTTGCACCTGTATGTCTGAGCCAATGCGCAGTGGCCGATTCTAACTGTTCAGCATCATCAGTAAAGCCATCATCAAGTAAAGATTTTTTTGCTAAATCAAAACTTTGCTGTACTAAACGACGAATTTGCCTTACGGTCATACCTCCTTGTCCGCGAATTTTATGTACCAAAGGATCGGCTTCATCAACGCGGGGCAGGGCAGGCAACCCCCTATACAATCTATAACGTTTTAAGTAAGTTACAAAATCATCGCTTAATGTTACATCACGTAATTTATTACCTTTACCCATGATCCTTAAGAACCAAAATCCATCATTGTCTTGCCAAAAATGTGACATAACGGGCGACCATTGCGGACGTTCTGATAATTCTGAGATCCGTAAATAGAGGCCTTTTAAGCAGGCTAGAGTAAATAAATTACGTTCTAGATCTGGTGTTTTCTCACATTTATCACGCGTTACACCAAATACATATTCCCATTGAATGTCACTTAATGTATCGGGTATTTTTATTTGAGACTGTACTACTAAATACGGGCTATTTTTTTTCACCACAGGCACAAAGTTAGCAAACGTTTTTTCTTCTAAAATTGCAAACTTATAAAAAACATTCAAAGCGGTGAACATTGCCGCTAAAGTTTGCTGACTGGCGATCGATTCTTTAAGCATAAAAGGGCGCCAATTAGCATTTAAACGACGGATACCATGCTCATCTTTATAACGCCATTGTACAGAATCCGTTGCCCATTTTTTGTCAGGTTCTACCATAAAATCGACATAAGCTTCAACGTCTTCGCGTTTGAGATCGAACACTGACTTTTCAGCTACCAACCAAGACCACAAATAAAAACGTTCAAGTTCATTACGAAATCTGTTGTAGGTTGCTTCTGACTTTCGCCCGTAAACATATAAAAACTGGTACAAAAACACTAATTCTTGCTTAGATTCAGCGACAGTCAAGCTAACTTGCTGTATAAAGGTGGCAAGTTCTGGGTATTCTGATTGCAGTGTATCATCTTCAAGATGAGCAATTTGATACCGTAATTGTTTTAATGTATCGACCAGTGCAACAAGCATATTAATATTATTTCTACTAAAATAAAGTAGTTACAGTTTAGTTATAAAGTCCGATACTGTCTAGTATTGGACTTAGTATAAGTAATAAAAATATGATCGCTGTGGTTTAAGGAAAACATATGAAAAATTTTATCGCGTTTAGCTTACTTGCCGCTACGTTAGTTTTATCAGGATGTGCTACAACTGGTAGTGCTTCACCTACTGAAAAACGTAACTTAGTACAAAACATGCGTGCAGATACACTCGGCAAGTTATACAAAGAAAAGCCAGATGTTAAACAACAAATTGCTAATGCTGCAGGTTATGCCGTATTCGATAATGCCAATGTAAACGTGGTACTGGCAAGTTTTGGTGGTGGTTATGGTGTTGTAAAAAATAACCTAACCGGTAAATCAACCTATATGAATATGGGTGAAGCCGGTTTAGGCCTTGGTTTAGGGGTTAAAGACTTTAACGTTGTTATGGTTTTTCATAACCAAGCCGCATTAAACCGTTTTATTGAACACGGTTGGGCATTTGGTGGCAATGCCGATGCTGCCGCGAAATACCAAGATAAAGGTGGTGCCGTAGTGGCCGAAGCAATCGCCGATCAAGTGACTGTGTATTCATTAACCGAAAATGGGCTTGCACTACAAGCAGTATTAAAGGGCACAAAATTTTGGGTAGATTCTGAGTTAAACTAAGCTTTAAAAACCCTTCTAAAAGTGGGCTAGTTCGTGTAATTACGCCCACTTTAATTTAAATGTCACAATTTAACATAACGTAATTTATGGGATATCGCTATTACGCAAATGCGTCCTCAGTTGGAGCGTTTGCTAGTCCTGCAACTAGTGTTAGCGCTACACATGCTGCACTAATCTTTTTTACAATATCAGACCAAACTTTGCTTTCCTCTTTGGTTTTCGATTTTTCAATAGC
>NZ_JBALXK010000042.1:0-10943 GCF_036960685.1 Pseudoalteromonas sp. | reverse complement strand
CTGCATCGTTGGCGGCATCGCCTTGCACAAATGGGTTATAAAATGGCAGTAAATCGCCAGATGCACAGTTAAGGTTGGTGCCATCATAGTTTGCAAGGGTGCCGTCTGAGCATAGCTCACCGGTAATCGCAGCATGAAATTGGTAACGGTTATAAACACCATCAATGGCTTCTTGCTCTGAGCTTGAACGAGAGAAGGTAACGCCCGATTCCCAGCCCCAATCGCCAATATCCCCAGCAAGGCTACTTACTAAACGAAAGTTTTTAGTTTCTACTTCGACTGTGCGCGGAGCATTAAAGCGGGCATCAAAGCCAAAGCCATAAACTTCGCGACCAGCTTGTGTATAAAATGGGTCAATATACAATTGATCCATCAAGTCATTAGTACCGTCTTCATTATCATAAATAAATAATGCATCTTCTAAAATAAACGGACCATCATCGTCATTAATTTGGTTAATTGGCGAGGGGGATGAGTATGCTTTAGACTTGGTTTGGCTATAAAAGAAGTCAGTGTGCCAATCAAGTTCACCTACGGTGCTGTTAAACATAAAGCCGGTTGATAAACTTTCAAATGGCGTATCTAGGTAGTCATCTTGATTTGGGTAGTAGGCACAAATCTGTTCACCAAATTCAGTGGTGACTAGTTCCGTTTTACAATTTGGTGAAGCTAGTTCGTTGCCGTCACGACTACTGAAATAATAAATGTTAGGCGAATTTTCAAGCTTAGGTAAATACGAGTAGCCATTGACTAAAGATGGTGATGCTGTGTAATCACGATCGGTTGCTTTGAATGCGTTACGGTCAAAAATATCAGCAAACACGGTTAAGTTGCTGTCGCCAATTTTAGTACCATAAACTAGGTTTAATTGTTTTTTGCTTTCATCATGGCTGTTGAAGCTATCTGAAAAAGAGGTGTTTATTTCTGCACCTTCAAAGTCGTCTTTTAAAATATAGTTGATCACACCAGCTACAGCATCTGCGCCATAAACGGCCGAAGCACCGGTAGCTAAAATATCGATGCGCTCGATTGCGGCCAGTGGAATTGAGTTTACATCAACAAAGTTTTCAGTCCCTGCTGCAAATGAGCTTGGTGCAACGCGGCGTCCATTTATTAACGTAAGTGTCGCTGATGGGCCCATGCCACGTAGGCTTGCGGCAGATTGTCCGGCCGGTGTTGAGGTGGATGTACCACCGCTTTCTGAGGTGGAAAAGGTGCCGCTTCCCCCTTTAAAGACAGATAAATCCTTTAACAGTTCGTGAATAGTATTAGCACCAGAGCGCTTGATGGCGTCTTGATCTAATACGGTTAGTGGTATGGTTCCTTCAAGATCGACGCCTTTTAAACGTGATCCCGTTACTTCTACTCGTTCAATGTTTTCAGATTCAACATTTTCTTGTGCATACACAGAAGTGACAGGGCAAAGCGATGCGCTTATTGCCGCTGCAATAGTTAATTGACGAAACATGTTAATTTACCTTTTGTCTTATTCATGAGTCGAAACGTGCTTTAAATACAGCCGCTTGCTCATTTTTTTATTATGATTTTTCCAACCGAATAGAGGCAAAATTAAAAGCAGCCGCAAAGAACTGCAAAACTAATGTTAATTTAGTCTTTATTTGCTTTAAATTTGATTGGTATCAGACAGGGCTGTGATGTTTAGACACAGTTAGCCCCTCACGAGAATGTGAGGTGTGGCTACTCGTCAAACCACTCCGAAAGGTAGTGGGGAGAGTAGAAATATGTACAAAGCGATGTTGCGTTTTTAAACATAATTCCAATCCAAAAGGGTTTTGACAAAGCCCGCACTTGGGTGCTAGCTTACTCGCGATTTAAAAGTTCCTTATTTTTATAGCAAGCATAAAGGTTGACTGCAAGCTATTTCTTATCATTTTTTACATGAGTATAACATTATGGAAAACGTTCAAGGGCGATGTGTTGTCGGTAAATTTACAGGGCTTTTAGCTTCATTTTTAGTGTTTTTGTTGTCATATTCGGCGCATATTGATGCAAGCGAAACTCAGCAAACGTTAGTATTAATCGGTGGTGCATTAACGACGTGTTCAAGTATGAGCAGCCAAAACTGCGAAAATAAAACACAGCTCGAAGGTAAAAAAAGTAACCGTTATCACCTAACTGATAACGCGTTAAATAAAATAAAGTCACAATGGGTCAATAATAATGTTGATAATCGCAATAAAGTTTTGCAGCTTTTAGCAACTGTAGCAGTTCAGCATCCGAGTCAAATAGATAAAAGTACCCTATTGTGGACATGGCGAGATTTAGATAATGGGTTATTAAATAAATTAACGGATCAAGAATATAACTTTGTAATAGATACGCTAGAAGTACCGGTTATCGATGCTAATAATAAACGCGTAAAAGAAGCTGTAAATACGCAGATGAACGCAGTGCACGCAGCCAATGATATTTTAGATTTTGTTTCAGCAACAGCGAAAGTAAATGTTGAGCAACCTATTTTATTGGCGATAACCGCATCAAGTCGCGATCCCTATGAATCGGCTGATTTTTATGAGGGATTACTTAATTTTGATGGCATTGAAACACATTGGCTAGCACTTACCCCTGCACTTGCTCAGGCTATTACTGCGGGGCGCTGTGAGGATTTAGGAAGTATTCGTGAACAATCTATGCAGTTATTTAATCGTCAGCAGATTTACCCAGATCGCACCGATGCAGAGCAAGCATTGTGTGAGCAAGGGGTTGATAATCTTGTTAAAACGATTAACTCAGCGACAGGGATCATGCTCAATGGGGGAGATCAAAGTTTAACCCGTAAAGTGTTATATGACGAGAGCGGTAAAGCATACCCTTGGACGCAGGCTATCCGCACTCGGCCACTACTAGTAGGAACAAGTGCCGGCACGGCAATTCAAAGTGGTGGTAAAAATCAAGCTGGTAATGTGGCGATGATCACCAATGGCACTAGTTTATCAGCATTGCGTGAGGGGGCACATGCGGTGTCAGCACCGAGTGAGCGTTGTGGTGATGAGTGTAAAAAAGGTTTAACGGCAGATTCGCTGACTTATCAAGCTAATGGTGGCTTAGCTAGTTTTGATATGGGAATTTTAGATACCCACTTTAGTGAACGCGATCGTACCGCTCGTTTAGCAACATTACTTAAGGCTACAAAACAGCAGCATGGCTTTGGTATCGATGAAACAACCGCCTTGGTGGTGATTAACTCGGCGAAAACGCAGTTGATGACAGTTATAGGCAAAAATGGTGTGGTTTATTTGCATAACGTGCCAAATGAAGCGACTTTTCGCTATTCATACTGGCCAGCCGGTACTGTAATTGATATTACAGCAACAGGTTTTAAGCTTAATCAACGCACTCTCGATAACGTGTTGCCGGCAATAAAAATGCCGCCTTTGCCGATGCAGCGTTTTAGCAATATTTTAACGGATGCAAAGTTACGCTCATTAACTCAAGCGATGTGTTTGAGCCAAGATAAAACGGCGGTAGGCCAACAAGATGAGTTTTTAGTGACGCTTAACGCAAGTGAAAGTACTCAATATTATCGCTTGAATCCAACGAGTAATGGCTGTGCGGTTGCCCAGCTTAACGTGAGTATTACGACAATTCAGTAGGCTTTTTAGATAAGCTGCTTACACCCTAAGCAGCTTATTGCAAAAGTGATTATGTTATTTGCTTTTAATAACAGTTTCTGCCCTCATTGATGATCTTTATCTACTTCGTTTAAGTGCATTTTACTCGCTTTTTCAGCCCATCAGTTGCTCTGACTGCTCCCCCTTAGTCAAGCCTTTTTACAGCTCTTTACATACCCTTACATCTTTTAAAAATAATTCTCAATTAGCATTGGAAAATGCAATAAATTAATTTAGAATGATCGTTCATTCTAAATTAAGGGTAGTTAACATGCAGCGTTCTCGCGTCGTTCTTTTTACTGTTACCGCTTTGGCAAGTGCAGTTGCTTTATCCGGTTGCGATCAAACTCAGCAGGCGAGTGCGCCGGCTCAACAACCATCTCCAGTTGGCGTCATTACCTTAAAAAGCCAACCATTAACGCTCACTAAAGAGCTTCCTGGTCGTGTCACTGCATCGCAAGTGGCCGAAATTCGCCCGCAGGTGAATGGTATTGTGCAAACTCGCTTGTTTACTGAAGGCGCTGAAGTTAAAAAAGGTCAGGCTTTGTATCAAATAGATCCTTCGACATTTGAAGCGCAAGTTGCGACCAGTAAAGCGGCGATCACTAAAGCACAAGCAAGCATTGCTAATGCTAAAGCAAAGTCAGAGCGTTATTCAGAGCTGCTAGAAATAAAAGCAGTAAGCCAGCAAGATTATGACGAAGCAGATGCTAATTATAAAGGTGCTCAAGCGGACTTATTAACTGCGCAAGCACAGTTGAAAACAGCCCAAATTAATCTTAATTACAGTAAAGTTTTGTCGCCTATTAGCGGTCAAATTGGTAAATCTAATGTCACGGCCGGTGCCTTGGTTAGTGCGAACCAAGCAACGACATTAGCAACTGTCACCCAGCTTGATCCTATCTATGTTGACTTAACTCAATCGAGCAGTGAATTAACACGGTTGAAAAAAGCGATAGCCAACGGTGAGCTTGATAAAGACTTAGCAATCCATTCAGAAGTTGAACTAAAAATGGAAGATGGCTCAGTGTATCAACACAAAGGTACTTTACAGTTTTCTGAAGTGACAGTTGACCCAAGCACAGGCTCAGTAACCTTACGTGCTGAATTTCCAAACCCTGAAAAACTATTGCTGCCAGGTATGTATGTTAGAGCTGTGATCGTTGAAGGCGTAAAAGCAAACGCGATTTTAGCACCACAACGTGGTGTTAGCCGTAACACCAAAGGCGAGCCTACGGCGATGGTGGTGAGTAAAGAAAACACTGTTGAAGCACGGGTATTAAAAACTGACCGCACAGTCGGTGCTAATTGGTTAGTGACAAGTGGCTTAAATGATGGCGATCAATTGATTGTTGAAGGCTTACAAAAAATAGCCCCTGGCGCACCTGTTAATGCCGTGCCAGCCGAAACCGCAGCTAAAACTCAATAACGGAGTATTTTAATGTCACGATTTTTTATCGACAGGCCTATTTTTGCATGGGTACTGGCCATAGTGGTTATGTTGGCAGGTATACTGGCGATCAAAGGGCTACCCATTGCTCAGTATCCTGCGATTGCGCCGCCAGCAATTAGTATTCAAGCAAACTATCCTGGTGCGTCTGCACGCACACTAGAAGATACAGTAACGCAAGTTATTGAACAAAAGATGAAAGGCTTAGATGGCTTGTTGTACATGTCATCAACCTCTGAATCAAATGGCTCAGCTTCATTAACGCTGACGTTTGATGCTGATACTGACCCTGATATTGCACAAGTACAAGTGCAAAACAAACTCGCCTTAGCTACGCCATTGTTACCGCAAGAAGTGCAGCGTCAAGGTGTATCTGTGGCCAAATCTGCCCGTAACTTTTTAATGGTGGTGGGTTTTGTATCTGAAGATGGCAGCATGAATAACATCGACATTGGTGATTATGTTGCTTCCAATGTGCAGGATATTGTTTCGCGGGTAAATGGGGTAGGTGAAGTACAGCTGTTTGGCTCTCAGTATGCAATGCGTATCTGGCTTGACCCTAATATGCTGCAAAAATATAAACTGACTCCTGCTGATATTAGTGCATCAATCAGTGCGCAAAATGCGCAAGTATCTGCAGGGCAACTAGGCGCTCTTCCAGCTATCTCTGGTCAGCAGCTTAATGCCACCGTGACGGCGCAAAGCCGATTACAAACCCCTGATCAGTTCAGAGATATTTTTGTCAAAACCAACCCAGATGGCTCTGTTGTACGTTTAGGTGATGTTGCTAAAGTTGAACTCGGTGGTGAAAACTACGGTGTTGTAGCACGTTTTAATGGTAAGCCAGCCTCAGGCTTAGGGGTAAAACTGGCCAGCGGCGCAAACGCACTCGATACAGCAGCAGGTGTAAAAGCCGCACTAGCGGAACTAGAACCGTTTTTCCCTGAAGGCTTAGCCAGTGTTGTACCTTACGATACTACGCCATTCGTGTCTTTATCGATTGAAAAAGTAGTCAGTACATTAATTGAAGCGGTTGTGTTGGTATTTTTAGTTATGTATCTGTTTTTACAAAACTTTAGAGCAACATTAATTCCGACCATTGCAGTACCTGTGGTATTGCTCGGTACCTTTGCGGTGCTGCAAGTATTGGGCTATTCAATTAATACCTTAACCATGTTTGCCATGGTATTAGCTATCGGTTTACTCGTTGATGACGCCATCGTTGTGGTGGAAAACGTGGAACGGGTAATGACCGAAGAAAAGCTGTCACCGCTTGAAGCAACCCGCAAATCAATGGATGAGATCAAAGGTGCGTTGGTTGGTATTGCTATGGTGCTCTCGGCGGTATTTGTTCCTATGGCATTCTTTGCAGGCTCTACTGGGGTTATTTATCGTCAGTTCTCTGTGACCTTAGTAACAGCGATGAGTTTATCTGTGCTAGTGGCACTTATTTTAACACCGGCACTGTGTGCAACGATGTTAAAACCAAGTCATGTACATAATAACAAATCATTGTTTGGCCGCTTCTTTATCGGTTTTAATCGTGGTTTTGATAAAACCAATAACGGCGCGCAAAGCTTTGTTGGCCGCATGATCAAACACAGTAAACGTTATTTATTGTGTTATGGCTTAATTGTTGGCGGCATGATTTTTATCTTCTCTCAATTGCCTTCTGCATTTTTACCCGATGAAGACCAAGGTATCTTATTTAACCAAATAAGTTTACCTGCAGGTGCGACAACGGAGCAGACATTAAAAGTTGTTGAGAAAATGGAAAAGCATTTCCTAGAAGATCAATCAGAAGCGGTACGTTCAGTATTTAGTGTTACGGGCTTTAGTTTTGCAGGGTCTGGTCAAAATGCGGCAATTGGCTTTGTTGGCTTGAAGCATTGGGATGAACGTCAACGTGACGATTTATCTGTCGGTGCGGTTGCAGGTAAAGCAATGGGCTATTTCTCAACGATTAAAGAAGCCTTTGTATTTGCCTTTCCACCCCCTGCAGTTGTAGAACTGGGTACAGCTAATGGTTTTACCTTATTTTTACAAGACAGGGTTGGACTTGGTCACGATAAACTATTAGAAGCGCGTAATATGTTGCTTGGTATGGCTGCACAAAGCCCTGTACTTGCAGGCGTACGCCCTAATGGTCAAGAAGACAAGCCAGAACTTGAGTTGGATATTGATTTAGCAAAAGCAGAAGCGTTGGGCCTGAAACAAGCTGATATTAATAATACCTTGTCTACAGCTTGGGGTAGTAGCTATGTAAATGACTTTATTGACCGTGGTCGAGTGAAAAAAGTTTACCTGCAAGGCAAGCCTGAATCACGTATGGCACCTGAGGACTTAGACAAATGGTACGTACGTAACAGCAGTGGTGAAATGGTGCCATTTACTGCGTTTGCTCAGTCATATTGGACTTACGGCTCGCCTCGTCTTGAGCGTTATAACGGTTTTTCAGCGATGGAAATTCAAGGTTCAGCAGCGCCAGATTACAGTACCGGCCAAGCCATGGATGAAATGGAAAAACTGGTTAAACAATTGCCGCCAGGTATTGCGTTTGAGTGGACAGGTATTTCATACGAAGAGCGTTTAAGCGGCGGTCAAGCGCCATTGTTATATGCGCTGTCGTTGTTAGTGGTGTTTTTATGTTTAGCAGCGCTTTATGAAAGTTGGTCTGTTCCGGCTGCGGTTATGATGATTGTACCTTTAGGTGTATTTGGTGCGGCGATGGCAGCCTTTGTCGCTAATTTATCGAATGATATTTACCTACAAGTGGGCTTATTAACGACCATCGGGCTTGCATCTAAAAATGCTATTTTGATTGTGGAATTTGCGATCCACAAAATGGATGAAGGAATGGGCTTAGTGGAAGCTGCAATTGCTGCAGTACGGTTACGACTACGACCTATCATGATGACATCTATGGCGTTTATTTGCGGCGTATTACCACTGGCTATTGCATCAAGTGCCGGTTCTGGTGCGCAAAATGCGCTGGGTATCTCAGTCATTGGTGGCACACTCGCATCATCAATTATTGTGGTGGTGTTTGTACCATTATTTTTTGTATTGGTAAGACGTGTGTTTCCTGGTAAACATGCGCAAGCTAAGCAGGAGCAGTCGTAATGAAATTTAAAACGCTGAGTTTGGCAACGTTAAGTGTACTGGTGTTAAGTGCGTGTCAAATGGCTCCTGAGCTTGAAGACATTCAACTACCAGTACCTGATAGTTATGCAGTTCAGGGCGAGCAAGGCAATATTGCTGATTTAAACTGGCAGCAGTTTTTTGCCAATGAAAAACTGCAAAGCTTAATTGAATTAACGCTGCAACATAATAAAGACATTAAACTGGCTGCACTTAATGTGCAGCAAGTGCGTGCGCTTTATCAAATTGAGGATTCTGCGTTATATCCTGCAATTGATTTTTCAGCATCGGGCAATCGTCAGCGCGTGCCTGCTGATTTATCATCAACGGGGAATGCCCAAATTACTCAAAGCTATTCTGCAACCGTTGGTATGACGGCATATGAGTTGGATTTATGGGGTAAAATTCGTAATCAATCGGATCAAGCTCTGCAAACTTTATATGCGTCAGAGCAAGCACAAACCAGTGTGAAAATTAGCTTAATTTCAGAGTTGGTGAATGCATGGCTTAATTATGCCGCTGATAAAGAGCAATTAGCGCTGGCGATGGAAACGCTTAAGAGTCAGCAAGAATCTCTAACGCTCACCGAAAAAACCTATGCATTGGGGGCGGCATCAAAGCTAACCCTAGCGCAAATTCAAAGCACGGTTGCGACCGCGAAAGTGGATATTGCGAATTATCAGCGCTTATTAAAGCGTGATAAAAATGCCTTGGATTTATTAGTCGGTCAATCGGTGACGACACAATTACTGCCTGTTGAGAGCTTAGATGAAGTATTAAACTTTCCAACAGTGCCTGTTGGCTTGCCGTCAGAGTTACTTGAACAACGCCCTGATATTAAAGCCGCTGAATTTAAACTACTTGCGGCGAATGCCAATATTGGCGTGGCTAAGGCTGCATTTTTTCCGAGCATCAGTTTAACAGCTAATGCAGGAAGCGCCTCGAGTGAACTTGATAATTTGTTTTCCGGCGGAACGGGCACATGGAGTTTTATTCCATCCATTAACTTGCCTATTTTCAATATGGGTCGAAATCAAGCTAATTTAGATGTCGCACAAACGCAGCAACAAATAGCACTGACCACGTATGAGCAAACCATTCAACAAGCGTTCAAAGAAGTGTCTGATGCGCTGGTGGATCGCCAAGGTTATATGGAGCAGCTAAAAGCACTTGAAGAGTTATACAGTAGTAACCAAACATCTTTTACGCTCTCGGAAGCGCGTTTTGATAAAGGTGCTGATAGCTATTTACAAGTCCTAGATGCACAACGTAACTGGGTGAGTGCCGGGCAGCAGTTGATCCGTGGTAAGCAAGCATATATTGCAAGTCAAATTAATCTGTATAAAGCGGTTGGTGGTGGTTGGCAGCGACCTGCGCAGCCCAGTGAATAACGGTTAAAGCTTGCCGTTAGCTATTTTATCGCTAGTTTATAAAGTTCTTTGTTGTAACGCACAGGGTCAGTGGTTAAGATCATGTAAACTAGCGATAACGATTAGGTTAAAAGAAAAGCGATGCTTTTCGCAAGTACCTGGCAGGAATACATGAAAGAAAAATCGAAAAGACAAACCGATCCCGCATTGGCGCAGGCTCGGCGTGATCAAGTGTTATGTGCGGCAGCAGATTGCTTTCGCCGTAAAGGCTATCACGGTGCTGGAATGGCTGAAATATCAAAGACCGCAGGGATGAGTGCAGGCCATATCTATAATTATTTTGCCAGTAAAGAAGCTATAATAGAATCGATCATCGAACGGGATATGGAAAAGATGTTTTCTGTCTTTCAAGAGTTTGAAGATCAACCCGGTGATTTAGTAACGGTGTTACTCGATGGTTTAGACCATGGTGTAGATCATCACACCGATGTAACTCAAGGGGCACTTGATTTAGAGATGTTTGCAGAAACAGCTCGTAACGATAAGGTTGCCGCGCAACTGCGAAAGTCAGATTGTTATGCAAGGCAGAAAATGCGCGATCTGTTACTCAGTGAACGCAGTTTGATTAAGGATCTCAGTGCAATTGAAATTGAAAGTCGCATTGAAGTCATGTTTGCCATGATGGGCGGACTAACATTACGCAAAACCCTCAATCCTACCTTAGATAAAGCAACCATTTTACTAGCGCTGCGCCCTGCAATGCGGGTTCTTTTGGTCCCTTTCTCTGATAGTAAATAAAAGTGGGCTGATTATGATCAGCCCAATTTTTAATCTTTTTAAATCCGCTCCAAAGACCATTGCACCGCGATTAATGCGATGACTAATGAGCCCGCTGGCATCACCCATTTTTGATACCAAGCGTAGTTTCTAGCCCAAATAAGTACCGGTAGGGCAACAACTAAGATAGCGAGCTGGCCTATTTCTACTCCTAAATTAAATGCTAATACGCTAAGTAATTGATAATCGCTTGATAAGCCCAGTTCGCCTAACACGCTGGCAAAGCCCATGCCATGCAATAAACCAAACGCAAATGTTACCCAACCCAATCGGATCACCAAAGGCCAAATATTGTTAAGTGCTGCAAATAACACGGATATGGCGATGCCTAACTCAACCCAGCGACTATTCGGCGAGACAAGTTGCATAGCCGTTGCTGTAAGTGTAATTGAATGGGCTAAGGTGAAGGCGGTGACTATCCATGCGGTTTGCTTAAAAATGGTGGCTTTTGATTCTATTCCTTGCCATTTACTGGTTTTTCTAACTAATACGCAGGTTAGTAACAGAGCAATT
>NZ_JBALXK010000041.1:0-13981 GCF_036960685.1 Pseudoalteromonas sp. | reverse complement strand
CGCTTAAAGGCTTTTTTAACCACGCATAAAAACCACTACGATGCAGCTTAAAAAGGCGGCACATCGTAGTGATGGAAAACTCATTTTGGTGTTCTCGAATGAAGCCGTACTTTACTCGGGGTTGCTGGCAAAGTACCTTGCGGCCTTTTTTAAAATGTCCCGTTCCTCCGTGACTCGTTTCAATTGCGCCTCTAATTTAGCGATCTTTAATTTTTCATCGGATGATTGAACGGATTTAGGTTTATCTGATAACTGGCTCCGCCAGTGATATAACGTTTTGGTACAAATATCTAATCGTTCAGCGACTTCTGCAACTGAATATCCACGCTCTGTAATTTGTTTAACAGCCGCTTCTTTAAACTCTTGGGTATAACGTTTGCCTTTGCTCATAAAACACCTCTTATTAGAAGTTACAATGTAACTTATTGGGTGTCTAGCAAACTATGGGAAGTCCAAAACCGCTGCTAGTTAGCCACACATACAAAGGGGATGGCGCGAAACAAAGGGCAATTAAGTCTTTGTTAAAATCCAATTTCGCTGAAATCTCTTACAGTATTTATCCAAGCTTGATGGAGTCGCTAAAAGGCAAAACAGACATTTCCATGCGTGGAAGGAGCTTTAATTTCCTAGCAATGGCTGTGTTAGGAATTGTTGCGTTGAGAAACGCAACTGGTGATGCAAGTATTAACACAATAATAGTACCTGAGAATGGCTACATATCGATTAATCCACCATTAACTAGAAGACGAATCGGTAGTCATAGCACGAGGACAACGCACCCGTTTTTCTTAAGTAAGTTTGAAGAGCTGTTAAGGGATGCCGGATTTCATGTCAAATTTTTCAATCCTTACCAATTTAAAACAAAAGGTGAAATGTTGTCTGAGTGCAAGGATCAAGCTGCAATTGCTAAAGCAATTCCTCTAAGCGTTTCATGCAGTCATTGGCATAGAAGAAACATTCAATGTGGGCATTGTGTACCTTGCTTAATAAGAAGAGCATCTATTCATCATGGGAAATTTAAGAATGATGCAGATTATGAGAACCAACGTTTAAAAACAGTCCTTAATGAGCGTAAAAAACGGGATGATATCCAGTCAGTTCAAGCAGCGATTATCCGACTAAATAAAACTCAAGACTATAGAGGCTGGATCAGACAAAGTGGAAACCTACCTTCAGATCCAGACGTTAGAAAAAAACTGGAGTTAACGGTTAAACGTGGATTAACTGAGGTTGAGAATTTTTTAAAGGCTGAAAAACTGTAATGATGGATTTGCACTGTCATGTAGATCTCTATCCTGATCATGAAACGGTACTTAAAGATATTGAGAACTCTGGTTTTTACGTACTTTCCGTGACTACAGTTCCATCTGCATACAATGGAACCAAGAGGCTTACTGAAAAACTTAGTAATTGCAGAACAGCCTTAGGGTTACATCCACAGCTAGCCCACGTTAGAAGTAACGAATTGGAGCTATTTGATACTTTAGTTAGTGATACAAGGTACATAGGAGAGATAGGGCTGGATGGCTCAAAGGGATATATTGAGCATTTTGAATTACAGCAAGTTGTTTTTGAACATATTCTTGCAAAGTGTACTGAGTTCTCTGACAAAATCTTAACGATCCATAGTTTGAATGCAGTTAACGAAGTGTTAGATCTACTCGGTGCTTATCCTAAGGCTGGTACGCCTATCTTACATTGGTTTTTAGCAACAAAAACACAAGTATTCAAAGCTGTAGAATTAGGATGTTATTTCTCAATTGGCCCAGCAATGATTCATTCTGCAAGAGCTAGGAAGGTGATCTCTTGGTTACCTAGGGAAAGAGTTTTGTTAGAAACTGATGGCCCATTTGCCAAAGTTAAAGGCAATGTGATCTATCCATCTGATGTGACCTCAGTTACTGAATATTTAACTCAGGAATGGCAAGTTGATATTTCGGAAGTTAACTCGCAATTAAAGGATAACTTAAGAGATTTGGTAACATAACTTTTGAAGTATCATTTGAAATACGCTGCAAAAAGCATAAGTAAATTTAAGGGAAAATAATGAAGCTCTATGTCGTTGACATGAACAACGCAAAACATCATCTAAACATCACTGCTTCTTCAAGAGTTGAATTGGCGACCAAATTAGGAAGTGAAGTATTTACTATCGGATCACAAACTTTCCATGTAAAGAATGTCTTTGCTGAACGTAGTAATGATTCGATGCCAGCATCTACTGTCATTGGTGGGGCTTTGGGGCTTGTCGGTGGTATGCCCGGTGTTTTGATTGGTGGAGCGTTAGGTGCTTTATTTGGAAATGAAGCTGATAAGAAAGAACAATCGGCTATTGATGCATTTAACTAGCAAAGGTAAGGAGGCAGGTTACGTCATTATTATGGACATGATGAAAGGCAAAAATGGATTCCCTGCTGAAAAAATTGAGCATCCACTTATTGAACTACTGCTACCCAAACTAGAGTCTTATGAACATGCTGAAGAGCGCAGAATTTTCTACGTTGCTTTAACTAGAGCAAAACAACGGGTATTTATTCTTTCAATTGAAGAGAATTGTTCTGAGTTTGTAAACAAATTGCGGGGATATGGTAAGAAGTTAATTGATGAAACAAGCATAAAAGCTAGCCCAGACTCATTAAACGTTACTGATTTAAGTTGCCCTGAATGTAAAACAGGAAGACTTGTAAAGAATAAAGAAAATACTTATAGCTTTTGCGCAAATATCCCCCTATGTGATTATCGTCTCTACTATTGCAAAAAGTGCGGAGGCTCCAGAAAGCGGGTTGGTGAATTTCAAGTTTGCAAGGACAATCAATGTAATGCCAAAACACCTACATGTCCAAAATGCAGTGGAGATCTAAAACCAACTACTGGTAAATATGGTAAGTTTTGGGCTTGCTACAGTTGGGATTGCAATGGTTCCAAAGACTGGCGTATTTACGAGAAAGATGCCGATGTTTACAAGATGGAATATGAAGATAGCGTGCTATCTGGGAAGTAAAGGAATTCAATTTAATGTTACTAAGAACTAGCACGAAGCAGTATGAAATTTATTACGATGAATCTAATAATATCAGAAAACTCTATCTAGAAGGCGAGCAATACAATATAGATAAAGATCCTAATCAGGAATCTTCACCAATATTTGTTTTAGCCGGGGTTGCTTTCGATTCCAACAGTATTGAATTAGATTTTGAACAACTAAAAAAAGATCTACAGATACCTAAAAATAAGGAGAAAGGTAAGCAAGACAGAGAACTTAAATTCTCACATATGGCTAAGATAAGGGCCAAATATACGCCTATTGAAGCATTCAAGTACGCTTTAGGTAGCAAGCATTTTAAAACGCTTTTTAATCGACTTCTTTCGAACAAAATATTCATTCATTACGAGATGATCAATACCGTCTACTGGTCTTTTCTAGATATTATTGATGACCTAGTAATTTGCACTAAAGACCATAGAGATATTGTGTTACACGCAAAGTATAAAGATGCTTTGTATCGACTAATTAAATTGGATAAAGAAAATTTCTTAAATCTAATGAGTGAGTTTGATTTTCCCTATATCGAGAAAGGTAATTCGCTCGACTTCTTAAAGGCTTTTCATTCGTTAATACAAAAGAACTTAATGTTTATTTTGAAAACTGAAGGCCACGGCATCTACGCTCAGATGTTAATGATGCTAAGCACATTAACTATTAGGTGCATTAACATGTTTAGTGATGATTTTGAGTTTGAGTTGGTTTTTGATACAGAAAAAGGTGTGCTAATTAATGATCTATCTAATTTCTACATCAATCGAGTTCAGATGTTTCCGAATTCAAAGCATGTTATGGATAACGAGGAATTAATTGAAAATAAATTTAAAGAGTACAAAAACTGCGACAATAATTTTACTTCCTTAGATATTACCTTTGTTGATTCAAAACTATCTGAAAACTACCTTACGCAAATCTCAGATGTTGTTGCTGGGTTTATTCGGCTCTATTTTAACTTTTTGGAATACGCGAGTATTGATGAAGTATCTGTTTTCACATCAAACCTTAATAATCTACAAAAAGATAATTTAGAACTATTTAAAAAATTACTTGCCAGATCAATAGAGGAAAGTGAAATTCTGCTACATAGGGTCATAGTGCCAATTGATGAGCATAAAGCTTTTACATTATTAAAAATATAAGGCGGACAAGAAATGTAGCCTTTCAGTTATCAATGGACGGATATCAAAAGTGCCACTACTGTCTTTTGGTATTTCCGATTTGATGTCGAGCAATTGAGCGCATGAATTGTAATAACAGGTTGCTTTGTACTATTACCTATAATTTAGCGCTCAATTGGCGGTAATTAGCTTTATACAAAATTAGTAACATACTTTTTCTAAAAAGGTATTAGACTGACCACTATTTGTTGTTTGCCATGAACCGGACATTCAGGCGTAACTCTTTTCTGCCCCATTACGCGTTAACGTAAATACTCTAATGGCAGCTGTGGGGTGAACAAAGGACCTTGCTGTTAACCTCAAGGAAGCAAATCTATTCCAAACAGCTTCAGCAATAAAGAAAACAGCCAAAAGCAAATTACAGTTATTAATGAGCTGATGAGTAACGATAGCCAAAAACTGTAGCGCTGCATCAGCATGGGGAAAAGTAAAAACATGGGCAATGTGAGAAGTACATACCAAAAAGTGTACCAAGCATGATTGGCTATTTTCTCTGACGGCTGCTTTTCAACATATAACCAAATCATGGCTAAAATTGTGACTGTCGGTAAGGCCACTATGAGTGCGCCTAGTTTATCATTTCGTTTTGCTAGCTCCGATGCCGCGACAATGACCGTAGCGGTGATCAAATACTTAGTTATTAGCCAACCCATATAATACCCTTAAATCTAAAAACCGATTGCCTATCGGTTTTTGTTGTGGCAATATAGCCAGCGAATTAAATAGAGTAAAGTGTTATGCAATTAGGTGAACTAGAAAAATTAGTGCTTCAACATTTCTGGAATGTCAAAGAGGCGGATGCAAAGCAAGTACATAAAGTACTGGGGTTAGCTCGTGGTAATTCGTTAAATACTATCCAAAGTACGCTTGATAGGTTATTTAAAAAAGAATTACTTAAACGCACTAAACAAGGCCATGCGTATTGTTATTCAGCCAGAGTAGATCGTGAAGGCTTAATTGCTCAACTTATTTCAAATGTAACCAGTGACTTTGTTGATGATGGTGAAAATAGCTTAATTGCTGCGTTCAGTTCTGCTTCGGCACAGCTTAATGACGAACAACTCGATACATTAGAAAAAATGATCGAGAAACAACGCCAGCTAAGAAAGGAACGGGCTTAATTATGTTAGTTGGAGATATGGCAATCGTTCTAAATTTGCTCAGTGTTTCAGTGCTTGCATTTGTGATCGGTATTGCAACTGTTGCTGTCGTATCTCGTTTTGTGTTGTTCAGACTCAAACAAGTCAGTTTTAATAGTCAAAAGTTTATATTGTGGTCACTAGTGAGTGCACCTTGGTGGATAGCCTTTTCTTGTATTGGTTACTTTATGCCTTACTCGTTAGGGTTTGATAAAGTTTTTAACATAAGCTGGTTCGAAGATTTTGCCCATTGGCACCATATCGATATTTTTAGCTTTTCAAGTTGGCACGCGTTAACCTTACTTTTAGCACTAATCTATTTAGCTTGGCGCGTAACTAAGACTACCTTTGTTAGAACCAAACAGTCCATCGCATTATCGAGTTTACTAAGCTTTACTGATGCACAAGGTGCTAGGACGACTAATGGCAATCAATATTTATTGATGCCTGTTAAAGTGCCTGTTGCCTTTACTACAGGTTTTATATCTCCCAAGATATATGTATCAACCGGACTACAAACCCAAGTTAGCGATGAACAACTTAATATCATCGTTAATCATGAACTGGCCCATGTAACGGCAAGAGACCCGTTATTTAAAGTGCTTTTCACGGCACTTGCCAGCTTCTATCCGTCACGTATAAAACAAACCCTAATCGAGCAATATGTCTTAATGACGGAAAAGATGGCCGACAATGAGGTCACAAAAGAATACGACCACCTTGATATCGCACAGACATTAATTGATGTCGCTAGACTTCAAAAAGCACTTCCTACGGACTGCGATCAGGCGTCTGTTAGCTACTTCGGACATGATTACACGAGTCTTCGTGTTGAGGGTTTATTAAATCCAATTAATAAACCGTCACTTACTACTATCATCATTACTCTAGCATTATTGGCAACTATGCCAGTACTAGCGGCATCCACTGTCGATAGTTTTCATCACTTTATCGAAACTTTTTTCATCCATTAATTAAGGATATGGAATGAGATTTAATTTTTATAAAAGCAACGGAAAAAAACCGATCGGCAATCGGTTTTTGGCTGTTGGTCTAGTTTTAACAACGGGGGCTGGTTTAGTAACATCAACTCCCTTTTTGGCTAATGCGCAGTCCCAGCAGCAATTACAGTCATCACATCAGGTTATAAATTTAAGCAAGGCTGTGACCATGACTCTACAAAGTCATCCTGAGCTAAAAGCCTTGATAGCTCAAGAAGCTGTGTGGCAAGGTAATATCGAGCAAGCTGGCATTGGAGAGCGTCCTCAAATAGGTTTAATGATTGAAGATGCGTTAGGGACAGGTGAGCATAGCGCATTACAAAGTATGCAATCAACGCTCACATACTCTTGGTTGCTTCAACAAGATCAAATTGATGGCAGAGTTAATGCGGCAAAAAGCCAAGCAAATGCAGTAATAGTAGAGCAAAAAATAAAAGCCCTCGATTTATCTGCGATTGTTGCTAAACAGTTTGTTGAAATCTTGATAAAGCAAGAGCGCTTGAAACTCAATCAATTAGCGGTGTCTCAGGCACAGGAAGTGGTTGACGCTATTGCCAAAAGAGTAAAAGCGGGTAAAAGTTCCAATGTTGAAATGCGCTTGGCTCAAGCCGAGCTGGTTCGAAGAAATCTCGCTGTAGAAGATTTAGAGCACGAATTAAAAGCTAGTCATTATCAACTGTCATCCTTATGGGGCAAGCCTCAGGCTGAGCTTAAATTAACTGGGAATTTAATGCTTAAGCCGGAAATTCCCTCGGTAGAAAGCCAGCTAATCAAGCTTAAGCAAGTCCCACAAATACAGCAGTTTGTTAATGAACAACGTATCGCTCAGTCTCAAATGGAGCTTGCACGCATTGAAGCAAAACCTCAGTGGCAACTCACTGCGGGATTGAGACGATATGAAGCGACAAATGACTTTGGTTTAGTAGCGGGTATATCTATTCCTTGGGGGAATGACAATAGCAATGCAGGAACAATAGCGGCCTTACGCGCAAAACAAGATGTACTGGCAACTCAGCAACAAGCCTTAATGCAGAAACTGGATGCACAGCTATATGTGCTATTACAAGAAATGGCGCATTCCCACCATGTCATTGAAACGATTCAAGCTGAAATTATTCCCGTACTAGAAACCGCATTGACTGAAGCAAGTCAGGCATTTGATATCGGTAAGCTTAGCTACAACCAGTGGAGTGATATACGTAGAGAGCTGCTCAGCGCCCAAAATCAGTTACTTGATGCTTATCAATCTTTGCATTTACAACATATTGAAATTCAACGCCTAACTGGCGTGCCCGTTAGTGATAGCGAGTAAAACCATGAGTAAATTTATGAAAAATAAAAATATTCTGTCGTCATTGAGCTTGGCGATTATTATCTCATTCACAGGTGTCGTCGCACCTAATGCTATTGCAGCATCAACACCTGCGGCAGAGCAAGCTGAACCAGAGAAAGGTCCACACCGTGGGCGCATGTTACGAGATGGTGATTTTGCCATTGAACTCTCTATTTTTGAAACTGGTGTGCCACCAGAGTTTCGTGTTTGGGCGACAAATGATGGACAACCTATAGACCCAAAGAATGTCGATTTAAACGTAAAATTAATTCGCCTAGGCGATGGCACTGATGATATTAACTTCAATGCTCAAGGTGACTTTCTTCGCGGTGATATGGTGATTTATGAGCCTCACTCTTTTGTTGTTGCCATTGAAGCAACTTATCAGGGTAAAAAGTACAATTGGCGATATGACAACTTCGAGGGTCGCACCACAATTGAACAGGCAGTTGCCGATGCAATGGAAATCAACACTGAAATCGCAGGCCCTGCGACAATTCATCAAACCATACCCGCTTATGGAAAATTAAGTTTACCTGTGGACGCTAAGCGAAACATTGCTGCGCGTTTCGATGGTGAAATCACCAAATTACACGTCAATTACGGTGAAATTGTTAAAAAAGGGCAAACGCTATTCACAGTAGAAAGTAATGAAAGTCTTAAGCCCTACGTTATTAAAGCGCCCATTAACGGTGTTATTACCCAGTTATTCGCAAACGCGGGTGAGCAAACTAATGGTAAAACCTTACTCACCATTACCAATCTTAATCGCCATATTGCCAAATTAGCGGTTTATCCTTCGGATTATTCCAAGGTTAAACTGGAAACGCCAGTTACGTTAAACATTGAAGGTCATGAGGACCCCCTTGTAGGTGAGGTGTCATTTATTGAACCTAGCGTGAGAGATGATCAGGCAAGAATAGTTTGGGTCGAATTAGAAGGTCGTAACCTTGCCGAAGGCGGCTTCGTAAAAGCTGACATTGAAGTTGCAACCATTGATGTGCCACTGGCTGTAAAGCGTGTTGGCTTACAAGGTTTTAGAGACTTTACTGTTGTTTACGCCAAAGTGGGTGAGCAGTATGAAGTTCGTATGCTTGAGTTGGGCCGCACTGGAGGCGAATGGATTGAAGTATTAGGTGGCCTAAAAGCGGGAACCGAATACGTGACCAACAATAGCTACATCTTAAAAGCCGACATTGAAAAGTCTGGCGCATCACACGATCACTAGGAGTGTATAAATGTTGGAGTCAATTTTACGCTTTTCAATAAAGCGCAAATTCCTTGTCATGGTGATGGTGTTAGCTGTGTCAGGTTTGGGTATATGGAATTTTACCAAACTACCGATTGATGCAGTGCCTGATATCACCAATGTGCAGGTAATGATCAATACCGAAGCGGCTGGGTTTACGCCATTAGAAGTTGAGCAAAGGGTAACTTTTCCGTTAGAGACCGCATTGTCGGGTTTACCGGGGTTAACCTATACCCGCTCAGTTTCTCGTTATGGCCTATCTCAAGTGGTTGCAATATTCAGTGATGATACTGATGTCTATTTTGCCCGTCAGCTTGTTAATGAGCGTTTATCAGCGGCACGCGCTGAGTTACCGCTGGGCTTAGAGCCTCAACTTGGGCCAATTGCGACAGGTCTTGGTGAAATATTCATGTTCACTGTTGATGCTGAGCCTGATGCTACACATGCTGATGGCACGCCTATTACACCAACGGATTTACGAACCGTACATGACTGGACAATAAGACCACAGTTAATGCGGGTGCCGGGTGTAGTAGAAGTGAACCCGATAGGCGGATTTGAGCGTGAAATATTAGTCGCTTTCAAACCTGAAAAGTTACTTGCTTTTGGGCTGTCACAAGCCGATGTGGTTGATGCAATTTCGCAAAACAACCAAAACCAAGGTGCAGGCTTTATTGAGCAAAATGGCGCACAGTGGTTGTTAAGGCTGCCCGGTCAGGTTACTGATATGACTGCCATTGGTAATATTCCGCTTAAGTCGCTTGATGGTTCATCAATTTATATAAAAGACGTAGCCGATATTGAAAACGGCAAAGGGCTTAGAACTGGCGCTGCTACACAAAATGGTCGTGAAGTGGTGATGAGTACGGTATTTATGCTTATTGGCGAAAATAGCCGCACAGTAGCTCATGCCGTGGGAGAAAAGCTCAAGGAAATTAACGCCACTTTACCAGAAGGTATAGTCGCAACTGCTGTTTATGATCGCACTAAATTAGTAGATAAAACGCTACAAACGGTTCAGCTTAACCTGATCGAAGGGGCGATATTGGTTATCGTTGTACTCTTTGTGCTACTGGGTAATTTCAGGGCTGCATTTTTAACAGCCTTAGTGATCCCATTTGCCATGTTGATGACAGTAACAGGTATGGTACAAACTCGCGTGAGTGCTAACCTGATGAGTTTAGGCGCGTTAGATTTTGGTTTGTTAGTCGATGGTGCCATTATTATCGTGGAAAATTGTCTTCGCAGGCTAAGTCAAGCAGGAAACAAACCTCTGCCGCTAAAAGAACGCATGGAACTCGTGTTCGAAGCCACAAAGGAAGTCATACGTCCAGCGCTATTTGGCGTGTTTATTATCACCGCTGTTTACTTACCCATTTTTGCTCTTGAGGGTGTTGAAGGCAAAATGTTCCACCCGATGGCGATCACCGTGGTTATCGCGTTACTTAGCGCTATGGTGTTATCGGTTACCTTTGTACCCGCTATGGTTGCCTTGTTATTTAAAAAGCCTGTGAAAGAAAAACATAGCCCAATAATTCGTGGTGCTACTGTTCTTTACAAGCCTGCTTTAAACTGGGTTTTAAAAGCCCGTTGGTTCGTTGTTATAGCCGCAACAGTATTAGTGGGTTTCTCAGGTTATCAGGCAACTAAGTTAGGTAGTGAATTTGCGCCTAATTTGGATGAAGGTGATATTGCCATGCACGCGCTGCGAATTCCGGGTACGTCATTGTCTCAAGCAATCGCGCTTCAGGAATCTTTAGAAGATAAAATTAAACAAATGCCAGAAGTTGAACGCGTCTTTGCCAAAATAGGCACTGCCGACGTTGCAACTGATGCCGTTCCGCCAAGTGTCGCAGATAACTTCATTATCCTGAAACCTCGCGAGTTGTGGCCTGATCCAGATAAGACAAAAACTCAAGTTGTAGAAGAGTTAGCCGCGCTAGTAGAGCCAATTCCGGGGAACCGATATGAGTTTTTACAGCCAATACAAATGCGTTTTAACGAATTGTTAGCTGGGGTGAGAGCTGAACTTGCGATAAAAGTGTTTGGTGATGACTTTGATACGTTGACTACGTTAGGCAGTGAGATAGAGGGTGCAATCTCTCAGGTTGAAGGTGCCGTAGATATACAAGTTGAGCAAACCACTGGTTTACCCATGCTTAATCTTGTGCCAAATCGTGAAAAACTGATGCAGTTTGGTATTAGTATTAGCCAAGTACAGTCTCAAGTGGCAATGGCTATGGGCGGTACAGTTGCAGGTAAGTTTTATCAAGGCGATGTGCGCTCAGATATTGTAGTAAGGCTCACAGAGTCCAAACGTAATGATATCGATTCAATACCTTATTTACCGATAACGTTGGCTGATGGACATACAGTACCACTTAAAGAATTGGTTGATATTGAGCTGATATCGGGTGCTAACCAAATAAATCGTGAAAATGGTAAACGTAGATTGGTAGTAACTGCCAATGTTCGTGGTAGGGACTTAGGTAGTTTTGTTGCAGACATACAAGCAGCCATTAATGAAAACGTTGAAGTACCTGCTGGTTATTGGGTGGAATATGGCGGCACTTACCAAAAACTGCAATCCGCTTCAGAGCGCCTGAGTATTGTTGTACCTGTCACTTTAATCATGATTGTTGGTTTATTAATCCTCGCCCTTAACTCGTTTAAAGATGCCATGATCATCTTTACGGGGGTTCCGCTTGCATTAACTGGTGGTATTGCTGCGCTGTTACTACGTGATATTCCGTTCTCAATTTCGGCAGCGGTTGGCTTTATCGCCTTATCGGGCATCGCCATCCTAAATGGACTGGTTATGGTGTCGTTTATCAGAGAACTGCGCAAAGATGGTTTGGCACTTGATAAAGCAATCTTTGATGGTGCGCTGACGCGTCTTCGACCTGTGTTAACAACCGCACTCGTTGCTTCATTAGGTTTTATTCCTATGGCGTTAAATACAGGCATAGGCTCGGAGGTTCAGCGGCCTCTGGCAACAGTAGTCATTGGTGGCATTATTTCGTCAACGATTTTGACTCTGTTTGTCATCCCTGCCTTATACAGAATTTTACATAAAGAAAAGGAGTCTATTTTGACTGATGTTGAAGTATTGGAGTCTCAAGATGCCAAGTAACATGATTAAAGTACTGACTTATCTGACGATTGCGCTGTTAGCGCTTGTCAGTATCGAAGCTTTTGCTCACGGAGTCGATGATAAAACCAGAGCATTTTTAGAGCAAAATAATGGAGTACAGTTTATCCCGTTTTTATATATAGGCGCTAAGCATATGATAACGGGCTATGACCACTTGCTGTTTTTAGTCGGTGTTATCTTCTTTTTATATCGTAGCCGTGACGTACTGTTGTACGTCACCATGTTTACTATTGGGCATAGTACAACCCTGTTATTTGGTGTGTTAAGTGACATACAGGTCAATGCTTATTTAATTGATGCCATTATCGGTTTTTCCGTAATTTATAAGGGCTTCGATAATCTAGGTGGCTTTAAGCTTTGCTTTAATTGGCAGCCTAATACCCAATGGGCGGTGCTGATTTTCGGTCTGTTTCATGGCTTTGGTTTAGCTACCAAATTACAAGAGTTTAGCCTAGCTGATGAAGGTCTTATTACCAACCTGATTGCCTTTAACTTAGGTGTTGAACTTGGTCAATTTGCTGCGCTCGCACTTATTTTGATCATGATAAATGCATGGCGAAAACTGCCTTCATTTCAACGCTTTTCGACAGTCACAAATACCGCACTAATGAGTGCTGGTGTGATGTTGATGGGCTTACAACTTGCTGGTTACTTTACCATTTAATCGATTTTTAACTTATAGAAATACAGAAATAAAAGAGAATTTTATGCAACATACAGTTAGTACCAAAACACTCGTTAAAGCGAGTATTTCAGCAGTCGTTGTCGCGGCTATTGCACTGGTTACCTTTATCTTACCAGCAGAGTACAACATCGATCCGACAGGTATTGGAAACAAGTTAGGTTTAACAGCACTTGCACAAGCGGCTGAAGTGGAAACAACGTCATTAGAGACAACTAAAGGCACGGATGAGTTTCAAACAATAGAAGTGACAGTCCCTGCGGGACGCGGCATCGAATATAAATTTTATATGAAGCAGCATGAAAAAATGACTTATGAATGGTTAACCGATGGTGTTCCATTGTACTTCGATTTACATGGTGAGCCAGAAGGTGACACAACGGGATATTTTGAAAGCTATGTTATTGCTACTACTAATGAAATGAAAGGTAGTTATACCACGCCATTTGAAGGCTCTCATGGCTGGTACTGGAAAAACAAATCAGACAAGCCAGTTTCAATACAGCTAATGGTCAAAGGGCAATACGAAGTTATTGGCCTTAAACAATAACGAATTTAACTTTACGAATTTCATACAAAATGGAGACTAAAATGAACAAACTAATATCAATCGTTGCGCTTTGTGGTGCCTTGCTAACTAGTAATGTACAGGCACATGGAGATCATGGTGTCATCAGCGGTCAGAAAGCTGTTAGCATCGCTGCAACACATATTCAAAAGATGACATTTAAAGACGCTGGTTTTGAAGTTGGTAAGTTAGATGAGTCATGGAAAAATATTGATAAGTCGCAACTTTCGATTGCTAGCGTTGAAGACAATTTCTACGTAGTTAGTGCATCTAATGCTAGCAACGAAGATAAGCTTTACTTCCAAATTGCAAAAAATGGTCAAGTTATAGCGGTTAAAAATAAAAACAACTTTTAACAAAATAAGAAGGCACCTTTTGATACATGAGGTGCCTTTGTTTTTGTACCAAGTCCGCTTTTGGCACAGAGCCACTGGTCGGCTCTAACTCATTTCTGTCCAAAAACGAGCTAGAGAGATCGTCCGATTTTCGCTCATAGTTGCTTGTCAGATAAGATGAGAACGAATTCTTCGAACCTGTAAGAGCAGATATGACTACCATAGTTAAACCATACATTCATAAATACTACATCAATAGAATGCGTAGTTATCTAATTGTCATGTCAAGAATCAGTAAA
>NZ_JBALXK010000040.1:0-15019 GCF_036960685.1 Pseudoalteromonas sp. | reverse complement strand
ATAGTACTCATCGCTTGATAGTCATTGTCAGTAAACAAGTGATAACAACACGGCGATAAGCTAATTTTTTGCGTTTTCGCGCTGACCGCACGACTCATAAAGGCTTGATGCAGTGCACCACAAGCATGCAGTGCGACCGCATGTTGTGCTTGTTGAAAGTACTTAGTAACATCATCTTTTAGCACATCAGCTTGGCTAAAGCGCATAGCCAGTCCTTGTTGCTGAGCGCTTTGCTGACCTTGCTCACAGAGGTGTTGCTGTAACTCGATACTATGAACGCTCGGCGCACTATTAAATGCCAACATGCGCCCTAGGTGGCCTTTACCGGCACACCATTCTAATACCGGTAAGTTTGATTCTTCACCCAGCGCACCGACAAAGTCTTGTAGTTGGGTGAACTTGCGACCCTTAATGCCGTTGCTGATCCAAAATGGATATTCAGTACGCGTCGCAATGGTTTGAGGTAACTCACATAAAGCGGCTAAATTATTAACGTCAGCAATATACGGGCTAAAAAATTGATACAGCAGATGCTGTTCACTATCGAGCTCAGCAACCTGTTGGTCGCTCAAAGCCGCTAAGGCTTGCTCTAATTCAGGCCAAGGAAGTTGATCAAAATCGAATGCGGTGCATTGCCAATATTGGCGAGTGCGGTGTAATAAGTTATCTAGGGCTGTAAACTGCTCAGCAAGGCTCATAGGATGTTAGCGATGGTCAAATGCGTTTCGCCATTATACGCTTTTTCTTAGCATCAAGCGCAAATAAAGTGGAATGGACAATAAACTAATAATAATTGCACCAATGAGCATCCATGACATTTTAATCTCTTCTGGCTCAGCATAATGATAAATAAAACCATCTTGCGCTTGATTAAATGCACTTTGTTCAATTGCGTATAAATCTGCAATCAATCGCCATTTAGCTATCGACATGGCGCCTAAATTGGTTCCGGCCGGTAGAATATAATCACTTAGTACCTCGGCTTCATAGCCAAGCTGAGCAAAACTTTTTTGCGGTGCGTAATCATGCTGAGTCAAAGCAATGGCTTCGTCCATGTGCATCATAGCGTAACGCCAACCTTTTAAACTGGCCTGATAAAAAGCCTCCACGGTTTGTGGCTGCTGCTGAAGCATATTTTCAGTGGTATAAAGAATATCGCTATATACATTAATGCCGTATTTCTGTGGGCAAATAATCCGATGATCAATACCTTGTTCGCGCATCATATACGGTTCGTTAGTAACATATACTTGCATCGCATCAATAGTTCCTGTTAACCAATCAGCGCTGCTAGTATCACTGCCATAAGCAGTCAAATTATCAGTGTGGACACCACTTCGCTCTAGCATCACTAGTAACTCGGCATTTTCTTTACGGCTAATACTGCTGATGCGCTTATTAGCAAAATCTCGAGGATGAAAAATATCAGAGCTTTTTTTGACCATCCAACAATAAGGTGAAAACTGTAAAATAGCCGCCATTGCCACCAGTGGTTTACCGGCAATACGCTGCTGTAAAATACCAGAATGCCCCACTCCAAACTGAGCTTGCCCCGCCAGCACTTTAGAAAAGGTATCTGGATTGTCAGGATCTGCGGGTAAAATAGTAACGTTTAATCCGGCGTCTTGATAAAAGCCTTGTTGCTGAGCCATATAATAACCAGCAAATTGAAATTGATGCGTCCACTTTAATTGTAAGGTGACGTCGGTAATTGCCATACTTTGTTTACAAAGCACTGCAAATACAAGGCATAACCCTAGTTTTAGTCCTTTAAATCTCAATGTACACTCTGACTAGTTTATAAGTTTGCTATAACTATAGATAATATATTGAATTTACTAAAGCAATGAAAAAAGCACCTCAATTGAGGTGCTTTGGATATATTTAATTATTAGCCGCTTTAGCCCTATCAATAGGGCTTTGGGTCGTTAAAAATTGGGTAAAACACGGATTATGTGTTTCATCTTGTACGCTATAGCCCAAACGATTTAAGTGCTCGTTAAATACCTCATACTGATTTGCCTCAATCGCAAACCCAGCTAATACATTGCCCATCGAACCACCATGGTTGCGATAATGGAATAACGTAATATTCCAATTGCTGCCTAAGGTATCTAAAAAGCGCGCGAGTGCGCCTGGGTATTCAGGAAACTCAAAGCGTAATAACCGTTCATGAAGCTGCTCTGGCGCTTTGCCACCGACCATATATCGCACGTGTAGCTTAGCCAGTTCGTTATCAGACAAATCACAAAATTGATAACCATTAGTGGTTAAATCGGCTTTGAGCTCATCTAACTCTTGCTGACCTTGGCGCAGCGCAATACCAACAAAAATCTGTGCTTCACCAGGGCCTGCATAGCGATAATTAAACTCTGTGATTGCACGGCCACCTAACGAAGCACAAAACTGCTTAAAGCTACCTTTTTCTTCGTTAATAGTGACCGCAAACAGGGCTTCGTTTTTCTCACCCAGCGCAGTACGCTCTGCCACATAACGTAAACGGTCAAAGTTTAAATTAGCACCTGATAAAACTGCCGCTAAATGCAGCCCTTTCAGGCCACTTTGTTGGCTCCATTTTTTCAGTCCTGCGGTTGCAAGCGCACCAGAAGGCTCAGCTATAGCACGGGTTGAAACAAAGATATCTTGCATCGCAGCACAAATTTCATCGCCTGTGACCGTGACCACTTCGTCACAAAATTTTTGCGCTAAGCGAAAGGTTTCTTTACCGATAATCTTTACCGCAACACCATCCGCAAAGCTGCCAACCCGCTCCAGCTCAACCGGTTTACCCGCTTCAAGGGCTGCTTGTAAGCAGGCGCTTTCGTCTGCTTCTACGCCAATCACTTTAATATCGGGGCGTAATGACTTGATATACACCGCCATACCAGCGAGTAAACCGCCGCCGCCAACCGGAATAAATACCGCATCGAGCTGGTTAAGTTGCTGCATTAGTTCACGAGCAACAGTGCCTTGACCTACAATCACATCTGGGTCATCAAAGGGTGGTACAAATACGCCATTGCGCTGTTCAGTCAGTTCTAGTGCATGCGCTTTAGCGGCATCAAAATGATGGCCATGTAATACCACTTCACCACCGAGTGCACGTACTGCACTGACTTTTATTTCAGGTGTAGTGACCGGCATGACGATAGTCGCTTGATGACCTAAATGTGAGGCGCTTAGCGCCACGCCTTGGGCATGATTACCAGCAGATGCGGTTATCACCACAGAACCTTTTGGTAACTTAGCCAGTTTGTTATACGCACCCCGTAACTTAAATGAATAAACGGGCTGCTGATCTTCACGCTTTAACCACACTTGATTACCAAGGCGTGCACTGAGTTCAGCCATTTCGCTAACCTCAGTCACTTTTGCCAGTGGTTCCATATTGGCTTGGATAATAGCGCGAAAATAATCGAGCTCTTGAGAAACCATAATTAGCTAAGCTCCTCCAGTTTGGCTAGATCGCGAACCGCGCCTTTATCTGCACTAGTTGCAAGTAGCGCATACGCTTTTAGCGCAGATGACACATAACGCTCACGGTTAAGCGGTTTATACGCTTGCTTACCACGGGCTAGCTGCTTTTGCTTACGTGCTTCAAGCTCATCATCTGTTAGTGCTAACGTAATTTCACGAGTGGCAATGTCGATAATAATTTTATCGCCGTTTTCAACATAGGCAATGGCGCCGCCGCTGGCAGCTTCAGGTGAGACGTGACCAATTGATAAACCTGACGTACCACCCGAGAAGCGACCATCGGTGATCAAGGCACATTTTTCAGCCAAGCCTTTTGATTTTAAGTAACTGGTTGGGTAAAGCATTTCTTGCATACCCGGGCCGCCTTTAGGGCCTTCGTAGCGAATAACCACGATGTCACCGGCTTTTACTTCATCATTTAAGATACCTTCAACTGAATCATCTTGCGATTCATACACCACGGCGGTGCCTTCAAAGTGTAGCATTTCATCAACTACACCCGCACTTTTTACAATACAGCCATCAACCGCTAAGTTGCCCGATAATACCGCTAAGCCACCATCTTGGCGAAATGCATGTTCAACGCTTCGGATGCAGCCATTTTCACGGTCATTGTCGCCTTCATCCCAACGGCACGATTGACTCATTGCTTTGGTGGTACGAATGCCTGCAGGGCCTGCACGATAAAACGTTTGTGCAGCTTCGTTGTTTGGATCAGTAGCATCCCATTTTTTAACCAGCTCAGCCATCGTCATACCGGCAACATGGTTTACCGACATATCAACTAAGCCCGCTTTACCCAGTTCGCGTATAATCGCCATCATGCCACCAGCACGGTGTACATCTTCAATATGGTATTGCGCAGTTGCAGGCGCTACTTTACACAGGAATGGTGTTTTACGAGATAACGCATCAATGTGCGACATATCAAAATCAACACCGGCTTCTTGCGCAGCTGCAAGTAAATGCAATACGGTATTTGACGAGCCACCCATAGCAATATCAACGACCATGGCATTCATAAAGGCTGTTTTATTGGCAATGGCGCGTGGTAGTACGTCTTTATTATCTTTTTGGTAATACTCACGACATAAATCAACAATGCGTGCACCGGCTTCAACATACAACTGTTTGCGGTCTTTATGAGTAGCAAGCGTAGTACCGTTACCCGGTAGTGCTAGGCCAATTGCCTCTAATAAACAGTTCATTGAATTGGCGGTAAACATACCAGAACATGAACCACAGGTTGGGCATGCTGAGCGTTCAACTTGCTCTGAATCAGCATCACTTACCGACTCATCTGCACCTTTTACCATTGCATCGACTAAATCAAGTTTGATATCGATATTGGCAAGCTTAGTTTTACCTGCTTCCATCGGGCCGCCTGACACAAAGATCACTGGAATATCTAAACGTAGTGCCGCAAGCATCATCCCAGGGGTGATTTTATCGCAGTTAGAAATACAGATCATCGCATCGGCGCAGTGACCATTAACCATGTATTCAACCGAGTCGGCGATTAAGTCGCGCGATGGTAATGAATACAACATGCCGCCGTGGCCCATCGCAATGCCATCATCAATGGCGATGGTATTAAATTCTTTTGGCACACCACCGGCTTCGGTGATGGTTTCAGCCATGAGCTCACTAAGTTGATTAAGATGCACATGCCCCGGTACAAATTGTGTGAACGAGTTTACAACCGCAATAATTGGTTTACCAAAATCAGTATCTGTCATCCCTGTTGCACGCCATAATGCACGAGCACCTGCGCGCTTTCGACCTTCAGTTGTAGTTGCACTTCTTAATTTAGCCATAGTTACCTCAGTATTTTGCAGCGATTAATAAACCGCTGACATCCTCATTCTTAAATTTTTATCGCTAAAGGGAAATCCCAATAGCCCTGTTGATTTAGTCTCTACAGCAAACTACATTGCTTGCTGGTGTAAATTCTCTAATGTGATATGCCTAACATCCACCAGCTTATTAAGCTGTGTAGTTAATAAATGAATCGGTTTATCACTATCGACTGTCATAGCTACTTGGTACTGGCCATCATCCATATTCAGTTGAAAATGGGTTAAATCAAAACCGCGATGACGAACTACGCGTAAAAAGCGCTCCACGGCAACACTTTGATTTTTTAAAGCAACTGTTAAGCTGTGTTTCATTTTGTACTCTCCGTCATCATTTCATCATTGGCAGCACCCGGTGGTACTAATGGCCATACGTTTTCTTTATCATCTATACATGCATGTACTATATAAGGACCGGTACTGTTAACCAATGCAGTGATAGCATCATCAACTTGGTTTGCATGAGTAATTGCTTGCCCAGGTATTCCAAACACCGCGGCTAATTGCACAAAGTCTGGGTTATCCGATAAATCAGTTTCAGAATAACGCCCTTCAAAAAACAATTCTTGCCATTGGCGAACCATGCCCAAACGCTGGTTATCTAAAATTAATATTTTTACCGGTAAATTGTTACGACGAATCGTCGCTAATTCTTGAATATTCATCATGATTGAGCCATCACCTGAAACCGTGATCACAAAATCATTTGGTCGCGCAACTTGTGCACCTATCGCCGCAGGCAAACCAAAGCCCATAGTGCCCGCACCACCGCTACTTAAATGATTGCTTGGGTGGCT
This sequence comes from Pseudoalteromonas sp., assembly GCF_036960685.1. Classification (GTDB taxonomy): domain Bacteria; phylum Pseudomonadota; class Gammaproteobacteria; order Enterobacterales; family Alteromonadaceae; genus Pseudoalteromonas. The sequence continues at coordinate 8,889 of NZ_JBALXK010000040.1, read as the reverse complement.
AAACTTCATATGCTGCGCTACCCACATTTGGTGTTGGCCTACATCACAACAAACCACGCCATTTTTCGGCATACGTTGGCTAAGCTGATTTAATAAATACGGTGCAAATACTTTTTCACCAGGGTAATCATAACGCCATGCATGCTCAGTCATCATCGCTTTGGTATGCGCTAACCAAGCTTGCTCAGTAACAAAACACTCAAGCTGAGGTAATGAACTTTTTAAGTCTGCAATCAACGAAGCTTTAGCCGGTTTACGTTTACCTACCTCTGCTGCATCGATATCTAAATGAATTACTTTTGCTTTGGCTGCAAACTTACTTAAGTTACCCGTTACCCGGTCGTCAAAGCGGGCACCTATACATACTAGTACATCACACTCTTGTACCGCTAAATTTGCAGCTTGGCCGCCATGCATGCCCAGCATGCCTAAATTGTATTCGTAATCAGGTAATACACTGCCTAACGCTTTTAATGTTGATACTGCTGGCATTTGCGTTTTATCTAAAAACTGCATTAACTGCTGTTGGGCATCGGCCGCTTGTACACCGCCACCAACATAAGCCACTGGGCGTTTCGCTTCACTTAATAACTGATTAGCAATGGCGACTTGATTTAAATCTAACTGAGGTAAGTAATCGTCAGCTGCAAGCCAAGGATGAAAAGGCACTTGCGCCATTTGAATGTCTTTTGGGATATCAACTAAAACAGGACCCGGACGGCCACTTTGCGCCAAGTGCATGGCTTCTTGTAGGATTTCGGCTAAATCTTCAGGACGTTCAACCATATAACTGTGTTTAGTACACGACAATGACATGCCTAGTACATCGATTTCTTGAAACGCGTCAGAGCCGATTGCTGCAGTAGGTACTTGCCCGGTGATCGCCAGTAATGGTACTGAGTCCATCATCGCATCAGCAAGTGCGGTGATTAAGTTAGTCGCACCAGGCCCTGATGTTGCAAAACAGACTCCTAATTTACCGGTGCTACGCGCAAAGCCAACCGCCGCAAATCCTGCACCTTGCTCATGACGAGTGAGGTAGTGCTTAACTGGCGCACCATACAGCGCATCGTAAATTGGCATGATGGCCCCACCTGGGTAACCAAAAACTTCATTTACGCCGTGTTTGGCTAATAAATCAATCGTTAACTCTGCGCCTGTCATTAATAAATCCTCATTCCTCAGTGACATATCTAAACTTAATAACTCATTCTAAACCCTGAAACTAAAAAGCCCCCCGGACTGTTAAGTGCGGGGGGCTTTTTCAATGCTTCTCTTTTTTAAAGCACTAACAAGCCCCCGCGGTAATAATAATCACCACGACGTTAATTAGGACTAGGTTTAGTGCATTTGTAAGCATGTAATCAATACCAAAAATTTGTTTGTTCGCGTGAGGGTTATTTACTTCCCTCGCTGTCTTTTTCTATTAGTACCGCGATGAGGGGGTTAAGTCAACCTTAAAATCAATCCAATTTTCATATAAACACCAGCCTTTAAAGGCATAAAAATCCAACATAACCACACAAATAGATTAATTTTTCTCATATGCGAAACAATTGATATTTCATACCTCGTTATAACCAAATAGCGGTTTGATTAATTTTTAACGAACTCGCAATAAATTATTCTATTTAAATGGCACCACTCAGGAAATGCCTAGTTACTCTTCAGTATTTCTTAAGTTTCGGCTCATATCATCTGGCCACTAAGTTAGATATGAGTTGTTAATTTATGGTCGTCACTGAATTTCTCCGAGCGGGTTTGAAAAAGCGTTTTTATATTACCTGTAGTGCTAACGTATTTATTATTGCCCTTGCAAGTTACTACTGCTTAATTATTAATATTCCATTTATGCAAGGTGCCTTTACGGCCATCACCACCTTGCCGGCTTTTTCTTGGTTATTTTTACTCTCGGTGCCGTTACTACTACTGTGCTTGTTGATCATTTTTTTCTCTTTGTTGTCGAGCCGATGGTTACTCAAACCCGTAAATTACATCTTATTGCTGTGCTCTTGCTTAGTTTTATACGGCACTTTAAATTACGGAGTGGTGTTTGATTACTCAATGATCCAAAACACCTTTGAGACCGACAGCCAAGAAGCTATCAGCTATCTCAATCCACAATTTCTACTATTTTTCATCTTATTCGCCCTGCTGCCATTACTGATTTTAGTTAAAACCAAGGTACGGTTTAGCCCTGTTTCCCAAGAGATATTGAGCCGTAGTAAATTATTACTTGGCTGCTTTGCTTTAATCGCGGTTATTATCCTGAATTTTTATGCTGACTACGCAGCAACGGGACGTAACAATCAGCTGTTAAAAAAAGAGTTAATTCCGTTTCAATATTTAAGTAGTGGCTATAAATATATTCGCGATCAATGGCTAGTGACTGCTGAGCCATTTCAAATACTCGATCCCACACCAACACTAATTGCCCCCGCACAAACACAAGTCACTGTGATTGTTGTCGGTGAAACAGCCCGTGCCGCTAATTTTGCATACCAAAGTTATAAGCGCGACACCAATCGTTACACGCGCCCTTTTAATGTGACCTACCTCGATAATGTTGCCTCTTGTGGCACTGCAACAGCAGTATCTGTGCCTTGTATGTTTTCATTTCAACAGCACGAAAACTTTTCACGTAGTGAAGCTGACAATCAACAAAATATCCTCGATATCGCCCAACAAGCTGGCGCTGATGTGCTGTGGATAGACAATAACAGTGGTTGTAAGAATGCCTGCAACCGTATCGACACTATTACTATTACCCCTGACAATTCAGCGCTGTGCACAAAAGAGCCTTGTTATGACGAAGCTTTACTCGCGCCGCTGAAACGTAAGCTCGCTAATTTGAGCCAAGCAAATACGGTAATTGTATTGCATATGATGGGATCCCATGGGCCTACTTATTTTCAGCGTTATCCCGAGCAGTTTAAACAATTCACTCCCACCTGTGATCGCAGCGATATTCAAAACTGTAGTTCTGAGCAACTAGTTAATACCTACGACAACACTATTGCCTACAGCGACTACGTCAACAGCCAAGTCCTTCAGCAACTTGCAGAGTTACCTGACAGCATAGAAAAAAACTTTATTTATGTGTCAGATCACGGCGAATCTCTGGGTGAAAATGGCGCTTATTTACATGGTTTTCCATACAGTTTTGCCCCTTCAGAGCAAACTCATGTGCCCTTGTATATGTGGGCTGCAAAAAACAATCAACGCATCAATGAAAGCTGCTTACGCACACTCGATCTGCAACAAGCCAGCTCGCACGACAATATTTTTCACACTTTAGCCAATCTGATCGGCCTCAAAAGCAGCCGCTATGAAGCCTCTTTAGATTTACTAAGCACTTGTAAAGCAAACAATAACAAAGCGAATACTCACCATGAATAACTCAAAAACAGTACTCAAACGCCAAGGGCTGATGCGTCTTATATTCACCTTACGCCATACATTCAATGGCTTAAAATGGATGACCCGGTTTGAAGCGGCATTTCAGCAAGAACTTGCAGTATTTCTAGTGCTCGGCGTGTTTGCCTGGCTTCAGAATATTACTACTAGCAATAAGCTCATTTTAATTGCCAGTTTGCTCTTTGTATTATTTGCCGAGTTGGTAAATACCGCTGTTGAAGTGGTAGTTGATCGTATTAGCACAGAGCACCATGAGTTATCTGGCTTAGCTAAAGACATTGCCTCTGCTAGCGTATTTATCGCAATGCTGATTAGTGCTCTGATTTGGTGGGCTATCTTATGGGCATAACGCAACAACTCAGCCTACACCAATTAAAAACTAAACTTGGTCCATATTGGCTGTTACTGACCTTTTTTAGCCTATCCCTTATTATGCTTACACTGGCTCGTTTTGGCTTAAGTGTGTGGCAAGGTGAGCGAGTATTTAGCTCTCATGCCTGGCTTAATATCTTTGTCGGCGGCTTACGTGTTGATATATCAACATTAAGTTATATTCTTATGCCCGCATTATTGTTGCTGATTGTAGCTTCCGTGTTGGGTAAACAAAATATGACTCGCACAGTAATAAAATACTACCTGCTGATAATGACCGCATTGCTGATCTTTTTTGAGGTGATCACCCCTACTTTTATCAGCGAATACGATCTACGTCCTAATCGATTGTTTATTGAGTATTTAATTTATCCTAAGGAAGTGTCAAAGATGATTTTTTCAGGCTATAAAACTGAAATCATCTGTACCTTCATCCTACTGGGGTTAGGTATCAAAGCCGCAGCAATGGTGTTTGCCTCTCAATGGCACAGCCGTACTCAACTATCACCCCTCAAGCATAGTGTATTGGTTATTTCGTTATTATGTTTAACGGTTTTAGGAGCGCGCAACTCTTTTGGCCATCGCCCTTTAAACCCAGCGATGGTGGCATTTTCTACGGATCACCTACTTAATGATCTTAGCCTCAACTCTTTCTATAGCGTTGCTTTTGCGATTAAGCAGCTCAGTAATGAAAAATCTAGTCAGGACTTTTATGGCGCTATGCCAGAAGAACAATTGCTAAGTACAGTACGCAAAAGTATGCAGCTGCAAAACGCAGTGTTTAATGATAGCAGCGCGCCTACTAAAACCTTTCGCCAAGCAACGCACCAAGGAAAAACCAAAAACCTCGTCATTATTTTGCAAGAGAGCTTAGGTGCCCGTTATGTTGGAGCATTGGGTGGCCTGCCATTAACGCCTAATATAGATAAACTTTATCAACAAGGTTGGGGGTTTGATAACTTATACGCGACGGGCACGCGTTCAGTGCGCGGTATTGAAGCGGTTATTACTGGGTTCACACCAACCCCTTCACGCGCAGTGGTAAAGCTCGATAAATCACAACGGGATTTCTTTACGATTGCCGATTTTCTTGCCAAGCAAAACTATCACACCCAATTTATCTACGGTGGTGAAAGTCATTTTGATAATATGCAAAGCTTCTTTTTAGGTAATGGTTTTCAAGAAATTGTTGATAGTGATGACTTTGCGAATATTGATTTTAACGGCTCTTGGGGCGCGTCAGATGAAGATTTATACACCCAAGCGGATATCGAGCTCACTAAACTACAACAACAAGGTAAACCGTTTTTCAGTTTAGTGTTTTCAAGCTCTAACCATAGCCCATATGAATTCCCTGATAATAAAATTGCCCTTTACGACAATGACAAACAAACTCGTAATAATGCAGCAAAATACGCAGATTATGCACTCGGTAGCTTTATCGAAAAGGCAAAAAAATCAACTTACTGGGACGACACCGTATTTATTGTTATTGCCGATCATGACTCACGAGTCTCCGGTGCGAGTTTAGTGCCTATTGACCACTTTCGGATTCCTGCGGTGATCTTTGGTAAAGACATTCCAGCAAAACGCGACCACCAGCTTGCCAGTCAACTTGATATTCCTGCCACCCTGTTATCATTGATCGGTGCCAGTGGCGAGCATCCAATGATTGGTCGCGATCTATCAAAGCCCATCGCTCCACAGCAACAACGTGCCATGATGCAATACGATAAAAACTTTGCGTACATTCAAGCAAATGGTGAACAAGGCAATAAGGTAGTAATTTTACAGCCACATAAAGCTGCGACAACTTATATCTATAATCAACATCAACTGATCCCATCAGCAAACGACGAAGCGCTTGTGCAAACAGCCCTTGGCCATGCTAATTTTGGTAATATAGCCTACCAAAACGGTTGGTATCATTAATTGCTAAGCCTTGCTAAAGTAGCAAGGCTTATGGTTTGTTATAAAGTAAACATCATGAAGATACTGATCATTGAAGATTCTGAACCACTTAGACGCAGCTTAGATGTAGGCCTCAATAATCTCGGTTTTACTGTCGATAGTAGCGGTGATGGCTCGCATGGTTTAAGCATGGCACTCAGCGGTGATTATGATCTAATTATTCTTGATTTAATGCTGCCAAGTGTCGATGGCATGAGCATACTCAAAGCACTACGCAGCACTTCAAGTCAAACTCGGGTGCTTATTTTGTCAGCACGCTCAGAAGCACAAGATAAAATTTCAGGCTTAATGACAGGCGCTGATGATTACCTAACAAAACCGTTTTCATTTGAAGAATTACACGCTCGCGTATTAGCACTTTCTCGCCGTGGTCAGCTGCACAGCCAACAAAATACCTTATCAGTTGCTGATTGCGTATTAGATTTGAGCTTAAAAACGCTGCATTATCAACAGCAACCAGTCAACCTGACCCGTAATGAATATAAAATTATTGAGTGCTTGTTCAGCGCCAAAGGGCGAGTAATGGGGCTTGAAATGATCAGTGAAGCCGTTGTTGGCCAATTTGATATGCTCTCAAAGAACGCTCTCGAAGCACACATTTCCGCAGTCCGGAAAAAAGTGCGTCAACTCGGTGGCGAGCTACCTATCAAAAACAAACGTGGATTCGGTTATGTTGCCTCACAAGACTAAGCTCCATTCAATCAAACGTAAGCTGGTAAATAATATTACAGCTGTTATTTCACTGATCTTAGTTACTATTTTTTTAACGGTCGATCTAAGCGTCGACTCTTGGGTAGAAAACCAATTTAATCAATCATTAACTAACAAAGCTAATTATTTAAAAACCCTAGTAAAAGATCATGCTGGCAAGCTTGAATTTGATTTTGCTGGCGAATTTATGTCTGAATACGAGCAAGCCAATCCCAGCGAGTTTTATCAGCTTTGGCATGAACAACACACTTTTGAAAAGTCAGATTCGCTACAGCTCTACCCCGGTGTTGATTTGCCTAATATAGATATTGCCATTAATGAATTTAGAATTATTGATTACAGCTTGCCAAATGGCGAAGCTGGGCGTGCAATGATCAGCCATTTTATTGCCCAACAAGCAGACGACAATACAGCTGACAGTGGCCATTTTAATACCATGGTATTAACCATTGCCGCCCCAACCGCAGCACTGAATAAAGTGTTGATCATTATTGATGTAGTGTTTGTTCTTACCTGTATTATTGCAGTGTTTGGCGTGCGCTATTTAGTCACCCGCATAGTCAATCGCGACCTGTATCCACTGAATAACCTAAACGAACAAATTAAACAGCTGGATATCACCGAAACAGCACAGATCATTAACAGTGATTTTAAAGTAGAAGAAATTGAGCCAATCCGTAATGAACTCAATAAATTTATTACTACTAATCAACAGCTTTACCAAAACGAAAAACGCCTCACCAGTGATATAGCCCATGAATTAAAAACACCGATTGCGGAACTAATTAGCCTTTCAGAAGTGGCGCTACGTTACCCCAATGACGAGCGAATTAGCGCCACTTATACCAGTGATATACTGGCTATTTCACAGCGCATGAAAACCATAGTTAATAACCTGCTTTTATTACAACGCGCGGGTAGCAGTGCCATTGAGCTGACTATTGAGAAACTCAATTTAAGTGCTTTTATTAACAATATCAGTAATGAATTACAGTTTAAGCACCCAGATATTGAACAACGATTACAACTCGACATTGCCGAAGATTTGCTTGTTAACGTTGATAAGTTTTGCTTGCACACTATCTTATCTAACTTACTCGATAACGCATTATTTTATGGTGAACGCCAACACAGCGTTAATTTGCAGGTAACACAAGCCAGTGACAAAACAATAATTACACTTTGTAATACCCTCGCAACACCATTAAGTGGGCAACAACTTGAAGCGATTTTTGATCCGCTCTATCAATTAGATAGTTCTCGAACCAATAACCAACGCCACGGCTTAGGATTGGCGATAGTAAAGAGTTTATGTAACCTAAATAACTTTACTATCAGAGCTGAGAATAAAGCAGATTCTCGTTTAGCATTAATTTTAACATTACCCAATTAAGATAATTGGTTTAGTATGGATATATACCCAAACAATAAGGACAATTATGAATCTCACTCAGCGTATTAGCAGTTACTTTATTTTATCGCTTTTACTGTGTATTAGTTTTGCCAGTCATAGCGAACCGGGGCTTTGGAAAATCGAAAAAAATGGCGTTAACAGCTATTTATTTGGCACCGTACATGTGGGCGATGCCAGTATGAAAGGCCTGCCAGGGAAAGTCACCAAAGCCATTGATGCCAGTGATAAAGTGATTGTTGAAGTAGATATCAGTGCAATTAGCCCGATGGAAATGCAGCGCCGCTCACTGCCATTTATGATGCTAAAAAACGGTAAAACCCTACAAAGCGAATTATCAGAGCAAAACTACGCTAAATTAAAAGAATACTTCAGCAAAAAGTCGATAGATATCGCAATGTTTAATAACCTAGCCCCATGGGCGGTGATGGTAACCATGATGCAAATGGAATTTCAAAATGTGGGGTTTTCTGATCAAACCGGCATTGATAAACAAGTACTCGCCTACGCTAAAGAGAAAAAAATAGCGGTTGGTGAATTAGAAACCCTTGAGTATCAAATGGAAATGTTTAATCACCTCTCGTTATTAAGCAACGAGATGATTGAAGAAACGTTTGAACAGCTTGCCGACGTAGAAACCTACTTTATTACCTTAGTGGATGCGTGGAAAAGTGGCGATATGGCTACGCTAACGAAATACTACAATGAAAGCTTTGACGACAGCAACTATGGCGAGATCAGCGAACAAGTAATGCTTATTGAACGTAACAATAACTGGGTAAAAGAACTCACGCCACGCATCGGTAAAGAAAAGCTATTTATCGCCGTAGGCGCCCTGCACTTACCAGAGCAACACGGTTTATTAAAACAATTTAACGAGCAAGGTTTTACAGTAACTCGCCTTTAATTACTTACAGAAAACAACTCACCCGCTTGGCTAGTAATAGCCAAGCGCCCCAGTTTTCTACTCTCCCTCATTTACTTCTCATTCCCTTCTCTTTGTGCAA
>NZ_JBALXK010000003.1:193628-314213 GCF_036960685.1 Pseudoalteromonas sp. | reverse complement strand
TTCGAACCCTCGATAGAGCTACAAACCCTATACTCCCTTAGCAGGGGAGCGCCTTCGGCCACTCGGCCACCTCTCCGTCTTGTGGGGCGTATAATAAAGATTTCAGAAAATATGTCAAACACTTTTCTTGTTTAAAGTGACTGTATGGTTAGAGAATACCCATTAGCGCTAAAAAAGAATCAACTCTGCTTGATAATTAATCACATTATGGAATTTTAACATCAGCAGAAACACCTAATACAGGTACCAACTCATCGCTTAATTGTTCGAGGTATTGATCTTGATAGCCTAATTGCTGAAACTCAGCAATGCATGCTCGATAATAGGCTTCTCTTTGTAGCTCTGTACTAAATGCGTTATTAGGTAACTCAGGTTTTTTATCTTTCATATAAAATCCGTTTATATAAGTCCTTTAGATTGGTACTTTATGAAAAAACAATGCTTTATTCTATTTTTAACCCCCCTAGTTTAGCTAAACTTAAAAATAATGCTTGTTGATTTTTTACTTTTTTAGAATTAATTATTTATTACTTTGCAATTCAATATCTTAAATTAAAACCTTCGTGTCGTTATGAACCGTAAAATGTCATTGTTTAGTGCAAACACAAAAACGCCGCTAATAAGCGGCGTTTAAAAACTATTTTATAAAAATAGACTTAGTCAGCTTGTGGACGCATATGCGGGAACAAGATAACGTCTTTAATCGTTGATGAATCAGTAAACAGCATAACTAAACGGTCGATACCAATCCCCTCACCCGCTGTTGGTGGTAAGCCATATTCTAGGGCGCGAATATAATCTTCGTCATAGTGCATAGCTTCATCGTCACCTGCGTCTTTCTCTTCAACTTGGCGAGTAAAGCGCTCAGCTTGATCTTGTGCATCATTAAGCTCAGAGAAACCATTTGCAAGTTCACGGCCGCCCACAAAAAACTCAAAGCGGTCGGTAACAAATGCGTTTTCGTCGTTACGACGAGCCAGTGGAGATACTTCCCATGGATAACCTGTGATGAAAGTCGGTTGAATAAGCATGTGCTCAGCGGTTTCTTCAAAGATTTCACATAAGAACTTACCTGGACCCCAAACACAGTTTTCAGGAATTTTAACGTGCACTTGTTTAGCGTACGCTTTTAATTGTTCAAAATGGTTTTCTGGGTCATTAAATACCGCAGCATCAAACTCAGGGTTATATTTTAAGATGGCATCTGCCATGCTTAAACGCGTAAACGGTTGACCAAAGTCATACTCTACTGAGTCAACCACTTCACCGTTTTCATCTTTAGTGGTGTTAACCACAATTGGGCTGCCCAGTACGTTAGTAGCAACAGTACGCAGCATGTCTTCGGTGATATTCATCAAGTCAATGTAATCAGCGTATGCTTGGTAGAACTCAATCATAGTGAATTCTGGGTTGTGACGCGTTGATAACCCTTCGTTACGGAAGTTACGGTTAATTTCAAATACGCGGTCAAAGCCACCTACCACTAAACGTTTTAAGTAAAGCTCTGGTGCGATACGTAAGTACATATCGATATCCAGTGCATTGTGATGAGTCACGAATGGACGCGCAGAAGCACCACCAGGAATAACCTGTAGCATTGGCGTTTCAACTTCCATAAAGTCACGCTCTGCTAAGAAGCGACGAATACCTTCAACCACTTGCGAGCGAATACGGAACGTTTCACGAGTTGCTTCGTTAGTGATCAAATCAACATAACGCTGACGGTATTTTGTTTCTTGGTCAGACAAGCCATGGAATTTTTCAGGTAATGGGCGTAGTGACTTAGTCAGTAATTGATACTCAGTCATTTCTACGTATAAATCGCCTTTACCTGATTTATTAAGCGCACCCTTCACACCAATAATGTCGCCGGTGTCTAATTGACCGTACTTTTCTTTCAAGTCTTTTTGTGCATCTTTTGACGCATACGCTTGTACACGGCCTTTCATGTCTTGCACTACAAAAAATGGTCCACGTTTAGCAAGGATACGACCCGCGATAGACACAACATGGTTAAGTTCTACTAATTCTTCTTTACTCTTATCACCAAACTCGGCCTGTAAGTCTGCCGTGTAATGCTCACGACGGAATTGATTTGGATGACCGTTGGCTGGGCAATTAGCGCGAATAGCGTCTAGTTTGCCACGACGCTCAGCGATTAACTTATTTTCGTCTTGGATTTGATCAGTCATTTTTTAGCTCTTTTTTAGCTTGGTGGTTATAGGCCAGATTTTAAGCTGGCTTCAATAAATTTATCTAAGTTACCGTCTAGTACCGATTGCGTATTACGGTTTTCAACACCGGTTCGTAAATCTTTAATACGTGAATCATCAAGTACGTATGAACGAATTTGACTCCCCCAACCAATATCAGATTTAGCGTCTTCTTGCGTTTGTTTTTCAGCATTTTGCTGTTGTAACTCAAGTTCAAATAACTTCGCTTTTAACTGTTTCATCGCTTGTGCTTTATTTTTATGCTGTGAACGTTCGTTCTGGCATTGCACTACGGTATTGGTTGGTACGTGAGTAATACGCACCGCTGATTCGGTGGTGTTAACGTGCTGACCACCGGCACCTGATGCACGGTATACATCAATACGTAAATCAGCCGGATTAATATCGATTTCGATATTATCGTCAATCTCCGGGTAAACAAATGCTGAAGCAAATGATGTATGGCGACGACCACTTGAGTCAAACGGGCTTTTGCGTACTAAGCGATGTACGCCTGTTTCTGTGCGTAACCAGCCATAGGCGTATTCGCCAACAAAGCGCACGGTTGCACCTTTAATGCCGGCAACATCACCGTCTGTCGCTTCGACTAGCTCAACTTTAAAGCCTTTGGCTTCACCCCAGCGTAAATACATGCGTAATAACATGTTACACCAGTCTTGCGCTTCAGTGCCGCCAGAGCCTGATTGTAAATCAAGGTACGCATCATTTGCGTCATGTGGGCCTGAAAACATACGGCGAAACTCTAAGCCTTCAAGTTGCCCATTGAGATCTTCAAGTTCACTTTGCGCCTCGATAAAGGTGTCTTCATCTTCAGCTTCGACTGCAAGCTCTAACAACCCTTCAACATCATCAGTACCACTGACTAGGTTGTCGATCGTTTCAACAACGGCCTCTAGTGCTGACTTTTCACGGCCAAGTGCTTGCGCACGTTCTGGCTCATTCCATACGGCTGAATCTTCAAGTTCGGCGTTAACTTCTTCTAAACGTTCTTGTTTAAGAGCGTAGTCAAAGGTACCCCCGAAGCAATTCAGTACGTTCGCGAATTTCCTTGATTTGATTAATCACAGGATTCACTTCAAACATGTACCTTACTCCAAAATGGCTGATTACGAGCGTCAAATCGCCCATAAAATTCTTTAAATAGTAAAAACGCCCGATTTTAACAAAAAACCGCGCGTTTTATTAGTATTTTATGCACCGATAATAAATATTTTTTATGGCACTTTTTGCAGCTCTCTGGCAATCAGCTGCAAAGAAAACTTACCTCTAAACTCATTGATATCGAGTTGGTAAGCCAGCTTAACAAAACGTGCTTCTGTATCTGGCCACGCCCGCACATCCACGCCAAATGCAATGGCATCCACTAAACGTCCTGAGCGGTGCTTGAGGACTAATTTAAGGTGTTTTTCGCCAACAATACGTTGTTGTACTAGTTCAAAGGTGTGCTCAAAGACCGGCTCAGGAAACTGCTGCCCCCATGGCCCAGCTTGTTTGAGTACATTAGCAAACTCCATGCTAAAGCAATCATCAGTAAGCTCGCCATCGGTTAAAATAATACAGCGCTTATGCTCTTCACTTAACTGCGCACTTACGGCTTGTTCAAACTCGCGCTTAAACTCGTGAAAGTGTTGCTCACTAATAGTCAGCCCTGCAGCCATGGCATGACCGCCAAATTTACTGATCAGATGCGGGTGCAAGGTATTTAAGCGCTCGAGTAAATCCCGCATGTGTAGGCCTTCAATCGAGCGACAAGAGCCCTTTATTTCACCGTTGTCACCACCGGCAAAAATAACCGTTGGACGGTGATACTTTTCTTTTAAGCGCCCCGCTAAAATACCTATCACACCTTGGTGCCAATCACCTTGATATAAACAGATGGCATCAGGGGTTTGTTCATCGCTAAAGGCAAGCTTGTCTAATACCGCTTGCGCTTCAACTTGCATACCCTGCTCTATCTCACGGCGCTCGTGATTTAAACTATCTAGCTCGCCAGCAATGCGCCTTGCTTGATTAATATCAGTGGCTAATAAGCAAGCTATGCCTAAACTCATATCGTCCAATCGCCCTGCGGCATTTAGTCGTGGCGCTAATGAAAAACCAAAGTCGCTGGCGCTTAGTCGAGCGGCATTACGATTAGCCACTTCTATTAATGCGGTAATACCAGGGCGAGTTTTGCCACTGCGAATACGTGCTAAGCCTTGGTGTACTAAAGTACGGTTATTAGCGTCCAATGCCACTACATCAGCAACCGTACCAAGGGCCACAATATCAAGTAATTCAGCTAAGTTAGGCATCGGCTGCGTATTAAAATAGCCCGCATCTCGCAATGCACTTCTTAGCGCTATCAACAAATAAAACGCCACACCAACACCTGCAATGGATTTTGATGGAAAATCACAATCATGGCGGTTTGGGTTTACAATCGCATCAGCATTGGGTAGTTGCTCACCTTGCAAGTGGTGGTCAGTGACCAGCACTTTTATGCCTGCGGCTTTTACTATCGCGATGCCAGCGATACAAGAAATGCCATTATCTACGGTGATCACGAGATCAGGCGCCATCGTCACTATTTGTTCGGCAAGCGCTGGGCTTAAACCATAGCCTAAGCTGAATCTGTCTGGCACTAAATAGTCTAAATGAGCAAAACCAAACATCGCTAAGCCTTGCATTAAGGTAGCGGTACTGGTTGCACCATCGGCATCAAAATCGCCAACAATCAGAACCTTGCTTTGCGTGTTTAATGCCTCTTGTAGTAACGCGGTGGCTTTATCTATGTCTTTAAATAATTTGAAGTCGTGCAACGTCGCTGCGCTGTTGTCCAGTTCATCAGCATGGTTTACTTGGCGGCTAGCATAAATTTGTTTAATAACTGGGTGTAAATGGTTTGGTAGGTGTGAGTCATCACAATACTCACGGGCAACAATTAATTTCTTCATGCAGATGCAGTACTTTTTAATTAAAGAATAAAGACAAAAAAAGGCCTTAACGGCCTTTTTATAAAAAACACATCGTTATGATGATTTATTTGCTTCTAGTGCAGCGGCTAATGCTGCTGCTGGTTGATAACCAGGGATCAGCGTACCATCTTCTAAAATAATCGCTGGTGTGCCACTAATACCAAAACTTTGACCAAGCTGATAATGCTCTGCCACAGGTGCATGACATCCTGCCATTACTTTAGTATCGGCCCCTGACTTAGCGGCAGTCATCGCTTCTTGCTGATCTTTCGCGCACCATACATTCATTAAATCAGCGTAACCTGAACCTTGTAAGCCACCTCGTGGAAATGCTAAATACTTAACGGTAATGCCTGCTTCAAGTAAATCATCCAGCTCGCGATGTAACTTACGGCAATAACCACAGCTGATGTCGGTAAACACTGTGATGCTGTGTTTTTCATTTTTAGCTTTATAGACAATCATTGAATCTTCATACTGCGCTAAACCTTCTTTACGTACGCCATTTAGCGCTTGTTCGGTCAAGTTATTACGATTATTCAAATCAATTAATGTACCTTGCATTAAGTATTGACCATCTGCGCTTGCATAAAGCACGCCTTTATCAGTGATCAATTCTTTTAAACCAGCCACTGGGCTTGGGTTAATATGCTTTACAGTAACACCTAGTTCCGCAAATTTAGTAACAATTGGATCATTGGCATCAGGTATGGCTACTACGCCATTGGCAAACGCACTTAAACTGGTGCCTAACATTGCACCGGCTAATACTAACTTTTTCATAATTGTTCTCTTATATCCTGATAATTCTTAACTACTCAGACCGCCGAAGCACGAAAAAATTCTCACTAAGCGCGCGGATGATGTTGCTGATGTACCGACTTTAACCTTTCATTAGCAACATGGGTATAAATTTGTGTGGTTGATAAATCACTATGCCCTAACATCATCTGCACAACCCGCAGGTCTGCACCATGATTTAGTAAGTGTGTTGCAAACGCATGACGCAACGTATGGGGCGATAAAGGTGATTCAACTGCTGCCAAAATAGCATAGTGTTTAATACGATGCCAAAAAGTTTGTCGAGTCATGCCTACTCCACGCTTTGACGGAAACACAAAATCAGTGGCATGTTTGATCATTTGCGCTCGGCCTACTTTTAAAAACTGCTCTAACCAATACATGGCTTCTTCACCAAGCGGTACTAAACGCTCTTTATTGCCTTTACCTTTTACAAAAACCACCGATTGACGCAAATTAATTTGCTCCATCCTAAGCCCTACTAATTCACTGACCCGCAATCCTGTGGCGTATAATAATTCCAGCATGGCTTTATCACGCAGCCCCATAGGCTCTTCAACATTAGGCGCTGCAAGTAATGCCTCAACTTCGTTTTCAGACAAAGTTTTAGGCAGTGACTGCCCCGCTTTAGGCTGGGCAATATTCACCATTGGCGAATCGGTAATATGTTTTTCGCGCACAAAGTACTGATAAAAACGCTTTAATGCGCTAATACTACGCGCGGTGCTGCGTGGCTTTAAACCTAAATCAACACGATGAGCTAAGTAACTTTCGATATCTTGAGCGCAGACCGTCAATAGATCTTGGCCTTCTAAAAATCGGCAAAACTTATCTAAATCACTACGATAGGCTGATAGCGTATTATCGCTTACGTGTTGTTCTAAATAGAGGTTATCTAAAAAAGACTCAAGGTAATCACTATTACTGAGTAATTCGTCGTGATCTGTATTGGCTGAGTCTAATGACTCATGATCAGGTAACGTTGTCACAGTTATTCTCATAGTTATCAAGGTATCAATTAATAATACCTTACGGTAAACTTCAGCCTATCATATCAGGCAAATACACAGTGATAAATACGATGCAAATTGGTTTATTTTATGGTTCTACCACATGCTATACAGAAATAGCGGCAGAAAAAATCCGCGATATTATCGGTCAAGACATTGTCAGCCTACATAACATCAAAGATGAACCATTAAAAAACGCAGAGAATTACGACTTTATCATCTTTGGTATCTCGACATGGGATTTTGGTGAGTTACAAGAAGATTGGGAATCAATTTGGGATGACATTAAAGATGTTGACCTTAACGGCAAAACCATTGCTTTATTTGGCATGGGTGACCAACAAGGTTACGGCCAATGGTTTCAAGATGCACTCGGCATGTTGCATGACGAAATAAGCGACCAACAATTTACTTTATTAGGCATGTGGCCTAATGACAGTAGCTATGAATTTGAAGCCTCGAAAGCACTCACCGAAGACGGCAAACACTTTGTTGGTTTAGCGCTTGATGAAGACAGCCAATACGAACACAGTGATGAGCGAATAGCCAACTGGGTTGAACAAATCATGACTGAGTACAGCGAGACCTTATGATCTCGCTTTGTGACTCTAATAAATGATAAATAATAATCGATAAACGAGACGCGCAATGGCACAATTTACTTTGATCAATGGCGATGTCATCGAGTTCAGTAATAACATCGTCAAGCCACTGAACTGCACAGGAAGCCAAAGTTGTGACCGACTTGGGCATATATTCTTTATACCTGATACGGTCGTGCCATTTATTAATGCAGGTAAACTCGCTAAAGATTTATTTAACGTATCAAAACTTGCTTTAGCAAAATACGATGATACAAAAACAGTATTACCGGTGCTAATCAAGCATCAACAGCCGCTTAATTTGATTACGGGCATAACCATCAAGCGGCAGTTCAAAATCATTAATTTTAGCAGCGCCAATATTGAAAAATCCCAAGCAGCTAACGTGTTTAAAATATTACTAAATGACCCTGTGATAGAGCATATACAACTTGATGAAGTAAAACAGCTTTGCTAACTCCTATTTTATAATTTAAGTAAAACACCCAAGATTATTGTAGCAAAGCGCACCAGTAGCATAGATTCAGTGCCACCACTTAGGGGAAACAACTGAGAGTGCAATAAATGTCATGAAACTGACATGTAGATAAGATAAATTTAACAATTATTTCATCTAATTACTCAGGCTATGCAATACCGACTCTTACTAACTTTAACTAAATACTTATTGCTCGGTATATTCACTCTTTTTTTGATTTATATTATTTCATCTCCACAAATAAAAAACCCTGAACTTGGCCAGTTATATACCTATCAATGTGATGTTGTTAACCCTAATGGAAAAAACAATTTTAATCTCTATATCCCAACTAATTGGCAAGTATCTACGCTTGCGCAAGAGCTATGCAATAACACCCTGAAAAATACTGCATACAGTAAAGTAACCATCTCTTGGCAACCAAGGGGATCTCTAAACAGCGATGTGATGATGGCACAAAATTTTGATGTCATGCTATACAGAGAGCATGCTCTAGTGGGACTGTTACCTAATTGGACTGATTTTTATCAAGTAATATTGAATTTGCCCAATTACTCTACTTACTGGTTTTCTCATCAAAGTAACATGGCAATTACTGCAGATTACTTTGCAAATAAACAAGTTGGTTTATTAGCAGATAAAAACAGTGCTTCAGGTTACCTCTCGCCAATGAGTCAGCTTAGTCAAGCAGGTATCTCTTTAACTTCGCAACAAATACATTTGTATCCAAGCAGGGAAGCATTAGTTGCTGATTTTATAAAAAAGAAGCTTGATGTGATACCCAGTGTTGACCGTTATAGTGCCTTGATAAACTGGCCAAAAGATAAAAAACGACCGCTTAAAGAAACAAACTCTAAAGTTATCTGGATTATAAGTAACAATACTGAGCCCCAGCTACGAGCAAAAATTAAAAATCTTATCATCCACTATCAGCAGCAATTATTTAGCAAAGTCACTCAGCATAAAACAACCCAAACTGAACTCACTCAATGATAAAATTAAAACATAGTCTGCTTTGCGTGCTAATAAGCACATGTTTATGCCTTCACGCATGGTACAGTGCGGCTAACTCATTAGAGTTTTTTTTAAAGCAAGCGCTGCCAACACTAACTAATGCCTCACTAAAAAACGCGGTAAGTAGTGATGATGAATTAGCCCGTATAAGCAACCATTTACTGGAAGTGTTGAGTCGAGTTGACGTTACTAATCCCCTATTCTTCGAGCTACTTAAGCAACTTGAAGTTACGAAGATTAAATTAATCAACAACACAGCAAATAAACCAGTCAGTGACTTTACTTGGCCATACGGTGAAGGCAGTATTTCACTGCAGCTGACAACAAAACCTCATTTTAATATTGCTAATACCCTACTGCTAAGTTTATTGCTGAGCTTATTCGTTATTCAATTTCATAGGCTGTTAAATAAACTCATCACTGACATTGTGTTAAAAGTAAATAACCACAGTCTCGGTGTCAATTTAGCTGATAGTCATCAGCAAATAGAGTCGATTTTATATCAACAACTCATTGAAAAAACGCAATTAACAGCTGATGAGGTAAACGCATTGTGTCGCAATGAGCAAGTAAACTCGCTTAGTGAAGTGCAGTTAAAATGGTTTATTGTTGCTGTTAATAACCAATTAAAAATAACAGCTGCGATTGCTGTTGCAAGATCCCCTGAAGCAATCGTTTTTAACCTTTCACAACAACAGGTTGTTATTCATGGCTTGACAATTTTTTTAGCTAAAACCCCGCTATTTTACTATTATTGGTACGCCCAACGAGAAATTAATAAACTTCCTCCCTACACCAACCCGCCAACTAATAAACCTGATAGAGAAAGTGGTGAACAATTAGCCCAATTAATGACAGCTTATAACGGCCACCAAAAGGCTATTCGTGATTTAACTGAAGAAGGGCTCAAAGGTAAAACGCTGGATCAAAACCGTAATAAAATTAAAGCTCAGCTACAAAAGACAATTGGTGACCTTGCTGATGATTATCTATTTATCAGCGAGCGTGACCCGAAAACAGCACGTTACAAATACCGATTGAACAGCGCAGGAAAAACAATAAAATAAGAATAAACATAAAGTTAAAATAAAAGATATCTCTAAAACGACGGAAATATCTAATTCACAAAAGTGTAAATAAAACTTCCTATGGTGTTTGCATTCAAACCAAACTCAATGGACGTATTATGAAAAGTTACTCTTTATTAGCCGCAGCAATCGCAGCCGCCACTCTATCTATGCCAGCAAGCGCACTAAATATTGTGCTTACCAATGACGACAGCTGGAGTACCGGTAACATCCAAACCTTATTCTCTAAATTGACCGAAGCCGGTCATAGCGTTGTTATGTCAGCACCGTGCACCGGACAAAGCGGTAAAGGTGGCGCTATTCATTTTATGGAGCCTGTTAATGTAGACCGTTCAAAAGTAGAGCAAAATCAAGTGTGTGTGGGTGATACTGATGAAAGCGTTGCCTTTTCAGATTTTGTTGAAGGTACGCCAGTTATGGCCGCACTTTACGGTATCGATGTACTGGCTCAAGAAAAATGGGGGCAATTTCCAGACTTAGTGATATCAGGCCCTAATGAAGGCAACAACTTAGGTTATATGACCAATAATTCAGGTACGCTTGGCGCTGCAAATGTCGTTATAGCTCGTGGAATTCCGGCCATAGCAGTGAGTGCATTTGATGCTGATGAAACAAAAGCACCTATGGTTGCTGATGTTATCGTAAAAATTGTTAGTGAACTGGTAACTAACAAACAAGTAAATCAACCTTTATTACCTAAGTTTACTGGTTTAAACGTTAATACACCTGAGGACATGAGTAATCACTTAGGTTATAAGTTTAGTCAAGTAGGCTGGAATGCAGGCGGCCTTGAAGTTAAATTTGCAGGTGATATGTCACAAGATCAGCTAGTCATGGCCTATGTAGCACAAGGTATTTTAGCAAAAGGTTATGCTGCAACATATGAACAGGCACTCGCGATGGCGCAAGCGCAATATCAAGGCAAAGCTGGGGTTTCCATCGCTCGTGATCAGGGCTTAGTGGATGACGAAAGTGAACTCAGTGAAGGCGTATTACTTGAGCAAGGCTATATAACCATCAGTACTATTGAAGCGAATGTGCAAGCAAGCCGAGCCAAGGCAGCCGTTACACAAATCAAACTAAACAACTTAGTTAAGTAAGGTGTTCTAATGAAAAAACGACTGCTTTTGAGCACAGCGGCATTGAGCTTACTACTTGCTGGCTGCAATTTAGATAACGATAAAAGTGAACAACAACTACAAAACTACCTTGTAAAGCATGCCGGTTTATATACTAGCGCCTATGAAAAAGATGGCACAGCACAGTTAGCTCGCCTTGCTATCAATGAACTAGGTGTTACGTTAGTGCTAACTTCTGACAGAGAAGTATCTACGGCGCACACAGGCTCGGTTATCAAGAAAAATATTGTATTTAGTTCGCAAACCAATTGCCAAAGCGCTGACATTGGCTTCAATTGCATTATTGATTCGCAACCGGTGAATTTAACTAAGAGCGAGCCGCGTCATTACACAGCAGTCAACCTGCTGGCAGGTGATTACAACGTGGCTGGGGATAATCTAGTTATTGATGTAAATTTAGATAATCAGGGTACCTATGTAGCTCAATATCAAGGGTGTAATATTACAGGCTCTATTGGCAATGAAGATACTTACTTTAGCATTACACCGTTTAATAGTGTTTGCGCTACTGAGAATCTAGCTGGTATTGCTTTTATCAACAACGACAATCTAGGTTTAGAGGTTTATCTGCCAGGCAACGCACTTTCTGGTGAATGGATAAAGATGTAATAGCGTAAGCATAAGCTGTTGTAACAACAGCTTATGCTTACAAGCAGTATTTACTAAAAATAGAACTCTAATCACTACCTACAACGACTCCTGCTGAAATTCGCTTTTCAATATTTGCTGAGGTAATATCAAAACAATTCGTTAACAATTTAAGCCATAAGCCAAGGGGCACGAAATGTTTAATACTAGAGTAATAGTGCCATTATGCTTTACTTGGTTGTTACTCTGCAGCATAACCAGTGCATTCGCCGTACCAATGAAGTCAAACCCCAATCAAAAAACCATCAATATAAGTGCCGGTGAATGGCCGCCATTTTTAAGTGAATCTCTCCCCTATCAAGGTGTTGCAGCTCACCTTATCAAGGATATTTTTAGTGAGGCGGGGATCCAAGCTAACTTCACCTTTTTACCATGGGGCCGCGCTTATCATGACACATACAACGGTAAATATGCAGCAACTGCGGTTTGGATGCATAGTAAAGAAAGGGTTAAAAATTATTATTACAGCGATGCAGTGCTTAGTGAAAAATTCGTGTTTTTTTATAAAAAGGATAACCATTTTGAATGGCACAATTTTAATGATTTACGTGGTCTGATAATAGGCGGCGGACTGAGTTATAGCTATGGCCCTAAATTCGATAAGGCTGTTGCCGACGGTATATTCGACCTCTCGCAAGTAAGTAGTACAGAGCAAAACTTTCGTCGTTTATCAGCAGGTCGCATTGATGCATTTGCTGAGGAGATAAATATTGGCTACCACACCCTTTATAATCAACACCCTGAACTTGCTGACACGATCACTCATCACACACAACCGATACTGCTTAATAACAGCTTTTTATTGTTTCCCAAAAATGCAGAGCAAAGTAACGAGTTGCTGGAAATATTTAATGTACACTTAGCACAATTTAAGCAAGATGGTCGTTACCAAGCTTACTTTAAAGGCTTAGAGCAAGGTGATTACCGGCCTAGCAAACCTAGTATAAAGTAATTACATAAAAAAGCGGCCAAATGGCCGCTTTGGTGCTTAAACAAACTTTTATAAATTAAAGTGAGAAAGTACGACCAACAGATAACACTATACGCTCATCGGCAGTATCGATATCTAAGCTAGTGTTCTCGCCCGCTACTTCTATATCAAAACCAGCTAGGCTTGTTTGATACGCTAAACGGTAGTGGTTATATGATTTACCATCGGTATCCCATGCAAACTTATCGCCATCAAGTGAATTAGAAATATCAAAGCTGGCACGCAGTGCATGATTTGGCGCAAGTTCAATCGTATGCGCAACCATAGAGATCACATGGCCTGCACCTGTACCAAAGTAATCCCAGCTGTACCAAAAGTTAAGCTCGGTTTGGCCCAATTCACTGACATAACCAAATTTTGTGTAGGCTTCAAAATAATTACCATCGCTTGAATTACTTTGCCCATGATAGCTGTAATACGCTAAACCATAATCAACGCTAAATGCATCGTTTAACTGCGCGTAACGGCCAAAATAAGCATCCCATTCAATATTAGTATCATCACCAAAATCCACATTTGATGCCCACGTGCCGGCGTACATACCCGACTCACCAAATGAATAATCAAGGCTACCTTGAATTGCAGGATCATTGTTGGTTTGACTCACACCGTTAAAGGTATAGTCAGATACACCCGTGATGGTCGTTGACCAGTCAGCTAGTGCAGATGCCGAAAAAAGTGCCATTGGCAGTGCAACTGCAAGTAATGTTTTTTGTGTTGTCATGTTAATTCCTTAGCTTACTGATTCAATTTTTGTATAGTCAATTTTGTTATCTTTTGGCGAGCTATCAATGTTGCTCACTGTTTTAAACTTGCTGTATGCAATATATGCTGCGCAACCAAAAAACAAGCCAATTACCAGTGCCCCAACCCATTGTATTTGTAAAAAGTTTAGTTTAAATAACAAAGTTAACAATGAAAGAGCCACTATATTTAGTGCAATATAGTTAAATTTACCTAATCGCTTAACGGTGATATTCATATTGTCAGTGTATAAACGGATCAGCGAATCAAGTGAATTGATCACAAACACCACCCCAACAAATACCATGGCGATATTTTTAATACCTTGCGTTGGTAAACCCGCTTCGTGATATTGATAAAGCACGCTAAACCAAATCGCAATTGGGATTGACGGGAAAATAAGCATCGCGCCCAATACCTGATAAGTTTTTAAGCCACCCACAAAACGAGAGGTAAACTGACCAATCATAATACTCCACGCAAACCACCAAAATAAGTAAAACTCATGGTAATCATTAAGCGGTAAAACAAACTCATTAATGTTGCCAAAGTAATTACCGATAGATGCAAGGTTATTTGTAAAGTCAGACACTTGCCCGTTTTCACCCATAAACGCACCAACCCACATAAAGCCAATTAAGGCAATGAATAGCCAAGTCGTTGAGATACTTAAAAAGCGTACATATTTAATATCAGTGCTGGAATACACAGCAAAGCAAATCGCTGCAAAGACGATTAAATAAAACGAAGGAATGAGCGATTCACCATCGCCGAGACTCGGCAAGTACCAAGGTAAGTTAGACAGCAATAAAAAAGCAGTAAATGCACAAGTACCAATAATAACAATATTATTGATTAATTTAACCAAAGGAATTTCGAAAAATTTTACTTTAGGTTCTATTACACAGAAATAAAAGCACGTAAGGAAATAAAATCCCCAGATAAGAAAGCCCCAATAACCAAACTCAATGGCCAGTGGATTGGCAAACGCATATTCTGGGCTTGCTTTTATGTCTGCATAACCTGCAAACTCTGTTAGCGGAAACATGATCAAGCCAACGTCTAGGCCTGATGTAAATAAGATTGCGATAAAGGTAAATGTTCTAACCGGTGTGACGCCTACACACTTTACGTTTCCCCATTTTACTAAAATTGCGATAATTGCCAGTAGGGTAAAAATAATGCCAGCACTAAGCCATAAGGTCATAATTTGCCCCCCAAAATAAATGATAATAGGTCATTGTATCTCCGTGTTTTAATCTCGCATTAACGCACCACAAACTACTTATGATGCGCGCCACTGCAAGCCCCAAAGTGCCATGCACTCCAGGTGGCCGAGTTAAATCTCCGAGCTACGCTGCACAGTTTGCCATTGTGATGCAATGACAACCTTTACTTGCGATTTACTAAGTGATGGCTTACCTAAAATTAAGTCTGCCGCTTTTTCTGCCACCATAATGGTTGGCGCATTTAAATTACCGTTTGGTATCGTTGGGAAGATTGACGAATCAACCACTCGCAGCCCTTCAATACCGTGAACTTGCGTATTTGAGTTCACGACTGCCAGTTCATCTTCACCCATTTTGCATGAACAAGATGGATGGTAAGCACTCTCAACCGCTTGGCGCACAAAAGCATCAATTTGCTCATCGGTTTGGATGTCTTTACCCGGCTGAATTTCATCATCGCGATAGTCATCAAATGCGTTTTGCTCAATGATTTCACGGGTTAAACGTACACACGCTCTAAACCCTTCAATATCATCTTGATGCTGTAAATAATTAAACTGAATTTTTGGTGCAACCGTAGGATCAGCAGACGTAATCGTCACCGCCCCGCGGCTTTTAGGTTTGTTATGGCCCACATGCACTTGGAAACCATGGCCAGCAAAGGCACTTTTACCATCATAGCGAATAGCAGCCGGTAAAAAATGATACTGAATATCTGGCCACTCTACCCCTGCTTTTGAACGAATAAACGCACATGATTCAAAGTGATTGGTCGCACCTAAACCGCTGCGGCTTAATAACCAACGTGCGCCTATTAGCCCTTTAGAAATAAGCCCCAGCTTGCCATTTAAAGTAATTGGCTGCTTACACTTATATTGAAAATAAAACTCTAAGTGGTCTTGCAGGTTTTGGCCCACACCCGGTAAATGATGTTTAACCTCAACACCCGCTGCCGCTAGGGTTTCACTATCACCAATGCCTGAAAGCTGCAGTAAATGCGGAGAACCGATTGGCCCTGCACTCAATATAACGTCTTTATTTGCAAATACTTGCTGTTTTTGACCATTAATACTGTACTCAATACCTGTGGCTTTTTTGCCTTCGAGTAATACTTTTTCAGCAAGCGCACCTGTGACTACAGTAAGGTTACTGCGCGATTTAACTGGGTCTAAATATTCACGACTTGCAGAGCTGCGCACACCGTCTTTAACAGTCATGTGCATTGGCCCAAACCCTTCTTGCTGCCCAGCATTGTAATCATCTGTAGTCGCATAACCTGCCTGCTGACCGGCATTAATAAAGGCTTTATACAATGGGTTGGCCATTTCATTACCGTTATTAACGCCCAGCGGGCCGTTGCCGCCACGGTATGTATCTTTGCCTAAATAAAAGGTTTCGGCTTTTTGAAAATACGGTAAACATGATTGATAATCCCAACCGTTCGCACCATGTTGTTGCCACTCATCAAAATCTTTGGCGTGGCCACGTACGTAAACCATGCCATTGATAGACGATGAACCACCTAATACCTTACCGCGTGGGCAATGCATTTTGCGGTTATCTAAAAAGGGTTCCGCTTGAGTGTGAAACTGCCATGCGTATTTATCGGTGTTCATTGGAATAGACAAGGCTGTAGGCATTTTGATAAAAATACTTTTATCGCTGCCGCCAGTCTCTAACAATAAAACACGATTATTGTTGTCTTCTGACAGACGATTAGCCAATACACACCCTGCTGAGCCTGCACCGACTATGATGTAATCATAAGTATGTGCAGTCATTAAAATGGGCTCTCTATATCTGTCATACCAACATAAATTGATTTAGTTTGGGTGTAGTGATCTAGGGTTTCGATACCATTCTCACGGCCAATACCCGATTGTTTGTAGCCACCAACCGGCATTTCGGCTGGTGAATTACCATAACTGTTGATCCAACAAATACCCGCTTGCAACTGATGAATAACACGGTGTGCACGCTTAATATCTTTGGTAAATACACCAGCGGCTAAACCAAGGTGAGTATCATTAGCACGGCGAATTGCGTCATCTTCATCATCAAACACCAGCACGCTCATCACTGGACCAAAAATCTCTTCTTTAACGATAGTCATGTCGTCGTTGCAATCAATAAATACGGTTGGGGCAACGAAATAACCGTTCGGGGCAGACTCTGGGTTAAGCGCCTTACCGCCAGTAAGCAAAGTTGCGCCTTCACTAATGCCTTTGTCGATGTAACCCATCACTAAATCATGATGCTTCTTTGATATAAGCGCACCAAAGTTCACCTCAGGATCCATTGGGTCGCCAGCAATAATATTTTGCTCTGTGCGCGCTTTAAGCTCATCAATAAATTGCTGATAGACGTTCTTATGAACATAAATACGGGTACAGTTAGTGCAAATTTCGCCTTGCGTATAAAAGTTACCCAGCATCGCCGCGCTTACCGCTTGCGAAATATCAGCATCATCAAACACTAATAATGGTGACTTACCACCGAGCTCCATGGTCACGTCTTTAAGTGAACCTGCGGCACTAGCGACCACTTTTTTACCTGTGCCTACTTCACCTGTGAACGATACTTTCTCGATATCATCGCTTTGCGTTAACCACTGGCCAACCTCAGCCGCACCTTGTACAACATTAAACACACCCGCAGGTACGCCCGCTTCAAAAAATATTTCTGCCAGTTTAATTGCGCCAAGCGGCGTCTCTTCTGAAGGTTTAAAAATAAGCGCATTACCCGCAGCAAGCGCAGGGCCTGATTTCCAGCAGGCTATTTGTAATGGGTAGTTCCATGCGCCAATCCCTGCACAAATCCCTAATGGCTCTTTACGGGTATAATAAAAATCTTCGCCAACCATTTGCTGCTGGCCAACTTGCGCAGGAGCGAGTCCTGCAAAATATTCAATAACATCAGCACCTGTTTGTACATCAACACACTCTGCTTCTTGCCAAGGCTTACCTGTATCGAGTACTTCAATTTTTGCTAACTCATCGTTACGTGCGCGTAGTAATTCAACGGCTTTTAATAAAATACGACTACGCTCAATGGGTGCCATTGCTGACCACGTAGCAAAACCTTGCTTAGCACTTTCAATTGCTGCATTTTGTACAAACGCATCGGCGACTTCTACATGATAAATTACTTCATCAGTGGCCGGGTTTTTAACTGCGAAAGTATCGCCACTTTGATTTTTTAAAAAATGACCGTTGATAAAATTTTGATAAACAGGCGTTGTCACATTAAGCTCCATACTGTTTGATAAGTGAATTTACATAGCCTTTGGCTAAGCGTTCGCAATGTTCAAATTGATTTTCGTCTGACTTACTCAACACCGCTCTTAACCAAAGCCCATCGATCATTGCCGCACAAAGTTCAGCTGCAAGCTTGGCATCATCATCATTCATTAATGCTTTGAATGAACTGGTTAAGTTACTAAAAAGACGGCGGCTATTAACGTTTTGCAGGCGATGCAATTGCACATCATGCATTGACTGCGCCCAAAAGCTTAACCAGGTTTTAGTGGTATCGCTTTGCAGCTGTAAGCGTGCAAAGTTTGCTTCAATTATAAACATCAGCCTTTGCTCTGGCGTAGTCGTTACTGTGACACGTTCAATCAACTCTCGCTTCAAGTTGGTTAATAAATAACGCACCGTTGCTTCAATAAGTCCCTGCTTGCCACCAAAGTAATGACTAATAATGCCTGACGACAAACCGGCTTTTTTACTGATGCTATTAATCGTTGTGCCTTGTAAACCAAGCTCAGCAACCGACTCTATTGTTGCGTCAATTAGCTGCTGACGACGGACAGGTTCCATTCCAACTTTAGGCATAATTTTTATTAATTGAACGTTCAATAAAAATAAAGGTTAGAGTAAGTGAACTGATAATTCAAGGTTGACAAACTGTGAACAGCCTAAATTGGTGGCGGCTAAGTAGCTGTAAGTAACTGTATTAGCTTTTATAAAATGGCTTAGAAAAAAGATTAAAAAAACTGCCTAAAGAGACCCTAAATAACAACATTCCATCGTTTTCGTCAATTATCACCGCTTAACTTTACTGTTAATTATATTTCTAAATAGTTAACTGAAGCTACAAAACGCTACATTTGTGCGCTTGGTTTTCCATACCAAATGATTAACCATAAATAATTAGCAGAATTTAATTTTATAATGATAAAGAATTGGAATTATAGATTTGAGTAATAAACTATTACTGGTTGTATTAATTATTTTGATGGGTATTGCCAGTACTCACGTAGCTGCGCTTGTGCGCCCTGTGGTTTCAGCTAATAAAATTGCGCAGCAGCAAATAACCCTGATCACGGGGGATGTCGCGATTTTCGATATTAGCCAAACGCAATCGATTGCCCACGCTCGATTAAACGACCCTACTAGCACATTTATTGCTTATGTAAAAAATGCACAGACCTATTTAATTCCCAACCACACACAATCCCTTATAAAGCAAGGTAGGGTCAATGTTGAGCTGTTTAACTTATCAAAACTGGTGTCACTAAAACTTGATGATCGCAATAGCAACTACCTGCCTGTGTTAGTTAAATACTCAGTTCCACAGCAACGCCTAACAGCAGGAATAGACAGTCAATTTTATCCCGCTATCAACACACAGTTTATTCGATTAGATAAATCTAAATTAACTCAAACGTGGCTACAGATAAGTAACGACCCAACAATTAAATCCGTCACATTAGATAAGCAAATCACTCACCACTAATGGTTATCGACCATCAGAACGACTAAATACAAAAACACAATAAATCATCAATCTAAGGATAAATAATGAAAAAAAAACCAAATCTTTCCACTTTAACGCGTGCTTTGCGAAAAACGCTTTATGTTGGATTATTATCTACCATCAGTAGCCATGCCTTTGCAGACGCACAACCTGAGAGCTCTGAAAGAAACCTTAGTTTTACCCTAATCACCGGTGATAAAGTTGCTGCCCGTTTAAATACCGATGGCACTATTGGTGGCATTCGTTTACTTGCTGAAGACGGTCAAGAAACATTTACCAGTCTATTTAAACGTGGCGGTGAGAGCTACGTGATCCCGGCATCTGTACAAGCAAAAGTTGACTCTGGCGCCTTAGATATGGAGCTTTTCAATATTGATAAGCTCTATCAAGCAGGCTTTGATGATGCCAGCTCTGACTCTCTGCAAATCATTGTTGAATATCGTGACAACAGCTTTGATGAAAAGCCTTTTTCAATGGCGATGCCTGGTGCCAAAGTCAAAGCACAATTCAAAGTTATCGACAGTGTAGTAATGGAAGTCAACAAAGATAACCTCGAAGACGTAATTGAGGGCCTTTCAGCAAATACTGCAGTTGAAGGCGTATGGCTAGATGGCATGGTATTCGCTCATAAACACCCAGCTAAAAACAACCCAGGCCACAATAAGGGCAAAGGTAAAAAAGATAAAGATCACTGGTGGAAAAATCAAATAGCGGCAGATGAAACATCACCAACTGTGCCACTAACAGGTGCTTATGGCCCATACGCTGTAGATTACGATGGTACAGGGATCAAAGTTGCCGTTCTCGATACTGGCTTTGATACCGATCACCCAGATCTGCAAACTAACATTTTCATGTATCAAGATTTCAGCAGTTACAACACGCCAAATATTGATGACTTAAATGGCCATGGTACGCATACCGCTTCAACCGTTGCAGGTTCTGGTGTTGCAAGTAATGGTAAATATGTTGGTATGGCACCAGGTGCTGATTTGTTGATTGCTAAAGTACTGGCTGACAATGGTTCAGGGTCAACGTCTGGCATTCTTGCTGGTATGCAGTGGGCCGTTGATAATGGTGCTGATATCGTTAATATGTCGTTAGGTGGCTCAGTGACAGCCTGTGACGGCCCTATGGTTGAAATGGTTGAAGCATTAAAAGATCAAGCGTTATTCGTCATCTCTGCAGGTAACAATTTTATCCGTGAAACTATTGGCTCTCCAGGTTGTTCACCATATGCCTTAACCGTTGGCGCCGCAGATCGTGAAAATGTAACCGCTGAATTCTCAAGCCGAGGTCCTTCACCAGATGGGCACTCAGCCAAACCTGATATTACCTCTCAAGGTGTGAACGTTATCGCGGCAGCATCAGGTGGTAAAGGCGAGTATGCGTATCGTGCTAACTCAGGAACTTCGATGTCTGCACCACACGTTGCAGGCGGTGCAGCAGTGGTATTACAAGCTCGCCCAGAGCTTACGCCACAGCAATTAAAAGCAGTTTTAACTTCATCTGTCACCGAAACCCGTGCCCATGTACTTGACCAAGGCGCGGGTCCAATGGACGTCAACCAAGCGATGGTGCAATCTGTAATTGCGCAACCAAACCTTGAACTGGGTTTCTTTGACTCACAAAACCCGGTTGAAAGTCACCAAAGCAGTGTTACTTTAGAAAATATCAGTGATGAAGATGTGACATTTGATTTAGAGGTGACTTTTGTCGGTGAAGACGACAAGCCATTATCAGCCTACAACCTTGCAGGTCTTGATGCTAAACGCGTTACAATTGGAGCTAACAGCAGCGTTGAAGTACCGGTGTGGATCAACCCAACTGTAGCACTAGAAAACGCAGCTTACGGTACGATAACAGGTCGTATTAAAGGGACGGAGGTAAAATCTCACAATGGCAAAAAGAAAGGCCATTATAAAAATGGTAAGTTTGACGACTTACAAAAGATTACCGTGCCTGTATCCTTCTGGATTGAACCACCAACAATGAACCTAATACTTAATGCCAATGACCGTTTAGGCCTTCCGGCAGCAAGCCCATCTAAGTTTTATATCATGAGTGGTGAAGATACTTGGGGTCAATCAGGTCAATTTACCAATGGTACAGCGACTGTTGAACTACCGAAAGGTAAATACAGTGTTGTCAGTCATATTATGACTTATGATAATCCAACCCCTTTTGGCGGCTTAGTAGAATCTGCAACTATGATGGCCGAATTAGGTGTGGATTTAGACGTAGATACCAGTATTAGTTTTGATGCAAGCACCGCTGAGCCTGTGACCTTTAAAACGGATAAACCTTCACAAATGCAAGGTTTCTCATTTGGTTTCACTTATGCGTTAAGCGAAAAAGACACACTGAAGCTCGCTGCAATGGAACTTGCGCCTGACTATGTAACTGGTTTTTATACAAAATCAACTGGCTATGATGAGCGTTTTAGAAGCTTTTTAACAACCCGTGCTTTTGCGCCAAAACCCGTTATCACCACTGAAAACGGCACCCAACTTGAGTACATTTTAGCAGGTGCTGCAAAATCATTTAATGGCCAAGGCAGCGCTGAGGTTGTTGCGGTCGGTGATGGTGGTTACTCAACTGATTGGAGTCAATTTGATGTCGCAGGTAAAATTGCTCTCGTCGATGCAGACTTTTATATTACTGGCACGCAAATCAAAAATGCACAAGAGCATGGCGCTGTAGGTGTAATTGGTTCTGTTAATAATCGTACTGGCCGCTATAAACCAAACATATCTGGCCGCTACGATATTCCAGTGGCAGCAATTGCGCAAAGTGAAATGGAAAAAATCTATGCAGAGTTAGAACAAAATCCAGAGTTAACAATTAACTGGTCAGGTATTGCGCATGAGCATTCACCTTATGTTTATAACTTAGCGCACTTGAATGATGGTAAAATCATGACAGGCACCATTAAAGTTAAAAACAAAGATTTATCAGCCATCGAAACAACCCACTATACACAAGGTGAAGCCCGCATTAAGTATTCTGATATTTATGCAAATCTACCAAGCACAGGAGAGTTTTATGCCACGGGCAGCCCACAGCTAATTGCCACACCAAGCGTGCGTACTGAGTACTTTACGGCAACTAAAGCGGCAGAACCACTAAAAGGTAAAGATAAAGCATTACCAAGGGTCGCTTGGACTAATCTAGTTATGCCAAGTATTTACTTTAACACCGATGGTGGCTTATTTGATGGTTCTCGAGAACATGTTATTGGTAGCCACACAGCAACAAGCTGGGATAAAGCACCTTGGGGCGCCGCTTTACTAACCAGTGGTCGCTCGCGCGCTTATCGCGATACAAATCTATTGCACATTGCAAATGCTGCATATGGTGATAGTAATGGTCATGATGGTGGTTTAGGGTACAGTCTAAGTTCATCTTATGGTTTAACACTCAACGGTGAACAAGTTTATTTAAGTAATGGTTACTTAGAGCTACCTGATGAACCGGCCGTAGTCGAATATTCAATCAATACTTCTAAGCGTGCAGTAGGTGCAACTCACCAAGCTAATGAACAGCTAAGTGCAGAACTTTTCGTAACTCACACGTTTACCACCAGCGCTGATAGCCAAGGGCCGCAATCAATGTTAATACCTTCTATTGATGTGCCTTTAGACTTACAAAATACGGCGACTGCAAATACACCTGTAAAAATCAAAATTGGTGCTGTATCTGAAGCTGACGGCGTTGTTGATTTAACCAATGTACAAGTAAGCTACAGCTACGGCCGTGAATGTAGAATGTATGGCTATGGCAGATGTCGTCAAGACGAAAGCACTAGCTATCCGACACTTAATGACCGCGTACTACCTGAGGATATCTCAGAAGTAGCAAAAGTTGAGAATATTGGTGGTCAATGGTATGCAACTATTCCAAATGCCGCTGAGGCTGGTCAATTTGTTCACTTACGTGTGATTGTGACTGATGCTAAAAACAACAGCACTGATCAATCGGTATTACGTGCTTACTCGCTAGATTAACCCGTTGTTAATTTAGTAATTAAAAAGCAGGTGAGCTAACTCACCTGCTTTTATTTCCCCCGCATAAACCACGCTAAGCTCATGAGC
The DNA here is from genome assembly GCF_036960685.1 of Pseudoalteromonas sp. Taxonomy (GTDB): domain Bacteria; phylum Pseudomonadota; class Gammaproteobacteria; order Enterobacterales; family Alteromonadaceae; genus Pseudoalteromonas. The sequence continues at coordinate 290,423 of NZ_JBALXK010000003.1, read as the reverse complement.
ACATAAGCTGCACTTGTCAGCTATGCTGAGCGACTATCACAAGCCCTAAAACTTAACCCCAATATACTCGCGATACAAAACAATTGAATAGCTTCTTGCTCGCTAAAGCGCCCTGCAATTCGCGCAACATTTAACGTGCCATAACAACGATCATTAAAAATAATTGCCGCATCCATACAAGTGGTTAAACCACCTTTATGCAACATTTGGCAATCTTGTTCTGTACTTGCGGATAATTGATACCAATCGTGTCAAGTTATTAGCCATTTATAGCGATAGATAAATAGAGTGATAACAAGGCATAAATTTCGACATGTAGTTGTTCTACTTGAGAAATTTATAACGCAGTTAGCGCTTTATTTAGCACGCTAGAATGGTTAAATATTTAAGCCGATTGGTATAATAACAGGTAATTAAAGTTTAGCTTTTATATGCACGACCCGTGAGCGTAAAATCCACCGGCAGTGGAATTGTAGATAAATATATATTTCAAAAACTTATAAACAAACTAGCCTCTACATATGACACAGTTAAACAAATAGATTTCCATGATATCTTTCCCATTGAAACGCATCACTAAGTAAGCTTTAAAGATAACTTTTTACGTGACGATTTTAATCAAGGCTTGCAACACTTAAGAGATACAGATCAGTACCAAGCAATAATTCAACGTTAAATACCTTAAGCAATTAATTTTAAAAGACGTTTTAGCTATAATCATCCAATTAAAGTAGCAAGAGCGACCATAAATTAACATCACTCAGGTTGTTCTTTTATTTTTATGGCCTAGCTAAATAAATTACAGTACACTGTTTATATATACAGCACTAGTAAATGATAAACGTGATGCACAAAGCGCTTCCAGCGAAATATTATTTAGCTCATTTTCATGAGTTACTCGCATTTATAAACACCCAATGCAATCACTTGTTAGAGCAAAAGCATTTTGATTTTATTACACAAGTTACTAACCTAAGTGAGCAAGGCCAATGCATGCTTGCGCGTATTTATTCACGAAAGCCCTTGTTAGTGGCAATACACACTCTCGATTATGATGAAATACCTAGTCCGGCACAGGCAATTACAGAATTAGAACACGCGGGCCTAATTGCACACCCAAGCAACAGCGACTACCAACACGTGCTTGCTCATTTAACAAAACCAGCATTACTTGAGCTACTATCGCCGTTTACGACTACATTGAATATTAAAAAAAGTGCTGCCAAAGCGACATTAGTAACAAAGGCTTGCGATTTTTTTGCCTGCAAACTTGAGTATTTAACCCCTTTGTATCACCAATTTATAATTAACAACCGCGCTGATATTTATGAGTACTTTGAGTTTTTATACATTGGCCGTTTAAGTAGTGGCGATATCAATCATCAAAATAGTTTTGTACTGCGTGATTTAGGCGTTAGAGCAACAAGGCAAAGTCACGAACAGAGCTTGGCGCGCTTTGATACTTTAGATGAGGCAAAATCGAACTATACGTTAAACCGCTCTCGTTTGGCATTTAAGAACATAAAAAATGACGAGCAATACCCAAGTTTAGCTCACGAGGTAATTACGCAACAAGCACAAGGCACACTGGCAGTTAATCTTAAAAATAAGCTATTACTGAGGCTCTACCAGCAGCTAAAAAAAGTAGATGAAAAACTCAGTTTTAAAATATTAAACGCCTGTGAAAATAGTCCTGAAGCCACAGAAATACAAATACGCGAGCAATATCGCCAAGGTAATAAGGACTGGGTTAAAGCAAAGCTTGAAACCATTATTGAAGATCCACTGACCGATGATCAGCTCTATTTTGCCGATGATTTCTTAATGCGTAAATTCAATAAACAAACCCGCTCTCGATTAAGCACCATGCTTGCGGATACACAGTGTGTAATTGAAATAGATGAGATTTATCGCGGCGATGTAGAGCTAGGAGTGGCACAGTATTATGCAAACCAAGGCCTGCAAGCATTTAACACCGAGAACACGCTATGGCAAAGCCTGTTTGGCCTGGTATTTTGGCACGAACTTTACGTAGAAACGCCTCACCCACCGTGTAATGAATTTGATTTATTTCCACACGTATTGCGCGCGAATAGCTTTTATCACACACAACAGCAGCAAATTGATGCACTACTTGCGCAGTGGCAAACACCTGATGATTTACTAAAGCATGTGTGCAAAAACGCGGCGCGCTATTTTGAGCAACCAAATGGCTTATTTCGTTGGCACACTGAGCTGTTAAAACCATTAGAAGTACTTATTTTAAATAGCCCTGTTACAGCGCTAAAAAGCCACTTAAAAAACATGAGCATGCGCTTTTTAGAACTAAAAGACGGCTACCCTGATCTAATGATTTTAAAGGACAGCACCGTCTATTTTGAAGAGGTTAAAGCGCCCGGTGATAAACTTAGGCGTAATCAGCTAACCACCATCGATAACCTGAAACAATCTAGATTTAACGTACAAATTGCAGCCGTGAATTGGGTTAACGACCCTAACCGTATTTACAGTGTGGTCGACATTGAAACAACCGGTAATTTAAAAGGCGGCAATCGGATCACTGAAATTGGCCTTGTGAAAATGCAGCACGGCAAGGTTATCGAAACTTGGTCAACACTGGTGAATCCGCAAATGCGTATTCCTAAATTTATTGTGTCGTTAACGGGGATCACCGACGCCATGGTTGCGTCTGCACCTAGCTTTAACCACATTGCCGATACACTAGTGAGCAAGTTACAAGGCAGTATTTTTGTCGCCCACAATGTCAATTTTGATTATGGCTTTATCCGTAAAGAGTGTGAAATGGCAGGCATTAATTTTAAAATGCCCAAGCTGTGTACTGTGGTTGAATCACGTAAAGCCTTTGCAGGGCTTAAGTCTTACTCGCTTGGTAACTTATCCGCGCATTTTGGCTTAGCATTAACTAACCATCACCGTGCTTTAGCTGATGCTAGCGCTACCGCTGAGTTGCTTTTACTTATTCAACAAAAGGCTTATCAGTAAAGAGCTATAGTTTAGTTGAAATTTGTAAATAATAGTGATTTGTTCTAAACCTAAAGAGTAGCCTAACACAGGAAGACTCTTATGCCGTCATCGAACACACTTAATAAAAACACTGAGTTTGCACGTTGTTTAGAGTGCAATAAAGTAAGTACTTTTGCAGCTTTTCATTGGTTAGCTCTTGCTTTTCAAGACATGATGCGAGCCCCTATACTGAGCTTAATTTATGGATTAATTTTTACAATAATCCCACTGGCCATTATTTACAGCGGCGTTTATGCCGGCACTTACCTTGTTATACTTCCTGCAACAGTCGCGTTTGCTCTAATAGGGCCTGCATTTGCTGTAGGTTTATACGATATTGCTTGGGAGCTTGAAAAAGGTCACTCCCCTACTTTATTGCACTCATTAAAATCAATGTTCAGAAACCCTGCGGGTGAATGGGGGTTTGCAGTATTACTTATGGTGATCATGATTATCTGGATGCGCCTAGCAGCTTTAGTACACGCATTATACCCAAGTCATGCAAACCCTACGTTTGAAGAACTCTCGGCATTTTTAACTTTAGGCACCATCATTGGCGGAATATTGCTCGTCACTGTATTTGCCATTTCAGCATTTACGCCGCAAATTATGATGGAAAGACGAGTCGATATAATGACCGCTGTTATGTCTTCTATGAATGCGGTAAAAACTAATTTTAGCGCGATGATTGTTTGGTCTGGCTGTATTTTTGTATTGGTTGCCATTGGTTTTATGACTGGCGCTACCGGGTTTATTGTCATTATGCCGCTACTTAGTTACGCCAGTTGGCACGGTTATATTGCAGTAATCAAAACCAAAAAAGCGAGAGGTTATGAGTAAACTAAAAAGCCAAAGGCCAGCATTGCTGGCCTTTTTATTAGCTCTAATAAATCAGTTATTACTTACCGCTAAGCATTTTACTCATTACGCCATCTTGCTTAATCAAGCCGTGATATAACGCCGCGCTGATGTGCATAAAGATCATTACTAAAAATAACCACGCAGTTATCCCATGTAATTCTCGAAAAAACGCAAAGTATTTAATATCCGCATCAACTAAGTTAGGTAAAGTAAAAAGCCCAAATACTTGAATTACTCGCCCATCAGCATTTTGCATCAACCAACCTGATAACGGCATGAGGATCATCGCGATATAAAGGCCCAAATGAGTTATCGATGCTGCTAACCGCTGGATTGCTGGTAGCTCATTAGGCAATGCAGGTGTGACACTAAACGCTTTATTTATCAGCCTTACAACCACCAGCAACAATGCCAAAAAGCCAAATGACTTATGCAGTGCGACAGCTTCAACTTGCCAAACAGCCAAGCTTTGCACCATTGATAACCCTAAAAAGAGCATCGAAATCAAAAGTAACGCCATAGTCCAATGCAAAGTTCGACTGGTTGCTGAGTAACCTTTATTTACTGCCATTACGTGCTCCTTGTTGATTTTCTGATTTAGCATCAAGCAGTGTTTCAGTGGCTCTACGACGATAAGACTGCGCATACGCCGCACCTCTGGCACGCAAAATAGGATCCGCTGTCGCACTCATTCCTTCAGGTAAAACGAGTGGATCAAAGTTTTGAGCGTCACACTTCCCTTCATTTTGGGGGCGCCAATTAGTGATCACTAATGTGCCAGCATTAACTGTTTTACGAGTTGCGGGCCATGGTATTGTCGGATTATTTTCATCATCGCTGCTATTTGCCAAGGTAAACAGCAAATCAAATTTTACCGGTTGGTGCTTTAACTGCTGCGCAAGCTGCTGTTGTAAGGCATCACTCGATTTTTTATCAAGCTCTGCGAACTCATTGTAGTCATCATGAGGGACGGCCTGCCAGCGCACAGCTTGCTGCTTGCCTTGCTCATTATGTAAATAAAATGCATTGATGCTATGGTAATACTCTGTAGCAAAGCTATTGCTCGGCACATAACTGGCTTTCCACTGGTTAAATGCTTTACTTTCTGGGTGCGCGTTAAAAAAGGCTTTAATTTTTTCAGGATCACGTTGCTTGGTGACTGGATCGGGCGCTAACGCCTGCAATTGCTGAAAAAATGCCTCAGGTGTTGCAACAGCCATCACCGGTGGAGTATTCATCGCCACACGCCATTCCTGCGAAGTTGCACTGTTAACCACAAAAGCAAAACTGCGCACCGGTGCTTTTAAATCAGGTGCCGTAGGATTATTGCCCGCAATTGAAAAACGCCCCATAAATTCAGTATTGCCCTGAGCAAATATTGCTGCGGTGGAATAACTAGCTAGTGCGCCAGTCGATTCAAAGTGACCAGAAACACACATCCCTTTCGCATGAGCACGGCGAAAGCCAAGGTGAGGCTGTTCACCTTGCTGTAAATCGACAAACCTTTGTGCGGTCACTGTATCGCCATTAAATGCGCCAGCAAAATACAAAGTCGCAGTTGCAAAACATGCAAGCGAGGCGACCAATAAACATTTACGTACGACTGAGGAGCCATTCTTGGTACTGCGTTTATCTTTAGTCATATTATAGCGAGCCCTTCTATCCCATTATTTATTATCAATACTCCCCTGCAAAGACCGACGAAAGAAGGAAACTATTTCAATAAATTAAAAAGAATTTACATTTAGGTTCATAGCACCTAAATGATAGTCGCTTTACGGGCAGAACTAGTGATCTAAAATCAAATAAATAGCTGAGCTGGCAGGTATAGCTCTTGGCGAAGTAACTTACGTCCTTGCTTAAGCGCATTGTAATAAGACGGTTTGTTAGTCGCATCGATATAACCAAAAAAGAACTCAAAATTTGGTTCATGCAGCTGATAGTACAAACGCTACATGGGTGATGCAAAACCTTGGCCTCTAAACTGCTTAGCAATAAAAATATCACTCACCAATAAACCATCAAAGCCCAACTCTTCACTTTGCTCGCCCATAATCATACCTAGGGGCTGACCTTGATAAAAAGCCATGCTGCATAAGCCCTCTTCAATAGACTCACTCAGCTCTTCGTTATCGCTGATTGGTACTATATTTGCCATCGCTGGGTTTTTAGTTAGAAACTGGTTGTACTCATGCTCATACCAAGCCCAATGCTTATCAAGTTCAAAGGGCTGCAAAGAGATAGCCGTTTTTAAATCATCACGTACATCAAGAAGTGGCGTTTGGCTACCTAACAAAGAATCAACGGCGCGAGCACCTGATAATGACAGTAATTGCTGTGCTTGTGGTGAATCTGGCGCTGGCCAAACACAAATGTGCACCGGTGTGCACCGGTGTGCACCAGCAAAACACCTTACGAATGTAAGTAATGACTTCTTTAACGACAACCTCTGATATTGACTGTTCACTAAAGATTTCAAACATGGTTTCGTCATCATCATTGCGACAAACACTTATAATAAATAAGTTACCGTTGTCATCTTCAACAACTTGCGCATGAATATCGTCATCTGGAACATCATCACTGATCTGACGCCTACTGCGAATTTCCCTAATGCCTGCTGGCGTACAGTTTTCATCTAAAGCAAGTAAATCTTCGCATTCTTTAGCTATGGCTTTTCCAACATCTAAGTCCGATATGGTGTCCAGTTTATAGCTATTTAAAACTCCTTGAGCTAAGCGGTTTAAGCCCTCTTGCTCTAATTTATATAATGGATAATGGCGCATAACTTCCCTTTAACAGCTTAATTTACAACCACAATGGGTACAAAAATAAATTATCAACTGCATGTCGGGTAAAATATGATTTAAAGAAAGCGAGCGGCGCGCTTCAATGCAGGATGCTTAAGTGAAGCCTCTGACTTCACTTAAGCGCCTATTTTATCGCTGAAAACTATCCCATGGTCCTGTGATAGCAAGTGTTTTGGTGGGTTTGTAAATATTAACAAATAACGTGCTGCCATCGGGTGAAAAACATGCGCCTGCTAACTCTGTTTGTGTTTGTAGCTTTGCGAAGTTATACACTTCGCCTTTAGGCGTAACACCACGTAAATGGTTATCAACGATGTCTGTGTATTGGTCTTCACAGACAATTAAATGGCCGTTAGGTGCAACGGTCAGGTTATCCCCAAAGTTAAACAGCGATGCATCGGTACTTTCTACAAATAACTGTACTTGTCCTGGCGAAGTCTGCTCTTTTGCTGTTCCTTCAAACTGTGATGGTTGATACTTCATTACTTGGCCAAGTTGTTTTTTACCGCCATTTGTACAACAGAAGTACAATTCCTTTTCGCCCCAATGTATTCCTTCACCACGAGCAAATAATGCAGCGCCATTAGCATGACCACGTAAACGCAGATCATCTTTAGGGCTTTCAGGGTTATCTAAATCAATCCACTCTACATCCATATTGGCGTGTAATGGCATTTTCGCACCAGCCCAATTTCGCGTATCAAATTGTGGTTGTTGCTTGATAACCATCGCTTGTAATTTCCCGCCTTTATTTAATTTACCAACCTCATTGGGAATAAAGCGATAAAACAAGCTATCGCCTTTATCTTCTGTAAGGTAAACAATCCCCGTTTTGGGATCAATCGCGGCAGCTTCATGGTTAAAGCGCCCCATAGCTTTTAACGGCTGAGGCTTAACCAAACCTGTGGCGTCTGCTGGTACTTCAAATATATAGCCGTGATCTTGCCCCAAGCCATCCGCTTTCGTTTGCGTTGTTTCTTCACATGTCAGCCAAGTTCCCCAAGGGGTCACACCACCAGAACAATTACGAATAGTGCCAACCAGTGACAAATACTCTTGTTCTTTTTTACCAGTCTTTAAATTGTATACGATATGGCTAGTGCCACCTGGTAAAGCAACACCTTTATTATCAACATCATAAGCGAGTGGTGTTTTATGGGCTTGAATACTTGCGTGAGCTTTTGCTAAATCAGTGGGTTTTAATTCATGGTTACGCACCAAGACGACACGTTCATCATCAAGGGCGATACAGCCCATACCATCGGCTTTATCTGGTACAGTAAAGCCATCAGACATTTTATCACCGAGCTGAGAAATAACCTTGTAACTAAAGCCCTCTGGTAAGTCTAATAACGTGTTAATATCGGCGATTAAAGGCCCATACGCAGGTAAATTACTACCTAAATCAGTGACTGGCACTTTACCAAACGCACTACGTGATAGGCCAACAAACGCGAGTGTTCCCGCACTAAATAAAAACTGTCTTCTGCTAACCATAATCTGCTCTATTTATAATGACTGACTAAATTTGCCAACATCATAAATTAAAACGAGCAACAAAAATGGCGCCGAGCAGTAAATTCACGCAATTGTCATATTTTACACTTATTCACTAGTGGCGATTTCCGCTGCGAATAATTTACAAAGCCCTGCACTATTTTCATATCAGCGTTGTGATAAACGCTTGCTCATATCAAAATAAAAAAATTAAAATACTGATAAATAACAAGAATTAAGCCGATACACATCTCGGCATAGCCATTGCTTTATTAATTACATACACGCTTAGAATTTCATTAACTCTAAGCGTCCAGTTTTTAATCTAGGAGGAAGTATGAGTAATAGTAAAGTCGCTGAATTTACCGCCCCAGGCATGAATAGTGAATCTGCGGAGCAAACAATTGCACAACTCGACAACCGCATGGTAGCGCTAATTGATTTACAACTTACTTTAAAACACATTCATTGGAATGTGGTTGGCCCTAATTTTATTGGCGTCCATGAAATGCTCGACCCACAAGTGGCAGCAGTACAGGAAATGACCGATACTATCGCAGAGCGAATTGCAACGCTCGGTGGTGTGCCAGTAGGAACACCGAAATCGATTGTTGATCGCCGTTCATGGCACGATTATTCAATTGGTAAGGGATTAGCAAAAGATCATTTAATTGCTTTAGATAAAGTATATAACGGGGTTAATGGCGATCACCGCAAAGCACTTGAAAAACTGTCTGAACTTGACCCAGTATCAGAAGATATGATCATCGCACAACTGGCTGAACTTGAGCAGTTTCAGTGGTTTGTACGTGCCCACATAGAATCATCTACTGGTGAATTACAAAGCTAATATACTGTAACCACACTAGCTATAGCCCAAGTAACTTAGTTGCTTGGGCTATAGTATTATTTTAAGTGCGGTGGTGATCACAAACAAAACTAAAGTCACATAAACTGAGCACTACAACCAACCCTTGTGTTTAAAAAACAAGTAAGGTGCAAATCCAGATAGCAGCATCACCCCAATCGCAAACGGATACCCCCACGCCCACTCAAGCTCTGGCATGCTATTAAAATTCATACCATAAACACTGGCCACCACAGTAGGCGGTAAAAACACGACTGAAGCAATTGAGAAAGTTTTAATTATTTGGTTTTGTTCAATATTAATAAAGCCTTGGGTGGAATCCATAAGGAAATTAACTTTATCAAACAAAAAGGTACAGTGTGACATTAGAGTATCTATATCAAGTACGATTTCTCTTAATGACTCGCGATCCTCACCTTGGACACCTAATCGGCGTATCAAAAATGAAATATTGCGCCGAGTGTCCATCAAACATAACCGTACTTTACCATTGGCATCTTCTAAACGTGCGATACGACTGACCGCTTCTTCTAAATCAGAATCATCTTCTTCCAGTACATAAGCACTGAGCTTCTCTAACTGATGATGCATATCCTCAAGCATATCGGCGTGGTTTTCGACTTTTTGGTCAAATAACGTAACCAGTAATTGCTTTGGTGTATCACACACTACCTGACCTTTACGCGCTCTTAAACGTAATAGTCGAAAGTCAGCGAGCTCATCATCGCGAATAGTCAGTAAACAGTTATCTTTAAGTAAACATGCCACTGTAACCGTATTAAAACGCCCTTCGTTTGGCGACATAAATAATGCATGTACATGCAAGCCTTCATTGTCGATAAAGCATCGCGATGAAGCCTCAATCTCCTGAACATCTCCAGACTCAGGAAACGTTATGTCGAGTGTTTTTGCCAGGATATTACGCTCATCTTCAGTGGGTTTGATTGTGTCAATCCAATGTGCGTTTTTTATTGATGTCTCTAGAGGAGTATCAGCAGAAGGCTCTAACTCATTGATCACTCCCTGCTCGATAGAAAAAAATCTCAGCATACACTTCTCCAATAAAAACAAGATAGCTTGAGTATATGTAACAGACCATTAATCAACAATGACAATACAATGCTCAGTACAGTTATTATTAACCAAACCTCTAAACCATCAAAAAAGGTCAGACTTTATAAAGCCTGACCTTTAAAATGTAAACTTTAGCATCAGCAGTATATTAAATTTTAAACTGTCCAACTAAGTCACCTAAGCTCTCGCCTCGGTCAGCTAAGTGGTGACTTACTGATGAAGTAGTTTTAATTGAACGAGTAAGCTCGTTCACAATCTCTTGAATTGCAAATACGTTACGATTAATTTCCTCTGTAACACTACTTTGCTCTGTGGCAGCGGTGGCTATTTGTGTGCTCATATCATTAATTGTCGTTACAGAGCTGGTGACCGCACCTAAACTTTCAGAAATTGCGCGAGATGACTCAACTGAACGGTTACAACTCTGCTGACTTGCTAACATTGCCTTTACCGCGGCTGTAACCAAAGTGTGTAACTCATTCAGCATTTCATTAATCTCTAACGTGCTTTCTTGTGTACGACTGGCTAAACTTCTCACTTCATCAGCAACAACCGCAAAACCACGGCCTTGCTCGCCAGCCCTTGCCGCTTCAATAGCTGCATTTAGGGCTAGTAAGTTCGTTTGCTCTGCAATACCACCAATAACACTAAGTACGCTGTTAATTTTTTTAGATTGTTCACTTAATGAATTAACTTGTTCAGCTGCTTGATTGATCTCACTCATTAAGTTTGACACTTCCTCTAAAGAGATATCAACACACTGCTGGGCATTGGCAACGTCTTGTGTGGCAGACTGAGTCGAAACCGCCACTTGCGTAGTATTCTGGGCAACTTCCTGAGAGGTTGCAGACATTTCAGTGATTGCGGTAGCCACTAGTTCAGTTTCGTGATTGTGGTTTAGTAATTGATTTTCAATTAACTGAGTTTGTGTATTAATATTATTTGATGAGTCTTTTACATCGCGAGTTACGTCTGCCACATTGGCAATAATGCTATGTAGTTTACTCACAAACACATTAAAGGAATTACCTAGTTGACCAATTTCATCGTTACTATGCACCTCTAAGCGCTTAGTTAAATCACCTTCGCCTTTTGCAATATCATCTAAGTTTTGCACCATATTTTGGATAGGTTTTATCATATTGTTAGCCGCGATCAAGGCACAGAACACGGTCAATACCAGCCAAAATAATGCAATTAATAACAGGGTAGTTACTTTTTCATTCATGTGCGCTTGTATTGTGGCTTGATATTTTGTTAACTCGGCTTCAATATCATCCATATAAGCACCTGTTCCTAACATCCAATCTGTACCAGGAACCATCATTGCATAACCCATTTTCTCAACTAAACCAGTTGTATTAGGCTTTTGAAAATCATAATAAAAAGCACCACCACCTTGTCTTGCTTGTTCAAGCAACCCTACAACTATTTTTTTGCCATTGGGGTCTGTCATGGCTATTTTATTTTGCCCTTCAATTGCATCTCCCAAAAGCGCATGGAAAATACTAATGCCTTTTGTATCATAGATAAAAAAGTAACCATCTTGACCAAAAGTAAGATCGCGCAACGCTTTTTTTGCATCTTCTTTGCTTCCTTTAGATAATTCATAACTAATTATTTGTCGGCCTATGTCAACCTCAGTCGCTAACAGGCTTTCTTTATCAGCAATTAATTTAGTTTTAAATGATACAAAGTTTTGCTGTTGATTTTGATATTCTAAATAGTATGAGCTGGCCATTAAACTAATTAACAGCAGCGTAAGCGGCAATATAGCTAATAACAGTAGTTTGTGTTTAAGACTTAAATTACTCATTTTTTCCCCTCGTGTAGCAATGTCAAAGCTCAATGGTATTGATACATCGAGAGCTTATTAATCGAAATCATACTGGCAATCACAATAAAAGTAGTTCTTTGAATTAAGAATCTAATCTTGAACTATGTTTAGCATATAAACATATTGTAGATATAAGACAAACGTATAGAAGTTGATGTTTTTAAAAATTGAATGGCAAACTTCAATTATAAAAAATCTAAAGATATCTGCCTTAAAGGTTAACTATAAAATGATTCGGGCACCAAGCACATTACCCTTCTCTCATGTCTCGTATTGTACGGGTTTTGTACCTACTGTAAATCAGCAATAAGCGTGATAAATAAACTTATGCTCGCTCATCTTTTGGCGAATCCATTACTATATGGGAGGTAATAGTTCGCACTTGCGGTATTGCTCCTAATACATCAGCGTGAAACGCTTTATAAGATTTTATATCGGCCGTCTCTACTCGTAACAAATATTCAAATGAACCTGTCACGTTGTGGCACTCTTTTACTTCATCTATAAATTCCAGCGCTTGTTCAAATGCACGTTGCGATTTCGTGGAGTGTTCATTTAAGCCCACACCTACATAAGCGACAAACCCTAAGCCAAATGCTTGATTATTAATAACGGCGCGATAGCCTTTTATCACGTCTGCTTTTTCTAATTCTTGTACACGGCGCAAGCAAGCTGACGGTGATAAACCAACGTGTTCAGCAAGTTCTGCGTTCGCTATGCGGCCATTGACTTTTAACTCTTGCAATATTCTGTCGTTAATTCGATCTTTTTTCATGGTAAGTTGCCAAAATAAATAATTTAAAACGGAGTTAGCGCGAAAGTTGCGCGAGAATAAAAATATAATTGCATAACAATCATCCTCTGAGCAACTATTAATGAATATTGAACTATTATCAGCACTGGCATTATTTGCACTGGTTTCTTCCATCACTCCGGGCCCTAACAACTTTATGTTAATGAGCTCGGGGGCTAACTTCGGCTTTAAGCGCACAGTACCGCATATGTTGGGCGTTGCACTGGGATTTGTATTGATGTTGGTGCTCGTTGGTCTTGGGGTAATGCAATTATTTGATTTATTTCCAATTAGCTATCAAGTACTCAAAGTGCTGTGCGTCAGCTATTTGTTTTACCTTGCCTATAAAATTGCCACCAGCAATGCTCCGGATAGCAGTTGTAAGGATGAAACTAAACCTTTTACGTTTGTACAAGCAGCATTATTTCAATGGGTAAATCCTAAAGCGTGGACCATGGCATTAAGTGCCATAAGTATTTACGCACCATCAAAAACGTTCAATGCAATACTCCTTGTTGGTTTAGTTTTTGGTTTAATAAACTTGCCTTGTGTAAGCTCATGGACACTGCTTGGTCAAAAGCTACAAAACTATTTAAACGACCCACGTCGTCTGCGGCTATTCAATATCACAATGGCTTTGCTATTAATCATCTCGGTATTGTTTAGTATGTAATAAGACAACTGCCACAAATGATAAAGCGCGCTACGTATAAATAGTGAGTAACAAAGATCTGGTTTTATTTACATCACTTTTCACATATTCTGGGAACAAGTGCAAATAGGAGACAATAATGGAAGACTTACAAAAATTAGTAGGCAGTCTAAATAAATCAGGTGCATTAAGTGGCTTTTTGGGTGGTGTAGCTGGGGGCGGCTTAACCAGCTTAGTGAGCGGTAAAGGCAGTAAAAAAACCGGTAAAAAAAGCCATAAAATATGGCGCACTTGCAGCTGTTGGCGGCTTAGCGTGGAAGGCTTACAAACAATACTCAGCACAAACTAACAGCACACAAAGTCAAACGACTAAACAAACGAGTAGTTTTGATTATGCCCCAGAAACAATGCCAGAGCAGTCTTTTCAGCAAGTTGTAGAAGATGAGAGTGGAGCGGGCCAACTAATTTTAATGCGGGCAATGATTGCTGCGGCATATGCTGATGGCCATATAGACGAAACAGAGCGACAAAAAATATTTGCTGCTGTTGAGAATATGCAGCTTTCAATGCAAGAAAAAGCCATGTTGTTTGATGAATTGCGCAAACCAATGCAGCTTGCAGAGCTAGTGCAAGCCGTACCAGATGCGCAAACAGGTATCGAAGTATACGCCGCCAGTGCCAGTGCTATTGATTTGCAACAATCCGTGTCAGAACAATATTTGGCAGCACTTGCCAATCAACTTTGTTTACCAAAAGAGTTAGTTAGCAATATTCACCAGCAGCTTGCAAGCTAAATAACATCTCCACTCCCCTTTGTATCTATCGAAATAACAAAGGGGTAGCTATACTATCCCAGTGCTCACAACCAACAAGGAAACAAGTGTGCTGTCGCGTTTGTATGATTTTATGCCGGGTTTAAACACTTTATTTCATTATGAACGAAAGTGGTTTGCTGATGATGCCAGAGCCGCACTATCTGTTGCCGCTGTTGCTTTGCCGGTTGCTATTGCCTATGCACAACTTACCGGGGTAAATGCCGCCGTTGGCTTGTACTCATGCATACTACCGATGATCCTATATGCTCTGTTTGGCAGCTCCAAACAACTCATTGTTGGCCCTGATGCCGCAACCTGCGCCGTTATAGCTGCGGTAGTCACTCCCCTTGCAGCAGGCGACACTGTCAAGCATTGGCAACTCGTTGTTACTATGACCGCCATGACTGGCTTTTGGTGCTTAATTGCCAGCAAATTTAAATTAGGTGTACTGGCTGACTTTTTATCTAAACCAATCTTAATGGGCCTGTTAAACGGGGTGGCGATCACTATTATTGTCAGTCAATTTTCTAAAGTATTTGGTTTTACTTTTGATAATAAATATTTACTCGAACGACTCGGTGGCGTGCCCACTTACTTAGCACAAACCCATATCCCCACCTTATTGATGGCCTTATTCACTGTTGCTGTTTACTTTGCAATGAAACGACTTAAACCGAACTGGCCCGCATCTATGTTTGCTATCGCATTTGGCGCCTTATTAGTGTGGCTTTTCAACTTAAAACAGTTTGATATCAATACCATTGGCACTGTAAGTGGTGGTCTGCCAGTGTTTAACACGCCTATTTATGATATCGGTATTATTCGTGAACTTGTTGTACCAGCGCTTAATTTAGCAATCGTTAGCTTTGTTAGCATGATGCTTACAGCCCGCAGTTTTGCCGCTAAAAATGGCTACGATATCGATGCAGATAAAGAGTTTAGAGCCTTAGGTATTGCGAATTTTGCCTCTGCTTTATCGCAAGGTTTTGCTGTCAGTGGCGCTGATTCGCGCACTGCCGTTAATGATGCGACTGGCGGTAAAACGCAATTAGTCTCTATTATTGCAGCAGGGATCATCGCCATTATTGCATTGTTTTTAACAGCGCCACTTGAGTTTATCCCCAGTGCCGCATTAGGGGTTGTGCTAATAATTGCGTCAATTCACTTATTAGACTTAAAAGCCGTATGGCAATTAAAACGTAAAGATAAACACGCCTTTTATCTTGCGTTAGCAACCTTATTTGCCGTGCTTTTTATTGGCGTAATACCGGGCATTACGCTCGCGGTATTATTGGGTTTATTTCAATTTATTCGTACTGTAATGCGCCCAACAGACACTATATTAGGTGTTGATATTAACGGGGTCGTAAGAAGCCTAGATGCCACTGATAAAGCAAAAGCAGTACAAGGAGTGTTTATTTATCGCTTTAATTCACCGTTAACTTACTTTAATGCCGGTTACTTTAAACGACGCTTACTAGAACAATATGCACGGCAAAAAGACGACACCCAATGCGTTATTATTGATGCTGTGCCCTGCTTTACTCATTTAGATTTAAGCGTGATGGCGATGCTCGCAGATTTAGACGTGATCTTTAAAAAACGTAATATAAGGTTAGAAATCGCAGGCAGAAAGCGACAACTACTATCATGGTTTGAGGTTGCCGGTATGACATCCGGTAAAGAAGGCATCTACGTGCACTCAGATCTGTATATTGCCTTACAAAAAAACAGCGTCAGTCGATCAAGTGCAGAAGTAAACTTGTTTGAGACAGAAGAAGTTCAAGATACCTGCAGGCAATAAGCCTAATCGATATTAAGGCTTATTGCTGCTCACTTTCAGCCTACTTGCAATTGCTTGTAGACAGGTGTCTTTATCAACGACCCATAAACCATAGCTTATGGGTAGCATTTCTATATTAGCGCGGCTAAATAATTTATAAGTATCTAACTCAAAAAATTCAGCCCAAGGCCCCGGGTAACCAATTAGATCAACTGCCAAGTAGTGGCCTTGGTAACGACACAAAATATCAACCTCGGTACCTGCTACAGAGTAACCCGGCCATGTTTCTATCTGTAATTTGAGCAGCTCTTGTATAACATCGCGTTGAAAATTATCAATATCAGACAAATAACTATGAGCAGCGGCAAACTCGTTTATCGAGCCTAAATAACGCCTTAATAAATAGTGTTCTGGTAGCTGTGTTTCATCAATAGATAAAAATAAATGCTGTGCTTGTCTTGCCCGCGTTATCGTCACATTAAAAACATCAGCTTTATTTAAATAAACGGCCGCGCGTTTTGCATCATTATCCACGGCAAAAGAAAGCAGCATAATATCGCGTTCTTCCCCCTGAAACCCAAAAGGGGTGGCAGCTCTGAGCTTGTGATTAGTTATTTCGGTTTCACTGAAGTGGCTGTCTATTTGCTTGGCTATAAAATCGGCCTGACTTCGAAATGGCGAAACAACACCAATACTGTGATACACCCCGCTATCTCGATCATCACTCATTTGCTGCTTAATACACGCTATTATGGCACTTGCTTCAAGTTGATTAACGCCATTTTTATCTCTTACCCCATTAACACGCTGTATAAATAAGTGGCCACTACTTGTGCAGGGACGGTGTTGCATTACTTTTAATTTTGATTGATAAAAATAGCTGTTACTAAAATGAATTAACTCAGGTTTGCTTCTAAAATGTTCATCTAAAAAGGCTAATTGCTGATCGCTGTTGAGCGCATTTAATGTCAAATCTAAAATTGAGTTATCACGATAACTAACGACCCCTTCACTTGAGAGCGATAAGTGATTTTTAGCACGAAGCTGAGCCTCTTTAGATTTGGCTAAAAAGGAGTAATGCCGTAGTTGTTTAGTATCTCCAACCACCAACGCTCGCTTTGCCCGATAAAGAGCTGGTAAACAACTGCTAATATTGCACTGCGTTGCTTCATCGATAATAACTAAATCAAACATTTGCGGCTTTAAGGGCAATACTCGATATAACGAATTTAAACTCACTAACCACACCGGAAATGCCGCTAGCAATGATGGGTATTCTATATTATCAAATAACTCAAACTGCCTTTTAGAAGTACGGCTACGAATAGCCTGATTAAATGCCTGTAACGATTTACGTTCAGTTTTAACTAATGCCCGCAAATTATTATTCTTTAACGCGGTTAAATAGCGGCTAGCCAGCATCTCTCTTTTTGTTTGTTGCTCATTAATTTGATCTAAGGCTGACCACTGTTTGGCTAATTTTTTAATGCTGCGCTGAGCCCACTTGAGGTATAAGTTGCTTAACCATTGAATGTTTTTATCTTCAAGCTTTTTAAGCCGTTGTCCTCGGATTATCGCGTTACGACAAAACTTATCAAAACGTTGCTCTAAATCATGCAGTAGTGCGTTTTGTGCTCTTAGCTCTGACTCAAAAATAGCTGGGGATTTTTCCTGCTCATCTGTTAAATAACCAGATAATAAGTCAGCAATATAATCTTTTAGTTTTCTTAAGAACTCTTTTTGTCCAGCCCGAATTGATACATCACTTAACGCAAAATTTTCATCCAGTTTATCTGCGATCACATCAAGTGCAGGATCATTATTTGCAACAATTAATACTGACTCACCACGCGCTATGTGCTCTGCTGCAACTGCGGCAATGGTGTAGCTTTTCCCTGTCCCCGGCGGCCCTGATACACAGCCTAAATGGGCGTTAGCAGCTATCGAAATGACTTTCTTTTGCGGCGCTGATAATAACCCTGGTAAATAGTCATACTTTAACTCTTTAGTACTTTTGGGCATCTCATCACCTGCAACTAACGCGTTAATTGGTGGTGAAAGCGTTTTAGAGCCAGTAATTTCTTCAAGCTCGTGAAGTACACCTCGACTACTGGCTGAGCGTTCTACAAACACCAACATTGATGCCGGTAACAAGGTTGCTGTGCTACTTTTTAAAGCTGTTTTAATTTCATCTAGATTGGCTAATTCAGGGTAATTTAAAAGCGTTAATAAATTTAACTCAACGGGGCTTTGTTTAAGTAATGAGGTCCAAAAGTAGGCTGATTGTATATCTGCTGTGTCATCGAGAAGTTCAGCTTCAGGCATTAATAGCTGAGTAAGCGGTTCATTAATTTCAGCTTGAGAGTCGACAACCGAAAAATAATAGTCCTCGTCATTGTCTTTTTCTATTACAGCTTCGTTAAACAAAATCGGGGATACAACTTGTTTGATCTCGCCTTTGATCTCAAGCTTTGCGACCAATAAAAACCGTACGTACAATAAAATACGCTCACGTTTATAAACCTCCACACGCTTCATCATTGGCTCTGCAAATTGTTGCGGTATTGGCAATCTGGGTAAAAAGCCCGAGCCTAAGTCATCTCTTCCTTCAAGTACGTGGCGGTCTTGTTTTTTTTAATTTACTCAAATCCCATAGGTTTAGATCAGCGCTATCTTCTTTGTAGCAATCGCGATAGTAACTCAGTACATTTTGCTTACTCACATTTAATTTCCATCTACGAGCTGTAGTTAAACCATGCAAAGGCCTTGAAATGAGCTATAAATTAATTAGTTAGGCCTTTTTCACAAACTTGGCTGTTACCATCATTTCACCCACACCATCAACTTTGCAATCAAGTTGGTGGTCTTTACTGTCTTTGATCCAACGGATCACGGCTTTGCTGCCAATCTTAATGACTTGCGAACTGCCTTTAATTTTTAAATCTTTAACAACAGTGACTTTATCGCCTTCTGCCAATAAGGTGCCATTAGCATCTTTGACTATAACTGTGTCTTCATCACTATCACTTTTAGGGTCCCATTCGTGCGAACACTCAGGGCAAATCAATAAGCTTAGATCTTGATACACATATTCAGATTGGCATTTAGGGCAAGCAGGCAACGACATAATAGCACTCTGTAAAAATCATTCTGCGGCTATGGTAATTGCTCAAGCAAAGTTTGTCTAACTGAATGCACCGATGAGCACGCTGGTGTTTATTACTTGGAAAATCCCTTTGATTATTCTAGTATCTAGTTGTCCAAGCTAATAATTTGTATATAAATGAAATCATTTCCTTCGTTATATTTTGCCAACCTTTTCTTAATTATTGGCACCAGCCTACTAACCACCTATTTAGCCCTTTATTTAGGGCAGCATGGTACGTCAACCTTATGGATAGGTTTGATAACCTCATGTTATTACCTCGGCTTATTATTGGGGGCTAAGCTTGGCTATCACCTTATAAAGTCGGTCGGTCATATTCGAACCTTTACTGCCAGCACTGCCGCTGTAATAGCGTGTGTAGCAGCGCATGGGGTAAGTGATAACATCTATGTTTGGCTTGGCCTACGACTTTGTGTAGGCCTGGGTATGATGTGCAATTACATGGTGCTGGAAAGCTGGCTTAACGAACAAGCGGCTCCTGAGTCTCGTGGTAGAGTGTTTTCGTTTTATATGATCACCTCATATTTAGGCACTATTTTAGGCCAATTTGCTTTAGCTGAATTTCCAGAGTTAGGTTATGCGCCACTGTTTTTAGTTTGTATGGCGCTGGCTATTGGTATTATTCCAATTTCCATCACGCGTAGAATCCACCCCAAGCCATTAAAGCCAATACAAGTAAGCCTGTTTGATTACTTTAAAAAAGTACCACAATCTATGACTGCGGTGCATTTTGCGGGTATTATTAATGGTAGCTTTTACGGCCTTGCGCCTACTTTTGCAAAGCTATCAGGCTTTAGTTCGTCGGAAATTGCCATTTTTATGTCCGCCACTATTTTAGCCGGTTTATTAGCCCAATGGCCCATGGGAATGCTATCAGATAGAGTACGTCGCAGTGTGTTATTACGCAGTAATGCAGTTGCTATCTGCGTGGTCAGTCTTGCCTTGTTTTTACTGCCTATTTCGCAAACACTCGCCTTTATACTGACATTTGTATTCGGCTTATTTGCTTTTACCTTATACCCGTTATCATCAGCGTTGGCTAACTCCCGTGTTGAAGATGAAGAGCGCGTTGGCGTATCTTCTGCATTGTTGGTTGCCTTTGGTGCAGGCGCAGCCCTTGGTTCAACCGCAAATGCGCAGATCATGAGTTATTTTGGCCATCAAGCGTTATATGCGTCACTTGCTTCATTAACTGTGGTGATGTATTTATTACTTACCTTCATAAACTCAAAGCAAAAAGTAGAGCAACCAGAGTCGAGTGATTACGTGGTCGGTACGTCTGATGTCACCAATTCACCACTGGCTGCAACCATGGATCCACGGATTGAAGAGACCACCGCTCATGAACAAATGCTGGTGGTCGATGACATTGATGATGAATATGAAGAAGATAACGATGCCGCACCGAAAGACAACGCACAAGGTGATCTTTTTAAAGATTTTCCCGAGCAAGAGCTAGCCAATGAGCTGAAAAAATAGCGATGTATTCTGCTCCAGTTAAGCAGGTAATAGTTTTTACCTGCTTAACTTATATTTTTTAACTTACCTGTTTTAACTTACCTGTTTCAGCTTCATTTTCAAATAACTCCTCAGTGCTATTAAGTGTAAGCTCTATTGCTTAGCAAAAGCCTTCAATGTACCCTTTGTTAACCTTTTTAGCTCAGTCAATCTCTATGTACAAGCGCAAACTTTTTTACTTTGGTCTAACCACCGCTTTTATTTTATTTTTGGCGCTACTGAGCACCGCAATCTCCGCTCATTTAACTCGCGAAAATTTGCAGCAAAGTAATATTGCTCAGTCATTATTGGTCGAACATGAAAAGCTCTCGAGCATTTCTTACCGGTTATTTAAGCAATTAACCGATGAAATTATCTTTGGCCAAAATGCTAACCAAGCCTATGTTCGTAAAAAGCAAAACCTGATCCAACAATCAATCAGTCAAATTAAAAAACTAGAGATCGAACAGCGTAACGCGCTCGGCTTATCTTTTACCAAAGGTAGCATTGAAGACACCGATGAACTGGTACGACTCATTGATGAAATCACCGTTGAATTTAGAGCCGTAGTTAGTAGCGGTAATACAGCCCCTTTAAATCAGCAAGCGCAGCTAAAGCGTTTACTTGAGGTCACAATTGATGATCAATTTAGAGAAGCAATCAACTCTGCTGTAGCACGGCAAAGCAAAGTAGTTGCAGCACTCAATGCCAAAATTGAGATGCTCAACACCACCATTTTATGGTTTGCAATTGGCTTAGGTGCGCTTTCTATTCCGTTAATCTTGTACGGTTGTTATTGGTTGTTTAACCAGCTCTATCAACCACTAATACTAATTGCTAACGCAACCAACTCGATTGCGTTAGGCCACTATCAAAAGCCAATTTCAGTAACGCTCGATGATGAATTTGAAGAACTCGCCACATCGATAAACCAACTTGCGCTGCGCCTGCAAGAGCACGAAAAAAACGCAATACAATCAAGAAAACAATTAGAACTTGAAGTTCAACAGCGTACCAGTGAACTCACTGAAGCCAACCTGCTGCTTACTAAAATTGATTCAAGGCGCCGCCAATTTATTGCTGATGTATCACATGAACTGCGTACACCACTGACCATCATTCGTGGCGAGGCACAAGTAACACTGCGCATGCAGTCTGTGTCGGTTGATGACTTTAACCAAACGTTACAGTCAATACTTGGGCAAGCACTCAGTTTAAGCCGCTTAGTAGATGATTTATTGCTATTAACGCGGGCTGAAATGAACCAAATAAACCTTGAGGTTACACCAACCACAATCATACCCTTGGTTGAGTCAGAGGTTGTCAAATGGCAAAAACTCAATGTAACTCGAACGATCACATTCGACGCCGATGCAAACTTAAACGAACTACTTGTGACTATTGATACGCAAAGGATCCAACAAGTACTGGCGATTTTATTTGATAACGCAATTAAGTATTCAAAGTCAGATCAACCAATCGAAATTACGCTAGCTAAGGCCAACTCAATGCTCACCATTGCCATTAAAGATTATGGCGAAGGGATCTCAGCAGCTGAAGTTGACAATATTTTTGAGCGCTTTGTGCGTTTTAGTAAACATAGTGAGGGCTTAGGGCTTGGCCTACCAATCGCAAAAGCCATTGTTGAGGCTCACGATGGCACAATCAGTGTTACCTCAACGCAAGGCCAAGGTTCGGTATTTTCTGTTGCTCTACCACTGGGATACACATAATGAATATTTTACTCGCAGATGACGAGCAACCGCTGTTAAATTTTCTCTCACGAGGATTACGTAGCGAAGGCTATGAATGCACCAGCATTAATGAATTACATGAAGTACTGCCATTTATTAAAAAAAATTCGCCGCATATAGTGATACTCGATAGACTATTTGGCAACCAAGATAGTTTAACAATACTTGAGGTACTCAAAACTCTTCCTAATCCTCCTATGATTTTGATGTTAACCGCATTAGATGAAGTACCCGAGCGGGTTAAAGGGCTGGAAATGGGCGCTGACGATTACTTGTGCAAACCTTTTGATTTTGATGAACTATTAGCCCGTGTCCTCGCTTTAAAACGGCGTATGACAGCGCCACAACAGCAGAATCAAACAACGCTAAATATCGGCTCATTGACGCTGAATATTCAGCAACGTATTGCCTTACTTAACGAGCAAGAATTACCACTGACTAAAATTGAGTTTGAGCTACTGCTGTATTTTGTTGAAAACCAAGACAAGGTATTGTCCCGTGAGCGGATACTAAGTAGGGTCTGGCAAACTTACAGTGAGCCCAATACCAATATTATTGATGTGTATGTCAGCCGACTCAGAAAGAAAATAGAAACGCAGCCCAATTTAGCTATTCAAACCTTGCGCGGCAATGGCTACCGAATGAGCTTAAGATAGCGCGAGCCGAGTGCTCGCGCATAATTTTTTTATGATTACTGAGAGATAGGTGACAATAATTTAGGGTTTTGTACTAAGTTACGTACACCATGGGCGTGATCTTCATTAAATACATTATCATCACACCACTCGCTAACACTGTTTATATCTACCACGGCGACAAGTGGCCGCACACTCCAACTTACCTGAATTGGTGATGCTTTTTCATTGTAAGCAGGGCCCGTGGTTGAGCCTAGATATTCAACCGGGATCCCCATATTTGTCGGTATATTGGGTGCTTGATAATAACCATTAACTTGCTCAATTTCAGCAAGCTCACCAAAGTTAACAGCCTGTTTATCATTAGCCAGCACAATTACCTGTCCTTCGACACGAAAAGCAGGGTTCATCGTGCTATCCGCCAAACAAGCACCTAAAGTCGGCCCTGGGCTTACTTGTGCTGACGAATACACAAAGTGTACCTCTAGAGTATCACCCACTTTTAATGAATCAGCTTTTGCAGCGCATACCTTACCCTCAACAGGCTTTAGTTGTGCTGCTGACAACATGCCATCGTAGACGTAACCAGTATTATGCCCTTTGCCATCACCATTGCCTGCAAAGGTAGTAAACTCACCGCCTTTATGTTCAGCGTTTTTATGAAAATGAATATTACATAAATTAAGATCACTACGACTGGGTGCCTTTGCAAAGCTACGTAAGTTGGTACCATAATATTGGTCGATATCACGCGGAGATTGTGGCCCAAAGCCTTTACCATGAGTATTTTTCTCAAGCACAGCTCGCTGCTCAGCAACCGCACTATCATTAATAGTCTCAGCACTGACAACTGCGCTGGTTACAACCACTGTAGACACACTCATTAACCATGCACATTTTGCAAAAATTGCTGCTTTTTTTTGTTTCACTTTCATTTATGCCTTTAATAAAATTGATAAAGTCATAGTATTGAAAGTATCTAAAAAAGACTTATCAGCAACATTAAAATAAGATTAAAAAAGTGAGCTTAAGTAAACCACCAGCACTGAGCCATTTATTTGATATAACACTGAACCTTAATGCGTTTTCTGCGGGCCGCGACGCACTAAGTCCTTGCCGTTTTCAAACACCTCTTGCGTTACCCAACGCCCTAAAAGCAACTTATGGTCATCATCAAGTACCGCGACAAACGGGCGACCGTTAGTGTTATTGGTGGCTAACGCCACCCCCGCTACGTTCTTTAAACCTAGGCCGCCATTATCAATCAGTAATAAAAATGCTTCTAGCTCTTCAAGGGTGTCGATTAAATCGTTATCGTTGATCATATTATTTACTCTGTTACTTCTAATGCGTGAAGGATAACAGTTTGCTAGCATTGCCTCTAGGATTAGCCAACTATCGTTTTAATTTGCACTCACATTATAACAGTAGGATAGTAAGCAAAAGCCTACTCATTAGCAGATATTTTTAGGACACACATGATCAAACTAATTTTAAGCACGAGCTTACTTTTATCCTCCTTTTCAACAATAAGTGCCTCTTTAACAGTTGAAGAACAGCGCATTGAAAAAGCCAGCACCGCCATGCCAGAGGTTTTAGCCGCATTTTCTAAAGAGATAACTCAATTTGAGCAACGCTGGAAAAACCTAAAAAGCTATAAACAGGCGACTGATTTAGTCCATGATTATTCAAGCCAACTATGGCTGGATGCAAAGCAACGTATCATAACAAGTAAAAGCTATGATGATCGCGAGCTTTACTGGGCACGGTTACTTTCAAGTAAAGCGATCCGCACCACAAAACCTGATTTTCCAATTACATCAGCAGAGCAAAGTACATTGCTAACACTGCTTGAAAATGGCAGTCGTGGCCGCACCGATTTAGCTTACTCGCAAAACACTAATAAAAAGATTTTACTAACGGGGTTTGATCCGTTTTTACTGGATAGAAATATCAATCAAAGCAATCCTTCAGGCGTAGCGGCATTATTACTCGATGGCCAAGTGATCACCCACAATGGTATAACCGCTGAAATTAATACCGTGATGGTGCCTGTACGCTATGAGGACTTTGATCAAGGTATTATTGAGCAGCTGCTTGCGCCTTATTACGCAGTTAATAATGTAGATATGGTTGTTACTGTAAGCATGGGCGGTAAAGAATTTGATCTTGAGCGGTTTCCAGGTAAGCGCCGCAGCGTAACAGCGCCAGATAATGCTAATATCGTTTACGGTGGCACAGCAACAGCACCGTTGGTGCCAAGTCTTAATGACCGCCCATTACCCGGTAGTGAGTTTGTGCAATTTAGCTTACCTGTCTCGCAAATGCAGCAAGCCCAAGGGCAATTCAAGATAAACGATAACCACAAAGTAATAACCCTTGAGAAAGCGTTTGAAGCAAAAACACTGGCAGAGCTTGAAGGAGCTATAGCTGTTAAAGGTGGCGGCGGTGGTTATCTGTCGAACGAAATTTCGTATCGCAGTATTCGCCTGCGTGATGAGCTTAATTCGGATATTCCAACTGGCCATATCCACACCCCGCGTATCGCACAATTTGACCCCGCAACTGAGGCCAAAATAGTGCAGCAAATTAAAGCAATGCTAGAGCAAAGTTTAGTCGCACTATAAAACCGACATTAAAAAACGGCTATTAGTAAACTAATAGCCGTTAGTAAGCCACCTACTCGGTGGCTTTTTTATACTTTTTAGTACAGTTCAAATACAGGTTTGCCGTTTTCATCGTATTTCACTGCAAATACCCGCGCATGACGATTTGGATCGTAAAGCGGATCTTTAACTATTTCTGCAAGCGGACGAGTATCTGTTTTTGGCACTACACTTGGCTCACCAATAGCATCTTCATAATCACGTGCATGATAAATACATAGCGGCGTTACATCGTCTTCTGCAACAGTAAAACAGTTATGACCTGGGCCAAAAATCTTCTTATCAACGTCTGTTTCAAGCACTGGCATGCGTGTTTTAGTCCATGAGTTACGATCAAGTAGGTCAGCATTTTCATCTGCTTCCATATAACCCATACAATAACATGCGCCTGTGGCACTGGCTGAAAATGCAATAAAGATTTTGCCGTTGTGTTTTAATACCGCCGGGCCTTCGTTCACCCAAAAATCGACACGTTCCCAATCATAGTCAGGGGTTGTAAGCATAAACTGCACTGTTTTTAACTTGATTGGTGATTCCATCTCAGCTAAGTACAAGTTGGATGCTGCAAATTGCCCACCGGTTTTTTCAGCCCAACAAAAATAGCGTTTGCCATTATTCTCAAAGATAGTCGCATCTAATGAAAAATCAGTGAATGACTTATCATCACCTTCAGCCGCTTGCATCATACCAAGCTCAACCCACTCATCATTGAGCGGATCTTGGCCTTTGCACTCAAGTACATACGGACGCAGAGCCCAAATATCACCTTCTTCACTAGCAGCAAAATAGATATACCATTTGCCGTCTAAGTAATGAATTTCTGGTGCCCAAATATGACGACTCATAGGACCGCTTTCGTGCTTAAACCAAATATCAACCGTTTCTGCGTCTTTTAAACCAGCTAATGTTTTTGATTTTCTCAGCTCAATACGATCATACGTAGGCACTGAACCTGTAAAATAATAAAAGCCATCGTTGTGCTTATGCACAAATGGGTCGGCACGCTGCTCTACTAACGGACTATTTGTTTGTATTGTCATCACTCAACCTGATTGTTAATTTTGATTTGTATTATTTTATTACTTTTAATGTAAAACACAAATATAACACTATTTTTAACAAACTGTGAATGCAATTATAAACTAAAATGCCAAATCACTGGCGAACAAAAAAGCAGCATTAAGCAGCTTGATTTTGCAACAGCTCGTTACGGTTTAGTTGATTTTGACTTTGCCATTGTTATGCGCAAATACCAGCGGTAACACCCTAGCCAAGCTAATGCTAAGCTTGCCAATGATACGATAATCCACAGTATTTTCAGCGCCGTACCGCCAACACTGCCATTGTGTAGTGGATGTAACCAGTTTTTGACTTGGTTACTTATTCCTTGCTGGTTAAGATCAAATAGCTTAACCACCTCACCTGAGTGCGGGTTAATATCAATATAACTATGCGGAAAGCGAGTTGATTTATCGCCGGCTACTTGCATACGTAATCGATAATAGCCTTGGTTTACGCTAGGGGTTTCTATCCATGCAAGGCGTGCATTTGGCAGTTTTGTTTGTGCTATGTTGACAGCCTGACTAACACTGATTTGTGGCTGCTGAAACGTTATTGTTGCTGTGGGTCTATTAGCCGTTGTAACTTCATCAAGCGTCCACCCCAAAATAGCATTGGTCTCTTTAGGCAAAGCAAGCATTACACCTGTGAGCGTAACAACAAGTAACGGCAACAATGCCAGTAAACCAATGGTTTTATGCCAATCGTATAAAAGCCCTAACAAAGCCGCTCGGCGTTTAAAACGTAATTGCTTGATCCAAAAGCCTGGCTTTGGCCACCATGCAATTAAGCCACTGAGCAATAACAGTACGCAGCCAAGGCCAAGGTAACCGACAATAATGGTTCCTGTGCTACCGAGTAATAAAGCAAAATGGAGGTTATATAACCAAGTAACTAAGTAATCCCCCCAAAATGACTGCCTAAGCAATTTATTGCCATCGGCTGACAGCCACACCATCATAGGAGCAAATCCCTGCCCTTGTGTTTCCTGCGGGTTATAATACCGCGCCGGAATAAATTGCTGCTCAGGTGTTACTTCAAAACGCCACGGCCCCAATTTATCAGGGTATTGTGTGCGTAAAGTGCTAAGTGCCGCATTATAATCCGCTGGTTGCTGCACTGAGCTTGCAAGTTCGGGGTGTAGCCAAGTATCAATTTGCGGGTAATAAACCAATACAGCCCCAGACAAGCATAGCATCACAAAAACAATGCCAACGCTCAGCCCTAACCAAAGGTGCACGCGCCTTGCAAGTTTACGCCATGTCAGACGTTGCTTATGCATTAATACTTAAACTTGATGGCAGCAGATACAGCACGACCTTGTCCTGGACTATGCAATGTTTGCGAGCCATCCCACCAAACATATTCGTAATATTCATCGGTTAAATTATCAATTTGTGCACTTAACATCAGCGCCGAGTTAACTTCATACCTTGCTTTTAAGCCTAATTGAGTAAAATCACCATAGCGTCCTTGACTATTACTTGGTGTTAATTCGTAATCAGATTGCGCACGCAGTGTTGCAGCCAGATTTAATTGACTAGTGAACTGGTAATCTATTCCTGCGGTGAATAAGCGATTAGGAATATGATCAATATCATTACCTGCATACTCTGGTGTACTTGGATCAGGGGTGTCTATTTTAGCTTGCTGCCACGCAAGTGCGCCCCATAACGAAAGTTTATTGGTAGGATTCCACGATGCTTGAACATCAACACCTTTGCGTTTAGTTGCCCCTAAATTATCAAAATCCCCGAGCGGATCATTCAATTTACGCTTAAATTCACCAGTCGCTGTTTGCTGCCATAAAGCAATCCGTATTTCACTATCTCGACTTGGCTTCCATTTCACACCAGATTCCAGCCCTTCGTTCATTGAAGGGTCTAGATCATTTTGCCTCGCACCAATCAAATAAGCACCAGAGTTTGTGCCAATCTGATACGTTTTCCCCCAGTTAGCAAAAATGGTTAGTTGTTCAGCAGGCATAATTGCGAGCGATAATTTTGGCTGCTTAATTGCGCCATAATCGTTAATTTCAGCATGCTCGTCGGTTAACGCGTTATAAAACCCACCATCGATCCAATCAACCCGTAAAGCTGGCGTAATACGTAACCACTTAGTCGGCTCAATCATAGTTTGTACATAAAGCCCTTGTACTGACAGATCAAAGTTTTGATCACGTGTTTGCTCAACAATCACTCGCTCGTCGGTTAAATACCGTTTTGTTACCACATCTTGTTTCTCTATACTTGCTCCTACTTCAAACAAAAGCGTATTCAAAGCAGCGACTTTAGGCGTATAAGTTAACGATGTGCTTGCACCATAGTGTTTCTCTTTACTAAAACGGTTTTGCTGCGAGGCTTGCGCTGAAAATTTAACAAACCGGTCGTCTTCATATTCATTTAACCAAGTAAGGGCATTAAAATGAGTTTCTTCAGCTAACTGGCTCTCTAACCCTAAACTGTATTGGCTGATGCTGCGGGAATCTTTATCTGTTTCATTGTAGGCATTGCTAACATCAGGTGTTGAGTAAGCAACATCTGCGGTTAAATAACCAGGTTCTTCAGCGTTCGCTTCATAATGACGAGCACTTGCAGTGACCTCTGTATCGCTTGAAATATCATACCCCCACTTTCCTGAGATACTTTTTTTATCAAGCGCTGAATGATCACGATAGCCCTCTTTTTCACGATAACCTATTGCGTAATTTTGTTTAAACTTGTCGCTTTCAATGCCTAATGCAGCTTCTCCTTGATACGCACCAAAACTGCCAGCAGTTAGACGACCATCTATATAATTGCCACCACTACGGGTTGCAAATGCGACATTACCGGCAATATTATTCAGCCCATAACGGGGATCATTAGTACCACGTATAACTTCTACCGCATCTATTTCAATAGGGAAAATCATGTCAATGAACGGCATATTGCCATCATTAGTGTTGGCAGGAATGCCATCATTAGTGTTGGCAGGAATGCCATCAATTAACAGCTTAATTGCATTCACAGAGCCTTCACCGTTAAAGCCCCGAAACGACAACTTGCCGCTGGTAGTGCCTTGATTAAACTCAGTCAACATAACACCAGGCATTTTACCCACTAACTGCCATGCATAATCAAAATCGGTATTTTGAGCGACCTCTGCCGACATTCTATCAACAGAAGTAAGTGCTCTGGAGCTGTCTATGAATCGTGTGCCAACAACACTAATTGTATCGCCCACAACAAAACTGGTGTCTCCTAATTTTTTAGTTGGATTAGACTTTGCCTGCGGCTGGACGTGTGCATTTGCTGAATAGGTAACGAGTAAAGAAAGAACAGTAACAACAGGCAAAAATTGCTGTGCCATGACAACTCCGAATATAAACATAGGATAGTATTAAAATTTATTCGTAATATTATACAAGCTAAGCACGTTTCACAGGGTGTGACATATTGTCGCAGCCTTCATTTACAGCAAAGATAACTAAGCATCACGAGTAACGCATAAACAGTTAAAGTCATAAAATTAAACTTACGAAATAATTAACATTTGTTCACAAAATAATTTTTTAATCACCTCCGTTTTCGTACCAAATATAGATAAATTAATCATTAAATATCAATGAAATAAGATTTAGCAGCACTTAAAACCTAGCATAAGCCAGCTTAATTTTATTTTTCAAGGCATTTGACAGCGTTGTCAACTGCGTGCTAGCTTTGGTTAAATGTTAAATAAATGATAACTAAAAGTTACTTAAAACTGAGTGTCCAACTCGCTAACGTTGCCCTAAAAAATTAAAGTAAGGAAAGTAAAAATGAAGAGCCACCTGATTGGGTTTAAACCCAGTAAAACGTTTATTGCTGTATCACTTGCTACTAGCGCTGTTATTTCAAGCAACGCGTTTGCAGCGAGTTGTGACGGCATAAACACTTACCCAGACTTCCCACAATTAGATTGGCAAGGCAGCCCTAGCCACGCCAACGCAGGGGATTTAATGCAGCATGAAAACAGTGCTTACAAAGCGAAGTGGTATACAAATTCAATTCCAGGGAGTGATGGTAGTTGGGCCTTCGAACATCAATGTGGAGATCCTACGGATCCAACTGACCCTACAGATCCCACCATTCCAACAGACCCGAAACTAGGTGAGATATGTAAAGACTACAGTATTTGGAGCCAAGGTACTGTCGCTAAAGCTGGCGATACACTGGTGAATGATGAATATATCGCTTACACCGCTAAATGGGAAACATCTTCACGCCCAGGTAGCGATGACACCTGGAACTGGCAAGTAAATTGCGACGGTACTGAACAAGGCACAGCACCACTGCTTTCATTACCCAATGCCAATGATCCGGTTAATTTAGAAATGCCTGGTTGGCCTAGTGACTTTGTGGTTGCAAGCCCAGCATCTTCGGCGCCAGCTCATCTTAGCGTTAATCTAATTAGCAGTGCTGATTTAGCGGATATCACTAAACTTACTAATGATTTTGTTGCTGCCATTGGCCAAGCTGCACAAGCTGGCACTACATCTATCATTCTACAAAGCAATGTTCTTGATAATATTACCTTAGATAAAGGCGTCTCTTTAGGGACGATAAGTGTTAAACAAGCTTTAACTGATGCCTTAGCAACAACAAATAAAAGCGGCAGTATCAACGTTGCCGACATTGACGCCTTAACCGATGACGCCATGGGTTGGGCGCAGGCACAAAACTTAATCATGACAGCAATCGCACCTAATGCGACTTTTGGTTGGTCATTAAGCATTGGTGACTTTGCTTTTGATACTCATTCAGGTAAGCGCTCAGTATGGAATGCAGCGTCAAAGGATACAGCTGACTTACTTGATACCTTATCGCTGTATAAAGGTGCATCTAAAGCAGATTTTATTGCCTTTACTAAATCAAGTAGCTCCGCAAGCTTAACTAGCGATCAATGGCATAACGCCCTTGAATACGTAAAACAAGTAACCGATTTTGTACAAGCACCGGCGATGCTGTCATCAGTACCTACTGCACAGGCTGCAACTTACTTTATGGGTAACACTTTAGGCGAAAGTAATATCCGCAAAGCCGCGCACAGTAATCTATTTGCTATCTTATTTGATACTGACAGCACTGATTTAACAAATAAAATAGCCAGCTATCAGAGCAGCCCTGTGCCTCTTTATTATGTTGGTACACCTGCTAATGTCTCATCTCTAACTAGTATCGCATCATTGAACAGTGATTTAACTAATGCTGAAACAGTGATGGACAGTGAAGTCTTCTTGTATGAAACCCCCAATTCAACTTGGGTTCCTTCAACTATTTATAAATGGGCTGACTTTTTAACGGGCTTAAACTCAATGCATAACGTGGGTGTTGCTGGCGAAAAGTTCTGGCTAATTGACAGCTCAGCAGACGATGCCACCAATGCTATTTACGCTAAAGTAGCTATTGCAGCGTTTTTATCACAAAGCATGCAAGAAACCATACGTTTCGATGCCTGTGATGAGAACAATTGGTCAGAGGTAAAATACGGCGCAGCCGTCGACTACCCAATGACCGCCAGCTGTGGTCAATTAGGGCAAAAATATGCTGATTACGGTACTAATCCGGTTTCAGGAAACGATCATCCATACTCATGCCCACGCGATGAAAAGATGGAGCAAACAGCCACCACACATGCTAAATGGTATGGCGCACCAGCCCCCATATTTGTGGCTCCCGATGCCGTACTTGCAGAGCAAGGTTTATTAGTTAATGGCAAAGTAGGTCGTTGGACCAATGCCGGCCACTGTAATACCGTACCAACCGCTATCGATACCTCTAAACAAGTTTACGAGCGCGACGAATGTAAGCAATACGTAGGTCAAAAAGCCGGCAGCTTTATTTGGGATGGTAGTGATGAAAGTGTGCAAGGCTGTGGCTGGTGGGGTCGTGGTGTAATTCAAACCACAGGCCGTCAAAACTTCGGTACTTTAAATCACTTTGTTGGCCGCTCACATGTTGACCCTGATACCATTGGCACAACCATTGACGGCGTAACTGTTGCAGCTGCACCAGAAAGCCCGCTATACGCAGACTTAGATTTATGTTCAAACCCAGGACTGGTTTGTAGCTCAGAAGAACATAAAGAAATTAAGTGGATTGCCGGTTTATTCTTCTGGGTTAATTCAGTACAAGCCTATGACAATACAGGTGGCCCATACGCCGGTTGGGACTACTACACAGAGCTGAAAAACTATGTGGATGGTGGCTTACAAGGCACCGCCTTTGTGGATGCGGTATCTGGTATTGTAAACCGTGGTTGCCCTGATGATCATTGCCCAGTGAGTGGTGAAGTACACGCGATTGAAGAGCGCCGCGCTAACTTTAAACTAGTACTACAAAAGCTGGGGTTAAACCCGCTTTAAGCGAAACATTAAACAATCCCACAACAACACAATAATATGCCCGCTAATTAAAAATTAGCGGGCATATTTATTTATCCTTCCCTGACTTTGAGAGTTATATCTAATATCGCATGACCCATTTATAGCCTTTTGTTGGTACTCAAAAACCACAGCAAGGTCGTCTTCAAGACTACTTACAAATAGGTTAAATTGCAGTTTTTTACATTTCATCATATCTTCCCTCGACATTGTAAAAAAAACAACGTTATACTATCACCTAATGAAATACATGAATTTACACTCGCTCAGACATAATAAAACACTCTTAAAATATTTAATGGTGTGTTTGCTGCTGTTTAGTGTTTTTTCACCGTGGCACTCAACCGTGCACGCAGTGCAAAATAGCACTGAATGCCAACTCTGCATAAATTCGTTTGATTTTGACGATTTTTTATCCCCTACCGCCAGCGTTTTTGAACCTGAAACAAACCTATACGGTGCTGTTTTAACTGTTCTGCCCTCTTTATTTGGCGGATCAGTTGTAACCACTGGAAACCGCGATCCACCGAGTACGCTTTAAAATTTACTATTAAAAATCGTTTTACACAGACTGTTTGTCATCAGGCAAACAGCCCGTTTTAGTGCAAATTTTAGAGATAAAATAATGAAAATTAAGTATTCACCATTAGTTTTAGCGGTATTAACTGCTATCAGTTCACATGCTATGGCAGCAGAGAAACAAATTCAAAAAGATGAAAGCGATTTAGAAAAAATTGTTATTACTGCATCCCCAATCAAACGTACCGTACTTCAATCAAGTACACCTGTATCTATTTTAAGTGGCGAAGAACTTGATCAACACCAAGCCGCAACCTTAGGCGAAACCTTGAAAAATGTACCCGGCGTACACAGCTCTTATTTTGGACCTGTTGCCAGCAGTCCAATTATCAGAGGATTAGATGGACCTCGAATCAAGGTTGTACAAAACGGATTAGGTGCATCTGATGCCTCGCGCGTTGGTCCCGATCACCAAGTATCAACGGAAACATCAACAGCAACACAAATTGAAGTATTACGCGGACCAGCCACCTTACTTTATGGCAGCGGTGCTATTGGCGGCGTGGTTAATGTGGTTGATAATCGCCTACCTGTAGAAAGACAACAAGGTATTAGTGGAGAGGTATTTGCTCAGTACGATAACGTAGCAGATTCAAAAACAACATCCACAGATTTAAATGCTGGATCAGGTGACTTTGCTGTTCATATTGATGCCTACAATCGTAATACCGGTGACTATAAAATACCTGTCCCTGCTGATATAAATGAAGATGGCGGTAGCACTAAACTCTCAAACTCAGCAATCGATGCACATGGCTATAATTTAGGTGCTGGCTGGATAACTGACGATACACGCGTAGCTTTTGCTTATGGCTCAATGGATTCAGAATACGGTTTACCAGGTGAAGATGGCGTATTTATTAAATTAAAACAAGACCGCTATCAAGGCGTCGTTGATTGGAATAACCTTGACGGTTTTATAAAATCAGTGCATTGGCAAAATGCATATACTGATTACCAGCACTCAGAAATAGAAGGCACAGAAATAGGCACCACGTTTAAGAATGAAAGTATCGAGTCTAGGCTGTGGGCAGAGCACAGCGCGGTATATGGCTGGCACGGCATCGTTGGTTTGCATTACAACAACAGTGACTTTGAAGCGATTGGCGAAGAAGCCTTTACCCCACCAACAAAAACAGACAGCCTAGCGGCATTTGTCATGGAAGAAAAGCAAACAGGTGCTTTACTATGGCAAATTGGCACACGAGTCGAACAGCTTACCCATAAAGTAAACAACCAGTTTTTTGATGAGCTAGCAGTTGATAACAGTATATCTTTTGAAGACCAAGATTATACCGCAGTATCTGGTTCTGCTGGAGTAGTTTGGAGTCTTACGGATAAGCACTCATTAGCCTTTAATTATGCATACTCACAACGCGCGCCTTCTTCATCTGAAATTTATGCCTATGGCCCACACATAGGATCAGGTACATATGAAGTAGGCGGTGCTTTTGATGTTGTTAATAACAATGATGGTACTTACTCAGTAGCTCAAGTTGCCCAGAGTATGGATAAAGAAGTATCAAACAACTTAGACGCTACATATCGCTATAATGCTGATAACTGGAATGCAAGCTTAAGCCTGTTCCAAAACCAAGTGAATGACTACATATACGAAGATGTAAGCAACCTTGTGCTCAGTGATGGTGAGTTTATTACGGCGCAAGATTATCAACAACAACTAAACAACGGCGTAGGCTCTGACGAAGAAACCGACGGTTTACCTGTTGTACTCTTTGCCCAACAAGACGCAAAGCTCTATGGGTTTGAAGCACAAGTAGACTGGCACTTAAACGAACAGTGGCGATTAGATGTGTTTTCGGATTATACCCGTGCGAAGTTGGATAAAGGTGGAAACGTACCACGCATTCCACCTTTACGCGTTGGTTCATCACTGCATTATGAGTATGGTAACTGGCACACTGAAGTTGAAGTCATTCGCAACAGTAAACAAAATAAGATAGCCGCTAACGAAACACCAACCGATGGCTATACCATGGTATCAGCTGCTGCCAACTACTATATTGATTTAGGGAAGGTTGATATGACAGTGTATTTAAAGGCCGATAACCTAACAGACCAAGAAGCACGAGTGCATTCATCATATTTAAAAGACGAAGCCCCTCTTCCTGGCCGCTCAGTTAGCCTTGGCGTAAGAGCGCGTTTTTAAAAAACGCTTAGCCACAAGATTAAATTAACAACAAAAATCCCCCCCCCCCGCATTTACATGCGGGGGTTTGTTTAATAAGTAATGTAGTTGTTTAGCTAAAAAGCTTTGAGCAACACATAACTAAGCTTTATAAAAGTTAAACTAATTTTGAGGGTAAGTGACTAGCTAGCAAGCGAATGCTGTTAATTATTTAACAGTGTAAACCCCAAAAGCTGAACAGCAAAAGGAGTCTACATATAGGTTGGTCAGTAATATCGTAAAATTATTTGCTCCAGGTAATCTCAGCTAACTGATTGGTTGCTGTTTGATGAATAATAAGCCCATTATTACCCATTCGCATATGCCTTATTAAGCCCGAGTATACCCCCTCTTTACTGGGTATTTGCCAGCTTTGCATGGTTTCAGTTGCAAGGTCGAACCTAACTAAGGTTTCAGGCCGCTTAGCTGACTCGTTAAACCAAATTGCATTATCTGCATACTCAATAGCATACGGGTGACTCTCTTCGCCACTGGGATTATCCCACTGAGTTATTTTAGTCGTTTTTGGGTTATAGCGACCCAGTTTACCCATGCCCGAATTAACGTAAAAAACCATATCATCCGGCGTTATGGCAAGTCGGCGGGTATGAGTATTCGCGCCAGGTAGTTTAATTTCGGTCAGTTTCATAGAGCTTTTATCGACCTTAATCAAACAATTACTGCCATTGCACGACACCCAAGGAGTACCGTTTGAATCAAGCTTGATACCATAAGGCCGCGAGCCCGCGGTTGGTAAAGTAACTAATTTAATATCACCACTTTTAGGATTGAGTTTACCAATCATATTACTGTGTTGTAGGGTAAACCAAAACGTCCCAGCATCATCAAACACACCGGTATGCGGATCGCAGGCTTTTTTATCAGGCATTTTATAAACTTTAAACTGCTCCGTTGCTAAATCTAAGTAGCCAACGGTGCCATTTTTATTGCCTAAAAACCAAGGGGTCTGGTTTTTATCAAGTGAGACACTGTGTGCATACGTACCGCTGGGCAATGTGTACTCTTTCATATCACCCGTTTTAGGGTTTAACCTACCTAGAATATTCCCCCATTGGCCAACCCACCATATAATGCCGTTTTCACCCTGTACGGGATCCCGCGCACGTTGCCCAAGTGTGGGCACTTGCCAGTATTTAAACTGCAGCTTTATATCACCAGCCACAACCTTTGACTCACGCTTAGCGTTAACTGGATAATGTTCTGCTAGATAAGCACTTACATCTTGAGTTAATTGCGTGTCTGAGCCTGTATCAACCATGTAGCTAATAAGCGTTTTCCAATGCTCTTGACTGTAACCCGTACTGCGCTCGAGATTCTTAAGGCTATGGCAACTACTGCATAACTGCTCAACTAATTGCTTCGGTTCTTTGGCCAAAACAGATACTGGTGAAATTAATACTCCCGATAGAGCCATTACAGCTACATATTTATTAACTACAGATTTATCCTTACTCATAACGCCCCCATGCTTTTATTATTTAAAGCATAGGGTATAAACAGGTATCATCAACGAGATTTATGCGTAAAAGCGATAATCGCTGTCACTATTAACAACTTATTGCCACACCTGAACATCATTTACTACACAAGTCTTATCATACTGTTGCCAGTTTAAAAGCTCAGTTATAATCCCCCTTTAAAGCTACATTTTTAGCCTCTAACTTGGACCCACAACAATGAAAAAACTCTCTGCCGTGCAAATCAAGCAACAAGCACTTGTACTGAATGTTGCCGACACAATAGAAGAACAAGGCCGCAATGAACTCCCAGGTATGCTGCAATGCTGGTTTGATGTTGAGTACCACTTATTTCCGGGTTCGTTACTTATGTGCTTTCAGTTTGAAGATGAACAGGCACTAGCCGCCGCAGAGCCAGAGCTTTTAAAATGGCAAAAACGCTTAAGTGGTGCGATGCTTAAAAAAGGCGTGATTTTAAAAGACATGCGCAAGCATTTGGTATTTACCCTCAAAGGGCCTGATGATTAAATCAGGTTTTTGTCATTTTCGTATATTTTTTAACATAGTGACAATTATAATCGATTCAGTCATAGAAACATTATTATAAGACTAAAGCTTGGCCTAAAGTGGAATAAAATGTTTACCTTAGCCATCCGCTTTCAAACTTTATGAATTATGCTCATCTAACCTAAAGGTTATAAACCGGCTCACTATCTGACTCTTGATTTTTAACTCTACATTAGGTACATTTATCAATATATAATGTTAAAAGGATAAAACATGAATAGCTCACAAGTTAAGGATAATAAAAAGTTAGTCGAAGCCATCCGCAAAAATCATCAAGTAATTTATTTATTAAAGCCCCATGAACTTGAAGAGATGCATGATAAAATCACCAAAAATAGCGCGATATCCAACAGTAGAGTTGTCGCGGGTAATGCATCAGCAGCTTTAGATACCAGAACTCTCATTCAAATGGTTCGTGACCTTGGAGTTAATGGTCAAGTTTATGAGAAGTATATTCGAGGCGAGAAATACATTATTTTCAAAGGCAAACTTGAATTTAGAACAATATTTACTAAGACAGCACAAAACGCCCGTGTCGTTGACATGGCGATAGGTAAAACCTCAGCTATCGTAAAACATGTTCGTTCAGGCGCAAGACTAACTATCTTCTTTACTGTTCCTATTGTGATACTTGAACATATTCTAGAGGATGAAATATTACTTAGTAACTTACTAGCAGATATGGCTGTATCCTTAATAAAAATAGGTATATCTA
The DNA here is from genome assembly GCF_036960685.1 of Pseudoalteromonas sp. Classification (GTDB taxonomy): domain Bacteria; phylum Pseudomonadota; class Gammaproteobacteria; order Enterobacterales; family Alteromonadaceae; genus Pseudoalteromonas. The sequence goes on along the minus strand of NZ_JBALXK010000003.1, from coordinate 251,702 downwards.
GTATAGCTGCGGCTGTTGCAGCAGTAGCAATAGGAACAACAACTACGATAGCTGCACTGCCATTGGCTGTAGCTATATTTATTGGTCTTGCGGTAGCTTACTCTTTAGATAAATTAGATGAGCATTTTAGTATTACTGAAAAGCTTGGTCTAATTTTAAGGGAAATAGAAGATGCAACTATTGGTGAAATAAGTAGAAAAGGCTGGGAGTTAGAAAAAATTCTTCGTTGGCAAATTGCGAACGATATTCGACCAGGAAAAGGCATCTTCTACCCTTAACATTATTGGCTTCAATCATGCTTATTAAAAAAATTAATACCTTTATAGTGCTGTCATTATTACTATTTAGTGATTATTCATTTTCGAAATCTTTTCCTTTAAATAATATTGGTTGTGTGCTGATTAATGAGGGCTATTTAAACAATGATTCCAATATTCTAAGAAGTAACTTAGTTGAGCTATCCACTAATATTAATAAATATGCGCTACTTTATAAAAACAATCAAATTGTTGTAAAGGCAAAAGCGGCAACAGTTATTCAAACAGACCGACAAAAGCCATGGATTAGCTCTTTCGAGTTAATCATTTCACAAATGAACAAAGACACAGTTCGCGTTAGAAGCTCTCCAAGAATTAACGATAACGAGAAAATGAATATTTATTTTTCTATTTCTTCTGGGGAAAGTAGTGAACTGGTTGTTTCATGCAGTGCTCGCGAGTAAATAAAGTTTTGCGATCAGAATTAATTTATATAACCTTAATTGCTGCAGTATGTGTTCTTCTTTCGATTCTTAGTCCTAAAGTAATTAATGTACTATATAGTTTAGTAATTACTATATTCTCTTTTGGATGTTTTTATATTTTACACATTATAAAAAAAAATCAGCAACAATCTGAACCAAAAGCTTTAAATTCAGTATTATCAAAATTATTAATAGCCTCTTTTTTACTTTCTACTTCTTTGTTTACAATGTGGTTCTCCTATAAATTTATTTTAGATCCGTTTTCAATTGCTTGTAAGTACAATACAGGATGCGAAACAGGTCCGTTCGGTTGGTCCATTTCTTTATTGCTATTCGGTGCGTCTTCATTATTGTTATACATTAGTTTTATACTCGTTAAATCGGCAATAAAGAAAAGTTAGTCACACTCAGGATACCAACCTCGATAATCAGTCTAACCTGCTTATAGGGGACTGTATTGATGCTTATTAAGCTAACTTTATTTATCCTTTGAGAGCCCTCTAGGTCAAGCTTAATTAACTCAGGGAAGAATGCTAAAAAAATAGCATCTAATTCAGTGTAATGACGGGTAATATCTTCCGCAGCGCCAGTAAAGGTGTTAGTAAAACGAATCCGCGCAGCAATATTATCAAGCGCCAATCCCACCCCTTCAACAGTTTCGTACTCTTTAAACCAATCGTTTTCTATCATGCTGGTAACTACGCGCTGCATTTTTGCTGGCATAACTGGAATACGTTTACCCAAAAGCTTATAACTGGTTTGCTTAAAATCAGTGAGTGGTTGCTGATTAAAAATATGCCAATGCTTAATTAAAAAGTGGTCAAACAACACATCAACCGCTACCCCAGCAAAACGCTTGCGATGTGGTGAAAAATATTGTTTAGCCTCTTTTACAAGTGAGTGCGAATCAGTGAATTTGTCGACTAAATAATGGTTATCTAGCGCATTTTTAACGGTTGCGGGTATCTGTTTTAATTGCCGTTGGCCACCAAAATCTCCCAGTAAATTCCCAAAATGTGAGTCGGCAGTCGGTTTTGCTAAATAAAGATGAGCCAAATAATTCAAGGCAGTCCTACGATCTAATGTATGTCACTAAGAATCAATAAGTATCTACTCAACCAGCCCTGCAAGGATCTGACTTTGATAGTCACTATTTTGTTTTCGATATTCATTGGGAATATTCCCCACAATACTTTTAAACACACGATTAAACGTTGCAAGAGACGAAAAGCCACTCTCAAGTGCAATGCTCAATATACTCCATTCTCGAGCTTGTTCACTTGCTAATAACTCTTTCGCATAATTTACACGATATTGATTTATAAAAAGATTAAAGTTAGCAACCTTATAATGATATCGAATCGCTCGGCTAATTTTATATTCCGGCACCATCAGCGCTTGCGCAAAATCTGAAATTTTAAGGTTCGTTTGTAAGAATAATTGCTGTTCGTTTATGAGTTCAGAAATACCAGCCACCAACTCGGGTGGTATTTGCTCTTGATGATTACTATCACTAGAATGCTTTACTTCATCACTATCAAAACCAACCTCATTCTCACCATTTTGAAGTTGCATTTGCTTGATTGAGTTACTTGCTTGAAGAGTCATGACCGTGTGCATTGCAAATACAATTAACAGCGCAGAAGAGGTGATAATTAGCGGATTATATAGCGCAATCTCCGCGGGGCTAAATATAAATACAGGTAATATACTGGCATTAACAACCGCTAAAAAGTACGCACTAGCAAAAATCACCGACTGCACTTTTTGAGCGTGTGTTTTGCTATTGAAACCTCTCAGCGACTCCCAAAAAGAAAGCACTAAAATGCACGATGAAAGTAAACCTGTTATTTCATTCATGCCTTGTTTTAATCGCCACATTATATGACTGCTAGAAAGCGGTTGCGGGTCAAGGCTAACTAAATAGTGCCATGTTTGATTAAACATGATCAAAAGCGCGATAACTGAAGCAACGGCCACATGCCTGCGTGAAATAGGATTGTGTTCACGAAATAAGGCCCGTGAAATTAACCACGAAACATTACACGTTGCGCAAGTAAACAAGCCAATAAAATACTGATATTCACCAATGCTCGGTGCACTGAGTTTTTGCGCCCCCACCATACACAGCGAGCCACAAAATATAACAAATAAATAATGAACCAGCTGCTTATCTTTTTTAAGCGCATTTAAAAGCATCAAACTCATACAAACAAAAATTAGCAGAAAATAAGGAGACGTATTTTGCATAACAGTGCGCTTTTAACCTGACGTATAAACTTACCTAGTTAACATAGTACAAAGTAACTTTTCAGTTAGCAAAAAGACTTTGTTAGGGAATGTGTCTGTAGAAGTTAATTAATTCTAAAAATTACCCATATATCGTTACTCAAATTTCAAATTTGATAAGAAACCACCCTGCAAGCCCTTTATATTTGCGTTATTCGTTTTATGAAGAAAAAAGAAAATACACATGAATAAAATCAAACTTAACCCAAATTCATTGCTTAATAGCAGTAAAAAAATATGGTTTACATGCCTGCTGATGGCACAGACCTGCTTTGTTATATACCTCACATTAGGCTACGGGCTTACAGGGGTCACTAGCGGAATATCTGGTTGGAGTCGTCTAAATAGCAGCGCCTATGTTGCTAACGATGAAACAGGAAACGTCATGTATGCGGCACATGTATTATTAGCCATCGTAATGATTATAGGCGGCAGCTTACAATTAATCCCCGCTATACGAACAAAGCACCCTCGCTTTCACCGTTATAACGGCCGTATTTTTGTGCTATTAGCCTGCACCATTTCGATGGCAGGTATTTACCTAATACTCGCCAGAGGAACTGTTGGCAACACATTGATGCATGGGTTAACTATATTTGGCGGTTGCGTGGTCATTTTATCAAGTATATTAGCTGTAATAGCTGCCAGAAAACGTAATATTAACCTTCACAAAATATGGGCAACACGCTTATATCTTGCGGCAAATGGGGTATTATTTTTTCGCTTGATGATTTTTGCTTGGTTCTTAATATTTGGTACTTTAGGAGTCGATACTACAACCTTCACCGGCCCAACCGTGTTAGCTGTTAGTATTTGCTCTTACGTGATCCCTTTGCTTATTGCTGAGCTGGTAAGATATGCTGAAGGTACAACGAATAAAGTTATTACAATCGCCACCGCAAGCTTAATGGTAATGATAGCCATTATTTTTCTAGTGGGTTTATTTGGGGTCGTGTTAGCCAACTGGTTCCCGGCAATAGTTAACTTATAGACATACTCCCCTCTATTCAAAAGGGGGAATTTCTGATTAACGTCCAATCAAAAGCCACTTTATTAATCAGTGGCTTTAGCTGATAAATCAACGCTAGGATCTGTAATGCGCGAAAAAATTAGTTCGAGCTTATCTAGCGGAAGTCGGTTATTCAGTTTTTGAAAATTCCCTGCTGCCCATTGCTGGTTGTTTTTCTCGGCAACCACAAACGAGAATACGTAATAGCCCTCTTGACCCATTCTTAAATCACTCATAATCACTTTTTCGTCTTGTTGATACACGCCATAAAGCCCCTTAGTGAAGTTTTGCAGTAAACTTATCCGCTTTGTACCAACAAGCTTTTCTAGTAGCGTGTTTTCGCTGAGGTAAAATTGCATATCAACGTTTGTAACGTTATCAAACACAGAGGCATAAATCTCATAATGCCCTTGTTCGGTCACGGCTACCCCTCGCCAAAGCATGGTATTAAGAGGGGTAGGCATACTTTCAAAGTGTTTAAATGTAATGTTCTGATTATTTAGCGCCTGATGAATCTTCTCGTTGATATGCCACTTTGCCGCTAAGCCCCACGTTAAATAAAGCGAACTGACAATTAACGCGCAGGTATTTATGCGTTGAGCTTGATTCTTAGTACGCACAAAACAAAGCCCAATACACGAGACTATAAGTGGCAGAGTATAAGCGGGGTCAATTATAAATATACTCGAAATACCGAACGGGTATGTCGAAAGCGGCCACAGTAACTGTGTGCCATAAACAGTAAAACTATCAAGTAAGGCGTGGGTACTCAAAATCAAAAATATAGCAATAGACCAGCGCGTTAACGACACCCCTTTAGCCCAATTCATTTTAAGTAAAAGCCATGCAAACAAAGGGCTAATTAATAGTTGCACAAGAATAGAATGGCTAAAGCTACGGTGCTGAACAAAGTTCTCAACATTGCCACCAAAATTAATCAGCACATCTAAGTCAGGTAACGTGCCAAACGCCGCACCAACCAATAGCGATTTTCGGCCAAGCTTATTGCCTAATACTGAATAAGCAACTGCGCTACCAAGTACAACTTGTGTGAGTGAATCCAATGAAAGCCCCTTTGTAGAATAGTTTAACCGCTAGCCTATGTTGTACGGCTTTATCACCGATGTCGATCTCAATAAGTAATTAGTTTTCAATTGGCTCTAGCTGAAAAAGCCAGCGCATTTACAACGTTAATTTGATACCCTAATTTTAGCTATAAAGTACGCAAAACTAATACCCTACGCGACTGCTTTATAAAAGCTCTAACTTGCTAATTATGAGAAAAAACATGTATAAAATAAACCTCTTGGCTCTTTCTTTAACTCTTTTTTCATTGCTAAGCCACGCTGATGACAATACCAATTTAAAAAATATAATTGATCAGCACTGGCAGCATGCACAAGGTGAAAAAATATTTTTTCGTACCGACCCAGATGGCTGGAAACCCAATGGCAAACTTGCTAATTGGACTGAGCAAGCAATACAAAAACGCCAAGCCTATAACAAACAAGTGTTGCAAAAATTAGCCGCTATTGACGCGCAATCTCTCAGTAAAGCACAGTTAATGAATTATCGACTGTTTAAATATGAGCGCGAAACCGAGCAAAAAAGCTACCAGTCATATGATAAGTATTTTCCTGTTAACTTTTTAAGCGGCTGGCACACCTACTTTGCTGAGGCTCCTGCAAACATGGCGTTTTTAACCACAGCCGACTACGACAACTTTTTAATCAGTTTGGACGACTACCCTCGCTTTAATCAAGAAAACATAAGCTTGATGAAAGAAGGTGTACAACACGGCTACACACACTATTGCACCACCTTTAAAAACTACGGCAAGAGCATCAGTGCGCATATTGTTAAAGATCCAAAAAATAGTGCTTTGTACGAGCCGTTCACTCGTATACCCAACACCTTTAGCCAACAGCAAAAGGCAGCTTATCAAGAAAAAGCAAAAAAGCTGATTAGCAATAAAGTGATCCCTGCGTACCAACATTTTTATGATTTTTTTGTTGATGATTACATGCCAAACTGCAGGGCAAAGCCTGGTATTTCGAGCATTAAAGGCGGGCTTGAATATTATCAATATGCAGTAAATTACTACACCACGACACAAGCGACACCTAAAGAGATCCATGAGTTAGGTCTACAGGAAGTCGCACGTATTAAAGCCCAAATGCAGGCTATTATTGACTCTCTGAATTTTAAAGGCACATATGCTGACTTCTTAAAATTTTTAGCCACCGATCCGCAGTTTTATGCCACCGACAAACAAGATTTATTAGAAAAAGCGGCCTTCATTACTCAAAAAATGTATGGCAAATTGCCGGCTTATTTCAGCCATTTACCGCGCAACACCTTCGCAATTAAAGACTCTGCAAGTCGAGGCGCTTTTTATATGCCACCGGCAGATAATCGCTCAGCAGGCACTTACTTCTTAGCCTCAACACCTTCGTTACAACCTCTATATAATTTAGAAGCCTTAAGTTTGCACGAAGCCATACCGGGCCATCATTTACAAAATGCGATAGCGATGGAGCTTGATGTACCGCAATTTAGACGCACATTGAACCACTCTGCATTTGGCGAAGGCTGGGGGCTCTATGCTGAGCGTCTTGGTAAAGAAGCCGGTTTTTATCAAGACCCATACAGCGACTTTGGCCGCTTAGGCTACGAAATGTGGCGTGCAGTCAGACTAGTTGTTGATACTGGTATTCACGCATTTGGCTGGAGTCGAGAGCGCGCGATTAACTACTTAAACGAGTACACGGCATTGCCACAAAGTGCCGTAGAAGACCAAATTGATCGTTATATATCATGGCCTGCTCAAGCGCTTTCTTACAAAATGGGCGAGTTAAAAATACGCGAGCTCCGGGCAAAAGCAGAAAAAGAGCTTGGAGCTAATTTTGACATTCGTCGCTTTCACGACACCGTAATTGGCCAAGGCTCACTGCCGATAGCTGTGCTTGAGGAAGTCATCAACGACTGGATAGCACAACAGAAAAAGTAACGCTCATTGCATTTGATTGATACATATTTATGTAATAAGTACCAGCCAACAACCATTAAGTAATCGTTGTTGGCTGACCTTTTATTAGTTGTTTTTACCTATAGGCCAGCACAACAGTAAACCACAAATTAGAACCTAAACCACTTCTTCGATTACAATTGTATTTTACTAATTCAGTAAAGAGTCAGTCCTGATTTGCTATCACTGTTGCAGCATTTCTTCGCTATTGCATGAGTCATCCAACGCCTTGCCTAGCTTCCAGTTTAAATGCCACGTTTAATCCAGCGGATAGAGGCCACCAATACGTTATGACCACTACTTTTCTAAGTGAACCACAACAAGTCGCACTGCAACAAGCGCTTATCAGCAGTAAGCTGCTAAATAGTTACACAATAAAGAGTGATAACACGCCCTCATCTGAGCAACATGCATATAGCCTTATTGCTGTAACACTCTATCGCTTTAATTTACAAAAGATTAAATGGTCATCGTTTTTAAAAACAGCAATAAATACAGCAACCGACGTATGCCAATGGATATCAAGCGAACTTGTCAGGTGCCAGCAAGACTACAAAGCCCAACCTAATGACGCTTTAATGATTGAACAACATGCATTTTTTAGTGGTATTTTTAGCGAAGAGCTCGCCTACATTGATGCCCAACTCGGGACTGAAGCGCAGGCTGAGTAAAGGTTTTAAGTTTAGAGGCGTGATTTGTATTATGGTAATTGTGTATTTTTATAAAACATTGACTTGCAAAAATAAAAACAAATTACCAGCCTAGACTGAGGAATAGAGGATCATTGATTTTAATCAATATAAAAGAGTTTTAAGGAAAGGCTTAGTCATAATGCTAAGCCATATAATTAGGGACTTGTATTCGTTTAATTATTAATTTCTATTTGACCGACCGCAATTGAGCCATCTTTCCACGTAGTGCGGCATTTCAGTGTAAGCACAGCGTCTCTTTCATAATTGTTATCAAGTGTTGTTGTATAAGATACAAACTGCTTTGAATCGATTGAGCTATTAGAAATATCAGCCCAATCAAAGCCTTTACCAGTACTAAATTTAAACCACTTATCTTTTCCACCGTCACTAACTTTACGTACACGTGAAATTGAACAGCCAGCATTTGCGCCAGTTAGACCCTCTGTAATACCATGAACTGTCAATTCAAACTGACCAATAGTACTATTTAAAGGAACGTTGCAATTAAAATAGCGATCAGAACGAGAAAACTCAGGATCGAATATAAAGTAGCCATTTTCTATAGAGCCTACTTTTTCAAGAGCTATTTGTTTGAGTGCCGGAAGGTCGCCTTGTGAAGCGATTAAGTTATTTACAGCTTGTGATTTAAAAACGACATCTTCCGAACAATGAGAAGACCCATCAAATACAGCTGCTTGTGTTATTGAAGAAACTGATGCTAAAACAATAGCTACAGTAGTTTTTTTCATTTTCAACATATTTATATCCTTATATGTTTGTGCTTATTACACATGTCCCTAATACGGTTAATATTATCATGCAAAATAAATTAAACAACCTTCTTTTATATTCAAAAATAAACTACCGATTAATAAGAAGCTTAGATTCTGTAATTATTTCACGCACGAAATGTTATTTATAACCTAATAAAATTGCGATACTTAGTGAAACTCATCTTGAAAGCTAACCATAAAAATTTAGAAAAATCTTAAAACACTTAACCCTTCCTACTTGAGTTTACCTAAAAGAGGAGTTTAATTTAAAAAGCTATACAACTTCATCAAAAGAGCTTTGAAATGACTACAACTTCATTATTAATAGCGTGATGCTCGGGTGGAAAACATTCGCGGCTAAAGCCAGCTCCTACAGAGTCCAGATAGGGGTCAGCGGCAGCCTCGTTTTGGCTCACCAAGCCAGCGCGAAAAAACCTTGAATAAGGTTTCTAATGTAGGTCGCGGATTTATCCCGACAAAAGTTAAAAACAGAGTTAACGAGTTTAATAAAACACGATTAACCATACCTATACAACTTTTCAGGCTAAAGCCCGACCTACGGCTAAATAAGCTTTTTAAGATAAATTAAAAGCTATATTTTAAGCTCAGCTTATAATTTACCGGCTCGCCTGGTTGAGTCCAAATTGCAGAGTAAGAGTTTGAATAATAGGTTTTATCCAGTACGTTATTAACGTTCAACTGGATACTCACATCATCATTAACATTGTAATTTGCGAACAAATTTACCAGCGTATACGAAGGTAAATAATAGGTAGGATCAATGGTTTCACCTAAGCGCTCACCTTCATACTGAACAGCTATACCAACGCTCGCATTTAAATCGATTAAGTCATTTAAATCTCTTTTAAGGCGCGCATTTGCACTGTGCTTAGGAATGCCTAGTAATGGGCTACCTTTTGGCAGCTTTACCCACCAATCTGTATTTACGGTGTCGTTTGCCGTTTTGGCATCAGTATAGGTATATGCAAAATCAAACGAAGTAGTGTCAGTAATATTACCATGTAAATCAAACTCAACCCCTTCGCTAGTTACTTCACCTAACGCAGTCGACACACCCGCTTGCAGATCTGTGGTTAGCATATTACTTTTTTCCGCGCTAAATACGGTAAAGCTGCCACTAACAGCATCGGTACTAAATTTAATACCCGCCTCAAAAGAGGTTGTTGCTTCCGGCTCAAATGCATCACCATTTATATCGTAGCCACTGTTTGGCCTAAAACCTTCCGAGTAACTGGTGTAATATTGTATGTCGTCTGAGTAGGCGTACACTAAACCAACCCGAGGGCTAAATGTACTTTGGTCACTCTTAGACTGGCTTTGATTGATGTGGTTATCTATTTGTTGATCAAACCAATCATAACGGCCGCCCACTTGCATTTTCCATTGCTCAGTGATGTCTATTTGATCTTGAATATAAACTCCGTAACTATGCTGTACTTCTGTGCTGTTATATAAAAGAGTGCCCTCTGGTGCTGTTTGCCCATACACAGGGTTATACATATTGATTGCATAGCGCGTATCTTCAAGCGTAGGGCGGTATCTGTACCAGAGTTTATCAAAATCAAACTTGCTGGCGTCGGCACCAATTAATAAGTGGTGGGTAAACCCAGCGGCTATTACGCTACCACTAAGCTCTGTACGCGCAGAGATATTTTTAGTTTGAAAATCACGCTCGTTATGTTGCCGACTCAATGTTTCACCATCAGTAAAATAAACTTGCCTGCTAGGTGCTAGTTCTGCATCGCTCGATTCACTTATAAATTTAGAATCACTATAACTAAAACCATTCAAAAGCGACCATTGCCCAATTTGATGTTCAAAAGTTAATTGATGAGAAATCGCATCAACTTCTGTTGGTTTATCATTTGGTTCACCTAAAAAAGTCTCAATAGGTAATGCATCTATATCCCCATCGACTGCAACAATACCACGGTCAAATGTCGCACTTTGATCCACATACTCAAGCTCATAGTTCAACTTTGTTGTGTCGGAGATTAACCATAGTATTGATGGCGTTATCACCGCTTTTTTATTCTCGTGATAGTCTCTAAAACTTTCGCTTTCTTCAATTGCGCCGTTTACTCTAAAAGCGAGTTGATCGGTAATTGCATTGGTGTAGTCACCTTCACCACGATAAGTTTGCCAGCTACCGGCCGATACTTTTACATACCCTTGCTCTTCAAACTGCGGCTTTTTAGTGATGATATTAATGGTACCACCAGGCTCAGAGCGCCCATAAAGTGCCGAGCCAGGGCCTTTCATCACTTCTACATAATTAATATTACTGGTATCGCGGGTGCCACTAAAGCTTCGACCTGATGAAAAGCCATTAATTAAAAAGCCAGATGGAATACTTTCATCGCCTACTAAACCGCGTATTGCAAAGCTTTCCCACAACCCGCCAAAGTCATTTTGTTCAGAAATACTAGGAGTTAAATCGAATATATCAGTCAGAGTGCTCACCCCTGCATCATCAAGGCTTTCAGCAGATATAAATTCAATACTTTGTGGTTGTTCGCTTAATGGCACATCGCCACGAAAGGCTTGCCTAACGCCCGAAACTGATATTTTTTCTATGCTTGGTGACGCTGTAGTTGCATAAACAGAAGGTGCTAAAACTGCAATTGTAAGGGCTGATATTTGGTGTCTTTTTATTAAATTCATTCTACCTCTTAGGTATTAGCGTGACTTAATCAATTAAGTTTATGCTCAAATTTTTTTTAATTTAACCTACTAGGCAAGCATTTGAACATGTAGGCAATAATAGTTATCATTTGGAATTCTATACAAACGAGACAAAAAACGCTACCCCAGTCAAAACAAATATTACAAAGTTATTAAATTACAATTTAGAAAAAGATGAACATATTAAGCTAGCCTGCATTACATTAGCTGCCTACGTGGCACACTGGCAGAAGTCCCTAAACTTAAAATCAGCAATTACAAATTTTATCTATAGGCAACGTATTTTCAGTTCAGAAAGATACAATGGTGAACTACCGTATAACCTGCAATGGCAAAGCAGTACAAAGTGCTGAAGTAATAAATGACTTAGTGAATGACCCTGCTCAAAAGCCTGTTACTAGCAATGATGCTGGCGTAGCAACACTCTCATTTGTATTGCCCCATGCTGTAGAGAAATGCTGTGGTTAGGTGCTGTATTTAGCCAAGATCTGATACCACCCCTGCGTTTAGCCCTCATCAGTTACAACTATAACGCCTCATAACAGTCAGTAATAATATTCAATACTTTCCACTTGCATTTACCTAAAAAGTGAACTTAATTTAAAAAAAATAACTCAACATCATTCAAAAGGAATTTGCAATGACTAAGTGCATAATCATCGTTAGTTTACTTTTTTGTTCACACGCTTACGCTGTAAACATTTTTCAGCTTAACTCAGAATCAAAAAATACTGATTTAGCTGCTATTCAACCAAACCACCCACAATGGAATGCCAGCTCAATTTATGTCGCAGGTGATGTAGTTACTTACAACAACAGCTTATTTATTGCCGCTTTTTGGGTTAAAGGTATTGAACCGATAGAAAACCAGCCGCATTGGGATGGCTGGATCTGGCTGCAAAATACCGTGATAGAAAAATGGCAAGCAAACAAAGTGTATCAAGCTGGCAGCCTTGTTAAACACGGTACTGACGACTTCCTTGCCCGCTATTGGAATGAGAATAACGAGCCAAAACCCCACAGTAGTTGGCAAAAAATTAAAGATTTATTTTACCTAACCCCAGATTTACCACCGGAACACCCTGACGACTATAAAACGTTGGACGGTGTTGATCAAAATGACAACGGTATTCGTGATGATTATGAGCGCTATGTGTATGAAAAGTTTGATTCACCGCAGCTCATCACCTTTAGTTTAGGTACAGCTTCAACATTACAACTCGTTATTGATATTGAGCAAGGGCGCATACCAAACTTAGATGCTGATATTGGCAGGCAAGTCATTATTGGAATTATGAATATCAATTACTGTACTAGGCAATTACAAAATGAGCACTCTACTTTTAGAAATCCTAAATCATTGTATTTCAATACAATTGATCGAGCTTATACGAACCGGAAAAGTCAAAATAAAATAGCAGATATTTTACGTTTTGAACCTGTTTTCCACTGGTTGGCTGATCAACATTGTGAAGCTTTGATAGGGGCTAAAAAATGAAAAAATATACCTTAATTATGGCCTTTATTTTTTCATACTCTGCATTTGCTAACTTACAAGCTCTTGACAGACACTGTAGTAAGCAAGTTGACTATGTACGCTTTTTCCATGTAAATGGAATGCTCACAAGTTATATTGAATATAAATCTAAGCTGCAGCCAGTTTAGTCGGAATTTTCTGACTGGTGAGCCTTTGGTACTTAGAGAGTAGCGGCTAAGATTTATCTTTCTTTTGTGGTTTTATCTGGATCTAATGCATCTCCTTCTAATTGATCATTATTAGGCTTGAATTCCCTTATTTTAATTTCATTATTAATTATATTTCTAAGTTGTTCATTGTTGGATACAAAAAACATTTCTAGAGAAAATGAATCTTGAAAAACAAGTTTTTGGATTTTGTTCTCAATTACAACCGCTTGTATAAGCTTATAACCATCAACAATTACGTTGGGTCGATAATAAATTGTATGCTGACTATATTCAGGAAAATCAAAAAAAACATTAACAGCCTCATTAGATATAGTCTCACAACCAACATTTATATGTGCAATATCATTACCCTCACAAATTACTGCAATGGGAGCCCCTGTTTCCCCAAAAACAGCTATTTCAGATAATATAGCACCATCATTAGGTTCTATATCTAATACAGCTCTACTTAAATTATCAACCGTTTTATAGAATGACTCTTTTTTTGAGTGTTGGTGGTACTTATGCTCATCAGCACTTAAATTAAAGGCCAGTGCCAGCATTAATAAAAAAACAATCCTTAAATTCATACATTCCATCATTTTAAACTAACATTAACGCTATCAAAGTACCTTAATTGGACACTTATTGCACTTGTAAATTTCATAAAATACCAACTTCACGTTTACCCCTCCCCCAACATCACGTCCTGAAAATAAGCCATTGATGAGTAATATCGCGCATGGAAATGGAAGCATGGATGCTGACAGGAACCCAGCTTCAGGGATGAACTGCTTGCAGCAGAATCAATTTGAAAACCGATCGCCCCTTGGTTGCCGTCAGCAATTTGGCAAAAAAACCTTGAATAAGGTTTCTAATGTAGGTCGCGGATTTATCCCGTTAAAAGTTAGCAAGTTAGCAGTAAGAACCATCAGCCAAGGTAATAAAACTTTTTTTGGCTAAAGCGCAACCTACAAACCCACGCGCCAGCAAGCTTAGCGCCTACGGTGGATATCTTTAATCTCGGTGTAAAATCATTAGTGGCTGAAACCATCTCTTAAACCAATCATACAATTAGCTCAATAAGTAATAACTATAAACCTAACCTCTTGATGAGGTAAAGTTTAGGTTTGCCCTCTTCTATCACTATTTTCATTTTAAACAATGGTTTGGATACTTTCATTAGATAAATAGTCTAGGGTTTTTCTATTTTTTGCACCATTTAGATTTTTTATAAGATTTTTATTGCTTAGTTTTCCACTATTACTCTCTCATCAAAAAGGAAAACTAAATGAAACTAAACAAATTAATAATTCCTCTCTTGTTATCGATTAATGGCTCTGCAATTTATGCAAATGAAAGTACCAGTGGTTTGATTGAACCTATCATGGTCACGATACCTGCGGGTACTTTTCAGATGGGCGATATAGATAAAGAAGATGCCCAGCCTGTTCATAAAGTCACGCTACCCGAGTTTAGCTTAGGCAAATATGAAGTAACCGTCAGAGAGTTTCGTCACTTTGTTAAAGAGTCTGGCTATGACATGCCAACTCAATGCATTCACCAATTAAATGGCTGGTTTAATTATGGAGCAACAGCAGGCACATGAGAAAACAACTCGCTCAACACCAGTGACTTTCAACCCGTAAATTGTATTGGTTGGAAAGCGGCTAATGCCTATGTTCAATGGTTAGCTGAAAAAACAGGTCGCCCTTACCGCCTGCCCAGTGAAGCTGAATGGGAGTACGCTGCAAGAGCAGGTACAACGAGTAAATATTATTTTGGTGACGACCCCGAGCAAACCCTCGTTTGTGAATACGAGAATACGGCTGATTTAACCGGCGAAAATATACTACAGCGAGATACCAACACTAGCTATGTTAACTTCTTTAATGGTAAGTCAAACTGTGTTGATCACTCTGCTTATGCAAGCATCGTTGGTATGTATAAAGCAAACCCATTTGGTCTACATGACATGATTAGTAATGTGGTTGAATTTACTGCTGACTGTTACAAAAACAACTATAAAAATGCCCCCACTAATGGCCAACCATGGACAGATGAGAATTGCGAAACCCATGTAGTCCGAGGTGGTAGTTGGCATTGGAATACGTTTGCGGTTAGTGAAAGAGGCGTCATGGGTAAAAAATTTATTGGCCCGGTAGAAGGATTAAGAGTTGCACTGGACGGCGCTGCACCAACAATGAAAAGCAACACAAAGCAATTTAAAAAAGCACTGAAAATAGCACAACACAGTGAACAGTTAAAGCGTGATGCGGTTTTACCCTACCCAGACAAAGTCACTAATTTAACCATAAATCAACAACAAGGCCTTGTTACTTTAAGCTGGGACAAGAGCGAGCAAGCTGACATTGAAAGTTACCGCGTTTACAGAAATCCTGCTGCTGGCAGCACGTTCGAGTTGTTAGCGCCAAACATAGTAGAAACAACATTTAAAGATGCCAATATCGATAACCACCAATATGAATACACGGTGGTAGCGGTTAGGCATCATCAACAAAGTGATTACAGTAATACGGTAAAAACACGAGCACCTTGGGTACAAATACCAGGAAGATTGGAAGCAGAATCAGCAATTGAGATTACCGGCTCCTCCGTAGGAAGAACCTCTGATGTCGATGGTAAATTCAATTTAACGGGCCCGCGCGGCATAAGTGATAAGGCGATAGTGAGCTATCAGTTAGAAGTCGCAAAATCAGGACATTATTCGCTTAGCTACCGAGTTGCAGCCCCTAATGATACTAAAGGCTTTGCAATATTAGTGAATGGCGAAGAGCTTGCCACAGAAAAAGTAACAGTTACGGGGGGTTATCATCAATGGGAAACCCAAACAGGCGCTACCATTTACTTAAACCAAGGCAGAAATAAATTAACGATACAATCACGTGACAAAAACTGGAAGCTAAACTGGGTTAACTTTAAACAAAATTAGCTTATTAAATAAAGCGTAAAGGCAGCAATATTGCTGCCTTTTACGTTTTAAGTGACGCTTAGTACAATTCATAAACTTAGAGACGTCAGCTTCTCTTCATTTATCCGTCGCCAATAGTCACTGCCTTTTTCATTAATATATTGAGAATAAAAATCATAATTTACTTGCGGGTTTTCAGTGCCGCAAATCAATAGTGCTATATCTAAGCTAAGGCTAAGATTACCCGACAATTGTGCTTGCTCAAAAGTACGTTCTGCGTGAGTAATAAATGCCTCAGTATCGTTTTGCGCATCTGCTAACAGCGTTTTCAAGTAAGAGTTATCTGCGCTATCTAATGTAATACCTGCCATAAGTGCTTGTGCGTCTGTTAGGCGGTTTTGACTTATATAGTATTGCATTAATTGCTTACGACTAGTTCGTGCAGCCCAAAATTCAGGCGTCAAAGTAGCAAGTTTTAGTACTTGTTTTAAATGAGGCTCTTTATCCTCAAGGCTCTTAGCAAAAATAGCATAGTGAAACGGTATGATAGCCAAGTGATAGCTAGGGAATTGATATGCCTTCATTTTACTTTCGGCTTCTGTTAAATAAAGGTATTTGTCGTCTTCTTGTTTATTTTTATGCGCCAACACTGATAAATAATTTATAGCATTTAGCTCACGTTGTTTATCGTGAGCCTCATAGGCTAACTTGGCTGACGTAAGCAAGCTATGCTTAATGGCATTATAATCAGCCTGATTATGATCTATCCACGACTGCGCAACTAATGCATCAGCTTGTCGGGGTAAATCATTAATTTTTTTAAATTGTTCTATCGCATTCGTCAGCTTTGTGGTGCTTAGGTCAAATAATTCTTTTCGAGTTAATATATCACTTTGAAAAAATAAAGCATTCCCAACGTATTGGGTGTTTTTCTGTGAAATAGCCGCTTTTTCAAGTTTAGTTGCCATCACCATCGCTTTTTCGCGTTCACCCATTCTTAAATAGCTATTTGTAAGTTGACTAAGAATAATGAGGTCGTTAGGTGCCTGCTGGTGGGCAATAGTTAAGTTTGCCTGCTGAACTGCAGGTGCTTGCGCCTCATTGAGTAAGTTATAAATAACGGGATTCTGTAAGTGGTTTAAAAGCTGTTTTGTCGCATCGCGTTGATCAGCCCCCAACACATGGCCACGCCAATCTGAAAATGGGCCCTTTAGAATAAAATCAATATACGTCTTTTGATTATAAGTACGCATAGTGCCTGATAAAATTAACGGATACTCACTGGCCAATTGAGGATATTCATAATCGGCTGAAACTTGAAAATAAGCAGTATTTAAATGAGGTATTTCAGTAAAGTCAAAGTGCTCATCATCACTAAAATTGACCTGCTTCGTGTCTGATTGAGTACTTAGCGGGATATACGCAATATTAATAACAGCTCTATTAACGTCTTCTGATGGCTTGGCGATTAAATACATCAACGCAATAGCAAAAAGGGTTAGCGCCGTAAACGCCATAACTAGCCATTTTTTTCGCTGGTGTGGGAATGCTAAAGCCTCTGTTGGCTGCTCTACTATATTTGAATTTACAGTGCTTGGCGTTTTTTCGGTATCACAATGAGTTGCATCAACTTTGAGTTGCCATTGATAACCTCGTTTTGAAAAGGTTTTAATTGCATGGCTACCAAAAAGCCCTCTTAAATTACTAATGCTTTGAAAAACAGCCTGCTCGGACACAACCTTGCCTTGCCAAACCTGCGATAAAATATCTTCTTTGCTAAATACAGTATCTGAATGCTCCAATAGCAGCTTAAGTACTTTGGCATCATTGTGGCGAATAGCCAAATCCTGACCATTATTTTTAAGTACCAAACTGGTACTATCAAACTCAAAAGTATCAAATATATAACGCATTGTTTTTATTATAATGGCTCATTTAGTGATTTAGTCTATCCACATTAGCGCTTAAACCAATGAAGAGTGTATGATTTACAATCATATAGTAAAAAATCACTTTAGTCTGTATGACAGGGGCTTCGGTTGAAGGCGCTAGGCGCTTAACGATTACTGAGGTGGAAATCAAGGTTAATTAAACGGCCTAAATTCATATGGCGCTCTTTATCCAAACCACGATGCATATTCACATAAATCGACGTCATTACTGGATGTATAGTCATATTTAAATTGAGTTTAAAACATAATAACACTTGGTTTTTGAATAAAAAGTTCAAGAAAACACAGCTGCCTGCTTGACCGGAACTTTCTAATGGGTGAGTCCTTTGGCTTCCAGAAAAACAGCCGTATTCCTGCGGCTGTTTTATTCATATTATTTTTTACTAAACTTTGGCTTGCCAATTTTAGTAAAAAATAACGCTATAACGATTATGAGCATTATCAAAAAAGCATAGTTACCTAAAAACTTAAAAGCACCAAATGCAATCGCAACCAACACGACACATAAAATTATAAAAAGAATATTTTTTAGCATGCTATACGTATCCCGCACTTAAAGCTGAAACGTTAGCTCGCGTACCATACGAAACCCTTGATTCTTTTTCATTTCATTTTCCTTATGTAAGTTTGGTATTCCATTAAAAGAAAAATAATATATTAGTTCCCACTTCAATACAATGCCTATAATTTAATCATTAACGATTTATAAATTCTTTAATACGAAAAGTAAACTACCAAAAGGTGGAAGCCATTTGGTTTTAATGCATATTCTCATCAATCGAGCTCATTACTAGGTGAATAGCCATATTTAAAGTGAGTTTAAAAACTAACAACACTTGGTTTTTTGAATAAAAAGATCAAGAAAACACAGCTGCCTGCTTGACCGGAACTTTCTAATGGGTGACCCATTCGATTTAATGGATGAGACCTTTGGTTCCAAAAAATAAAGAACCCGCCGAAGCGGGTTTTGTTTCTGTATCACCTTGCTTATACTGAGCAATACAAGCTCAAATCAATCAATTCGGGATGAAGCTTGCGTAAGCTTTGGTTCATCATTTCCGCCAGTTTTATTTGAAACTCCCAAGGTGCTGCTTTTGGATGTTTTGGATTCAAATATTGACTAAAGCATGAGTCTGTCACATTTAATTGTTTAGCCATCATAGTGCGAGATAACCTTTTCCCCTGCCCTCGATACTCAATAATTTTTTGTGTTACCCAGTCATTCATCATGGCTTTTATTACTGGCTGTGCGAGTTCTTTCAGGTCATCGCCTCCAGCTTGTTTGGAAGTGGCTAGCATACATCACCTCCTACAGGTTAAAATAAAAACTGATGATATCGCCAGACTGCACAAGAGGTGGGCGCCCTCCAACGCAAATCTGAAGACACTGATAGGGCCGAACTGGAACATCTAAATTTTGGTCATAGTCTGCGCATGATGCTGTGACATTTAATTTGAGATAATTCTTATCAATTAAAAAAGATGCTAGAGTTGAAGACTGCTCTAACGCCTGTTTCAGCGCGATCATACCTTGGCGAGTTTTTCGTGCAGGTAAGGTTACATGTGATTCATAAAACTCGTCATAGTAACCATGAATGGCATTTTCTTCCTCAGCTTTTTTCGGATTGAAAACTGACACTCTGTCAGCACAGAGAGATTTTGATAATTCCTCTAACAAAATAAATGCAGCTTCATTTTCCGCAAATGCTTGTTTGGCCGTCGCTCCCAGTCCCAACAACTCAATTTCCTGATAAGTTTCACTTTGTTGAACACGCTTATCATTGAGCAAAGCATTGGTATCAAAGGCTGCCGGACAGGCCATCTTAGAAAACTCACCTTCCAACTTGGTGTATTGTTCATCAGCATTGGTCGCAGTCACTAATAGAAAATGGTCTGTTTTTATGTCTTTATTCAACAGTGCTGCCATGCGTGACAGGAAGCTCGACAACGCTGAATAAGCCGCCATTTTATACGTTAGTACAAGAAGCTTGTCGCCTACTACATTGGCCCATGACCCCGTTTCATAGAAACCTCGTGGTGCTTTATAATATTGCTCCATGTAGTATAGCTGAGCACAGCTATTGATCCTGAATTCGGTAAAATCCATGATCCCTCTGGATAATGTTGTAGATTGGGTAATACCTGAGTTAATTACTATCTCGTCATCAACGTAAATAGAGCCATAGCCAATATTGCACTTCGATTCAACCCCGTAGGTTCGCAAATGCTTCACTACAGCCTCAGAGAATATTGACTTTATTTCGTGGATACCTCGGAGTACTCCCTCTGAGTTGCGAATGTTGGATTCAGTGCTATCTATAAATAAACTACATTCAGCCGCAACATAATGCATGAAGCTGTCTTCACCAATATGACTCATTACCGTATTGAGTTGACTAACGTTCCTATTAAATTCGCTTTGTGCTGCTGCATCATCATTAACATCTTCAAGGCATATCCTGAAATCATCAGAATATGATTTCACATGCGATAAAAGTGGAGCAACGGGTTTGAGCATAGGAAATTGAAGCTGAACTGAGCGAAGGGGCTTCTTTTTGAAAGAAGTATCTTTAGACGAGTGGATATGAACAGTTACAAACTGTCCCATTTTTTCTGACAAGATGGTCATTTTAAATTTTCCGATATCAACTGTATGAGCACTTAAGAAGCACTTTCATACAAGATTTAATATTTCACACGTTCTCAGGGAGGCCATGCACTTTAATGTGAAACAACTACTGACTGCTCAAGGAGCTGACAGTATTACGATGCTCACAGGAACAATCTATCGGATATTTTTTATTCAAGCAAGATAAATTAGTGGCAAACCTCTATGTATTAGCGATAGGCTAATTTAGCCTGAAGTAGAAAGCCATATAGCGGGGCTGATTTCAAAAATAATGTAGAGGAGCAGATTTTGCATCTTGCCAAGACCAAACACCAACCTCACGTTTAACACCCTCCCCCGTCATCACGCCCTGAAAATAAGCAATTGATGAGTAATATCGCGCATGGATGCGCAATAAGGCGAAACTAGGCCATGGGTGACGAGTGACCGAAACGAAGTTTCGCAGCGCGAGGAAGTGGAAGCATGGATGCTGACAGGAACCCAGCGTCAGGGATGAATTGCTTGCAGCAGAATCAATTTGAAAACCGATCGCCCCTTGGTTGCCGCCAGCAAGCTAAACCTTGAATAAGGTTTTTAATGTAGGTCGCGGATTTATCCCGACAAAAGTTAGCAGTAAGAACCATCAGCCAAGGTAATAAAACTTTTTGGGCTAAAGCCCAACCTACAAACCACACGCGCCAGCAAGCTTAGCGCCTACGGTGGTTAACTCTATCACAGGTGTTAAACCATTCGTGGCTGAAGCCGACTCCTACAGAGAGTCCGGATAGGGGTCAGCGGCAGCCTTCGCCAGCGCTACGAGAGCTAACACAATGAGTTTTGACCTCATGAATTTTTTGAACATAAACCACATATAATGGGTACACATCTAAACGCGAAATGTGTAGAATATGTATACACTAATTAGCTAACGTCACTGAAAAAGCCTTAATAAGGCAGTTAAAAATAGGTTAAACCCAACAAGCGATACGCAACACGAATTGCGTGTCAGATACTAAAGTGTTAGCGCTCACAAAGGATAGAAAGCATGCACAAAGATATAATCATCCCTATTGTTTTCCCTGATTATAAAATTGCAGTTGAAGTTTAGAAAAGAAATGTAGATGTCTTACCTTGGGTAGACTGGGATAACTTTTCCATCCCAAAATACAAAGAAAAGATATCGAACCTTGGTCACGCGGGGGTATTGTTTATTAATGGTACAAATGGAACAACAAAGTACTTTGAGTATGGTAGATATGATCCTCCCCATAATCTTGGACTTGTTGTAAAAGCTGCAAACCTCCCTGATGCAAAAATAACTAATGGAAAAGTTGAAATTAATACATTAATAAAACCCCTAGATTTCATTTCCAGAGTATCAGGCCAATCTGGCCGCATCCATGGGGTTCTCATTGAAGTTGATAAGAAATATCAGACAATGCTTGATTACGCTCTTTTAAGAAAGTCGCAAAATGCAAACCCCAAGCGCAAACCTTATAGCTTAACTACAAATAGTTGTATTCATTTTGTCAAACAAGTTGTTGAAAAAGCTGGACTAGAAACTCCATGGATGGTTGATCCTAGACCAAATTCATACATTGGTGAATTCAGAGAGGATTATGTTGATTTAGATTACTCTCCAAAAAGTAAAACCTTAAAAATAGAAGGTTTGGGAGAGTTTAAATGAAAAAAATACTATTGCTATTATTCACCATTATATTTATATCTGCCTGCGATGTTCAACAAAGCGAACCTGATGTACCTAATAAGCCTATTGTAGTACCAGATAAAGCATTTTGGGTAGGCGGTTTAGATGGTGGTGTATTTGTTTTTATAGAAAAAAATAAAAATCTAGCACCAAATGAATATCTAGGCGAAATATATTATGCATCCGGAGATATAGCGTTTAAAGGAAAAATGAGTATATCGCCAAAAGATAGTGGAGTTATAGATTATCGGAACCCTAAAACTTACCAAGGATGGGATGGAGATACTTTGTATATTGTAGGAAATAAGCAACTCAAAGTTCAAAACTGAGTCATATAGCGAAACGTGGTATAAAGTCAGGCCTTGCATCTTGCCAAGACCACACACTAATACCACGTTTAACCCCCTCCCCCGTCATCACGCCCTAAAAATAAGCAATTGATGAGTAATACGCGCATGGATGCGCGATAAGGAGAAACTAGGCCATGGGTGACGAGTGACCGAAACGAAGTTTCGCAGCGTGAGGAAGTGGAAGCATGGATGCTGACAGGAACCCAGCTTCAGGGATGAATTGCTTGCAGCAGAATCAATTTGAAAACCGATCGCCCCTTGATTACCGCCAGCAATCTGGCAAAGAAACCTTGAAAAAGGTTTCAATGTAGGTCGCGGATTTATCCCGACAAGAGTTAGCAATAAAAACCATCAGCCAAGGTGATACAACTTTTTGGGCTAAAGCCCAACCCCTACAAATCATACACGCCAGCAAGCTTAGCGCCTACGATGGTTAACTCTATCTACTGGTGTTAAATCATTCGTGGCCGAAGACATCTCCTACAACCAATATTTAACCTAGGTGCAGCGCGAAGCACCTCTGAATTTTCGGTGGTGAAGTCCACTTTTTCGCCCTAAAGGGCGACCTACAATTTAAACAAAGCCGTTGGGTTTCATTGCACTCTACCCAACCTACAAATTACACACGCCAGCAAACTTAGCGCCTACGGTGGTTAACTCTATCACTGGTGTAAAATCATTCGTGGCTGAAGCCATCTCCTACGACCAATATTTAACCTCGGTGCAGCGCGAAGCGCATTTGAGTTCTCGGTGGTGAAATTCACTTTTTCGCCCTAAAGGGCGACCTACAATTTAAACAAAGCCGTTGGGGTTCACTGCACTCTACCCAACCTACGAGCTTATATCGAAAGCTCCTTTCCCCTTTCTAACTCGCTAACTTTCCCCTCGCCTCTTATTTCACACACAAAAAAGCCGTTACATTGCTGCAACGGCTTTTTTAATTATTTGAGTTTAATCAAAAATTAATCTCTATATGTCTCTACCGCTGGGCATGAACACACTAGATTACGGTCGCCGTATACGTCATCGATACGCGTTACTGTAGGCCAGAATTTGTTTTTTGCAACAGCTGGTACTGGGAATGCAGCGTAGAAACGGTCATATGCTCTGTCCCACTCATTACCAAGTACGTCGCCTTGTGTATGCGGTGCAAACACTAGTGGGTTGTTTTCGATAGACCATTCGCCAGAGATAACTTTATCGATTTCGCCTTTGATTGATACCATCGCTTCGATGAAACGGTCGATCTCAACTTTAGACTCAGACTCAGTAGGCTCGATCATTAACGTGCCCGCTACTGGGAACGACATAGTTGGTGAATGGAAGCCGTAATCTTGTAAGCGCTTAGCTACGTCCATTTCAGTGATGCCTGAAAGCTCTTTCAGTGGGCGTAAGTCAACAATACATTCGTGAGCAACACGGTTGTTGCGACCACGGTATAAAATTGGGAAGTGCTGGCTTAACTCGTGCGTTAAGTAGTTAGCATTCACAATCGCCATTTCAGTAGCTTGTTTAAGGCCTTCGCTACCCATCATAGTGATGTAAGCCCATGAAATAGGTAAAATAGCTGCTGAACCGTATGGTGCTGCTGATACCGCGCCGTTGCCTACATTAGTGCCAGGTACGTTAATTACGCTGTGATTAGGCATAAATGGCGCAAGGTGTGATTTAACACCGATTGGGCCAACACCTGGGCCACCGCCACCGTGCGGAATACAGAACGTTTTATGCAGGTTTAAGTGCGATACGTCTGAGCCGATAGAACCTGGGCTGGTAACACCCACTTGTGCGTTCATGTTCGCGCCGTCCATATATACTTGGCCGCCGTGTTGATGAATGATGTCACAAATTTCACGAATTGTTTCTTCGTATACACCGTGTGTAGACGGGTATGTGATCATGATGCATGATAGGTTTTCTGATACTTCTTCAGCTTTCGCTTTAAGATCAGCCATATCAACGTTACCGTTTTTATCGCAATCAACAACCACGATTTTCATGCTTGCCATTTGTGCAGATGCAGGGTTAGTACCGTGCGCTGAACTTGGGATCAAACATACATTACGGTGTGCATCGCCACGTGATTCGTGGTATTTACGAATTGCGATTAAGCCTGCGTATTCACCTTGTGCGCCAGAGTTTGGCTGTAGTGATACGGCGTCGTAACCAGTAATATTAACTAACCAATCATGCAGTTCGTTAATCATGATTTGGTAACCTTCTGCTTGGTCTAGCGGGCAGAATGGGTGAAGGTTAGCAAACTCAGGCCACGTAATTGGGATCATCTCAGCGGTCGCGTTTAGTTTCATAGTACATGAACCTAACGAAATCATTGAGTGGTTAAGCGCTAAATCTTTGTTTTCAAGGCGCTTGATATAACGCAGCATCTCAGTTTCGCTGTGATACGAGTTGAAGTTCGGGTGCGTTAATACTTCATCATCACGCTCTAAGCTTGCAGGGATTGACTCGCTACCGTTTGCTTCAATGTCAGCTGCAATTGCATCAACACTTAAACCATGGCCTTCGCCTAGGATGATGTCGAAAAGCTCAGCTACATCTGCGCGCGTTGTAGTCTCAGATACTGAGATTGAGTACTCGCCGTCATGGTTAGTTGCAAAGTTAACACCGTTTGCAATTGCACGTGCTACTACATCATCTTTGCTATCGCTAACAACAGTTAGGGTATCAAACCATGTGCTGTGCTTAAGTGCTACACCTTTAGCTTGTAGACCAGCGGCTAAAATATCAGCAAAGCGATGAATACGCTGTGCGATTGTTTTTAAGCCTTGCGGGCCGTGGTACACCGCGTAAAACGCTGCCATATTGGCAAGTAATACTTGCGCTGTACAAATGTTTGAGTTGGCTTTGTCGCGGCGAATGTGTTGCTCGCGCGTTTGCATTGCCATACGTAGTGCGTCGTTACCTAAACGGTCTTTAGACACACCTATGATTCGACCTGGTAATGAACGTTTGTACGAATCACGCGTTGCGAAAAATGCCGCGTGAGGACCGCCGTAACCCATTGGTACACCAAAACGCTGTGCAGAACCAAGTACTACGTCTGCGCCTAGTTTACCCGGTGCTTTTAATAGTAATAAGCTCATGATGTCAGCAGCAACACAGGCAATCGCTTTTTTGCTTTGTACGCCAGCGATTAAATCTGTGATATCAACTACTTCACCTGATGTTGACGGGTATTGGAATAACGCGCCAAAAATCTCGTGATTTACCGCATCAGCAGCAGGCCCTACAACAACTTCAAAACCAAACTGGTCGGCACGCGTTGCTACAACGTCGATTGTTTGTGTGTGTACGTCATCAGCAATAAAGAAAATGTTGGCTTTTTTAGCTTTAGATACACGCTTTGCAAGGCCCATTGCCTCAGCAGCGGCGGTAGATTCATCAAGTAATGATGCACTAGCTAAATCAAGACCGGTAAGGTCTAAGGTCATAGTTTGGAAGTTTAATAATGACTCTAAACGCCCTTGAGCAATCTCTGGTTGGTATGGAGTGTACGCTGTGTACCAGCCTGGGTTCTCAAGTACGTTACGTAAAATTACGTGTGGTACATGAGTTGGGTGGTAGCCTTGACCAATATAAGATTTGAACACTTTATTTTTATTGGCTACTGATTTTAAGTAGCTTAGTGTTTCAACTTCAGTGCGGCTTTCGCCCACTGTAAGGCCTTGCTCTAAGCGGATGCTTGCAGGTACAGTTTGACCGATCAGCTCTTCAACACTCGATACTCCAAGAGCACTTAGCATATCGCTTACTTGTGCCGGGCTTGGCCCAATATGGCGGCGAATAAAATCTTGCGTTTGCTCTAATTGTTCAAGAGATTTGGCGTTTGACATTTGTCCAGATTCCTATGATCCAAAAAATAAATGGTTATCACTAATGGGTGACCAGTAATAACTTAAAAGCTTTTGATTTAATAACTTACAATGTATGGGAAGGTAAGCGGTAAAATCATAAAAGCCCCAATTATGTTAGGTATAATGGGGCTTTTAGTCTCAACAACAACTAATAATTAGTCTTCGTCGATCGAATGTGCATAGCCTTCAGCGTCAAGCAGGTTTTCAAGCTCAGACTCATCAGATGCTTTAATGCGGAATAACCAACCATCGCCGTAAGCGTCGTTGTTTACTGTTTCAGGTGCATCTTCAAGATCTTCGTTGATTGCAACGATTTCGCCACCGATTGGTGCGTATATATCTGATGCCGCTTTTACTGATTCTGCTACTGCACAATCTTCGCCTGCAAGTACTTCGTCACCAACTTCTGGTAATTCAACAAATACCATGTCGCCAAGTAATTCTTGTGCGTGCTCAGAAATACCTACAGTGAAAGTACCGTCACCTTCGTCGCGAACCCACTCGTGTGAAGGGGCATACTTTAACTCACTAGGGATATTGCTCATTTTATTCATCCTTTGGTTTATATTGGGTGATAACACCAAATCTTTTAATTGATACTTTAAAGTACAGACTTACCGTTACGTACAAAGCTTGGTTTAACTACTTTTACGTTAACTAATTTTTTACGCATTTCTACTTGAGCAGTTTCGCCAGTTGAACGTGGTACACGTGCAAGGGCAACACTAAAACCAAGTGTAGGTGAGAAAGTACCAGAGGTAATGACCCCTTCGCCACCATCAACAATTACTTTAGAACCACTACGCAATACGCCTTTTTCTTCCAGCACTAGGCCAACAAGTTTATCAGTGCTTTTGTCAGCGCGTTGCTTAACTAATACATCACGACCGATAAAGTCACGATCTTCAGGTTCCCATGCAATGGTCCACGCCATGTTAGCAGCAAGTGGTGATACGCTCTCGTCCATATCTAGGCCGTAAAGGTTCATACCCGCTTCTAAACGAAGTGTATCACGTGCACCTAAACCTGCTGGCTTTACACCTGCATCTAGCAGTTGTTGCCATAGATCAGCCGCTTGCTCGTTCGGTACTACAATTTCGTAACCGTCTTCGCCAGTATAGCCTGTTGTTGCAATAAATAAATCACCCGCTTGAACACCAAAAAATGGCTTCATACCTTCAACAGCAGCTTGTTGTTCTGCTGTTAAGATAGTGGCCGTTTTTGCTTTAGCATTAGGGCCTTGCACTGCAATCATTGCAAACTCAGGACGCTCAGTCACTTCAACGGCAAAATCAGCTGAAACTTTAGCCATGTGAGCTAGATCTTTTTCGCGCGTTGCAGAGTTAACCACTAAGCGGTAATCAGTGTTTGAGAAGAAATAAATAATAAGGTCGTCAATTACGCCGCCTTGCTCATTAAGCATGCCAGTGTAAAGAGCTTTACCCGGGACAGTTAATTTAGCAACGTCGTTAGCCACTAATTTACGAAGGAATGCTTGTGCTTGCTCGCCTTTGACATCAACAATAGTCATGTGTGAAACGTCAAACATGCCGGCATCTGTGCGCACTGCGTTGTGCTCTTCGATTTGTGAACCATAGTTGATAGGCATTTCCCAGCCGTGAAAATCAACCATTTTAGCTTTTGATTCTAGGTGCTTTGCATGTAAAACTGTTTTAGAAGTCATAATATTCCTTCACTTTATAATTAACCCAATTTTGGGCGTGGCCTCAATTTAATGAGGGGGAATAACATGGGCGGCGATTATACATAAGTTGTACTGCACTGACACCCAAATTGCGATTTGTTGTTTTAAATAAACTACAAAAAAACTGGCAAGTGTTCATTACACCAACCAGTTTATAAAATCTGTTAAGCAACCTCAGCAAGCGACATAGCAAAGCCACGTTGCTGTAGATAAGTTTGCCATTTTTCCAGCTCAGGGAGTTTAGCCACCAGCTGAAAATACTGCGTAGATTGTTTATCTATAGCGGTGATGAATACTTCACCACTTTGTGCCCCATAACAACTCGTTGCATCAGATAAACGCAACCCTGGAGTGAGTTTAAATGCATCAACAAGTACATCAAATGCATGCTCACCAGATAAAGTTAGCGTGGCTAAATCGCTGCGAACCACAAACTCAATATCGTAACGCAGTTGTTGCTCGCTGATCAGCGCTTGTAACTGTGCTGCGCCATCGCTATGTAACACAAATCTAAACGCCGTTGCGCTAAAGTAATAAAGTGCATAGCTATATGTGCTATTTAAGTCACCGTCTAAGGTGCCTTTTAAACCTAAACCACTGGCAGTTAATTTATTTAAATCTAACCCTAAAATAGTGGTTAAAAATGGGATTGCTTCAGTGCCACTAAAATCGATTGCTACGCTATTATTATCGGCCTGCAAAGTATTGCTTTGCGGCGCGTCTATTTGACTGTGACGAGCAAACATTATTGGAGTAAAAGTCATCATTGACACCTATCAATCTTTAGTGGCAAAAGTATATTGTGCAAGGGGTATAACAACAAATTGTAATTTTTTATCAATTGATAAATAATACTTATGTATTTAACTCTATAAATTGAATTTTTTTATATGAAGAATATTTCGACAGATGGCTTACGCACCCTAATAACCGTAGTAGAAGTCGGTGGTTTTGCCAAAGCAGGTGAACTATTAGGTTTATCGCAACCAGCGGTAAGCTTACAAATAAAGCGCCTAGAAGACGTGCTTGGCCACAAGCTCTTTAAAAAGCAGGGTCAACGCCAAGTGCTTAATCAATATGGCGAGCTGTTATTGCCAATGGCAAAACAAATGCTGCTGCAAAACGATAGTATTTTACAACTGTTTACCAAAGAGAATGTGACCGGTAAAGTCCGCTTAGGGATCCCCAGCGAATTTGCCGCGCGGATCCTGCCCTCAATTATTGGCGATTTTGTAGCGCTCTACCCTGATGTATCGTTAGAAGTGAAGTCACGGCTTAGTAAACATTTGCTATCTGTCTCCCGTGAAGATCAATTCGATTTAGTATTGGCATTAAATGAAGATTTAAACTCTGAAAAATTCCCCGTGTTTATGCAAGACCAACTCGTTTGGGTGGGCGATTTATCGTTAGCACAGAATGAAGTTGTCACCTTAGTCACTGCGCCAGAGGGCTGTATATATCGTCGTCGTGCTATCGAGGCGCTACAGCTAGCGGGTATTAAATACCGCATAAGTTATAGTAACGCTGATTTAACAGGCCTTACCGCCGCTTTGAAAGAAGGCTTGGGGATTACGGTACTCGCCAAAAGCACCGTGCCACATGAATTAAACTACCAGTTACATACTAAGCACTTACCAGAGCTTGGTCGCATTGGTATTAGTTTAATAAATCGCGCGGAGCGACCAGAGCATGCCGTAGCTAAACTGGCTGAATTTATTAGTTTACGTTTAGCTTAACAGTCTATTTTACCTAGCTCATGCCATTAAACCCATACCAACAGCTTATTTTATATAAAAATGAGCTCGTAAAATTGAAATGACATTGATTCGTATTTTTTACCGTGTTTAAATTGGGTAATTTATTTTATTTCAATAAAAAATACAGGACTTTCGATGAAATCTCAGTTTATTGTTTCTACTCTAGCTGCAGCCATTACTTTATCACTTAGCACCAGTGCTATTGCTAAAGATGCAACTGACAAAGAGCAAGCATTTGAACAAATTACCGTTATTGGCTCACAAGCAGCAATCAATGATATTCCAGGCTCTGCTACTTTTATTAGTGAAGCAGAGTTACAAAAATTTGAATACACCGATATTTCACGCGTCTTAAGTTCTGTGCCTGGGGTGTATGTTCAAGAAGAAGACGGCTATGGCCTACGCCCAAATATTGGTATGCGCGGAACGGGTACTGGCCGTAACGATAAAATTTCAGTGATGGAGGATGGCGTGCTAGTTGCTCCGGCTCCTTATTCTGCTCCTGCTGCTTACTACTTCCCTACAACTGGCCGTATGCAAGCAATCGAAGTATTAAAAGGAGCAGCTTCTGTTAAATATGGCCCACGTACCACAGGTGGCGTATTAAACTTAGTTTCACGTAGTTTACCAACTGAAGGCTCAACCGGTTTAGTTAATGCTGAGCTGGGAAGTGATGGCTTTTATAAAGGTCATGCTTATTTTGGCAAAAAGAAAAACAATGCAGCTGGTTTAATTGAAGTATTTAGTTACGGCGCAGATGGCTTTAAAGAGTTACCGGTAGGCAGCGATAACACCGGCTTTGAAAAAAATGACGTGTTACTAAAGTTTGGTTTTGATTTTGGCGAAAACGAAGCGCATAACCTTGAAATGAAAATAAAGTACTCAGATGAGCGCTCTGATGAAACCTATATGGGTTTAACAGATGCTGATTATAAAGCGTCACCGTATCGTCGTTATGCTGCATCTCAAGAAGATGAAATGAACACTCAGCACAATGCGTATCAACTTAACTATGCCTATCGCTTTGGTGATGGTTATGAGTTTTTAGCAACTGCTTATTTAAATGATTTTCATCGTAACTGGTATAAAGCCAGTAAAGTAAGCGAAAGTAACTTAGAGCAATACAGTGACTTTGAAGCAAACCCAACCAATGAAGGTATTGAAGGTATTGGTGTAAAAGCCAATAACCGTAATTACCAAGCGAAAGGGATCCAGTCTGAGCTACATATCCCAGCAGGCGATCACTATATTACTGTAGGTGTACGCTACCACGAAGATGAAATGGATCGCTTCCAATGGCAAGACGAATACACGCTAAACCAAGACTTATCAATGACGCTAACCAGCCAAGGTGTACCAGGCTCTGATAGCAACCGTTTCGACAGCGCAAAAGCAACAACCTTATTTATTCAAGATCAGTGGACCATTGATGCGTTAGTCATTAGTGCCGGCCTTCGTTATGAAGATATCACTATCTCTCGTGAAGAATGGTCAAAGTCTGATCCTAAACGTGAAAATGGCTTAACAAAAGACATTAGTAATGACACCGAAATTTTAGTACCTTCGCTAGGTGCAACCTACACTGTTAATGATAACTTGACGTTACTTGCCGGTATTCAACAAGGTTATGCACCAGCAGCTCCTGGCAATGCTGATCAACAAGAAGAAGAAAGCTTAAACATTGAGTTAGGCGGCCGTTATGATTACGCAGGTTTCAATGGTGAAGTGATTTACTTTAACTCTGATTACGACAACATGCACGGTAACTGTACTGCTGCCATTGGTTGTAGTGATGACAACATCGGCGATCAGTACAACTACGGTGAAGTATCTGTTGAAGGCTTTGAATTAAGTGCAGGCCGCACATTTGCAACTGATAGCGCGGCATTCCCTGTTCGCTTAACCTATACCTATACTGATTCAACGTTTGAAAACGACTTTGACTCAGGCCTTTGGGGTCAAGTAAGTAAAGGCGATGCGATGCCTTACGTGCCTGAAAACCAAGTTGCCTTATCATTTGGTGCTGAATTTTCAAGCTTAGTATTTGATACGCAAATGCGTTATGTGTCTGACTCGCATGCAGATTTAAGCCCTACAGGGTTAAACGCTATCGACAGCCGCGTAGTGTGGGACTTAGCTGCTAAATACTTAATTGATGACAATCAAAAAGTATACCTAACCGTTGATAACCTATTTGATAAAACCTACATTGCCAACCGCGCAAATGGTGGTATTCAACCAGGCAAACCACGCACGTTACAACTAGGTTATAGCTACGCGTTTTAGGCTAAGGCTAAAGGCTAAAGGCTAAAGGCTAAAGGCTAAAGGCTAAAGGCTAAAAATTATAAAAGCCGTGTTTGTTAAATCAAGCACGGCTTTTTTATTGGTCGTGATTTATCACGAAAATGGCGCTTATACTAAAGCGACCTGTAACCCAAAACCCAATCTACGGACATAAAAAAAGCGCGATGTGTTATAAATCGCGCTTTTGCTCACTTACAAACTTTCTTAACGAGCTAACTTTACTCTCGCCAACTTTATTCTACTTCCAACTTCTCATTTTATGGCCTTTTAGCGCATAGAATAAGATGAATAAATAACTTGGGATCATCAAAGCGTAAGCACCTTGTGCGCCTAAGCCTGCTACGTTACCCAAACCGATCAGTAATGGCCCTAACGCACCACCAGCAATACCCATGATCAGTAAGCCCGACGCAGTACCTGTTAAACGACCTAAGCCAGTTAATGCTAACGGCCAAATTGCTGGCCAAACCATGGCATTGGCAAAACCAAGTAGGGCAATACATAACAATGGGTCTGGCAGC
This sequence comes from Pseudoalteromonas sp., assembly GCF_036960685.1. Taxonomy (GTDB): domain Bacteria; phylum Pseudomonadota; class Gammaproteobacteria; order Enterobacterales; family Alteromonadaceae; genus Pseudoalteromonas. Next base: position 219,065 of record NZ_JBALXK010000003.1, on the reverse strand, counting down.
TCAGGACCACCAAATGGCACTAACAACAGGTTCGCAATAATAAACGAATCGTTACTTCCCATTACCACTGCAAGTACAGTTACGATACCTGCAAGCCCAGACATAACGAGCGCATTTTGCTGCGACATAAAGCGTGGAATAAGTGCAATACCAATGGCATAACCAACCAACATGCATGCCATAGTGTATGAAGTCATCACTGAGTAATCGGCAATACCAATCTGTAATGCGTAAGAGCCAATGGTATCTGCGGCAATCACTTCAACAGCAACATATAAGGCAATACCAATTACACCCAGCACTAGGTGAGGATGTTTTAGTGCCTCTTTTACTTCGCCTTTACCATTACCTTCAGACTCTTCAAAAACCAAATCAGGTAGCGATGAAAATTTAGCAAATGCTGCAAACGCAAAGATCAAACCTGCAATTGCCATATAAGGTAAAATAAGACTATTCGCCATCGCATCTTTTTGCTGTTGTGATAATTGTTCACCATCAGCGACTACACCGCTGACAACAACGGCAGCAAAAATAACAGGCACGATAACCCCGGCAAATTTATTCAGTAAGCCCATAATACATACACGAACTGCCGCTGATTTTTCAGATCCCATTTTAACAACATACGGATTTACCGCTGTTTGTAAAATAGTTTGCCCAACACCTATCATTAGCTGTGCGAATAAAAATATTTCAATCATCTGCATTTTAGCGGCAGGAATATACATCAAGGCAGACGCGGCCATCACCGCACAGCCAATAGCCATACCATTTTTGTAGCCAACACGTTTGATCAGCATGGCTGAAGGGATGCCAGCAACTGTAACCGCAATGTAAAATGAAGAAATAATGAACGAGGCTTGCAGTGGTGATAGCACCAGCATTTGTTGCAAAAACGGGGTAATAGCACCATTTAGCCAGGTTATACAGCCTAGAATAAAGAACATTGAGCCTGCCAATGTCATTGGCAGCCAAATACTATGTTTAGTATTTGCTTCACACTCGACGGTTGCTTCCATAATTATATCCCAACAGTTTATTTTAATTATTTATTTTAGTATCACACCGTTAAAGCTTTAAAAACTGAGGCTAAGCAACACTAAAACCATTTTTATTACATTTAATTAATCATACACCAACAAAAATGACAGCGCTATCATTTTTAAAAAGCAAAAAGACACACACCACTGATACACGATTTTATTGGGCAAAATTAAAGATACTTACTGCTTAAGAGGTAATGACCGCCCTTTACGGATACCACTTTGAGAAAGCGTACGAACTTGCTGTACATTTGTGGCTTTGTTTTCATCATCATAAATTAGCCAATTGCCAAGGCCATCTTGATATTCAATGGCGACCCCTGGATATACAGTAAATGCATCTAAGCGGTCATTTTGTTGCTGTGCAGCGACGCTGGGTAAGCGATAAAATCGCCCTGCTTGCTCTAGTTTTGCAAATTCTTTAAAGCCAACTAACGCTGCAAAACGCTGCCAATCGGCTTCTGTTTGTTGTTTAAGGTTTGTATTAAAATGCTCGCTATTTTGATCATACTTAACACCCTTTTTATTATATTCAAGCTCCCATGGTGCTTTATGCCATGCACGCTCTGCTAGCGCCAATAATCTAGGGTAAAGCATATATTCGGCTTGCTGATCACTGCGAATAAGCTCTGACCATAAATGCCCTTGCAAACCAATAAAAGGTTTTGTGCGCATGGTGTTACGGTCATCAGCAGTGTAATTATGATGTTTTACCGAGCGCCACGTTTCAGCATGTGCGGGTAAGTTATCTGGCATAAATGAGAATACTTTTTTGCTATCGATGGCGCGGCTAGCCCAGTGATTTCCAGGTTCTTGTGGATGCGATTGATATGGGAAGTCAAAATAAGTTACATCCGGGCTTGATAACACGACATCCCAACCTTGATTAGCATGACGATGCGCAACCTCATGGCCGCTTTCACTGAGTGTTGCCCAAGCATTTGATTGCACATTTTTGGGCATGTTAGCAAGGTTCACATCACTTAACCCATCACTCCAACCCGCTACTTTTAAACCTTTACTGGCAACTAGACTACTCACCTTTTCGATAAAATAACCATTAAATGAATGCAGTGCTGGTTGCTGTATTTTTAAGGCTTTACAGCTAGGCGAATCAACCCAAGCACCTGCTGTTTCATCTGCGCCAATATGATAGGTTTTAAACGGCACGCCAGCTTTAATATGTAATGCGCTCACTTCATCCAGAACTTTATCGATAAACTGATAGGTTGAATCTAAACATACATTTAAGGTGTTATCGTCATAATGTTGAATAGAGCTGTACTGCGTTTTATCACTCGGCTCTAGTAATCGATACTGAGCGGCTTGCTTATCTTTCCCCTGTGCGGTCAAGCGCTTAAATCGTGCTTCCATGGCAACAATCGCCGCACGTGAGTGTCCAGGCATATCAAGAGAGGGGATCACTTCAATAAAGTGTGCTTGCGCGTGCTTTAATATTTCAATGTAATCAGCTTGACTGTAGTAGCCGTTTACCACCGAGGAGCTATCAAGCCCAGCTCCTAATTGTGGTAATAAACACTGTTGCTCGGTTAAATCTAAACAACGCTTTGCGCCTATATCTGTCAGCTCAGGTAGATCATTAATCGCTAGCCGCCATCCTTCGTCATCCGCTAAATGTAGGTGTAATTTATTGAGTTTATACGCTGCCATTTGCTCTATGGTGTTTAAAATAAATGCTTTAGAGCGAAAGTTCCGCGCTACATCAATGTGCATGCCTCTAAATGAATAACGTGGTGCATCGGTTATACTCAATGCGGGAATTGTTAAGTTATCAATACTAATAAGCCCTGCAAGGCTTTGTAATGCATAAAACGCCCCGCTATCAGTATTTGCTTTAATAGTAATTTTTTGATCTTGTATCTGTAATTCGTAGGCTTCACTGTGCGAGGAGTTTAAACCTAAGCTGATAGAGGTCGTAATTCCTAACTCATTTTGCTTTACTCCCAGTTGCGCTAAGCGCCCAAACGCCGCACTGAGTTTTAGTTGCGGTTCATCAAACTCGATGACGTTAATGCCTTGGCTTAAGTTAACTCCATCACCACTGAGCCTTTGTAACGACGCTGGTTTTGGGATCAAACTTAATGGTGCTTGTGTTAATTGCGGTCGCGACTCATGTTCGTATAAATACTCAGCTCCCATCCACGGCGTAGCATCATCTTTACTGGTTTGTAATTGATCCAACGTTAAGAACTCAGCCAAATAAGGTTGCAGCTCTAACTGAGTTTCCGGATCTTTACTGACTTGGGTACTGCTGATCACGCGACTTGTAAGCCCTTTACTAGCTAAAATGTAATTAGGCATAAATTCAGAGCGAGTAATTTGTGACTCTTGCGTATAAAACTCAATACTGATGGGCTGATCCGCTGTAAACCCTGCAAATGTAGAACCGGGCTTTAATTCGTGTAAATCACCATTGATATGAGTGATACTAAATTGGTTTGAATCAGTGTAATAAATTGGCATCAACTGACTAAAATAAATCGTCCACCGATTACTGCTAATATCAACGGGCGTAGTAAACGTCAACCGCGATAAATAACAGTTTGCATAAGGTTCTGGGCACTTTTCAGGCTTTGCTGATATCAGTTCATAGTTAACTGACAACTGCTGCGCAAATGCATCAAGATTGTTTTGACTTAGTGTTGTAGCCATAACAGATGCACAGCTGAAGGCACTGAGCAATAATAACAAACTACGCATAATTAGCTCCTAACGGCTGTTTATAATTGATTTCATTAATAAATAACGCATATCCACCTAGTAATGGCGCATCATCGCCAAGTGTACTAATGCAAATATCTAAAGACTGAAGAATAATGGGGTTAACTAACTTAGCTAACTGACTATGTAAACTCGGTAAAAAGTAAGCCGACGCATTTGCAACAGAGCCGCCTAAGATAATGACATCGGGATCAAATGCTAATATTACTTGATTTATAGCGTGCGCTAAGTGTTTACCAAACTCTGTAAACTGTGCTTGCGCAGTGACATCATTGGCAAGCGCCTGCTGATAAAGCTGCTTACCCGACGTGCCTTGCTCAATAAAAAACTGCCCAGAGGTATAGTTTTCAATAATCCCGTGTCGATAATCAAAACTTCCAAACTCCCCTGCAGCAGAATGCTTGCCGGTGTAAAGCTGACCATTTAATACCAGTCCAGCTCCCAATCCTGTACCTAGACAAATACCGATTAAATTTGTATCTGCATTGAACTGCCCTTGAGTGAACTCGCCCATCGCAAAACAATTGGCATCGTTATGAATCAGTACCGGCAACTTAAACTGTTCACTAAGTAAGGCCTTGAGTTGCACGTTTTTCCAATCAGGAATATTAACGGTTTCTATTACCTCACCGGTTTCCATCAATACCATACTGGGCACACCAATAACGATACTTTGGCAACTGTCATCAATAACTTGCTCAATAATTTTGCACAAAAACTCGTTCATTTGTGCTTTGCTGGCGTTGCCATCAACATCAAAATAACGTTTTTCAATTACACCAATAGCCGTTACTTTTGCTACCAATGCTTTTGTGCCGCCTAAGTCGACACAGAGTAGGGTTTGTGACATTACAGCCTCTATCTATTTTAATGGGTATGTTGTTGAAGTTTTTTGTTACTTGATGGCTTTCGAGTAAATCTAAAGGTATGATTTTTCACCAAGGGCGCAGCCCAAATACCCACGCTAAAAATATAGCCAAGAGGCAGCAGTAAAATCAGTAATGCGCCTTGTAAACTGCCGCTGAGTTCACTGAGCACGCCAACAATTGGGGAGGCAAATGCGCCACCAACAATACCTGTACATAAAATGCCAGATACTGCACCGTGGTTTTGCGACACCGAGTTTAATGCCAGTGAAAAAATCACTGACCACATGATAGACAAAAAGAATCCCACCAACGGAAATGCAATCAACGCTATAGCCGCACTGCCAAATAATGCACACAGTAAACTCAACCCTGCACCTGCACTAAAACCCAACAATACTGTTTTTGCATCAAATAACTTAAGTAACACAATGCCTAATAAGCAGCCTAAAGTTAGGGCCAGCCAAAACTGACTGACCACTTGCGCACCGTGTACTGAGGGATCAATTTGATGATAGTGCTGCAAGAACACCGAAATCGAATTAGCTACCCCTTGCTCAAGCGCAACGTAGGAGACAATCGCAAAGAAAAACTTAAGTACTGTGTTATCAGCTAATAAAGAAACACTTTGCTTAATCGATATCGTTTGATTTTTTGTAGTATTTTCACCCGTTTTTATAGGTGCAATAGCGACTGTGATTAACATGATCAGGCAAATCACTGCAAATATCACATACATACTTAACCAGCTCATGTTCGTTGGCACTAAGTGTAATAATTGACTGGAAAATGATGAATTAGACTGAGTTATCGCGCTGTAAACTAAGGGGGAAAGCGCCGCTGCTGCGCCAAACATCAACTGAGCAGCAACCGAAAATACCGCAAAATGTTTAGATCCGCCGCCAGCTCTCAATAATGGATTAATTGCTACCTGCAAAAATGCCATTGCGGTACCAATTAAAAAAAGTGCCACCATTGCGACCAAAAACACCGGTAACCACACAAACAAGACACAGCCTATAAAGGCGATTGTAAACGCGATTAACATGACTTTTCTCTCGCCTATGCGCTGTACTAATAATCCCGCAGGAATAGACATCACGCCATAGGCAATAAAAAATGCAAACGGAAATAGTCCCGCTAAAGTTAAACCAATTTTATAGCTATCAATAAGTGCCGGAAAAATCGGCGCTAATAAGTTTGTTATAAACGAAATAACAAAAAAGGTGCACAGTACCAGTGCAACGATAAAATAATGTGGCTTCATTGTTGTTCTACCTAAAATTATAAGCAGAGTGGTGATCTCAAATGGCTTGTGGGCATACAAACAAAATGATTCAAAGGAGTGTGATCACCACTCTAAATGGAGTATTTAGTCTGCACCTTGAATAATTTTTATGCGGCACTTATCAATGAGATTATGATACTTTTCAACTATCATTTTGGGGTTAAGTAACAGATCAAGCTAATACTAAAAGCGGATATATAAATATTGACTGCTCTGCTAAAAGTTGCTTTTATCTTCACTAAATAATAATTATAACGAGAGAAAAACAATGCGTGCTATGTGTGAGAAAGTCATTCCCAATACCAATTCATCATGGCGATACTGCAAATATACTCTTGATTTTATACCGTTTAATTGGCACTACCATCCTGAGTTTGAAATTTGCTTAACGCTCAACAGTAGCGGCGTTTGTCATATTGGTGACTATATAGCACCTTATGCAGAATTAGATTTAGTCATCCTAGGCCCGGATCTTCCCCATACTTGGCAATCATCTGTTAATCACGATGACAGTTTACAAGTTGTACATGTAGCGCAAATACCTAAAAAATGGCTCCAACAACAAGTAGCTAGTCACCCTGAGTTTACAGTCTTAGAACCAATGCTTATTTCAGCATATAGAGGTTCAAAATTCTCCTTAGGCACCGCAGTTAAAGCTAAGACTATTTTTGAACAGATTGAGCAAGCAGAACCGTTCGAGCAGTATTTAGGGTTATTTAACCTGTTGTACTTATTAAGTAAAGACACTGAAGCACGCACACTATCAAGCTCAACATTTAATTATTTAGATCAGAATGATCCAGCGCGAGATAAGTTTGACAAGGTGGTTGAATATATTTATCAGCATTACACTGAATCGCTCAGCGCAGAGCAGCTCGCCACGATGGCGCATATGAGCACCAACCATTTTCATCGCTTTTTTAAAAAGCGTATGGAGCGCACATTAACTGAGTTTATTAATCAGCTGAGAATTGGCAAGGCATGTAAAGAATTGATCAACACTAATCGCGCTATTACCGCCATTAGTGATCAGTGTGGATTTAAGAATATTTCTAACTTTAATCGACGCTTTCTTGCGCTAAAGGGTTCTACTCCCTCTCAGTTTAGAAAGCGCCTGCGACAAAAATCTCTGGTATAAAACTCGCTTTATTATTTGCCTATCGCTTGTTTAGCAAACAGCTGTTTAATAGGGCCTAAATTGTCAACCATCGTTAAACCCACACCACGGACGAGCTTTTTAAGCGGGTTAGTACCGGCAAATAACTCCTTTAAGCCTTGCATCATGGCAATGTGTTTTTGCGCATCAAGTTTACGAGTGCGCTCGTAATCTCGAAGTAATCGCTCATTGGCAAATTCGCCCTGCTGCGAACTTAATAATTGAGTTAGATAGGCGGCATCTTTTAAACCTAAGTTCATGCCAAGCCCTGCTAATGGGTGAATGGTGTGTGCTGCATCGCCCATTAATACCACTTTGCCACTGAGCCACTTCTGCGCATAACGCATTTTCAGTGGAAACGCTGCGCGCTCGCTTTGCACATCACACAAACCACATTGGCCATCAAGGGCAGCCATTACCGTTTTATTAAACTCTATATTATCCATTGCCAGTAATTGCTGGCAATGCTCTGGAGTTGTTGACCAAACAATTGAATGACTGTGTTCATCAGGCAATGGTAAAAACGCCAGTGGCCCAGTTGGCAGGAATATTTGCCGTGCAGTATTGTTATGTACTTCAGTGGTTTTTACCGTGGCAACAATAGCGTTGTGGTCGTAATCTTTAAAAGTGATAGGCAAATTAAACTGTTTACGAATTGCTGAATTAGCACCATCGGCCGCCACCAGCAATTTCGCTATAACGGGCTCGCCAGAATCAAGCGTAATAAATACATCATTATCGCTTTGGTGAATTTGCTGATAGCGAGTATCAAGCATCAATGTTGCTTGGCTGTGCTTTTCGAGCTCTTTGATCAACGCATACCGAATAATATCATTTTCAACAATATGGCCTAATTGTGGTAAATCTAACTCAGCGCTATTGAAGGCAATTTTCCCAAAACTGTCTTGATCACGAACATCCATATGGGTGTAGGCGCGCGCTCGCTGGGCGATGATCTCTGGCCACACATTGAGTGATTCAAATAATGCTTGGCTGGCTAAGCTTAATGCACTTACGCGCAGTGCGTAATCTGCACCAGGTAACACTTGCTTTGCTGCTGCATCAATAACCACTACGCTAATATTTGCTTTTGCCAACCCTAGTGCAAGCGTTAAGCCAACGCAGCCGCCACCTACAACACATACTTGCGCCTGTTTCATAGTCGTTTACCTTGTTTAACTTGCCCCATTAATTGCTTTGCCAGTGGGGTTTTTAATGAAGAACATAAATCCATTGAGAATAAGCCACAACTGCGGCCCAAAGCGAGTAATCGCGAGCTATTTGAAAACAATCGTACTAAGCCATCGGTTAAAGTCATCACAGTATTGATATCTTGGCTGCGTTGTTTGGCGTAATCGCGGGTAAACGCATAACTCCCCAACGGCTGTTTGCTTTTAACAAGATCACACAATACTTGTACATCGCGCAGGCCTAAGTTAAACCCTTGCCCAGCAATAGGATGAATTGCATGTCCTGCATTACCAATCAGTACAGTACGATGCGCAGTTAACGACTCCGCACGGCCATATACCAGTGGGTAGCTTGCTCGCATACCGACATTAGTGAATTGCCCTGCTCGATAACCAAATGCAGTGTGTAGTGCTGTTAAAAACGCGTCGTCAGTGAGTGACATATGCTCACTCACTTGCTGTGGCTCCATGCACCACACCAATGAATAACGGTTATTACTCATTGGCAAAAGTGCCATTGGGCCCTGCTCCGTAAAGCGTTCAAAAGCATGATTATGGTGACCACTTACAACTTCAATATTGGCAATTATTGCCCCTTGTGAATAAGGCTCAGTGGTAAAATTAAGGTTAGCTAATTGTCGTGTAGGTGACTGCGCGCCGTCAGCAATAACCACTAAAGCAGCTTGAATTTGCTGCCCAGAGTTCAGAGTTAACGCGGCGTAGTCTTGCTGGTAACTTAAACTTGCCACACTGTCGGGGCAAAAAAGCTCAACCTTGGAGTGCGTTAACAACTGGTGTAAAGAGCGGCCAAATGGATTAACCTCAACCACGTAGCCTAATGCCGGCTGGTTAAATTCTTGGCAATCAATATGGGTTTTACCAAAGTGGCCACGATCTGAAACCGTCACTTTTTTTATTGCTGCGGAAAAATTTGCTGTGGGGTCAAATAAATTCAGCTGTCGTAAAAATTGCACTGATTGCTGCGCCAATGCAATGCTGCGATCATCAAAGCTGGGGTGGTGGTCACCACTAGGTTGATGCGCTTCAATAACCGCAATATTCAGCTCAGGTGCTGATTTGGCTAAACTCAAGGCACAGCTAGCGCCGGCTAAGCCGCCACCAATAATGACTACATCAAACTGCTTTGCCACGGTTGCTCCTAGCATTTGCCCATGTTTATCACGGCCTCTATTTCACTAATGCTTTTTGGCACGCTAGCGGTTAAATTTTCATAACCTTGCTCGGTCACTAAGAGGTTATCCTCAATACGAATACCAATGCCTTTATATAGCTCAGGCGCTTTGGCATCTAGCGCAATATACAAGCCTGGCTCAATTGTAAGCACCATACCCGGTGCAAATGGGCGCTCTTTTTCATCTTGCTTGTAGTCACCAACATCGTGTACATCAAGGCCAAGCCAATGACCCAAGCCATGCATATAAAATGCTTTACAAGCTTGATTATCAAGTAACTCTTGTAATTCACCTTGCAAAATACCCAAATCCAGTAAGCCTTGAGTTAGAACCGTCATCGCTAATTGGTTGGCTTTAGATAAGCTGCCGCCGGGTTTAACTTCTGTAAATGCCGCTTCTTGTGCCGCAAGTACAATATTATACAACTGTGCTTGAGGTTCACTAAATCTGCCATTGATAGGAAAGGTGCGCGTAATATCTGCCGCATAACCTTGCAGCTCAGCACCTGAGTCAATCAATACTAGATCACCGTCATTAAGAGTGTCACTGTTTGCGGTGTAATGTAAAATATTCGCGTTATCGCCACTACCAACAATGGTCCCATAGGCGGGATGACGAGCCCCATGCATTGCATAATGATGATGTAGTTCCGCTTCTAATTGGTACTCTGTGGCGCCAGGTGTTGCAAACTGCATTGCACGAATATGAGCTTGCGCACTGATCTCACATGCCCTGCGCATAATAGCTACTTCAGCAGCTGATTTAAACAAGCGCATTTCATGCACTAAGCCACGAATATCTTTAATGGTGTGCGGTGCTTTGTAGCCTTTTTTCGGCGCGCCGCGCAGAGTATTTAACAGCCCCCACACTTTGTCATCAAATTGTGGATAAGTCCCCTGCGCATAAAATAAAATCTGCTGGCCGTTCACCAAATTCAATAATTGCTCATCTAGCTCAGTCAGCGCACAGGTTTGGTCGAATAAATACTCTGTTTTTGCTTTTTCAAAGCCAATACGACGACCATGCCAAATTTCAGCTAATTTATCTTTGCTCAAACAAAACAGCGTACTGGGTGTTTCACTGCTTGGGCAAAGCACTAAAATAGCGTCAGGTTCATTAAAGCCAGTTAGGTAATAGAAATCGCTATCTTGCCGAAATGCATACTCGGTATCACGACTGCGAGTTACTTCATTCGCTGCAGGAATGATAGCCACGCTATTTGGCTCCATCATCGCAAGTAAACGTTCGCGGCGTGCTTTAAACTCAGCTTTTTCAATACTAACTGTTGGCATCATAAACCCTGTTTATACTGTTAATTTTAACTTAGTGAAGTGTTTTTTTAGTGCTTGCTGGTACCTGTTCTTGGCCTAGTTCAGCAAAACAAAGTAATGCCGATACACGCACATACTCAATCACTTCATGCAGCGCTTGGCTATCTTCTTCGGTTTCATCAAACATGGTGTCTAAGCGGGTTATTTCGCTAAAATCGCTAATGACCTCTTTAACATCAGCTGAGAGCTTGCCGTAATCTTTTTGTTTTAAACCAAAACCCAGCATAAAACCGGCTACCCACGATACTAAACCATTGGCTTGGTCAATTAAGGTTTCATCGTCGCTTGGTAAAAATAAATCAAATTGAAACTCTTCGTCATTAAAGCTGGCGACTACTTGCTTGTAAATCACAGCAAAAAATTCTTTTAAGTCATGACTAAACGACTGGCCATCATTAAACACATCGCTTAATAAGCCTAAGTATTCTTTGGCTTCAATGTTCAAACCACAGGCTAGTAAACCACTGATCACACCATGGGCTTCTGCTGGAGTGACAAAAATTTCGTTCTTCTCAAGTAATAATTGAGCTTGTTGGTAATCTGGTAATTCGTTCATGCTGGCATCTTTCGCTTGGCTAATTAAGTTAATGCTACCACTCGATAAATAGCAACTCCAATGAAAAGTATGATTGAGGTCAAAAAGCAATCCGAAAAGTAAATAGCCAGTTACCAGCGTTGAAAAAGCAAGCAAGCAGTATAAGTTTTTTCAATTTGGGGTGTAAGGATTGGATTATGTCTTATATACTTAAGTTGTTCCCTAGGGTGTTGGAGCTTGGTTAAGTCCCTGAGCCGATAAATTTTATGTTAGGGTTTCTGTTCGTCTGCTATTGTGCAAGCTCGGCATGTACCGAGAAGCCTACGGCAAACCGCAGATCCCCGCCCTGAGACCTTATGGTTTCAGGACTGACACCGAGTGCCGCATACTTGGGGAACACCTTCAACTTCTTTCAGATTATTCCTTTTTGAACTTTAATCCGTTTAAAATAATGCGGCGCAAATGTGTTTAATAATGTCGCAAGCACTATCAACCCAGTTCCTAATATTTGCATCAAACTCATTGATGTATCAAAAAATAGTAATTGAAACACCATCGCAAAAATTAAATTAGTATAGATAAGCGGCGCAAGCTCTGAGTTTGAATCTACTAATCGATATGCTTTAGAGCGAAAAAATTGCGTGGACGCCGTCGACAACCCCAAAAATAGTAATAACAACGGGATCCCTTGTTCAATATTACTGAGCAGTTGCATACTCTGCTGGTACTCATATTGATTAGTAAATATCAGCATGACCGGCAATACCAGCAATGCAGCAATTGCAAAGCACCAGCCATTGATCACTAATACTGGTAGATTAATTTTACTGGCTTTAAATAAGGCAACTTGCGAGCAACCATTAAAAACCCCAGCAGCTAATCCAATTAATAACTCCCAGCGCCAGATGATCCCTTGTGCGGTTAAGTTTTGCATCGCCACGCCAATTATCATCACGATTAAAGTTGGCATTACCAGCCAGCTAATTTTGGTTTTATAGAAAAACCGCTCTAGCAGCGGTATAAATAATGGCCCGGTACTAAATAACACCACCGCCTCAATTAAGCTTAAGTGGCTCAGCGCCAGCATAAAACAACTTTGGCAGCTGGCAATAAAAATTGCCCGTAGGGTAAATGCACGCCAAGCAGCTTGGTTTGGTATAACCCAATGGCTAGCCATTGCCAACAACAGCATCACTAAGGCTGGAATGAGTAAACGCAGCATAACTAAAATGGCGTCACTAAAATGAACCGTTAAAAGTTTTGATAATAAGCCATTCAACGCTAAAGTAAATGTGGACAACAGCATAAACATACTGGGCCGTAAAATAGTCGCCATAACAACCTCTTCCTCAATAACTAAATACGTTTTATATTGAGAATAATAAGCTTAAGATAAGTTTGGCCGCTAAAGTAGCGTGAAAACGTACAATTAAAAAGCGAGTAATAGTGTATAAACCTGTAAGTAAAACTTAATAAAGAGAAGGTATGGCTCATTCAATCCCATTAAAATCACTGCATAGTTTTGTGGCAGTAGCGCAAACGGGCAGCATGATACTTGCAGCAGAGCAGCTACATATAAGTCACTCAGCGGTAAGCCAAGCAATAAAGTCGCTTGAATCACAGCTCAATGCACCACTATTTAACCGAGTGGGCCGCCGAGTTGAGTTAAACAGCACGGGCAAGCGCTATTATCAACGAGTGCACCCAGCGCTTAATGAAATTATCGCCGCCAGTGATGAAGCATCGAAAGGCCAAGCAGATAGCTATTTAACATTAAATATGGTTAATTCTATGGCGCTGCATTGGTGGATCCCTCGTGTCGCTGAGTTACAAGATTACGCGCCAGAGCTCGATGTGCGTTTATCAAATTTGGTCGGTGAGTTTAATTTAGAGCAGCAAGGGGTTGATGTTGCATTAATTCATGGCAATGCCAAAGATTGGACTAACTACGCGTGTGAAAAGCTAGGTGATGACGAGCTAATTTTAGTGTGTAGCCCACAACTACTCGATCCAACGCAAAACCTACAAACAATACTGAGTAAATACCCTGCAATTTTTGTCGAAAATCCACGTCGTTATACCGATTGGCAGGTCTGGTGCGATGCCCAAAAGTTAACCATGCCACAACAGCATAAAAACTTAACTTTTAGTATATCGGTGCAAGCAACACAAGCGGCTATGCGCCAATTAGGTATAGTGGTTACCCATAAACAGTTTGTAAAAGATGATATTAAACATGGCATGCTAGTGCAAATAGGTGAGCCTATTTTGAATCCATACCAACAATTTCACTTCGTGAGCGCAAAAGGAAAGGCTGAAAATGCGAATATACTGCAGCTCAAACAATGGCTAAAACTGCAGTTTAATGATGAGTAAAAGTGAGCTGCTCAGTAAGCAGTTACCCTTTTACTTTGAACGCGCCAAATACGATACACACCGCCCCACCAACCATGGCTGCCCACGCTTCAAGCGGAGTTTCGCCATTTAAAGTGCGGGTAATTTGCGAACTTGCTGAGTCATAGACGTCATAACCCCAAAAAGCTAATGCAACACCAATACAGATCAGCGCAATACCAATTATTTTATTCATTTGAATTCCTATAAAACTCAGCGTTAAGAATATCTAAAAATACGCTATGGTATTGATTAAAGCAAAATTAATGTAGCAATCTAAGCGACAAACTTTTTACAAATATTAATAGAGTTCATTCATCATGACTCGTCTAGCTGCCGTATCATTTAATTCACTCTCAATACTTAAACATCGCAGATAGTTCTAATATGTAATATAAATACAGTAAAAACATAGCATTACAATATAACAAAACGATCAAGTTGAATATTTTTCATCATGGCTGAATCATCCCCATATCAGCAACAACTCACTCTTTTTGTACCCTAAACTTGTTAAACTGCCCCACTATTAATTGCACATATAAAAATAAAAATCCGGCTCATTCGCTCACGGCAAAATTTACACATTGCTTAAATAGCGACCATTTGTATAATCGCCGCCCTAGGAAGCTAAACAACATTAAAAAGGACCCCTTATGAATGCTTATCTAAAGAAAACCGTTGCAACTATCTCTCTTGCAGCATCACTCGTTTTAACTGGCTGTGTGTCAACTGAACTTAAAACAAACGACAAATATGAACTACCAGTTGAATTTTCAACCACAAATCCTGCAATGATTTTCCCAGTATCACTGCACGGTGTACCAGGCAATGATACTGAAGTAGGTTTAGCAATCACTGCCGGTGTTGCTGGAAAATACGGCGCATCTGTTATTTCTGCGCAACAACTTTATAGCGTTGTCGGTAACCTTTCATGGACACTAGGTGAAAGTATTCGCCGTGGTGCCAATAAAGGTGATTACCAAATTAACTATTACGGTGAGCAACTTGCAACCGATTTACAATACTCAATGGACAAGTTAACCAAAGCACTGAAAAGCTCAGGTGCTATTAAAGATAAGAACTTCTCTTTTGAAAACGTTATTGTACTTCACGTAGATAGCACTGGCGGTATTCCAGTACCTGGTGTAAGACGCGTTACAGCATTTGGCGGTATCATCAATGTGAAAAACTTAGAAGTTATTTCTTACATTGAAAAAGATCTGGTTTTAGCCAATGACCAAGATTCTATTTTGGCGCAAATGCCACTAGAGATGAATGCCATTGTTGAAGAGCTGACAGGCAAGAAGTAATGTTCTATGCCTTGCACGTAATCCCGTGCAAGGCCATTAACTTACTGAATGAAGTAACCAATCACTTGCCACTGCTCAGCCGATTTTTTAAGTGTCACAGTTTCAATAGAGTTCGCTTTATTTTCAAAATCAGTTTGAAACTCTAAAATCACATATTCACCATCAGGTAATTGCGGTATTGAGGTTAACACTTGGCGACTTATACCTTCGCGAGATTTAACAATACCGAGCGGTGTGCGAACTTGCTCTAACTTAGAGACCCAAAGCGCCTCTGGTACATTTTCTTGAAAAAACGCCCCCGCCTGTTGCCAACTATTTGTGTATTTTCCACTATCAACCACTTCTAACCAACTCGTAGCTGGAGCGATTTCTGTTGTAACATCAACAACCTTTAGCGTCTGTGCCCAAGTGAGTGTGCTTATAAATAAACATAGAACAACAATTATATTCTTCATTTCAAATCCAACTATTTTTGCCAACTATTGCGCTATAACTTTGCCATAAACCAGTGCATTATAAAATGCGCCCTGTTTATAAATTGCTTTGTGTAAGCATCCTTCTTGAGCAAAGCCAACCTTTTCAAGTACTTTAGCTGAGCGTGTATTACCTTCAAAAACAACCGCATGTAACCTTACTATATCGTTGTTTTGTTGTATTTTCTCAATAAGTAATACTAATGCTTGCGAGGTAATTCTCTGTCCCCAACACTCTTTAGCCAACCAATAACCCACTTCCGCTGATTTACTGTATTCAAACTCACCCGCAACAGCGCCAATACAACCAATAAAGTGCCCGTTCTGTTCAATTGCAAAGGTATGCCCTGCTTTTGAACCAGTTTCAATCCACCAGCGTGCATCATCAATAGTGTAAGGATTTGGAATTTTTGGCGATAAAAACTGCATCACCTCTGGGTTATTAAGGTAATTGATGAGCAATAACGCGTCGTCAGCTTTAAACCTCCTCAACCGTAACATGTTATTCACCCTATTAGAGTTGGTTTTTATTACAATAAGTGGCTTTTTCAAAGTCACTCACATTCATCGCAATATTATCAATATGTGGGAACATCTGAGTAAGCTGAGTTACTATCGCCTTTGATAATTCAGCTTTTTGCTCAGTCGTTCGTCCTTGCATTATATGAGTAAATACGTGGATAAACTCATCTCGTTTGTTACCCACTAAATAGTTTTTATAAGGGTTTACCCTAACTTTAATTTCGTGCTCAGCAAACAATCCCGATGCGTTTGCAGTATGATGAATTTGTTCATTAATAGTATCTTCATCATGATGAGCCAAGATACTCTGTGAACAATCGACAATAAAATGTGGCATTAAATAACTCCTTGTTTATGCATAAAAATAAGTATGTAACTTACCTTTTTTTAAACCATAAAGCACTGCATTATAGTTAACTTTTTATCGCTAACTTTACTCTCACTCCGTCACATCTTACTTTTAACTTTACTGGTCGCGACACTGGTTGCTGGGCTGTCTGGCCAAAAATGTTTGGGGTATCGGCCTTTCATTTCTTTTTGCACATCGCGATAGCTGGTTTGCCAAAAGCCAGCAAGATCTTGCGTAAGCTGTAATGGTCGCCTTGCTGGTGAAAGTAGCTCCATTAATAGGGCAAGCTTGCCTTGTGCAAGTAATGGCGTGCTGGTCATGCCGTATACTTCTTGCATCCGCACACTGAGTTTTGCAGGGCCATCGAGTTGATATTCAATACGAATGTTTGAGCCACTCGGCACCGTTAATCTAAGTGGTAGTAACGCTTTTAAAGCTGACTGTTGCTGCCAATCAAAGCAGTTTTGTAGTGCCTCAAAATAGTTATATTTTTTCAGCTGTTCGAGAGTTTTTATATCTTCTAGGTATACCCCAAGCCAGCTATCGGCATTGTCAATCAGTGACTGCTCAGTAATGGCTGGGAACTGCTCTGGCAATAATTTACTGGCTAAGCACATACGAATAAGTAACTGCTCACTCTCGGTTTGTTCATTGAAAATGCTAAAGCCATAGTTTTTAAATATGCTTAACCATGCTTTAGCGCGCTCGCTTTTATCTAGAGCATGTTTACTTGGTTGACTACTGAGGGTAATGGCCCCAAGCTTCACTTCATCTTGGTGAATAAAACGCCCGGTTTTTTCGTCAAATTCGCAACGAGTTTGCTGGTAAAATAAATGCCCAAGTTCGCTTTCAATTTCAGCTGGTGTAAATGCAACACCAGCAAACACCCGGCCCCCTTTGTGCCCACCCATACTGGCAATAGCGAGATAGTCATCATTATGCCAAAACTCTTCGCTAAGCTCGGCGCCAGCACCATTGGCAAGTAAATAGCCGTTACCTCGTTTTTTAGCGAGCCTATCAGGGAATGCAAACGCGACCAATAACGCTAAATACCCCGTCTTTAAGTCGTTAACTGGGCTGAGTTTTAAGCGCTTTAACCAATAATTTAGTTGTTGCTTAAATAGCGGATGTGGCCGCGCATGTTGACTGTGTAAGGCTAAGTTTAAATCGGCAGCATGACTAATACGGCTTTCTAATAACGCCACTAAATATGCAGCTAAACCATAAATGCCGGGCATGCTCGACTCTAATTGCTGCGCTTTAATAAGCATGTGCGCTAAGCGAATGTCAGTACCAAAACCTAGCATCAGTGTACCAAGGGCGGTGAGTTTTTCTTTACCGTCGAGAGCTTCTAACATTTGCAGTAGTTTAGTTGCTTGCTGAACTTGTTGTTGCGCAGGCGGATCTAACAAGCTCAAGTCACTTAACTCAGCGCCCCAACATTTTGCCTCTAATAATAATTGGCTAATATCGGTGCTCACTATCTCCGGCGCATCATGACTATTACGTCGCTCAAAGGTTTGCTTTGAGCCAAGTCGATATACAACACCGGGCTCTATTCGCCCGGCTCGACCAGCTCTTTGCACGGCTGAAGAACGAGAAATACTTTGTGTTGTCAGCTCAGTAACACCGGTTTTTAAATTAAAACTCGCAGCGCGACGTTTGCCGCTATCAACCACAATCCGAATACCTTCAATGGTTAAGCTAGTTTCCGCAACATTGGTAGTCAATACGATTTTACGGTTCCCATTTTTTGCAGGTGCAATGGCTGCTTGCTGAGTCGCCTTATCTTGTTCACCAAAGAGTGTAAAAACCTGACAATCAGCAGGTAGCTCATTAAGTGCTTGTTGCACACGATTAATTTCTCGCTGACCGGGTAAAAATACCAGCACGCTACCCGCTTGTTCATTGACTGCTTGAGTAATTATTGCAGGTATTTGCTCAAGCCAACGGCTTTCATCTTTTAGAGGAATATACACTTCATCGATAGGAAAACTACGGCCATTTGATTCAATGATGGGACAGTCAAAAAACTGCTGATAACGCTGCCCATCAAGAGTTGCTGACATCAGTAAAATAGTTAAATCATCACGCAATGCAGCTTGTGATTCTAGTGCAAAAGCTAATGCTGTATCTGCGGCGAGGGAGCGTTCATGAAACTCATCAAAAATAAGTAAATCGATACCGGTCAATTCAGGATCGTTTTGTAGCATCCGCGTCAACATGCCTTCGGTAACAATCTCAAGGCGAGTATTGGCACTAACTTTGGTTTCTTGCTTGATCCGTAAACCAACACTTTGACCAACACTTTCATTTTGACAACGAGCTAAGTAGCTGGCGATGTTTCGTGCAGCAAGGCGACGCGGCTCAAGCATAACAATACGCTGAAAATGCCCATCACGCATTAGCTGCAAGGGCAACCACGTTGATTTACCCGCCCCTGGTGGCGCTTGTAATAATGCCATAGGGTGAGTTTTTAGTTGGGTAACTAGCTGTGTATAAATATCTTCAACGGGTAGCACACGTTTTACCATTAATAACCATTTTGCTGATTATACTCAAACCACCTTATAATTTCAGCTTTGCGGTAATATTGCTATAGCTTTGTAGATCACCTGCTAACAAGTATTTACGATAATGCTTCACCACATCGTCACTTTGCCAATGCAACTTTTCCGTTGCTGGGGTAATGCCAACCCAAGCATTGCGTTGATTTTCTTTTGCTAAATACAGTGCTCCATCAGCTAGTTCAATTACTTGCTCCCAGTTAAACAACTCTGGCATCGCTGCGATAAACGGATAACAGGCAAACCCGACCGAACAAGTGCACTGTAAAACTTCATTATGGTTTAACGTAAAATGATGGTTTGCAATAGCATTACGCATACGATTTAGCGTATGTGCAGCTTCATCAAGGCTGAGATTATCCATGACCAGTAAAAACTCTTCTCCACCCCAACGGATCAATAAATCACTGTTACGGCTGTGTTGTTGCAGTATTTTTGAAAACTGTTCCAACACCTGATCCCCAGCCCCATGACCATGGCTATCATTAATGTTTTTAAAGTGATCAATATCAACCACTGCAAATACCAAGTTTTGTAGTTGCGCTGGAGGGAGTAGATGATTAATTCGCGCTAACTTTGCTAGCTGTTGGTTGATAACACTAAAGAAGTAATGGCGATTGTGTAGACCCGTCAAGCTATCAGTGTAACTCATTGTTTTTAATAGCTCATTACTTTTGGCAAGTTCGTGTGTACGCTCAGCAACTTGTTGTTTTAGCGTTACTAAGTAACGCTGATTTTGCCAACGCCAATAAATAAATGCCAGCCCACACATAATCAAAATGCCTGCAAGCAACCAGCGCTGATGCTGTAGTTGCTGGTTCTCAATTGTTTGCTGTTGTTGTAATAGCCGCTGCTCTTTTAATGCGTTATCTTTACCTAACAGCTGTAATTGTTGATTTTGCGAATCAAATTTAAAATGCGCTTCTAGCTGTAACACTTTATTATTGCGCCGCTGTAAGCTCAGCGCATCTTTGCTCAGTGTATAGCGATTTAAATAACGATATGCCAACTTATACTCTTTTTGCTGACGGTAAGCACTCGCCACCAAAAACTGTAGTTGTGCCTGCTCATCTAAAAAGCGCGTATTGTAACTATTTGCGAGCTGCGATAATGCAGTATGTATGGCTTGTTTAAAATTCCCCGCTTGCAAATAACAATTAGCTAATGCCAAGTAATAATGCAAACGAACTCGCTCTTGTGATTTACTCAACTGATTAGGGTCAACGTTAGCTAACATCGCCTGTGCCACTTGATAATCGCCAAGTTTAAGGAGGATCTGCGCATGGTGAACCACCACTTCATTGCTAAGATCGCCAATATTTGCAGTTACCTTTTGCGCTTTATTACTCGCCTGCAATGCTTGATGGTAGCTCCCCATAGCCAAATAAATTTTACTTTGCCAAAGGTACATGAGTGCAGTGTATTCTGAATTTTCATTTTTATAAAAATCAACAGCATGCTGTATATATTCAAGCGCTAATCGAAAACGCTCCAGCTCCATTTCTAAATGCGCCAAGTGTAAATAAGCCCAAGCAGTGTACTTTTGATTTCCAGCGGATTGCGCTAATTCCAAGGCATAATTATTAAGCTTTACGCCCTCTTCAAATGCCCCATAACGGCGTTTCACTAACGCCTCTAACAAATAACTTTCAACCTCTATCTCCAACGCCTGCTGCGAGACAGCCAATCGCCGTAGCTCTTTGATATAGCTCATGACATGCAGCATGTTATCGTCATCAATATCTGCTTTAAATTTATCGTAATAGCGATCTAATTGCTGCTTTTCTTGCCCTGCAGAACTCGCTAGAAGCTCACAACCGTACATCAGTAACACTAAACAAAATACGTTAAAATAACTTCTCATTGAGTGGCTACTATCATTTGCTGATTTATTATCTGCCAATCTTTAACCTGCTGGTTGATGAATCCTGATTGCTGAAATGCCTTTTTAATAACACCGCCTTGCTGCAATATTTTTAAACCTGTCGAAAGCGCTTGCGCAACGTCTTTACCTTGTGGGTGTTTTTTACTTACAACAAAATGGCGAGTATCAGGCAACACCACCTTGACGTTTTTTATTGGCGTAAATAATTGTCCGTCATAATTTAAATCCAAGTTAGCCCCCACACTAAAATTAATCATCATCGCATCGACTACTTTGGCTTTAACCATCGCTAGCATTTCCTCCCATGGGCCAATATAGCTAATTGCGCTCATCGGGGTATTAACCAGTGCCCGCCAATCAACCTGCCAACGAGGGTTAACCACTACGGTTAATTTATTAAGTTGTGATACTTGTAATTGTTGTGCTTGCAGGTTGTCAGCTGCAACATATAAACCCGCTTCGTACTGACCAAATTCAATAACAGCCTCACTAACATAAAGCGAGCCACGGTAGTTTAAAATATCTTCATGCCACACACTGCGTGCCAGCATTAGGCTAGAGCCATCAATTAGGGCATCAAATTCAGTGTTGTTTACCCATGACTGCGCACGAAACTCCACAGGGCGAGTTTCACCACCTAAGTATAAAGCTTGCTGAAGTAAAATCATTTCCACGATCTCAAGGTGAGATCCATGTGTATTGGCAGTAAAATCAGTAATGCTAAGTACATCACGACCATTTAAAAAAGCGCTATAACGTTCGCTAAAGTTCTCATTACTAAGAATATCGATAACCAACACTGGCTTTGCGACTAAGGAATTACTAAATAGCATTAATAAATAAAAGAAGTACTTCATAAACAACGCCCTGATAATAAGAAAGTTACGACACTAGACAATGTCGCAGTGGCTAATTATACAGCAATAACGAAGAGAATGTTAATTTGCGTTATTTTATGTAACCAAAATCTCACCTATTTTTAGTTCGCTTTTTATTTATTATGCATGCCTGACATTTGCCACCGGTAGCAAATGTAGTTAGAATCACTTTAATATTAATCAATTTGGGTAGGACTAAATGAAAATCGCATTAATGAATGAGTTCAGTCAAGCTGCTAAAAATCCAATCGTGCTTGAACAATTAAACAGCGTAGCCGACACGCAAGGCCATCAAGTATTTAATGTTGGTATGGATGGCGATAACGATCATCGACTAACTTATATTCACCTAGGCATTATCGCAAGCTTACTGCTCAACTCTAAAGCGGTCGACTTTGTTGTAACTGGTTGTGGCACAGGCCAAGGCGCGTTAATGGCGAGCAATGCATTTGCGGGTGTGAGCTGCGGTTATTGTATTGATCCGTCTGATGCTTACCTGTTCGCGCAAATAAATAACGGTAATGCACTCGCTTTACCTTATGCCAAAGGCTTTGGCTGGGGCGCTGAGTTAAATATTAAGTATATATTTGAAAAAGCATTTACCGGCGAAAAAGGCCAAGGGTATCCAGCAGAGCGTAAAGAATCTCAAGTAACAAATGCAGGTATTTTAAATCAACTAAAAGCGGATGTTGCTAAAGATTACTTAAGCGCACTGGAAGCCATTGATCCTGAACTGATTAAACAAGCCATTGGCGGCCCACGTTTCCAAGAGTGTTTTTTCGCGCACTGCCAAGACGACGCAATTGCGGCATTTGTAAAAGCGCGTATTTAAAAAATCACGCCTTCGTAATGAACATTATCAATACCTACAAGTCAATGAAGTATAAATTTTTCATTGGCTTTTTCGTGTGAAATAGTTAAAGAAAGATTCTAAAAAGTGAATTACCCACACAAATATTAATAATCAATCCCTACTTTTCAAGGTCGTAATAATTACACACATTAACGTAATAATTAAACACTCAATGTAATAGCCACCGCCAGTAAAAAATATAAACCATTGATTTAAATTTAAATAAAATAATTATCTAGCATGGTATACAGTTTGCTCTTTAATAAGTGACATGACAAGAAAATCACTTATCTATACAAGGAGTAAATTATGAATAGCGATCGTATTGAAGGTAATTGGAAAGAACTTAAAGGTAAAGCTCAGCGTAAATGGGGCGACCTTACCAACGATGATTTAGATAAAATTGAAGGTAGCCGTAAAGAGCTAGTTGGTAAAATCCAACAAGCATACGGTAAATCGAAAGAAGACGCTGAGCGTGAAGTTGATGAGTTTGAGAAAGGCCATTAATATAAAGCGCGTTAACAGCTTTACTTGCTAATAAAAACCGCCAGCTGGCGGTTTTTTTGTTGGTAAATAATAGATTTATTAGATTTAACATGTTGGGCAAGCCTTTGAATTATCCAGCCTGTTTATTATTTGAAACCGACGTCAAAAGTTCAGATATCAGCTGTCTATTTATCTGAGCATTTTTTTCACTCAATTTATGAATAAACTCTAAAGGTGTAAGTACATGTGATTTTTCTTTAATGGTAATACTCGCGCCTTTATCTATTAAAAGTTGTACTAAGCCAAAGTCATTAAGCAAAATAGCTGAGTGCAGAGGTGATAAGCCATCTATATGACTTAACGTATTTACTTTGACTCCTTTAGAAATAAAGTGTTCGATATAAGCATCACGCTTATCTATATCTTTAATTTCAAATAAAAATGCTAGACCAGTGCCTGATTCAAGTGATTCGATATCATCCTTATCGGCTCTATAATTAAGTAAGTAATATTCACAAGCGTCACTTGGGATGTAATGAGTATTATCATTAGTGCTGCAAATAATAATATCTTCAATATCACTATTAATGAGCGAATATAAAGCAACTGAAGAATATCCAACAGATAATAAAAGTAACAAATAAATAGTAAGCTTTTTCACCTCTACCCCCAAATTACTTTACTATCAGCATCACAGTATACAAGTATACCGAAGTGGTTATTTGCAGAATTAATCAACCTTATTTACTTAGCGAGGGCTAGTTTTACTGCTGCCTCGGCATGTATTTTGGTGGTATCGTAGAGCGGAACCTGTGTATGTTGTGGCTTTACCAACAAAGCAATTTCAGTACAACCTAAAATAATGGCCTGCGCGCCTTGCTCAAATAAACGCTCTATAATGCGTATATAATCGGCTCGCGAATCGTCATCAATAATCCCTTGGCATAACTGCGAATAAATAACCTCGTGCACTCGCTTTCGCTCATTAGGCTCAGGTATTAATACCTCAATGTTATGCTTATCAGTTAAACGCTCTTTGTAAAAGTTTTGCTCCATTGTAAATTGCGTGCCCAATAATCCTACTCGCGTAATGTTATCGTGCTTTAATTGCTCGGCGGTGGCATCGGCAATATGCAAAATTGGAATGGTAATATTGCTGGCAATCTCGTCGGCCACTTTATGCATGGTGTTGGTACAAATAAGTAAAAAATCGGCACCACCAGCCTCAACTGATTTAGCAGCCTCGGTAAGTATACTTGCTGTTTGTTGCCAATCACCTTGATGCTGCATCGTTTCAATTTCTGCAAAATCGACACTCACCATACAAATTTTGGCAGAATGTAGTCCACCCAATGAGTTTTTAACGCCTTCGTTTAAAGCTTTGTAATAGCTGGTTGTTGACTCCCAACTCATGCCGCCGAGCATGCCGATTGTTTTCATAGCTAGTTCCCACTCTCGATCGCAGTTTACGTTTCACAGCAAGTTAAAAATAGCCGCTCTTCACTAGAAGCTTAATTAGCCTTATTAACTGCACTGATCACAGCGTCAGACAATAACAACTTTTTGTCTTTGTATACTTCAAGCCAACCTGGTGGCGAGGTATCACAGCCGATCACTGTAACTTGTAATACATAGCTATAGCGGCCATTTTTAAATGTGTAGCTATGGTTACCACCGCTACCGTCAAACTTTATATCGCCATTAACTAAAACAATATCAGGTTTATCGCTGAGTTTTTTATCAATACCCCACGATACATAGCGGAAGTTTCCATCCCCTAAGTCATCAATACGAATACGGAATTTAGCCGTTTGCCAATCTAAAATAGGCTCTGCAAAAGTATTAACACTTGGGTGCAGCGCTTGTTTATCAGCTGCTTTTAAACGTTTCGTCAGCAACTGCTCTTTGGCTGTTTGGTAATTTATACCGATAATTTTACCGTCGGTATCAACCCAAACGATACCACTATTTAGCATAATGCCGCGCCAGCCCACCTTATCCCAATCAGTATCGATATTCGAATTAGCAATCTGTGCAATCAGCTGCGGATCAAATACCTGTTCGAAACGTTCGGCTAACTCAGCTTCATTATTAATAGCAGGCACTGGATAGCTGCGCTTTAACGGATAACGAATAAGTGCAGCTATCGCCGCTTTATCATCATCTTCAAACGCGGCAATAATCGCAGAAATGTTCTGGTGATATTGTTGTTCAAGCGCAAATGTATTTGATGCAAAAAGTAGAGATAAGCACAGTAGAATGTGGTTTCGCAACTTCATTTTTAGTCCTTTAAAATTATCTACAAACTTAAATAACCAACTTCAGAACTGAAAGCCTAAAAGTCAATTTATTAATATCTAAACTATTCACAAT
>NZ_JBALXK010000003.1:0-193531 GCF_036960685.1 Pseudoalteromonas sp. | reverse complement strand
CATTTAACCATTTAACCATTTAACCATTTAACCATTTAACCATTTAACCATTTAACCATTTAACCATTTAACCATTTAACCATTTAATAATTGCACCTAACATCTAGTATGTAAACAATTGAGTTATCACTATTTTCCGTAACAATTAAAACATAGAAAGCCATCAACTAAAAAAGCGAGCCTAATTTGGCTCGCTTTTCTACTTACAACTTATCGCTTAAAACTTACAGCTGCCCTACTCCGGCTCATACCCCAAATTAGGAGACAACCATCTTTCCGCTTCTTCTAGCGTCATGTTGGTACGTTTAGCGTAATCTTCAACCTGATCCTTTTGTACTGCTGCTACAGCGTAGTATTTAGCCTCAGGGTGAGAGAAGTACCAGCCTGATACCGCGGCGCCTGGCCACATGGCGTATGAGCTGGTGAGCTGCATGCCAATGCGCTTTTCAGTATCAAGCAGCTGCCAGATTTTTTTCTTCTCAGTGTGCTCTGGACACGCAGGGTAACCTGGCGCTGGGCGAATACCTTGATAGTTTTCACGAATAAGATCTTCATTCGCGAGGTTTTCGTCTGGGGCAAAACCCCAATATTTTTTACGCACTTGTTCGTGCAAATACTCAGCAAAGGCTTCGGCGAGTCTATCGGCGACCGCTTTAACCATAATTTTATTATAGTCATCTTGCTGTGCATCGAACGCATCGGCGAGATCATCTTCCTCAAGACCGCCGGTTACCGCAAATGCACCAAAGTAATCAGGTGTCCCTTTCGGGGCGATGTAATCTGCTAAGCAGTAGTTAGCAAAGTCGGTTTTTTCTGTTTGCTGACGTAAGTGGCACGACGTAGTTAATAGTTCAGCGCGAGTTTCGTCTGTGTATATTTCAATATCGTCACCCACACGGTTAGC
This sequence comes from Pseudoalteromonas sp., assembly GCF_036960685.1. Taxonomy (GTDB): domain Bacteria; phylum Pseudomonadota; class Gammaproteobacteria; order Enterobacterales; family Alteromonadaceae; genus Pseudoalteromonas. Next base: position 192,627 of record NZ_JBALXK010000003.1, on the reverse strand, counting down.
AGGGAATAAACCAATTACGCCAAGCGGTTGCAAACTGCCAGACTTTTCAAGATCGTCTAACATCTCATTGGCATCTTTAAACAAGCTTTGCGCCTGCTCGCCAACCACTTCATCGGTCATGATACGTGGGTATTTACCCGCGATTGACCAGGTCATAAAGTATGGCGTCCAGTCTATGTATTGTCGTAAAGTGGCAATCGAGACATTTTTAAACTCTGTCACGCCCAGCTTTTTCGGCACCGGTGGGGTGTAATTATCCCAATCAAGTTGTGCAGCATTGTCGCGGGCACGTTGAATAGTCACCGGTTTTGAGCGTGGTTTTTTGCGTGCTTGCTGCTCGCGTACTTTTACGTATTCAGCGCTGGTTTTTGCTAAAAATTCAGCTTTATGCTCTTTCGATAATAAGTTAGAGACCACGCCTACGGCGCGACTGGCGTTATTTACATACACCACGCCTTTGTCATATTGCGGTTCAATTTTAACGGCGGTATGGGCTTTTGAGGTAGTCGCACCACCAATCAATAATGGCAACTCAAAACCACGGCGTTTCATTTCTTTGGCAACGTGTACCATTTCATCAAGCGAAGGAGTAATAAGTCCTGACAAACCAATAATATCAGCTTTTTCATCAATGGCAGTTTGCAAAATTTTATCAGCAGGCACCATTACGCCTAAATCGATAACTTCATAGTTATTACATTGCAGTACGACGCCAACAATATTTTTACCAATATCATGTACGTCACCTTTAACGGTGGCCATCACGATTTTACCGTTAGTAGCCCCTTCTTCTTTTTCAGCTTCAATATAAGGGTCTAGGTAGGCCACTGCGCGCTTCATCACTCGCGCCGATTTAACCACTTGCGGTAAAAACATTTTACCCGCGCCAAATAAATCCCCTACCACGTTCATGCCGTCCATTAATGGCCCTTCAATCACATGAATAGGTTTATCGGCAGCAGCGCGGCACTCTTCGGTGTCTTCATCGATAAAGGTGGTAATGCCTTTAACCAATGCGTGCTCTAAGCGTTTTTCAACTGGCCAAGTACGCCATTCTAAATCTTCAACTCGCTCAGCTTGTGCCATGCCAGAGTATTTTGGTGCCAACTCAACTAAGCGTTCACCTGCACCTGGGTCGGTATTTAAAATAACGTCTTCAACTGCTTTTCTAAGCTCTGCTGGTATATCGTCATACACAGCGAGTTGCCCGGCATTAACAATACCCATATCCATGCCCGCTTGAATGGCATGATATAAAAATACTGAGTGAGTGGCCTCTCGCACAGGGTTATTACCACGGAACGAGAACGATACATTTGACACCCCGCCCGACACTTTACAGTGTGGCAAGTTTTGCTTAATACGGCGCGTGCCTTCAATAAATTCAACGGCGTAATTGTCGTGCTCTTCAATACCAGTGGCAACCGCAAAGATATTCGGGTCAAAAATAATGTCTTCTGGCGGAAAGCCTATTTCATCAACCAAAATGCGGTAACTGCGCTCACAAATTTCAAACTTGCGATCGGCTGTATCTGCTTGGCCGTCGGTATCAAATGCCATAACCACTGCAGCGGCGCCAAAGCGTTTAATAATTTTAGCTTGGCGAATAAATGGCTCTTCACCTTCTTTTAGCGAGATAGAGTTAACAATTGCCTTGCCTTGAATACACTTTAAGCCCGCTTCAATCACTTCCCATTTTGAGGAGTCGACCATGATGGGTACTTTAGAAATATCAGGTTCTGAAGCAATCAAATTTAAAAATTTAACCATCGCCGCTTTTGAGTCCAACATGGCTTCATCCATATTGATATCAATCACTTGTGCGCCGTTTTCTACTTGTTCGCGAGCAACGTTAAGGGCGGTCTCGTAATCTTCTTCCATGATCAAACGCTTGAACATGGCTGAGCCGGTCACATTGGTACGTTCGCCGACGTTGGTAAATACTGCTATTTTTTGTGTCATCTCGGCTACCTTAATTTAAATTACACGCTTCTAGACCTGATAAGCGCATACGCACTTCAAGCTCTGGCAATGGCCGAGGTTCAACCCCTTCAAGCCCTTTCGCAAAAGCCCTAATGTGTGCAGGTGTAGTACCACAACAACCGCCAACAATATTGATAAAACCTGACTTACCCCAATCGATAATTTCTTGTGCCATTTCTGGTGCTTCTAAGTCATATTCACCAAACTCGTTAGGTAAACCAGCATTGGGATGAACTGATACAAAGGTTTCGCAAACCCGTGATAGCTCTTCAACATATTGGCGCAGTAGATCTGGACCAAGCGCGCAATTTAAACCAATTGAAATCGGCTTAATATGACGAATCGAATTATAAAATGCTTCGGTGGTTTGCCCTGACAATGTTCGCCCGGATGCATCGGTTATGGTGCCAGAAATCATCACAGGTAACTTGCGACCGGCTTGCTCAAATGCTTCTTCAACCGCGAATGAAGCCGCTTTTGCATTAAGCGTATCAAAAATTGTTTCTATCAAAATTAAATCAACACCACCTTCCATTAACGCAAGGGTTGATTCAACATACGCTGTGACTAACTTATCAAAGGTGACATTGCGATAACCGGGGTCGTTCACATCCGGTGAGATTGAACAGGTTTTTGAGGTTGGCCCTAAAACTCCTGCAACATAACGTGGTTTTGCTGGATTTTTAGCGGTAAATTCATCACAAATACTACGCGCTAATTTAGCAGACTCTAAGTTTACTTCACGGCTGATGCTGGCCATGTCGTAATCTTCCATGGAAATCGTGGTCGAGTTAAAGGTATTGGTTTCAATAATGTCGGCACCGGCATTTAAAAAGCCGCGGTGAATATCGGCAATAATTTTTGGCTGCGTAAGGCTCAGTAAATCATTATTGCCTTTAATAAGTACATGCCAATCTTTAAAGCGTTCGCCGCGGTAATCTTGTTCTTCTAATTTATGCTCTTGGATCATAGTACCCATGGCACCATCCAAGATTAAAATACGCTGTTTGAGTGCGTCAATTATCTCAACACTTTTGTTTTCTAAATTATTCGGCATAGTTGTTAGTCCTTACGGCTTGGCTAACTAAATTAATATCATACGGTGTGGTTTGATACACATAATAATTTAACCAGTTCGAAAAAAGCAAAAAGGCATGACTTTGCCAAGTTTTCGACGGTTCGTTATCTGGGTTATTATCTGGAAAGTAGTTTTCAGGCAATGGCGCATCGGGGCCTTTTTCTAAATCGCGCTGATACTCGCCTTTTAAAGTGTCTGCATCATACTCGGGGTGACCGGTAATATACACTTGGCTGCCGGATTTATTTTTTATTAAGTAAGCACCTACTTGCTCTGATCCTGCCAGTACTACTAAGTCATCACAGGCGTTAATTTTTTCAATATCAATATGGCCATAACGCGAGTGCGGTACTACAAAGGTGTCGTCAAAACCACGGGTTAATGCGCCATGTTCAAAATAACATTTGTGGGTAAATACGCCGCAGAGTTTATTTCCTTTTAATTCACGCTTTAAATTATGGTGGTGGAATAAACCCGCGTGGGCCGCCCAACACGAAAATAATGTTGAGGTTACATGCTGCTCTGCCCAATCTAAAATTACCTTGAGTTCATCCCAGTAGGCTACATCGTCATATTCTAAATGCGCTAATGGTGCGCCAGTAATAAGTAATGCATCGTAGTTGTTGTCTTTCACTTCAGAGAAATAACGGTAAAAGGTGTCTAAATGCTGCTCTGAGTTGCTACTGCTGCGATGAGTATCTAAACGTAATAGCTCAACATTCACTTGCAAGGGTGAATTAGCGAGCAAGCGAATAAATTGCACCTCGGTCTCTACCTTATTAGGCATTAAGTTTAAAATCGCCAAGCGCATCGGGCGGATCTCTTGGCTTTTAGCGCGGCTTTTTGGCATTACGAACACGTTTTCTTGACGTAACTTCGCAATTGCAGGCAATTCATCTTTAACGGTAATAGGCATACTCATCTCCAAGGCATATTTAACCAATGGCTAATTATGAACGGATAGCTGGAAATTTCAACCTCTAGATGTTTAGATGTCTAAATGAGCTTTAAGATAGAAACGAAATTGAAAGAAGCGCTTAGAATTATTGAGTTATATTTGTTTTGATATTTTTTAATTGCGCTACTAAAGTCAGTAGCGCATGCGGTTTTAAAAACGATAATTAACAGATAAATTAAGTGCGTTAATATCGCCTTGATCAGCATTAAAATATTGATATTCTGCACTCACTTGCCAGCGTTGGCTCAACATATAATCAACCCCAGTTCCGAAAGTTACCCCACCTTCATCATAATTTTGCTCTGTAATAAGTGTAGTTTGTGTATCTGTACCAATTACTGCTTCTGCAAATTTTCTTAAGTCGCCGCCATCGTAACTTAATTTGTTTCTGCCATACCCCCCAAATAAAAACACATCAACTTTAGGTGAAATTGGGTAGTTAGCTTTTACAAAAATGCTCGTTTGTAAATTGAGTCCAGAATCAACTTGGCCTCGGATAAATTCTGATGTAAGCGAACCATCCTGTTGGTTTTGAGTATAAACAAACCCGTTTAGCGGCGTTGCCTCTTTATTTAATCCAAAGCCTACACGCCCTTCTAATGCAAAGTATCGTGAAAACTGATAACCAAAACGACCGTAAAATGTGGTAAATTGAACGCTATTACTCTCATACACATCAACTTGTGTTGAGCCTATCCCTACACCTTGATAAAAACCGTTCACATAGAGTATTTCTGCATTGCTCGAAACAGAGTAACCACACAAAATGATCGAAGTAAGGCACGTAAACAATTTTAATTTCATAATCATTCCTTTTATTATCTAGAGAAATTAACCATCCCTACAAGCTTCCTTATTAGATGAATATAAAAACTCTTTCAATATTTAATTTTAAGCATTACACAAAGTGAATAATAAAATTACTCCTGTATATAATAAAGTAACTCCAAAACTATAATAAACTCAAATTTAGAAGTGATAGTTTATTTTGAAATTGATAGCCTCAGTCTCGCTATGGTCTTGATCAAAGTACTGATATTCAATTGCAATCTGCCAATTTTTTGTCAAAAAATATTGCCCCCCAAATCCGGCAGCTAAACCCGACTCACTAAAATCAGCATTTAACCGTGGTGGATAAAATATTCCTTCTGCATCATAAATACCTCGAATCTTATAGCTACTATAGTAGTAACCTGCACTAGCAAAAAAAGAAACAGCGTCGAATAAAGGGTAAATAGCTTTTAAAGCAACTCCATATTGACTATTTAACTTGGCTTCATTCCTAAAACTAGTATAATCAGTACTATCATCAAATGAGAAAAAGTGTTCTTTTGATTCATCGTTATCAATAGCGAAACCAGCTCTTCCTTCAATGCTAAAATTCGGATGAAATTGATATCCTATAATTGGACTCACGACTAGAAAATCGTAATCATCAGTAAAACCTTTATCTCCATGTTTAAGAGTTTGATTGCCCACAGCCCCTCCTGAATACAGGTGCTTAGAGTTTAATTGGCCATAAGCCGATGTAGATAACACTGCTAGAATAGTTATTATTAAATAGATGAGTTTCTGCATTGTAATTTCCTTTTCAAAACAATTGTTAACACTATGCAACCATTTTAACATCCAAACAACAAGCCAATACAATATAAAACAACTTACTACACTTTCTTACAACCCACTTGACTTTGAAAAGCTACGCCATTCGTTGACTGTTTCACCTTTGAGCCACTACAATACAACATTGAAATTTTTATTATTATTTGAAGGCTCCTTCCATGGTTTTACCTGATAAGTTTATTTTCTCGATGAGTCGAGTATCTAAGGTTGTGCCACCTAAGCGCACTATCTTAAAAGATATCTCTTTGCATTTTTTTCCTGGCGCTAAAATTGGTGTACTTGGTTTAAACGGCTCTGGTAAATCGACATTACTGCGCATTATGGCCGGTCTTGATCAAGAGTTTGAAGGTGAGGCGTTTCCTCAACCAGGCACTAAAATTGGTTACTTACCACAAGAGCCGATCTTAGATGAAAGTAAAACAGTTCGTGAAACAGTGGAAGAAGCCGTTAGCGAAGTTAAAAACGCATTAAATCGTCTTGACGAAGTGTATAACGAATACGCGATGGACGGTGCTGACTTTGACGCACTTGCCAAAGAGCAAGGCGAGCTTGAAGCAATTATTCAAGCCCACGACGGTCATAACATCGACAACGTATTAGAACGCGCCGCAGATGCCCTGCGTTTACCTGAATGGGATGCTAAAATTGAATTCCTATCCGGTGGTGAGCGCCGCCGTGTCGCTATCTGCCGCTTATTGCTTGAAAAACCAGATATGCTTATTCTTGATGAACCGACTAACCACTTGGATGCAGAATCAGTTGCATGGTTAGAACGCTTCTTACATGATTATGAAGGCACTGTTGTGGCGGTAACCCATGACCGTTACTTCCTTGATAATGTTGCAGGTTGGATCTTAGAGCTTGACCGTGGTGAAGGTATTCCATGGGAAGGTAACTACTCTTCTTGGCTTGAGCAAAAAGATGCGCGTCTGCAGCAAGAGCAAAAATCTGAAAAAGCGCGTCAAAAATCAATTGCACAAGAGCTTGAGTGGGTACGTTCAAACCAAAAAGGCCGTCAAGCTAAGTCAAAAGCGCGTATGTCGCAATTTACTGAAATGCAGCAGTCTGATTATCAAAAACGTAATGAAACCAATGAGCTATTCATTCCACCTGGTCCACGTTTAGGGGATCAAGTTATCGAAGTTAAAAACTTGAAGAAGAGCTTTGGCGATCGCGTGTTAATTGATGATTTAAGCTTTACCGTACCTAAAGGTGCGATTGTTGGCATTATTGGTGCCAATGGTGCGGGTAAATCAACACTGTTTAAAATGCTCAGCGGTGAAGATAAGCAAGACAGCGGCGAAATTAGCTTAGGTGAAACGGTTGAACTAGCAACAGTTGATCAGTTCCGTGGCAATATGGATGACAGCAACACTGTTTTCCAAGAAATTTCAAACGGTCAAGATGTGCTGAAAATTGGTAACTTTGAATTCCCAAGCCGCGCGTATGTTAGTCGCTTTAACTTCAAAGGGAACGATCAGCAAAAATTTGTTAAAGACCTCTCTGGTGGTGAGCGTAACCGTTTACACTTAGCAAAACTATTAAAAGCCGGTGGTAACGTTATCCTGCTGGATGAGCCAACCAATGATTTGGACGTGGAAACATTACGTGCCCTTGAAAATGCGATTTTAGAATTCCCTGGCTGTGTTATGTGTATCTCGCATGACCGTTGGTTCCTAGACCGTATTGCTACACATATTCTTGATTACCGTGACGAAGGCCAAATTAACTTCTTCGATGGTAACTACACTGAATATGAAGAGTGGCTTAAAAAGACCTTAGGTTCTGCGGCCACACAACCTAAGCGTATTAAGTACAAAAAGATAGGTTAAGTTCTAGGTTCTAAATATCTTTCAAGCCCTGCATTTATGCGGGGCTTTTTATTTTTGAAAGAAATAAACGCTTACGCCTTTCTAGTTAAGTACCTTCACTTTACAAAAAAGTCATCATGAAATACTTATTCGCACTGATTTTAGTGAGCACGAGCTTATTAAGTTTCGCCGCTGAGCCGCAACAAATAACCAAGCTACCTGCTTTTACCTTAACTATGGCCGACGGTAGTCAGATCAAAACAGATGATTTAATTGGCAAACCGTATATTTTACATTTTTGGGCGACGTGGTGTCCGTACTGTAAAAAACTACAACCGGGACTTGATAAAATCCACCAACAATATAAACAATATGGGTTACAAGTTATTGCAGTGAGTTTTCGTGAAGACGAAGACGCTAACCCTGCGCAATCGCTAATTGAGCGCGGTCATAATTTTAAAACGGCCATAAAAGCCGATGCAATTGCAACCCAACTTGGCATTCGTGGTACACCGACTACTTTATTTATCAATAGACAGGGCCAACTTAGCTGGGCTACCACCACTTCGGATCCAAATGATCCTAGTTTGCTCGAACATGCAGCTAAACTTGCTACAAGCGAGTAAAAAACACGCTATACTCAAGCTAATGCAATTAAAAGGAGTAATTATGGAAAACCGTCGACATTACACGCGTATTTTATTTTCAACCCCTGCGCATTTGACCAATAATACCCATAGTTATCCGTGCCAATTGCTTGATATATCATTAAATGGTGCGTTAATTAGCCGCAGTGATGACTTTGATTTTGCAAAAAACAGCAATGCTATTTTGGCTTTTAAACTACCACAAAGCGATATTATCATCGCGATGACAGTGACTATTTGCCATATCGAGCAGCAACATATTGGCTTAAAGTGCACTCATATCGATATTGATAGTATTACCCATTTAAAACGCTTAATTGAATTGAACCTCGCAGATGATGATTTGCTACACCGTGAGCTTGAGTGTTTGATCCATTGAATGAGCAAGTAACTGGATTGCAGTTATCCAGTAGGTTACCCTAGGCACAAATTAATAAAATAATCTCCCTATGGCGCTAAATCCACATCTACCACTGGTTTACCATCCCAACTATTCGTTTAACTTTGACCCTAACCACCGGTTTGTTATGAGTAAGTTTGCTAATTTATACAAGCAAGTCAAAGCGCTGGGATTAATTAATAACAACCTTATCACACCAACATTAGGAACTGCAGAGCCACTTAAAATAGTGCATTGCGAGAGCTACATTGATGATTTATGGCATAATCAGTTAGATGAAAAAGCCATGCGACGTATTGGCTTACCTTGGTCTGAGCAGCTAATAGCGCGTACTTTTACCGCCCCATTGGGCACCCTACAAACCGCCCGTTTAGCCCTTGAACACAGTGTTGCTTGCCATTTAGCTGGCGGTACACACCATGCTCACAGCGACTTTGGCTCAGGTTATTGTATGGTCAACGATCTCGCCTTTACTGCGCAAACGCTGATTCAATCAGGCGAAGTAACCAATGTATTAGTTTTTGACTTAGACGTACACCAAGGCGATGGCACCGCCGCCATGTTGCAACACCAACCTTATGCATATACTTGCTCGATTCATTGTGAAAAGAACTTTCCATTTCGTAAATCAGCCAGCGATCTCGACATTGGTTTAGCCAACAATATGCAAGACGATGAATACTTAGGTATTGTTGATGATACCTTGAGTTTTCTACTCAAAGAACTCAACCCTGATTTAGTGCTTTATGATGCTGGTGTCGATATTTGGCAACAAGATGGCCTAGGCAAACTTGATATTAGTTGGCAAGGCATTGAAAAACGAGATCACTTGGTTCTTAAACGCTGCCTTGAAAGCAATACACCAGTGGCAACCGTAATTGGCGGAGGGTATGACAGAGATCACCTGCGCTTAGCAAAACGCCACGCCATTGTTGTAGAGCAAGCTGCGCGTTTTTAAGCTGAGTATAAAACTGCTAAAACAGTATTTTTGACTACACTTTAAATTCATACCTTTATTGAGATCATTATGCGACTGTTGTTTATTATGTTACTTGCATTTATGTCGAGTATTGCCACTGCCGAAGAGGAAGCAGGAAAAGAAGAACTTCCCCCTATCAACCCAGCTTACGAAGCCGAGCATGCCATGATCCTCGTTAATCAAGGCCCACGTATTTTTGCTGCGAATTTACCTACCTATAAGCTACCTCACGATGTGCAGTTGGTTTATAAGATTGAAAACCCTGATGTGGCATTTTTAAATGTAGTCAGAGGTGCTGAGCTGGTAACCATCAAGCCCAAGCCTTTTAATATTCAACGTTTAATGCGCGGCGAAGAACTCACAATCACAGCCGACGTGTATGAAGGTGATTATAGAAATGGCGGTAGTTTAATTTATGAAAATAGAACAATTGTTTTCAATAAACTACTTTACGCACGCGAGCTTAATGAGTTAAGCCCAGCATCAAAATGGCAGCAATACGACATGATCATGCTCAATGAAAATGAACGTATTTATATCCATCAAATCACCCAAACACCGAGCTTTAACCATCTTATTTACGTCGATCTAACCAGTGCCTGTTTGCAAAAGTTCTCAACTACCCAGTTGGTCCCGAGTGTGGGTGAGCTCACCTATAAATTTGTCAATTGCGGCACCTTAAAGCCGCTCTATTTTGATAGTGAAAGCTATCAGTAACTTTTCTATAGTAATAAAAATCAGATTTAATAAAGCTGATTGATAATAATACCTAAACCTTGCTGCATTTCCTCGCTCGATTGCCCTGCAAAACCAAGCCGGGCATAGCTATAGTTTATAGGTTTTAAGCTACGTACTGAGTTGGCAAAGTAAAACTCGGCTTCGGTTTGCAAGTAAACACTTTGCTTTGCTAATTGTGCTTTTAAATGCTGAGTGTCTTTATTTAAGTTTACCCACATTGCCATGCCGCCGTCGGGCTTTTTATATTCAATTGGGTAGCCTGATGCTTGCAACTGCGTTAGATAATCATCCATCGCTTCATAGCGCTGTTTATACAGTTTGGTCATACGCTTTAAATGGCGTTCAAAGCCGCCCTCTTTCATCCAGTGTGCGACAGCTAATTGCATGACTACATCGTTCTTATGGTTCATCAGCTGCTTCCAGGCGGTTAATTGTGCTAATACTTCAGGCGCTGCGCAGATATAACCGATTCGAGCGGCTGAGAACATAATCTTTGAAAATGTCGATAGGTAAATAACAATGCCTGCGGGGTCATCGGCGGCCATAGGTTGTAATGGCTGACAGCGATAATGAAATTCATGATCGTAGTCATCTTCGATGATCATCACGTTCTGGGCATAACACAGCTGATAAATTTGCAAACGCCGGGTTGGCGATAAGGTCACGGTCGTTGGGTATTGGTGCAGCGGCGTTAAGTACAACATTTTAATTGGATAACATTCCAGTTGAGCTTTTAAATCATCAACACATAAGCCATCTTCATCCTGCTTAATATCGATAAGCTGCGCACCACACGCTGCAAATGCTTGCCTTGCCGGCGGGTAACCTAATGTTTCTACTGCGACAAAATCATCTTGTTTTATAAACGCTTTTGCGATTAAAAACAGTGCTTCTTGCGAGCCATTGCAAACCAATACGTCGCTTACGTTTAAATTACGCGCTTTGTATAAATACTCGCAAATATGCGCTTTTAATTGCTCGTTACCACTGACTTGCCCATAATGCAGTTGATTGATATCTAAATGATTACAGACATGACTAACGGAACGTTTAAATTCTTTTTGCGGGAAACTGGCAAGATCCGGTAAACCACCAGCAAAATTATATTTGTACGCAGTTAAATCCATTCCAGCAGCAGGCACAGCCAATATTTTTGCAAATTGATAGGGGTTTGCTTTAAGTGTTGGTGTGCTCAAAGTATTGATACTACTTTCGATCGGTAAAGACTTTGTGACCTTATAACCTGAGCGCTCTTGTGACTCAAGCCAACCTTCCGCGACTAATAATTGCAGTGCATTCATCACCGTATGTCGATTAAGCTGATAAATGTCAGCCATCGTTCTCGCTGAGCTTAGCTTGCTTCCAGGCGCAAGTTTGCCTTGCATTATGGCTCTGCGGAGTGTGCTGGCTAGTTGCAAATATTTAGCGGGCTGTGACTCATGAAATTGAATATCTAATGGCTGCACTTTAGCTCCTGCAATAGCAAACTGGTCTAGTTAAAAATATAAAACTGGTTGTTTATTACTAACCAAAGCAGCGTACCTTTGTTATTCATAAATAGCAAAGTATAGGCTTTATCATGTTTACAAAACACATTCATCAAACCAATAAGTTGGCTCTAGAGCCACTGACACAAAGCCATCTAGAGCAGCTGCATCAAGCAGGCCAAGATCCACAAATATGGCGTTGGGTGTTAATGAATTACACTCAAACCCGTGCAACGCTCGATGATTGGTTTATCAATACGGCACAATTTAATGCCGAACAACAAATCGTCTACGCCATCATGGATAAAGCAAGTAGCCAAGTTCTTGGCACCACACGGTTGTTTAGATTAGATAAACAAAATCGCAGCGCCGAGATTGGCCACACATTTATTGCTAAGCAGTGGCAACGTAGTTTTGTAAATACCCATGCAAAATACTTGCTACTGCAATATGCGTTCGATGAATTAGGCTTAGTGCGTATTGCTTTTAATACCCATGAACAAAACCAAAAATCGCGTAATGCTATTGCACGCCTTGGCGCCCGCTTCGAAGGCATTAGTTATAAAGACAGATTACTTGCTGATGGCTCATATCGAAACACCGCCCAGTTCAGTATTATTGATGAGCAATGGCCGGCAATAAAGTCGCAGTTAGAAGGAAAGCTATAATGTACCCAGCGAGGCATTTTCAACAACATGATAATAAGCAATTACAACAGTTAGTAAATAGCTATCCACTGGCGACTATTTTAATGCCAAATACACAAAGCCAACTGAATGATATATGCCGCGTGCCGTTATTATATGACTCAACTCGCGAGATTTTTATCGGCCATGTAGCTAAATACAACCCACTATCATTGCTTGATGGTCAATCAGTGAACTTACTATTTAGTGGCGATGATTGTTATTTGCCGCCCGCTCACGCAGAAAATAAAATCCTACCTAGCTGGCTTTATTCGAGTGTCTATGTGACAACTGAAGTGCGTATTGTTAAAGACCAACACCACAAAGAGCTGATCATGAAACGGCTAACCGATCACTTTGAGCAACACTTTACCCAACCTGATACAACTAAATGGCAACTTGATGAAGTCCCCGTACAGCATCGCCATGCAATGTACCAACAATTAAGCTTTATTGAATTTATTCCTAGTCACTGGCGTGGCAATTTTAAACTTAGTCAAAACAAGCCTGCTGAAATACGTGCAGCCATAAAGCAAAGTTTAATGTTAGCGGGGAAACTCAATATTGCTGAGTTAATCAATTAGCGATGCTACAAAAAAGAAAAAAGGCTCCTCGGAGATCTTAGAGCCTTTGGTTAACTTTGGAATTAACTCGGTTTAGTAATTAGTTAAATGCAAGCAGATGCGGTGCAATATTTTGATAATCAACTGCCATAGCAATGCTCAAAGCAGTAATATTAAGGATTGAAAACGCAAACACTTGCCGCGCCCAACCACTAATATCAATGTTACGTCGATAACCTCTTAGCGCCATTAACAACCACCAAAAGCTAGTGGTGCAAGCAACGGCTAAAAACGCCATACCGGTATAACCGCCAATGGTTAATAACATCACTACTAACGCATATATGGCAATATACAAAACAATATGGTGCTTTGCTTTATCAATACCGTGCGCTACTGGCAGCACTGGAATACGTGCGGCTTGGTAGTCTTTATAGCGAAAAATAGCAATCGCGTATGAATGTGGCATTTGCCATAAACTAAACATTACCAATAAAATCAATGCACCAATATCAAACTGTGCCGTCACGGCGCAATAACCAACGACTGGCGGTACAGCACCAGATAAGCTGCCTACAAATGTGCCATATACTGAGCGACGCTTCATATATAAGCTATAAACACCCACGTAAATAACATAACCAAACACAGCAAAAAACACTGCAATCCAGTTAGTAAAAATCACTAGTAGAGCAAAACCTAATACGCCAAGTGCTGTACCATGTAGCAAAGCAGTCTTGGCAGACATTTCGCCCGTTACAGTTACCCGTGTTCGCGTGCGCGCCATGCGAATATCAATATCACGGTCAATCACGTTATTGATTACGCAGCCAGAGGCTACTACCAGCGATAAACCAACTAATGTAGCAAGCATTAGCCAGCCATCAATATCACCACGCGAAGCAAGTAAAAAACCACCCGCAACCGAGATCACATTGCCCATAATAATACCGGGTTTAGTGACCTTTAAATAACGACGAAACATCTGCTGTCCCCTATTCTTTGCTTTTAACAATGTACTAGCTGGGGCTAGTACATCATCATGGCGTTCGATTCGTAGATGATCCACACCGACAGCCCTACCACCATCACGATGATCAGCGCACTGAAGATGAACGATAACGAACTGGCTTTACCGTCTTCGGTAGTAAAGTTCAGGTGCAAAAAGTATTTTAAGTGCACCCAAATTTGCACAATGGCCATCACCACAACACAGGCAAAGGTTGTTGGCTTTGATAAAGTGCCGCTCATTACCGCCCAAAATGGAATCGCCGTCAGTACAATTGATAAAACAAAACCAATTAAATAGTCTTTAACACTGCCATGTGAAGCATCACTATGGCCTTGTACGTGCAGTTCATCTAATACATGTGATTCACTATGACTCATTACATCACCCCCATTAAGTAAACAACGGTAAATACGCAAATCCACACCACATCTAAAAAGTGCCAGAACAAACTTAAACAACTTAAACGGGTGACAGTGGCTGGGTTTAAACCACGACGTGATACTTCAATCATCATCGTCGCCATCCAAATTAGGCCAGCGGTAACGTGCAGGCCATGCAAACCCACTAACGAGAAGAAAGAGGTTAAAAATGCGCTGCGCTGCGGGCCATTACCATGAGCAATTAAATGATGAAACTCATAGACTTCCATGGAGATAAACACCACGCCAAAAGCAAAAGTAATAGCCAACCAAATTAATGTAGCGGCCTTTTTCTGCGCATGGGCAGAGATCATCGCAAAACCAAAGGTGATACTACTCAGTAGTAACGCGGCGGTTTCGACCGCAACAAAGTCCAGTTCAAAAATATCTTTGCCAGATACGCCACCGGCAGTGTTCATATAAAGCACAGCGTAGGTTGCAAAAAATGAGGCAAATAACAAGCAGTCGGTCATTAGATAAAGCCAAAAACCAAATACCGTGTCACCACCAGTATCATGATGCTCGTGAGCATGGGCATCATGATTGATGAGATTCATATCAGCAGGGATCGAACTCATGCGCTGAACTCCTTACCTTGGTTAAATGTTGTGGCACTGGCATTATGTGCACTTTCAATTTCAAGAATTTCTTCTGGTTGCACGTAGTAATCAACATCGCTGGTGTAACAGCGTTTAAAGAATACTGCGGCTCCAGCAATAACACCGACAATTGCCAACCACCAAATATGCCAGATCATGGCAAAACAGAATGTGGTAAAACAGGCACTCATCATCACCCCTGCCGCGGTATTTTTTGGCATATGGATAGGCGCGTAACTCGATTTTTGCTGATACGCTTGGCCTTTCTCTTTCATATCAGTCCAAGTATCGATATCGTTTACATGCGGTATCGTAGCGAAGTTATAGTATTGTGGCGGTGACGATGTTGACCACTCAAGCGTGTGACCATTCCACGGATCGCCAGTTGTATCTTTTAGTGCTTCACGGTTTTTAAAGCTGACAATAAGCTGCACAACTTGGAATAAGATACCGAACATAATGATCACTGCACCAACAAAAGCAATGTACAACCAAATATTCCAATCTGGATTATTTGTGTGGTTTAAGCGACGCGTCATACCTAAGAAACCAAGTACGTATAACGGCATAAATGCAACAAAGAAACCAATTAACCAACACCAGAAAGACGCCTTGCCCCAACCTTCGTGAAGTTTAAAGCCCATTGCTTTAGGGAACCAAAATGCAAAACCAGCTAAGTAACCAAATACCGCACCACCGATGATAGTGTTATGGAAATGTGCAATTAGGAATAGGCTGTTGTGTAATACATAATCAGCACCCGGAATTGCCAGTAGTACCCCTGTCATCCCGCCTATGGTAAAGGTGACCATAAAGCCAAGTGTCCAAAGCACAGGAACTGAGATACGTAAACGACCACGGTAAATAGTAAATAACCAGTTAAACAATTTTACGCCGGTGGGCACCGCAATGACCATGGTCATTACGCCAAAGAAGGCGTTAACATTAGCACTAGACCCCATAGTGAAGAAGTGATGTAACCACACAACAAAGCCTAAGATAGAAATCGCGCCACTGGCATATACCATTGACTTATAACCAAATAAGCGTTTACCGGTAAAGGTAGAGATAACTTCAGAGAAAATACCAAACGCAGGTAAAATCAAGATATATACTTCAGGATGACCCCAAGCCCAGAACAGGTTGATGTACATCATGGCGTTACCGCCAGCTTCATTAGTAAAGAAATGGAAATCTAAATAACGGTCTAGGGTTAACATAGTCAACACTGCCGTTAAGATTGGGAATGATGCAGCAATTAAGATATTTGCCCATGTACATGTCCAGGTGAAAATAGGCATTTGCATTAAACGCATACCAGGGGCACGCATTTTAAACACAGTCACTAAAAAGTTTACCGCCGTTAATAGTGTACCAATACCTGATATTTGCAGCGCCCAAATATAATAATCGACCCCGACCCCAGGGCTGAAAGACATCTCCGATAGCGGCGGATACGCCACCCAACCTGTTTTCGCAAACTCACCACAGAACAATGAAATATTAATTAATATTGCACCACCTGCAGTTAACCAAAAACTTAAGTTATTTAAAAACGGAAATGCCACATCACGCGCACCAATTTGCAGCGGTAATACAATGTTCATTAAACCAATCATAAATGGCATTGCCATAAAGATGATCATGATCACCCCATGCGCGGTGAAGATTTGGTCATAATGCTCCGGCGGCAAATAGCCTGTTGCGCCACCTGTGGCTAACGCCAATTGTGCTCGCATCATAATGGCATCGGAGAAACCACGAAACAGCATGATCAAGGCAAGAATGATGTACATCACGCCTAAGCGCTTATGATCGATTGAGGTGATCCAGTCGTGCCATAGCACGCCCCATTTTTTATATTTTGTGACCAAAGCGGCAATCAATGCTGCTGCAATCACTACTACCGCCATTGTCACCATCAAAATAGGTTCATGGAACGGAATAGCATCTAATGTTAATTTTCCAAATAACGACATAATTATTCCTCACCCTCGCTGTGCATTGTGTGATTTGCATGGCCGCTATGCTCAGGCATTGCTTTGTGCATCTTGTTCATATCACCATGAGCCTGCATATATTTCATAACGATGGTGTGAAACAAGCCCTCTTCTACATCACCAAAATAGCTCACAGGGTTATTTTCACTCGGTTGCGCCAATGCATCATAATCCGCTTTAGAAAGCGTGTTTGGCTGGCTTTTCACCTTGTTTACCCAGCTATCAAAGTCAGCTTGTGTTGGCGTAGCGATGGCATTAAATTTCATCCCCGTAAAGCCTGCACCGCTGTAGTTAGCTGAAAAACCTTTAAACGTACCCGGTTCATTAGCAATTAAATGCAGTTTGGTTTCCATGCCCGCCATTGAGTAGATTTGACTACCCAGTTGTGGGATGAAAAATGAATTCATGGTGCTTTCTGAGGTGATTTTATATTCCACAGGCACATTGGCTGGGAAAACCAATTCGTTCACCGTCGCAATACCTTGCTCAGGATAAATAAATAACCATTTCCAATTCAGCGACACGACTTCAACAGTCAAGTGCTTGCCTTTGCCTTCAAGAGGTTTATAAGGGTCAAGCTGTTGCGTTGATTGCCAAGTGATAACACCCAATACAATCACTATCACAATAGGAATGGCCCAGACAGCGGCTTCAATTTTTCCTGAGTGAGCCCATTTTGGCGCATAAATTTGCTGATCTTGGCCATCGCGATATTTCCAGGCGAAGTACAAGGTCATAACAATGACGGGAATAACCACAATGAGCATTAGCACGGTGGAAATAATGATCAGATTTTTTTCATCTATCCCAATTTGCCCTTTAGGATCAAGCACCCCGCCTTTACAGCCAGTTAGTGCGAGCACAGTTGTGCCCAGAGCAATATTACAGAGGTTTCGAATTAACAAAGGACTATCCTACAACCTAAAATTTGACGTGTGCTGCCTTACCCAAGAATACCAATAGGTCAGAACAACGGTTTAAACTATTCCTAGTCTGGCTTAAACGTGTAGTAACAAATTTAAACACAAAGGAAATTTAATGGGGCGGCCGAATCGCAGACACACTGCGGCTAAGCATTATTAGTGAAGAAACAAAATTAGTAAGCGACTAATCCAGTCAAGCCATCAATAACGAGTAGCGTTCAACCGAATACAAGGGGTGGAGCACGACAGCCGTGAGCGCTGTGTACAACAAGTGATGTTTTAGGAGCACGAAAAGCAAAGGCTGCTTTACGTAAAATAACCCCAGCACGACGCGCTGGAAAAAAGTGAAAAATCAACCAACATAAACCAATTAACAACTGGCATGAAACAACGGGATACGCTAAAAAGCTCAATACATTAATTAAAGACGACTCTACAGCCCCTTCAGTTAATAAGCCCTTTAATTCTGTTGCATCTTCAACACTACCATTTACTAACATGGCTGAGTTAATTAATAAAATTACTAATGCAGAAAACAGTTCACGTCCGGCAAAAAGTGCACGCGCACGCAGCTGCCAACGTGTAAACGTTGTTTGCTGGGTTGCTTGTGGACAATTTTTTGAGTTCAAACGTACTTGCCTTAGAAATTTAATAACAAGCAAATAACAGCACTACGCTATTTTTTACTACGTTGATATGATTTACATCAATAAAGTTTCAGTAATTACTGAAATTTCGAGAGGATTATAACAAAGTCAACACAAGCTACAAGTGAAAAACCACCAAGTCGGCTAACTTTTTAGCTAAACTTGGCTTTTAGCCATAAAAAAAGCGCCTTAAGGCGCTTTATAAAAAAACATTGTGATAATTGTAAGTTAAAGAAAATAAAAACAGCCCAAGCTTAGTAACCACTAAACTTGAACCGCCTTTGACAACATCTTCACACACAATTATAAAGATTCGGTTCGTGTATTTTTCAATACATATTGTAGATTCACTGATGAACAATAAGTTCATCTAATCGCGTGGTAGTAAATAAAAGCAGTTCAAGCTCAGTTTAACTAAACTTGAACTGTCTTTTTGACAACATCTTCACACACAATTATAAAGATTCAGTTTTAGTGTAGTTCAGTACACGTTGTAAATTTGTTGACGAACAATCTGTTCATCTAATCATGTGGCAGTAAAATAAAAACAGTCCAAGCTTAGTAGCCACTAAACTTGAACCGCCTTTGACAACATCTTCACACACAATTATAAAGATTCTTTGTAAGCGGCTTGTTCATTTCGCTTCCTTGAAACTAAATTTAGTGTAATAGCTCAAAGCTTACAACTGATAAAAATAAATCCGATAGATGAAAAAAATTAACCCATAGACTTTAGTCTAAATTTCAGCCATAAAAATCAGCTAAATTGTACATAAAGCCATCTAAAAGTTGATTATTATTGTTTATAAACAAGTAATTAAAAATACATCCGATGAAACATCACATTTCGAAAAGCTGTACTTGTTTTAAATGAAAATAAATTTAGACCGATCCAGTTAAATATTATATTCTTATTGCATTTAAAAATAAGAATAACAGGATATCACTATGTTCCGTAAAATCATTCTACTTGGCTTAATTAGTTGCTCATTCACTTTAACTGCGGCCCCCATCGCAACACACTCTATTGATAGCTTAGACAAAACAGCGATTAAACAGGCTGATCTTGCACCTATACTTGATTCGCTTGCGAAGCACCGCGCTCTGGAGCGAAAAAACCTAGGAAAATCATTGTTAGGAAAACCCATTGATGCATTTTATATTGGCTCAGGCCCCATTAAAGTCATGATGTGGAGCCAAATGCATGGTGATGAGAATACTGCAAGCGCCGCATTAATGGATTTTTTAAGCTATACGCTCGCGGCTGAAAATGAGCAATGGCGTAAACGTTGGCAGGATAAGTTGTCACTGATGATCATTCCGATGGTCAATCCTGATGGTGCACAGCTACAAACCCGGTTTAATGCACAAGGGATCGATTTAAATCGCGATGCTAAAGCGCTACGCACGCCTGAAGGTCAATTATTAATGGCCGCGGCTAAGACATTTAAGCCTCAATTTGCATTTAATTTACATGACCAAAATGCCTATTACGGTGCAGGTGAAAAAGGCCTACCAGCAACTATCTCCGTCTTAGCTCCAGCTTATAATACACAGCGTGAGATCAATGAAAGCCGTGGCAATGCCATGAAATTGATTGCGCAATTAAGTCAACTCATCACGCAGCAAATACCTGGCCACCTAGCTAAATATAACGATAGTTATTCTTATCGTAGTTTTGGTGATACGTTTTCAGAAATGGGGATCAGCACTATACTCATCGAATCTGGGGCATATCCAAATGATCCACACCGCCAAGTAGCCCGCAAAATTAACCGTATGCTGTATGTCCAAATGATAGATGAGCTGGTATCTGGTAACTGGCAGCAGCAAAAAATCGCTACATATCAAGCGATCCCGTTCAATGCTAAGGATGCATGGGTCGATTTACTCATTGATGATGTCAACATAGTCAGCCCTCAAGGCAGCTATATCACAGACATTGCTATTAATGCCAAAGGCCATTACCCGCAAATTAATGAGCTGGGTGATATAAGCAGTATTCGCCAAGGATTTACTCAGTTAGATGCGCAAACGCTCAACTTTGATGCTGGCAAAGCTTACTTATTAACTAAACCATTAAACCTATCTGGCGATAAATATCGACAACTATTAAGCCAAGGGTACAGTTGTTTTTCAGGGGATATCACACTGCTTAACAACCAAAGTGACTGGATAAGCTATCATTGTGATAATGCACAATCAGCGCTACCTAAGCGACATGGTGCAGCCGCATTTATCTTACGAGAGCAAGGCACTGCAAAATATGCCGTTTTGGGGGAGCAATTAATCAAATTGTAAACAGGCACAAAAAAGCGCTAGTTCATCACTGGCGCTTTTTATGCTTATTAGTTTGCTAAAATGAGCTTATAAAATTTGGTTTTCTTTCCAAACTTGCTCTTTTTCCATACGCTTTTTACGCTTGTCGCATGGATCATCGCAATCACAGGCCTTATCAATACCTACAGAGCCTAAACCACCACAACTGCTGGCCATAGATTTCTTTTGTACCATCATGCCCACAGCCATCGCTGCGACTATTAAAAGCAATAAACCAAATGTAAGAAGAAAAAGTGACATTGCTTAGCCCCTATTGATCAGCAATAAAGTAATGCTTGGTGATAACCACCAAGCTGTGTGTATTATAAACGGCTTTGTGCTCGGCTACAAATAGGGTTTGAATGCAGGGCTCGAATAAGCCACTAAACCATCTGTTGATTTACCAATTAAGTAAACTGGTAGGTCATGTTTTTCAGCATAGGCCTTAGCTTTCTCCATACCCATTACCGTTAGCGCTGTAGCAAGGCCATCGGCAGTCATAGCTGATGGATGAAGCACTGTAACAGATACTAAATCGTGACGACTTGGCATGCCCGTGGCAGGATCAATTAAGTGGCTGTAAGTAACACCGTCCATTTCATAAAAAATACGATAATCACCTGAGGTAGCAATGCCGTTGTTACCTGGTGCTAATACTCTGTGTACTTTGCGAACACCTGGCTCTGCGTCCGGTTGTTCTATCGCAATGCGCCAATCTTGATCATTTGGTTTTTTACCCGCTACTCTCAGCTCGCCACCGATTTCAACCATATAATTAGCTAAATCGTGACTTTCTAATAACTCAGCCACTTTATCTATGCCATAGCCTTTTGCAGTAGCTGAAAACGACAACTCCAAACCATCGATTGTTTTTGCTAAACCTTGCTCAGTCAGTATTAATTTATCAACGCCAATTTGTGCAACCATCGCGGTTAGCTCTGCGTCAGTTGGACGTTTTGTTGGTTTTTTATCAGGGCCAAAACCCCATAAATCAATTAATGGGCCCATAGTTACATCAAGGGTTTTAGTTGATTTACCTAGTCGAATGGACTCACTAACAACTGCTCTAAAATCACTGCTGATTGGCATTACTTGTCCAGCAGATAGACGATTAAATGTATTGATCTCTGAATCCGGTATATAGGTCGACATTGATTGATTAATGTCTTTAAGAAGCTGTGTTATCTCTGGTAGTAAATTCAGTGAATCCAATTTTTCTTGATTGGCGAACACCTTTATATGGTAGGTAGTCCCCATCGTTTTACCTTCGAGATAAAGCTCTTGTGGTTCATCGCTCTGGCCACAACCACTAATGAGTAAAGTGAGGGTAAGGAAGAATAAGGCAATGATGCCTTGCGGGTGAAAAACTCTATTCATTGCAGCCTACTTAGTTAAGTTAATAATATAAAAAAGCCTCGTAACAATGATTGTTACGAGGCTAGCATTTTAACTAATTTTAATTAGTTTTGGTATTAACCACCGAAATCATCTAGTAAGATATTTTCGTCTTCAACACCTAAGTCTTTCAACATAGTGATAACCGCAGCGTTCATCATTGGAGGACCACACATGTAGAACTCACAATCTTCCGGTGCTTCGTGATCTTTAAGATAGTTCTCAAATAACACGTTATGGATAAAGCCAGTGTAGCCTTCCCAGTTATCTTCAGGTTGTGGATCTGAAAGCGCTGTATGCCATACAAAGTTGTCATTTTCAGCCGCTAGGCCGTCAAAATCTTCTACGTAGAACATTTCACGTTTAGAACGTGCACCATACCAGAAGCTCATCTTACGCTTAGAGTTTAAGCGCTTAAGTTGGTCAAAGATATGTGAACGCATTGGCGCCATACCAGCACCACCACCTACGAATACCATTTCAGCGTCAGTGTCTTTTGCGAAGAACTCACCAAATGGACCAGAGATAGTTACTTTATCACCTTCTTTAAGTGACCAAATGTACGATGACATTTTACCACATGGAAGGCTTAAGTCTCTTGGTGGCGGCGCAGCGATGCGCACGTTAAGCATAATGATGCCTTCTTCTTCTGGGTAGTTCGCCATTGAGTAAGCACGAATTGTTTCTTCGTCTACTTTAGACTCCAGCTTGAAGAAACCAAAATGGTTCCAATCGCCACGATACTCTTCTGGTACATCGAAATCAGCATATTTAACGTGGTGCGCAGGGGCTTCAATTTGAATATAACCACCGGCACGAAACGGTACTGACTCGCCATCAGGAATTTGTAGCTTAAGCTCTTTAATGAAGGTTGCTTTGTTATCGTTAGAGATAACTTCACAATCCCATTTTTTAACACCGAAAATTGACTCTTCAAGCTCAATTTCCATGTCGTTTTTAACATTTACCTGACACGCTAAACGACAGCCTTCACGGGCTTCACCTTTAGAGATGTGATCAAGTTCTGTTGGTAAGATATCGCCGCCACCTGAATGAATGTGTACACGACACTGACCACAAGAGCCACCGCCACCACATGCAGATGATACGAAGATACCTGACTCAGATAACGCGCCTAAAAGCTTGGTACCTGCTGATGTTGTAATGGCTTTATCTGGATCGCCATTTACGCCGATGATGATGTCACCGCTTGCAACTAGCTTAGATTTAGCACCAATGATGACTAAAACTAGCAGTACAACGATAGCGATGAAAACACCAACGCCTAAGAAAATCTCATAACTCATGATTTATCCTCGCTACCTATTAAAGTGAAATACCAGAGAATGACATAAAGCCAAGACCCATTAAACCAACAGTGATAAAGGTAATACCTAAACCACGTAGGCCATCTGGCACGTCTGAATATTTCATTTTCTCACGGATACCAGCAAGTAAAGTAATTGCCAGCGCCCAACCCACACCAGAACCGATACCATACACCACTGACTCAGTGAAGTTATAGTTACGTTCAACCATGAAAGATACCGCACCGAAGATTGCACAGTTAACTGTGATCAACGGAAGGAAGATACCTAACGCGTTATAAAGTGCTGGGAAGAACTTATCTAATGCCATTTCAAGAATTTGTACTAGTGCTGCAATAACACCGATAAAGGTCAAGAAACGTAAGAAGCTAAGATCCGCTTCAGGGTAACCAAGCCACTCAAGTGCACCAGGTGCAAGAACCGCATGATAAACCAAGTTGTTAACTGGTACTGAAATACCCAATACCACGATAACTGCCACACCTAGGCCGATAGATGTTGTTACTTTCTTTGATACTGCAAGGAAAGTACACATACCTAGGAAGAAGGCTAAAGCTAAGTTTTCAATGAAAACTGCTTTTACGAATAAACTAATATAATGTTCCACTGTCTGCCCCTTACCCTTTCGCTTCTACTTGGTCTTTCTTATAAGTACGAAGTACCCAAATGAATAAACCAATGATGAAGAATGCACTAGGAGGTAAAATCAATAGACCCATAGGTTGATACCAACCGCCATCTTGTACAAGAGGGATGATTTCAACACCAAATAATGTGCCTTTACCAAATAGTTCACGAATAAAGCCAACTGTAAGTAACACTACTGAGTAACCTAAGCCATTACCGATACCATCAAGGAACGACATAACTGGCGGCGACTTCATTGCGTATGCTTCAGCACGACCCATTACGATACAGTTAGTAATGATTAGACCAACGAATACTGACAACTCTTTTGCCGTAGCATAAGAGAAGGCTTGTAATACTTGGTCAACAACGATTACCAGTGACGCAATGATGGTCATTTGCACGATAATACGTACAGATGACGGGATCTGGTTACGAATAATTGAGATAAAGAAGCTTGAAAAAGCCGTTACCAAAGTCAATGCGATTGACATGATTAACGCATTTTTTAAGCTCGACGTTACCGCAAGCGCAGAACAAATACCAAGTACTTGTAGTGCGATTGGGTTATTTGCCAGTACCGGACCAAATAGGACCGACTTCATTTCTTTAGTATCAGCCATTATTTCAACGCTCCTTCACGTACTCTCGCAAGGAAAGGACCAAAGCCGTTTTCGCCAGTCCAAAAGTCAACTGCGTGATCAACACCATTAGACGTTAAAGTTGCACCTGATAAACCATCAATTTGATGATCGTTTTTAGCGCCACTTTTTACAACATCGACAGGTAACTCTTTACCTTCCCATGTTGCAGTCCATTGTGGGTTTTGAATTTCCCCACCTAGACCTGGTGTTTCATTATGCTTGTAGAAGTTAATATCTTTAACCGTTTCGCCATCGCTTTCAAGCGCTAAGAAACCATACATAACACCCCAAAGGCCGTAACCTTGGATTGGTAAAATGATAGCATCTGTAGAACCGTCTGCTTTTTTCGAGATATAAACAGGTGACTCTTTAGTCATACGCTGAATACCAGCGATGTCTTTGATGCCTTCTGCTTTTAATGCAAAGCTAATTTTTTGATCAAATTTGCTTTTCTCGAAGTCAAATGTATTAGGGTCAGTTTCAACAAACTCACCTGTTTCCATATTAACAACGCGCGCTTCGATTTTTGCGTTGAACGTATCAGAGATATTTTCAACTGCATCAATACCCGCTGCAGCTAAGATATTCTTTTGAATATCTTGCGTTTTGTTAGCTTGCTGTAAAGGGCGAAGCTGAACTGAAGCAAACGATACGATGATTGCACACACTAAACATAGTGCAACAACAACGGTAAGCGTTTTGCCGATTGATTCGTTATTACTAGACATTACGTGCCAACCTCCGCTTGATATTAGCTTGCACTACGAAGTGATCAAATAATGGTGCAAATAAGTTAGCAAATAAAATTGCTAGCATCATACCCTCTGGGAATGCAGGGTTAATTACACGGATCATTACAACCATCACACCAATTAGCGCGCCGTATGCGAATTTTGCTTTATCTGTAAATGCCGCAGACACTGGGTCTGTCGCCATAAAGAACATACCAAAAGCAAATCCACCCAATACTAAGTGCCAATGCCAAGGCATTGCAAATGCTGGGTTAGTATCTGAGCCAATTGCATTTAATAAGAATGCTGTAGCAACCATACCCAAGAACACACCTAGCACGATACGCCATGAAGCGATACGTACATAGATTAGGAATAAGCCACCCACTAATAGCGCAAGCGTAGATGTCTCACCTACAGAACCTTGAATGAAACCGTAAAATGCATCCCACCAAAGCGCCATGTTGCTATAATCAAGTGTACCTACAAAAGCTTGACCTAGCATAGTTGCACCAGAGAATGAATCTACTGCTGTCCATACTGTGTCACCTGAAATTTGTGCAGGGTATGCGAAGAATAAAAACGCACGGCCCGCTAAAGCAGGGTTTAAGAAGTTACGGCCAGTACCACCAAAGATTTCTTTCGCGATTACTACACCGAACGTAATACCTAGTGCAACTTGCCACAAAGGGATGGTTGCTGGCAGGATAAGTGCAAATAACACCGATGTTACGAAGAAACCTTCGTTAATTTCGTGTTTACGCACTGAAGCAAAAATCACTTCCCAGAAACCACCTACAGCAAATGTTACTGCGTAGATAGGCAGGAAGAAACATGCCCCGTAAAACATTTTAGCGCCCCAGCCTGATTCAGCGGTTAATGTACCACCAAACATCTGGAACAGACCAACTTGCCATGAGTTTGCTAGTTCAAAACCTTGCGCTAATGCGCCTGCGGCCTGATGACCGATGTTGAACATACCAAAAAACATTGCTGGGAACGTCGCCATCCACACTAAAATCATCATACGTTTTAGGTCGATGTTATCGCGTACGTGTGTCGCGCCTTTATTTACGTGACCAGGGGTATAAAAAATAGTTGCAGCTGCTTCATACAGCGCATAAAACTTTTCATGTTTACCACCAGCTTCAAAATGCGGCTCGATATCTTCTAGAAATTTCTTTAAACCCATCTCTCTAGCCTTCCTTCTCGATCGTAGTCAAGCAATCGCGTAGGATTGAACCATACTCGTATTTACCTGGACAAACGAAGGTACATAACGCTAAATCTTCTTCATCAAGCTCAAGTGCACCTAATGAAATTGCACCATCTAAATCACGGGCAATTAAGTCACGTAATAATAGAGTTGGTAAAATATCTAAAGGCATCACACGCTCATAGTTACCAATTGGTACCATGGCACGTTTTGAACCACCTGTTGACGTTGTCATTTTAAATAAACGACTCGGTGTTAGGTGCGATAAGAAAGTACGTGTTACAGAGAATTTATCTGTGCCTGGTGCAATCCAACCAAACAATTCTTTTTCGCGACCTTCAAGTAATACTGATACTTGAACATGGTAACGACCTAAGAACGCTTGTGGACCTTGTGACGTAGCACCAGCTAAAACAGAACCAGAGATAACGCGGTTATCACCGTCTTCTAATTCACCAGCAACTAAATCATCTAAAGCAGCACCCAGTTGAGTTTTCACTAAACGAGGGTTTTTAACACGAGGGCCTGCAAGAGAAATAACTCGATCAGTCGAGATTTCACCCGTTAGGAATAAGTGACCAAAGGCGATAACGTCTTGGTAACCAATATGCCAAACTTGCTTACTTACAGACACAGGGTCTAAGTGATGGATATGTGTGCCAACAAGGCCAGCCGGATGTACGCCACCAAACTCATGTACTTCTACTTGAGGGATTGATGAACTAGGTACTTGGCTACCTGCTTGTTTACAAACAAATACTTTACCATCAGTCAAACGAGAAACCACAGCTAAGCCCGCTTCAAATGCTTGCACATTCTCAGCAATAATCACTGCAGGATCTGCAGCAAGTGGGTTAGTGTCGATAGCCGTCACAAAGATAGAGCTAGGATTTGCATCCACAGCCGCTACTTTACTGAATGGGCGAGCACGAAGTGCCGTCCATTGACCTGACTGGATAAGTACTTCTTTGGCTTTTTCACGCTCTAAGCTCGAAAGTTGCTCAGCTGAGAAAGAGTCAAAGGTGATTTGCTCACTGCCGTTTACTTCAATAACAACAGATTGCAGCACACGTTTTGCACCACGATTAATTTCTTTTACTGTACCAGCAGCTGGGGCAGTAAATAATACGCCTGGGTTCTTTTTATCTTCAAAAAGTACCTGGCCTTTCTTGACTTGGTCATCCACACGAACATGCATGGTTGGACGCATACCAATAAACTCTTCACCTAGCACAGCTACACGTTTGACGGTAGAACCATCATGAATAACTTGCTGAGGCGCGCCCTCTATGGGTAAGTCCAGACCTTTTTTTATGTTGATCATACGCACTTGCACTACATTAACGGAAAGAAACTGAAAAATCGTACCAACCACGTCGCTATTTCGATGATCTAAGCTAAATTCAAGATATCAAAGAACTACCTGTTTTAATCTCAAAACAAGCAACGCAGTTAAACTCCTCACATATATTGCGCGAATTTTAACATTAATCGTGACTACTATGCGAGTGTAAATATGAAATTTATACGACAAGAGTGGTTATTTAGCTCAATCGCCGCATTTGAATAAAATTCAATATAGACCAAAGTGCTATTGCTCGCGAGGATGGATGGAAATTAAACAAAAATAGTTGCAGATAACTTTAATAATAAATGGCAGGTAATAAAAAAGTCGCCGCAGCGACTTTTTTATTCAACATAAAGAATTAGTCAATCATGTTAGCAATTGGTGCGATTGCATCAACGTCTTGCTCGTAATCAACACTGTCGATACCAAAACCAAATAAACGTAAAAACTCATTGTGGTAACCTACGTAATCCGTTAATTCGTCAATTGTTGCTGTGGTTACACTGTCCCACACAGTTTGAATACGCGCTTGTACGTCATCTTCCAACTCTTTGTAGTTTTGGAATAAATGGCCGCCATCGTCAAAACGCGGTGAATCACCGTATAGGTTTTCAGTAAATAAAGCATGAATTTGCTCAATAGTGCCTTCATACGTGCCATCGGCTTTCATTACTTTGAATAACGCAGAAATATAAAGTGGCATAATAGGAATTGCAGAGCTGGCTTGTGTTACAACCGCATTTAGTGATGACACATAGGCTTCACCATTTAATGCACTAGTCGATTCTTTAATCGCCACGGTTGCACGGTCTAAGTCTTCTTTTGCTTTACCGATTGTCGCGTGACCATAAATTGGCCAGGTTAACTCTTTACCAATATAGGTATAAGCAGTCGTCTTAAAGTTATCAGCAAGGACATCGGCTGCTTTAAGTGCATCAATCCACATTTCCCAATCTTCACCGCCCATTACTTTAATCGTGTTGTCGATGTCTTCTTGGCTTGCCGCTTCCACGGTAATGTCGTCAATTTCACGCTTTGTGGTGTTTAAATTTTTGGTTGTAACAGCGTCACCAATTGGCTTAAGTGTTGATGAGTAAGTTTCACCAGTATTTGGATCAGTACGACGAGGAGATGCCAAGCTGTAAATAATTAAATCTACTTTGCCTAAATCAGCTTTAATGGTATCAATTGCTTTTTGCTTGATTTCGTTAGAAAACGCATCGCCATTGATATTTTTAGACCATAAACCTTCAGCGTCTGCGGCTGCTTGAAATGCTGCAGTGTTATACCAACCCGCAGAACCAGTTTTACGCTCTGTGCCTTCTTTTTCGAAGAAGATACCTAAGGTTTTAGCGCCACCACCAAATGCAGCAGTAATACGCGATGCAAGGCCATAGCCCGTTGAAGCACCGATAACTAGTACATTTTTAGGCGCATTTTTTAATGCACCTTGCTGTTTAACATAGTTAATTTGTTCTTGTACGTGCGCTGCGCAGCCTACTGGGTGGGCGTTAGTACAAATGAAACCGCGAATTTTAGGCTTAATGACCATTGATCATCCTATATCTATCTCAATAAAAATTAGCGCTAGTTTAAAGGCTAATTGTAAAAATACAGGTCTGATGAGTCTGGTATGCTCTCAGACCTGGCCGTTAATCTAATTTAGAGCCGCCTAAACAGCTTGGTGAGTCTGCAACTTGACCGCTTTGCTCACTAAATTCTTCAGGAGTAAAGGTATGAATTGCTAAGGCATGAATATGATTAGCTAACTCATCTTTTAAAATTTCATTAATTTGCCGATGGCGTTGTAATAAGCGCTTACCGCTGAACTCTTCACTGACGACAATCACCTTAAAGTGCGAATCTTCACCACGACTATGCATGTGGCTTTCGTTCACCACATTAAGATGCTTACAAGCTAGCCCATCGGCTAATTTGCTTTCTATTTGTTGCTGCATTGACATTAAAGGCTCACTTTAAAACTGATTTATTGCCTTACTATAACAAGTAAGGCTGTAATTTAGCTAGCTTGGTTTTGGTAAAATATACCTAAACGTCAAACTGATACGAGGATGTAGCAAAGTGGTTTGCTTGGCAATTGCGTGTTGGTAATCTCGTTGGCTGTCAGCATGCATCACTAAACAACTACCACTGTGAAGGAGTAAATCGGTTACTTTATTAGTGGCCTTATGTTTGAGTTTTAACACCCGCTCTGCACCTAAAGAGATGCACACAATAGTTGGCTGAAAGCCGAGTTCAATTTCATCATCACTGTGCCAGCCCATAGTATCATTACCATCACGGTAATAATTTACCAGCAAAGAATTAAAAGGCTGTTGTAAATGCGCCTCTAAGCGTTTGCGTAAAGCTAATAAAATAGTAGGCCAAGGCTCAACCACTAATTTACTGTGAGAGTAACCATATTCAATGTCATTATCACTGATAAAACATTGCAAGCGGGGGATTGGGCCTGTTCGCCCATAAACGGTGGTGTTGGGTTGCTGCCAATTTAAGTTTTGCTGCAGATGATAAAATAAATCGAGGCTTTTTTGTGCGCTCAGCGCCCTTCTTTGATAAGAAAAGCCATTTGGCAACATATGGGGGTTGGCCTTTTGCCGTTGCATGTTAGAATTTACCTATCAATTGATTATCGATCACTAAACTATTATGACCACGCAAGCACAGCTCGGCGATACAACTTTTACACTTGAACGTTTTCCGTTAGATCAAAAAAACCGTAGCTTACAAGCTTGGGACTCAGCAGACGAATACTTAATCGACTATGTTACTGAACATTATCCTGATTGTCGCTCTTTGCT
Source organism: Pseudoalteromonas sp. (assembly GCF_036960685.1). GTDB lineage: Bacteria > Pseudomonadota > Gammaproteobacteria > Enterobacterales > Alteromonadaceae > Pseudoalteromonas. The sequence goes on along the minus strand of NZ_JBALXK010000003.1, from coordinate 161,647 downwards.
GATCTTAAATGATAGCTTTGGCGCACTGTCTTGTTATTTTAGCAAACGCCAGTTAACGGTTTGTTCAGTCAATGATTCTTATATTAGTCATCAAGCTGCTGCCTATAACTTAGCAGAGAATAAAATTGCCACAACCGCTTTTAGTCAGCTTGATAGTTTATCGGCTTTACCTGAGCAGGTTGATTTAGTTATTTTAAAAGTGCCACGTACATTAGCTTTTTTACAATATCAATTGTCTGAACTGAGCGAAGTACTCACGCCCGGCACCCCTGTTATTGGCGCAGCAAAAACTAAAGATGTGCACAACTCGACCATTAAAGCGTTTGAGCAATTTATTGGCGAAACAAAAACCAGTTTAGCGGTGAAAAAATCGCGCCTGATTATTGGCCACGCAGCAGGTGGATATAAAGCCGCTGATTTCCCAGTAAGCTGGCCGCTTGAAGGCACTAACTTTACCATTAGTAATCATGCCAATGTATTCTCGCGTGATTCACTTGATATTGGTGCGCGGTTCTTTTTTGACTATTTACCACAAACCAATAAAGCAAAAAGTATTGTTGATTTAGGCTGTGGTAATGGCGTAGTTGGGCTAATGACTCTGTCACGCTGCCCTAATGCACAGGTGACATTTGTTGATGAATCGTACATGGCAGTAGAATCTGCACGGCTGACTGTTGAACTTAATATGGAAGACAAGTTTGAGCAATGTACATTTATTGAAAACGATTGTTTAACTGGTTTTGAGCGTGAAAGTGTCGACATGGTGTTATGTAATCCGCCTTTTCACCAAGCGCAAGCGGTTACTGATCACATTGCATGGCAAATGTTTAAGCAAGCCAAAGACACCTTAAAAAATGGTGGCGAATTGCGTATTATCGGCAATCGTCATCTAGACTACCATGACAAACTAAAACGTATGTTTGGCAATTGTGAGTTACTCGGTTCAAATAAAAAGTTTGTAGTATTAAGTGCGACTAAAAATAATGGAATGCTATAACCATGATGAAATACATTTTACCTTGCTGTGCTTTATTATCAGTGTCGGCTTGTAGTAGCCAGCCTAATCAACTGATCTTAAACCCGGTTTATAAAAGTGGCAAGTTAAGCGCTATTAATCAAAGTTTAAGCACCAGTGTGATTGATTTACGTGGAGACCCTGCCACATTAAAATTGATCACCTCAGATAAAACTCAAACCATTGCCAGCCAAGGGCTCACAGAGTCAATTAAAAGTGCGCTTGATAGCGCGCTGAGCCGCAACGGCGCTAGCATTTCAAATTTAGCAACGACTCGCTTTGAAGTGGATATTCATACTTTACAAGCCGTAGTGACTGAAAAAATGGTCTCTCATACCAGCGATGCAAAAATTGAACTCGGTGTCCGGGTTATTCGTAGCAGCAGTAACTTTAGTAAAATTTACCGTGGCAATGCGAGCCTTGAAGGACCGCTTGGTCATGACCGAGCCAAAATTGAAGGTCAACTCAATAAGTTGACTGAGCAGCTAATAACCCGCATGGTATCAGACCCTGAATTACTCGCATTTTTAGAAGGTTAATCATGAAACGTGTATTTTTATTGGCTGCTTTATTACTGCTGAGCCAACCACTTTTAGCGGCAACTGAAGGACGCTTTGTTCAGAAAAACAATATGTTTCCTCGTGTAGAGATCACCACCACGATGGGCAAAATAGTGATAGAAATGGATCGCTCAAAAGCCCCTATTACCGTCAATAACTTTTTAACTTACGTAATGGATGGCAGTTACAAAGGCACTGTTTTTCATCGTGTGGAACGTGATGTAGAAAACGAGCGTGATTTTGTCATTCAAGGTGGTGGTTACGATAGAAACTACGATGGTGTTTATGAAGGCGATCCAATCTTTAATGAAAGTGGCAATGGTTCAAAAAATGATATGTACAGCATTGCTATGGCCTATCAAGACCGCCAACCACACTCAGGAACGCGTCAGTTTTTCTTTAATATGGATGATAACGACCATCTAAACCCTGGTAAAGATTGGGGTTTTGCCGTGTTCGGCATGGTAATGGAAGGCTATGAAACACTTGATAAAATCATGCAAGTTGAAACTGGTTTTAACGAAAAAATTGGTTATGACTTTGTGCCAAAAACCCCTGTTATTATTTTAAATATGGCCGTATTAGAGCCAACTCCATTATAACTATAATGAAGAGAGCGCCTAACTCTCTTTGCCATTGAAGGCGTTATGACTAAAAATTTGTCGATAGCAGAATATTTTTCTTACTTTAAAGATAAACGCCTCATAAATGTGTTTATCTTTGGCATGAGTAGTGGCTTTCCTTGGGTGCTGATTGGCTCTGTTATGTCAGCCTGGCTCAAAGACGAAGGCCTTAGCCGCAGTATGATTGGTTTATTTGGCATTGTTTTTGGCGCGTACAGCATCAACTTTTTATGGTCTCCTTTGGTTGACCGAATCAAACTACCCATTCTTTATCGCTGGCTTGGCCAGCGCCGCAGCTGGATACTGCTTTGCCAGAGCTTTATTTTACTCGGTGTTATTTTATTAGCCGGGCTCGATATTACGGCCCATTTAGGTGTCGCTGCTGCTTTATGCTTACTTATAGCCATTGCCTCTGCCACTCAAGATATCGCTATTGATGCATTTCGTATCGATACCTTAGATGAAAACGAAAGCCATAAAGCCACCGCAGCGGCTGCTATGGCTACTTCTGGTTGGTGGAGCGGTTATGCACTGCTTGGTGCCATCCCGTTTTATATGGCTGATATGCCAAACATTGACTGGCCACAAGTGTATTATTTTTTAGCAATGATCATGTTACTGCTAATGAGTTGTGTATTTTGGGCCAAAGAGCCAGAATCAAATCGTGAGGCGGTACATGCTGAGTTAGAACGCATTTACCAACAAAAGCTAGCTCTGGGTAAGCAGACGCAATTAACTAAAGTGACGGCATGGCTGGCGGTGACTGTACTCGACCCATTTAAAACCTTCTTCGCGCGAAATGGCGTAAAAACAGCACTAGCGCTGCTGGCTTTTATATTTTTATTCAAAATTGGTGAAGCATTTTTAGCCCGTATGTCGATTGTGTTTTATAAAGAAGTCGGCTTTAGCAATACACAAATTGCCAACTACTCAAAGCTGGGAACCGGTTTAATCACCATCGTTTTTGCATTTTTAGGCAGTATTTTTAATCATAAATATGGCATCGTTAAAGGCTTATTTATAAGTGGTGTAGCCATGGCAGCATCCAACTTAATGTTTTCTTGGATTGCACTAGCTGGCCCTCAAGAGCATTTGTATGCGATGGCAATTGTGGTGGATGGGTTTACTCAGGCATGGTCGTTAGTGGCTATGGTAGCGTTTATATCAATGCTTTGCGACAGAGCCTTTAGTGCTACTCATTATGCGTTGCTTGCATCATTGGGGAATTTAGGAAGAACATTGCTATCGAGTTATAGCGGTGTCGTCATTGATGACTGGCTCGGTGGTAATTGGTCGTTATTCTTTATTCTAACCGCTTTGATGGTGTTGCCATCGCTGGTATTTTTATACCTAATTCGACATCGTTTGTATGCTTTAGAAAATAGTTATCACGGTAATAAATAAGTGTTTTTAGGGGAGTATTGGAGGTGTTCGGGATTAAATCACTGATGAAAGCGCTTCCCTGCGCTTACTAAAAAAACTAAATATTAGTCTTCTTTTAATAAGCCTAAACCTTCATACGGGTCGACTTCTAATGCATCGCAATAACGTAAAAATTCAATCACGTCTAAGCGGCGCTCTTGGTTTTCAATTTTACCAATGAATGAATGCGGTGTACCAAGTACTTGAGCAAGGCTACGCATTGTATGACCTTTCTCGTGACGCTTAGTCTTAAGCCATTTGGTTAGTTTTGAGTTTTCTTCAGAAGAAACTGTTTTACCCATCATAAAAAACATCTCCTACTAGATGATTTAAAGTTTAATTAATTTAAGAGTGAAATTTTGCCCGTCTCACTCTTGGATACATTATATACTATTCACACTCATGTGAAATAACTAATTTCAGGCAAGTACCGCTTTCAGGTAATTGCTATTGTAGGCTATTAACTTTATTGTAAAACAAACATTAAAGTTAATAGTCTAGTATTAGTTCCTCTTTAATGTAACAAATAATTTATTGAAATGAACCCTTTTTACGATAAATTATTTTTAACTTTAAAATTAAATAGTTATGCTAATAAACTGTATAATCATCACGAAAGAGAGATGTCTATGTTCCGATTACTGTTCCTTATGCCAGTTATTCTTTGCTTAATTTGGTACTTTTTTCTTAAGCACAACAAGGTACCTATTAAACAAGGTAAGAAAGGCTTTATATACATTTTAATCTTTTCGACACTAGTGTTAGGCTTTTTTATTCTAATGATGCAAGTCACTCACAGGGTGTGAGTGACTAAAAATAAGCCAACATTAGGCTCTGCGACGTTCGCGTAGCATCAGTAAGCAAGGTGTTAGCACTAAAGTTAGTATGGTGGCAAAGGTCAAACCACCCGCAACAGCGGTCGCTAATTGCACCCACCACTGCGTTGACGGTGCACCAAAATCAATTGTGCGATTAAATAAATCAATATTGATCTGTAGCACCATGGGCATTAGGCCTAAAATAGTTGTCACTGTAGTTAATAATACCGGGCGTAATCTCTGTGCGCCGGTTCTTAAAATGGCATCTTTTGCAGCAAGCCCTTGTGCTCTTAACACGTTGTAAGTATCAATTAGTACAATGTTATTATTAACCACGATGCCAGCCAACGAAATCACCCCAATGCCTGACATAACAATACCAAACGGTTGCTGTAATACGAGTAAGCCTAAGAATACGCCAACAGTCGAAAACACCACAGCGCTCAAAATCAAAAAGGCCTGATAAAAACTATTAAATTGCGTAACTAAAATAATCCCCATCACAAACAGCGCAACCAAAAAGGCATTTTTCAAAAACGCCTCAGATTCATCTTGATCTTCGGTTTCGCCACGGACTTTGATTTTAACTCTGGGATCTAAACCTTGTTCTTTCAGTTGTGCTTGTAGACGTGGTAACGCTTTAGCCAATTGTTCACCTACTTTCATATCGGCATTGATAGTCACCACCCGGTGGGCATCAACACGGCGAATAGTATCCACTTTTGGCGCAGCATGGCGCTCAACAAAATAGCTAATAGGCACTTGCCCATGAATAGTTTTAACCCGTAACGTTTCAAGACGACCTAAGTCACGCTTATCGTGCGGAAAGCGCACTCGAATGTCTATCTCATCGTCAACATCATCAGGACGGTACTCACCTAACTTTAAGCCATTGGTAATTAACTGCACATTAGCACCGAGCATAGCCGCATCAGCGCCATATCGGGCAGCATCTGCTCGATTGAGTTTTAACTGCCATTCAATCCCAGGCTTTGACGCTGTATCGTCTACATTTCGAAAGGCGCCATCGTTTTCGATAGCTTGGCGGATCACTTTAGCTTGTTGATTTAATACCTCAGGAAATTTTGAGCTCAACTCAATACTCAGCGCCTTACCACCCCCGGGACCGTTTTCATCCTTACGCATTTCAATCTCAACGCCTGCAAAGCTTGCGGTGATCTCATTTACTTTGGTGATGATATCTTCAGCAGGCGGACGTTCATGCCAATCTTTTAAATTTAATCGAAATGAGCCGATTTGATCTTGCCCACCGGTGCGCGCATACAAGGTTTTAATACCTTCGACGGCTAAAATACGGGTTTCGATTTCTTTCATGACCACATCTTTTTCATAAATAGACAGATCACTATACGAACGTACTTTAATGTTCACCCCGTTTGGCTCAACATCTGGGAAAAACTCAACTCCTAACTTTGCTACCGCAAACCCCACAAACACTAAAATAGAGAACACCACAGCCGCAAGCAAGGTCCACCATGGCTTATCAAGTGCGCGATTTAGTAGTCGCACATAACGTCCAGCAAAACCTTGAAGCTGCGTTAAATCACCTGATTCAGCGATCACCAGATCTTGCTTTTGTTGCGCCGTTAACGGCCTAATTTTGCCGATCAAGCCACCGATCGTGGGCACAAAAACCAATGCCATCAATAATGATGCCGATAATGTCGCGATTAAAGTAATTGGCAAGTATTTCATAAACTCACCCATCATTCCCGGCCAAAATATTAGCGGCGCGAACGCGGCAAGTGTCGTCGCTGTTGATGCTATAATTGGCCACGCCATCCGCTCGGCAGCTATTTTATAAGCTTGCTTGCGTGTCTTACCTTCGCTCATTGCTCTATCAGCGAACTCAGTAACAACTATCGCGCCATCCACCAGCATGCCAACCGCCATGATCAGCGCAAATAACACCACGATATTAACGGTTAAACCGAACAAGGAAATCACCAAAATACCGGTTAAAAATGAACCGGGTATCGCCACTCCCACTAAAAATGCAGTACGCGCTCCGAGCACAGCAACAATGACAATGACTACCAGTAACACTGCTGATAACACGTTGTTTTGTAAGTCTGAAAGCATCATTTCCACGTCTTTTGACATATCACCGGTGTAATCAACTCGGATATGCTCTGGCCAGATTTTTTGTGCTTGGCTAACCACCTCTTTCACTTGCGCTACGGTGTCTATAATATTTTCACCTGCACGTTTTTTGACTTCAAGAGATACCGCTTGGCGGCCATTAATACGCGCTATTGAGCTTGGATCTTTATAAGCACGGCGTATTTTAGCCACATCCATAAAGCGTACAACTCTATCACCCACCACTTTTACAGGTTGTTCCATTACATCTTGGATGGTTTCAAATACAGAAGGAATTTTTACAGCAAATCGCCCTTTGCCAGTATCTAATGTACCTGCAGCGACTAAACGGTTGTTATTAGACAGTAATTGAATGATGTCACTGGGCTCAAGTCCGTATGAAATCATCGCCAATGGATCGACTTCAATTTCAACCATGTCTTCTCGGTCACCACCAACATCAACTTCCAATACACTCGAAATACTTTCAAGTTCGTCTTTTAAATTACGGGCAAGGGTTAATAAGCCTCGCTCAGGCGCGTCACCTGAGAGGGTTAAAGTAATGGTGGGTTGCTCATCTTCCATGAGAATTTCATGTACTTCAGGCTCTTCTGACTCTGACGGTAATTTAGCTTTTGCAAGACTTACTCTGTCGCGTACATCAGCCAGCGCTTCTTTTGGATCCATGCCCGCCATGAATTCAAGTGTAACTGAGGCGTGGCCTTCACTGGCCACCGCCGTCATTTCTTTTACCCCTTCGATAGAACGTAGTTCAATCTCCATGGGCCTTACCAGTAACCGCTCAGCATCTTCAGGTGAAATACCATCATGAATGATTGATACATAAATGAACGGGATGGTGACATCAGGATTCGCTTCTTTGGGAATATTTTGGTACGTCACCCAGCCAGATATCAATAATAGAATGAAAATCAGCAGTACGGTACGCGTGTGGTTAAGCGAGGCTTCAATTAAGTTTTTCATGCCCTACTCGCCCGCGGTCGTATCAGCTTCGACAAACACGGGCTCAACAATATCACCCGCTCTGACAAAGCCTTGCCCTAACGTGATCACATTTGCTGTTTCACCCAACCCCCACAGCCAAACTCCTTCTGCGGTTGATTTAGCCAAACTAACATTGATAAATTCTACGCGATTCTCGGAGTTAATCACCTTAACACCGATATTGCCTTCGCTATCAAGTGCCATGTAGGCAGGACTTAATAGCATGGCAGGCGCTGAGTCTAGCGAGATATCAAGCTGTGTAGAGTAACCTGCTTTGTATTTCATTTCAGGGTTGGCAAAAGCCGCTTCAATACGAAATGTATTGGTACTGTCATCGGCGACAGAGGCGATATAACGCACTTTCCCTGGGTATGTTTTATCATTTAAAACATGGGCGTGCACAGCTTGACCAACTTGCAAACCAGTGATTTCTTTTTGTGTCGCATCGGCACGCACAACTAAAGGATCTAAATCGACTAATTCCAAAATTGGATCACCAATAGCAACATAGTCACCAAGTTGCACGACTCGTTTATTAATAATGCCGCTAAACGGCGCACGAATTTCGGTGCGTTCTAATTGCAATTCAAGCCCAGCTAAACGCGCTTTACCTTGTGCTAGCAAAGCTTCGCTGCGCATAGTTTGTACACGGTCTTGCAGGCCTTGATTTCGAAGTGAAAGAGCACCTTCATACTCAGCCGTATATTGCTTTAATAATGCCGTGGCAGAACCTAGCTGCGCAACTAAATCCGATTTATCCAACTCTAGTATCAAGGCACCTTGCTCAACAAACTGCCCTTCTTCCACATAAATTTTGTCTACTTCACCGGCTTGACGCGCACTAACTCGTGCTAATTTATCTGGCTCTGATTTGCCATAAAACGACAAGGTCTTTTTTATCTCTTGCGCAACTAACTTCACCACTTGCACTTTCGCTACTTTCTCATTATTACTTTGTTGCTGTTCATCACTGGCATGACTTGAACCGGATCCCATCCAGATACAAATAGCAACAACTAGGATTATGGCGAGAATATAGGGTTTTTCTTCTAATTGTTGGGCAAGCTTTTTCAACACAAAGTTTCCTTTTTAGCTATCAATAATAAGTGCGCAAGATGATGGTATGAATAATAGAGTAGGTAGTCGTTTTAAGGCAATAAGATTAGGATGTTATCTTATAAAATTATAAATTTTAGCCAATAAAAAAGCCGCAATCTGCGGCTTTAATCAATACCATTAAACGCTGAAACTAGCGCCACACCCACAGGTGGTCGTTGCATTGGGGTTAGCAACAAAAAAGCGTGCGCCTTCAAGTCCCTCGGTGTAATCCACCTCACCATCAACTAAATATTGAATGCTCATTGGGTCAACCACTAAGGTCACACCATTTTTGACAATCTCTAAATCGCCTGGGTTCGCTTTTTCATCAAAAGTAAATCCATATTGGAAACCAGAACATCCACCACCTGTGACATAAACACGCAGTTTTAAATCTGGGTTTTCTTCTTCGTCGATTAACTGTTTAACGCGAACAGCCGCTGCATCGCTGAACTTAATGGGTAATTCATCTGACATAATATAACCCTCTATACCTACATTACTGCGATTATCTAATACCCGAGTGTTTTAATCAAGTATAGGGATGAGTTTGCTTATAATAGTTAACATAGATTTAAAATAGTTAGTTGTATCAAATGGTCAAGCCATTATTTCTAGACTATATTTATTGTTCATACGCAGATACACCCACTTTATATTTTTAATTAAGATGAGGGACCATCTTGGACAGCCACTTAAAGCTTCATTTTGTAACCCCTGAAATGCTTAATGCGCCCGTTATTACAGCGCAATATGATGGCTATCTAGTTGTCGCCTCAATTTTAACTGCCGTGTTTGCCTCCTATATTTCTTTCTTATTATCTGCGCGGATCAAAGACTCACAACTAAAAGAAGAAGCGCTACTGTGGACCGTCGTTTCATCTTGCTTTTTAGGTGGCGGAATTTGGGCTATGCACTTTGTTGGTATGCTCGCCTATAAACTGCCTATTCCCGTAGAGTACGATATCACACTAACACTGGTGTCGATTTTACCTAGTGTATTTGCCAGTTATATTGTTATGTCACCTAATTTAGGGCGTTTTAACAATTTATGGCTCAGAAGCATATTGATGGGCTTAGGTATTGGTAGTATGCATTATGTAGGCATGATGGCGATGCTGATGCCTGCTCACATGGCTTATGAACCGTGGTTATTCTCGTTTTCAGTGCTAGTCGCGGTGGTGCTATCTGGGCTTGCTTTAAAAATAAATGAATTACGTCTAACAACACATATAAAGCTGAGCTGGGTCAATCTGCTGGCAGCCTTGGTGATGGGTACGGCAATTTCAGGAATGCACTATATAGGCATGATGTCTATGTATGTCTTTGCAGCACATCATACAACCTATATCACTAATGAAAACAGCTCTGAACTTGCTCAAGTTATCATGTTTGTTTTATTAACATTAAGCTTGCTGCTGGTTGGCAGTATGGAATTACGCGCGAGAAGTTTATTATCCGCAAAATTAAAAGCGGTGCTCAATACCGTGCAAGATGGGGTAATTTGTTTTGATAAACTAGGTAATATTGAGTTTGCAAATCCTGCAACTGCCAGCATCTTTGGTTTTGAACAACACTCCTTAATTGGTAAAAATATTGCTCTATTGATACCACAAAAATATGCCGCATCGACAGCGCGTACTGAGCACCATAATTACGCTGAACAAGCAGGTAAGAGCCAATTATTGCAAGGACGTAATAGTAACGGTGTCGACTTCCCTATTACTGTATCAATTAGCCCAATCAGAAAACGCGCCAATCCATCATTTGTTGCCACCATTAAAGATTTAACCAATATCCAAAATCAAGAAGCGTTTACTCAAACCATCTTCGACACTTTACCAATCATGTTAGTCGTCAAAGAAGCTGAGCAACTGGCATTTAGCCATGTTAATAAAGCCGGTGAGCAATTACTCGGAAAAACACGAGATGAGCTGATTGGGCTCAGCGATGCTGATTTATTCCCGGCACAAGAGGCGGCGTTTTTCTCAGCGGCAGATCGCTCAGTTTTAAGCTCCGGTAAAGGCATAACAATTGATGAAGAGCCAATCACCATCGATGGCTACACCCGCTATTTACGCACTCGTAAAATTACCATCAAAGATAACCGTGGTAAGGCAAAATTTTTACTGGCTGTATCTGAGGATATCACCGAACTAAGGGTAGCAAAGCTAGAACTTGAAAAATTGCATCATCGTATGTCAATGGCAGCTAACGCCGCACATATTGGCGTATGGGAGTGGAACTTTCAGACCAATGAGTTGATTTGGGATGACTGGATGTTCGAGCTCTATGGCGTTGACAGGGAAACCTTTAATGGTAACTACTCAGTATGGGAGAACAGCATACATCCCGATGACTACGATGAAGTCATCAAAAACTTAAAAAGTGCAGTAGCCAATCAAGATGAGTTTCATGCTGAATTTCAGATTATTTTACCTAGCGGAGAAACTCGCTACCTAAATGCTGATGGCCGAATTTACGGCAATAGCATGGTAGGGATCAATTTTGATATCTCAAAGCGTGTGATTGCTGAAAATAAACTTCTCCAGTTAGCACAAACAGATCACCTCACAGGCCTCGCTAATCGTAATGCACTGTGCAAGTTTGCGGAGCATGAATTTGACTGCACAGAACGCACTGGCACTAAAGTCGCTTGCTTATATTTTGACTTAGATAAATTTAAACCAATTAATGACACTCATGGTCACTTAGTCGGTGATTTTGTATTGGTTGAAATAGCCAAGCGCTTACTCGATACAGCCAGAAAAACAGATTGTGTAGCCCGTATTGGCGGGGATGAATTTGTGATCATCATCACCTATATTGAAAAAAGCAACCAAGTAAAAAAAGCCCTGACACGATTTATAGACGCTATTGAGTTACCCATAGTATCTACGCAAGGGAATTTCTCAGTAAGTGCTAGTATCGGTTACGCAATTTACCCAGACGAAGCCACCAACTTAGATGAATTACTCAATAAGGCTGATGCCAGAATGTTCGACCATAAGCGCACGAAGGCAATCAATCAAAAAGCCACTATCAATCAATGATCCTCAGTCACTAAAAAAGCCCAGTTGATTCTGGCAATAGTATTCGTTAGTGCTTTTTAATACATTGCAATAGGTATTGCGTACAGCGACCTAACAAACTGGTATCGATTTGATTTAAATTAAACTCTGAATGAAAATCAAAAGGACTTACTGTGACACTTTTGATAAACTGCCCGCTGGAATAGGTGGCGAGGAATAAAGCATGTGGCTTGAAACGCTTAGGCGTCGCTTGGCAAAGCCAAAAACATCGGTGCAATTGTGCTTACTTGGCGTAAGTGCTGGATTAATTGCGGCGTTTTTGATCATTCTATTTCGTTTAACCATTCTATTTTTTCAAGGCTTGTTCCTTGATAACCCTGACGACTTCACCACTTTACCGCCTCTTGAACGGGTGTTAATGCCTATTATTGCAGCCTTTTTAATTGCTCTGTTTGCGGCTTTCACTGGTTTTAAACATTATCGATTAGGTATTCCATTCGTTATTCATCGGATCAAAAGCCATTATGGACAAATGCCGTTGTATAACACTGTTAATCAATTTGTTGGTGGTGCATTAGCATTGATCAGTGGTTTTTCTGTCGGCCGTGAAGGACCATCCGTGCATATGGGTGCAACCGGCGCAAGTATCTTAGCGGATAAACTGCATTTACCTTACAACGCTATGCGAACCCTCAGTGGTTGTGGCGTTGCAGCGGGCATTGCAGCCTCATTTAACACCCCATTAGCGGCGGTAATTTTTGTAATGGAAGTGGTCATGCGTGAGTACAAAGTGCATATCTTTGTGCCTATTATGCTTGCTGCTGTTACCGGTGCTTTGGCTACTCAATTCATATTTGGTAATGCCTCTGAATTAGAACTTATTACCATCACCACCCTTAGCGGTTGGCACTATCCATTTTTAATCCTATTTGGTATTGCACTGGGCGCTGTAGCCTATGCGTTTAACCAAAATTTAATGTTGATCATTCGCACTTTTAAACCCTTGAGTATGTTTCCACGACTATTGTTAGCAGGTCTCATTGCCGGTGGCATCGCTTATTTAGTACCGCAAGCTATGGGCTCGGGGATGAGTGCAATAACGCTCGCCGTAGAAACTCCTGAAGATGTAAAACTGCTTACCACTATTTTAATCGCTAAATTACTCGCCACCCTATTTGCTATTGGTTTAGGTATTCCCGGTGGCATTATTGGTCCAGTGATCGGGCTTGGCGTACTAATGGGCACCTTAATGGCATTTTTTGCCCAGTTTATTAGTCCTGGCGTTGATATTGCGGGTACTTACAGTGTATTAGGCATGGCAGGATTACTCGCTGCTACTTTGCACGCCCCGCTTGCGGCTCTAACCACAGTAATGGAGCTTACTTCAAGCCAAGAGATTATCGTCCCTGCCATGTTGGTTATTACAACTGCTTACGTTACTGCACTACAAATATTTGGTAACCGCTCAATATTTTTACAGCAACTGGATTTTCAAGGCTTAAGCTATCAAGTCTCACCAGCGACCGAAGCACTGCAAAAGGTGGGAGTAATGGACGAGATGGATGAAAACTTTAAACTACTGTATTCAGATGATAAACAGCAAATCGAAAGTACCTTAAATGCGGTAGATAGCCAAACACCGCTGATTGTTTATGATGCTGAAAATGGCTACCGGCTTGCGGAATATGATTTAAGTTTAATGTCGGATCAAAACATTGCTATTAACTATATCAGCCTGCAAGGGATCAGCAGCCAAGCCACACTTGCTGATGCGTTTGATATATTAAAAGATAAACGCAGTGGCGCTGTGTATATCTATAACTTACTCGACAATCAACAAATTATGGGAATTATGCGCTGGGATCAGATCCGCCATATCCTCACCATACGTAATAGCTTACTTTAACTAACCCAATAGAGAACATTATGAGCGCGCTACTAGTCTACAAAGCCCTACATATCTTTTTTATGATTGCCTGGTTTGCTGGCATTTTTTACCTGCCAAGACTGTTTGTTTATCATGCCATGAGCGAAGAGAAATCATGCAATTCAATGCTTAAAGTCATGGAACGCCGCTTATTATATTTTGTTACTCCGTTTGCCATATTAACCGCGGTATTTGGTGTATTAACCATTATGGAATACGGCCGTGAGTGGTTCAAACACAGCATGTGGCTGCACTACAAACTGGTATTAGTGATTATTTTATATCTGTACCACGGCTTTTGTTTTAAGTTGCTGGCTGATTTTAAACACGACCGTAATACCCGTAGCCATCGTTTTTATCGCATTTTTAACGAGTTACCTGTGTTACTACTGTTAGTCATCATATTTTTAGCGGTAACTAAACCTAGTTTATAAAAAATTTGCTATAGTATCGCGCGATTGCGTGCCCATCGTTGATGGTTGATCGCGCCCCTTTTCAATGTGATAGGAATAACCCCAATGTTAAGTTTCCAAGGTGAAAATATTCTTTCTGTCAATCAGCTCGACCGCGACTGTATTGAACGTATTTTTGCAGTAGCCAAAAAAATGGAGCCATATGCTAAAAAGCAAAAGCGCACCAATGTGTTAGAAGGCGCGATCTTAGCAAACTTATTCTTTGAGCCAAGTACTCGTACTCGCGTAAGTTTTGGCACCGCCTTTAATTTATTAGGCGGCCTAGTTCGTGAAACCACAGGTATGCAAAGCTCAGCACTTGCGAAAGGCGAGTCGTTGTACGATACCGCACGCGTTATTTCTGCGTACGCAGATGCGGTTGCAATGCGCCACCCTGATGCAGGCTCAGTGGCTGAATTCGCCACTGGCTGCTCGGTACCGGTGATCAACGGCGGCGACGGCCCTAACGAGCACCCAACTCAAGCATTGCTTGATTTATTAACCATAGAGCGTGAGTTAAACCGTTTTGAGCAAGGGATTGATGGCATGCACATCGCCCTTGTTGGTGATTTAAAATATGGCCGCACTGTGCATTCATTATCAAAATTACTCTGTCATTACAAAGATATAAAATTCTCGATGGTGGCACCAGATGGTTTACAAATGCCGAGCTATATTTTGGATGCGGTTGATAATGCCGGTCATAAAATTGAAATCGTCGATAAAATGGAAGGCAATTTAGCCGCTGATATCGTCTATCAAACTCGCATTCAAGAAGAGCGCTTTCCTTCGCAAGAAGAAGCCAATAAATACCGTGGTGGTTTTCGGATCAGCCAATCAATTTACAATACACACTGCAAGCCAAACTCAGTATTAATGCATCCATTGCCTCGCGACAGCCGCATGGAAGCCAATGAACTCGATAACGATTTAAATAGTAACGATAACTTAGCTATCTTCCGCCAAGTACAAAATGGCGTGCTAATTCGTATGGCACTATTTGCATTGACCTTAGATGTTGCCGACAAAGTTGAGCAATATGAAGTCGCTGTGCCATGGTTTAGCCGTAAACGCGATAGTTAATCTACCAGTACAATTAATAGGATTTTTCATGACAATTAGCCAAGATTTATTTGCCCGCGCCCAAGCGTCTATCCCAGGCGGCGTAAACTCACCGGTACGTGCCTTTAATGGCGTTGGTGGCACGCCGCTGTTTATTACAAAAGCACAAGGCCCATTTACCTTTGATGCCGATGGCAACCGTTATATCGATTATGTGGGTTCATGGGGACCTATGATCATGGGTCACAACCATCCAGCTATTAAACAAGCAGTACTTGATGCGGTAGAAAACGGCCTAAGCTATGGCGCACCAACTGAAACTGAAATTTTCATGGCTGAAAAAGTTAAACAGCTAGTGCCATCAATCGAAAAAGTACGCATGGTAAGTTCAGGTACTGAAGCGACAATGAGCGCAATTCGTTTAGCCCGTGGTTTTACTGGCCGTGACAAAATACTTAAATTTGAAGGCTGTTACCACGGTCACGCAGATTCATTGTTAGTAAAAGCAGGTTCAGGCGCACTAACCATGGGTGTACCAAACTCACCGGGTATTCCAGAAGATTTTGCTAAACACACCTTAACAGTATCGTTTAATAACCTTGATGAAGTAAAAGCTATTTTCGCCAAATACGCTGACGAAATCGCCTGTATCATCGTCGAGCCTGTTGCCGGTAACATGAACTGTATTCCACCTGTACCTGGGTTTTTAGAAGGCCTGCGCGCGGTATGTGATGAGTACAAATCAGTATTAATTTTTGACGAAGTAATGACCGGATTTCGTGTTGCTTTAGGTGGCGCTCAAGCTTACTACAACATCATTCCTGACTTAACTTGTTTAGGTAAAGTGATTGGCGGTGGTATGCCAGTGGGTGCCTTTGGTGGTAAAACGGAGATCATGGATTACATTGCGCCAGTCGGTCCTGTTTACCAAGCTGGTACATTGTCTGGTAACCCAATCGCCATGGCAGCAGGCTTAAAAGCACTTGAACTTTTATGTGTTGATGGACTACACGCTGAGCTTGAAGCAAAAAGCAAAGCAATTTGTGAGGGCTTTGAAGCTGGCGCTAAAAAAGCGGGTATCCCACTGACCACAAACTACGCCGGTGGCATGTATGGTTTCTTCTTTACTGAACAAGAAAAAGTAACCACTTACCAACAAGCTACTCAATGTGATTTAGAGCGCTTTAAAAAGTTCTTTCACTTGATGCTTGAAGAAGGCGTATATTTAGCGCCATCAGCATTTGAAGCCGGTTTTGTTTGCTCTGAACACTCGGAGCAAGAAATCGCCGACACCATCGCCGCTGCTGAGCGCGCGTTTGCTAAGCTTTAAGTTTTAATTTTAAGCAATAAAAAAAGCCCGAAAGGGCTTTTTTTATGAGCTAAATAAGCTTACTTACTTAGCGCTGACAACTTGGTCTTGGCTCAAATTCAGTTTCCCTCAGTGGTAGCTGAATAACCTTGCCACAACCCGGAGGTGCTTGTTTACCAGTTAGTTCGTCGATAAATGCCCAACGAATAGAAGGTGGTCGAGTATCAGCAATTGCTTCAGGGTTTAGCGGTTTGAGATAGCGAATATAGGTTTCTAATGCGCCTACGCTGCCGGTTAAGCCAGTGCTTTTATTATCATCACGGCCGAGCCATGCAACGGTTACTGTATTTTGATCAAAACCTGCATACCAACTATCACGTAGATCATTACTGGTGCCCGTTTTACCAGCCAGCTGAATTGATGGGAAATGGGCATTTAAACGTTTAGCAGTGCCATCTTTGGTGACTCGCTTCATCGCGTATTTAGTCATATAAACAGCGGCTTTATCAAAACGCGGTTCAGAACTAACTTGGTGCTGATAAAGCACACGCCCAACAGAGTCGGTTAATGCCGAAATAGATGTTAATTGACGGTATTCACCATCTGCCGCCAAAGTGGTATAAAGCTGAGCAACGTCAAAGCTCGACATCTCAACTGCACCAAGCAGTAATGATGGATAGTGAGGAATATTACCTTTTGCGCCAAGCTTAGTCAGCGTATCGGCGACTTTATCAACCCCAACATCTAAGCCTAGATTTACCGCTGGTATATTAATGCTTTTACTAAACGCTTTATACAGCGGCATCATGCCGCGATATTGGTGATCAAAATTCTCTGGTTGCCACACTTTACCTTGCTCATTGGTCACTTGTACTGGTGAATCATCAAGCAACGTCGCTAAATTATAATGTGGTAAACCCAATGCAGTTAAATACACCGCCGGTTTTACTAATGAGCCTATATTGCGTTTTGTATCTAACACTCGGTTAAATCCTAAGAAACGTGGATCGCGCCCTGCAACCAGTGCAGAAACTCCACCCTTTTCAACATTAACTGAGATCATCGCCGCTTCAAGCTGCTCTGTGGTGGCGCGCTTTTCAAGATACGGTAGGCTTTTTTCAATTGCCTCTTCCATTGCGGCTTGTTTTTGTAGATCAAAATAAGTAAATACTCGCACACCAGCATCTAGTACTTCTTGGTCTGGCAGTAATTTTTTCAGCTCACGATCCACCAGCTCTAAATAACCAGGGTACGATTTAGGCAAGCTGTCTTTCATTGGTGCAATATCGATTGGGCGTTTTAGTGCAGCACGGTATTCGCGGGTATCAATTAATTTATTATCAACCATTAAGCGCAGCACTAAATCACGACGCTCCATAGTGCGCTCAGGGTAACGGCGCGGATTATAGTATGAAGGGCCTTTCACCATAGCGACGAGTAATGCTATTTGATCATACTCAAGCTCATCTACTGGCTTAGAAAAGTAAAACTCAGAGGCCAACCCCATGCCATGTACACCTTGATTATACGATTGACCAAGATACACTTCGTTTAGATACGCTTCTAATATTTGATCTTTTGAATAGCGGTAATCTAAAATCAGCGCGATCAACGCTTCATTGAATTTACGGATCAGCGTACGATCACGGGTTAAATAAATATTTTTTGCTAGTTGCTGCGTTAACGTACTGCCACCTTGAACAGTGCGCCCTGCTTTTATATTGCTATATAAAGCGCGCATAATCGAAAATACCGATACACCGTGGTGCTGATAAAAATCTTGATCTTCAACCACTAACAGAGTATCTGTTAGCATAGGTGGAAATTTATCCAGCGGCACAAACTCACGGTCTTGTTTTGAATCATTACCAATACGTGCAATTTGTACTGGCTCTAATCGAGCACTATTTAAGCGCCTACCAAATTTATCTTTAATACTGGCAAGTTTTTGACCCGCAAAACGCAGCTCAATTACTTGTGCTTGTTCTAAGCCATCGTAAAATTCAAATTCACGACGAAAGATTTGAATATTATCACCCGCTTTTACATATTGTCCGGTACGGCTAAGCTTATTTACTGAAGAATAATTTAACCTATCGAGCTCCCACACCACTTCTTGACTAGATAAAAATTGTCCGGGATAAAAGCCCATTGCTCTGGCATAAACTTGTGCTGGTAACTGCCATTTATTGCCTTCAAACTGACGGGTGATTTTTGCATCTAGGTAAATCAAATATAACGCCATGGCAATAATGCCAGCTAAGCTGAGCTTCCAAAAAATAGACCAAACCTTACGACCAATGCCAGTTTTCTTTATATTTTTTGCAGACGCTTTTTTTGTCGGTGCTTTTCTCACAGACTTAGACGCCGTCGTTGAGGCTTTGTTGGCCGAGCGTTTCGATGGAGTTTTACTAGAGCGGGGATCTTTTTTATCAGCCATTGACGTTGCTATTACTATCCAGAGGTTAATTTACAGGTGTTAGGATACACTAACACCTGTAAAGTTAACAGTAACTGA
Organism: Pseudoalteromonas sp.; assembly: GCF_036960685.1. Taxonomy (GTDB): domain Bacteria; phylum Pseudomonadota; class Gammaproteobacteria; order Enterobacterales; family Alteromonadaceae; genus Pseudoalteromonas. The sequence continues at coordinate 142,703 of NZ_JBALXK010000003.1, read as the reverse complement.
AACGCCGCCAATTATGTGACTAGCGTGTGCATAACCAAAGTGCATGGATCACCGCTGGTATAAAAAAGATAAAACACAACACAATATTAATAATCAAATCTTTGCCTACACCAGCTTTTAGAAATACCGCCACAGGAGGTAAAAATAAAGATAAAATGATCAGTAACAATTTGTTATCCATAGTTAGCCTTTGAATTGTAATTAATGTCACTTAAAGAATAGTCATTAAATTACTATTTTCCTACCTGAATAATCTGAATTTTATCAATTACTTTTTACATTTATTACACGCGCAAAAAAAGTCCTAATCGAAATTAGGACTTTGTTTTGAACACACAATGATCTTTTACAATTTTGAGCTATTAGTTACTGCGTACAGAAACAAACTCCGGGTAAGCATCAATACCACAATCGTGTTGATCCATGCCGTTTAGTTCTTCTTCTTCTGTTACACGGATACCCATAGTTTTCTTCAGTATTCCCCACACGATAAGCGAGGCAACAAATACAAACCCTAAGATACAAACCAAGCCGATTAACTGGTTAACTAGCGTTGCATCAGCATTTGATACTGGTACTAAGATGATACCTAAAATACCACATACACCATGCACTGAGATTGCGCCAACTGGGTCATCAATTTTAATTTTATCTAGCGCCACAATGCTAAATACCACTAATGAACCACCTAAAATACCGAGTAAACATGCTAATAAAGGTGATGGTGATAATGGGTCAGCAGTGATAACAACCAAGCCTGCAAGTGCACCATTAAGTACCATAGTTAAATCAGCTTTGCCCCATAAGACTTTACATACAAATAATGCTGCGATTGCACCTGTTGCCGCAGCTGCATTGGTGTTTAAAAGAATTTGACCAACCGCAGTGGCATTTTCAGCATCAGAGATAAGTAGTTGTGAGCCGCCGTTAAAGCCAAACCAACCCATCCATAGAATAAACGTACCCAACGTAGCCAATGGTAAGTTAGAACCTGGAATTGGGTAGATTTCGCCATTTTTACCGTATTTACCTTTACGAGCGCCTAGCATTAATACACCAGCAAGAGCTGCAGCAGCGCCTGTACCGTGAACAATAGCAGAGCCTGCAAAGTCAACAAAGCCCATTTCAGATAAGAAACCACCGCCCCACGTCCAGTAGCCTTCAACTGGGTAGATAAAGCCCGTAAGGACTACTGCAAAAGCAAGGAAAGCCCATAACTTCATACGTTCAGCAACTGCACCCGAAACAATCGACATAGCCGTTGCCACAAATACCACTTGGAAGAAGAAATCAGATTCTAATGAATGATCAGCATCAGCTGCTTGAGTGCCAATTAGCGCACCAAGCGAAGGCACTAACCCGCCTTCCGCGTTGTCTACATACATAATGTTGTAGCCAACTAATAAGAACATGGTACAAGCGATAGCATAAAGCGCCACGTTCTTGGTTAAAATTTCAGTGGTATTTTTTGAACGAACTAAACCTGCTTCAAGCATGGCGAAACCTGCCGCCATCCACATAACTAAAATACCTGAGATTAAAAAATAAAATGTATCCAATGAAAACTTAAGTTCTACTATCGTGTTTTCCATAAAGCCCCCTTAAATTGCTTCTTCATCTAATTCACCCGTACGAATACGGACAATTTGATCTAAGTCGTAAACGAAAATTTTGCCGTCGCCAATTTTGCCTGTTGAAGCAATTTTGGTAATGGTCTCAACGACCCTTTGACAATTTTCGGTACGAGTAGCAATTTCAAGTTTGATTTTTGGTATAAAATCAACCTGATATTCAGCTCCACGGTACAACTCTGTATGACCACGTTGACGACCAAAACCTTTGACGTCAACAACCGTCATCCCCTCAATGCCTAAATCAGCCAGCGCTTCACGCACATCATCTAATTTGAATGGCTTTATTATTGCACTAATCATTTTCATAGTGGCCCCCTTCGGACGCTTATTGTTATCCTGTTGGCTAAGATAATCCAACCTTTGTGCCACTATTTTAAACAATTAAAAAACAAACAGTTACATAATAAAAATAAATTACCCCCATAAAAAATGCACCATATAGGTGCATTTTTTTAACATCTTAACTGTGCTGGTGCAGCAGCCTAATTTTGCCTTACCACACAGTCGCGATTTTGCTCTTTCGCTTGATACAAAGCTTTATCTGCTAAACGCATGGCGCTGGTTAGCGTCACATTTTGGAATTTGGTTAAACCTATACTCACCGTAATGGCAAATACCTGACCATTTATTACAAACTCATATTCAGATAAGCGAACTCGAAAAGCATCTAGCAGCGGATAAGCCTGATCTAACCCGACATCAGTTAACACAATTGCAAATTCTTCACCGCCGACCCGCGCAACCGTAAAATCTTTAAATGAACTACGCAGTAACGACGCCACCTGCTTTAGCGCCTGATCTCCTGCTTCATGGCCAAACTTGTCATTAATCGCTTTAAAGAAATCAATATCAAGTAACGCCAAGCTATTATTGCGCGATGTTTCTTTTAACAGTTTCTCGGCAAATTGATAAAAATAGCGGCGATTATAAAGATTAGTTAAATCATCACGAAAAGCACTTTCTTTGATATCGGCAATAAGGGCAAGCTGCTCCATAGTTTGCAATACACGACAATGGAACTCTTCATTCATAAAGGGTTTAGTTAAAAAGTCATTTGCACCAAATTTGATAAACCGAGCAGATAAACCATGTTTACCCGCGCCAGATAAACCTATAATGGCTAAATCATCGCGGCCGCGAATATTACGCACAGCCTTGACTAGTTCAAAGCCATCCATTGTTGGCATGGCGTAATCAGTTAGCAGTAATTTAATCTCTGGATCATTTTTTAGGATTTCTAGCGCTTGTTCGCCATCATGAGCATCTTGCACATCAAATAGCTGTTTTTCGAGCATTTGTCTCATTAATGAACGACTCAATAAAGAATCATCAGCAATTAATGCCTTACAACCTTGATTACGTAATAACTGCGCTACTAATTTAATTGCATAATGATAAGAGTCACGATTATCTTTTATTACATAATCAACCACACCCAGCTCTAATATTTGCTGACGTTTATATTCATCAATCGTCGATGTCAGTACCACTGTGGGGATTTCGTGCTCTAAGGTGTATTTAACAACTTCGCCATTCATTGCATCAGGCAGTGTTAAATCAACTAAAGCCAACGTGTATTGATGTTTGGCAATAAACTCTTTGCCCTGTGCCAGTGACCAAGCAAAATCAATTGCAACATCAAGATAATGAGCCGATAAGTGCCGCAATACTTGCTGGACAACTTTACTATCTTCAACCACTAATACTCTTTGCATATATCTTCTCAACACGACTGCGGGACATTGCCGATATAAATTATTTACGAACAAAAAATAAGAACTAAGTATGAAATATACCTTATTTTTACCTTGAGCAAAATAATTTGCTGTAAATATAAGCATAAAAGCACAATAGTTCCGTTGCTGATAAGATTATTGTCTACCTTCTACCGATTAATATTGGTGTCTAGTCTCATTCCCTTTGTTATTTACATAAAAATTATCTTTAATAGGTTAACAATTGTCTAAAGGATCCACCATGAAGCTTATTAGTATCATTAGTTTCTCATTGGCTGTAGCTACTTTAAGTATCAGCACTACCAGTTATGCAGAAAACCAACGTCGCATTGATGTCGACAGCAACGTTGTCACCGAACATAAAGCTCGTATTAATGGCGAGCGCTTTTCCTATACCGCAACCACAGGCACACAGCCGGTATGGGATGACCAAGGCGATGCGATTGCAACCTTACAGTACACCTACTACACCCGTGATAAAGTGGATGATAGAACAAAACGCCCATTGCTCATCTCATTCAACGGCGGCCCAGGCTCTGCTTCTGTATGGATGCACATTGCCTATACTGGCCCACGGGTGTTAAAAATTGATGACGAAGGCTACCCTATTCAACCTTATGGTATAAAAGACAACCCATACTCAGTACTTGATGTTGCCGATATTGTTTACGTTAACCCAGTTAATACTGGTTATTCTCGCGTGCTTGAAAACGACAAAGGTGAGCTGCCAAGTAAAGACGCACAACAAAAAATGTTTTTTGGTGTAAATGCCGATATAAAATATTTAGCCGAATGGTTAAATACTTTTGTGTCACGAAACGAGCGCTGGCGTTCACCTAAGTTTTTAATTGGCGAAAGCTACGGCACAACTCGCGTATCAGGCCTTGCCCACGAGCTGCAAAACCGCCAATGGATGTACATTAATGGTGTAGTATTAGTATCTCCAACTGAGATAGGTATTAAACGCGAAGGACCTGTAGAGGCTGCAAACCGTCTTCCTTACTTTGCAGCAACGGCTTGGTACCACAAAGCACTCAGCCCTGCACTGCAAGCAAAAGATTTAGACGAGTTACTACCTGAAGTAGAAGAGTTTACAGTTAATAAGTTATTGCCTGCGATTGCCAAAGGCGGCTTTCTTGGCGCTGACGAAAAGCAAGCCATCATCAAACAAATGGCTTTATATGCCGGTGTATCCGAGAAGTTTGTTGCGCAAAACAACCTAGATATACCAAATAACTTTTTTTGGAAAGAGTTACTACGTGATCGCGGCCAAACAGTGGGTCGTTTAGACTCTCGCTACTTAGGTATTGATAAGCGTGATGCCGGTGAGTCTCCTGATTATTGGGCTGAGCTTACCTCATGGCTGCATTCATTTACACCAGCAATTAATCACTATTTACGTGATGAATTAAACTATAAAACAGATGTTAAATATAACTTGTTTGGTAATGTTCACCCGTGGGACCGCACCAATAATAACACTGGCGAAAACTTACGTTTAGCGATGGCGCAAAATCCTTATCTAAATGTAATGATCCAATCGGGTTATTTTGATGGCGCAACCAATTACTTTGACGCCAAATACACGATGTGGCAACTTGATCCAAGTAGCAAAATGCGTGATCGCTTGAGCTTTAAAGGCTACCGAAGTGGTCATATGATGTATTTACGTCATGCTGATTTAGAAAGCTCGAACAATGATTTACGAGATTTCATTTTAAAATCATTACCTAAAGAAGGTGAAGCTGCCAAGTATTAAGCATTACGCAGACTCATTTAATTAAAAAAGCCCGTTTTTTACGGGCTTTTTTCGCAACATGTAAACGTTTAGGTATATACTCAAACCATTGATTTTACGTTTTGGAAAACAAAAATGGCAGAAAACTTCCGTGTCATGTTTGCTGGTCTCGCCAAAGATACTGACCAAGCACACGCGATCAGCCAATTGGCAACTAGACTCAAAGCCCCAACCGCAAAAGTGGCCGCTTTTTTTGAGAACAAGCCATTATTTGCCCCTTGTGAAAAAGAAAAAGCGCTAAAACAAGCCAAAATACTTGCCAGTGTTGGCATCAAAAGTAAGCTCGCGCCTGTACAAATCAGCACAGTTACCAGCAACAGTGAAACAACGAGCCAACGCGATGAGCGAATTTTTAACGCCCTTGATTACATTACGAGTAGCCTAATTCGTATCGAAGAAAAACTCGATGACCTAGAGCAGCGCTTACCCGCAAATCAACAACAAGCAACGGCTGATGAAGACGAAGATTGGCAAACTGATGATCTACTACTGGACGAAGAATTAACTACGCCAATTAAAAAACGCAGTAACATACTGCTATTTTCTCTAATTGCAATGGTCGTTATCTTGCTCGTAGTATTAGGAATATCATTTGCATTTCCTGATTTATTTAGCTTTTAGCACCACAAACAGGTACCACAAAAAATAATAATGAGTGAAAAAAGAGCACAGATCCGCCAAAAAATCCGTAAAGCACGTAATTTACTGTCAAAATCTGAACAAGAAATTGCGGCCAAATCACTTAAAGTGAATTTTACTCAACACTTAAAACAACAAAAAAGCCCTCAAAACGCTCACATAGGCATCTATTTTAGCAATGACGCAGAGCTTGATACATCATTGTTAATAAAAGACCTTTGGGGCAAAAACCACACCCTTTACCTGCCTGTGATCCACCCCTTCAATGGCACTACTTTGTACTTTCAGCGCTATGAAGAAAATTCACCCATGAAGCCAAATCGCTATGGTATCTTGGAGCCCAAGTTAAATTGTAGTCAGATATGCCCACTAGCAGAGCTTGATTATCTTCTTATGCCATTAGTGGCGTTTGATGATAACGGCAACCGATTAGGTATGGGGGGTGGTTTTTATGATAAAACACTGGCGCGTTACGAGAAAGAAAACTGGCAAAAACCACAACTCATTGGCCTTGCACATCAATGTCAGCATGTTAAAAGTTTACCGGTTGAATCGTGGGACGTACCATTAAATTACATAATCACACCACAGAAAATCTACCATTGGTAAGCAATAAATTTGTATACTAAAGGCAATCTCTCTCACCTATTGAGCATATAACAATGACACAAGATGAATTAAAGAAAGCAGCAGCTTGGGCTGCACTCGAATTTGTAAAAGAAGGCACCATAGTAGGCGTGGGTACCGGTTCTACGGTAAACCACTTTATTGATGCCTTAGGCACGGTAAAAGACACCATTGCCGGTGCAGTTTCAAGCTCTGATGCTTCAACCGAAAAGCTTAAAGCTCTCGGCATTGAAGTATATGAATTAAACGATGTTGATAGCCTAGATGTATACGTTGATGGCGCTGATGAGATCAACGCACTGAACGAGATGATCAAAGGCGGCGGCGCTGCATTAACCCGTGAAAAAATCGTTTCGGCAGTGGCTAAACAGTTTGTTTGTATTGTTGATGAAACAAAAATAGTGGACACCTTAGGTGAATTTCCACTGCCAGTAGAGGTTATTCCTATGGCACGCAGTTATGTTGCCCGAGAATTACTAAAACTAGGCGGGGACCCGGTTTATCGTCAAGGTGTAGTGACAGACAATGGTAACGTTATTTTAGACGTACATAATTTGTCTATCAGCCAAGCAAAAGATTTAGAACTGACAATTAACCAAATTGTTGGCGTAGTAACTAACGGCTTATTTGCCCAACGTGGCGCAGATAAAGTGATTATCGGTACCAAAAATGGGCCGCAAATTAGATAAATAGGATGAGGATATGAGTAAGGTATCGTTAGCAAAAGACAAAATTAAAATTCTTTTGCTTGAAGGTGTGCATCAAAGCGCTGTTGAAACGCTAAAACGCAACGGCTACAGCAATATTGATTATGTAAAAACCTCATTACCTGAGGACGAACTACTTGAGCGCATTAAAGATGTGCACTTTGTAGGCCTACGTTCTCGTACTCATATTACCGAAGCGGTATTAGATGCGGCTGAAAAACTGGTTGCGGTTGGTTGTTTTTGTATCGGCACTAACCAAGTTGATTTAAACGCAGCTCGTGAGCGCGGCATTGCGGTATTCAACGCACCGTTTTCTAACACCCGCTCTGTTGCTGAGCTAGTACTTGGTGAGATTTTACTGTTGTTCCGTGGTATTCCTGAGCGTAACGCCATAGCTCACCGTGGCGGCTGGTTAAAAACAGCCAATGGCTCGTTTGAAGCCCGTGGTAAAACCCTCGGTATTATTGGTTACGGTCACATTGGTACGCAGCTAGGTATCATGGCTGAAAATATCGGCATGAACGTTGAGTTTTACGATATAGAAGACAAGCTAACCTTAGGTAATGCCACACAAGTACATAACCTAACGCAGCTATTACAACGCGCTGATGTTATCAGCTTACATGTGCCTGAAACACCGCAGACTAAAAACCTCATTGGTAGCGCGGAAATTTCAGTAATGAAGCAAGGTTCAATTTTGATCAACGCCTCACGCGGCACAGTAGTTGATATTGACGCTCTTGCAGAAGCACTACGCGATAAAAAAATCAGTGGCGCTGCCATCGACGTATTCCCAGTTGAGCCAAAATCAAACGAAGAAGAGTTTATCTCGCCACTGCGTGAATTTGACAACGTCATTTTAACGCCGCACATTGGTGGTTCAACACAAGAAGCGCAAGAAAACATTGGCATTGAAGTAGCAGGTAAACTGGCTAAGTACTCAGATAACGGTTCAACCATTACAGCGGTTAACTTCCCTGAAGTATCACTACCAGAGCTTGCCAACCGTAGCCGTTTATTACACGTACACCACAACCGTCCAGGCGTGTTAACACAGATTAACCAAGCGTTTGCTCAGCACGGCATCAACATCGCCGCGCAGTACTTACAAACAGACGAAGCGATTGGTTATGTAGTAATCGACGTAGACACAGATCACTCAGAAGTGGCACTAAAAGAATTAAGTGCAGTAGAGGGCACGATCAGAGCGCGTATTCTTCACTAGATTCTAGGTTCTAGGTTCTAACAAAAATAAAAGCCGTGCTTGTTAAATCAATCGCGGCTTTTATGATGATGTGGAAAGATCTCAGGCTACACGATTCATGCAAGTTACATTTGCAACAAGAACTTTCGTAAATCACGCTCTTGTCTCATGATGTGTAAAATAAAAACCTTATCATTGGCTATTTTGTAAAATATACGACAAGGGTTAACTATCACTTCACGGTAATTCAGATTAGATAACTCAATCGGTGTCTTCCCTGACTCAGGGAACTCTTCAAGGCGTTCAACTTTAGCAAAGATTTTCGCCACCAACTTTTTAGCTGATAGCAAGTTACTCAATGCAATATATTCAGCGATATCGTTTAGATCTTCCAGAGCAGGATTTGTCCAGATTATTTCAGCCATTTATTCATTTTCTCTTTAGCTTCAATATTAGACGTAGTTTCTCCTCTACTTATTGCCTGCTCACCTTTAGCTAGCGCCTCAAGGATTTGCATACGTTTTTGCATAAATTCGAAGTCATCAACATCAACAAGATACGCTGACGGTTGCCCATGTTCGGTGATTAATACGGGCTCTTTAGAAGAATGCAGCTCAGATAATATTTTCGTCGCTTGGCGTTTCAATGTTGTTACTAACTCTACTCTCATAATAACCTCCACAAAAATGTATCACTATAGTAGCACTGAGTAAGCAATTTAGGAAACACAGCTAACGAGCATGTAGATTAACTCGTTTTTAATTTATTTTTTATTAATGATTTAACCATAGCTGGGGCCTATTTTGATTCAATCGACAACTGACTTTCACGTAAAATATAAAAAGAAGGTTTGCTGTTGTTTTAATTGGCGTTTTACAGGTTTTTGAGTGGCTTTTTTGAGGAGTTATGGACTATCTTTATTAATATAATGTGTTTAACGCATGCTAAAATTAGCCTTCTAGTTCATCCTCATTTACTTCTCATTCTGTTCTCTTTGTGCAAAAAATATTTAATTGAATGATTCACAAAGAAATTAAGAGGCGCTGCGCTTTAGAGGGCAATATGTAAATGCCTGACATATTAAACACACAGGGTATCTCACATTATGCCCCTGATTATTAAACATTCCTACTTTTAACCATTGCCAGCTTTTCAATACCGTGTTCTGGCGTCCATCGTTTAAACTCAACAAAGCCATGTTTTTTATATAGCTTTATAGCGGGCTCGTTAACAACGGCGGTTTCGACTATTGCTGTGGCTATATCATGAGTTAACGCATAGCTTATCAACTTATCTGCAATACCTTTTCTAAAATGGTCAGGGTCAACTACTAAGCTATTAATTTCTAACCCCTCATTGCTGATTGCCAGTTCAATAGCACCCGCAAGTAACTCGTCTATGTACAATCCATAAAAGTGCGTTTGCGAACTTTGTATATCATTACGAGTGCGTGACAAAGGCGGGAAATTCAACGTACCTATTAATTCAGCTTCTATTTTATAGGAACGTTGAAAGATGGTGTAAATTTGCTGTGCGATAAAATCATTTGCATTGTCTAGTTTTGTAATCATTAACTTCATTCCCTGTTATAAGCAGTTTTTTTTGCACCAAATGCCAATTGATTAAGCTCGCTTTCTCTTTCAATAACATACAATTATCAGTGCTTTAAATCTATCGAAAAAACGACTAACTCAATACATTAACTGCATATATTTGCACTGCAATGATAGAGTTGCTGCACCGAAAGCTAATGTACATTATCTAGCTGTAATACCCTGTAATATGTATTTTTTGGCAATCACCCTACACTTTCCCTCGATTAATGAATGCCAGCACAATGGTGTGCAGCACTTTATAAAAGGAAGAAGAAAATGTCTGATGAAAGCTTATATCTAGTTAAATTACAATTTCAATCTGGTGTTGTTGGTGGTGGCTCAATGGAGATTCAGTTTGCTGTAGATCCAAAAACAGACGCACTGAATGGCCGCGCTAATGGTCATATTCAAGAAGGAACACAACATTCACCACAATTTACATCTAGCGCTTCAGGGCATATGCATGCAACTGGCTATAATGATGTTACTAAAGTTGGTGCGCTAACAGGCCAAGCTGTGGTGTCTTTTCCACCTCCAGCAATTGGTAGCTATCTATCACCTTTTACCGCAAGCTTTGCTGTAGATAACCAATGGAATGGTAAAGGTAGTTTTTCAGTGGGTGATAACACCTACCAATGTAAAGTAACTCTAATTGACTAATCTAATTAAAGTTAGTTTTATATTAAATGGCGTTCAATCTCGTTGAATGCCATTTAATAATCACCAAGTATCACCATCAATCCACTTTTTCAAGGTCTCTTACGACCTAGCACTTTATTTCAGGCATAAAAAAACCCCGACCAATTTGGTCAGGGCTATTAAAAGTGGTACCAGCGGCCGGACTTGAACCGGCACGCCTTGCGGCAGGGGATTTTGAATCCCCCATGTATACCAATTTCATCACGCTGGCATCATTTTTCTTTAACCTTCTAACATGAGAAGATAAAGAAAAACCACTTTAGAGCTAAGACTTATCAAACCGTCCTCGTCTCTATGCCAAGCATTATACAAACAATCAGAGGAGCAGCAAGCGTTTTTTACAAAACCCTGATCAACCGCTTAACAATTAAGCAACCATTAACATATTCCTATGAAAGCGAGCTACACTGCGGCTAGTATTTGTCTCGCTATTTGCTAAACTAGCGCGCATATTAACTTTGTGAGTGTGTTTATGTCTGGTGAGTTTCCACGTGCGGGCTTTTGGCGTCGTTTTGCTTCATTGATTTACGACTCTTTAGTCGTGATTTCATTATCAATGCTCACTGCTATTTTGTATTTTGCTGTGATCCAAATTTTAATTACACTGGGTGTTATTGTACAAACCGAAGGCCTAGACCCTGCAGGTTTTATAGATGAAACCCCATTACTATCTGGTATTCGCAGTGCCTTATTTGTTGGTGTAAATATTGTATTTTTTGCTTATTTTTGGACTAAAAGTGGTCAAACTATTGGTATGCGGGCATGGCGTTTAAAAGTACAAACGCGTGATGGCGAGCTGATCAGTTGGTCACAAGCGGTTATTCGCAGCGTTACGGCCTTGCTTGGCTTGGGCAATTTAATAGTGTTAGTTGATTTTAAAAACAAACGCGCACTGCAAGATTATCTGTCTAAAACCGAGGTTGTTGCACTAACAAAAGAAGAAAACAAACGTATTTACCGCTCGTTAGATTGACAATAAAAATGTCCTAGGAGCCAAAGACTCCTAGGTTTAAATACTCGTTATTAATTGCGCTTATTGAGTAAGTAAGTAGCAAAACCAATGAAGATAATACTCGGTAGAGTGGCACCGATAATGGCTGGAATTTGATAAACCATTACCACTGGACCAAATATCTCATTGGTTAAGTGAAATACAATCCCAGTCACAACCCCCATCACTATTCTTGCGCCCATAGTTACGGTACGAAGTGGGCCAAATATAAACGACAGCGCCACCAGCAACATCACAGCGATTGATACCGGCTGCATTATTTTTCGCCACAGTGCCAGCTCGTAAGTACTGGTGTCTTGCTCATTTTGCTTTAAATAACCTAAGTATGACCACAAGCCAGTAAATGATAGTGACTCAGGCTTGACCGATACCACGCCGAGCTTTTCAGCGGTCAGTTGTGAATCATAAAACTCTTCATCTTGTTGCTGTGTATTAATTTGCTCTTCGCCTAATTGCACTGTATTTACATCACGTAATAGCCAACCATCTTTACGGCTGACAGCTTCGCGCGCTTTGGTGATTTGCGTAAGTTGCAGAGACTTATCAAAGTGATACATATTCACGCCATGCAATACGCCATTTTGATCCACATCTTCAATATTAATAAAGTTATTGCCATCTTTGGCCCAAACACCTTGCTGTGCATTAAACACATCACCACCATGAATAGCTTGGTTACGCATTTCTTTAGCTTTAAGCTGTGCAGCGGGTGCGCCCCACTCGCCTAATGCCATCATACACAGTGCCATAAATATTGCGGTTTTCATCACAGAAACAATAATTTGTAAACGCGACATCCCCGCGGCTTGCATAACCACCAACTCGCTGTTTGATGCAAGCGCTCCCAAGCCAGTTAAACCGCCAATAAGAGCAGCCATCGGGAAAAACACCACAAGATCGCCCGGCATGCTATACAAGGTATAAAGTAACGCGGTGGCGATATCGTAACTGCCACGGCCAACTGATTTTAGCTGCTCAATAAATTTAATCAGGGTACTTATACCCACCAGCACCATTAAAGCAAAACCTGTGGTTTGTAAAATACTGCGGCCTAAGTACCAATCAAGCATTTTCATCATGCGCCTAACTCCCGCTTAGTAATAATAGCTTTGAGCCAAGCACCGAGCGGCCGTCCTTTGATAATCAAAAAGCCTCCTATAAATAGCGCGGTAACGTGGATCCACCATAAGCCAATTGACGGCGGGATCTTGCCATCTTCAACAGCAAATTTAGCAGCATTGAGTAAGATGAAGTAACCTAAATATAAGCTGATCGCAGGGACTAATTTGGCAAATTTACCTTGGCGAGGATTAACCACACTTAGCGGTACCGCTAATAAGGTTAGCAAGGGGATCGAAAGTGGAATGGCAATACGCCATTGCCACTGCGCAACGGCTTCAGAGCCCTTCATGGCGAGTAAGTCGATAGTTGGTACGGCTTCGAGTTTTCGACGTTGGTGTTCAATTTCTTGTTCACGTATTTGTACACTATAGCCGTCAAACTCGGTTAAATTGAGCGCAGGCGTTTTGCCATCGGTTTCGTAACGCTTACCGTCACTAAGCACTAATTGCTGCTCACCATTTTCCTGCTCTACCACCACTCCGCGATCAGCATAAACTAAACGGGCTAAATTGTCTTTTTCACTATCTGGTAGCTGGGCTACAAACACTTTATTTAATTCTTTACCGCCATTTTCAATGTTATGAATAAATACTACGGCTTTTTCATTGCCCGTTTGCTGAAAGCGGCCTGCTCGCAGTGCTGATAAACCGGCATCAGCTTTGGCTTGTTCTTTTAATTGATATTCCTGTTCACTCGCCCATGGTGCAACATATAAAGTGAGTATGCCGGCTAATAGGGCAAGTACGACACTTGAAATTAAAGTAACACGCACGACATACCACTCGCTCACACCGCAGGCTTTTAACACGGTCATTTCGCTATCAGCATAAATACGACTATAGGCGAGAATGATCCCTAAAAAGATACTAAGCGGTAAAATGAGTGACGCCAATTGCGGTAGTTTTAGTGCAATCATTGACAGCACTAATTTAGCGGGAATGCCCCCTTCAGAGGCGTCGCTTAAAATAACAACAAACTTTTGCGACAAAAAAATTGTCATCAAAGTTAAAAATACGGCGACCTGAGACTTTAAAACTTCAGTGGTCAAATAACGGAAAATTAGCAATGATCGCCCCTGTTAAACATGATGTTTCACTTCAATAGTAAGAAAATTTGAGTAAACTTAAGGTTTTATTATATGTCATCAACATTAAATATCCTACCTAGCAACTCGATATTATTGTCGCTTTAGTGGTATTGATGGCTACAAAAGTATAAAGTTCAAATACACATAATGAGTCAGCGTTTATAAGCTAATATTAATGTAAGTAACTGGATTTTTATTATATTGCCCTTATTTAAGGGGTAAATGACTCAAAATTAGGAGTGACAATGGAATTTAGCGTAAAAAGTGGTAGTCCTGAAAAGCAACGTAGCGCATGTATTGTAGTTGGCGTTTATGAGCCACGTCGTTTATCCCCCATTGGTGAACAACTCGATAAAATCAGCGATGGTTATATCTCTAATTTATTGCGCCGTGGTGATCTTGAAGGTAAACCAGGGCAAGTACTGTTATTACATCATGTACCAAACGTGTTAAGTGAGCGCATACTACTGGTTGGTTGTGGTAAAGAGCGTGAGCTTGATGATAAACAGTATAAGCAAATTATTTCAAAAACCATTAATACCCTGAACGAAACGGGGTCGATGGAAGCGGTATGCTTTTTAACAGAGCAACATGTAAAAAGCCGCGACACCTATTGGAAAGTCCGCCAAGCGGTCGAAACAACGCAAGATTGTTTATACACATTTAATCAATTAAAAAGCAAAAAAAGCGACCCACGTCGTCCACTGCGTAAAATTGTATTTAATGTACCTACCCGTCGCGAGCTAACTATTGGCGAAAGTGCCATTGAGCACGGCTTAGCGATTGCTGCCGGTAGCAAGTTATGTAAAGACGTAGCAAACATGCCACCAAATATCTGTAACCCAGCGTATTTAGGTGAACAAGCGCAAGAACTTGCCACTAATTTCGATAACATCACAGTTGATATTATCGGTGAAGAAAAAATGGCTGAGCTGGGGATGAATTCATACTTGGCAGTTGGCCGTGGTAGCGATAACGAATCGGTTATGTCGGTTATCAACTATCAAGGTGGCGCAACAGATCAAGCTCCCATTGTACTGGTTGGTAAAGGCTTAACATTTGACTCAGGCGGTATTTCACTAAAACCTGGCGAAGCCATGGACGAAATGAAATACGACATGGGTGGTGCAGCGGGTGTTATTGGTGCAATGCGTGCCTTAGCACAAATGCAATTACCAATTAACGTTATTGGCGTACTGGCAGGCTGTGAAAACATGCCAAGCTCAAATGCCTATCGCCCTGGTGACATCCTAACAACTATGTCTGGACAAACGGTTGAAGTACTTAATACTGACGCCGAAGGTCGCTTAGTATTATGTGATGCATTGACCTATGTTGAACGCTTTGATCCTGAAACCGTGATTGACGTAGCCACTTTAACCGGTGCTTGTATTGTTGCCCTTGGCGCACATGCAACTGGTTTATTATCAAACCATAACCCACTTGCTCATGATTTATTAAAAGCGTCTGAACAAAGTGGCGACCGCGCATGGCAGTTACCACTGTGGGATGATTACCAAGATCAACTAGAAAGTCCATTTGCTGATTTTACTAACTTAGGCGGGCGTGCCGCTGGCACCATCACTGCAGCCTGTTTCTTATCTAAGTTCACTAAAAAATACAATTGGGCGCATTTAGATATCGCAGGCACAGCGTGGCGCAGCGGTAAAAACAAAGGCGCAACTGGTCGCCCGGTGCCTATGCTTACGCAATATTTACTAAACCGTGCTGGCGTAAGTGAAACCAGCCAAGATTAAACACCGCGTTTAGCAATCTATTCAACTCATTATAAGGCGCCCTCTGGCGCCTTATTTATTCTTCATTTATCGGTGTATTAATTGAAGCAAAACGCGTTATATGGCAAAATCCCTGCTTTGATTTAAGTATTATTTTCAATACTGTGGGAAGCCCCGATACAATGAGCATGAACGCACAATTTTTCGTTCTAAAGCAACAAGATGAATCAACTGCTAAGGCAGATGATCGCTTTAGCTTAGCTGCCGATATCGCAGGCCAACAATATCGCCTTGGTCATCGCATCTTTATTTACGTTGATGATATTGAAATTGCCCATGCCATTGATGAAACTATTTGGTCATTCGACCCCGACAGTTTTGTGCCTCACAACCTGCAAGGTGAAGGCCCAAAAGGCGGAGCGCCTGTAGAAATTGGCACTACCCCACCCGTTGGTAATCGTAAAGTTTTAATAAATTTGGCCACACAGCTCCCGGATTTTATTCGTCGCTTTAACCAAGTTTTTGATTTTGTGCCCGTTGAAGCCACAGCAAAACAAGCTGCCCGTGAGCGCTTTAAAAAGCTGCGTCAACTCGGAGCCAACATCACCACGCAAGATATTAATAGCTAACATACCTTTTGTATTAATAGCTAACTAACTCATTTAAGTACTTATTTAAGGTTCTGTGTAATGGATAAAACCTACAATCCGCAAGATATTGAACAGTCGCTCTATCAAGACTGGGAAGAAAAAGGCTACTTTAAACCATCGGGTAAAGGCGATGCATATTCAATTATGATCCCACCACCTAATGTCACTGGTAGCTTACACATGGGCCACGCGTTTCAAGATACCATTATGGATACCTTAACGCGTTTTAAGCGTATGCAAGGTAACAATACCTTATGGCAAGTAGGTACTGACCACGCAGGTATCGCAACACAAATGTTGGTTGAGCGTAAACTTGCTGCTGAAGAAGGCAAAACGCGTCATGATTTAGGTCGTGAAGCATTCATTAATAAAATCTGGGAATGGAAAAACCAATCAGGCGGCACAATCACCAAACAGCTTCGCCGCCTTGGCGCATCTGTAGATTGGGATCGTGAACGTTTCACTATGGATGACGGCTTATCTGAAGCGGTTAAAGAAGTATTTGTACGCCTGCACAAAGAAGACTTAATCTACCGTGGTAAGCGTTTAGTTAACTGGGATCCAAAATTACACACAGCTATCTCTGATCTTGAAGTTGAAAACAAAGACAAGCAAGGCCACATGTGGAACTTACGTTACCCACTGGCTGACGGTGTGAAAACCCAAGATGGCAAAGATTACATTGTCGTTGCCACAACTCGTCCTGAGACCATGCTGGGTGACTCTGGTGTTGCTGTAAACCCTGATGATGAGCGTTATCAAGACTTAATCGGTAAAGACATTTTACTGCCAATTGTTAATCGTCGTATTAAAATCGTTGCTGATGAACATGCCGATAAAGACAAAGGCACAGGGTGTGTAAAAATCACTCCTGCTCATGATTTTAACGATAACGAAGTCGGTAAGCGTCATCAAATGCCAATGATCAACATCTTCGATAAAGATGCAGCAATTCTAAGCCAAGGTGAAACTTATACCTTTGACGGTAAAGAGCTTGAATTTGACGCACCAATTCCAGAGCGTTTACACGGCCTTGACCGTTTTGCTGCACGGAAAGTGATTGTGGCTGAGTTTGAAGAATTAGGCCTACTTGAAAAAATCGAAGATCACGCGTTAACCGTACCTTACGGCGACCGCTCTGGTGTGGTTATTGAGCCACTACTTACAGATCAATGGTATGTACGTGTTGCACCACTGGCAGAGCCTGCAAAAGACGCCGTTAAAAATGGCGACATTCAATTTGTACCAAAACAGTACGAGAACATGTATTTCTCGTGGATGAACGATGTGCAAGATTGGTGTATTTCACGCCAACTTTGGTGGGGTCACCGTATTCCAGCTTGGTACGACAGTGAAGGTAATGTGTTTGTTGGCCGTGATGAAGCCGAAGTACGCAGCGAAAACAACATCGCCGCTGATGTAGTGCTCACACAAGACGAAGACGTACTTGATACCTGGTTTTCATCTGCACTGTGGACCTTCTCTACGCAAGGTTGGCCTGAGAATACTGATGATTTAAAAACCTTCCACCCGTCTGACGTGTTGGTAACCGGTTTTGATATTATCTTTTTCTGGGTGGCGCGTATGATCATGATGACTATGCACTTCATCAAAGATGACAACGGCAAGCCACAAGTGCCATTTAAAACTGTTTACGTTACGGGTCTTATTCGCGATGAAAATGGCGATAAAATGTCAAAATCAAAAGGTAACGTACTTGATCCAATCGACATGATTGACGGTATCGACCTTGAGAGCTTAGTAACCAAACGCACTAGTAATCTGATGCAAGAGAAAGTTGCTAAAAAAATCGAAAAAGATACTCGTAAAACCTTCGATAACGGTATTGAAGCACACGGTACTGATGCGCTGCGCTTTACGTTAGCTGCTATGGCATCTACGGGTCGTGATATCAACTGGGATATGAATCGCCTTGAAGGTTACCGCAACTTCTGTAATAAGTTATGGAACGCCAGCCGTTACGTACTTATGAATACCGAAGAACAAGATTGTGGTTTTGCAAGCGATGCAGCAAAAGAATACTCACTTGCTGATCGTTGGATCTTAGGCCAATTCGAGTCAACAGTTAAAACCTATACTGAGCACTTAGACAACTACCGTTTTGACTTAGCAGCCAATACGCTTTATGAATTCACTTGGAACCAATTTTGTGATTGGTACTTAGAGCTTACTAAGCCAGTATTATTCAAAGGCAATGAAGCACAACAACGTGGTACGCGTCATACGCTTATTACTGTACTTGAGAGCCTGCTGCGCTTAATGCACCCAATGATGCCATACATCACAGAAACTATTTGGCAACGTGTTGCGCCATTGGCTAGCCTTGAAACTGCAAACACTAGCATCATGGTTCAAGCCTTCCCTGTTTACACTGCAGCAAACGTTGATGCTAAAGCAATGGACGATTTAGAGTGGGTTAAACAATTCATTCTCGCCATTCGTAATATCCGTGGTGAAATGGATATCAGCCCAAGCAAGCCGCTATCAGTGCTATTGGCAAACGCATCTGCGGATGATGTACGTCGTATAAACGAAAATAAATCATTCTTAGCATCACTTGCTAAAATTGAGGAATTTACGCTGCTTGAAAATAAAGATGAGGCACCAGCTTGTGCAACATCGTATGTTGGCAACCTTGAAATCATGATCCCAATGGCTGGCCTAATTGATGTTGATGCTGAACTAGCACGGATTGGTAAACAGCTTGAAAAAGCCGAAAAAGGCCTAGCTCAAGTGCAAAATAAACTTGCTAACGAAAAGTTTGTAAACAATGCACCAGAAGCTGTCCTTGCTAAAGAAAATGAGAAGCTGGCTGAGTTCTCGGATGCGAAAGCAAAACTGCTTGAGCAAAAAGCGAAGATCGAAAGTCTATAATATTTATACAAAGCATTTAAAAAGCCGCGTTACTTTATAGTAACGCGGCTTTTTTGTGTTCTAGGTTCTTATATGGACTCCCCAAGTAAATCAACAAAGAACTATCATTAAAAACAAATATAGATGCGTGCTTATATACGGGCTTTATTGAGGAGCTACCTCGCCCTAAAATGTACTCGCACCAATAGGCAAACTCTAGGAAGCGGCATCTAAAGTGCCTTAGGACCTAACTTGCTTCTATTGGTCGGTCTTACCTGTTTTACATCGCTCTTTGCTGATTCAACATGGAATATCAAGCCAATGAGATTGGCTGATATTCCGTGTCATTCTTTAATATCGCATAAGCTGTTCTTACCGTTTTGTTTGCGAAAGCAACCGCTGCGATTTTTTTGCCTCTTCTCTCGACTAAGGCTTGTAGCCAACGCTCTTTGCTTGTTCTGGCTGGACGTTTACTCACTTGCGTGATAACAGAAAGCGCTCCTTGGAAAAGAGTGGAACGAAGTCGCTTATCTGCATGACGCTTTGAAATATGCCCAATACGCTCTTTACCACCTGAACTATGTTGCTTTGGCGTTAACCCTATATTTGCTGATGCTTCACGACCGTTGGTAAAATTCTCACCTTGACCTAAACGCACCGCTAGCCCTAAAGCACCGATGGGGCCGACGCCCTCTAACTTCATCAACTTTTGGCAGGTCGTATCATATTTTACAGCGCCTTCGAGCTGGCGTTCCAAAATGGCAACATGTTCGATTTGCTGTAGTAAGTGCTGCCATAAATAATTCAGTGCTTCACGAAAAGACTGAGGCAAGTTATTTTCAGCGTCTTCCAGAATAAAAGGAATGTGCTTACGAAGTTGGGATAAGCTTGGTGGCACAATAATACCAAACTCTCCAAGTAAGCCCCTAATTTGATTACTCTGTGCTATTTGATGTGTTTTTGCTAAATGACGAGCTCGCTCCAATGATTGCAAAGCCTGCTCTTCGGCAGATTGCACACGAGCACCATGGATATGCTCTTGAGAAGCGGCGATTGCGATGGCTAAAGCATCATTACGATCCGTTTTTTGCTTAGTTTGGAAAGGCTTAACTGTTCTTGCGGAAATGACTTTGACTTCGTGACCAAGAGCACGTGCTAGCCTAGCCCAATATTGCGCACTACCACATGCTTCCATCGCCACCAATGAGCGTGGCTGCTTAACAAGCATCTCTTTTAGTTTTGCTCGGCTAAGTTCTCGGTTGAAGAGGACTTTACCTTTTGGATCTCGTTTACAGACTTGAAAAACATTCTTTGCTAAATCAATAGCCAATATATTAGTATCTTTCATGTATGGACTCCTTTGGTTAATCTTTTGTCGGATTAAGACCGTACCTCCTCAGGGAGAGGGAGTCCATACATCTAGGTTCTAGGTTCTAGTCAAATATTAAAACGTGTAGTTATACTGTGCACCAAATAAGTACGCATGGCCTTTTGATTCAAAGCCCCATTGCTGACCTTGGTCATCAGATTCAGTAAAGTTTTGTGTTTTACCACGTAAAATACTCATACCAATATCTAAGTTAGCTTGATCACTCATCGTGTAGTTAACACCAAATGAATACCAAAAACGGTCTGTATCTGGGATCGAAATCGACATATGATTTTTATCAGCAGGAGATTCATCATATGCAAGGCCTGCACGTAATAATACGGCTTCATTAAACTGGTAGTCTCCACCAATTGAATAACGCATTGCATTTGAGAAGTTCTCATTTTTTGAAAAACCTGGCTCATCACGCCCATCAACATCTGCTTGTAAATTTTGGAAACTACTCCAGCCAGTCCACATCACACTGTAATGTAGGCCTGCTTTTTCATCTAACTGGTGCGAGCCTGAAAACTCAGCAATTGCCGGCAACGTAATCTCAACACGACCAGGAAGGCTTGCCCCACCAGAGCCAACACCTAAGCCAACTGGAAGCTGACTTGAAAACTCGCCTTCAAAAGTAATATCTGTTTCGCTACGATAGTTAAAACCAAAACGACTATTTTCATCAAGCTGGTACATACCACCCACATTCCAACCAAACCCGTAGTCGTCACCCTCTAAATGCACGGCCTCTGTTTGTGATGGAATAGCAAATCCTGGAGGTAACAAACCAGCTTGCGATAGTTGATCGAACTGAGCTTGAGTTTGTTCTGACGTAGCGCCAAAGTTACGAATGATTTTCGCATCTGCGTATACATAGTTAAGGCCAAGACCTACACTAAATTGTTCATTGATTTTATATGAACCACTTACGTTCATATTTACTGTTACGATTTCAGTTTCACCAGCAAGCTGGCCGGCAGGGTAATCTGCATCAAATTCTGTCGCTAAACCAAAGTTTGAAAACGCACCAAAACCGACAGCAAATTTATCATCGATAGGCATGACAAAATAACCGGCAGGAACAAAAGCGGCTGGCGCAATACTGCTATCATTTAGTTGGCCAGGATTAACAGATTGATTACTAGCTTCAGTACCACGAAGGCTCACATCTGGAACAACTGCCACACCAGCAACACTTAATTGCTGCTCTTTAAATACCGACATTAATGCAGGGTTACGTGCAACCACTGACGCATCATCGGCTACTGCCGCTTCACCAGCGTATGCACGGCCAAGACCTGAAGCATTTTGCTCAGCTAATTGAAAAGCCGCTGCAAACGTATCTGCAGACATAACAGCAAGTGATGCTGCGATTAAAGTTTTTGTAAATTTCATTATGTTACCTTAACCAAACTAAGCGCTTGGGTTCCCATGTGTTGTATCTAATTATTAGGAGTAAGTTACTTCAAAACCTTAGCACATTACCTTATTTTTTAATAAAAAACTGTAACAATTCGTTAAAAAACCCCACTTAAACAAGTTTTTAACAGCAATATAACAACATTTTAAAGCACATCGGACAAGATACACCAAAAACCCAATTGCAATTAATTATCATTTGTGTTGACTTGATTCTAAAGGGTAATTAGACTGAGCAACAAGATTCAGTTAAGGGAGTGAAGCTGTGGAAATAGCATTAATTATTGCTGCATTAGCTTTTTGTGGCGTCAGTGTGTATTGCTTTTGCAAGGCTAATTTTTGCGCCTGCACCAGAGCTGGCAACTGCGATAACCCTGTAAATCATTATTGGTTAGGCGCTATTATTTGTGCTTCGGCGGCATTATTGTGTTGTTGCGCTGCATTACATACAGAAAATGGTACTTTATTGTGGATGATCTTAATGACCAGTTGCTTTAGCGGGGCATTACTTTCAGCGAAACACTCTGCAAAAAATCGCTGCACTAAATCAATAACTAAACAGCCTAAACCAGCAGATGCTCTTTTAACAAACGAGCCAAATTAAGCTGGTAATCTAACGGTTTTATACTGGCGACGATTTTTAAATCATGCTCAGCCGAGGTTAAATCAACGTCTTTAGCAGTAACGTGGTGTTTATGCTTGGCATTATAAAAAACTTTTACTTTCGGTTGAATCGGGTTTTGATGATTGCCCTCTGTCACTAACGCCAACCGTTCATTGGTTAGTTTCACAATGGTGCCCACAGGGTGCACACCTAAGCATTTGATGAAACGCTGTACCAACTCACTATCAAACATCTGTTTATTCGCCAATAAATAACGCAATGCATTAATTGGCTCATCACCTAATTGATGGGGCCTGTCCGCAGTCATCGCGTCATACACATCAACTATGGCCATAATACGCGCAGGACGACTGAGTTTTTCTCCCTGCAAACCACGCGGATAACCACTGCCATCAAGACGCTCATGGTGATTGACTATCATATCAAGCATCAATGGCGTAATACCCTTCTCGCCTTTTACTAACCCTAAGCTTTGCGCAACATGCTTTTTAATTGCTTGCATCTCAAGCTTATTCACCTTTTCAGGCTTGGAAAAAATTCCTTGTGGTAACTTAGCTTGACCTAAATCATGCAGTAATGCTCCCATGGCAAGCTCATGCACAATATTTTCTTTATAACCTAAATACTTAGCAAACACAGTAACAAAAATGGCGCAGTTGGTCATATGTCGCCAATTGTACATATGTTTATCTTTAAGACGGGTCAAAATAGTCATTGCGTTATGGTTACGAAATACCGAAGACACGATATCTTTGGCAATATCATCAAGCAATGCGATATTCATTTTTAAACCTGAAGTAACATCACCATATAAGCTTTGTAAATTACGATTATGTTGATCATAGCTGACGGTCGCTTTAGCAAACTCTTGCTCAACTGAGACAATTTTTTTTATTTTTGCTTTTTTGGGCTTAATGTCAGCTTTAGTAACAAGCTCAGCATCAGGTTTAAGCTGGTATTTGGTAGGAACACTTACATCACTTTGGGTAAAATCTATCAGCAGCTCTTGCACCCCTTCGGACATTAAGCGTTTGATGATCGATTTATCGCGAACTAAGCCACGAGTTTTGATTTTTATACTATCAACACCCTCAAATTGCTTGCTAACACTATCAACAAACATGCCTGGTACGAGTTCAGAAATTGGCAGGGTAATAAGCATATAAAGTGATTAATTCATTTCAAACAATAATAGTTACTGATTATCAACGATCCACAACAAATGTCTATAACAAAAGTAACGAATACGAAATAAGCACTAGGAAATGGCGAGTTGGCGAGTAGATCTAGGTCCTAGCGGCTAGGACCTAGTAGCTAACACATTACTCTTGGAAGTAAGTGCCCCAACCGTCGTATTCTACGTCGGTATCTATAGCGAGTTGCGCAAGTTTATCAACGTCTTCCATGATTACGTCAACATCAAGTTCAGCTTCAACAACTATGTCAAAACCCCAAATTTTACTACCATCTTCAAGCTCAAGTTCAGCTGGCTCTTCAACATCATAGCCAAGTTTAAATGCAGCTAATGCAGCTTGTTCAAGCTTTACGAAGTCTTCGCAAACAAAGTGGTGTTCAACTTCATAAAGGATCTCTGGATCAGAGCCATCTTCTAATAACGAAGTTACGATGTCTTCACTAATTTCACGCCAATTTTCCATTACTTTTCTCTCACTTGAGCATCTAATTCAGTTATTCTAGCAGCCATTATGCTATGAATACGCGTTGCGTGTTCACGCGCCCCGATTGTTTTATCAAGCGGCTGTGGTGCTAACATGTCGATGTAGATTATACCATTGTCCCAACGATTTAGTTTAATGGTTTTATGTGTGGTGCTCATACAAACTGGCACTACAGGCACACCTGCATTTAATGCAGTGTGAAATGCCCCTGTTTTAAATGGCAGTAAGCCACGGCCATAACTACGCGTTCCTTCAGGAAACATCCAGACCGATAGGCCTTTTTGCCTTATTTTATCGGCTGATTTAGAAATTGTGCCCGCCGCTTTCGAACGATTACCACGGTCAATTAAAATATTGCCCGATAACCAATATAACTGACCAAAAAACGGGATCCACTTGAGGCTTTTTTTACCTAAACTAACGCAATTTTTAGGTACTACGGCCGGTAAAGTAAAAATATCATAGTTATTTTGGTGGTTTGCAACATACACCGCTGGGCCACATTCTAATGCGTCCGGGTGGCGTGTAATGACAAGTTTTACCCCGAGCATGTTAGCCATTGAGCCAAACCAACTGGCTACAATATGTACATTATTTATATGAAAAGGTTTTACTAAACAAAGGAGTAAACCAAATATACAGCTTAGTAAAATAAATAGTGCCATGATCAAAATACGAATAATAGCTAACAAAAAACACACTCCAAAAATAATAACGCCAGCATTATAGCGTTATTTTAGTTGCTAAACGAGCGTTTAGCGCACACTTGTAAGCTTAAATTAATTTCTTACTTAAAAACAAACGGCCTGCAAAAGCAGGCCGTTTAATTTTAGTGACAATTAGTTAAATGTTACTCTGTTTCTGTTGGCTCAATCTCATCATCAATGACGGTTAGCTCAACCACCGCTTCATCAACACGTTGTAAACCACGAGGCAGTTTATTACCACGACGGCCTCGTTCACCATGATAGTGCTCTAAATCGCTTGGTTTAAGGGTGAGCTTACGCTTGCCCGCATGCAAGGTCACACTCGTCCCCTCTGGCACCACCGCCAGCACTTTTACAAACTCTTCACGTGCTTGTACTTTAGCGCTTGGGATCGAGATAATCTTATTGCCCTTACCTTTACCAAGTTTAGGTAGATCACGTAATGGGAATAACAACATGCGCCCTTCGTTCGAAATAGCCATACAGTAATCGTTAGCTACGTCATTCACCCTAATTGGGGCTAATAACTGGCCACCTTTTGGTACGCTGACTAACGCTTTACCGTTTTTGTTTTTGCTGACTAAATCAACAAAATCAGTAATAAAGCCGTAACCCGCATCCGATGCCATCAGCAACACTTGCTTATCTTCGCCCATCACGACATGCTCAAAATTAGCACCTGCGGTGAGGTTAAAGCGCCCTGTCATTGGCTCACCTTGGCTTCGTGCCGACGGTAAACCATGCGCATCGGTGGCAAACGCACGCCCTGCTGAATCTAAGAACACCGCTGGTTGATTACTCTTACCACGGGCAGAGGCTTTATAGGCATCACCTGCTCGATAACTAAGCCCTTCAACATCTAAGTCATGGCCTTTACCAACCCGCGCCCAGCCTTTTTCTGATAGCACCACGGTTACAGATTCTGATGGGATCAAATCTTTTTCGCTTAATGCTTTTGCTTCAAGACGCTCTACAATCGGAGAACGACGATCATCACCATACAGCTCAGCAGCTTCTTGAATTTCTTTTTTCAGTAACGTCGACATACGACGATCAGAGCCTAACGTTTGTTGTAATTTATCACGCTCTTTGGCAAGCTCATCTTGCTCACCACGAATTTTAAACTCTTCAAGTTTCGCTAAGTGACGTAGTTTTAATTCAAGGATTGCTTCGGCTTGGATATCGGTGATCCCAAAGCGCTCCATCAGCACAGGCTTTGGCTTGTCTTCACTACGAATAATTTCAATAACTTCGTCGATATTTAAAAAGGCTGCGAGTAAACCTTCTAAAATATGTAAACGAGCCAACACTTTATCTAAACGATATTGCAGGCGGCGGCGTACCGTTTCACGGCGGAACACCAGCCACTCAGTTAAAATGGTTCGTAAATTTTTTACCTGCGGACGGCCATCAAGGCCAAGCATATTTATATTAACGCGATAATTTTTTTCCAAGTCTGTAGTGGCAAATAAGTGCGCCATTAACGGCTCCACTTTAATGCGATTAGAACGAGGAATGATCACGATGCGGGTTGGATTTTCGTGATCTGATTCATCACGTAGATCAGCAACCATAGGCAGCTTTTTCGCATTCATTTGCGCCGCAATTTGCTCTAAAACTTTACCACCTGAACACTGATGTGGCAGCGCAGTGATAACGATATCGCCATGCTCTTCAGTATAGATAGCACGCATTTTTATCGAACCACGGCCGGTTTCATAAATTTTACGAATATCAGCTTTTGAGGTAATGATTTCCGCTTCTGTTGGGTAATCAGGCGCTTGTACATGCTCAAGCAATTGATCTAAATCAGCTTTAGGGCTATCTAGTAATAAGCAACAGGCACTGGCGACTTCGCGTACGTTATGAGGTGGAATGTCCGTTGCCATACCAACAGCGATACCTGTAATACCATTGAGTAAAATATGTGGTAAGCGTGAAGGCAGTACTTGTGGCTCGTCCATGGTGCCATCAAAGTTTGGCGTCCAATCAACGGTGCCTTGGCCAAGTTCTTTTAACAGTACTTCTGAGAACTTAGATAAACGCGCTTCGGTATAACGCATGGCTGCAAATGACTTTGGATCATCCGCCGCACCCCAGTTCCCTTGCCCATCGACTAATGGGTAGCGATAGGAAAATGGTTGCGCCATTAATACCATGGCTTCGTAACAGGCGCTATCACCATGTGGGTGATATTTACCTAATACATCACCGACAGTACGGGCCGATTTTTTATATTTAGCTGCCGCAGATAAACCCAGTTCACTCATCGCGTAAATAATACGACGTTGTACGGGTTTTAGGCCATCACCAATATGCGGCAATGCTCTATCCATGATCACATACATGGAATAGTTTAAATAGGCGTCTTCGGTAAAACGTCCCATTGTTTGTTGTTCAATTCCTTGCATTAGCAAGGTATCTGTATCACTCATCAAAGCCTACCTAATTTTTTTTATAGCTTACACGGTAGATCACATTGGCATAATCATCGGAGATCAATAAGCTGCCATCGGCAAGTTCTGCAAAAGCAACCGGACGACCCAATGTTTCTTCGTTTTTCATAAAGCCCGTAATAAACGGCGTGTATTTTATCACACGTCCTTGCTCAATGGTGGCAACTGCCACTTTATATCCAGATTTTTTACTGCGGTTCCACGAACCGTGCTCAGCCACAAAAAGTTGCTGTTTATAATTAGCCGGAAATTGCTTACCGTTATAAAAATGAATGCCAAGAGGCGCCACATGTGCGCCTAATGCTAAAGCTGGTGCACTGTAATCAGCAATATTCTTACCTTTACCAAATTCAGGGTCTAAAATCGCACCTGCATGTACGTACGGGAAACCAAAATGCTCGCCTTCCACCGTTAAACGGTTTAACTCATCAGGAGGTAAATCATCGCCCATCATATCTCGGCCATTGTCGCTAAACCACATTACCTGCGTACTTGGGTGGAAATCAAAGCCCACAGAGTTACGCACGCCTTGAGCTAACGTGGTCATTTGTTTGGTATTTACATCCAATGAAAAAATACGACCGAAGCGTTCATCTTCGCTGCAGATATTACAGGGTACACCGACAGGAATAATCAACTCACCGGTTGGTGAAAAACGTAAAAACTTCCAACCGTGGTGACGCTCACTAGGCAACGCATCGTATACCACTTCATATTTTGGTGCTTTTAATTGCGTATCAATGTTTTTAAACCGAATAATACGGTGCACTTCACCGACATATAAATCCCCCTCTTTAATCGCTAAACCCGATGGCATGGTTAAGCCACTGGCAACAAGTATTTGTTTATCTGCAATGCCATCACTATTGTGATCAATTAACGCATATACATTACCTGCTTTACGCGAGCCAACATACACAATGCCTTTTTTAGATACAGCTAGTTGTCGTGCATTTTCTACGTCACTGGCGAATATGTTTATTGAAAAACCATCTGGAACACTCAGTTCTTGAATGATTTCTTTTGCTGCTAAGGGAGTACTTAGCAACCCTACCGCTAGTAGTGATATTAGTAATTTATTCATCGGTTTCTACCCTATTTCGGCCACGCTCTTTTGCTGTATAGAGCGCTTTATCTGCGTTTTTTAATAAATCTTTAAATGAGTGTAATTGCGCTCTTTTTTGCGCTACACCAAAACTTGCGGTGATTTTAATAACATTTTCACCATCGTTTATTGGTGTTTTTTCTATATCACTTTTAATGCGATAAGCAATTTCCGTCGCTTCTACAAGGGGGGTATTATTTAGCACCACTAAAAACTCTTCGCCACCAATACGGCCAAGAATGTCATGTTCTCGAATTGCTCGCTGCGCTGTCTCTGTGATGCTTTTTAATACCAGATCCCCAGCAGGGTGGCCAAACTCATCATTGATACTTTTAAAGTGATCTAAGTCAAAAATTATCAAACAAAAGTTGTAATTATCGCTTTTTAGCTCTAACCACTGTGACTCGGCAAAATCCATAATTTTACGTCTATTTGCCACGCCAGTTAAAAAATCTGTATTCGCCAGCACACTAAACTTGCGTTTTAATCGATACTGTCGCCACGAAAACAATAACAACAATAAAAACAACAACAGCACGCTGAACATAATGGTATTTTGTAATGCTTGCTGCTGTTTAATTTCTTGTAAGGAAAACTCGTTTAGCTCTTTATCTTTTTTAAGTAACTGCTTTTCTAATTTAACTTGTTTAATATCAAATTCTACTTTATGGCGTGAACGAGCTATCTCTCGAACCTTATTATAGTGCTGTTCATTTAACGCGATAAAATCTTGTTGATACTTATAAGCTAACCGGTAATCATTTTGCTGTACAGCCAGCTCTGTCTGTAAATTGGCCAGTTTTAATAGCGACGTAATACTATTTTCTATCGGTATTTGCTCAGACAGCAACTGCGCTTTTGCTAACGTTTTTGCAGCTTGATCCGTTAAATTTTGCGCAAGCTCAATTGCCGCTTGAATATATAAGTGATTTGCAATGTTCGCGACATCTTCAAGCTTATCGAAATACTGGCTACTAAGTGAAAGATAATGATTTGCTTGCGCTATATCTTGCTCTAACAAATACGCTTCAGCCAAGATTATATAACCGTAGTACACTAAGTTTTCATTTGCTACTTGGCCGGCCATTGCGAGCATTTTTTGGCTGCTAGCAATGGCTTCTTGGCCACGTTTCATTTTTAAATATATTTTAGCTGAGTGGAAGTACGACACTAAGCTATCAAACATTAAGTCATTTTTTAAAAAATAGGCCAATGCCTTTAGTTGCAATTCCAGCGCTTTGTCGTAATCAAATAAATACTCATACGATTTAGCCATGGTTGATTCAATATAGGCTAAATCGAGTAAGTCACCGCTGCGTTTAATAATCTCATAGCTTTTATAAAAATAGTCTAATGCTTTAATATCATCATGATTATAAACATAAAAGCTTGCTAACGCGCCGTAAACTTTACTTTTTAGCTTTTCATTTTCTAGTTGTTCGACTTGCTGCTCAGCAGTATTTAAAATCGCTAACGATTTATCAGCCTGACCCGAATAGCTATAAATAGTGGATTTAATTAAATAGTAACGGATCAGTGATTCATTATTTAATACGGTCAGCTCATTGGCGAGCAGCCTCTCCAGCGCGATAGCTTTACTCAATTCCCCCAGTAATAAGTAATTATCGGCCAAATGAAGTTGCAATTCGCTGCGCTGTATGGCCGATAAGTGAGTACTGTGTTGTTTTATTAAATGCTCTAAAAATTCAGCGGCGTCGCCTGGGTCTTGAATACTTTTTTTATGAGCAAGCTCTAACTGTGTAGTTAACCATTTTGCATCCAGTACCGGCTGCTGTGCTGCGTTTAAAGTAGCACAATATAAATACAAGCAGGCAAAAAAGCTGAGCAATGAAACACGCGAGTGTAAATAATTAAAACACCTTCCTTGTTGTATTTGCATATTTACACCCTGGTTTTATTACACTTGAGCACGATTTCCATGATCTTCTAACCATTGACGACGATCTGATGAACGCTTTTTCGCAAGCAACATATCCATCATTTCCATGGTTTCAACTTCATCTTCCAATGTTAGCTGTACTAAGCGACGAGTATTTGGGTCCATAGTCGTTTCACGCAATTGCAATGGGTTCATTTCACCCAAGCCTTTAAAGCGCTGTACATTCACTTTGCCACGTTTTTTCTCTGCTTCGATGCGCGCTAAAATGCCCAATTTTTCATCTTCATCCAGCGCATAATAAACGTCTTTACCAATGTCGATTCTAAATAATGGAGGCATAGCAACATACACATGCCCGCTTTTCACTAAAGTTGGAAAATGACGCACAAACAAGGCGCATAGTAAGGTTGCAATATGTAGCCCATCGGAGTCAGCATCCGCTAAGATACAAATTTTATTATAGCGTAAAGAAGAAATATCATCTGAATCAGGATCAATTCCCAGTGCCACTGAAATATCGTGCACTTCTTGTGATGCTAAAATTTGCCCTGATTCAACTTCCCAGGTATTCAAAATTTTACCACGTAGCGGCATTATGGCCTGAAACTCACGATCGCGAGCTTGTTTGGCTGAGCCACCCGCTGAGTCACCTTCCACTAAAAACAGTTCGGTGCGGTCATTATCAGCAGCACTACAATCGGTTAGTTTTCCAGGCAAGGCTGGACCTGCTGTAACTCGCTTACGCACCACTTTTTTAGCCGCACGTAAACGCTTTTGGGCATTCGATATACATAATTCAGAGAGTAACTCAGCAGTGTCGGTATGTTCGTTCAGCCATAAGCTAAATGAATCTTTCACAACCCCAGATACAAATGCTGAACACGAACGCGACGAGAGTTTTTCTTTGGTTTGACCGGCAAATTGTGGATCTTGCATTTTCACCGATAAAACATAGCTACAGCGTTCCCAAATATCATCTGGGGTGAGCTTAACGCCACGCGGCAATAAGTTACGAAACTCACAAAACTCACGCATTGCTTCAAGTAACCCTTGGCGCAGACCATTAACATGGGTACCACCTTGCGCTGTCGGTATTAAGTTCACATAACTTTCAGCGATAGATTCGCCGCCCTCTGGTAACCATACAACAGCCCAGTCAGCGCCTTCAGTTGAACTTGAAAATTCACCAGTAAAAGGGTCTTGTGGTAAAACTTCGTAGCCTTTAACGGCTTCGTTTAAGTAATCTTTTAAACCCGTTTCGTAATACCATTCTTGGGTTTCTTTGGTTTGCTTGTTGGTAAACTTAATACGTAAACCTGGGCATAATACAGCCTTGGCTTTAAGCAAATGATGCAGTTTCAGTAATGAAAAGTTAGCTGAATCAAAATAGCTGGCATCCGGCCAAAAACGTACGGTAGTACCGGTATTTCGCTTACCGACTGTGCCAATAACGTTTAAGTCTTCAACTTTATCGCCATTTTCAAATGCCATCATGTATTGCTGTGCATCACGGCGCACAACAACTTCAACCCGGGTGGATAATGCATTTACAACAGAGATACCAACTCCGTGCAAACCACCAGAAAACTGGTAATTTTTATTAGAGAATTTACCACCGGCATGCAGTTTAGTGAAAATTAGCTCAACCCCTGGAATACCTTCTTCAGGGTGAATATCGATGGGCATACCACGACCATCATCACTG
Source organism: Pseudoalteromonas sp. (assembly GCF_036960685.1). Taxonomy (GTDB): domain Bacteria; phylum Pseudomonadota; class Gammaproteobacteria; order Enterobacterales; family Alteromonadaceae; genus Pseudoalteromonas. The sequence goes on along the minus strand of NZ_JBALXK010000003.1, from coordinate 110,615 downwards.
ACTTCAAGTGAGTTATCTTCATGTAAAATAACATCAATTTTTGTGGCATGACCAGCCATGGCTTCATCGACACTGTTATCAATAACCTCTTGCCCTAAATGATTAGGGCGAGTGGTGTCGGTGTACATGCCTGGACGGCGTTTAACAGGTTCTAACCCATTTAATACTTCAATGGCTTCGGCGTTATAATTTTGCTGACTCATAGTTTTTATCTTTTATGCGCTTAGCTATGTTTTACGTGATTTTAAGAAAATCTACAATACTAGCAATGGCGTCGTCAAAGCCAACAAAGCTATGATCACCACCAAATTCAATCCGTTGCTTGCATTGTGAATAATATTTAACGGCCTGCTGATAATCCAATACTTCATCGCCTGTTTGCTGTAGTAAATACAGTAATGATGGGCGCTTTAAGTAGGGTATCGACAGTGACTTTAACGCGTTAATATGACTATTATTGAGCTCGTAATGGCTATCCTGATAGGGATTATAGTTCGCCCCTAACAATGAACTCAATAACAAATAAGGCTTAACAGCAGGATTGATCAGCGCTGCTGGTAACTGATATTTTTGCGATAAATAAGTGGCGTAAAAACCACCTAAAGAACTGCCAAGTAATACCGTATTTGGCGTTAATAATTGTTCAATTTGAATTATCGCATGCAGCGGTTCATGACTTAATCGCGGCACACAATAATCAACGTCATAGTGTGCCATATACTCACCAAAGCGCACAGCTTTAAATGATTTTTCACTGCTATTAAAGCCATGAATATAAATTACTCGTTGAGCCATATTAGCTCCGAATCAACAGCCACTTCATCGCTTGACTTAGTTATCGTTAATAACCGATAGCCTGCGCCTAAATTTTGCTGCTGCCATTGCGCCGTGTTTTTAGTAAATTGCACTGAACTTGCAGGCGTTGCCACCACATCAATATTTCTGAATTGAAATTGGTAGTCATTATGAACATGACCGTGAAACAGATGCCTAACCTGCCCACTATTTTGTAATATGTTAAGCAATTGCGGGCCATTTTCAAGCATGTGTTTATCTAAATAGCCATTGATTGGCAATGGATTATGATGGCAAAAAACCACACTCGGTAGCGATGTGCTTACTAATAATGTAGTGATTTCATTTAAATGCGCTTCACTGACCCACCCTGCAGGCGTGGGTCCTTTGGAATTAATAAGTAACACTTCAAAGTCATTGGCAATTAACCGTTTAGCATTACTTATTTGCCCGCTTGAAATGTGTTGCAAGGCAGCTAGTTCATCGTGATTACCTGGCACCCAAAATACCTGACAGGTGAGCGCTGAATCAGCTATCAACTGAGCAAATAGTCGATATGATGCCATACTGTGATCTTGAGTTAGATCACCACCAAAGATCACGGCATCTAATGACTGCTCTGCCATGTGCGCCAACACACAAGAAAAGTGCTCTGCCGTATTAACCCCAAAATACTCCCCTTGTGGGTCGGCAAATAAATGGCAATCGGTTATATGCGCTAAACGTAGTTGACCGCTATTGAAAATAGCATATTGATCAAACCAAGCCATTATTCACATCCCAATTAAGGACCGCTCGGCCACTGTCAACACACGCCACTAACCAATCGTACAAGAATGCATTGAGTTGATATTTTTCGTCTTTTTGATGCATTTGCGGATTCGGGTAGCCATACGATGGTTTAATTCTTTGATGGTAGTCATGGTGAATTATTTCAGCCACTTTTGCATCATGATACAAACGCACGGTTAAAAATAACGGATTAAAACCTTTTAACATCCCCGTTAATTGCGTGATAGAAATATCCATAGTGTACTTTGCACAACCATCCACTTTAATTGCAAACTGATTATTACCTAATTGCACTTGTCGAGTGCTACCTTGTTTGCGCTCATTAGGCAGCAACTTTAACGCGCGTAAGTAGTTATGCTCACATAACGTCAAGTATTTTGGAAGACTTTGAATATATCGTTGTTTCACTGCAAGTGCTGTCACGTTACCGCCATAAAATTAGAAGTTAAGGGTAGTCTATTTATTCATTATACGTTCGCGATTAAGCGCTAACCACTGTAATGAAATAACCGTAGCAGCATTATCTATTTCACCGCTTGCTAAACGTGCCATCGCCTCATTAAAACTGATGATATGTGTTTTTATATCTTCGCCTTCGGTTTCAAGCCCATAAACACCACTTTGCAGCTGGCTTAAATCCGTAACAGCAAGGTAAAGGTGCAGCCGTTCGGTAGTACCGCCAGGACTTGAAAGATACGATAACATAAATTCCAGCTCTTGCAGCTCTAGTCCAGCTTCCTCTAGTGCCTCGCGTTTGACGACGGCTTCATAATCAGTACAGCCATCGGTCATACCTGCAATACATTCTAACAGCCATGGCGAATGTTTGCTTTTTATTGCACCAATGCGTATTTGCTCTATTAATAACACTGTATCGGTTACAGGGTCGTAAGGCAGCACGGCAATAGCATCGCCGCGTTCTAAAATTTCACGGCTAATGAGTTGCGACTCGCCACCGGCAAATAATGCATGTTCAAATTGATATAAGTTAATTTTAAAAAAACCATCGTAAAGGTTAGTAATAGGTTTTAATCTCACATCTTGGTGAGTAAATTCGATCAACTTTTTATTGGTCATATAACTACCTCTTACTTATTTTAATAAACTAAAGTGGATTAATATATTCTGTTACACTTACAAACATTGTTTTACTCATTTTTTTTTTAGTTATGAGCCAAAACAGGTTAACATGCCCAATAGTATAAAATTTGTCTAAGGACCGAACCACACATGAAAAAGAACATCCTTGCAGCGCTGGTTAGTTTATCATGCGCAATTGGCGCTACAGCTGCTCACGCTGAAGATTTACTGCAAGTTTTTGAAATTGCGACAGCTAACGATCCTACCGTGTTAAAGGCAAAAGCCCAAGCGGATGCACAATCTTATCAAAGTGATCGTGCGATGAGCGCATTATTACCTCAAATAGGTTTAAGCTTAGGCTACGAAAAAAGTGACTCTACCTCTTTTCAAAGTGTTGGCGATTTATCACTTCAAGTTAAAGTAGAAAGCGATACTGACCAATTCACTCGTGGTGTTAGCTTAAGCCAAACACTGTTTGATTTAGGCGTATGGAATAACCTAGGTATTGCTGATAAACAAGCTCTACAAGCCAGTGCACAGTACGATTTTGCCAAGCAAGATTTAATAGTACGTGTTGCCGATGGTTACTTTAATGTATTAAGTGCTATCGATAGCCTTGAATTTGTTAAAGCTGAAAAGCGCGCTATTGAACGCCAATTAGAGCAAACAAAGCAACGCTACGCGGTAGGCCTAACTGCTATTACCGACGTACATGAAGCACACGCGCAGTACGATAACTCTGTAGCCCTTGAAATCGTGGCTAAAAATGGCGTTGAAACGGCCCGTGAACAGCTTCGCGAAATCACCGGTAAATACCACGCTAAGCTTGATATGTTAAATACTGAGACCTTCTCTACAGTAAAACCTTCTAAGCAATCTACTGATTACATTAAGCTTGCAGAAGAAAACAACTTAAATTTACAAGTAGCAAAAGTCACAGTTGATATAGCTAAAGATCAAATTGAGCTAGCGAAAGCAGGCCACTACCCAAAATTAACACTTGATGCGCGTTACGGTGATTCTTTAACCAATCGCGACATAAACGGTGTAAGTTTTGATAACCAACCTCGTTCCGATTCGACCACTATAGGTATCAACTTTAGTGTGCCTCTTTACTCAGGTGGTGCCACGGTTGCTGCAACTAATCAAGCACGTGCGTTTTATGTAGCTGCAAGTGAAGACCTAGAAGCAAGCTTACGCGCTGTAACACGCAATACGATCACCTCTTATAATCAAGTGGTATCTGATATCGCTACTTTTAAAGCCCTTGAGCAAGCTGTGGTTTCTGCTGAAAGTGCATTAAAAGCCACTGAAGCAGGTTTTGAAGTGGGTACTCGTACTATTGTTGACGTATTGATCAGCACACAAAACCTCTTTAATGCAAAACGTAACCTTGCAGATGTTCGCTATCGTTACGTCGTATCAACGCTTCGCTTAAAGCAAGCGGCGGGTACTTTAACTAGTGATGATTTACAAGCCATCAATCAAGGTTTAAAAGCAATCCAATAAAGATAAGCTTAACATTACTCATTTAAAAGCCAGCAACTTGCTGGCTTTTTTGTATTTTTTTATTCATCCAGTTAAACTAAGTTCTTTTCAAATATGAGATATTTCTGTGGTCAACTCTTCTGCATTTAAATGGTCTTTTCTAGGTCCGCGTTATTGGCTTACTTGGCTTGGTGTATTTATCTTATATACAGTGTCTTGGTTGCCGTCTAAGTTGCAATTATGGCTAGGTAAGCAGCTTGGTCGCTTAGTGCACCGCACTATGAAAAAACGTCGTCGCATTGCTGAGGTTAATATAAAACTATGCTTTCCTGATATGCCAGTTGAAAAGCAACGTGCACTAGTTAAACAGAATATGGAAAACACAGGTATTGCGACCCTTGAAACAGGTATGGCATGGTGGTGGCCAAATTGGCGAATAAAGCGTGTGTATGGTTCAGTGAAAGGGCTGGAACATTTTGCGCGGATCCAACAATCTGGGAAAGGCGTGCTATTGCTAGTTCCTCATATTCTACACCTAGAAATAGCCAGCCGTGTTATGGGCCTTAATCATCAAGGCATTGGCTTCTACCGCCCGCATAATAACCCGCTAATGGAGTTTTTTATGACCCGTGGCCGATTGCGCTCGAATGAATATTTAATTGGCAAACGCGATGTAAAAGGCCTATTGAAGGCACTTAAAGCTAAAAAAGTCTGTTACTACTTGCCTGATCAAGACTATGGTCGAAAACGCTGTGAATTTGCGCCATTTTTTGCAGTCCCAGATGCGGCAACAACCACTGGCACCTTATTATTTTCAGCCAGCAAAAATTGCGAAACGGTCAGCTTAACCAGCCGTCGTGATGAACAAGGAAAATACCATTTAGAAGTACTGCCTGCACTGGAGAATTTCCCCAGCGGTGATAATAAAGCTGATGTCACCCGAGTTAACCAACGAATAGAGCAAGCAGTTAACGTTGCTCCCGAACAATACATGTGGCTGCATAGACGCTTTAAAACACGTCCAGATATCGATGCCCCCTCTTATTACAAGTGACAACGCCGCTGTAATATGCTTTTATTAACAAATATAAATACAAGAGTATGAGTCATGTGGTTTTGGGTTAAGCATTTATCACTAGCTGTCATTTTAATTGCTGCAGCACTTTATTTTTTATTAGGCCATGGCCCTGTCATGGATATGAAAGATACAAAAAATGCCGCAGCGCAAGGCTTATCACGCTTTTATTCTTCATTACGTAACCAAGTTAATAAAGATAATGAACGCGATAAATACGTACTGAAGCTCCCTGCTCCTGATTTAAATATTGATGCAGCATTAACCGAGCGCGCTAAAGTGGTTGAACCTTCGTCACCAAATTGGACTGGGAAATTTATCCCGAGACGTTTTGAAAACGGCTCAACATTAAAAAAAGTGTTATCTGACTATGCACGCAATGAAGACATCGTATTGTATTGGTATTTAAGTAAAGATTATGTGGTAAAAGATCACTTTAGAGTGGATAGTGATTTCAACTCCACCCTTTACCAAGTCGGTCGCGCCATCAATGATGACTTTGAAAACGAGGTTTATACCTTCTTTTGCTTTAAGCAACGGGCAGCGGTGATCACTGAGCTGCCCTCTGAATATGTGCGCGAGAATTGCAAGCGACTAAGAAGTTAAGCAGTTAATTCAAAGACCTGCTGCCATGCATTGCTGACAAACCCGATATGTGTGGCAAACTCTTGTTTTGCAACACAACGTCCCTGCTGATCTAAGCTTAATACGTGGTAGCGAGAGCGATAGTCAATATAGGCTGCGATCAAGCCTTGCTTGGTTTCTTTACTAATACAACCAAGTCGAGCTGCATCGGTTAAAATTCTGACATTATCTGAATACGTTGTCAGCTCATCAAAGCGGTGCGCATTATTGAGCACTAAGTATTGCGTTAAAAACTCAATATCGGCAATGCCACCAGCATCTTGTTTTAAATCAAACTCAGTGTCATTGCCCTTCGCTAAGTGGGTGCGCATTTTTTCACGCATGGTGATCACATCTTCTTTGAGTTTTTGTGGATCTCGCTGCTGGCACAAAATACCTAAGCGAATTTGCGCAAATCGCCGTTGCAATTCAGCTTGTCCAAAAATCATTCGTGAGCGAACCAGAGCCTGATGTTCCCACGTCCACGCTTGAGTTTGCTGGTAATGATTAAAGCTTTCTAAATTGATTGCCATTAACCCTGAAGCGCCTTCTGGGCGTAACCGAGTATCCAGTTCATATAAAATACCCGACGCAGTACGTGTATTAAATAAATGCATTAACCGCTGCGCCAGTTTTAGATAAAACTGACGTGAATCAATCGCTTTGCTGCCATTAGTTTGCTCTGAACCATCACTGTTATGCACAAAAACTAAATCGAGATCAGAATCATACCCCACCTCAAAGCCACCGGTTTTACCATATGCGATTACTGCAAAGCCCTTATGCTCATCATCAGTATTCGGTGGAGTCCCAAAGCGCTGCGCCATTTGTTGCCACGCAAGGTTAACAGCTTGTTCTACAATTGCTTCGGCCAATGCGGTTAGATGATCGCTTACTTTCATCACATCTAACACACCAGTTGCATCAGCGGCAGCGATACGTAACTGATGAGTTTGTTTAAATTGACGCAGTGCTTCCATTTGTTGCTCTAAATCCTCACTATCAATACGTAAAAAATAGTGTCGAATTTCATCTTTATACGCACTGAGCGGCGTAGGCTTATACAGCACCGCAGGGTCGATCAGCTCATCAAGTAAGATCGGGTAGCGGGAGATATGTTCGCCAATCCATTTACTATGACAGCACAATGAAACAAGCTGCTTTAATGCGCCAGGGTTTTCATACAATAATTCTAAATACGCCGTGCGTGAAATAACCTTGCTTAGTACTTGGCAGATCATACTAAATACGTCACCGCTTGCTTGACTGTCTGATAGTTGCTTTAGCATTAACGGCATGAGTTTATCGAGAATATCGCGGCCACGGTGGCCAATTTTAGTTTTTGTTAATCGCGACCTAAAGTCTTCGAGCGGTATTTGCCATGCATCATTTGGCTGCTCTAAGGCACTAATATCAGTATGCTCCCAGGCACTGATATACGCACTTTCACACGGATCGACAGGCTCACTTTCAAAACCAATAACTTGTTCAAACTCGCTATGTATGCCAGCCATTATGGTATTAATTGTGGTTAAAGTAGCGTTAAAGTCAGCTTGTGATAGTAAATAGTTTAATCGCTGTTGGTTGAGTTCATCATCTGGCAATGTTTGCGTTTGTTGATCGGCAAAAATCTGGAGATACTGCTCTACTCGTCTTAAAAATAAATAATTATGGCGGAGTAACTGCGCTTCATCTTCGCCAATAACTTGAATGTTTTCAAGCTCCGCCAGTGCTTTTTGCAAGGATTGTGTTTGCAAATTAGCTTCTCGGCCGCCCCTTACCATTTGCAGTGCTTGCACCACAAACTCTACTTCACGGATCCCTCCTGCACCTAGTTTTATATTGTTAGTCAAGCGTTTACGGCGTACTTCTTGAGCTATCATTTGTTTCATTTTACGCAGCGATTCGATCACTGAAAAGTCAATATAACGACGATACACAAACGGTTTTAATAACTGATAGAATTCATCACTGTAGCGCGTTTGCGGGCCAATCAAACGCCCTTTGAGCATGGCGTAGCGTTCCCATTCACGACCTTGATCTTGATAATAATCTTCTATTGCAGTGAAACTCATAACCAAAGGGCCACTCTCACCAAATGGGCGCAGCCGCATATCCACTCTAAATACTTGACCGTCAACAGTGATTTGATTAAGTGCGGCAATCAGTTTTTGTGCAACTTTAGTGTAAAACACTTGCGCTTCTAGCGAGCGACGCCCACCTTGGGTTTTCACACTACGTGGATAAGAAAAAATTAAATCAATATCTGACGAATAGTTTAATTCTTGGCCGCCTAACTTACCCATGCCTAATACCATCATAGCGAGGGGTTGTTGTTGCTCATCCAGTGGTTGCCCATTAACGATTGCAACCTGAGCGAACGCCCAATTATTTGCACTGTCAATTAACTGATCGGCAAGTGCTGAAATATAGCCAATGCTATCTGCTATGTCATTGCTATAACACAAATCTAAACACGCTAATTTTAACCAATAGCGCTCACGATAACGGCGTAAAATTTTATGACACTGCGCTTCATCCACCTCTGCCAAATTTAACCCTTGGAATGGATTTGGGCTATCACGCAAACTCATTTGTGTATCACAAAGTAACATCTCAATTAACTGCGGTTGAGATTGCAAACAACGCCATGCAAAGTCACTCAAGCCGATTAAATTAATAATTAACTCACTTAGGGTGCGCTCAGGATAGAGCTGTGCGAAGCGCTCGCGGCCAAGGGTGTTTAGTGCTGCTGGAAGTTGTTCGCCTAGTGTCATCAAATACTCTCTTTTATATCCGTCGTAACCGTACTAGAATGATTAACATAATAATAACCAGCCTAGGTTCTCAATGTCATATTTATCTTTATCTAACACTAGTTTACTCGCGATTGCTATCTGTTTTATGGTTATTTGCTTAGCTGTTATTTGTTTGCGGGTAGTAAGTCAACTTAAGGCTAAACAAGCATTAAAAGAAGAGCTTGCTCAACATGACAATTTTGCTCTAGGAATTAGTTTTGCGTCAGAAATCAGTGTAGTGGTAGCGACGGTGGCATTTTTATTTGATGAAATTAGTATCAGCACAGCCCAATCAAACCCGATTAAAGTGATTGTACTGATAGTCCTGTTATTTGCTTTTATTAAAATAGGTCACTTGATCCACCGCAAATGGATTTTGCACCGTTTTAACGAAGAAGCCGCCATCTTAAAGCAAAATGTCTGCGCTGCTTTAGTTGATTCTGGCATGTTAATCGCCAACTGTATTATCACCTTAGGGCTTTACCACTGGTCTCATACCCAAGGCTTTAGCAGCTTGCTCATCGTGTTTGTTTGCTTCCTTTTATTACAAGGAATTTTTGCCCTAGACAGCAAGCTACGTGAATATCGCTTTGCTCGCGCTAATCAAGGGGCATCATTACAGAATAACTTTAATTTAGAAAATACCTCTATCGGCATCCGTTATGCGGGGAAATCCATCGGTCTTGCATTAGCTATTTATGCAGGCCTTGCCAGTGCCACTTTTCATAGTGGCAAAATGGTAGAGAATTTATTCACATTAGCTTTACATTGCGGCACTATGTGGTTATTACTGTATCTATTAACGACTATAATCAAGTTCATTTCACTGCCAAACATTGATACTGCGCTTGAAATTGATCATCAAGATAATATTGGCGTAGCCTGCATTGAATTTGCTGTTTTCAGTGCAATAGGCTATTTACTAATAAGCATGTTTTCAATTTAAGCTTGGAAATGTTCGAATACGTGGGGCCTTATGCCGTTTGAAGTAAATAACTATCTACTGATCGACAATGACTGTGAATTCAGTCGGCAATTTACTGAGCACTACTTTGCTCAGCCACACGGAACCCGCCCCAGTACTCTAGTGGTTGCAGGGGCAAATACTCGTCAGTTAGTTAAGTTAATGTTTGATGAGCTAATTAAAGATTATTGCTACTGCGACTTTAGCAATGAAATTAGCGTGTCTGAACTGGCAAGCTACTTACATGAACACCATGATATTGCTGGCGTGCTGTTTAATCAAACGGACTATTTGTTAGCTGATGATAAACAACGCTTTATATTCAACTCGTTACATTCTGTACGATTTTTAATTAAAGAAGCAGAAGATGGTTATCTGTTTGAGCCCGTAGCCGATATGGCGCAAAACAACCACCTGTCATGCCAAACTGAAATAGCCGAAACCCCGCAAGATTTAGACGCATTATGCGAAAAGCTCAATAACTAATTACGCAGTGCTGGTAATAAGTATTTGCACCAACGAGATGACTTACATACCATAACGCCATTAGCTATTTTTGTTGAAGGTCAGCATGCGAGTTCCTCATATTTATCAAGCAAGTTCCATTGTAATTGCGACCCCATTGCAGTTAGACGATGATGCCGCAGGCCATATTGGTCGCGTATTACGGATGAAAGTTGGTGAGCATATTTCATTGTTTAATGGTCAAGGTGGCGAATACCTTTGCGAACTCATTGAAGTTGGTAAAAAATCAGTGGTGGCAATGCCGCTTAAATTTGATGACAAAGATGTTGAATCACCACTTAGCATCCACTTAGGGCAAGGGATTTCTCGTGGCGATAAAATGGACTTTACCATTCAAAAGTCGGTTGAATTAGGGATCACTGAAATCACGCCTATTTTTAGCCAGCGTTGTGGGGTTAAATTAAGCCCTGAGCGACTTGCCAAAAAACACCTACAATGGCAAAAAATAGCCATTGCTGCCGCCGAGCAATCAGGCCGCAATAGCATCACCACCATTCACCCACCGATTGATCTTAGCCAATGGCTTGCGCAAAAGAGTGATGAAATTAAACTCACCCTACACCCTCGCGCCGAGCACAGCATCAAAACAATCAAGGTGCCAAGTGCTGGCGTGCGCTTTTTAGTCGGTCCTGAGGGCGGCTTTACCGATGAAGAAATTGCCCAGACCAAACAGCAAGCGTTTGTTGATATTCGTATTGGGCCACGCGTACTACGCACAGAAACGGCCGCTTTGACGGTGTTAAGTGCATTACAGCTACAATTTGGCGATTTAGCTAATTGAAAATAGCTAAACCACCCTCATATCAATAGCAATATATTCAGTAAGGCAACGAACATGGCAATTAAGTTAGGTATAATTTCAGATCCGATCAGCGGATTTAACATCAAAAAAGACACCGGTTTTGCAATGATGATGCAAGCCCAAAGCCGTGGCTATGAAATTTACTATATGGAAATGAACGATCTTTCATTACGTAAAGGTAAAGCCTACGCCACAGCCGCTAAAGCAACCGTGTTCGACGATGAGCACCATTGGTATGAGCTTGAAGAAAAAACCAGCATCGCACTTGCTGATTTAGATGTGATTTTAATGCGTAAAGATCCGCCATTTGATACTGAATACATTTATGCAACTTACATTTTAGAACGCGCCGAGCTTGAAGGTACACTTATTATTAATAAGCCACAGAGCTTGCGTGATGCCAACGAAAAGTTATTCACCGCCTGGTTTAGTGAGCACACACCTGACACTTTAGTAACCCGCTGCAAACACCAAATTCGTGCGTTTTTAGCCGAACATAAAGACATCATTCTAAAACCTTTAGATGGCATGGGTGGCGCCTCTATTTTCCGGGTTAGAGAAGATGATGCCAACATCGGCGTTATTTGCGAAACCCTCACCGAACACGGTAGCCGTTTTGCCATGGCACAAAATTATATCCCTGAGATCAAACAAGGCGATAAGCGCGTATTGGTGGTAGATGGTGAAGTGATCCCATATTGCCTTGCTCGCATTCCGCAAAATGGTGAAACACGCGGTAATTTAGCCGTAGGTGGCCGTGGCGAAGCACGTCCAATCAGTGACTCAGACCGTCGCATTGCCGAAGCCGTGGCACCGACATTAAAAGCCAAAGGGCTGATTTTTGTTGGTCTGGATATTATTGGTGATAAATTAACAGAAATTAACGTAACAGCACCAACCTGCGTGAAAGAAATTGAAGCCGCTTATGATATTTCAATTACAGGGCGCTTATTTGATGCCATTGAAAGAAAACTAAGCCATACTTAAATTTACTAACAATAAAGGGGTATCGTTATGCAATCATTAGAAAATCATTTTTTAATTGCAATGCCATCAATGCAAGACCCTTTTTTTAAACGTGCTGTCGCGTATATTTGTGAGCACAATGAAGACGGGGCTATGGGGCTGGTGATCAATCAGCCTATCAATATTACTGTCGGTGATTTACTCGACAAAATAGAGATTGATAACGACAAATCGACCCAAGCTGCCAGTGTGGCAGTGTTTGCTGGCGGGCCGGTAAAAACAGATCGTGGTTTTGTATTACATTCACCAAAATCCGGTTATAGCGCAAGCCAAGAACTCAGCAGCGAAATTATGATCACTACATCCAAAGATGTGTTGGCAAGTTTAACCACCGCTCAAGCGCCAGAGCAGTTTATTATTACGCTCGGTTATTCTGGTTGGGAGCAAGGCCAACTCGAACAAGAGCTACTTGAAAACGCTTGGCTAATTATAAAAGCCGATCCCGATATTATTTTTAACACACCGATTGAGCAGCGCTGGGAAAAAGCAGTCGCGACACTCGGATTTGATATTAGCCAATTAAGTTCAGAGGCTGGCCACGCATAAGCGTGGTCAAGCACAATTTAAAAGCACAGAGCTAGCATGACTAAAAAACAACTAAAGCCCAAAGGTGAGCGTACCGTGATGGGCTTTGATTTTGGCACCACCAGCATTGGTGTTGCTATCGGCCAAGAGTTAACGGGTACCGCATCAAGTCTCACTGCGATCAAAGCCAAAGATGGCATACCAAATTGGGATTTTATTAAAAAGCATGTCGATGAGTGGCAACCTGATTTACTCGTCGTCGGTTTACCGCTTAATATGGATGGCACCAACCAAGAAGTCACCTTTAAAGCTAAAAAGTTTGCCAACCGCTTACATAATCACTATGGGCTGCCTGTAGAGACCCAAGACGAACGTTTAACCACCGCAGATGCTAAAGCACGTTTATTTGAACAAGGCGGTTACCGTAGCTTAGGCAAAGGCAATGTTGATAATATGTCGGCCGTGATTATTTTGGAAAGCTTTTTTGAGCAGGCTTACGGGTAATTGGTAAGTTAATGATCAACTTATCTGACAGCTGAGGTATAAACCCAGCTTGATAATTAAAAGTTCTATTAAAGCCACCTAAGTGCGAAGCTTGCTGCGCGATGATCATATCGACATCATCGCGTATATAAATGTAAATTGGTTTATTGACCTTTAGGCTCTAATCCGTCAATGGTCACTCCCTGTAAAAAACCAGCGCCTTGTTGTTCGTTGTTTCTCAGCTTAATCATCAAACGTAAATCATTTGGTGAATCAGCATGATGTAATGCATCAGCGTAGTTAATTCGCTGCTGTTTATAAAGCTCAAAGAGCGCCTGATCAAAGGTTTGCATACCCATATCTTTCGCTTTAGCCATGGCTTCTTTAATACCGCCAATATCCCCTTTTTTGATAAGCTCGCCAACAATCGGGGTGTTCAGCAAAATTTCAATTGCCGCGACCCGGCCATTACCATCAGCGGTAGGCACTAATTGCTGGGCAATAATCGCGCGTAGATTTAAAGATAGATCATATTTTAGCTTGTCGTGCTTTTCTTTTGGCACTAAATGCATGATACGGTCGATAGCTTGGTTGGCATTATTAGCATGTAACGTAGCTACACATAAATGCCCGGTTTCAGCAAAGCTCAAGGCGTATTCCATAGTCTCTTGCGAGCGAATTTCACCAATCAAAATGACATCAGGAGCTTGGCGTAGTGAGCTTTTAAGCGCTGACTCAAAACTTTCCGTATCTAAACCGACTTCACGCTGAGTGATAATACTTTTACGGTGTTCATGAACAAATTCAATCGGATCTTCAATAGTCAAGATATGGCCACGTTGATTACGGTTACGATAACCTAGTAACGCCGCCAACGAGGTTGATTTACCAGTGCCTGTGCCCCCCACAAATAACACCAACCCCCGCTTTGCCATGATCACATCGGTCAGCGTTGAGGGTAGGCCAAGCTCAGTTACATCTGGAATTTTTGTAACAATACGGCGGATAACCATGCCGGCACAATCTCGTTGCCAAAATGCTGAGATCCTAAAGCGCCCTTCTTCGGTGGCAATAGCAAAGTTGCATTCTTTGGTATTATGAAACTCGGCTTTTTGTTTTTCACTCATCGCAGATTCAACTAGCTCAAGCGACTCTTCGTCTGATATTTTTTCGTCGCCTAATGCAATCAGCTCACCATTAATCTTTGCGCTGACCGGTAATTGACTTGAAACAAATAAATCAGAACCCTGCTTTTCAAGCATCAAATGTAAAAAGTAATCTAGAGAATGTGTCATTACTGCTCCTTAACCACCAAAGTTATTTTTATCTTGTGCTTTAGCACGCGCTTCAGCATTGGTAACTACACCGTGGTTTACTAAATTAGTTAAACATTGATCCATGGTTTGCATACCTTGCGATGCGCCAGTTTGAATCGACGAATACATTTGCGCAATTTTATCTTCGCGGATCAGGTTACGAATGGCCGGCACTGCAATCATAATTTCATGGGCTGCGACTCGTCCCCCACCAATTTTTTTCAGCAGGGTTTGTGAAATAACCGCCCGCAATGACTCAGAGAGCATTGAGCGGATCATGCTTTTTTCTTCACCTGGGAATACATCGATAATACGGTCAATGGTTTTTGGCGCTGAAGTTGTATGCAAAGTACCAAACACTAAATGACCGGTTTCAGCTGCGGTCATAGCTAGTCGAATAGTTTCTAAATCACGCAACTCACCCACCAAAATAACATCAGGGTCTTCACGTAAAGCACTGCGCAGTGCATTAGAAAAACTATGTGTATCGCGATGCACTTCTCGCTGGTTAATTAGTGATAGTTTATTGTCGTGCACAAACTCGATGGGATCTTCGATGGTTAAAATATGATGATGCTTGTGTTGGTTTATATGATCCACCATCGCAGCCAAGGTGGTCGATTTACCTGAGCCGGTTGGGCCTGTTACCAACACCAGGCCACGTGGTGTATCGGAAATAGTTTTAAATATATCTGGCGCACCTAAATCATCAAGCGTCAGCACTTCACTGGGGATAGTACGAAATACAGCGGCTGGACCTCGGTTAGAGTTGAAGGCATTAACACGAAAACGCGCTAAGTTTGGCACTTCAAACGAAAAATCCACTTCCAGATTTTGTTCGTAGTCCTTGCGTTGATTATCGTTCATAATGTCGTAAACTAGGCTGTTCACATCTTTGTTTTCCAGCGCTGGTATATTAATACGTCGCACATCGCCATCAACACGGATCATTGGCGCAACCCCTGATGATAAGTGTAAATCGGATGCTTTGTGCTGCACACTAAAGGCCAATAATTCGGTAATATCCATTTATGACTCCACAACTAACTGATAATTATATGGTTACAATAGCAGAACGGCTTAAATCCGCCTATGCTAGAATTGCCCTCGCGGCAAAAAAACATCATCGTAACGAACGTGATGTCTGCTTGTTGGCAGTATCAAAAACCAAACCTGCTAATTTTATTTTAGCGGCTTATCAACAAGGTCACCGAGAATTTGGTGAATCATACGTGCAAGAAGCTGTTGATAAAATAACCCAACTAGCAAATTATAGCGATATTGTTTGGCATTTCATTGGCCCAATTCAATCAAATAAAACGGCTGCGGTAGCTGAACATTTTGATTGGGTGCAGAGTATTGACCGTGAAAAAATTGCCAAACGCTTAAACGAGCAAAGACCCGTAGATAAAGCCCCGTTAAAAGTACTGATCCAAGTAAATATAAGCTTAGAAGCAGCTAAGTCAGGTTGCCACCCTGATCAACTCGATAGCTTAGCTGAATATGTTCAACATTGTCCAAATTTAGAATTACGTGGCGTGATGGCCATCCCAGCCAAAACTGACGACAACCTGCAACAAATACAATATTTTGAGCAATTACGGGCTTGCTTTGATAGACTTAAAGCCCAATATCCTCAAATAGACACCTTGTCGATGGGGATGAGTGGCGATGTAGAGGCTGCAATTGCAGCAGGCTCAACCATGGTACGCATCGGCACGGATATTTTTGGCCAACGAAGTTAAGGTGATAACTAAGATATGTCAGATAAAACAATTGCATTCATAGGCACAGGTAATATGAGCTACGCCATTATTGGCGGCATGGTAAAAAAAGGATTTGCTGCATCAAATATTATTGCAACAAACCGTAACCAAGAAAAACTCGCTAAGGTAGCAGCAGATTTCGGGGTTAAAACCACCGCAGATAACAACGCAGCACTGCGCGATGCCGATGTTATTGTGTTATCTGTAAAGCCACAAATGATGGGCGATTTATGTCAATCATTTCAAGATTCAGGTATCGACTTTAGCGATAAGTTATTTATCTCTGTTGCAGCGGGCCTGACCGTTAAACGGTTACGTGAAATGCTTGGTCAAGACGTTAAAATGGTCCGTTGTATGCCAAACACGCCATCATTACTAGGGCGTGGTGTATCGGGCTTATTTGGCGCTGGTGAAACGGCGCAAGAGCACGAATTTGTACAGCAAGTATTTGAGTGTACGGGCATTGCTGTGTGGGTTGAGCAAGAATCCCAGATTAACGATGTTATTGCCGTAACGGGCTCATCACCGGCTTACTTTTTCTTATTTATGGAAGCCATAGAAGAAAAAGCCAAAGCATTGGGCTTTAGCGATGAAGACGCACGTCGCTTAGTGCAGCAAACCGCATTAGGTGCAGCTGAAATGGCAGTATCGCAGCCTGAAATTAGTATTTCACAATTGCGTGCTAACGTGACTTCTAAAGGCGGTACTACTCACGCGGCAGTTGAGCATTTAAAAGCACAGGGCCTAACGGGTACTGTAGCCGATGCCATGGATGCCTGTATTGCGCGTGCTGAGCAAATGGAACAAGAACTTTAAAAGCATCTCTAAGCTTTTAGCCCTATTTATGTTTAAGGTTTTTAATTAAGGTACGTTATGAACGCCATGCAATTTTTAATAAGCACATTATTCGATCTATTTTTAATGGTCGTTTTAATGCGCTTTTGGCTACAAGCCGCCAAAGCTGACTTTTACAATCCATTAAGTCAGTTTGTGGTTAAAGCCACTTCATTTGCTGTTAACCCACTGCGTAAAATTATTCCCGGTTTTGGTGGGCTAGACTTAGCCTCATTATTGCTGGCGTTCATTGTCGCTGTTGGAAAAATTACCGCACTGATCTTTTTAGTCGGCGCGACATGGGAAGTTGGCTTTGTATTATTCAATGCCCTAGTAACGGTAATTAAAGAAGGCTTAAACTTACTATTTTGGGTGTTGGTTATTCGCGCATTATTAAGCTGGGTAAGCCAAGGCAACAACCCAATCGAAGCAGTTTTCCATCAATTAACAGAGCCAATGCTAAGACCTATTCGTAAAGTATTACCTCCGTTGGGCGGCTTAGATTTATCAATTTTAGTGTTAATTATTGCACTGCAATTTGCCCAATTTTTGTTTATGGATTTAATTCGTTAAGCACATTATTCTCACCGAGGCCTATTTTTAGGCCTCTTACTTAAGAGCTTCCGATGAAAAAAATAGTCAGTATTTTATTCTTTGCATTAGCAGGTATTACATTCAGTGCCCACAGTGAACAAATGCAAGGTGCACAATATAAAGAGCTAGGCCCGTGGCAAGTTCACTACATTGCCTTCCCGTCGACCTTTATTCAACCACAAATAGCCAAAGCTTATGATCTTGAGCGCAGTGGTTATAAGGGCATTGTAAATATTTCAATTTTGAAAAATGATACTGATGCAACAGCGCAAACAGCCATCCTAAAAGGGACTGCGAGGAATTTACTCGGTAATAAACAAACCTTAGATTTTAAAGAAGTGATTGAAGGCGAATCAATTTACTATCTTGCGCAAGTTGATTTTACCAACGAAGAAATTCTTCGCTTTGACGTTGAAATACAGCAAGGTAACCAATTTCAAAAGCTGCAATTCCAGCAAAAATTTTACGTAGATTAAACCATGAAAAAAACCTTAGTATTAGCCACCGGTAACCAAGGCAAAGTCAACGAGTTAGCACAAATGCTAAGCCCGCTTGAAATCAACGTTGTGCCGCAAAGCGACTTTAACGTGCCAGAAGTGCCCGAAACAGGCACCACCTTTGTTGAAAATGCCATCATTAAAGCTCGCCATGCGGCAAAAATCACTGGCCTGCCAGCTATAGCCGATGACTCAGGTTTAGAGGTTGATGGATTAAACGGCGCACCGGGTGTTTACTCAGCACGTTATGCAGGCGAGCACGCCAGCGATCAAGATAATATTGATAAGCTATTAGTTGAGCTTGCTGATAATCCTAACCGCAGTGCACGGTTTTGGTGTGTGTTAGTGCTTATGCGCCACGCCGATGACCCTACCCCACTGATTTGCAGTGCTAGCTGGGAAGGGCAAATTACGCAAAGCCAAGATGGTCAAGGTGGCTTTGGTTATGACCCGGTTTTTTATGTACCAGACCTTAACTGTACTAGCGCGCAATTAACTAAACAGCAAAAGAACGCTGTAAGCCATCGCGGAACAGCATTAAAACAGTTACTGTCAGAGCTTAAGCTCAAAGGCGGCCTGTGAATTTACCGCCGCTAAGTTTATATGTGCACGTGCCGTGGTGCGTGCAAAAATGCCCTTACTGTGATTTTAATAGTCATGGTCAAAAAGGCGATATTCCTGAAAAAGAATATGTGCAGCATTTAATTGATGATTTAAAAACTGACTTACACTTAGTGCAAGGACGTAAAATTCACTCCATCTTTATTGGTGGCGGCACGCCTAGCCTGTTAACCGGTGAGGCCTACGTTAATTTATTAACGGCGGTGGATTCATTAATTGGCCTGAGTGAAAACTGCGAGATCACCCTAGAAGCCAACCCGGGCACTGTTGAAACCGGGCGTTTTAAAGAATACGTAGCCGCTGGCATTAATCGCATTTCGATTGGCGTGCAAAGCATGCAAAATGACAAGCTAAAAGCACTGGGCCGTATTCATGGTGCCGATGAAGCGACTTATGCCGCGGAGCAAGCCCATGAAGCTGGTTTAAACAGCTTCAACCTTGATTTAATGCACGGTTTACCAGGGCAATCTGTTGAAGATGCACTCAGTGATTTGAAAAAAGTGATCGCTCTTAATCCCCCGCACATATCTTGGTATCAATTAACGATTGAAGCCAATACGCAATTTGCTTCTAAACCGCCAGTTTTGCCAGCAGATGACACTTTATGGGATATTCAAGAGCAAGGCCAAGCACTATTAGCCGATGCTGGCTATCAGCAATATGAGATATCTGGCTATGCAAAACCAGGCTACCAATGCCAACACAACCTAAATTATTGGCGCTTCGGCGACTATTTAGGTATTGGCTGTGGTGCCCATGCTAAGGTAACGGATGCTAAAACAGGTATCATTACCCGTACTGAAAAAGTGAAACATCCACGTGGATACATGGATTTAGCAAAGCCCTATTTATTTAAACAGTGGCAAGTAGAACAACATGACTTACCGTTTGAATTCTTTATGAATCGCTTACGGTTATTTGAAGCATGCCCAATTAGTGATTTTACGGCGTTAACACAATTACCGCTGCAAAGTCAGGCTGATGCATTACAACAAGCAGTCGCAAAGGGTTTGCTTGAGCAAACGGAGAGTCATTGGCAGGTAAGCCAAAAAGGTCATCGTTTTTTAAATGATCTGCTAGAGTTATTTGTGTAATTACCAAACAGGTAATTACTGATTTTAATAATAATTAATAACCATTAATGGTTTCTAACAACAAAAGGGAAAACATGCGTAAACTTACCTTTATCGCCGCCGCAGTGGGTATTGCACTGTTAGGTGGTTGCCAGCAAACACCTGAGCAATCAAGCACACCCGTTGTACAAACACAGCCTGTGCAAAGTGAAATAGACAAAGCCAATGCATTTTTCGAAGATACCTTTAACCGTGATGTGATGAGCAGCCCGGTTTACCAAACCTATATGGGTATCAAAAAAGATTACGATAAATGGGACGACGGCAGCGAAGCTCGCGTGCAAAAAGATCATCAACAAACCAAAGATGATTTAGTTGCTTTAAATGCGATTAACCGTGACTTGCTAGATGACACCACAAAAGTTAGCTATGACTTAAAAAAACAAGACCTTGAAGAGAGCATCGCAGACTTTAAATGGCGTTACCACAACTATCCGGTAAACCAAATGTTTGGTACTCACTCGATGATCCCAGCATTTTTAATCAATCAACACCAGATTTCTGATGTTACCGATGCCAAAGCCTATATCTCACGTTTAAATGGCGTAACGACTGTTATTGACCAACTAATCAAAGACTTAGAAGTACGTGCTGATAAAGGCATTATCGCCCCTAAGTTTGTGTTCCCACATGTCATTGATTCAAGCAAGAACATCATTCATGGTGCGCCGTTTGAACAAGGTGAAGACTCAACTTTACTTGCTGACTTTAAACGCAAAGTAACGGCACTTGAAATCGCTCAAGCTGATAAAGACGCGCTAATTACAGACGCAGAAAAAGCCCTAAAAGCTGCTGTTAAGCCATCTTACTCTAAGCTAATTAATTATTTAGCACAGCTTGAAAAACGTGCAGATGATCGCGATGGTGCATGGAAGTTCCCTGACGGCGAAGCGTTTTACAATAATGCGTTAGCGCGTACCACAACCACAGATTTAACCGCGAAAGAAATTCATAGCATTGGTTTAGCTGAGGTTTCACGTATTCATGATGAAATGCGCGAAATCAAAGAAAAAGTCGGCTTTAAAGGCGATTTAAAAGCTTTTATGCAGTTTATGAAAACCGATAAGCAGTTTTACTTACCAAACACTGAAGCTGGTAAGCAACAATACCTCGATGAAGCGACAGCACTTATCGACAATATGAAATCACGCTTAGATGAACTATTTATTGTTAAACCTAAAGCTGACATGATTGTAAAACGTGTTGAAGCATTCCGTGAAAAAGCAGCGGGTAAAGCATTTTATCAACAACCTGCACCGGATGGCTCACGCCCAGGCATTTACTACGCCAACCTTTACGATATGGAAGCAATGCCAACTTACCAAATGGAAGCGCTGGCTTACCACGAAGGTATTCCTGGTCACCACATGCAAATTGCTATTTCGCAAGAACTTGAAGGTGTGCCTAAGTTCCGTAAATTTGGTGGCTACACAGCCTACATTGAAGGTTGGGGTTTATACTCTGAATTACTACCAAAAGAAATGGGGCTATATGAAGACCCTTATTCTGACTTTGGTCGCTTATCAATGGAGTTATGGCGCGCATGCCGTTTAGTGGTTGATACTGGTATCCATGAAATGAAATGGACTCGCCAACAAGGTATCGATTACTACGTAAATAATACGCCTAACGCGACGTCTGACGGTGTTAAAATGGTTGAGCGTCACATTGTAATGCCTTCACAAGCAACGGCTTACAAAGTAGGTATGTTGAAGATTTTAGAGCTTCGTGAAGCTGCGAAAGTTAAACTGGGTGACAAGTTTGATATTCGCCAATTCCACGATGTAGTACTTAAAAATGGTGCTGTGCCACTAAACGTACTTGAGAGCTTTGTTGATCAATGGGTTGCAGACAAACTAGCAGCTTAAGCATGATTGCTTGATAACATCTACAAAGGCCGTATCTGCGGCCTTTTTTATTGTCTGAATTATTGTCTGAATTATAGATAAACACTTGACCAGTGAAGGAGTTAGGCTAGGATAGATTGATAAAACGAAGAAGAGAGCAACAATGGACGCCTGTATTAACCAACTAAACGCACAAATGCAACAGCATCAGTTACCAGCCATTGTTGATTCATTTGTGCGTTTAACTGATGCGCAGCAAACACTGCAATTACTGCATTTGTATGAAAGTGCCCAGCGCATGAGCGTAAAATATGCTTATTTGCAAAACATTGCGAGTAAAATATTATCCCAACATGTGTTGCCCAAAGAGCTAATAGCCAATATTCAGAGCTTAGACAAGCTGAGCTTTTTCACCCCCGGTTTAAAATTTAACAATAACTTTGCCCAGCAAAATACCCAGCAACAAAATGTATTACACAGCCTGTTTAGTAATTGTTCTGGCAGCAATTTACCTTTTAATTATGTTCGCTCATTAATGTTATTTGAAAGCAATGAAAGCTTGTTACAGGCTGTTCAGCAAGTGGATCAAAATGGCCTCACCGCCGTTGCAAGTTATATCGCCAAAAATCCAACCGAGCATAACTTACCTAAGCATGAGTTCTCAGCTCTTTTGGCACTAATGGAAGTTGAATTTAAACAAACTCAGGGCAATATCAACACTGCCGCCTTCTTAAAAGCGTTACTCACATTATGCCAAGCAAGCCCAACTAAATCGCTTAGTGACTATAAAATATTACTCAGTGGTGCGTATTTACGCTGTAAAACAGAGCAAATTGATCGCTACCTTGCACAACATAAATAATATTAGTCAGATAAATAATATTCAACACTGGTTACAACGCGTACTTTTTTAATTTGTGGCGTGTTTGAATCGCGGTCGATAATGCTAAACTGGCCTTGTCTTGCGGTGCGGATTTTACCAAGTTTTGACTGTGAGTCTTTGGCAAACTTAAGAGCAACTTCACGGGCTTTCTCAGTGGCCTCTTGCACCATTGCTGGCTTGATATCATTTAGCCCAGTAAACATGTACTCAACGCGGGTTTCATAGTTATCCTGTACGATAGCAATTCCTTGCTTGGCCAACTGCCCCACCTTTGTTAAAGCATTTTGTACTTTATCGGGTTGCTGTGAATACACAGTGATATTAGCACGGGCAATATATCGAAATTGCTGATTTTCAGCACCGTATTCGCGCGCCTGTTTATCAACAATTGATTGTTTGCTTAAGCTTATTTCTTGCTCATCAAAACCATGCAACTTTAAAAAAGCGACCACCGCAGAGCTTTTTTGCTCAACCCGCTCGACTAATTTTTCTAAATTATTATCAGCGTCGCTAAATTGCACCGGCCAAATAACGGTATCGGCAACAACTTCACGCTCGGCAAGGCCTTTGACTTCAACGGTGCGCTCCATATTTTTTACATCAAGTGCCGCAGATTTTAAAATCCATCCGCAACCTAAAATAGCAACACTTAATACCGCGGCTCCCAGTAACTGGTAATATCCATTTGGCTTATTCATTTAGATTCCTTTGATAATTATCAATGTAAATTGGTTTGATGCTCGAAAAATCAACCTAAACAGGTTACATTGAGCAGTATAGTTTAGCAAAAAGATTCTCTGCATCACTTGCCAAGAAAACACATAACCCGCAAGGAAAAGCCATGAGCGTAAAACGCATTAGTCAGTTTTTTAACCCGACATCGGTTGCCGTGATTGGTGCCTCAAATAATGTTTCTCGGGCAGGGTTTGTGGTGATGCGTAACTTATTGCAGGGCGGATTTAACGGCCCAATAATGCCAGTAAGCCCAACGCACAGCGCCGTGCATGGCGTGTTAGCATACCCTTCAATTGCAGCACTGCCGAAAATTCCAGATCTTGCAGTGATCTGCACCAACAAACACACATTGCTGACAATTATTGCCGAATTAGGTGAGTTTGGCTGTAAAAATGCCGTGGTGATCGCAGCGGGACTCAATCATCAGCAAAAAACAGCACTGCAAGAAGCCGCTAAACAAGCCAAAGTGTCATTACTTGGCCCTAATTGTTTGGGTTTATTGATCCCCCATATTGGCCTCAATGCGAGTTTTTCTCACACCGTTGCCAGCGAAGGTAAAATAGCCTTTGTCTCACAGTCAGCGGCTGTTTGCTCCACCATTTTAGATTGGGCTAAAAATAAAGAAATTGGCTTTTCCTATTTTGTTTCTGTGGGGGACTGCTTAGATATTGATTTTGCAGAGCTGCTGGACTTTTTAGGTCGCGATGCGAAAACCAAAGCTATTTTGCTGTATATCGATAATATCGAAAACATTCGTAGTTTTATCTCCGCCGCTCGCGCTGCTGCGTTTAGTAAACCGGTGATCGCCATTAAAACCGGAAAAACGGCCGCAGGGGCACTCGCCGCAGAAATTCACACCGGCGGAAAGCAAAGCTCTGATGCCGTATATGATGCTTTGTTCCAACGCGCTGGTATGTTGCGGGTAAATGATCTCACTGAGCTGTTTGCTGCCACACAAACCTTGGCTATGCATCCTAAGTTATTAAAAGTCGAACAACTGACCATTTTAACCAACGGCGGTGGCCCTGGTGTGATGGCCGTTGATAGTTTATTACAAAGTTCCGGTAAGCTTGCACAATTGAGTGAAGAAACCCGATGTGCGTTAAACAAGGTGATCCCACAATCAGATATGACGTCAAACCCGGTAGATATTTTTGGCGATTCAGCCCCGGCCCGTTATCAGCAAGCACTGGAAATTTTATTACATGCAAAAGAAGTTAAAAACTTACTGATCATCCACACGCCATCGGCATTAGCCCCCAGTGAAGACTATGCGTTGATCATTGCGCAAACGCTCAATAAGCTGCCGAAAATGGCCCGTCCTTATGTGATCACAAACTTTATGGGTGAAGATGCCGCCTACGCCGCGCGTCGCTTATGCAGCAACTACGGCATTCCTACCTACCGTACCCCTGAGGGTGCTGTACGTGCATTTATGCACTTAGTGAGTTATCGCCGTAACCAAAAGCACTTAACACAAACCCCTGAGTCAAACACCGATGATGCAACAATCAATAAACAAGCTGCAAAAGCCATCGTTAATGAATTTTTAGCAGAGCAGCAAAGCTATTTATCCACCCATCAAGCCAGCCAAATATTGGCTCATTATGGGGTTGAATGTATTCAAACCGAGGTGGCCTACACGCCAACAGAAGCTAAAGAGCAAGCCATAGAACTAGGCTTTCCTGTGGCACTGAAACTGATAAGCCCTAGCATTCCATCAAAATCAGAAGTCGGTGGCGTAGTTCTTAACTTAAACGATGCGCAAGAAGTTGAGCAAACCGCCTTTGCAATGCTACTAAGAATAAAAAACACCTACCCAGATGCGATTATTGAAGGCTTTTCACTACAAAAAATGGCGCCGCGTGCAGGCGCAAATGAACTGCGTATCGCAATTAAAACTGAAGCTAACTTTGGCCCGGTTATTTTACTTGGAGAAGCCGGCACCGGTCTTGAATTTGCTCAAGCCGCAGTAGCTCTCCCCCCTTTAAACATGAACTTAGCTAAATATTTAATTGCCGCAGCTCATGATAAGGGCGTGCTTAAAGATCGCGTATTACCAGAAAAAGTAGATAAGTATCGCCTTTGCGCACTGCTTACCCGCATTTCTCAGCTAGTGATTGATCAACCCGATATCACATCTGTAGAGCTAAACCCAATCTTAGCCAGTAACGGCCAATTTTTAGTACTCGATGCCACCATGACCTTAAGTCGATATCAAGTACAATCGCATCGTAAGCGCTTATCAATCCGCCCCTACCCGATTGAGCTGGTACAACAGGTTACTTTAAAAAATAATAGCCAAGCAATACTGCGTCCGATCAAACCCGAAGATGAGCAAGCACACCAAGAATTTGATCAGTCACTTAGTAAAGAAGATCGCTACAAACGCTTCTTTGGTGAACTGCCGCAATTTAACCACGATCAACTGGCGAAAATGACGCAAATTGATTACGACCGAGAGATGGCATTTATTATCACTCAAGACAACGCAACACTTGGTGTATCTCGGGTATTAATGGACCCTGATAAAGTGCATGCCGAATTTGCCATTGTGGTACGCTCAAACAGCCAAGGGCTTGGCTTAGGAGGCTTGTTGATGCGAGCTGCCATTGAATATTGCCAAAGCCAAGGTGTACAATTTATTGAAGGTATCACCCTGCCAGAAAATACTGGCATGATTGAATTAGCCCGCAAACTAGGCTTTAAGATCAGTCGTGACTTTGAAGAAGGCAGTATCAACATGGTGCTTGCTTTAACGCCAATAAATAAACACGGATAAGCATTTGAAAAATTTACGACAACAAACCGCCTTGTTACTTGAAGGTAATGGTGAATATCGCAAAATCGGCCACATTATTGATGTATTTTTAATAACCCTAATAATGATCAATGTAGTTGCGATTGTACTTGAATCTGTCGTTACCCTAGCCCAACAGTACAAGCACGCGTTTTTAATGCTAGAGCTCGGCTCGGTTAGTATTTTTGCTATCGAATATTTATTACGCTTTTGGTCATGCGTTGACCGCGTAGAATATAAAAGCTTAGAATGTAGTGACTTTAAACGCCGCTTAAAGTACTTATGTTCCCCATTAGCTGTTATTGATTTACTGGCAATCCTGCCCACGCTATTGATGATGTTTATCACTTTTGATTTACGCTTTTTAAGAGTCTTCAGGCTGCTCAGGATCTTTAAGCTAACTCGCTATTCACGTGCTATGCAACTGCTCTTACAATCATTTCGTGATGAAAGCGGTCCACTGATTGCCGCCTTTTTTATAATGGCTGTGGTACTCATTTTAGCCTCTTGTGGCATTTATTTAATTGAACATGATATTCAACCTGATAAGTTTGGTTCCATTCCTGCGGCAATGTGGTGGGCAATGGCAACATTGACGACTGTAGGTTACGGTGATGTTGTACCAGTAACACCATTAGGGCGTATTTTTGGTGGCGTTATTACACTACTTAGTATGGGAATGGTGGCTATTCCAACGGGTTTACTAGCTTCTAGTTTTTCAGAACAACTACGCAAACGTCGGGTGATTTTTAGTGATGCCGTGCATGAATGCCTGCATGACGGTAAGTTAGATGACGATCAACTGGAGCATTTAGAGCACTTACGTTGCAAGCTTGGTCTAAGTAAACAAGAGGCAAACAAAGCAATTAAGTCTCAACTTAACCACCGGACTAAACACCTTTATTGTCGTCACTGTGGTGAGCGCCAATACTAGTCTTCGTTCAATAACGACTGCCAGTCTTTGTTTAATAATTCACTAACATCATCACCTGGGATTGGTTTACTAAACAAATACCCTTGAAATAAATTACAGCCTAAGTTGCGTAAAAAGTTCAGTTGTTGCTTAGTTTCTACACCTTCTGCGACACATTCTTTACCTAAGCTTTTTGCTAATGCCAGCGTTGATTCAATAATCGCCTCATCATCGCTATCTATGCCAATATCACTGACAAAACTACGATCAATTTTAAGTACATCGATTGGAAAACGCTTTAAATATGTTAAGGATGCATAGCCAGTGCCAAAATCATCCATGTATAAACGACAGCCTAATTTTTTCAATCTTGACATACTAGCCAACGCTTGTGATGAATCATGCATTAGCACGGATTCTGTAATTTCAAACACCACAGAGCAAGCCGACACATCAGCATAAATTAATGCGGCGCGGATCTCTTCAACTAAAGATTTACATTCAAAATCTAATGCCGAAAGATTGATTGAAATATATAAATCCGGTTTTTGTTGTTGCCATTGCTTAAGTTCTATCAGTGCTCTGGCTAAGGTTTGCAGCATAATTTTGGTGATCAAACCAACGCTTTCAGCTGCAAGTGCAAATTCTTGAGGTTTATAAGTGGTATTTTCTGGCCAGCGTAGTAATACTTCGAGCCCATCTGCCTGATTAGTTTTTGCATTCACAATCACTTGATAGTGATTGCAAAACTCATAGTTTTGATAGGCTTGATTTAGTTGCGACTCCAAATGCAGGGCACGTTGAACGTGCTGATTCATTTCTTGTTTGTAAAATTGATAACGGCCTTCTAAGCTCTTTTTAGAGTGGTAAAGCGCTATATCAGCAGCTTTAATTAAACTTTTCGCGCTAACAGCATCGTCAGGAGAAATGGCAACACCAATGCTTAAACTGATGCTAATCGCCTGCTCATTAACGATAATATTTTCATTCATACTGGCCATCAATTTAACGCATAACAAAACAACTTCTTCGATTTGTTGAATGCCTTCCACTAACAACATAAATTCGTCACCACTAAAACGAGCAACACTATCCTTGGCCTGTAAACGTGATTTTAACCGCAGTGCGACGGCTTTTATGATCTCATCAGCCGCTTCATGTCCAAGCGAGTCATTAAAATATTTAAAGCGTTTAATATTAATATTGAGAAGTGCAGTTTTTGAGTTTTGGGCTTTTGCTTGTTCAAGTGCATGTTCAACTCGGTCATTAAATAAAGTGCGATTTGGTAATCCCGTTAAACTGTCGTAATTTGCTAATACAAACAACTCATTCTCAGCCAACTTTTGCGCATTAATGTCGGTCAAGATCACAACATAGCTCTCTAAGCGTTGTTCAGTATCAGCCACAGCACTGACCTTAATTAATACATGGCGAGGCTCACCATTGGCTAGGTAAACGGTATCTTCTGCTGAAAAATGTTCACCGGCCTGCAGTTCTTTCATAACACGCAGGTAATTAACTCTGACAGCGCGACTTAAGCCTAAATGTAATGAACAGCTAGAGCGATGCTCTGCGGGGAAATCAAATGCACTTTGCAGTGCTTTGTTAGTCGCAAGAATTCGTAAGTTTTTATCTAAAATAAACACCCAATCACGGGTTTGCTCAAATGCAGCACCAAATAAACGCGCATGCTCTTCAAACACTAATTCACGGGTCATATTAGTGTACGTGCCGGCAACTTTATCTGGTGTAGTACCTTGCCACGCCACCACTTTGCCAAAGTCTTTGTACCAACGCCAATGCCCTGATTTGTGTCGCAATCGGTAAGTACAGTTAAAATAGCCCTTTTCGGTAGATAAAAACTCTAACCATTCAATACGGAAATTTTGTTTATCTTTAGGGTGAATTTTTGCTAAATAGTCATCCAGATTGACCGACTCAACATCATAACCTAACTCATTTTTAAGGCGTGGTTGATAGATAATGGGGCTTGTTGATTGCCAATCCCATACCCCTGAGCGGCTTCCCTCTAACGCTAATTTTAAGCGCGCTTCACTTTCTTGGCTTTCTTTATGAGCAGCTAACAACAGTTGCTGCACTCGGTTACGGCGTATTATCCAACTGGCAATTAATACAAAAAGCACTAACGCATAGAGCACCATAAATTGAGGCGCTCTCCATAGTGGGTATTTAACCACAATATCCAGTACTGCTGGTTGAGTATAATCGCCAGTCAGAGGGTCTTTAGCCCAAATTTTTAATTGGTACTCGCCAGGGTTTAGTTTTGGAAATAACACCCGATTATTGTTACGGGTATAGGATTTTTGACCATCTGAGAGTTGGTATTCATAAATGATACGTTCTTGATAGTTAAATGCCATCGCAGAAAAAGCCACTTCTAGGCCAATATCATCATGTTCTAAGACGATTTTTTTGATCGGTTGCTTAAGATCAGTAGATAATTCACGAGACATTAAATCGATACTGGTTATATTAACGTGGTCAATTAAATTATGTTTAGGGTGATTGTCATTTGGGTAAAAGTAACTAAACCCCTTCAACGTGCCATAGACTATTTGTCCCGTTTTTAACCGCGTAAATGCACCACTATTAAACTCAGTAGAAATCAAACCTTCTGATGAAGTAAATTGTTGAAAGTGTTTATTCTCTGGGTTTAGTCGCCAAATACCTTTATGGCTGCTCATCCAGATCATGCCTGTATCATCTAGCACCATATCGTACATTAAAGTGCCAAGCTTATTTTTATCTAAGTCAATGGTATAAAGTAATTTATAGGTCGTAGCATCAAGACCAATCAAACCAAAATTGGATAAGCTTATCCACAGCACATTGTTATTATCAACGATATAAGACATCACGTTTACCGCAACATTCTCATGCTGCTCCGGAACAGTATAAATTTTTGTCAAAGCGAATGTATTAGGATCGACCTGATAAAGTACACCAGCATTATAAAACAGCGGTGATTCAGGCTTGCTAGAGAGTGGTGGAAAAAAACCATACGCCAAAAACGGTTCAAAACTTTCAAACTCACCGCCTAAAGGGGTTATTTTTTGGCTATCAATATTATAAACAAACATGCCATGATCGGAATGAACATAAAACAAGTCTCCATCAGGCATCAAAACCGAACCATGTACCCAGCCTGTGATCAAATGCTGCTGGCTAGGATCGGCCGTTTGCGCTGGAAAAATCTCATGGCTATGTGGATCAAAACTGAACATACCGCGATTGGTACGCAGCCACAGCTTATTTTTATAGGGAGTTATCTCGTAAATATTAAATTCAGTAGTAAATAAGTCGGCTTGATAGTCTTTTAAAAAAACCTGCCCTTGATTGGTTTTTAAATCAACCGCAGTTAAGCCATTGTGGGTTGCTAACCATAGCTTATTTTCAAACTCGGTGATGCCCCAAATAGAGGGGTGTGACAAACCATCACCTGAGAGCATAGTGGCATTTACATTTTCAAAATGATAATTGTCGTAAGGTAAATAAAATGCCCCATCACTTTTAGTCGCGACCCACATAGCGCCATTTTTATCTTTAACGATATCGATAATACTTGGATCGGCCAGTGAGTATTTACTTTCTTCAAGCCGATTGTTTTTAGTCAACTCTCCTGTCGCTAAATCAAACTTAAACAGGCCCTTATCTGTACCAAGATCAAGAGCCCCTTGCTCACTAATTATTTTCCATACATTTAAATCATCGAGAATGGTTTTATTTTTAAACGGGATATCTGGGCGCTCAAACATACTCGGTAAATCGCTGATATCCACTTGATATAGACCGCGTACAGCACCAACGTACAGTTGTTCGTTTTCACCTATTGCAAACGACTTTATGTAATTTTGATAAACATGATCAGGTTCTGTGCTTAAGTGCTCTAACTGTCGATATTGCCCTGTTGCAATATGATAAACATAAGCGCCACTGCTAGCAGCGATAAAAATATAGCCTTTGTAATGAAGTAAATCACGGATCACACTACTGCGTGTACGCTCTGGTAATTCAAAAATAGTCTCTATTTGGCCCGTAGCTAAATCTAGGTGGGCAAAATCCCAACCACGGCCAATCCATAATGATTTATCATCCGTAGCAACCATGCTAAATACAGACTGACTTAAGATTTGCTCTTCACTGATGGGCTTTGACAGAAATTGCTGATAACTATCGGTACTTGGGTCATACCGAAATAGCCCCGCGACTAATGAAGAAATCCAAATATACCCTGCTGGATCTTGGTAAATAACATCAATAATCGCTTCATCTAATTCGCCATTCGGCCCTGCGATATGAACGACTTGATAACCATCATAACGATTTAAGCCACCTTCAGTCGCCAGCCATAGATAACCGCTGTTATCGATTAACATGGTACTTACATAGCTTTGTGATAAACCTTCGCTAGGCGATAAACGTTTTACCTGCGCAACAGCAATTTGACTTGCGACAATAGATGCGGCTAACCAAAAGAAAATAAAACCCTTAAACCATTTACCCATCTAAATTTCCACGTATTTGTTTTAACAAATTAATACTGCATGGCTACTATATTGCGTTGCTGATAGATAGCAAATAGTGCATCCAAAGGTGATGGTAATGTTAGCACAAAGTTAAACCCGATTGATTTATAAAAATCAGTTAACTCAGCGTAAGCAAACGTATAAACGAGTGAGCTTTGAGAACTCAGGGCATGCTTTAGTAGTTGTTTTGCCAGCCCTTGACGACGTCTCGTTGGTGCGACCAATACGGTAGATAAAAATAAATGGTCACTGCGATTTTGAATTCTACACGCCGCCACAATGATAAAGTCATAATAAGCAACCCATACTTGATCGTGTTTGGTCGCTCGACCACGAGCATTATATTGACTGTAAAACTTATTAACTAAAGGTGTTTTAATCGCCTCTAAACGCTCAAAACGCAATGAGCTCATTAACTTTGCATCATTGCTAAATATTGCTCAAACTGCTGCTTCAAAAACATCTGTTCTGCCACTGGTCGACTATGAATGGTATTGTATATTTGCTCACGTGTACTTTTGCCGCGCTTAATTTGATAAGCCCAAAACGACGCCTCGTAATCTAGTTGTATTTGATATTTTTGTTCACGCGGCAGTAAGCATAAGTTAAACGACATAAATTACCTGCTATTACTAATCATAAAGATGCATTGAGTATAACATCGGAGTTACGACTAAACTTGCGCTTTTTAGCTTTTAAACGTAGATTGGTGGCGTTTTTCGTCCTAATATGGAAACGCTGTGATTAAATATTTTCTTCGATGCATCATACTATGCGCCTTACTTGCGCCACTTTGTTCATTGGCAAAAAACCAACATATGCTATTTAATCGTCCAGCCGATACTCCACAAGCTCGCTATGTTATCGAGTTGATGACCCTTGCCTATAACGAGCTTGGTTATGATGTACATATTATTGACTTTAATCATCAAAGTGCTTTATCAGCAGCCAATAATGGTACTCTTGATGGCCAACTAGGTCGCGTTTCAACTATCAGCCAGCAGTATACAAACCTACATGCAGTTAACTTTCCACTGTTTGAATTTAACCTAGTATTATTAAAAAATTGCCAACAATGTACCTTTGAACAAATTGACAGTATCGCCATTCAAGTTGGCTACCCAGCAGCGCAAAGTTACTTAAATGAGCACCCATTTATTGGTGAGGTAATTAACGTAAAAAGCGTGACTGCCCAGCTCAATTTACTCACCCAACAAAAAGTGCAAGGGGTATTATTACTCGACTTTTTATTATCGACTAAGCACCCTCACTTTGATGTTAATCAATTTCAAATGGAAGTACTTGCACCGATCAAGAGCTTTCACTTTCTAAACTCCCGCCATAAAGCATTAATACCGAAACTTGAACAGCAACTGCATAAACTAAATGAAAACGGCACGATACGGTTACTCAGATCTAAATATAACCTTGATTAAAAGCCAAAGTCATCCTGCTTAGGTGAAGCAGGTTGTTCAGTAAGCGTTTTGTGCTTTTGTAGGTAACGCTTATAGCGTTGTTGACATAAACTAATAACGTGCTTTTTTTCAACATTTGAAAATGAGTTCCAACCAAAGCGTTCTTCACGACTGCGATAACAGCCTTTACAGTAGCCTCGGTTATTTACCTCACAAATGCCTTTGCAAGGACTTGGAATTTCAAAAATTTCAATTTGTTGCATAGCCAGCATCAGTCAATAAAGAATGCTTTGAGTATAGCCCGTTTTTTAAGCGAAAAAAAACCGTAACTTATTATACGGTTTTTAAAACTGTGTTGTTTTTATACGGCTTTTATAACTATGCTGCTTTGTTATTGCTCGTGTTCGCTACTATAAAACTCAGCTTTGCGATGAAAAGGCTTTGCATACATCGCTAATACAAGAGGTTTAAGTTCCTCTGGCACGTTTGCCATGCGTTGCTCAAATGCTTTTGCGTCACTTTTATCAATCACTGCTTGCTTACAACCACCAGCAATATAATTGCCAGGATGTAAGAAGAACGAATCAACTATTTGCTGATCGATCGTCTTTGCTAATCGCTCTGGCGAATCACAATCTGCATCAATGGGTTGTCCAAACGCTAAATGTACATGCCCTTTCGCAGCACTAAAGCCCTCAACAATGCTGGCAATATCTTCGCCAGCCGATTTAACATATTTACCGTGATGTTGTTTATGATAAAGCTCTTTCGCTTTTGCTATGGCACAAGGTTCATATTGATAAGAGATGGATACTGGAACAATTTTTAGCTCACGTACATATTCAGAAAATTCTTTCTTTTGCTTACGACCATTTAATTGCAACATTTTCAGTAAAGCTGGATCGGTTTGATCAAAACCATCTTTTGCACGGCCTTCTTTTTGCGCGATCCAAATTGAATCACCACCTGCAAGTGAATCATAAATATATGCGGAAAGCTGCGATAGGGCTTTAAGCATCTCCTTTGGGGCTTTAGCTGAGCGCTTGACTATAAAGCTTTTATTGAGCCGCATAAGTTCTGTAATATAAGGAATTTGCAGTAAATTATCACCAATAGCGATACGTACTGTTTTCATTTTATGACTAAACAGCCCCCAATTAACTAATGCGGGATCAAGCACAATATCGCGATGATTTGAGATAAATAAATAAGCTTGCTTTGGATCCAGTTGATCTAAGCCAGAAAAGGTAACTTCTGAAGTCGTGCGCTTGACCAATAAGGCTAAATATTTCGCAACTTCTTGCTGCACTTGCTCAACAGAATTAACACCGCCCCATTTTTTTTGTAATTGCCGGCGAACTAAAAAACGCGCCAAAAATGGTATCGAGGATATAAAGCGTGGCAAATTATATTTTGCTAATACATCAATAAATGCGTTATCTGCAATCAAACGAGTAACTGAGGCAGCTACTTCGTCGTCGTTGTAAGGTCTTATATCGGCGTACTTATCCACTAATTCACTCATTACTGCATCTATAAAGTTAAAAAAACGGCACGTAAAATACGTACCGTTTATATTATTGGTTCGATTATAACTCAGGCAAACTAAAATGCGAACTAAGTCACACTATTGCATTTTCATGCAAACTAATAAGCGCTCTTAAAAGTACTTATAGAACATTTAATTAAGCAATGCTCTTACCAGTTGTCTTTAGCTTTGCTTGTGATGCTATGACAACTAAACGCAGGATAAGTGCCATTAAAATTACACCACAAACCAAGCTTAGCCAATGTGGCAGTACTTGGTGCTCTTCACCGAGTAATGGGGTGACTACAAAACCAAACTCCATTACTAAATAATCCGTTAAAAAACCAAATATTAACGCGACACCAATAACCCCAGTTAAATATGCAACCACGGCTCGTTTACCAAGCTCATTAGCCACAACGCCTAACGTAGCGATATTGGTAGCCGGTCCCGCGAGCATAAACACTAACACCGCCCCCGGCGATACTCCACTCAATAACAAGCCAGCAGCAATAGGTGTAGATGCGGTGGCACAAATATACATTGGAATACTGATCACTATCACCACCAGCATAGCTAAAATGCCACTGCCCCACTGGGTTAAAAATGACTCTGGCACATATGTTTGTACCAATGCGGCAAAGAATAAACCAATCATTAACCAGACCATGGTATCTGATAGTAATTTGTTGCAGCTAAAACTTATCGCCTGTCGCATCTTTTGCCATTGACTCTGCGGTGCCGCACTTGGTGTATCTGTATCACAACAACTGGTTTTAGCTTCAGGCTGCGCCGTTTTAGGCGCACAGCAACTGGTTTTAACTTCAGGCTGCGTCGGTTTAAGCTCCGCAGATTTAGCCGCACAACAACTGGTTTTAATATCAGCTCCCGCAGCGGGTTTTACTGACTGTTTATCTCCATCACGCCCAACGAGTACACCTGCAACAATAGCACTGCAAATCGCAGCTATGGGACGAATAATCGCCATAAATGGACCTAGTAACACGTACGACACAGACACTGAATCGACGCCAGTTTCAGGAGTCGACACTAAAAACGCTGTGGTCGCACTTTTTGAAGCACCAGCACGTCTTAGGCCAATAGCTGCAGGAATAACACCACATGAACACAATGGCATAGGTGCACCAATTAAAGCGGCTTTTACTGTGGTCCAAAAACCTTCTTTACCTAAATGTTTATTTAAAAAATTTGCAGGTAAATACACATTTAATAACCCAGCAATCAATAAACCAAGCATTAACCAAGGGGCAGATAATAAAAATAACTGCCAAAAATTATTGAGTAAGTCCATCGATGTCCTCCAAAGTGGTTAATATTGAACAGTTGTCTGCAGGCTCTTGTCCGCCACAGCATTTATCAGCAAGAACTGATAGCGATTGATGAAAACGTGTTAGTTCAGCGATACGTTCTGCGACTAGATCACGTTTTTGTATTGTTAAATCTTTTACTTCATGGCATGAATGCTGATGCTTTTTAAATTTAATTTGCAGTAATTCTTTGATCTCTGCCAAGCTAAAACCAACATTTTTAGCACGCAAAATAAACTTCATTTGCTGTAATGCCGTTTCGCCATAATCGCGATAACCGGCTTCGGTTCGACTTGATGGCGTTAACAAATTATGTTTTTCATAGTATCTTAGGGTATCTGTAGAGACACCTAATTGGTTGGCAAACTCACCTATTTTCATCTGTGTCTCCAATGAGTGTATTATCAACTGATGCCAAGTATAAACCTTAGAGTACACACCAAGGTCAAGCATTAAAATTATTTTCTTTAATAAGGACAGCACATGAACATTACTCTTCTCGATACTGCCACATTAGCAGGCACTTCTCTTGAGCCTTTTCAAAAACTTGGCAATTTCACAAGCTACCCATTAACCAGTTCAGAGCAAGTTTTAGCGCACAGTACGGGCGCTGATGTGTTGATCACCAATAAAGTAGTTCTTAATCGTGAAACACTGGCAAAACTACCTGAATTAAAGCTTATTTGTGTTGCCGCAACTGGCACTAACAATGTTGATTTAGTCGCCGCTAAAGAACTTGGCATTGCTGTTACCAATGTTGCAGGCTATTCAACACCTTCAGTTGTACAACACACCTTTGCTTTGATCACTAATTTGTTAGGCAATACCCACCGCTATATTGCTGATTGCCAGCAAGGCTTGTGGCAACAAAGCGAAATGTTCTGCCGCCTTGATTATCGTTTTAATGATATTGGCGGTAAAACCTTAGCAATTATCGGTTATGGTTCGCTTGGTAAAGCAGTTGCCGATGTTGCCAAAGCATTTGGTGCAAATGTGATCATTAGTGAGCGCAAAGATCACAGCCCAAGAGCAGGTCGCACAGAGTTTTTTCAAGCAATTAAAAGCGCCGACATTATCAGTGTTCACTGCCCATTAACCGATGAAAGCCGCGATCTAATTGGCAGCGAAGAACTGGCTATGATGAAACCAAGCGCCATTTTAATTAACACCGCACGCGGTGGCATTGTTAACGAAGCACAGTTAGCGCAGGCATTAGCAAATAAACAAATCGCAGGGGCTGGGTTTGATGTGTTAACCAAAGAGCCCGCTGCTGATAATAATCCACTGGCTCTTTACAAAGGCGACAACTTAATTCTCACCCCACATATTGCCTGGGCAAGCGAAGAGTCAATCATTCGCTTGGTTAAACAAGTGAGCTTAAATATCAGTGCATTTAGCCAAGGTGAAACCTTAAACAGATTGGTGTAATAAACTAAATTTTAGTTTTTACTACTATGTAAGGTGGTTAAATACAATTTACCACCTTGTACAAAAACAATTAACCACATGATTTTTAATAAATTAAAATATTGGCAGATTCTTTGCTACTGAATAAACAAATTAACAATCAATATTTAGTATCAGGATAAAATAATGAAAAAAGTACTTTTGATCGCAGCCCTTACTACCCCACTACTTACTGGTTGTGTGATTGCCGTATCAGACGGAGAAGCAGAAACGCATTGGGCAGGTAATAATTCAAGCTGGGAGAAACGCCACCAATCTAATCGTGAAACTATTGCATCATTAGGGCTAGATACCAGCTATCAGAGCGTTTTAAGTCAACTAAAAACACCTGACTTTACTGAGCTACTAAAGAAAGACGGTGATGTATACCAAGTGCTATTTTATGCCACCCAAAGCATTCACTCAGATAGTAAAACAACAAAAGATGAATGTACGCCACTTGTCTTTAAAAACGACAAGCTGATTGGTGTAGGTGACAGTATTTATAACTCACTAAGCGCAATTTAATACACAAAGAAGAGTGAATGTTGATTCGCTCTTCTTTGCCTAGGCACTTGCAGCAATAACGCGGGCGACTATTTTATCGCGCCCAGTATCTTTGGCTTCATATAAGCCTAAATCGGCTTCTTCGAGTAGCGTGTGTTCTGCATACACTTGGCCAAACTCAGTGGTGGCAATACCAATACTTATCGTAATATGATCAGCATTCAGTGATGCTTTATGCGGGATATTCAACGCATTTACGGCATCTCTGAGTTTATTTGCAAACTCCCACGCATCTTGCTGGTTGATATTAGGTAATACCGCAGCAAACTCTTCACCACCATAACGCGCTACAAAATCAGTACCACGCTCACATGCAGCAACCAATGCATGTGCTACACGTTTAAGACAATCATCTCCGGCACGATGACCATAACAATCGTTATAACGTTTAAAGTGATCTATATCCATTAATAAAACTGATAACGGCGTACCTGCGCGGCGACTTCTTCGCCATTCCCTTGATAAGTTTTCATCTAGGTAACGACGATTAGGGATCTCTGTTAGGCCATCAATTGAGGCAAGCATTTCGAGTAAGTCATTTTTTTTCTTGATCAGTAATTGATTACGCACCCGGGCACGCACAATTGCCGTACTAAATGGCTTAGCAATATAATCCATTGCCCCTAATTCAAAACCTTTTGCTTCATCATCATGGCTAGTGTTAGCTGAAATAAAAATAACCGGGATCGTCTGCGTAGTTGGATTCTCTTTCAACCGAACTAATACTTCATAACCATTAATGCCGGGCATCACAATATCAAGAATAATTAAATCAACCTGAGTCGATTTAACAAACGTTAGGGCTTTTTCACCGCTTTCAACTAAAAATATTTCGTGATCATTCGCTAATGTTTTTTCCAACACTAATCGATTTAATGGGTCATCATCTACGATCAGTATTTTGGCTTTCTTCAACATTTACAGAGCCTTGTATTTGAATATATCTACTTATTTGTGTTAATTCGAACACTAGCTGAGTCAACTCTGATTGCTCAACGTGTTGCGATTGCGACTCTCGCAGTTTACCTTCAAGTTGCTTAGCGACAGCACAAAGGCGGTTAAATCCGAGATTTCCTGACACACCTTTAATGCTATGCACTAACCGTTCCAAACCATCTTCTAAGGTTGAAACTCGTAGTTGTTGTATATGACTATCACACAACTGTGCAAACTTTTCTAACATTACCTGTAGTAAAGTATTATCGCCTGAGAATTGAGCTAATGCAAAAGAACGATCGAAAAATGCACTTTTCATTATTTTTAGCTCATTGATTGCTGTTAATAAAGTCGCTGCAATGACAGGTTTGGTAAGATGCCTGTTCATACCCGCAGCAATTGAACGTTGCTCATCGGCCAACTCACTGTGAGCGGTAAGTGCAAAAATAGGTAATTGTTGTTGAGTATAATGTTGTCGCAATAATCCCGTTGCTTGCAAGCCATCAACTTCTGGCATCTGGATATCCATCAAAATCAGGTCCGGCATTACTTGTTCTACTAACGCAATACCTGCCATCGCCGAATTTGCAGTCATCACATTAATATTTGTTTGGCTTAAAATATTACTAATAATATCTAAGTTCAGCTGATTATCATCAATCACTAATACTAGAGCTCCTGCAACCTTAAGAGTCGGTGCTGTCATTGCAGTGTTAAGCCTATTAGGTTGCGTAGGCTGGGTGGGTGGTTGCGCAATAGTGAAGGTGATTGTGAAGAAAAACTCACTGCCTTGGCCTTTCTCACTCACTACGTTAATTTCTGAGCCCATTAACGCCACTTCATGTTTTACAATGGCAAGTCCTAAGCCGACGCCTTGGTGGGTACGGGTAAGCGATTCATCACCTTGGGTAAATGCGTCAAATAATCGACTTTGGTCAGCTTTATCAATGCCTACACCAGTATCTCGCACCGTAAAACACAGCGTTTGTTGAGTATCAGATATATCATGAGCCGTTATTTTAAGTGTAATAGTTCCTTGCTCAGTAAATTTTACGGCATTTGTTAGTAAGTTTCCGAGCACTTGCTGCAAACGAATATAGTCACCTACAAGTTGAGGCGCAACTGAGGAGTCCACTTCAATATTAAACGAAAGCCCTTTTTGCTGACAAAGCCCGATCAATAAACTCTCACAGCTATCTAACAGTGCAGATAACTCAAAACTAACCAGATCGAGTTGTACTTGATTATTCTCACTTCGTGCAAAATCTAGCATTCGATTAAGCATAGTTAATAAGCTTTGCGCTGCACTTTTAGCTTGAGCTGCATGTTGTTGCTGCTGCGATGTTAAGCCTTGCTGGGTAACCATATCAATTAAGCCGGTCACCGCATTAAGTGGAGTGCGAATTTCATGGCTTAAATTAGCAATAAAACGGCTTTTCGCTTCGGTTGCCCGCTCTGCGTCCTGTTTAGCTTGGGTGAGTGCGCTGACATCTTGAATATGGATCACATAATAATAAGGAGCTTGCTGCTCATCCCACACTAAAGAAACACTCAACTGCCACCAAAGATTGAGCTCTTGTTGCCCTAAAGTAAGGTGATAAACCTTCTTTTTCTCAGTCAGTAATAAAGCTAATAGTGATGCTATTTCTTGCCATTGTTGCTGCGGGAATAACTGTTTTAATAATAAGTTGGGTGCTGCTTTATCAATATCAAAAATCTTGCGCGCCGTTCTATTAAGCTGTAATACGCTATGCTCTAGTGACAATAAGATCACCCCATTGGCGGCATATTCAATGGCACTGCGAAATTTAGATTCGGAGGCTTTTAATGCCAACAAGGCTTGCTGTTGCGCTGTTATGTCGCGACCAATTCCCATTGAGCCTAATAATTGATTTTGCTCGTTGTAAAATGGCGCAATGGTTAATTGAAATACTTGCTGTTGGGTTTCAAGCCGCAGCTCCGCTTTGCTTTTAGTTTTTAACACTTGCTGTTCCAGCTCGCTAATATGACCACTGTCATCACTAATATCACATAACTGCTGACCCACTAGCTGGCCTTGCTCAATCCCAATATATTGCTCATAAGAACGGTTACAGCCTAAAAATGAACCATCAATATTTTTAAAGTAAATTAAATCTGGCACACTATTGAGCATGCTATTAAGCAAGGCTAAATGTCGCTCTTTAGCTTCATAACTACGCGCTAATTCACGAGTTTTTATTTTAACTTGGTCATCGAGCTCGCTATTAGCTTGCTGTAAAGAATCAACAAGTTGCTGATTTTTATTAAGCACCCACTTAATCCGGCTAAACCATGGCTGCCAGTTAGCTGGTATTTGATAATTTGAACGCGCTTTATAATGTGCCTCATTTTGTTCAAGGTACGCCATTAAGTAAGTCATCGGTTTGACAAAAATACGCTGACTCAACCACAGTAAGGTGGCGAACATCATCACTAAAAATAAACATAAAAAAACCAGTTCTATGACAACATCGGTCACTATCGGTGATGCTAATTCAAAATGAGATTCAAAGTAACCAACATATATGGGAAGCTGATTTTGCGCTTGTAAAAGGAAGACATTACCAAGCTTATCCATCCCTTTTGCAGGCTTATCAGCAGGGCTTGCTAAGGGCCAATACGCTGTTAGTGGCACGCCTTGTTTGATCTCATTTCGCGAACTAGTAATGACCTCTTGCTGATCATTTAAAAAGATATATTCACCGCTGCTGGGGGCTATTTTTTTTAACCAACTTGCAACGGCCGCTAGGTCATAAATCAAAATAATGTACTCTTCACTGCCTCGCTCACGTGCATGGCCGATTGAAAAGTAATTTTTTCCCGCAATTTCGATAACCGCACTTGATGTCAGCGAGTTATCAACAACCGCAGGGCGAAGGTGGCCATCAAGCACTTGGGTTAGCATTAAGCTATCCCCGTCTTGGCGGCGCTTGATATACACAAAACCTTGCTCATTAACGTAAGCAACCGCAGCTAAAGATTGAATTAACGATAATGCGGTATTAAAAGCCGGTCCTAGCGCAATAACTTGCTGCCATTGCGCGATTGCATTTGGACTGTTTGAAAATTTACCCTGACCGACAATTTCACCACCACCACCTGGAATTTTCCGGTAGTAATAATTGTCTTGCTGATTGATACCTTCAAGCCATTGCTGATCAAATTGATAAGAAAGAGGTTGTGAATATTGAGAAAAAAGCGTGGCAATCAAGCCATCCGCACCATTCATAGCATGCTCAACTTGCGCTGCTAAATTGGCAAAATCCGCCTCACGTTTAGCAACGCCACGCTCCAATTTAATATTGTATAAATGTAGGCACAATAGAAAAGCCACTAACAGTGGCACAATAAGTGCCACTGTTAGTGAACGGTAGTAATGTTTTAAAGGTAGAAAGTTCAATCTACAATCCGTCGCTTGACGCTAATTTTGCAAGTTAGGTTATCGAGCCAAGCGAAGCTGTGCAAGTTATAAATTTTCCTCCGCAAACGAGGCTAAGCGACTTCTTACTACGCCATTCAAGTTAACTGTGGCGCTGCCCTCAAAATCTTTAAAGCGCTCGACAATATAGGTTAAACCCGATGTTACTGGGGTTAAGTAATTACTGTCTATTTGCGCAAGGTTGCCAGAGCAAATTAGCTTGGTGCCTTCGCCACAACGGGTAATAATGGTTTTCAGCTGCGAGGCGGTTAAGTTTTGGCTTTCATCTAAAATCACCCCCGAATTGATATAATACTATCATACCCTCAATAAACTTGAACAAAAAAGTTTTTACACACATACTCTAGCTAAGAATCAAAGGTGAACGAAAATGATACTTCGAAATACAACAAAAACTAAAATAATTAAAACATCAGTCAACTTTGGAAAAGGAATGTCTTTTCACCTCGATAAATCAGGGCAACCTATTAAGACTGAAAAAGGCATCAGAACTCACTCATATAGGCACGATAAAATAGAACCTAATTTTCCAGTGCTATATCACCCGACTCGCTTCACCGAATGCCAAGAAATGAACTTATTTTTAATGCACCGCTTTGAAGGTCATTTCAGTCTCAAAAAGAATCAAATAGACAATGAGGCTTTTAGTGACGCTTATCATGCCAGCCAACCGGGAAAGCCATTAGATGTTAAGTCTGTTCGCAGTATAGCTAAGCACTTAAAAGCTTTCTTAGATTGGTTGGATAAAGATGATGCATCCTATTTTGAAGTAATAGCTGCACCACTTTCAAAACAATCTGTAGATGATGATATTTCTAGGTTACCTGTGTGGAGATATCACAAACATTTATGTGAAAGAGTCGAAACCAAAGATAAGTCTAAAC
Organism: Pseudoalteromonas sp.; assembly: GCF_036960685.1. Classification (GTDB taxonomy): domain Bacteria; phylum Pseudomonadota; class Gammaproteobacteria; order Enterobacterales; family Alteromonadaceae; genus Pseudoalteromonas. The sequence goes on along the minus strand of NZ_JBALXK010000003.1, from coordinate 67,588 downwards.
GCATAAGCTTTAACAGCGCTCAAGAACGAATTAGAGCTGTTAAAGCATTCTATATATGGAGCCATAAGCGCGGAGCTATAGATAGCCTCCCCTTCTCACTTGAATACAAACAGGTACGTATTAAATCGAAAGCTAAATCAGGTGTCAGTTCGTTGTTTCAATTACCTACCAGCAACAATCGTTCTGGGGGCTTATGGAAATGGGTCAGTAATTTGAGCATTCCAAATACATTGAAACAAAAAGAAGACTCACCAGACAAAGGTCTACAACCATATTCTCCAAAAGAACTTAAACAGTTACTGGAGACGAATACAGCTCAAAAAGAGACTTATAAACTTTATTTGCAGTGTGCCTTGTTAGGTGGACTTCGATCTTTTGAAATTTCGGCCATCGACCAGAAAGACCTCTTTAACCCTGATGAAAAAGAAAACGAGAAACGTATTCCAAAATTGAACATTGTACGAAAAGGACATAAGCCAGTGAGATTAACAATAGCGCGAGTTCTAATGAAGCTTTTGTACAATCACACTTTGACAATTCAAAATATGAAGCGACGTACCAAACATGAGACTAATCATGGTATGGACAATAGCGAACATCCGCTTCCTTTGTTTATGAATAGTTCAGGATCGCGGATAAGCGAAGATACACCGGGGAATACTATTTCCATAGTTAGAAAAGAACAAAGGAAGCAGGGATTAGAAATACTATTACGCACATTCCATGACTTACGCGCTACCTTTGCTACTTATGTCGCTAAATACCTAATTGACAAAGGTGAATCAGAAAGTTCCATCCGACAAACACTAATGACTTTGATGAGTCACGAAAGCTTTAAAACAACCAAACGTTACATCGACTTTGCCAAAAGTGTATCAGTGGATGCATACGGAGCGATGTCAGAGTGGGTAAAAGATATCTACGGTGATGTTAACGAATTGCTTATGCGTGAGGCTGAAGATGCTACAGCAAGTTAAAACGCGGAAGTCCAATCGTATTCCTGCTAGATTTAAACCTCATTCAATTGTTCTAGCCGAACAGTTAGACGTTTTATTTAACAGGGCATATGACAAAGAAAGCAATATTAGCACAGGTGACGACACTGCTATTTCAATGAGTCGCTTGCGGAATGCTTGTGTCAGTTTACAGCACATTCTTCCTCTAGCCCTTAATAAGGTTAGTGCAGATACTGCGACATCAATTCAAACTTCGGGATTAAATGCTCTATCAGACTTTGAAATTTGGCAAGAACTGGAATACTTTTGCATTAATGAAATAAATGATGTCAAGCTACCTAGTTATGCTACTCGTATAGAAGAAGCTTTAGAAAACATAGCTAAGTTTCATTTTTATGATAACGCTATCAACGCTCCTTTTAGGCTAGTAAATGGGGCTACTTCAATCGACATAACTAAATTATTCGAACTTGAATTCCATCAAGTAAAAGAGACTCGTAAATTACTAAAAAAATATCTGGACTATCTCGTCCTTCCAGAATTAAGCCTCAAAGATTCTTCTATTAGAGACAACATCCTCAAAACTGCGACTGCTATTATAAATATTTGTCTACATGATACTTTTAAGAATACTGAACGCGTCAAACTGCCATTATTGGCAACATTAAAGGATAGGGAATTCGTTTCATCATTTATATGCAATCACAACTTCCGTACTTTTTTAAAATTTATACTACCCGATGTGTGGGGTAAAGCTAGAGTCAATCAATTTAAAACTGAAGCCGAAGTGATAGGGTATGCACAAAGCATATCATCCAAATTTGGCAATGAAGTTGATGCTTTTTTGAAAAATCAGATAGCAAGCGCTTCGGAAGCTAATACAACAAGAGTTAGATCCTCAACTTTATCATTTCCAAGGTGGTTGAATAGTGCTGGTAGCGTAGCATCACCAATAATTAAGCTGCTTAGTGAGCGTGGAATTCAAGGGTTTGCAGAAAATGGCCTTCAGGGATTTAAATACCTTTATAAGCATTACCAAGAAGAAACTCAAAATAACCAGCAGTTTTTACTGCTACTAAACGCTGCATTGGACCTTTACCACTTTGTTACGGGTGAAAAAATCGCAAAGGAAAGTTTATTACCCTACTCATTGGGCTATTACCTTAAAGAAAGTGACACTACCGAATGGCAGAAGCATGAGTGGGTATATGACAATGCCTATAAATTTTATCAAAACCTAGTCGAATACCATAAAGTTTTTACAAAGCGAATTGATGGCGAGAGCATAGGCATCGTCACTCTCAAAGGTTACATAGGTAGTATGGCTAGCGCATTGAAAGAAAATGCATCATCATTAACAGATGAACAAATGAAGCTTATTGCCAATCATGGGGTTCATGCTTTTGTTGAAAATAACTGTGAGATACTAAAGGCTATAAGAGAGGCAATTCAACTAAAATCAAAACAAGGCGATTTGTCGGTTTTTGTTGGTAATCAATATCAGAGCGCTATCGACAAATTACTATCGTTTTATGGTCTAGATACTATTAAAAGCTTTCCGGTCAACACCGAATTAACTGCACAACATCAAGAGCAACTCTCTCAGAATCAAGATAAGCTCTACTCATATAGAGAAGTAGTAGAATTAGCATATTACATAGAAAAAGGGCTTTCTGAGACCTTACTCACAATTAAAGACAAAGTTACACTTTATGCAGCAAAAGTCATATTGAAAACTGGTTGGAATTCAACTCCTACGCTAGAGCTTGATACTGACGACTTATTTTTCTTTAACACGCCATTACATTCAAGTAAAACTCCTGCTCTTCGTTTATTTAAACGCCGAGCTAATTATCAAACACAATGGCATAAATTTGAAATTAAAGCCGAAGATCTAGAAAAAGAAGGCGTCTTATACGGCGACGTTGTCGAACCAGTAATATTTGATATTAAGGCTGCGACTAAACTTACGTCTATTTACCGCCCTTCTATTGAGAACCTATCAAAAAGAATTTTTGTTTTTCCCAAAGTAAATAGTATTGGAGAAGTAAAGATTCAATTATTAACAGCATCACGTTTCAAGACCACTATAGATAGGATATTGACTGAGCTTGGGTGTGATATCGTATTTAATTCGCAAAAGATCAGAAAATCAGGGCTTAACTACATTTACCGAAAAGTTGCCAAAGAATTTAAGTGGTATCAAAAAGCTGGCAAGCACTCTTATGAAACGTTCTTGCGTCATTATTTAATGCAAGATAACAAAGATGTTGCAATGACAATCAACAGAGCGACAAAAACAATGGCAGACTATTTTGTTCGCGATGTTACCGACAAAGTAATCATTTTGCAGACTCCACCAGAAGACGGTAAAAAAGTCCCGAATGGCACATGCATTAACTCAAAAGATAAATCCGCAGTAGTGGCATTCGAATCACAAAACAGGAAATTATTAGACCAGCGAGATACAAACGAGCATGCATGTGCCGACTTTAACGCATGCTTGTGGTGTCCGTTCTATCGCTGTGTTGCTGACGCATTGCATGTTTGGAAACTTTTGTCATACCGGGATTTTGTTGTTGCTGATATGGAAAACTCAGCCGCAACATTTGACTCTATAACAGAGCAACTGGAAAACATAGAGCAGTTGAAAAATAGGGTTAACGAAATATTAGCTGATATTGCCAAGCTTAATGCTCAAGCTGTGACTGATGGAAAAGAACTATTGAGAACAGAGGGTATTCATCCTCATTGGAAAAACACAGGTTTGCTATGACCAAAGAGATAACTAAAACAAAACTACTTGATATCGCTGTTGTAAAAACACATACAGGTCAAATCACTATAAAACCTTTGGTTCAGGTGTTAGAAGATTTTAAAGTTGATGATACTAGCGCTTTTAATTCGATTGCTTTGTGGGAAAACAGAGCATTGAATATTGCTAAACATGGCACTATTCACTTTGGCGATGACACTTGGATAAGCTATGAAGAAACGCAAAGAAATGTGAATTTTAAAGGTGTTGATGAATTAGCATATCAAATTCGAATTTATTCACTAATTAAACTCACACATGGTGATGTTGTAGGCGGTAAACCTCTAAAAATCTCTACACTTCAAAATGATGTAACGTATCTAAATTTATTTGCAGCCTTCTTAAGACAAAGAGGTTATCACTCATTTCATGAGTTGGAGTTCAAATCTGACTTAGTTATTAGGAATCTCATAAAAGACTATTTATATGAAGTCAGGAAAATAGCTATTTACAGACAATCACACTCATTTACTAAACTATTTGACGTGCAGCGCAGCTTTCGTCTTTTTGGCCCTAAGGTGTGTAGTGTTTTTATTGATGTACTTAACCAACTAAACGAGTTACACCATCCGAGACCAGTCACTTATTCGCACCCTGTCATTCCTACTAAAGTAATGAAAAAAATTCTGAAGTTTGCAGAAAAAATAGTTGAAAACTCTAAGGATAAGATAGAACGATGGCTAGAATTAAATGCACGCTTAATAGATAGTTTAAATGAAGGCTCCGTTGAACCACCGCCCAAAATTAGTACAGGTGAGCTAATAGCAAAACATGTAAGAAACTTACCCGATGAAGTGGAATTCATTCAATTATCCGAAGAATTAGAAGATTTAAAATTAGCCACATACATTAATATCTTGGCCTATACAGGCATGAGATATAACGAAGTACTTACATGCAAGGTTGGCTGTGCCAATTACAAAGATGATATTTATTACATTACGGCAATCATGACCAAAACCGACAACAGTAAGGTTGAGATGGAATGGTTTTCAAACGCTGAAGTACATGAGTGTGTTGGTATTTACGAAAAATATGTGTTCGGTATGCAAGAAAGGGCAAAAGCTGTACTTTCTTCATGCAGAGCCAATATAACAAGTAGTCAAGCACACAACTTGAAAGAAGGGTTAGAAAGAAACCGTCTTTTCGGGGTTTCACATAGTAGCTGTAGTGTTAGTTTTAGCGATGCTGGGCGATTCACAAAATTTGAGGTTAAAAACAGTGAAAACATTGAGCTTTTTGACTTAACTCTAGACGATGATGATATAGCAGAGCTTGAACGCCTTGAATCTAACTACAAAGAAGTTAGAGGAGAGAATAGAGGTGTCCCATACGAAGAAGGCGATACGTTTAGATTAACCGCTCACATGTTTCGACATACGTTGGCCTACTTTGTCATTGCCAATAAATTAGGTGAGCTTGATGATATTAGATATCAATTTAAACATTTAACCAGCCTAATGACGTTTGTTTATACTCGAAGAGCATTTTTGGCCTCAACAACTTTAATTAAAACTACTGAAGAGTTTAATGAGATTTTAATTGACCGTGTTGCAGAAGAGTTAATAGATGAAGCCGAGTCACAATCACTTAAAGGTGGTGCTGGTGAGCAAATTAATAAAACATCTAAAGATCTGATAATAGGTATTACTGATAGTCAAAGTAAAGATTCGACTGTGATTAAGCAGATCCATTTCAGTTCAATTGAAGAACTGAAAAAATTTCTCGTCAAAAATATTAAAAACATACGTGGCTTGCCTACGGGGTACTGCACTGCGGGAGAAGCTTGCAAGATAAAAGGAGCAGGAATCCCTAGTGGCTGTGTGTATTGTGGTAGTAAAATCATTACCAAACGCCACAAGGTCAATTGGCAAGTGATAAAAAAAGATGCGACCCAGAAACTAGAGGCATATGCAGCATCAACCACAGAAGAGCAAGAAGATTACGAGCTATTTGCTATTCACTGGAAAAATAATATAGCAGCAGCTGACTATGTATTAGATGAAGGCAAAGCGCATACAAACCAAGGAGAACAAGCATGAGTAGCGCATATGATGATATAAAACGTGCTTTTGAAGAGATGAAATCTGATGGCAGCAAGATAACCAAAAATGCAGTAGCAACGAGAGCTAAAAGAAATATTGCGAATCTATCTAAAGAAGAAGAAAAATGGGTAAAGTTACGAGAAAGTATTGAAAAAGCTCAATTAACTTGGGAAGAAAAAAATAAAGATAATTTAATAAAACAACTCAGAACAAAGGTAGCCGAACTAAAAAGCAAGCTTGCTAAAGAAAAGCAAAAAAATAATATCGGCACTAAGGAAATCGATAATAAAGATACAAAGTTATTAGTGTTGTTGAGTGAAATGTACGCAGAAATAGATAAGCTCAAACTGATTAATGCCGATTTACAAAATCAACTTCAGCATTCAGGGCAACATACAGAAATAAGAGTGGATACGTCTACTGGTGAAATTATTGAATTAGTTTCAACGAAACAATAGATTAGATGTAGTAGCTCATATCTCAACTTACAGTTTTGTTGATTAGGCTTAGACTTCACCTGACAGGCAGCAAGAGCGAACAAGAGACGGTCAGAGTGATCTGGATATGTGAACTTAATTCTACAAAGAGGACGCTTAGCGACCCCGTTCATGCAATAAAATTGAGTTTAGGCAATCCGCATTAATTGTATAATGATATTTCTGCTTCTAAAGAGTATGTTTATGAGAACCATTGGAAAACTGGCAAAAGATTTAGATATCAATGTTGAAACAATCCGTTTCTATGAGCGCCAAGGTCTGATAGAGCAACCTTTAAAACCAGAGTCTGGTTACAGAATGTATGGCGATGCCCTTACCAGTCAACTCAAATTTATTCTGAAAGCTAAAGCATTAGGGTTTACGCTGAAAGAAATTGAATCGCTTATGTCACTAAGTGACAGTTGCGCTGATATTGAGTCGATGGGGTTGCAAAAACTTAATCTCATTCGTAATAAAATTGCTGATTTACAGCGATTAGAGAAAGTAATTCAAGATATGACAGATTCTTGCAAGGCCAATCAAGACCCTCAATCCTGCCCGGTAATAAATTCACTTAAATAGCTATTGACCCCGTACTTATGTACGGAGTTTATACTACCTTAAAAATTGAGGTAGATAGTTATGATCAATAAAATTCTAGATAAAGTAGGTTCTGGTGGCGTTTGGCTAGCCGCCCTTAGCTGCACAGCATGTTTTCCTGCACTCGGCTCATTGGCATCTGCTCTTGGGTTAGGTTTTCTTTCACATTTTGAAGGGATAGCGGTGAACACCTTATTGCCATTATTTGCTTCACTAGCGTTGTTAGTTAATTTCTATAATTGGTATCAACATCGAGATTCATTGAGAGGCGTTTTAAGTGTCATTGGCCCAATTGCAGTATTGCTGACCCTTTATCCTTTATGGCAATACGACTGGAGCACTTACTTATTTTACTTTGGGATCATTTGGATGGTCGTAATGTCTATTTTAGATATTGTTAAGCCCATTAAGGAACCAGTATGCAAGGTATAGAACTAGAATCTAAAATCACTTGCCCTGAATGTGGATTTAGCAAAGTTGAAACCATGCCTACAAACGCTTGCCAATGGTATTACGAATGCGAAAGCTGTAAAGCACTACTTAAACCGTTAAAAGGTGATTGTTGCGTTTATTGCTCTTATGGAACAGTTAAGTGTCCTCCTATTCAAGAAGGCAATGCATGTTGCTCAGGTAAGTAGCCTAGTATTCGGTGGTTCTGTGTCAACCAAGTAATATCTTAAATGCGATTGCGATTAACACTAAACCACCAAATAGTTCAGCTTTAGATTCCAGCCATACGCCACTTCTTTCGCCGATATTCACACCAATCCAGCTAAAGGCAAACGTCGTGACGCCTATTATCAAGCAAGCTACGGCTATATCTACCTCAAGCAATGTGATTGCATAACCTGCCGCCATTGCATCAATACTGGTGGCAATAGCAAGAACAAATAGCACACGATGAGTAACATTAGCAATATCTTCTTCAATTCCTTCAGATTGGGACTCATAAATCATTTTGCCACCGATAAATACTAGCAAAATAAAAGCTATCCAAGGTGCATAATCTTCAATCCAAGATGATAAACCTTTACCGCTGTAATAGCCTAAAAGAGGCATAAAGCCTTGGAAAAAACCAAAATAAGCAGCGGCTTTAATAAAGAGCTTTTCAGCATTTACTACTTTTTTAGAACCTAAGCCTATGGATACTGCAAACGCGTCCATACTGAGTGCTATAGCTAATACAAATACTTCAAACAAACCGATTAAACCTGAATAAAATTGTTATAAGATTACGTGACGTATAATTAGTTACTTGACTGATGTTAAACACCTAAGATTTACTGACAATTTTTCTATTATCAAAGCCTTATTTTTACACCAAATTTCAGCCAGATATTCAGTAACAGTGCCAACACTTGAAGGAAACAGAATATTCCCCGCCACTTTGGCGAAAGGTCCATCAGTTTCGAGTAGAACTCTATCTTGAGGTATCCACGATATTACTTTTTTAGCTCTGGCTGAAGTTAGCATGGCTGGCCCAATAGAGAAGAAACAGCCTAGCTCGACGGCTTCTAGAACTTGCTTCTTAGTACCTAAAAACCAATGAAGAATAGAAGTACCAGCATTGGGATGTAACTTAAGTTGTTCAAGAACTTCACCAGTCGCGTTAAGACTATGGATAGTTAGTATTTTGTCATCAAAGCCTTCACATTTTTTTAGAATATGCGTGAAAACCTCTAATTGATCATCAAAGTAATCAGCGTAACCTTTTGAGCCATCCAGTCCAATTTCTCCAATATATCTAGTTCTATCAACTAGCTTATCGAATAGTGCTAATTCATTTTTTCTTAGATGAGCAAGTTGAGGGTGAAGCCCCAAGGCCGTCTTACAGTGTTTTATGCCACTTGTTAACTGGACAGTACCTTCAAAAGCTGAAGGCACCGTAGTTACTGATAGCACGTAATAATTACTGCTTTTTATGTCGTTCAATACCTCTTGATGATCTGGATATAAATCAACGTGGCAATGAAGATCCATCATGACGATTTATCCGCTTGGAGAAATAATTCAACCTCTGCCAATCCTCGCTTAATAGTTGATTCTAATTTTTCTCGTATATCTTTTTCTTGTGGTATTGGCCCTGAACTTCGAAGCCAAGAACGATAGTTATCGGATTGTTTCAATCTAATAATGGCAGTTTGAACCGCTTGGAGATCATCGCGAGTATCTTTTTCTTTGATAAGATCTCTCAACCGCTTTGTCTTGTATGGCGCATCTTGTGTAAAACCAGCATGAAAAACTGACGCTCTTCGAATAAGGCAAGGTACACAATGCCCACACTGTTTATGTTCTCTGTGCCAATGACTGCATGAAACACTTAGGGGAACTGCTTTTCTAATTGCGTCTTGATCAACACATTCCGCTAACATTTCACCTTTAGTTTTGAATTGATAGGGGTTTACAAATTTGACATGAAACCCAGTGTCTCTAAGCAAAGATTCAAGCCTGCTTAGAAAATTAGGATGAGTAGTTCTAGTGCTATGGCTACCAATCCGTCTTCTGGTAAGCGGCGGATTTATAGAAATATAGCCATTCTCTGGGACGACAATAGTTTCAATACTGCTATCGCAATTAGCATTTCTTAAGGCTGATATACCAAGTACCGCCATAGCTAGGAAGTTAAAGCTTCTTCCCCTCATACTAATGTCAGTTTTACCTTCTAAGTGCTTAATAATATGGGGAGACATTGAATAGGACAATTCGCCGAATGGCGGGGATAATAATTGCTTAATGTCTTCTTGCTTAGCGCCATCACCACGATAAGCGTGACTAACCAAGAGAGGCTTTAAATCTGATTCTCCGTTCAAAATATCAATTGCACCAACTGCGCTATCAAGACCACCAGAAAAAAGGCAAACAGAGTTGAGTCCAATTAATGATTTTGCTTTTGCTTTCGCTTGCTCACTTGTTTTAGGAGTCGGCATCGGCATAGTTGTTTTTTCAAAAGTAAACAGCCATTGATCGCCTGTAAGAAAGTTGAGCAAAGAACTCAGTTCAGGTTCTACAAAATTCCACATATCCTCATCAGTTACAGGAACATGCAAATGCATTTTTCTAGCCCATGCATTTTCTGCATTATCCCTTAATTCAAATGTATCAGCAGCGGTAACGGCGGTAGCAATTGTTATCAGATCTATTGAATCAGCATCTACATTCAATCCTAAATCACGAACTGTTTGTAGTAGTTGTTTTGACACCAAGCTGTGCTTAGTGATGTCATTTTGATGCGTATGAAACATTTGGACAGGATGACAATCATCAGAAAAGTCAGGCAAGTTAGCAGGGTCATGGTTAAAGTAAAAATTAGTCATTAAAGCTCTCCCATTCATCAACCGTCATAGCAATAGCATCGGCTTGAATTTTAGTAATATTTTCTTTGCTAATAGTACTGGGGTTGCCATTAGTTACTTTGTCTAACTGCTCTTGTGTAATCACTTTTATTAGTTCCCTTAATTCAACTTCCATTTGATGATGCTTGCTTGCTGGCTCAACATGAAACCAAGCTCTGCCCATGCCTTCAACCACATCCTGAAAAATAAGGTCTGTTAAATAACAGCCTATGGCTTCTTGGATAACTTCGTCAGTAAAACTGTTTGGGTCAAATTCTTCTGTATCGGGGAGTGCTTCTTCTAGTGCGTAATCCAACGCAACTCTTACAGCATCCGAATCGGCATTATCAGGCGCTAAATGGCTAGCAATTTTGTCGATTGCTTGATCAGTCGATAGCCCAGTTAGATCACCTAATGATAAGCTTTGATTATTAACCGTTACGGTGTCGCCACGCATGACACCAAGCAATCCAGAACCAGCAGTTATGCCGCTTGATAGTCTCCTGCTTGTGCTTTTACCTCCGCCAGAGCCTTTTCTAGAGTAACTTTTTAATGAACGCCTTAGATCTGAGGTTGAGCCACCTGTTTGCGCATATTTACCAAATGCTCTTCTGGCACTGGCAAACCTATTTGGAGGCGGTGTTGCTGTAGGTGAACCACCGATTTCTTGTTGAACCTTGTCATTGTCAATATCATTGCTATTGTCATTCTGATCATCAGCTTGATTATTATCAGAGCCAGCTTGCTCATCCCCATCAGTACCTGATGCAGGTTCTATTGTGACAGGATCTCCTTGCTCTGCCCAAGATGGAATAAGTGGACTCTTATTATTTGGTCCTGTTGACGATGCGGACGTACCCATATTACTTAGTTCCCTCTAGTTCTTTTAAAATTGGATTAAGCCATCTTTGGCGGGGCAAGCTTTTTAAAAATGTAAGAAGACTTAAGCTACATTTATCATCCTGCTTGGCAAGTAACACAGCCCCATAAATGCCTGTTGGTCTTTCGGTCCAATCACCAATCAACTTAAAGTTTTCAATCAAACCATCCATGACTGACATGTATTCTTCCTTCGGAGTTGTGGTAATCGCAGTAGAGTTAACGCCACTGACCCTTACCTTTTGCTTCATTAATTCTTCTACGAGTTTTTGAGCGGCTCCAGACATTACCGAATTAACAGCCCCCATTGGAATGCTTTCTCTGCTCAGATATGCCGCTGGTGTCAAATCCATTTCAGTGAACATGGGAGGTAATTTCGACCATTTATCAATAAAAGCTAGGTCGAGTTTCCACTCTTCAGGTAAATTAATTTCGTCAAATTCGACTTCTGAATTTTCAAGATCCGCTAATACTTTTGGATATCCGTTTTCCTTATCAATTAATTCATAAAGCTTGTTGGTAGCCTGAGTGCCTAAGCACCTCTCAAAAATTACCAGCTTAGTGATAGTTTTTTCATCAAGCTGCATTCCTCTGCGATGAGCGGTTTTCTTTCTCATCTTAACCTGATTGAGTAATCGCTTAACTATGCGAGGGTTGCCGTTAATGTTTGTGGATTCAGCTAATAGTGGAGCTAACTGTTCAGCAACCACAAATTTACTTCTGAGTTCGGAATGCTTTTCAATCTCGTGATCTTGAAGTAGCTCGTCAACGGTAATTTGTGGTTGTTTCCACGACAGCCTTAATGACTCTTCAAGGGCACATCTTATCGTTTCTAATTGCGCATCGGTAACGCCGTGATCTTGAGCAGTAAGCATCATTAAATATGCCCTTATCTCCAGAACGCCGGGTCTTGGTACATGCACAGGAATTTGAATAAGCTTGTCTAAATAATCAGTTTGATGTCGTTGAGATGCACCTTTGTGATACTCAGGCACTGCCAAGCGGATCATGTCCTCATCGGCGGCAATAACAAATGCAGTATTGGGTAAAAATAGAAATAACCTGATCGCCTCAAGGGTCGAAATAGCATTAAATGGAGAGCAGCGATCTAAATTATCGACATAGACAATAAGTGGCTTATCAAACTCCTTTAACAGATCAGAATATGCTTTTCGGAATTCTTTAATTTCTTTAGGAGGTGAAAATGATTTATTATCTTTGATCAAACCTTTGTTTTTCTTCGCGACATCCTTAGCGCCATCGACAGCACCTTTTACATCATCAACATCCAGTTCACCATCGTCACCACCACTGAATAGTCCCATGATCTTCTGTATACCACCCATAGTTGGTATACCAGCTAATGCTGCACCACCATCCATTAGCAATCCCATCAGTCTGATCTTATCTATTCGTCCAGCAAACTCTTTTGCTTTTGCACTGAGATTTTTATCGTCTGCTGCTTTTTTAACTAAAGTAGATGCAATTGTTTCTAGTAACGCCGCTTTAGCGTCATCATACCCTTGGAAAGTCCATGCATCGAAATGTACTTGGATATATTCTTGTTCATCACTTTCCAGAGAAGCCTTAGTAAGTTCAAGAATCGTCGATTTTCCAGCGCCCCAATCACCAAAAACGCCTATACTAATAGGCATTAACTCCTTTTCTGTTATAAGATCTTTTATTGACTCAGCCGTTTCATTAAAATTTAAGAAATCAATTTTTGATTCTTTATCAGACCACATAACGTCTCCTTTTATTTATTATTTCTTTTGTTCCATTCTTTCAATAGTTCGGTGAACCGTGGGGCGGCTAACAGAATATTTCTTCGCTAATGCAGAGATCGATTCACCATTTAATTTATCTTTATATAATTCTTTCGCTTGTTTGTCTGATAAAGCAGGCAATCTGCCCATGTGTTTGCCTTTAGCTTTAGCCTCTTCACGACCTTCTGTGGTTCTGGCTTTTATAAGATCCCGCTCAAGTTGAGCGAATATGTGGCTACGCATAATGTTTGAGATTATTTCTCATCAAGCCAGATTGGGTGAGTACTAGGAAATCTTCGTCAGATTTGAGCCTGAAGCAGTCGTAAACGATGGTACAAAATTACTTCAGCTAAAATTCACTTTGATACGAAACCGGACATTAGGCTTAGCGTATCTCATGACAAGTGTTCCAACAATATAGTCGTTGCTCTTACTTTTAAATTTAAATCTTGTTTTAGATCCTCTGTACAATTAGTAACACACCAACGCGACTTTAATGTGGAATTAGGATCATCGGTTAATTTATTCTATCTAGATAGCTCTTCTATTTTTTATCTTTGATAAACATCGGTATAAAACGGGCAGTCCAAATAATGTTAGCAGTGTTTGCTGTCACTACCCCCCAACAATTATTTTCTTGGAATAGCTATTTGAGTTACTTCCCAAACTTTTCATATTGAATAATTTTTATTTGACTCTATAGCCACTATAGATTTTATACTTATTTTAATATTATTACGGAATGTTAAATATGTCAGAAAAATGTAGTGGTCAGTGTCAATCATCTTCTACCAATGAAGATGTAAAAATTGATACACAATTAGATAACTATAGTGGCGCGTTTGTCAGTACATTTAAAGTACCTCAAATGGACTGTCCTTCAGAAGAGAGATTGATTAGGTTAGCACTTGACTCAATTGAGCCTTCAGTTGGGTTGCAATTTGATATTCCTAGCCGTTTAGTCAAGGTTTTTCATGATGAAAATTTAGATGAGATAACAAAAAAATTACAACAACTCAATCTCGGTGCAGAGTTGGCATCAACTAAAGAAAGTTGCAGCACCGAAGCTGCAAAAGCAAAAGATCTAGCCCAAAAAAATGAGATGAAAGAAGCATCAACCCTAAAATGGTTGTTAGCCATTAATGGAGTCATGTTTTTTATAGAAGTAATTGCTGGGTTGATTGCACAGTCTGCTGGCCTAATTGCAGACTCATTAGATATGTTTGCTGATGCTGCTGTGTATGGTTTGGCTATTTATTCGGTAGGTAAAAGTATCAGCATGAAACTTAGAGCGGCACATATATCTGGTGTGCTTCAAGTTATTCTAGCGCTAAGTGCTTTGAGCGAAGTCGTAAGACGCTTTGTTTACGGTAGTGAACCGATCTCTTCTTTAATGATGATATTTGGTGGAATAGCACTAATCGCTAACATTGCTTGTCTATTTTTAATATTTGGTAATAAAGAAGACGGCGCTCATATGAAAGCAAGCTGGATTTTTTCCGCAAATGACGTTATTGCAAATGTTGGGGTAATCTTAGCTGGCTTTTTAGTTACAGTAACAAGCAGCCGTTATCCAGATTTAGTGATTGGTTTGATTATTGCTGTTGTAGTTTTAAACGGTGCTCGCCGTATCTTACAGCTAAAGTATTAAACAAATTCATCATGGCTATTTATTTAAATTTTAAAACCATTAATAGCATCTTTATAGCTAGTTTAAGTCTGCTTCAAACGGCTAAAGGGAAATGAAGTTATGAAAAACAATGCCTACATTCCGCCATTACGATTTCATTGGTTAACTAATTTTTATGACAGCCTCGTTGCTATCACCACGAGAGAAGCATTTTTTAAAAAACTGATTGTAGATAAAGTTGCCAACGTCAAAGGAAACAACCTACTTGATGTTGGATGTGGAACCGGAACGCTAACAAAATTAATAGCTGAAAAATCACCTAAATATACCGTAATAGGCTTAGATGCAGACCAAACCGCTTTAGATATTTCACAGAAAAAAGTTATAGGCAAGGATCTTAATATTTCTTTTAGACAGGGCTTTGGACAAGAAATGCCTTTTAGTGATAATTCCTTTGATATCGTAGTTTCAAGTTTGTTTTTTCATCACTTAAGCCGTTCAACTAAGCGTGCGACATTAACTGAAATTCGTCGGGTACTTAAACCGGGTGGCATTTTATTAATTGCTGACTGGGGAAAGCCGACTTCAATATTTCAACGGATATTGTTCTTTGTCGTTCAGTTATTAGATGGTTTTGAAACTACAAAAGATAATGTAGATGGAGTCCTTCCTTCTTTAGAGGTTGAATCAGGGTTTACTCATGTTTCAGATTTAAACATAGTCCCAACGACTTTGGGAACTATCAGACTGATTGAAGCGAACTAGATAACAATGAACCTAATGCGTCCGTCATATTTTAAACCATATATATCATACGTGATAATGATTTTAATCGCGGTGCAATCTGTGTTTTTTTCGCTAGAAGAGCTTGAAGTAAACTTAATTGAAAGTTCTTTTAATACATCACTAACTGAGTCTATTACCCCGCTAGAATCTCCAGAAACCTCCAATTTATTTGAGGTGAGTAATAGCCAAACTTTAATTGATAATTGTAATTTTTGTTGCTGTTGTCACTTATTTTTAAATGCAGATTATTCTTGTAATATTTTACAAAAAATAGAATATTTCCTTACCTACGCCTTAGTTTCTCCTGAGCTAAAAGGCTATATGTCGGTGCCATTCCGCCCACCTAAATACGCCTAAATTTTATAGAAAATTAAGAAAGGTCAAATGTTAATGACCTAAATATCACATATAAATTTATAGGAAAGTATACATGGCACTTAATACCTGTGAGCATCGCAAGATAGCAATTTTGAGGTGTGTAACACCTCAGCTTAAATATATCGCGTTTCTCGCGTTGTCACTTTTTACATTTAATGTTTATGCCTTTGAAAAGCAGTTAAATCTTCAAGAGGCAATTCAGTGGACGCTTAAACAAAATCCTGAACTCAAAATATTTGATTTCAAACAAACCGCATTAACAGGACAAGAACAAACAGCAAGTTTAAATCCCGCTTATGAACTAGAAGTTGAAGCTGAGAACTTTGCAGGCTCAGGTGAATTTAATGCATTCGACAGTGCTGAATTAACAGTCGCTCTATCTTCGGTTATCGAAATGGGAGATAAACGCTCAGCGCGGATTGGACTTGTTTCAAAATCAAGAGCACTACTCAATGCTGAGAAAGAAGTCTCTGCGCTTAATTTAATGGCTCAAGTCACTGAGAAGTACGTGGAAGTACTTGCAGCCCAACAAAGAGTGATATTGGCAGATAATGCATTGAGCTTAGCACAAGAAACGTTAGAGATTGTATCTCAGCGTAACCGCGCAGGTGCTACTCCTGAGGCTGAAGTGAAACGTTCAAAAGCAGTTATTGCTCAGGCTAACCTCACCCTTCAATCTGAACAAAAGCGCTTGGAATATCTAAAGCTTTCTTTATCAGCTTACTGGGGAGAAACATCAGTGTCATTCTCTAGAGTAACTGGAGATCTGTTTCAGTTTGGCAATGATAGTGATTTTAGTAGTCTCTTTGCGAAATTAGAGAAAAACCCTGCTATTCAAGTTTATGCAAGTGAGCAGCGACTAAAAGAGGCCGAATTACAGTTGGCTAAAACAGAGTCAACGGCCAATATCAAATGGTCTGTTGGTGTTAGGCGCTCTCAAGAAGCCAATGATACGGCACTGGTCGCTGGCTTTAGCTTACCTTTGTTTGCTGAAAAGCGAAATTCTGGTGCAATCGCTAGTGCGCTAGCAGAGCGTGACCAAGTTGCCATAGAGAAAGAGGCGACTAAGTTGAGGTTTAGAAATCACTTACTACGAGCATACTCCAATAGAAAACAAGCCATATTAACAGCTAATTCATTAAAGCAGTCGGTTATCCCAATGCTTGAAGATGCACTGGAAGATACTCAAGACGCCTATCAAAAAGGTCGATATGGATATCTTGATTATGTATCGGCTAGACAAGAGCTGTTAAATGCTCGGCGAACCCTCATTGATGCGGCATCTGCTGCCCTAATTTATGGCGCAGAGATAGAAAAACTAACAAACGAAGCGCTGTCACTCTAAATAAACATCACTTTAAGTTTAATAACAATTTATTGATTCAGTTATTAACTGAATCGTTTAGGAATTCAAAATGAAAAACTATTTACTCGCACTATTGATTTTTATTGGGTATCTATCACCCATTCAAAGTGTTATCGCTAGTGAAGATGAACATGAAGGCGAAGAAGGCATTAGCAAAATAAACAATAACATGGCAAAAAGGCTTGGTGTTGAAACAGCCTATTTAGCTTCAAAAACGTTGAACCAAACTATCCCTGTATACGGCGCTACGACGATAGGCGCTGAACAATTATTTCAAGTTGGCGCTAGATATAACGGCGTTATAAAGACAATTAACTCCACTGTTGGTGATAAGGTAAAAAAAGGAGATCTATTAGCCGTTATTGAATCTAATGAAAGCTTAAATACCTATAAAATAACATCCCCTGTTTCTGGGACTGTTTTACAGCGAAATGGAAATATTGGCGGTATCACGCAAAACACTAGCTTGTTTGAAATCGTCAATTTTGACACCTTGTGGGCTGAATTTAAGGTGTTTACCAGCCAATATAATCAAATCAAAGTCGGTCAACCTGTTGATATTGAGCATGGTGAACAGGCATTCAACTCAACCATCACCAATATAATTCCAGCTAAAGATCAGTCTTATGTTTTAGCACGTGTACGTTTAAATAACACTGAGCTAAACCTAACCTCAGGCCAATTATTAATGGGCAGCGTAAAGATAAACCGATTTGAGGTGGATTTAGCCGTCGAGAAAGTTGCGATACAAGAACTGGGAGGACAATTTGGTGTCTTTGTAAAAGAAGATGAAGAGTACGAGTTTGCGCCACTTGTGCTCGGACGTTCAGACAAAAACTATATCGAGGTCATTGATGGCCTCAGTAAAGACGCTGAATATGTAAACAAAAACAGTTATCTGATAAAAGCGGATATTTTGAAATCTGAAGTAGAAGACGACGATTAGGAGACGCAATATGATTGAATCAATTTTGCGTCTTGCAATAAATAGACGCTATTTAGTATTAAGTCTGCTGATGGTAATCATCGGCGTTGGCATGTGGAGTTATCAAAAACTTCCCATTGATGCTGTTCCAGATATAACAAACGTGCAGGTACAAATAAACACTTCTGCCCCCGGTTATTCACCTTTGGAAGCGGAACAAAGGGTGACCTTTCCTGTAGAAACCGCCTTAGCCGGATTGCCAAAGCTGTCTCACACCCGCTCCCTGTCAAGATATGGATTATCTCAAGTAACCGTTATCTTTGAAGAGGGAACCGATATTTATTTTGCTCGCAACTTAATCAATGCAAGATTAGCTGCGATAAAAGGCGTTATTCCCTCTGGCTTAGAGCCAGAAATGGGTCCTATTTCGACAGGGCTTGGCGAAATATTTATGTATACCGTACAAGCTTCTCCTGACGCTAAAATGCCTAATGGAGAGCCTTATACCGCTATTGCCTTAAGAGAAATACAAGACTGGATCATTAAACCGCAATTGGCTCAAGTTAAAGGCGTCATTGAGGTCAACAGTATCGGCGGCTACAACAAGCAATATCACATAACGCCTAAACCCGAAAAATTACTTTTTCATCAGGTAACCTTTGAAGAAATATCTGATGCATTACGTAAAAACAATGACAACCGTGGCGCAGGTTATATCGAACAAAACGGACAGCAAGTTTTAGTACGCTCCATTGGGCAACTAGCGACAATAGATGAGATCCTCAATGTCATCATCAAAAAGAACGATGGTATTCCTGTAAAAATAAGTGATGTTGCCAATGTTGCTATAGGCAAAGAACTTAGAACAGGGGCTGCTACTCGTAATGGCATTGAGACAGTGCTTGGTACAACCATGATGCTGATTGGTGAGAATTCTCGCACCGTTGCTTTAGAAGTGGAACATAAGCTCAGCGAAATACAAAAATCTCTGCCAAAGGGCATTACCGCAGAGCCTGTTTACGACAGAACAACGTTAGTAGATAAAGCGATTGCAACCGTTACCAAAAACCTCGTTGAAGGTGCGCTTTTAGTTATTGTTGTGTTATTTATTCTACTTGGAAATTTACGTGCAGCTCTCATTACCGCTGCTGTTATCCCTATTTCCATGTTAATGACAATCACAGGTATGGTGCAAGCAGGAGTATCTGCCAATTTAATGAGTCTCGGCGCATTGGACTTTGGCTTGATAGTGGACGGGGCTGTAATCATCGTTGAAAACTCTGTCCGTAGGTTAGCACAGGCCCAACACAACGGTCATAGGCAAGACTTAAGAGAACGCCTAAATACCGTTTTTGAAGCCACTTCAGAAGTGATACGTCCAAGCTTGTTTGGTGTGGCAATTATCACTGTTGTTTACATCCCCATTTTCACGCTAACTGGCGTTGAAGGGAAAATGTTCCACCCTATGGCGGCAACTGTCGTTATGGCGTTAATTTCCGCAATGATCCTTTCAGTTACACTGGTTCCTGCTGCTGTAGCTGTGTTTATGAAAGGTAAAATCAGCGAAAAAGAAAGTGTAGTTATTCGTTCAACCAAGTCTATTTATGAACCATTGTTAAAAATGGCGATGAAATTTCGTTGGATTATTGTTTCATTCTCAACGCTGTTAATGGGGTATAGCCTTTGGTTAGCAACTACGCTTGGGACAGAATTTGTTCCTCAATTAAATGAAGGTGATATTGCACTACAGGCATTAAGAATTCCATCGACTGGCCTAGAGCAATCAGTAGAAATGCAAGAAGTACTTGAGCAACGTATTAAAGCGTTTCCTGAAGTTGATAAAGTATTCTCGCGCATCGGCACACCAGAAGTAGCAACTGACCCAATGCCACCGAGTATTGCTGATATCTTTGTTATTTTAAAACCACGTAAAGATTGGGCCGAACCTTCAAAGCCAAAGAGTGAATTAGTTGAAGAAATGGAAGAGGTACTGAAAAACATTCCGGGCAACAACTATGAATTCACTCAGCCTATTCAAATGCGTTTCAATGAATTGATTTCTGGCGTTAGAGCTGATGTCGGCATCAAAATATTTGGTGATGATTTGGATCGGTTATTACTCACCGCAAAAGATATTCTAAATATAGTGAAAACCGTGGACGGTGCTGCTGATGCCCGAATGGAACAGGTCACAGGTGTTCCATCTTTATCAGTAATTCCTAAACGAGAAGCGCTTGGTAGGTATGGTTTGAGCGTTACCGAACTGCAAGACTGGGTTGCTACTGCAATTGGCGGTGAATCTGCGGGGATCATTTATGAAGGAGACAGACGATTTGAGTTAGTTGTTCGTCTACCGGAGCAAATAAGAACGGATATCGATAGCTTGAAGCATCTGCCGCTTCCACTTGAGAATGGTAACTATGTGCCACTTGAAGAAGTTGCAGAGCTTAAATCTGAGTCTTTACCTGCTCAAATTAGCCGTGAGAGAGGTAAAAGAAGAGTTGTGGTTACCGTCAATGTTCGTGGTAGAGATTTAGGCGGTTTTGTCAAAGAAGTGAAAGCTAAAATTAATCAGGAAGGAGAAATTCCAGCAGGATACTGGCTTGATTATGGCGGAACCTTTGAACAGCTAGAGTCAGCGAGTAAAAGATTAAGCTTAGTTGTGCCGATCACACTAATTGTTATCTTAGGTATTTTGGTTATTGCATTTGGTTCATTAAAAGATGCATTGATCATTTTCAGTGGTGTACCGTTAGCATTAACTGGGGGCGTAATTTCTCTTTATTTAAGAGACATGCCTTTATCTATTTCGGCAGGTGTCGGCTTCATAGCATTGTCAGGTGTTGCCGTATTAAATGGCTTGGTTATGTTGGCTTTTATTCGAGATCTTTGGCATGAAAAAGGCGACCTTTACGTAGCGATCATTGAAGGTGCCATCATTCGTTTAAGACCTATTTTAATGACGGCACTGGTCGCAAGTTTAGGTTTTATTCCAATGGCGTTAAACACTGGAATTGGTGCAGAAGTGCAACGACCACTAGCAACAGTTGTTATCGGCGGTATTGTATCTTCTACAATTTTAACTTTGTTTGTATTGCCTATTTTATATCAATGGGCGCATGGCGCTGAGAGTAGTAAACAGCAATCTGACGAAATTTAAAAACAAAAAAGCAGCTTAATTACTAGGTTATGCCTAATTAAGCTGCTTTTTATATTGTATGCCCAACATTTTATTGATAAAGCTTACTGCGCTTCATCCCGACAATTTTCATTTAAAAACTCAAACTCTATCGTTGTATGCGATAAATGATAGGAAGATAATTTAGCTGCAACTTCTTGTTTAAGCCTAATTAATTCTTTAACGTCAAAGTTGTCACTCAGCTCAAGGTGCGCTGTTAAAACGTGACTTTCACCATCTAGTGACCAAAAGTGCATGTGGTGGATACCATTAACTTCAGGAAATTCCATTAGTGATAGTTTAATACGCTTTTGAGTCTCTTTATCGGGTGCAGCTTGAAGAAATAAAACGAGTGTTGATTTCAGGTTTTTGAAAACATTAAACAAGATGAACAGCGTGAACCCTATTGATAAAAGGGGATCTAATATCGGCAGTTCAGCGAACAACAGTACGATAGAGACTATAAGAACGGCAACCCATCCAAGTACATCTTCAAGAAGGTGCCATGTCAGCACTTTCTCATTTAATGTTTCACCCGCTTTTAATTTTAATACAGCATATCCGTTAACGGCAACGCCGAGTATCGCTAGCCCTAACATCCCCTCGACTACAGGCATTTCAGGATTGGACAGCCTTGGAATTGCTTCAAATAAAATCCAAATTGAGCCAATGATTAAAACAATACTGTTTATCAATGCGCCAAAGAGAGTAAGTCTACGATAACCATAACTAAACCTATCTGATGCTTCTTTATTTGAAAAACGACTCAATAACCAAGCAAACCCTATAGACAGGCTATCACCCAAATCATGAACTGCATCTGCCATTATCGCCGTACTGTTAGTGAGCCAACCACCTATAAATTCGATAATAGTGAATGTCACATTAAGGAAAAATGCCCAACCAATACGGTCATCTTTACCATGTTGATGACTATGATTATGGTTGTGCATTTTGTACCTCTAGTACTTTTCTATTTCTTAGTTTTGATACATTCATATTAATCAAGTGACGTATCAAGCGTTGATATATCCAGCGTTTGAACCCCGACAAGTTAGTCCCTTTTTCGAGATAGAACTCATCAGGGGAATCATAAAGCCCAAAGTCATCATGAATACCTTCTTTTTGAATATAGGTATTTTCTCCACGCCAATCTGTATCTGGTGATGAAAAGCACTTTGTTGCAACACCATAACCACAAAAATCATCTTTTACTTGGTCAAATTTCTCCTGTAGAGAGCTTAAGTATTGCTCATCCAATATAAAGCCCTCTAAGTTTATCCAACGCCCTTCAAAGTAAACTTCTACCCAACTATGAATGATGTATTTAGGTGCTAACCAAAATACATAGCTTGGGATAGCACCTTTTTGTAGTTGCTGGTCTATGGTAAACCCATGAAATCGGCATTGAATGCCTAGTCCACGCAATAGTGCCATTAACAGATTACCCTTAGTATTACATTGTCCATAACCATCTGCTAGCACATCGCTTGCTGCAATATCATCGCTTTCATTATAACCAAAGAAAATCTCATCTTTTACAAACTGATAAGCGGCACCAATTTTGTTGAAGTTATCCAAGTTTTTCCACCTACGTTGATCGATCAAGGATTGGATATCTTTGTGTTCAAAATTAACGATATTCGTATTGTTTAAATATTTCTCAGTCATTTTTTATATATCCTTTTCGTTGCATACTTATACTATAGACTCTATAGTAACTATAGAGTCAAATGTCTGGGGGAAATTGATGAAAATAGGCGAATTGTCTAAAAAATCGGGCTGTTCAATACAAACGATTAGATATTATGAAAGAGAAGGATTACTGTTAAATCCAAACCGTTCAGAAGGTAATTTCAGGCTGTATGATAGTAAAGCACTTAAACAATTGGAGTTCGTAAAACATTGTCGCAGCCTAGATATATCACTCAATGATATTAAACGTCTTATCGAATTAAAAAATAAGCCAGAAGAAAGCTGCTCTAGCGTTAATGCATTAATTGATCAGCAACTTGCACTAGTGAATAAACGCATGAAAGAATTAAGGGCGCTTAAAGCTGAATTACAACAGATGGCTAGTGCTTGTGGTTCGAACAATACTATTGAAGCATGCGGGATCATTAAGTCACTAGATAGTTAACTCTGTTAGAGGCATACGGGCAGAATATAGAACATTAATCGACTATTGCATGTCCTAAATGTGGACAGATAAAAACGGAAGAAATGCTGACAAATTCATGTCAGCGGTATCACAAGTATGAGTCACACAAGGTTTTGCCAAACTATTGAATGGTGACTGGTGTGTTTACTTCTCATATGGAACAGCAAAATTCCGCCAATTCTAGAACGACAAAATTAGTTGCAGCCGTTAATGCACTAGAGTGTTTAAATTGAAGTTTATTATTGACTCTTCAACGTCTGCTTTACACTCTGAATTTTCGTTAATAACTCAAAAGCTAACTTCCGCTTTTGGCTAAGTGAAGTCATAAGGTATTCATTGATGCTAATGTCCGCAATGTCGGAGGAGCTGCCGTTAGCAAATAGCATCAAATTATCGTAATATAACTGATTGAGTCTCAGATATTATGATTAAAAAATCATACTTTCATAAAAAGAGAGATTGGCGGCATCCCTTTAAAACCTTTCAGTCTAAAATGAGATCAATCTCAATCATTATGCACAGTCACAAATACTCCACATAGGTTGATCATGGCAGTGGCAAACGGATTATCATTTTTGGTATTGAGAGAGCCGTCGATAATATTCAAACAAGCACCTTTCTTATGGATGCTTTCAATTGCCTCAAGAATAGATTTTAACGACCGTCCCAAACGGTCGAGGCGAGTAACAATAACTTCATCACCTTCCCTGATAAAGTCGATGAGTTCCTAAAGCTTTTCTTCATTTCGAATCGAAGCACCAGACTGTTTGCCTTGGAATATTTTTTCACAGCCCTGAGCGTCCAACTTGGACAGTTGAACATTTAAATCTTGTTCTTTAGTTGAAACTCTTGCAAAACCAACTTTCATATATACGAAACCTGTAACTTTCGCACACCTTAACAATTAAATGAACGAAAGTATATTAAATAAATTTCGTACATGAACGTAATAAAAAATAGAAATTCGTACACTACGGATAGAAAATGAATGACAATTCTAACTATAAAGTGACTTAATTATTTCACACGCTTCACTTGTACACGAGCTTGCCATTTGTTGAAGCTCAGCTTGTAGTGCTTTGAGTTCTCCCATTAGATTGTTAACTAAAGCCAATTTAGCCTGTGTCTATCATAAGTTCAAAACTTAAACTTTAGATATAAGCTGAAATTGAGTCAATCGTATTACAAATACTCTTATTGATACTGGCTCATTACTTGCACTTTTTCGAGAACATGACCACATGTAGAGAATAATAGGCTAACAGTGGGAAATATTTACACTATCAATGTAAGGATTACTTATGAAATACTCAAGATTTGCTGCAATGATCATCACCTCAACCATTGCTATGTTTGTCATGATGTATCTCAACACTTACGCAGTATCACATATATGGTTTAGTGAAACGCGTATCTATATGGCGTTGTATATGGGAGCAGGTATGGCAATGATCATGCTGGCCTTTATGCTTGGCATGTACAGTAACAAGAAGCTCAACATGGCTATTTTTCTATTGGCGACAATACTGTTTGCCATATGTCTTTATCTTGTTCGCTCTCAAAGCACAATTTCTGACACTGCTTACATGAAAGCGATGATTCCTCATCACTCCATTGCTATTCTTACTAGTGAGCATTCAACTTTGGAGGATGTACGCGTGCGTGAATTGGCAAATGGTATTATTAAAGCCCAACGAAAAGAAATAAAAGAAATGGAATGGCTGATTAAAGATATTTCTGAAAATGGAAAGGTCAGCTCACAAGCTCAGGCTGAGCAACGACCGCTCCCAAAGTTTGAAGGCACACTGAACAAAGGAGACTAAGATGACTAAGACAGCTACCCTGTACAGAATGGTCACTGACGAACATATCTGCCCCTATGGTTTAAGGTCGAAAGATTTGCTGGAGAGGCAAGGGTATGATGTAGAAGATCATAAGCTCACGTCAAGACAACAAGCTGATGACTTCAAAGCTAAGCATGATGTCAAAACTACGCCACAAACCTTTATTGAAGGAAAGCGTGTCGGAGGATACGATGACTTAAGAGAGTATTTTGGTAAAGATGAAGCAGGTCAAACTGGCACAACCTACACGCCCGTTGTAGCCATTTTCTCGATAGCTGCACTTCTTGCTGTCGCATCTCAACATTTTGCTTCCGGCTCATTTATCTCCATCAGAACACTGATGCTATTTATAGCTTTTTCAATGACGCTCTTAGCGGTGCAAAAACTGAAAGACCTATACAGTTTCACAAATTCGTTTATTACTTATGATTTACTAGCGATGAGATGGATAAGATATGGTTATATTTATCCCTTCATTGAAGCATATGCAGGTATTGGTATGGTTGCCCAACTACAGCCTCTCGCAGTGGCACCATTTTCATTGTTTATCGGCACAGTTGGAGCAATTTCAGTTTTCAAAGCCGTTTACATCGACAAACGCCAGTTAAAGTGTGCCTGTGTAGGCGGCGATAGCAGTGTGCCACTTGGATTTGTATCGCTATCTGAAAACTTATTTATGATCGCGGGAGCATTGATTATGCTGCTGATGTAAAGGTATAGCTCTATTCGGCGGCCCCTTAACAGTTAAGATTAGACCTAGGATGCCAGCCCACACCTTTCTAATTCATATGTAACATTTTTTCTGTCGTACTGGCATCAAGATAACCAGAACTGAGCAAACAATCTCAAAGGTTGTACAAAATAACACTAAAGTTTTTTCATTAAGTTTTATTGTTATGCTCTTGTGGTGGCTTTCGCCACCACTTTATTAGTTTTCAAGTTCCACCATATCTTTCGCTGCAATGTCACCAGACACTAGCTTTACAGTTGCGAAATGATCATTCACAATTTTAGTAATTTGTACCGTTCCTACCTTTTCGATAGTGTAGGGATCTTCACCTTCACTCAATACTATTCTTTCATGGAATCTAATAACACTGTATTTTTGCCCAACCTCTGCGCCATGCTTAGCACCAATACAGATTAGAGTTCGATTATCAGAACTTTCTACTACCTGACCTCTCATCATGTATTTATGATAAAAAGTGGTATTGGAACAACCCACTAAATATAAACCGAATGTAAGCAATAAAAGAGCTTTTATATAGGGTGTTTTCATCACTGTTACCTCATTTGACTAACTAATTATCTATACACTTTTTTATGAATTCATTTGTTTTTCCGGCCAGCCCCCGAAGGTGCTTGATGACAACTCCAAGGCTTATGAACAGAGTTATCTTTGATGTTCTGATCAACAAATTTATAGTAACTTTCTTTAGTATGTGTCCACCAATCATCATGAACATCTGCGCCATACTTACGGATTACCTCCTCAATCCCATCAAGGCTTACGTTTGCGGCATCATAGGCAAGGTGTATTTCACCTTCTTTGATGTTGTAACTAACTTCATCTATACCAAAAAGCTGATCTATTTCTTTTACTAACTCGTCACAGCTTTCTTCTGTGACATTGCTAAGCTTTAGGTTTCGAACAACTAAATTTTGCTCTTTAACGCCAACTCTATGATTTAAATCGCTCATAATTTTTCTCCTAATGTTTGTGTGAATGCTGTTGATTGCTATCTTTCATTTCTTCCATTTTACGGTTCATCTGCGGCATCATGTTCCCCATCATTTCTAAATGATGTTCAGCCATCTTGATTTGTTGATGCATTGGCATTTCTTCCATGTTTTTGTGCATGGATTGCATCATCTTCATCATTGAACGGTGATGTTCAACCATCATCTGCTGTTGCTTTTCAGGATCTTTTTCAGTTTTAATGGCATGGACTTCCTTTTTCATTTCCATCATCTTTTTGTGCATTTCTCCCATGTTCTCATGTGGTATTGCCATGCCTTGATGCATATCAGCTTTGTTCGCACCTTCATGCTTATGCTCATTGTTTTGGGCAAATGAGCTAGTGGTTATAAGTAGTGAACTAATAAATAAAATTGATTTAGTTAACGTTTTCATGATTTTTACCTTCTACACTTTTATTAAAATTTGGGATCCAACTTGGTGTCGATTCCATATACCTGTGGTACTCCGAACCAAACTCAGCAATCGCTTGTGCTTCTTCGCGTTTCGCTAGCTTGACGTAAACAACGACTAAGATCGGAAACATCGCAAGTGTTGGGATTGTCGGCCACTGCAATAAAAAGCCGAACATGATTAGAATGAAAGCTACATACTGTGGGTGGCGACACCTTGCATACCATCCAGTTGTAGCCAATTGATGATGTTTTTGCGCGTGATGCAATACATTCCATGCTGAAGACAACATAAAGAAACCTGCAACAATTAACACCATACTCACTATATGAAATGGGTCCCAATGGGCATCACCTTGAAATCCAAAGAAAGTATGTAATAAATGCCCATTTTCATGCGCAAAGAAATTTACTTCTGGATAGGTCTCCGTCAGCCACCCCGACAGAAAATAGATAGTTAAAGGAAAGCCATACATTTCAGTAAATAGGGCAACAATAAAGGCAGAGAACGCGCTTAGACTTCTCCAATCAGTTGATGTTTTTGGTTTGACAAAACTAAAGGCAAAAAAGATAAAAATTGCTGAGTTCAGTATCACCATTGACCATAAGCCATAATCATATGTTTCATTCATCACTGCTCTCCTTTTTATGTGATTCCTTACGTGCCTTTTCTAACCCTTGTATGTAGCCATCGCGATAGGCTGCATTTTTATCCGTGAGTTCTTGAAAGCTCTCTTCCTTTTTTTCATCAGGCGCATGTGAATGATCGTGACCATGTTTACCATGACTGCCATGCATAAATACGTGCATCAAGGGGCATAGCAATAAAATCAAGTAGGGAAGAAATTGCAGCATATGTTGACCATGCTCAAGCACTAAGAAGTAGGTCACTGCGGCAATAAGTGCCAGTGCAGCCCAGCCTGTAGGTGTTGACCAAAAATTAGGGTGTTGATTTTTCATATTGCCCTCCTAAACGACTTTTAAGACACCGCGATACATTTGCATCTGACAGTGAAACTCATGCTCTCCCGGTGATAAGTTCAATAGGGTAATTTGAGTAATTTCATTTAATTTAAGCTGTTCGCTTATATCCAATGAAGGAATAAGCATTGTTTCAGCGCAGGGGGATTGATCTTTGCGCATAAACTTCAGAGTGACAGGTTGGCTAGCAGACACCTGAATTGAGGATGGGGAATACACACCATCCCTCACTTCAATGAGTACTTCATTACCTTGAACGATTGTTTTATTGGGTTTATATAGCCAAAACCACCAAACAATCAGCGCGATTAACATTAAGCCTAATAAGTTAATAACCATCATTGTGATTCTCCTTAATGCTCTTTTGCTTTAAAAAAGCGAAGTCGATTTGCATTTGACACTACAGTCAATGACGAAAACGCCATTGCAGCACCTGCAATTACAGGGCTAAGCAGAATGCCAAAGAAGGGATATAGAACCCCCGCAGCAAAAGGAATCCCGGCTACGTTATAGACAAACGCGCCAAACAAGTTTTGTTTGATATTTCGTAAAGTAGCTTTGCTTACCGCTATGGCATCAGCAAGGCCATGAAGTGAACCACGCATTAGGGTAATGTCAGCACTTTCGATAGCTACATCAGTCCCTGTGCCTATGGCGAAGCCAACATCGGCTAACGCTAGCGCAGGAGCATCGTTGATGCCATCTCCTGTCATACCAACAATTTCGCCGCCTTCTTGTAGCTCTTTCACCTTGTTGGCTTTATCTTCTGGCAGCACTTCAGCAAGAAACTCACTAATACCCACTTTTTTAGCTACGGCGGCAGCGGTTTCCTTGTTATCACCCGTTAACATGATGACGCGTATACCATTAGCCTGAAGCCGTTTGATAGCAGAGATTGAGTCTGACTTGATAGGATCTGCAACAGCAATGATTGCTGCAAGTTCACCATCTACAGCAAAGTACATAGGTGTTTTGGCTTCTTTGGCTAAAGACTGTGCTTGTTCAACAAAGCCTGTGAGGTCTATGCCTTTTAACTTCATTAGTTTATCGTTTCCGAAAAGCAGGGCTTTGTTGTTGCAGCTTGCTTCTACACCAAAACCCGTAATGGCGTTAAAGGCTTCAATTTTTAGTAACTCAATATCCTGATCTAACGCACTTTCAACAATCGCTTGCGCTAAAGGATGCTCTGAGCCGCTTTCTAAACTTGCTGCAAGCTGTAGTACGTCTTTTTCGTCAGTAGCTTTTGCTAAAATAATATCGGTTACCTTAGGTGCCCCTTCAGTAATAGTGCCCGTTTTATCTAAAATCATGGCAGTGATTTTAGAGGCGGTTTGCAGTGCCTCACCGTTGCGAATAAGCACTCCGGCTTCTGCTGCTTTTCCTACTCCCACCATGACAGACATGGGTGTTGCCAAGCCTAAAGCACACGGGCAGGCAATAATAAGCACAGTAGTTGCTGAAACGATGGCAAAAGCAATGGCTGGCTCAGGTCCAAAGTTAAGCCATGCTAGCGCACTTAACACAGAGGTGATCATCACGACAGGTACGAAAAAAGCTGAAATAACATCGGCCAAACGGCCAATCGGCGGTTTCGAATTTTGTGCTCGTTTCACCATATTGATGATCTGTGCAAGCGCCGTGTCTTTACCAACGCGTGTGGCTCTAAATAAAATCATGCCTGATTTGTTCAAAGTACCTGCGACAACCTCATCTTCTTCAGCTTTTTCAGCAGGCATAGGTTCGCCTGTCAGCATGGACTCATCAATAGAGGTGTGTCCTTCCAATACCACGCCATCGACGGGAATTTTTTCACCCGGTTTTACCTTCACAATATCGTTAAATAAAACCTGCTCAATACCTATCTGAACTTCTTTGTTGTCACGAACCACGGTTGCTGTTTTGGCTTGCAAGCCGATAAGACGTTTAATGGCCTCAGAGGTTTTACCTCTGGCTTTGATTTCTAATGCTAAACCTAAATCAATTAAGCCAATGATCATGGCGGTAGCTTCAAAATAAACATGCCGTGCCATCAATGGAACAGCGTCAGGTGCAAACACGACAACCATCGAATACAACCAAGCCGTGCCTGTTCCTAAAGCAATTAGGGTGTCCATATTGGCTGAATGATTTTTGAAGCTCTTCCATGCTCCTACATAGAAATGCTTGCCTGAAAAATACATAACACCAAAAGTTAAAATGCCTACAACCAACCAAGAAATTCGTTCAAGGTTTGTTTCAACCGTCATTTCTCCAACTACAATGCTGTAGATCATCAAAGGAACGCCGAGTGAAAGGGCAATAAACGTATCGCGCATTAGCTTTTTGTAATATGCAAAATCCGCAGCCTCTTTCTCATCAAGCGCATCTGTTGCTGAGCTATCATCAATTGGCTTCGCGTTATACCCCACTGACTCAACAGCTTTGATCAACTCTTTTGTTTTAGCTGTCCCATAAACTGTTACTGTCCTATCAGCAAAATTCATTTCCGCACTGACGACTCCAAGAGTTGCCTTCAACGCCCCTTCAATTTTGCCTACACAGCTAGCACACCCAGCACCTTCAATGATAAGCTGTTGGTTATGTGATACTTTCTCCAACGTATTCTCCTTACTTTTACACGAAGAGGATTGAGCTTTTGCCTGACAGCAACAGCCTGATTCAGTTTTTATATTTGTGTTAGTAGCCACCCTTTTTCCTCCTATGCTTTTTTAATTTGCTCAAAGTTTTCGATGAGATGACAAACCATGTTTGCAGTCGGTGCTTTGTCTTCCATTTCTTCCCATCGAGAAAGCGCAGAAGACATTTTTCCTCGAAGTGCCAACATTGCTTGAAACTGCTTTTCTGTTTCTTCAAGCCGCTCTTTGATCAGGCTTCTGACTAATGGGCACGCACTTTTACCATCTTCAGATTCATTAATAATTTCCTTGATATCTGCAACGGAAAAACCAAGGTTTCTGGCACTTAAAATGAATTTAAGTCTCGATACTTCTTTATTCGAGTATGACTTGTAGCCGTTCACTAACTTAGCAGGTTTTAACAATCCTAATCTGGTGTAATAGCGCACCGTATCAGCAGTCGTTCCAAGGCTTTTTGCCAGCTCCGCAACTTTCATATTCACTCCTCAGTTTTTTAGCTAAGTTTGTACTCTCATCTTCAGCTTAGACCTTTGTCTAAGACACAGGTCAAGTACTAATTCTAGTGAATAAGCTAAAAACTAATTTTTTGGTAAAAGAGAAATCTCGGTCAAAATCGACAGCATTAAGTACTGTAAATAGCAATAGTTTGAGCATGTTCATCATGCCTCCAAAAAATATTGTGCTAATTGTTCAAAACGGTTGGTAATTTAAACCAATCAGTAAATCGTTTTATTTTTGATGGGACTGGCGAAAAAAAGGCGCACTGATCCCGTGATTAGCCAATAATTGGTGGACGATAAAGTAAGAGATGGATACCAGATTTTGGTAGGGGTATACGCTGTAGAATTAGCTCAGAATGAATATTGCAAATACCTTCGTCTTGCGCTTCCACAAGATAGGCATTTAAATGAAAGCTTGTACAAAAACCGCCTTCACAACAAACACAATCACCAGCTTTACATTTTTCACAGTCTTCATCACCATGACGGTTTTTAGAATCTTGCGAATTTTCAGTGTGATAGTGACTATTGTCATTCATTGATTGATGATGCATATTTTTGCTTGGTTGTATAATATGCGTGTCGGAAGATCCATTTTGATGTTCTTCACAATTCATTGGTTTAGCAATAGCAAAGCCATGCTGCGTAAGCAACAGAGTAATTACCACTATTTTAAACCACTTGAAAAGTCCAAACATTTTAATTCCTTATTTATCACCTACAATATTAGCCACTTTATAAAAATAATTTTATGATCTTGATCAACCTTTGAACTAAAACCTAAACTTTTTACTTTTTACTTTTTACTTTTTACTTTTTACTTTTTACTTTTTACTTTTTTAAACAGCTTTAACTTCACAAGTATAAAAGGGGTGTCTAATTTATACTCATGAGATTGAAGCCAAGCATGAGCACCATTAAAAGAAATAAAAACCCTACGCTCATAACTAGGTATTGAGTAATGGATCATTTTTCCAATTGTTCAGCTTTAAGCGCAGTACTTTGCAACAATCGGTTCTATCCCGGGCACATCCAATTCCCGTTCATCAAAAGTGATAAAATGGCCTATTGTACGTCTTTCAATGGCGATGTTTTTTGCCTTGACTCTTTAACCTTAACCATTCGCCAACTTTACTTCTTAGCTGATATTCCACCTTGATAGGTATACACCAGACTGGCACCGATTGAAAACAAGAAGTAGCTTACTATTACTGCTCTTAGTTCTTTCCAAAAAAACTATTAGCTAGGCCTTTCCTAACATAACTAAAATGGTTTAAATCCCAAAAAACGAAAGCTACCATCAATATAGTTGCGGTAGCTCTCATCAAGTCAATATAGTATTTCTTCATATCAGAGCCAGAACTTGATACCTGCAACAAAAGCAGTATCACGAGTACTTTGCCCATTTAACTTCGCAAAGTCGGCTGTATTACCAAATTTATTTGTCCACTCAACGCCAACATAGGGAGCAAACTGGCGGGTAAACTCATAACGAACCCGAAAACCAATAGCACTGCTAGACAAGCCACTACCAAGGTTATTTTGGACGTCATCCTTACCGTAAAGCGTCAACTCTGCTCGTGGTTGAACAATTAACTTTTGAGTAAGTAATAGCTCATACTCAGCTTCGATCGAAAATGCACTATTACCTTGCTCTCCTAAATACGCAGTCATATCAATTTCAAACCAGTAGGGGGCTAGACCTTGTAAACCAAAAGCTAGCCATTTGCGGTTTTCACCTTCGTTATTGTAATCAAGTCGAATACCGACTTGTGTATCCCAATAAGCAGATATTGCGTGGCCCCATAGAAAATCTGTTTGGTTCTCCTCTAAATTACCTTCGCTAAAATCTCCTTCAGTTTTGATGACTAATCTATCAAAAGTAGTGCCATACCATGCCTGAAAGTCAAAAACACCTGCGTTTGTTTGCTCATTATATTCAAGACGATCCCCTAGTAGCGCGTAAAATGAATGCTCATCTGCCAAAGTCAGTCGTTTGTCGCTACTGAGTGCATAAGGACCTTCAGTCAAAGTTGTACCTGCTGCATAAGCATGGGGGTCTCTAGCATCTTTAGGTGCATCTCCACCTTGTGCTTGCATTTTAGAATCACCCATCTCAGTCATCTCATCTTTTGCAGATACAGATACACTTATAAGGGGCAAACCTATTAATAATAGTCTTAACGTATTGGTTAGTATTAATTTTTTCATGATACAACTACCTCTCTAAACATACCTGCATCCATGTGGAATAATAAATGGCAATGCCATGCCCAGCGACCTACGTCATGAGGTGTTGTTAAAAAACTAATTCTTTGCGCTGGTTGTACAGGGATAGTATGGCGACGAACCTGTACATCACCTTTTTCATTCTCCAAATCGCTCCACATACCATGCAGGTGCATGGGATGTGTCATCATTGTATCGTTTTGTAAAATAACTCTTAAACGTTGATTATGCTTCATGTGAACTGGCGTGCTTTTTCCAAATTCCAAGCCATCAAATGACCAGCTATAACGCTCCATGTTTCCAGTTAAATGTAATTCAATTTCAGCCTCTGGCTCTTGCTGGTTTGTAATTCCCTCAAGAGAATGTAAATCTGCAAGTGTTAAAACACGGCGTCCATTTTTACGTAAACCTATACCGGGATCATCAAGGTTTGTTCTAGGCATATCAACACGCATATCAACAGAAGCTCCATACTCTGTTTTTGCATGACGCACTTTAGTGCTAGCAACAGCTAATGGGTTTTTAGTCATTCCATGTTTACTATGATCCATTGCCATCGCTCCATGACCCATTGCACTATGATCCATTTTATTAGAATTCATGCCCGACATGTCTGCCATACCTGCCATACCTGCCATCGCGGAATGCTCACCACCTTGGGCCATATTCCCCATCATATCTGTCATCGTTAACCATTCAACGGGATCTAGAGCAGGTACTGGTGCATCAATATTAGGTGCCATTGATAAAGTACCTTTAGCATAACCTGAGCGATCCATGCTTTGTGCAAAAATCGTATATGCATCATTTTTTGGCTCGACAAGTACATCATAAGTTTCACCGGGACCAAATCTAAATTCATCTACTGTCACAGGTTCAACATTTTGTCCATCAGCTTGTACAACTGTTAACTTCAGCTCAGGTATTCTTACATCAAAAAACGTATTGCTAGAACCGTTAATAAATCTAAGCCTAACCTTTTCGCCAGCTTTAAACATTCCACGCCAGTTTGTCAAAGGCGCACAACCATTCATTAAAAAAGTCATTGCAGATGCTGATAAGTCTGCAAGATCTGTAGGGTTCATTCTCATTTTATTCCACATTTCCCGGCGTTGTAGCGCATTTGAAACGCTGCTATTTGAAATGTCATCAAAAAACTCTGGAACAGTAGGTTGATTAAAGTTAAATACATCGCTCTGTACTTTTAACTTGCGGAACAAATCCATTGGGTCATCATCAGTCCAATCAGACAATTGGATAACATGCTCATTGTCAGCACTAATAATATCCTTTTCTCTTGGCTCAATAATTAATGCGCCGTACATACCTGTCATTTCTTGAAAGCCACTGTGTGAGTGATACCAATATGTGCCGCTTTGTTGCAGCTTAAATTTATAAACAAAGGTTTCACCCGGCATTATACCTTTAAAGCTAATACCCGGTACGCCATCCATTTGATACGGAAGAATGATCCCATGCCAATGAATTGAACTCGGCACTGATAATTTATTAGTTACCCTGATAGTAACGTCATCACCTTCTCTGAGGCGCAAGGTAGGAGCTGGTATTGAGCCATTGATTGTTGTAGCCATTCTTACAACACCTGTGAAGTTTACGGGTGACTCATCTATCACCAGATCTATTATTTCTCCACTTAGTTCGGGCACAGTACCTGTTATTGTTCCAGCCACTAAAGATGAAGCAGCATGAAGAATGCTTGGAAAAGCAGCTAATATACCGCCAGCAGCTAAACCTTGTACAAAGCGTCTACGCGGTGTAGAAATTTGATGTGATGGATCTTTAATTCTCATTTTACTCTCCGAGGTTTGACCAATAAATTAGTGTGACCAATGAATGTGCTTAATTTTCCATTCACCGTTTTGCTTTTCGAGAACCATTGTTTCCATCCCTTGATAATCACGTTCTTCACCATTGTAAGTACCTTTAGTTTGACTACGCGAGGCAGAGATAGCTGTATTTCCAAGTATCGTCACTTGATGTTCAAGTGTGTCGCTCTTCATCGCTGCTAAATACTTCATATCCGACAACATATGATGATGAGCATATTCATCAGCGCTCCTTTCAACGCGGCCTCCCTCGAAAATGGTGACATCATCCGCTAACTGCGCTCTAGCCTGTTTTTGATTGCCAGTTTCAAGTGCTTGATGAAATGCCAAAACAACTTTTGCGGCTGGTGTATCTACACCTTTAAACAATCCTTTGTCTTTATTCTTATCACCATGAGCGTTTGCTGCGAAACTAAACGTCATTAATAAAACGAGTAGGATATTTATTGTTTTCATTTTCATTTTCTCTTTTAGGTTTTAATTTGCAGGGCCAACAACACTAGTAAGCCCAGCCGTTACAGATAAAATGGCAAAAGCTACTACCATTTCTATCGAGATAGATTTAGATAAAGCCTCTCTGCCTTGACTATTTTTAAGTTGTGGAACGAGTATTAGTTTATGTTTAGCAGCAAGTGCCAAAATAGACACTACAAGGGCCAATTTAAACAACAGTGTTTGTCCGTAACTTGAGCTTATTAGTGCATCAAGACTTCCGACCAATTGAATCACGAGCCAGAGGCCTGCTACCAACAATAGGCTCAATGTAAAACTTGCTTGTTTGCCAAAGCTTTCCATCAGCAAATGAAGTTCTGCATAACTTAGCTGATGGCAAGCCTGTTTTAGTGGCAATAACGCCCCAAACCACCATGCCATAACGAGCACATGCAAAATAAGCAAGCCTTTTTCAATTGTGCCTAACTCAGAAATATGACCCAGTAACGTGAATGAGTATGCAAGGATTAATAAACTCAACATTAAAGCGCTTTGTTTTAAGTACGAGTTCACAGCGAGTTTGAACCTTAAAGCTAAAGCGATTATTGCGGTAACTAGCCCAAGCGCTCGAAGCAAAGCTCCAGTGCCGACAGAGGAGTCCCACATAATAGCCAATATATCAGCGTCTATCGCCCCCTGAATTCCCTCTTCTGCCATTGCACCAGTACTGGCAAAGAACCAAGTAATATTAGCGATCAAAGCCATAACTATATAAGTTCTTGTCCACGTTAAATTCGCTATTACAGCATTAGTATGAGATTCATTATTCTCAAATATTTGCCTGAAAAATGTATAACCAGCAATACAGGCAAAGCCGACGTAAAATACAATTTTTGACAGTACAATGACTGTATTCCAGATATACATTTCCATATCAATCACACCGCCTATTTTAGTGAACCATAAAGCCGAAGCTATGTTTCATTTTATGACCATCGTTACCTAAGAAGGTTACATCCACAGCATAGTTTGCAGGAGCTAATTTAGGTAGTTTCCATGTAAATTTGCTAGTAGCGACTTTAGAAGGCTCGAATCCAAATTTAAATTCTTCGCCTTGTTTATTGGCCAATGAAACTTTTACAACCCGTACCTCTTTGGTGAACACCAAAGTTAACTCTTCTGGAGGATTCATTAGCATTGCATTATCAGCAGGCACACTTTTTTCAAGATGCACATGCGCAAATACCGCACTACTAAAAACGACACTGATTACGGTTAAAAATTTAATTAATGTTTTCATATATACCTCTATTTATTTAATGGATTAACGACTAAATTTATCTTTGAAAATTTGATTACTTGGAATCCCAGCATCTGTAATTATTTTTTCCACTTCACTCATCATTGCTTCTGGACCGCACAAGTAAAACTCAGCCAAAAGCAGTTCTGATTTTTGGTTCATATACGGCAGAAGTACTTTTTGAACATAGCCTGAGTGCCCTTGCCATTCTTCTGAAGGATTAGAAAGAGTAGGAATATAAGAGAAGTTTTTATGCTTCTCACTCAGTGACTTCAATTCATTATGGTATAGCAAGTCATCTTCAGTTCGCGCACCATAGATAAGAGTCAAACCACTTTTATCTTTATGCTTTTTCAACTGTTCAAAAATAATAGACCTCAGTGGTGCAAGTCCTGAACCCGCACCAATAAACACGCGACTAACTTTTTTATTTGAAGTGGCATAAAAATCAGAAAAAGGGCCTTTTGCAGTTATCGTTTCACCTACTTGGAGTGAACCTAAATAACTTGAACCTATTCCTGCTTTAAAACCATTCTTTGCGGTCTGCCAACGGATATTAAACATTAACTCATCAGACTCCTCGTCAAAGTTAACTAATGAGTAGTGGCGAGTTACACCGTTATGAGAAAATTTTCCATGATAGTAGCTATCCCAGTATTTTTCATAGCACTCTGGCATATCATCTGGACGTAAGCTATTCATCCCTGCTGGCACATCAAATTGCATATATGCACCAGCTTTAAATGCCAACTGTTTGCCTGATTTCAGCTTAAATTTCACTTCCTTGATAAAAGGAGTAATGAAATTAGTCGCAACCACAACTAGCTCATGATTTTCAATATTGCGATCAGTATTAACTTCAATCGAACTAATTTCAGAGAACCTATGCTGACATCCAAGCCGATAACCTTCCTTAAGTTGCTCCTGAGATAAATGTTCCTGTTCAGATAGTGTGATAGGTAATTTAGTTGAACTTAAGAACACGCATTTGCCACAAGTACCGCCACCACCGCAACCTGAAGGAAGGTATACATGTGAACTAGCTAGCCCTTCTAGTACAGTTGAGCGACCAACTGCTGAGATGTCAGTAATAGTATTTTCATTGGAAAACGTCACTGCCACTTTTTGCCTGTTAGTGCCCCAACCTAGCTTCAGTAAACCACTTCGATACTGTTGTATCAGCCAAGTAACACCAGTAATTGAAAGGAATAGCGTTGCAAAAGCAAATGCAATGATCAACCAATGGTTAAATCCTCCAGAATTGCCATAGTCCATAAAGTGAAGCTTCATCATCAGATCTTTCAATCTGAAATCATCATTGGCATGGCGAAGTACTTGACCTGTAATACTATCTAAATAAATAGTTGTATTGTTCTCATCCTCAACGGCAACTTGCCACATAGGATTTTGCTGCCTTACGTGATCAGAAAACGGAGGTTGAGATAACACTGGAGTAGTTAACTTACCCTGTCCTGAGTAGGAGTTTTTTGCCAAAGTTAGTACTTGTTCTTCAGACAAATTAAATGGCTTTCCTGTTACAGCATCAAATAGCTTTGAGTGGCGTTCTTGATAGCTATGCTGCCCCTTATCGAACACAAAATGATAGTAAGGCTGATGTAAAACCCATATAAGGTTTACTTCCTGCGGAGCATTACTAGTAATGTCTTTAATAGGGAATAGGTCAAAGCCTGTAATGCTACCTTCATGATGAGAATGAACTCTAAGTTCATTACCACTGGCTTTACTGTGATCCATCAAATTGAAGTAAAGGCCCGTTCCCAACCAAATAAGCAGTTGTAAACCAACAAATAAAGAAAGCCACTTGTGTATCGTTGTATTTAACTTAAATAGTCGCATCAAATGACTCCCTTTTTATTTGGGGAAAGCACTCGGTAATAAGTCAATACTGCGCCAGTAATTGCTCCCATTAGACCTAGAGTTGCGACCAAGAACAAAAACCAGTTAGATACGTTTTCTCCATCATAGTAATCCATAATGTGGAACCGCCACATCCAATCAAACAATCGCCAGTAATCATGACGCTTGGCAACAAGTGATCCTGTTTGTTGACTTATATAAAATGTCGGTGTGGAGAATTGCTCAAACGTCACTCTCCAAACAGGTAAATGCCTTGGGGACAACTCAGCAGGCAAGTTTGTCGCTGACTTAATCAACCTTACGCTGTCGATTTGATGATTCAGCGCATAATGGTATTGTGCGATTTCTTTAGCCTTGATTTCATCTACAAGTGCCTGAACAGCTCCAGTTTTAGCATCTATTGCTACTTTTCCATTTTCTCCATTAATAAAAGAATACAAAGGACGGCCCATACTTTGAGTAAGTGTAACTTGGCTAGCTTTAGGATAATCCGCAGCTAGCTTTACAATGGAGTAATCCATACTTGCTAAATCTATTTTGGCTTCCTCACTCTTAGCCAAGGTTTCGCCGTGTATATAGTGAATATCCATAGTCACCATATACACGCCTGTAATAGACCAGAAGAGGAATTGTATTCCGACAAATGCCATTAGCCATTTGTGATATTTTCTAGCCGTGCTAAGCATTACTTTTTAGCTCCGCCTTAGAAAGCTCCTTGTTAAAGGCGTTTAATTCTGGCTTTTTAACGATTGAGTAAATTACTGGGAGCACAATAAGAGTGAGTAGCACAGCACTTGTCATTCCGCCTACCATAGGTGCAGCAATACGACTCATAATCTCCGAACCTGTTCCTGTACCATATAAAATGGGCATCAAGCCGATAATGATTGTTGCAACTGTCATCATTACTGGACGAACTCGTAAGCCTGCACCGTGCAATAATGCATCTTGATATGCATCATCAGAGATAGGTTCAGCTCGCTCTTCAGCTTTTTCCTTAAGCTCAGCAAGTGCCTGATTGAGATAGACCAACATTATCACACCAATCTCAACCGCTACCCCAGCTAGAGCAATAAAGCCCACGCCAACAGCCACAGAGAAGTTAAACCCTTCCAGATACATCAACCATAAGCCACCAATCATCGCCATCGGCAAGGTAACGATAATGATAGCCACCTCACTAAACGCTCTGAAGTTTAAGTAAAGTAGAATAACAATAATGGCGAGTGTTAAAGGCAATACATAGGTGAGCTTTTCTTTCGCTCTTTCCATATATTCGTATTGCCCAGCCCAAGTAATTGAATAACCTGCTGGTAGTTTTAGATTATTAGCCAAGTGTATTTTTGCACTTTCAACATAAGTACCTACGTCAACACCGTCTATATCGATAAACGTCCAGCCATTTAAACGAGCATTTTCACTCTTAATTCCCGGCGGACCGTTCTCAACTCGAATATCTGCGACATCACCTAGTGCAATGCGTTGACCACTTGGTGTTACAACAGGTAATCGTGATAGCTGCTCAGGAGAGTCTCGATAGTCTTGCGGATAGCGTAAGTTAACAGGGTAACGCTCTTGACCTTCTACCGTTTGGGTAACGTTCATACCACCAATAGCTGTAGAAACCACTTGTTGAACATCTTCGATGTTTAACCCAAAGCGACTTGCCTTATCGCGTGAAATATCAACCTTGATATATCGTCCACCTGCAACTCGCTCTGAGTAAACTGATGCTGTGCCTGTAACTTCGGGTAAAATTTGCTCTATTTGTTGGCCGATTTCCTGAATCACATCAAGCTCTGGTCCGGCGACTTTAATACCCACAGGCGTTTTTATGCCTGTTGCTAACATGTCGATTCGGGTCTTGATTGGCATAACCCAAGCATTCGTTAAGCCCGGAAACTTAACCAATTTATCAAACTCAGCTTTTAACGATTCAGTAGTCACACCCTCTCGCCACTGCTCTCGTGGCTTCAATTGAATAAAGGTTTCAATCATGGTTAAAGGTGCAGGATCGGTTGCAGTTTCAGCTCTTCCTACTTTACCAAATACAGTTTCAACTTCTGGCACAGTGCGAATAAGCTTGTCTGTTTGCTGCAATAACTCCCTTGCTTTACCAATTGAAATACCGGGATAGGTAGTAGGCATATACATGAGATCGCCTTCATCCAATGGCGGAATGAATTCACTACCAATTTTATCGACAGGCCAAAAGCCAACGATAGTCACTAATATTGCTGCTACTATTGTCGATTTTGGAAACTTCATGACTTGCTTTAAAACAGGCATGTAGATAGCAATCAATAATCGGTTTAACGGGTTTTTCTTTTCAGAAACAACTTTGCCTCGAATAAAGTAGCCCATCAAAACAGGCACCAATGTGATCGCCAAACCTGCTGATGCCGCCATTGCATAGGTTTTTGTATAGGCGAGCGGAGAGAACATTCTTCCTTCTTGCGCTTCCAAGATAAATACAGGTAAGAATGAGACTGTAATGATCAGTAAGCTAAAAAATAGTGCAGGGCCTACTTCACTCGCAGCCTTAGCAACAATTTGCCAGCGATTTTCATCTGTTAGTGGTGTTTTCTCCATATGCTTGTGCATATTTTCAATCATCACTATTGCACCATCAGTCATCGCACCAATCGCAA
The DNA here is from genome assembly GCF_036960685.1 of Pseudoalteromonas sp. Lineage (GTDB taxonomy): Bacteria > Pseudomonadota > Gammaproteobacteria > Enterobacterales > Alteromonadaceae > Pseudoalteromonas. The sequence goes on along the minus strand of NZ_JBALXK010000003.1, from coordinate 25,846 downwards.
TAGCGATACCGCCTAAAGACATAATGTTGGCATTGATGCCTTGCATATACATGATAATGAACGACACCAAGATACCTAATGGCAGAGTAACAACTGCCACAATAGATGAGCGAAGATGAAATAGGAAAGCCACACAGACAATAGCAACGACTGCAAGCTCCTCTAGCAACTTGCTCCAAAGATTATCAACAGCACGATCTATTAACTTCGATCTGTCATAAACAGGGACAATCTCCACCCCCTCTGGTAGAGAAGATTTAAGCGATTCAAGTTTTTCTTTTACCCCGTTTATGGTTTGTTGAGCGTTTTCACCAAAGCGCATAACGACAACACCACCAACAACTTCGCCTTCACCATTAAGCTCTGCGATACCACGGCGCATTTGAGGCCCTAAATTAACGGTAGCAACATCACCAATACGCAATGGCGTGCCTTGTTCGTTAATACCAAGTGGGATTTTCTCTATATCACTAACTGATTGAATATACCCCGTTGCGGTAACCATATATTCAGCTTCAGCCATTTCCACAACGGATGCGCCAGTTTCTTTGTTCCCTTTTTGTAAGGCTATTTGTATTAAACTTAGAGGAATATCGTAAGCTCTCAATTTATCAGGATCTACTTGCACTTGATACTGCTTAACCATACCACCAACGGCGGCAACTTCGGACACGCCCGGAACAGTTTGTAGTTCATACTTTAAGAACCAGTCTTGAATGCTTCTTAATTGGCTTAGATCATGGTTTCCAGACTTATCTGTTAAAGCGTAAATGTATACCCAACCCACACCTGTTGCATCAGGTCCTAATTGAGGTTTTGCCGAATCAGGCAGGCTTGATGCTACTTGGCTTAAGTATTCAAGTACTCTGCTTCTAGCCCAATACAAATCAGTATCGTCATCAAAAATAATGTAGACGTAGGAATCACCAAAAAATGAGTAACCACGAACAGTTTGCGCCCCCGGCACTGATAACATCGCTGTAGTAAGAGGAAATGTCACTTGATCCTGCACTACTTGTGGTGCCTGTCCCGGATAGCTCGTCTTAATTATCACCTGCACATCAGAAAGATCGGGGAGTGCATCTACTGGTGTTTTTTGTAATGAATACAAACCACCAAACGCGATAATTAAGGTAATCAACAAAACAAAGAAACGATTGCCGATAGACCATCTAATAATTGATTCAATCATTATTTTTCTCCCACTTAATGATTAGAATGATCAACAGCAGCTTTATTTTCCTTGCCGTGTTGTTCATCTGATTCAAGAGAAATGTCAGTGATAACTAAGTCATCTCTAACCTCAAAAGTGAAAGTGACATTATCACCGACATTGAAATCAACCATTTCTATATTGTCCGCGACGATAAAATCCATCGTCGCAGCAGGTCTATCCCATTTCTCTATTGGGCCTCTGCTAATATTTAGAATCCGTGTATCAATATCAATCGCATTAATCAAACCAGATACTGTTGCTGATGATACTTCAGGCTCACTCATGATATGAATTCCAGTAATTTCATATCCACCGTCTTCGGTTTTGCTCACTTCAAAGTGCAAAGATTGACCTGACTTTAATGAGTCAATATCGACTTTTTCAGCCACAGTAAAATCCATAACCATTTCAGGCCAATCCCAAGCTTCAGCAGGGCCATGTGAAATATTAACCATGCGGTGCCCTGCCATAACACTATTAACATCCCCTTGCATCCAAACAGAGTTAGGCACTTCATCATGAGTCATTCGTTTAAAGTCAGAGCTTTTACTTGATTCAGAATCAATCAAGAATTGGGCAGATGTCACCACAACGTCATCTTCATTTAAGCCGTCTAATATTTCGATGCTGTCGATATCAACCCGGCCAATAGTCACTTCAATAGATTTAAATTGCCCATCACCTAACGCAAGTACTACTCTGTCCTGTTTACCTGTTCTAATAACGGCTTCTTTAGGCACGAGGATGGTGCTATCAGCTTGATTAGCGTGAATAGAGACTTGTGCAAACATATTTGGTTTTAATTGATAGTCTGTGTTATCAAATTTCAATCTCACTCGGAGTGTGCGTGTTTTACTGTTCAATGTTGGATAAACATAATCAACGACACCAGCCCAGTCCTCACCGGGTAAATAATCCAGTGTCATTGATACAGGAAGTCCTTTTTTAATTAAGGCTGCGTCACGTTCAAACACTTCTGCTTCAACCCAAACTTGATCTAGCTGGCCAATGCTTAATAAGGTGTTTCCCGGCTTTACATAAAAACCTTCTCTAACCTTCAAACCATCGACAACACCTGCTTGTGGTGAATAAAAGGTAATTGTTTGCTGAACCTTTCGTGTCTTTTCTAGCTTTTGAACAAAGTCTGCTGAAAGCTGTAACGCTTTTAGGCGATCTTTGGCTGCTGAAATTAAAGAACTATTGTTGCGCTTTAACGCTATTAACAGCTCTTCCTGAGCATTAACTAACTGAGGAGAATATAGTGTATAAAGAGGCTGCCCTTTCTCTACAGGGTTACCTGCTGCTTTGATGTAAAGTTTATCAATCCAGCCATCAACCCGTGGGTGGATATGAATTAGCTTATCTTCATCATATTGAACATAACCTACCGTTGAGATTTCAGTATGCATATTTTTCAGTTCAACAGGTGCAGTGCGAACCCCAAGGTTATTCACTACATGAGGCGCAATTTTTACTGCTCCGGGGCCAAAGTCATCACCAGATGATCCTTCCTCATACACTGGAATTAGATCCATCCCCATAGGCGACTTACCGGGCTTGTCCCGGCGGTAATTAGAATCCATCGGTGCAACCCAATACAGAGGCTTTTTTTCTCCTGATGTTGCTTCATTACTATTACTGTTTGAGCCAGTACCTTGATATAAACTCAATGCTCCAGCACCAAGTGCTGCCCCAATGATGATGGCAATAATTGTTTTTGTATTCGTTGACATTATTTTTCTCCAAATTGCTGACTGGATAAGTGCTGATTAGTTTTGTGTGAAGTTTGCATCGACTTACGTTCAGCATTTGAGTTAGATTGAGAATGCGCAAAGAAATAGTTGATACGAGCAACTGTTTTAAGTGCGTCAACATCAATTCTTAAAGCTGATATTCTGGTATTTAATTCGGCAATTCTTGCTCGAACAACTTCGGCAAAATCGCCATCATCATTTGTGTAGGCTGTCAATGACGCTTCTGCTTGGTCATGAGTTTGTTTAAGGAGTTGTTCTTGATAGATAGATTGTCTATCTGATAAGCGTTTAAGCTGTCTTAGTTCTTTTTCTAAAACACTGATCATTTGCTTTGTCAGTAATAGTTTCTCGGTTTTAATAGTCTCTGAATCTGCAATAGAAGCTGCAACTTGCTTATCTTGTCTGTTCTCGGTAAACAAGGGTAAATCAAACGTTACCCCAACAGAAAATAAATCAGCTCGGCTATCACCAGAGGGCATATTGTCGCGATAGGCATAACTAGCATTAACACCCCATTGCGGCTCATATTGCTGTTTGGCTAACTCAATTCCTTTTTCTGAAGCTTTGCGTTTTATATCAATCGCAAGTATGGCTGGGTGATTCGAAAGCTCCTGAGCCAATAGATTTCTTGAGTAATTAGATGCTTTTAGGACTGTTGGATTATTCAATTGAATCGAAGGCAATTCTTTTGAGACGCTAAACTCTAATGGTTGCGCGTCAAAGTTGAATGATTCATTCAAACGATCCGCATCGTAAATATGAAGCCACTCATTGAGACGAGCGATTGTCGTTTCTAGTTTCTGCTTTTGCGAAGTTAATCTGTCATCTAACTGCACGATTTCCAACTGAGCACGAATAACATCTTGCTGTCTAGTTTTACCAACAACGTTTGAATAGCTAGCTTTAGCCACTTCCGCCATCTGCTCAAAGAGAGACTAATCATCTTCAATCAATTTAATAGTTTGTTGGGCTAAGTAAGCATCTAACCAAAGTTGTGACACTTGGCTTTTCAACTTAGCTTTACGATCCTCTCGTAACAGTGGAAATTTCGTGGACTCAATTTGTAACTGGTCTTTCTTGATCTCTAGACTGTCGCCTCTCGGAAACATTTGAGAGACGCCAACCTTTAGCTGAGTCATTCCTTCCTGATCTAAATCCCAAGTATCTGTTGGTAAATTCATTATCCCTAGCGATACTTTCGGATCAGGCAAAGTACCTGAAGCAATACTTCTATTTTCAACTGCACTTTGTTTCAATCGGCTACCATGAAGCCAAGGATCATTTTGCTGAGCTAAGGTGATAGCTTGTTCAAGCGACACTACTTTCTCAGCTTGAGCTGAGAATACAGATAAGCCGAGTATTAATGCAGTTGAAAGTGAAGTAAGGTTTGAAGAGTTCAATTTCATTAGAATTGCTCCTCGTATGTCTTAACTTTTGCATAGACTTTGCTCGTTCCATCTTTAAATAGAATTAACACGTTGTATGGCATAAAGCGGTCATCGACTTCCATACCGGGAGAGCCAACTGGCATTGCTGGAACTGAAAGCCCAATCGCATTGGGATGTTCTTCTGATAAGAACTGCTGAATAAATTTAGCAGGTATATGACCTTCAAAGGCAAATCCATTTCTACTCACTGCCGTGTGGCATGAACGGTAATTAGGTTTGATACCATACTTAGTTTTGATGTTGCCGATGTTTCGGAAATCTTTGGAATGCGCAACGATCCCTTTGTCTTCAATATGAGTTATCCATTTTTTACAACACCCACAAGTAGGGGTTTTATAAACGATTAACTCCAAAGGTGTTACGTCGTTATTGTGTGCATGGTTATGTTCGTTGGCGTTTGCAAACGCAGGTGAAAGCAGCATTACTACTGCTATTTTTAAATACTTATTGATCATTTTTGCCCCCAGACATCGCTGGAAAATATCTATAGCGCTACGACGCTATATTGACTAACAGAAAAATTAATTACATGTGCGAGAAATTTGGACGCACTAATCCTGTATTAGGCAAAAATTGGTGGACGATAAAGGGAAGTGGAAATTGAATGAGGTTGTTTAGATTGCAGAGCAGCTACAGATTCACTGAATATTTGAATATCTGTCGAATCAATACTGGAATTTAGGACTGTCGTAGATGAGCAAGCATTTGCAGGACAAATACATTCAACGTCACAACAATCTTCTGATTGACCATTACTGCTTTTATTCATATCACCATGATCCATGTTCATGTTCATGTTCATGTTCATGTGTGATTCGTGAGAACCTGATGACATTTCGCAAGGCATAGCAGAATACGCAAATGCTTGCCCTACAAAGGCAACCAGCATAAGCGTCATTACTAAGACTTTTGAAAATGCTTTAGACATAAAATTCTCTTACAAATATACATCTCTAATACTAATGCAAATTTTTGACTAAGTCAATTGATGCTGTATAAACATTTATGAATATTTGATTATCGTCAAATTTTTCAAAGAGGTAAGTGACAAATAATAATCTCATCAGACTTCTTATCTTCGCTATTCAATGGCTTTTATTTTGAGACTTAAGTTGCTCTCTCATTTCTAAAACTCGATCTGCCGAATAAGCTCCTGCTCTCATAACAACCAGTTCAACAAATGAAATATCAATTAACTTATGGTCAGCATCAATCACATAACAACTCCCACTATGTGTGTATATTTCTAACTTATCCTCATCAGCAGATTTGCTAACAATCTTTGAAGTCACGATTTGCTGAAATGGCCGAAACCTGAATGTTTCATCTTCAATAACCCCCCCTGATAAAAACTCGCCAAGAAATATTTTTTCAAATTCTTTATAGTCGTAAACAGATACTATGTAGGCATCCTTTAAATATATTCTATCCAACGTATTCCCTTACTAATAACTAGCCGGGAGCATATCTCGCAGCTCTAATAACTCATTAGGAGAATACATACACTCATGCATTAAATTAAACTCAAATGCATTTACATTAAACTCTTTAGATTCAGCATCTAAGATATAAAAGTCAACACCAAAGCACTTACTTTCTAGACCATTGATTTCCAAAACCTTTATCGTGAATAAAGCATCTCCTTCTTTACCATTTTCATTTTCGTCAGCAAATGTGCCGTAAAGCACCCGTTCAACTTTTTCCTCTGTATCAGATTGAATTGAGATAAGTTTTGCGTTGGTTAGTTTTACTCTAGGTCTCATGCTTGAACTCCTTTCATATCTTCTACAGAAAAAGGACGAAAAAAACTTAGATATTTAACCCCATCAACTTTAAGCAAATTGTTGTCAGCATCAAAATGTGACAGAACACTAGATTGATACAACGAAATGTATTTTTCATAATCGATTGTGTTAAAAAAGTTGGTATCAACGCGCCTCGCATAAAAAACAAGATCTTGCTGTTCGATACGAACAATGAACTTCTGATCGCCATCTAGATTTTTGACTCGTAGACATAAATCAGGTTTGTGCCAATCAGATACAAAGGAAGGAATCAATGGGAAGCCATATACCAAATAGCGCATACCTTCGATTTTGAAGGTTGTTGGATTGAACTGAGCCTTATTTACTTTGCCGCTACTGAATAATTCAAGTGTCAACACCAGCCAGTGCACATGCTTAGAAAATGTATTTCCTTCAGAAATACAGCCTTCAAACTCACCATTATGGTTTACATGATTGATGTACATGTATTTTCTAATGTCATCCAAGGAAAGCTTTTCAAACGGAAACTTGCAAGCGATTAGCCTGAAATAACAACCATGAACTTTTAAATCTGCATATTGAACTATCAACGGATCATCAAAGGCATCAAAGTATGGTCGCCACTCTAAGCGGAAGTCTGCACCTGTATTTACAATAAACTTGGCATTTTCAGGCAACCCTAAAACTTGGTATATCACTGAAACTAACTCTAATGTTTCGATATCTACCAGCATCAGGCTTTCAATACGGTTTGCCATTGACTCAATTTCTTTATGAAGCGATTCAATAATTTCTTGATCATCGTATTCGTTGATCATTAAATATTTCAGGGAATCGTGCTTTAGAATTGAGTCCAGCTTTTTCTTTTCAAATACTTCAGAGAGATATTTATGGGTATCAGAAAAATGAGGGCAGTTATAAACACCTCTAGCCCACAGGCCTTGGGCGTAAAGATCAGGAAACTCTAATAACTCAGCAAACTCTTTTGCTTGTTTATTGAGCTTATTCTTTAATTGATAAAGTGAGATCACTTAGTTCTCCAAACAACTTTCCAATAAACAATGGCCTACCAACACATTGCTTTATTTATTGTTCAAATAACCAAATTTTTACGGATGCTCCGCTTCACTGTTCACGTTTTTCAAGGCGAAAAACATGTGTAGGCGTAGGCTGTCCGCACAACCTTTCACTCATAATATCGCTAAATTTTTAAATGGCAACTTACGGATTTGTACAAAATCAGTCAGAAATTTTGGCTTTGAACTCATCAAAGCTAAGTCCGAAAAGGGATATGACTAATTCTTCATTTATATTGGAACCGGGAAATTTTTTTTCAAAATTTCCAATGATGCTATCTAGGTGGCTAGCTAATATTTTTACTAAAAATATTTCCGAGTTTGGTGAGAGAGCAGACAGTGCTATCAATGGGTTGTCAAAGGATTCAGCTTTTATTTTTACTAGTAAATCGCTGTAACTGTTACAGTCATACAGACAAATAGCTAGGGCTTCTTGGGCTTGTCCAAGGGGAATAGTTAATAATTTAGATAATCGTTTTGCCTGCCTTTTTATATTTACTAGCAGGTCTTCTTTATTAAAAGACATCAATACACCAAAAAACGGCAACGCTAGGCCACGCACCTATGTCACTCAGTTTTTGTGAATATTTAATCTTTTAGTTCAGAGTAAATCCATTTCGTCCTGTTTTCGTGGGAACGGGCTTCTCTGAAAAGCCACTGCAAAAAGCAGTGGCTATTGTCGCAATATTATAAGGAAATGTGAATTGTAGTTTGATGCCTACATGTTCTTTTCAGTGAATTCAGCCAAGCTACTACGCTCTACTTCATCAAATATCAATACTGAGCCTTTTTCATAGTTTCTATACACGTTAACAGCCGCGCTAGCACCTGAAGATGCGGGTGTGACAAACTTATCATCAATCTGGGCTAAGTTGCCCAACACGATTGTGCGACAATTTTTGCCACCACGGCTTAACATGCCCTTAATTTGCGCTCTAGTCATGTTTTGAGCTTCATCAATGATTAAAACAGCATCGTCTATTGAACGACCTCGGAAGTAAGCCATACTAGTAAATTCTATATTGGCTTTTTCGATCACATGCTCAACAGTTGCACTAATATTACCTTCATTGTTATCACCTGAATGCATTGATATAAGCGCATCTGTTATACCTGCTAATAACGGCATTGATTTCTCTGTCAGGTCACCGGGTAAAAACCCCGGATCATCGTCCATAAAGTCTCTGGAGCGCACCACAACGATTTTTTTGTACTTTTTTAACTCCAATACTTGATGCAGCGCCGAAGCAACTGCTAAAAAAGTTTTTCCGGAGCCAGCAGGGCCAAGGATGATATTTAAGTCATAATATGGATCTGTTAATTGGCTTAAAGCTACTGCCTGACGCTGATTTTTAGGCAAAATGCCCCATACTTTTTCTTGTTTACGAGGCAATAACTTTGTGAATACCTCAGTATCTGTTACTTCTGAAATTCGCCCAATGTGTCCAGCTTCATCGTACCAATACATGTTTGGCTGAACTTCATCATTAAATAGACTTATTGGGAAAGTATAAACTTCTCCTGAAACCTTGAAGTCTTTGTCTGATTTAATTCGATCAAAAAGATCTCCTTTAAAGGCTTGTACCCCTGTGTATAAAAGATCAATATCTGATATTTGATTATCTACGGCAACGTCTTCTGCCATGACCCCTACGGTTCGAGCTTTCAAGCGCATATTAATGTCACGGCTAACAATTACTACGTCTTTATCTAAGTCCTTCTGAAGATACAGTGCATAGTTAATTATTCTATTGTCAGCGTCACTTCCAATACCGTGCTTTAACTCTTTAGCCATATCGAGCTGGGTATCAATTCCAATAAACAGTTTTCCTCGTTTAGCTGTTTCAGTAGAAGGCAGTGGAATACCAGCTTCCATCTCTTCTGCACTGTGCCCATTTATTATATCTTCAAGCATACGAATACATACACGAGCATCAGCACTAACCGATTTGTTAGTTCTTTCTTTTAAGTTATCTAATTCTTCTAGAACTGTTAGACAGATGTAAATATCATCTTGATATGACAGGATACTTTTTGGATCATGAACCAACGCAGACGTGTCAAGAACACGAGGGTTTCGGTTTTCAACAGAGCTTTTCATGACGCAGCCCTCCAAAAGTTTGCATCGTTGCTAGAATGCGTGTTGTACTTACATCCCAAATAACAAATACTCTGTAAAGATTGGCTATTGTGGGAATGCTTAAAGTCGTTACAAAAATCCATGTTTAGAGAAATTCTTTTTACTTTTTCTACAGGCCAATAAAAACAAGGGGGTAAAAACTTTAAAATCTTTCCAATTCGGGGTTGTAAAATCACCACCGCGTTTTGAATACTGCGGCCACGCATAAAGTTTACCGACTTAAACTGCACGTTAGCTTTTTCCATAATGTAATTTCGGCTTGATACTGGGTTTTCATCTCCTTTATGTAAAACCTCTAAAGTATCGGTAATGGCCGCGAGCCACGGTGCCATTTTTTCCTCTTCTGTACCTGGTAGAAAACCAATTGATTCAGCAATTTCTGGCGTATTACGGGTAACGATTACTTTATCGTAAATCCCTTTTTCAACCACCATCTCAAGCGCACAGGCAAGCGCTAACAAAGTTTTACCACACCCTGCAGGGCCTGTTAAAATGACTAATTCAACCCCCGTATCTAACAGTGCGTCCATTGCCATGCCTTGGTAGATATTTTTTGGTTTTACTCCCCATGCTGATTGATGCATTAGCCGCTCAACGCCAATATCTTTGAGCATAATATGTTGATCATCGTACGACTTAACTCTTGCCGCAAAGTGCCCACTATCATCGAGTAAATATTCATTACAAAATACATCAGGGATCAAACTTTTTGCCACTTTATGAAACGCATCACGGCCCTGCTGCTGCGTTTCGCATTCACCCACATGTTGCCAAAAATCTCCCGTGATTTTTTTATAGCCACTGGACAATAAAGCAATGTCATCAATCAGTTGGTCGGTGCGATAATCTTCTACAAACTTCAGTCCTGCGCCTTTTGCCTTTAGGCGCATATTGATATCTTTAGTTACTAATACCACTTTGCAGTGCGGGTGTTGCTTTTGTAGGTGTACAGCGCAGTTAATAATGCGGTGGTCGTTTTCATTGCCAGGTAAACCAGAAATCGAATCTGCAAATAAATGGTCGTTAACAATGATTAAAGTGCCTGCGGATGACGCTTTAGCCTTTTTATTACTAGGTAGTGCGACACCTTTGAGCATTTGTTCTGGCGTGGCGTCTTTGAGAACTTCATCTAAACCACGAATGGCGACACGGGCATCGCGACTCACATCGTGTTTGCGGTCTTTAATATGATCCAGTTCCTCTAAAACTGTCATAGGAATTACAACATCGTGTTCTTGGAAAGATAAATAAGCGAGGGGCTCGTGGAGCAATACATTGGTATCTAGCACATACATTTTACTATCAAGGTTCGAAGCTTTTTCCATAGCACTTTCCTTACGTTTTATGATTTTTATGCTATACCCAACTAATCAAGTAAAACGGGTTGAATGTTCACCCTGAAAAACTTAATTGTTAAGGTATATTCTAAGTTTAGCTTAGATGTCATAAAAGTCTGTTTTATGACAAACCTTTTTTTGTTTTGAATTAATCCTGATCGCCCACGCTTTAATAGGAATAATTCACAGTTGCTAAATTAATTAAAAGTCAGCTAGTTCGCACCTTGCAGTGGTGTTAGCTAACAGGTAACATAGCCGCCTTTTTCTTCATAGACGAGACATACATGAATTTTTCCTTAGGTCAGCGTTGGATCAGTGATACAGAGTCAGATTTAGGATTAGGCACAGTGGTTGCCCTTGAAGGCCGTCAGGTCAGCATTTTATTTCCCGCCAGTGGCGAAAACCGCGTGTATTCAATGCTAGAAGCACCGGTTACTCGTGTGGCATTTAATCCAGGTGATGTGATCAAAAGCGTTGAAGAATGGGAACTTACAGTCGAGTCAATTGAAACGATAGGCGAGCTTCTTTGTTATCACGGCACCCGTGTTGATAACGGCGAACAAGCACAATTAAAAGAAACCTTTTTAGATCACTTTATTAAATTTAATAAACCACAAGACCGCTTATTTGCCGGTCAAGTAGACCGTTTTGACCGCTACACCTTACGTTATCAAACATGGCAACATCAATTTGAGCGTGAACAATCGCCAATTAAAGGCTTGATTGGTCAGCGTGCAAGCTTAATTCCGCATCAGCTTTATATTGCCCAAGAAGTAGGTAAGCGCTTTGCCCCACGCGTTTTACTTTCTGATGAAGTTGGCCTTGGTAAAACCATTGAAGCAGGGATGATTTTACACCAACAAATTATCAGTGGCCGTGCCAGTCGCGTACTTATCGTCGTGCCGGAGAACTTGCAGCATCAGTGGTTAGTAGAAATGCTGCGCCGTTTTAATTTACACTTTTCAATTTTTGACGAAGAGCGTTGTGATGAAGCATTTGCTGATTCACCCAATGTATTCGACACAGAACAATTAGTGCTTACCAGCCTTGAGTTTTTAACCAAGAAAAAACGTTGGTTTGAACAAGCCACAATGGCTGATTGGGACTTACTGATTGTTGATGAAGCTCATCACTTAAGTATCAATAACGGCAAACCAAGCACCGAGTATCAACGTATGGCTGAACTGAGCCAAGATATTCCAGGGCTAATACTACTTACCGCAACGCCAGATCAACTTGGTCACCGCAGTCACTTTGCGCGCTTGCAATTACTCGACCCAGATCGCTTTTATGATTACGATGCCTTTGTGGCAGAAGAAAGTAATTATAAGCATGTTGCAGAAGCAGCCAACCAGTTATTGCAACAGCAGGCACTGGATGACAGCGCCAAAGCCACGCTAATTGAGCTATTAAAAGAAACCGACATCACAACGGTACTTGAACAAGCGCAAAATGGCGATACTGCGGCCCGTAAAGAAATCTTAGCGATGTTATTAGATCGCCATGGCACAGGTCGTATTTTATTTAGAAATAGCCGTAGCGGCATTGATGGCTACCCTAGCCGTAAACTGCATGCCTACCCTATGGCAATGCCAAAGCAATATAAAACAGCAATTTCAGTTTTAGGTAATATGAGCGGCATTCAAAATGCAGAGCTAAGCGCGCAGCGTGCCCTATTCCCTGAAAAGATCTTCCAAGAATTTGAAGGGGAAAGCGCCAGCTGGGGACAATTCGACCCTCGCGTTGATTGGTTGATCGACACCCTAAAAACTCTAAAACGCGAAAAAGTACTGCTGATCTGCGCTAAAGCCGAAACTGCAATCAGCCTTGAGCAAATCTTACGTGAGCGTGAAGCAATTAAAGCCTCAGTGTTCCACGAAGGAATGACGATTATTGAACGTGACCGTGCAGCTGCTTTTTTTGCTGACGAGTATGACAACGCGCAAATATTGCTGTGCTCTGAGATTGGCTCTGAGGGTCGTAACTTCCAGTTTGCTCATCACTTAGTGTTATTTGATTTACCACTGAACCCAGACTTACTTGAGCAACGCATTGGTCGCCTTGACCGCATTGGTCAAACTCAAGATATCAACATCCATGTGCCGTACTTTGAAAGCAGCGCACAAGAAGTATTACTGCGTTGGTATAACGAAGGCTTAGATGCCTTTGAAACCACCTCAAGCACTGGCCAATTATTGTATAAAGAGTTCAAAGATGAACTACTTGAGTTTATTGCTGCGCATAACTGTGATGAAGACGAGTTAGAGCCATTACTAGAGCAAGTTGCCAAACAAAACGCCGTGCTGCGTAAGCAAATGGAAAGTGGTCGTGACCGCTTACTTGAATTACACTCGTCAGGCCAAGGCGCAGCGGATTCCTTAGTAGTCGATATTGAAAAACTAGACAACCAGTTTGAACTACCAAGCTATATGATCAACGTGTTTGACACCTTCGGTGTTAGCCAAGAAGATAAAGGTGAGAATACCATTATCTTAAAACCGACTGAGCATATGTTAAACCCATCATTCCCAAGTTTAAAAGACGACGGTATGACAGTCACGTTTGACCGTGATACAGCATTAGCACAAGAAGATGTACACTTTATTAGTTGGGATCACCCTATGGTGCAAGGCACCTTAGACATGATTTGCGATGATGACTTTGGCACAGCTTCTGTAGCACTGCTTAAAAACAAAAAGTTACCGCCAGGCACCTTTTTTGTTGAGCTAATATACGTAGCAGCAGCCATGGCCCCAAAAGCACTGCAAGTAGGCCGCTTTTTACCTCCAACACCAATTCGTATTTTGCTCGACAAAGCTAGCAACAACTTAGCTGATAACGTCGGCTTTGATGGCTTTAATCAGCAGCTTTCTGCGGTAGGTCGTCAAACAGCGAGTAAACTAGCAGGCGCATTACAAAGTGCGATTCACCCAATGCTTAAAACAGCACAAGATATGGCACAAACTAAGCTAGAGGTGATTAGAGCTGAAGCACTTGAGCAAATGCAGCAATCACTCAGTGAAGAGCAAGCACGTTTAGCTGCGCTGAAACAGATCAACCCAAATATCCGTGAAGAAGAACTGACCTTTTACGATAAGCAACGCACAGAGCTGACAAGTTATATCGGCAAAGCACAGTTGCAGTTAGATGCAATTCGCTTAATTGTGGTATCGCATTGATTTGAGCTTTAAGTTGTAAGTTTTAAGTTTTCAAAGCGCGGTGTATTAACTTACAGCGCGCTTTTTTATTGCCGTGCAGGATATGAGTTTGTAGCAAGTTTACCTCGCGACAATGAGATTACTTTCGCGATGACAAGCCACTCGCCTACAAGTAATGTAAGCACCGTGCTCCTGTAGGTCGTCATTTATGGCGACAAACCTATTTTTCCATAGAATGGCAGGAGGCGCTTCGCGCTACACAGAGAAGAAAAAACGCAGCGTCTCTTAACCTCTTTGTGAATAAATATAATTACGCGGCAAAACCGAGTTACTCGGGTCTGCCTTTATTGCGCTTGCCTAATAAATACGCATCGCGGAATTTCATAAAATGCTGTTCAAGCTTAGTTGCGGCATCAGCCTCTCCTGCTAGTGCTAACACCATAATTGCGACTTCTGCGGTGCCTAGTTGATGGGCATGCGGTGCAACGCGCAAGCGATAATCAGAAAGCTTTTCAGCAGTGATCGAAAGTACAGGCAAACTATCAAGATAAGGACTTTTGCGGATCATTTTTTTCGCTTCACGCCATGTACCATCTAAAAAGATAAATAAAGGGCGTTTATTTGGCTGGGTTTGCACTTTGGTTATTACACGCGTGGCATCTTCAACATCCGTGGCAGGAAAAATCACCATAGGCTGATATTGTGAGTCACTCAATAACGCTAACAGCTTTGCATCAGGCTCGGTTCTGTCCCAACGAAAAGCATGATTATCAGGGACTATTTCTGCAATCAAGCGCCCTGTATTAGAAGGTTTAAAACTTTCATTATGATACATCAGCATGCAAACCGCGGCACCACACTCAGCCTGCTCTACGCCGTCACAAATACAATAATGTTTTGCAATTAAGCATTGCTCACAGCGATCCATTTTGCCACCTCGAGCATTAAACTCACGGCGAGATTCGCTAATTTGCTGAGCACGCAAAGTAAGCACTGAATTAGAAGAGCGGTTAGTCACGAGGTTTGTCACCTAAAAAAGTACCTAAAAATTGATCGGCGCGTATTGTAGCACACTGCGCGGGGTAAACCCGCGCCTACAAAACAAAAAACCCAAGCCTAGGCTTGGGTTTTTAAACAATTAACTAAAAGAACTTACTTCTTCTTTTTAACTGCTTTTTTGTTTGGTAAATCAGTGATCGAACCTTCAAAGATTTCAGCAGCAAGGCCGATTGATTCGTTCAATGTTGGGTGAGCGTGGATAGTCAGTGCTAAGTCTTCGCCATCTGCGCCCATTTCAACTGCTAGGCCGATTTCACCAAGCATTTCGCCTGCGTTGATACCAACCATAGCGCCACCGATTACACGGCCACTTTCTTTATCAAAGATAAGCTTAGTTTGACCTTCAGTACGAGCAGATGCAATTGCACGACCTGACGCAGCCCACGGGAATACCGCAGTTTCTATGCTTAAGCCTTGCTCTTTTGCTTCTTTCTCAGTTACACCAACCCAAGCGATTTCTGGATCAGTATAGGCGATTGAAGGAATGCATTTAGGGTCAAAGAAGTGTTTTTGACCAGAGATAACTTCAGCTGCAACGTGTGCTTCGTGAACCGCTTTGTGCGCAAGCATAGGTTGACCAACAATGTCACCAATCGCGAAGATGTGGTTAACGTTTGTTTTAAGTTGCTTATCAACATTGATAAAGCCACGCTCATCAACGTTAACGCCCGCTTTGTCAGCATCAAGTAGTTTACCGTTTGGTGTACGACCAACAGCAACAAGTACTTTGTCATAACGTACTGGTTCAGCTGGTGCGTTTTTACCTTCAAACGTTACATATAGGCCGTCGTCTTTTGCTTCAACGCCAGTCACTTTAGTAGAAAGCATTACGTTGAACTTTTTGCTCACGTATTTTTGGTAAATCTTGATAACGTCTTTATCAGCTGCTGGTACTAATTGGTCAGCAAATTCAACTACGTCGATTGCAGAACCAAGCGCACGGTACACAGTACCCATCTCAAGACCGATAATACCACCACCTAATACAAGTAGTTTTTCTGGTACGTCTTTAAGCTCAAGCGCGCCTGTTGAATCAATTACACGGTCATCTTCTGGGATGAAAGGTAAGTTAACTGGTTGCGAACCTGCTGCGATAATTGCATTATCAAAAGTAATTGTAGTTTTGCCGTCAGCGCCTTCAACATCAAGGGTGTTGCTGCCAGTGAATTTACCGTAACCGTAAACCACTTTAACTTTACGCATTTTAGCCATGCCGTCTAGGCCGCCAGTTAACTGACCAATTACAGACTCTTTCCAATCACGGATTTTGTCTAAGTCAATTTGTGGTGCACCAAAAGTAACACCATGTGATGACATTTCAGCAGCGTCATCAATTACTTTAGCTACGTGTAAAAGTGCTTTTGAAGGGATACAACCCACATTAAGACATACACCGCCTAATGTGTCGCGAGATTCTACTAATGTAACTTCTAAGCCCAAGTCAGCAGCACGGAAAGCCGCAGAATAACCACCAGGACCACCGCCTAGTATAACAACTTGAGTTTTTAATTCGTTGCTCATGCTTTTACCTTAATTGTTTGAACGGGACACTGCCCTAAAGTTTAACTGCCATGTTTCTGCAAGGCAGAAAGGGAGAGCAGATCAAAAATTTATGCAAGATATACACAGATTGTATCATTGCAAATGGTAAAAATCCCAGCAAAAAACAACTGGCTGGGATTTGATTCTATTTATTTAGCTACATGCACCAATTGCTTACATTACCAATTGGCGAATATCGCTCATGTAACTTGCAAGAGTGACAGTAAAGCGTGCCGCTAGTGCACCGTCAATCACCCTATGGTCGTATGACATAGAAAGTGGAACCATCAGTTTAGGCTCAAATTCTTTACCATTCCATTTCGGTTTCATTTCAGATTTAGAGACACCTAAAATAGCAACCTCTGGCGCGTTAACGATTGGCGTAAATGCCGTACCACCGATACCACCTAAGCTTGAAATAGTAAAACAACCACCTTGCATATCAGACGATGTTAGTTTGCCGTCACGCGCTTTAACTGACACTTCCATCAATTCACGTGATAATTCAATGATGCCTTTCTTATCAACATCTTTAAATACAGGAACAACTAAACCGTTTGGTGTATCAACTGCAACACCGATATTGATGTACTTTTTAAGGATTAAGCTTTCACCATCAGCAGATAGCGACGAGTTAAATGTAGGGAACTCAGCTAGCGCTTTTGCCGCTGCTTTCATTACAAATACCAGTGGCGTAATTTTAACGCCGAGCTTTTTCTTCTCCGCTAGTGCATTTTGCTCTTTACGGAACGCTTCAAGGCTGGTGATATCAGCTTCATCAAACTGGGTAACGTGAGGGATTTGCACCCAGTTACGGTGTAAGTTTTTACCTGATAGCTTTTGAATGCGAGATAGTTTCTTCTCTTCGATTTCACCAAACTTAGCAAAATCAACTTTTGGCCATGGAATTAATCCAAGCTCACCGCCTCCAGCATTTCCGTTACCAGCAGATAACTGACCAGACTCAACTTGCTTAACTAAGTTCTTCACATAGTTTTGCACGTCTTCTTTAACAACACGGTTTTTACGCCCTGAACCTTTAACGTTTGCAAGGTTAATACCAAACTCACGGGCTAAACGACGTACAACTGGCGATGCATGAGCATACGCACTGTTGTTTTCGAAGCTTTCATTGCTCGCTTTAGCAGGTGCTGCTTGTGAAGTAGGAGCAGACTCTGTTTTTTCTGCTTTAGCTTCTGGTGCAGGCGCTGATTTTTCAGCTGATGCAGCAGGTGCACTGCCTGCAACTTCAAATACAAAGATAAGGGAACCGGTCGATACTTTATCGCCCGCTGCAACTTTAATCTCTTTAACTGTACCTGCAAACGGCGCTGGTACTTCCATTGCCGCTTTATCGCCTTCAACGTTTAAGATTGATTGATCTTCTTCAACCTTATCGCCTACAGCAACCATAACTTCAGTGACTTCAACTTCATCACCGCCGATATCTGGCACGTTAACTTCTTTACTGCTCGGCGCAGCACTTTGTGCAGGCGCAGATTCAGCAGCTGGAGCGGCCTCAGCTTTAGCTGGCGCAGGCTCACTACCAGCAACTTCAAAAACAAACACTAACGAGCCTGTTTTTACTTTATCGCCAGTGGCAACTTTAATTTCTTTAACAGTCCCTGCAAACGGCGCCGGTACTTCCATTGCCGCTTTGTCGCCTTCAACGTTTAAGATAGATTGCTCTTCTTCAACAGTATCGCCAACAGCAACCATGATTTCAGTCACTTCAACTTCATCATCGCCGATATCCGGTACAGTAACTTCTTTAGTTGTCGAACCTGAAGAGGCAGCAGGTGCTGCGTCTTCAGATTTAGCCGCAGCTTCCGGCGCTTTTTCTTCGCCAGCGCTTTCGCCTTCAAATAAAAATACTAAAGAGCCCGTAGTAACCGTGTCACCCACGTTTACTTTGATTTCTTTAACAGTACCTGCTTGCGCAGCCGGTACTTCCATTGATGCTTTGTCGCCTTCAACGGTTAGTAGTGATTGGTCAACTTCAACTTTGTCACCAACGCTTACTAAGATTTCGGTTACTTCAACTTCATCGCCACCGATATCTGGTACATTAATTTCAATACTCATTGCAAAACCTCTTATGCGTACAGTGGGTTAACTTTGGTCGTGTCGATGTTGAACTTCTTAAGCGCTTCAACAACCACTGACTTTTCAAGCTCACCACGTTTAGCAAGTTCAGATAACGTAGCAACAACAACATAGCCTGCGTTAACTTCAAAGTGACGGCGTAAGTTTTCACGGCTATCAGAGCGGCCGTAACCGTCTGTGCCCAACACTTTGTAGTTGTTGCTAGGAATGAATGAACGCGCTTGCTCAGCGTAGTTTTTCATGTAATCCGTTGCAGCAACTGTCACTGAGTCATTTAATACGCTAGTGATGTAAGCTGTTTTTTGCTCGCTTTCAGGGTTAAGCATGTTGAAACGCTCAACGTCTTGACCATCACGGGTAAGCTCATTGAATGAAGTTACCGAGTAAACATCTGACGCAATGCCGTAATCTTCACTTAAGATAGCAGCCGCTTTACGTACTTCAGTCATGATAGTACCTGAGCTTAATAGCTGTACGTTGGCTTTTTTGCCTGCGTAGCTTTCAAGCTTGTAGATACCTTTACGAATACCTTCTTCAGCACCTTCAGGCATTGCAGGCTGTGCGTAGTTTTCATTCATTAACGTCAGGTAGTAGTAAATGTTTTCTTGGTCTTCACCGTACATACGACGAATACCGTCTTGCATGATAACCGCCACTTCATACGCATAGGTTGGATCGTAAGAAATACAGTTAGGTACTGTGTTGGCAAGAATATGGCTGTGACCATCTTCATGCTGAAGACCTTCACCATTTAGCGTTGTACGACCCGCCGTTGCACCTAATAAGAAACCACGTGCTTGTTGGTCACCTGCCATCCATGCCATGTCGCCAACACGTTGGAAACCGAACATTGAATAGTAGATATAAAATGGGATCATTGGTAAATCGTTAGTGCTGTATGATGTTGCCGCAGCAACCCATGAAGACATTGCACCTAACTCATTGATACCTTCTTGCAATACTTGGCCTGATGTTGCTTCTTTATAGTAAGAAACGATATCGCGGTCTTGTGGTGTATAGTTTTGGCCATGTGGATTATAAATACCGATTTGACGGAATAAACCTTCCATACCAAATGTACGTGCTTCATCGGCAATAATTGGTACGATGTTTTTACCAATGCCTTTATCTTTTAATAAGATATTAAGTGCACGAACAAAGCCCATAGTAGTAGAAATATCACGCTTTTGCTCTTCAAGTAGTGGCTTGAATGCTTCTACTTCTGGTAACTGTAACTTTTCAGAGAACTTAGCAATACGTGTTGGCGTGTAACCTTTCAGGTCATCACGACGAGCGTGTAAATACTTATACTCTGGTGAACCTTCTTCAAGGGTCAAGTATGGTAGCTCTTTGATCTCTTCATCAGAGACTAAGTCTTGTAAACCTAAACGTGAACGTAAATGAGCCACATGAGTCATGTCCATTTTTTTCACTTGGTGCGCAATGTTTTTACCTTCAGCTGCTTCACCCATGCCGTAACCTTTTACAGTTTTAGCTAGAATAACAGTTGGACGGTCATTGGTTTGTTCCGCTTTTTTGAATGCAGCGTATAGTTTTGATGGCTCATGACCACCACGCTTCAGCGCGAAGATTTCGTCATCTGTCATATCAGCCACAAGTGCTGCTGTTTCAGGATAACGACCAAAGAAATGCTCACGTACGTACGCGCCATCTTTCGCTTTATAAGTTTGGTAGTCACCATCGATGGTTTCGTTCATCAATTGTAATAGCTTACCTGTGGTATCTTTAGCAAGTAAGATATCCCAGCCGCTACCCCAAACTACTTTAATTACGTTCCAACCTGCGCCTTTAAATAGACCTTCAAGTTCTTGAATGATCTTACCGTTACCCATTACTGGGCCATCTAAACGTTGTAAGTTACAGTTGATTAGGTAGCAAAGGTTGTCTAGCTTTTCACGGGCTGCAAATGAGATAGCACCGCGTGATTCTGGCTCATCCATTTCACCATCACCAAGGAACGCATAGACGCGCTGGTTTTTGGTGTCTTTTAAGCCACGGCCATCTAAGTATTTTAAGAAACGCGCTTGGTAAATAGACGCGATAGGACCAAGGCCCATAGATACTGTAGGGAACTGCCAAAACTCAGGCATTAACTTAGGATGTGGGTATGAAGGTAAACCATTACCATCAACTTCTTGACGGAAATTATCTAACTGGGCAGCAGATAAACGACCTTCAACAAATGCACGTGCGTAAATACCCGGAGAAATATGACCTTGGTAATAAACTAAGTCACCGCCGTCTACGTCGTTTGGTGCTTTAAAGAAGTGGTTAAAACATACTTCATAAAATGCAGCAGACGACTGGTAAGACGCCATATGGCCGCCTAAGTCGAGGTCTTTTTTCGATGCACGCAATACAATCATGATTGCGTTCCAACGAATAATAGAACGAATGCGGCGCTCAAGATTTACATCACCTGGGTATGCAGGCTCTTGGTCTACCGGGATCGTATTAACGTAGTTTGTGTTAATGCCGGTTGGCATATCAACACCGTCTAAACGGGCTTGCTCTAATACTTGCTCAAGTAAAAACTGAGCACGTTCAACACCTTCTTCACGCACAACTGATTCAAGAGCTTGTAACCACTCTTGTGTTTCTAGCGCGTCTACGTCAATTTTATTGACTTCAGACATATGGAGGTTTCCTTATGTTTAAAATACGAATGTTCTTAATTAGTACTGTGGTAATCGTTGTTGCCATATACAGTACTTGCTTAAATTATTGATTTTTTACTGTGTTTGCTAATTTTGTTTGGTGCGTCTTAAACTACGTTCAATTCGCGAATGCTCTTTGCCGGCTTCCAATAATGCTTCTTCAATGAAAGCTAAGTGAGCATTACTGGCAAGTCGCGCTTGCTCGGGATTCCCTTCAATCACTGCATCCATTAATAAACGGCGATGCTCAGCTAAGCGCGAACTGATGTGCGGCTTTTCTAACAATACCGTTAAATTTTGTAATACGTTTTGTTCAAGCAATGCCTGCATACCGCGCACTAAATGCAGCAGTACTACATTATGTGACGCTTCTGCAACACTAAAGTGAAACGCATTAATTGCTTTGGCTTTTTGCTGTAAATTATCATGTGCTACGGCAATACAATCAAAGCTTTGCTTCACTTTATCAAAGTCCGTACTAGTGCCACGCAGCGCGGCATAATAAGCGGCAATGCCCTCTAATGCATGACGAAACTCTAATAAATCAAATTGCGATTCAGGATGCTTACTGATCAAATCAAAAAGCGGATCAGTGAGTCCTTCTTCAAGCTGATTTTTTACAAACGTTCCGCCACCTTGACGACGCGTTACTAAGCCTTTTGCCTCTAGCTTTTGAATCGCTTCGCGCAGTGAAGGACGAGACACTTCAAATTGCTTGGCTAATTCACGCTCTGGCGGCAGTTTCTCTCCGGGAGCTAATGAGCCCTCAAGAATCATATTCTCAAGTTGCTGTAAAATAACATCCGATAGTTTTGCTGCTTTAATCTTTAAAGACATTAATCAACGTCCGCATTGTAGTGGGAATATAGCCTGAATAATTCAAACTTGTGCCCATTGCCTAGACCAAAAGGTAAATTGGTCATACCAAATTTGAGCCATACGTTATCAAAAAGCAAGTTTGCTGTCAATTTACCGAGGCCAGCTGTCGATAATCCAGCCTAACGCATTTAGCACAAAGATTAAACAGTATGAGATAAAGCCAGAGTTTGGGAAGGGTTTAAACAGAAAAAACAAATGGTCTGACCAGATAGTGGAGAGATGAATTTTTAGGTTCTAGGGCACCTAGTCTCTTCCCTAGCGCCTAGTAACTTCCTAAAACCTATTCTTATAATTACTTCTCTAAAGCACAGCGCCTCTTATCCTCTTTGTGAATAAATTTTAATTGCGCGGGTAGCAGCGAGTTTACCTCGCGACAATGGGATGGCATTCACGGTGGCAAGTCACTCGCCTACAAAGAATGCCCACCGCGATCCTGTAGGTCGTCATTTATGGCGACAAGAATATTTCACCACCGAGGGCTGGAGGCGCTGCGCGCTACACCGAGAAGACAAAAGTAAAATTAATTATTTAAAACCATTTTGCACAAAGAGAAGTGAATGAGAGCTAATGAGAAAAAACACCACGGGCTTCGAATACCCCCTAGCAGCTAGTCACTTCCCTAGAACCTTTTATTACTTCTCTAAAGCGCAGCGCCTCATAACCTCTTTGTGAATAAATTTTAATTGCGCGGGTAGCAGCGAGTTTACCTCGCGACAATGGGATGGCATTCACGGTGGCAAGTCACTCGCCTACAAAGAATGCCCACCGCGATCCTGTAGGTCGTCATTTATGGCGACAAGAATATTTCACCACCGAGGGCTGGAGGCGCTGCGCGCTACACCGAGAAGACAAAAGTAAAATTAATTACTTAAAACCATTTTGCACAAAGAGAAGTGAATGAGAGCAAATGAGAAAAAACGCCACGGGCTTCGAATCCCCCCTAGCAGCTAGTCACTTACCTAGAACCTTTTATTACTTCTCTAAAGCGCAGCGCCTCATAACCTCTTTGTAAATAAATTTTAATTACGCGGGGTAAACCCGCGCCTACGCCGGTAGCAGCGAGTTTACCTCGCGACAATTACTTCCCTAAAACCTAGTACCTGTTTCTTTACGCTAACCCGCCAAACAAGGTTAGCAAGGCAATCAACACTAAATAAAACAACACATTGCGTTTTACCAGCTTCATCATACAGGTTGCTTCATAGGCGCAGCCAAAGTGCTGTTGTTCAATTTGCTCTGCCGCAAGTGCGGTATTGGTTACTACCTTACGATTACTTACTGAAAAATCGAGCACATACTGCAACCAACAACTGGTGCCTTTATTAAAGTTACCAATTACTAAGTAACCAAAACTTGCGATTCTGGCCGGTAGCCAATCAAGCCAAAATAATAATGTATGAATTAGTTTAAAGCGATTCGCATAGGCAACTTTATGGTCGTCTCGCACTAAATCAGCAAAAGTACGTACCAAGGCATATAACACTGCACCAGGCACACCTAAAACAACAAACCAAAAAATAACCGCGCAATAAAAACGAAAGTTTACCCAAGCCAAGGTTTGGCCAAAGGTTTCTCCACCTATTTCATCTTCGGTTTTCTTTTGTCCCATTTGCAATGCATATAAGGTAGCGGCTTGCAGATCATCACGGGTTAACGCATTGAGGTACGACTTATATAAAGCACGTTGTTTAGCACAGCCAAAGCACACCAGCAGCACTGCAACATTAATAACCAACTGCCACAATACAAAATCAGATAAGGTAAAAATAACGGCAATCAGTAATACTGGCAAAAATAGCCAGATCATAAACCCAGCGGGTGAATTAAATAAACCTTGTTCGCTTAATTGTTTTTTCGAGCGCGTTAAATAGCCTTGTGCGTAATAGCTTATTTGCCAATAATCAGAACGAGCACCTAAACGTTCTAAAATTAGGGCTATTATTATAGAAATTAAGATCATACTTTTTTCATTCCAAATTGGCGCTAGTTAAAGCTGATTAAAATATAGTTATAGTGCTGCAAAGTAATGGTTCCAATCAAAACTGTCACCAGGGTCAGTTTTTCGCCCTGGTGCAATGTGGCAATGCCCTACAATACGCGAGCGAGTGATTGCTGGGTATTTATTTATCAACGCCTTAGTCAAAGATTGTAATGCATTATATTGATTTTGGGTATACGCCGTTGTGTCTGTGCCTTCCAGCTCAATACCAATACTAAAATCATTACATTGATTGCGCCCTAAAAATTCAGAGCGCCCAGCATGCCAAGCACGTTTACTAAAAGGCACGTATTGCACTATTTCACCGCTGCGTTTAATAAAGCAATGCGCCGAGACTCTAAGCCCTTGCAAATCAGTAAAACTAGGGTGCGCTTGGCAATCTATGCAGCCCATAAATAAATCGTCAACAAACGGCGTGGCAAACTGCCCTGCTGGCAATGAAATATTATGAATGACTAATAAAGAGATATCTTCATCATTCGGGCGTTCATCAAAATGCGTACATGGTCGTTGCATCGCGGTATCAACCACGCCAAAAGAGTTTATTTTCATAATGAGTCTGTAAACAAATACATAGTCAGATGCTAATAGATTTCCAAGCAGAATAACAGCAAAGCACTTTCATTGTTTTGCGCCGCTAGCAGCGAGCAACGGGTAACGGGCTGCGGGCTGCGGGCAACGAGCAACGAGCAAACCCTTTAACTTTAATCTTGTTATTTCTCGAATCTCGTAGCTCGCAGCTATCTCTTCAACCTAGCGCCTAGTCACTTCAATAGAACCTAGTACCTATTTCCCTCTAAAGCGCAGCGCCTCTTATCCTCTTTGTGAACAAATTTTAATTGCGCGGGGTAAACCCGCGCCTACGCATTGGTAGCAGCGAGTTTACCTCGCGACAATTAAGTTATTTTTGCAGTGGCAAGCCACTCGCCGCCTATAAGTAATGTCCACAGTCAAAAAACATTTTGCACAAAGAGAAGTGAATGAGAAAAGCCACGGGCTATGTTCAGCACACCTTTAACACATAACCTCAAACACCATTATCACTATCACGGCTAAAGCCTGTTCCCACAAAACAAAGTCCACCTAGCTCCTAGTCACTTCCCTAAAACCTAGTACCTAAAACCTTTCACATCACGGCAAGATCATTATAAATTGAACTTATAGAATATGTAGTGATCAGATCAAGGCATAATAATCACCTTGGTCACGTAAAATATGAGCGCTACTTTTCTGAAACACTTTAATTCAATTACCGATCCTCGCATTGAACGCTGTAAAAAGCATGAGCTTATCGATATTCTCCTTTTAGCCATTAGTGCAGTAATCTCCGGTGCACAAGGATGGGAGGATATTGAAGACTTTGGGCATCTAAAACTTGATTGGTTAAAAAGATATGGCGCTTTCAACGCGGGTATTCCAAGACACGACACCATAGCCCGTGTCATTTGTCGGTTAAAATCAGATGAAATAGAGCATGCATTTCAATCTTGGATATCTTCACTTATTGAAACCACGGGTGCTGATATTATTGCTATGGATGGAAAAACTGCACGTCGTTCATTTACAACCAAAGATAGAAAAAGTGCTTTACATACCGTCAGTGCATGGAGCTGCCAACACCAGTTAGTTTTAGGGCAAACAGCCGTTGATAGCAAAACAAATGAAATCACAGCCATACCTGAGTTACT
>NZ_JBALXK010000039.1:0-19634 GCF_036960685.1 Pseudoalteromonas sp. | reverse complement strand
CGTATTGGCGCAAGTACCGACGCTTGTGCAAGGGTAAAGCCAGTACGCAGTCCGGCTAACGCAAATGCTTTTGAAAGTGTTCTAAGCACAACAACGTTGGCAAACTCATTAATAAGTGTGCGTGCACTTTGCTCTGGGCAAAATTCAATATAGGCCTCATCAACAATAACCAGCGCTTTATCTTTAAGGGCGGTGGCAATCGCTTTAATTTTATCAAGCGGTGTTAAGCTGCCAGTGGGGTTATTTGGGTTACAAATAAACACTAATTTACTATTACCCACAGCTGTGATTATTTCATCAACTGAGCCATCTAACAGCAGCGCTTGGCTTAAACCGTTAATCGCTACATTGTGAGTATCTGCCGTTACTTTATACATACCATAAGTTGGTAAGAATAACGCAACTGAATCTTGCCCTGGCTGGCAATAGGTGCGCACCAGAAGCTCAATTCCTTCATCTGCGCCACGGGTCATCAACACTTGTTCAGCCGTTAGCTCGGCATAATTTGCATATCGGTTAATCACGCTTACAGGTTGTGGATCAGGGTAGCGGTTTAAATCATCAATACTGATATTAACGCTTTTTACATACGGGCTTTCATTGGCGTTTAGCCATGTTGTGCCGGTAAGCTTTTCACTTTTAGCTGAGCTATACGCTGCTAATGCATCAATATTTGCAGGTAATAAAGGATTATTACTCATTATTCACACCCTCTATTCATGGCTTCTAAACGTACCTTTACAGCATTTGCGTGGGCATCAAGTCCCTCTGCATCCGCCAGTGGTAATATTGCTTTTGATAAGTTTTTTAACCCATTTTGAGTGATTGTTTGTACGGTATAAGTACGGAAAAAATCCAATAAATTTAAGCTTGAGTACGTTGCGCTATAACCGTATGTAGGTAATACGTGGTTAGTACCCGAGGCATAATCACCAGCAGACTCTGGCGTGTAGTCACCCACAAATACAGAGCCCGCATTTTTTACTTTGCCTAAATACGGGTTCGCGTCAGCTAATTGCAAAATTAAGTGCTCAGGGCCATATTGCGCTGAAACGTCAAATGCTTGCTCAATACTATCAACTAAAATCAGTGATGAATTAGCCAATGCTTTTGCTGCAATATCTTGTCGTGATAGTTTAGTAAGTTGACGTTCAATTGCTTGTTGGGTGCGGGCAATGGTTAACTCACTATTACTTAGTAAAATAACTTGAGAGTCAGCGCCGTGCTCAGCTTGAGACAATAAATCGGCGGCAATAAATTCAGGATTTGCACGCTCATCTGCTATCACCAATACCTCTGAAGGGCCTGCCGGCATATCTATCGCCATACCTGGGATTGTTTGCGCAACAAGTTGTTTAGCCATAGTCACAAAGCTGTTCCCAGGGCCAAAAATTTTATTCACCTTGGGCACAGAGTCTGTACCATAGGCCATTGCGGCGATTGCACCGGCGCCGCCACTTTCTACGATTGTTTTGATACCGCATAATTTAGCCGCATATAAAATTGCTGGATTGATTGGTAAATCGCCTTGCACTGGTGTTGCTAATACCACGGTTTTTGCACCGCTTAGTTGTGCAAGTACACCTTGCATAATAACCGACGAAGGTAATGGCGCACTGCCACCGGGTACATAAATACCCACAGCTTCAATTGCCTGATATTTTAGTTCACACAATACACCTGGTTGGGTGGTCAACTTAATATCTTTTGGTAATTGCGCTTGGTGAAAGCGTTTAACATTGGCATAAGCTGTATCAATTGCATACTTAAGCTCAGGGCTAAGCTGTTGCACTGCATCATTTATTTCGTCGATTGGCACTAATAAACGCGGTGTTTCGCGATTATCAAATTGCTTTGCCATGTCGAGCAAGGCGCTATCACCTTGCTCTTTTACATTTGCCATAATAGT
The DNA here is from genome assembly GCF_036960685.1 of Pseudoalteromonas sp. Classification (GTDB taxonomy): domain Bacteria; phylum Pseudomonadota; class Gammaproteobacteria; order Enterobacterales; family Alteromonadaceae; genus Pseudoalteromonas. Next base: position 17,725 of record NZ_JBALXK010000039.1, on the reverse strand, counting down.
TTGGCAAATTTCTTCAACTTCAGCACTTGCACTTACAGCTGGGCGCATTAGCGCCGCGGCCTGTGCATCTGCGGATACCTCATTCCAGCGCAGCATTGAGTTACTCCATCATTTTTTCAATTGGCATAACCAAGATAGAGTTTGCGCCTAGCGCTTTTAATTGCTCCATCGTTTCCCAGAATAAAGTTTCGCTGCTAACCATGTGCAGTGCAACGTATTCATCAGAGCCTGCTAGGGCTAATACCGTTGGTTGGCCAGAGCCTGGTAAAATATCGCAAATTTCATCCAGTTTATCTTTTGGCGCGTGAAGCATAATGTATTTGCTTTCTTTGGCTTGTCTAACACCGCGTAAGCGTGGCATAAGTTTGTTGATAAGCGCTAGTTTATCCGCATCTTGTAGGTCTTTGTTTTGGATAAGGCAGGCGTTTGATTCTAAGATAGTATCGCCTTGCATTAGGCCGTTCGCTTCAAGTGTGGCACCGGTAGAGACTAAATCACAAATCGCATCTGCAAGGCCTGCACGAGGAGCTACTTCAACAGAGCCAGTAAGCATAACAGTACTGGCGTTAATGCCTTCACGTTTTAAATATTGAGTTAATATTTCAGGGTAGGTGGTGGCAATACGTTTGCCTTCAAACCAACTTTTATCTTGCTTACCGAGTTCTTGTGGCCATGCAAGGGCTAAGCGGCAGTAACCAAAATCAAGTTTAGACAGTTTAGTTACTTCACTTGTTACGCCTTGACGCTGACGCTCGGCTTGTACTTCAACAAGTACGTTTTCGCCTACTATGCCTAAATCACACACACCATCCATCACTAGGCCTGGGATATCGTCATCGCGCACACGTAATACATCAATTGGCATATTAGTTGAGTGGGCGATTAAACGTTGCTCACGTAAATTAAGTTTAACACCTAATTGTTTAAGTAAGTCTTGGCAATCTTTAGAAAGGCGGCCACCTTTTTGGATGGCGATACGTAGACGGTTGCTGTTACTCATTATTCATTTTCCTTTAATTTAAAAACTAAAAACCCCGAGGGAACCTCAGGGCGAAAATGAATCTTTATATTTTGATTCGCCAGAGGTTCCTTTTAGGAATAACCTCTCAGCGAAAGACCTGACAGGTTATTCCGGTGAATGGTGGTGATGATGTACTGTTGTCAGGTTTAAGCGCATTATACTATTTCCTAAGTAACTTTCGTTTAGTCAATGTTGTGTGTAAACAAAAGTTTTTAATCTGTTTAAGTAAATTACACATATAGAAAAACATATTTTGATGAGTACTGGCAAGTTTTTTTTGCATAAATTAAAGAATAAGCTATAACCGCCGATACTAAGTGGATAGGTAGGAGGTACGTATGGATATGATGATCCCGTATTTAGGGCAGATCACACGTTTGCAACTTGAGTCTAAAGGTGCTTTTTACATCGCGGGCCTAAAAGACTCAAACACGTCGCGAATTGAACGTGAAAAGCGTAAAAAACGTGAGTTTCTTCAAAAAGAGTTACTGCAAGATAAAGCGCCTAATTCTGATAAACCGGCTATATCTGAAGATGAAAACGGCGAAAAACATCTTGATACATGGGCATAGAAAACTTAATACATTCATGGTGTTTATTTAATCTGCTATAGTAAATATACACAAAATGCTAATAAATATTTAGGTTGAGGTATGCGATGGATAAGCCGTTATTTCCTGACAACGAAGATGTGAGGCTTGCAGCATTAAGAGCGCTAAATATTTTAGACACGCAAAGTGAAGAGTCGCTTGATCGAGTCACACGTCTAGCTAAATATTTATTTGACGTACCCATTTCACTTATTAGCTTAGTTGATGAAGATAGGCAATGGTTTAAATCATGTATCGGGTTGGATGTTAAAGAGACTTCCCGGGATATTTCTTTTTGTGGTCACGCAATATTAGACGATAACCCATTGGTTATTTGTGATGCACTCAATGACCCTCGTTTTGCAGACAATCCATTGGTGTTAAATGCACCAAACATTCGTTTTTATGCAGGTTATCCAATTAAATTATCAAATGGACTGTGTATTGGTACGCTGTGCATTATTGATATAAAACCACGTGAATTCTCCAGTGAAGATACTCAGGCGTTAAAAGATCTCGCTTTGATAACACAGCGTGAGATTTCAATTACGCAGTTAGCCACCCGCGACGAGTTAACAAATATCCCCAATAGACGGGGATTTATTTTAATGGCAGAGCGCTATTTAGATTTGTGTATTCGACAACAGTTAAGAGCGATTGTGATTTTTATTGATCTTGATTCATTTAAGCCAATCAACGATAAGTATGGTCATGCTGAAGGTGATAGAGTGCTGAATTTATTTGCAAGCGTAATAAGTTCGTCGTGTCGTAAATCAGATCTATTTGGTCGCTTTGGCGGTGATGAGTTTGTCCTACTGTTGACTCAAGTCACCCTAAATGAATGTCAGCTCCTTATCTCGCGTATAGAGGAAAGTGCATGTAAATTAAATGAATCATTACCAATGATAGCAACGTTTAGTTTTTCGTTTGGAGTCGCTGAATTTGATCCTCAGCAGCCGCTAGAACTTGAAGAGTTGTTGCAAATCGCAGATGCAGATATGTACAAAAATAAAGCGGCTAAAAAGGCAAGTTAGCCTTTTTAGCCTGAAAAATTACTTAGCGGAGTTAATACTGCTATGGATAAGTGGCGAAATAGTAAGCCCTTGCACAATAATCGAGAAAATCACCACTACATAAGTAACAATAACTATCAGATTGTGTAAGTCTGAACCACCCACAAATACTTCATCGCGAGGAATAGCTGCCGCCATCGCCAACGCAAGACCACCACGCAGACCACCCCAAGTTAAGATTTTAACTGTGTGTCTGTCGTATTTTCTAAATTTCTTAAACAATACAAATGGTGCACCCACACTAATAAAACGAGCAAATAACACTAAAGGCACCATTAGTAGACCTAAGCCGATTTCAGCGAGGCTGATAGGCATAGTGACAATCAGCATACCAATGATCAAAAATAACAGCGCATTTAAAAAGCTATCTGTGGCATGCCAAAAGTCTTTTACATAGCGTGTATCTTCAGGGCCTGTTCGCTCAGTTGCTTTGCTACGGGTAATATTACCAAGCAAAATACCACTGGTTACCATTGCCAGTGCGCCTGAAATCTCCCAAATATTGGCAGCAGCAAACCCCGCTGTTGGAATGGTTAAGGTCAGTAATAAACGAATATTCACATCACGACTATTAATTATTAAATAGTGGCCAACTAACGCGATTACTAAACCAAATGCAATACCGCCGATAGCATCAACTAAGAATAGCTCACCAATATCTGCCACTGTTGCTTCTGTGCCGTAAAATGCCACTGCAAAAATAGTGGTGAAGATCACTAAGCCAATACCGTCATTAAACAGCGACTCACCTTCAACCTGAACTGAAATTCCCTCCGGTGCACGCATTTGTTTAATTATGGCAAGCACCGCGATAGGATCGGTTGGGCTTATCAGAGCACCAAATAATAAACAATAAATAAAAGGTACTGGCCAGCCCATTAGCGCAAATAAGTAAAAACTTAAATAGCCGATAATAAATGTAGACACCAAGGTTGAAAACAATACTAAAGCCGTTATTTCCCAGCGCTGCTTTTTAAGTGCAACAAGGTTGATTTCAAGTGCCCCTGCAAACAGTAAAAACCCGAGCATACCTTTGAGTAACAGTTGATTAAAATCAATGCTCGAGACAATTTTAGTGATCTCTAAAGCGGTCGAATCCCCTTGTAATTTAACCGCTAAAATTAATAACAATGAGATCACCACAGAGCCAGTTGTTATGGCAATAGTAGTTTGCATCTTAAGTATGTATTGATTAGCAAAAGCAATAAAAATAGCTAATGCAGATAAAAAACAAATGAGGTACCAAGCATTCATTGATTGACCTTAATAATGGATTGAAAATAGTGTGCTTTCATATCTGTATGTTACGCCTGAGACTGTAAAAAGTCATCGTAGAGCAGCATACTTAATGTGGTAAGTGTTAGAACTATTATAGTAATACGTTTTAATACCTGCTTCGTAATAATGGGAAAATGTGGTGACATAAAAATTCCTAAATTACTTTTCAGCCAATAGGGTGTTTCGAATAGTTTGAAGTGAAGCAATAAATTGTGCTGACTGCTCGTTAGTTAATCCGCTCATGGCTGCCGCAATAACGTGTTTTCCTACGGCGTCAATTGCAGTGATATGTTCATCTGCATGGTTTGTTAAATAAATTAAGTAGGCGCGTCTATCGCTGGGATCAGCTCTGCGCTCAACAAGGTTGAGCTTTTCAAGTTGGTCAATAAGTCTAGCTAAAGTGATTGGTTGTACTTCTAACTTGTCGGCTAATTCGACTTGTTTGACCCCTTGCTGGCGAGCAACATACTTCAGTGCTTTTGCTTGGGCGAGTGTCAGCGGTGATTCTGTAAGCTGCTGCGTGAAATTACGACGCATTAGTCGTGTTACATCGGCGAGTAAAAAGCTGCAATTATCTTGGGTCATGGTTAATTGGTAATTTAGTAACGTATGCTTATTATATGCTTTGTATTGATTATTTCAAGTTTTGTGCTGCTTATGAAAACAGCTATGGAATAACTTTTTAAGTGTGATTTTAAATACCCAATTTCTGATTTCTTGTTAACTTTTTGTAACTATATATTTACACGTTTACGTCTATATTTAATATTTTGCTAACATTTAGTGTTTATTCTATTGATTTATATGAATTTAAATAAATTTCAACTTTCGATATTGTTAATTTTATGTTTAATTTTCCTTTTTTGGAAAAGCCGTATAGGCTGAACTTGAATCGGGAACAGGCAGTGCCGGTTTAATACAAAAATATTAAATACATAACAATCTAACGGAGAGTAAACGTGAATTTATCTAAAATCACATTAGCAACTATTGGTGTTCTGGCTTTAACACAAGCATCAACGGCAATGGCTGCAAACAAACAATACCTAAATGAACAAGTTGGCTTAAATAAAGCATTACAAACGAGTGCCTCGACTGTTCTTTTAGCAAGTCCAAAGCAATTAATAGGCTTAGAAGATGGCAGTGACTTGGTCGTTTTGAAAGAAATAAAAAGTAATAATGGAGATACCACCCGTCGCTATCAACAACTATATAAAGGGTTGCCAGTCATAGGTGATACAGTGAGTTTAACGTTTAACAGTAATGGTCAATTAAAACGTGCTCACGGCGCTGCTGTTTATGATATTAGCAGCGATATAGATAATGTTAAGCCCAAACTAGCTAAAAAAATGGCAATCGCACGGGGTCAGCAAAACTCACCCGCTGCGCTCAAAGCTGTCGGTCTTAAAAAACACAACGAACAATCTCGTTTGGCAATCTGGATTGATGAAGACAATATTGCCCATTTAGTCTATGAAGTAAGTTATGTGACCTATGGCGTGCAGCCATCTCGTCCATATCAAATCATCGATGCTCATTCAGGTGAGTTGTTATATAGCTTTGATAACCTGCAACATGCTAGTGCAACAGGCCCCGGCGGTAATTTAAAAACAGGCAAATACATTTATGGTACTGACTTTGGTAGTTTAGATGTCACGCAATCTGGCAATAACTGTACGATGAATAGCACTAATGTTAAAACCATTAATTTAAATGGCGGCACCAGTGGCTCTACAGCGTATTCATTTACATGCCCAGAAAACACCTTTAAGGAAATTAATGGGGCTTATTCTCCACTTAACGATGCCCACTATTTTGGTAACGTGATTTATAACATGTACAACGATTGGCTCGGCACGGCGCCACTGTCGTTTCAATTAAAAATGCGCGTTCATTATGGGAATAACTATGAAAATGCCTTTTGGGATGGCAGTGCAATGACATTCGGTGACGGCCAAAATACATTTTATCCGTTGGTTAGTTTGGATGTGTCTGCCCATGAAGTAAGTCATGGCTTTACAGAGCAAAATTCAGGCCTGATATACAGTGGTAAATCAGGTGGCTTAAACGAAGCCTTTTCTGATATGGCTGGTGAAGCTGCTGAGTATTACATGAAAGGCAGCAATGATTGGCTAGTCGGGCAAGAAATCTTCAAAGGCAATGGTGCATTACGTTATATGAATAATCCGACCCAAGATGGCAGCTCGATAGATAATCAAGCAAATTATTATTCGGGTATGGATGTTCACTACAGCTCAGGCGTGTTTAATAAAGCGTTTTATAACTTAGCAACCACAGCAGGTTGGGATACGAAGAAAGCATTTGTGGTTATGGCTCGGGCTAATCAACTGTATTGGACTGCCAGTACTAATTGGGATCTGGCAGGGAATGGCGCAATGGACGCAGCGTGTGATTTAAACTATGACCCAGTGGATGTACAAAGCGCGCTTGCTGCGGTTGGCGTTACTTCGAGTCTAAGTTCAGGCAGTAGTTGTGGTGGTACAAACCCACCACCAGCTGATGAGGAGCTTAGCAATGGTGTACCGCGTACTGGTATTAGTGGTACTGAAAAACAACAATTGTTTTTTACTTTAGAAGTACCAGCCAATGCGACTAACCTACAATTTAATACAGCAGGTGGCACTGGTGATGCGGATCTCTATGTTAAGTTTGGCTCTAAACCAACACTCACTACTTTTGATTGTAATAGTACAACCTCAACTAGCACTGAAAGCTGTGCTATCGGTAATGTTCAAGCGGGTACTTATTATGTAATGGTTGAAGCATGGAATCAAATATCAGGCGTATCACTGACGGGGAGTTTTGACGGCGGAAATGGTGGACCGACTCCCATTAACCGTACGGAATCTAATCTTAATGTAAGCCAAAATGGTTGGACTCGATTCAGCCAAGATCTTGGCGCAGGATATTCGTTACTAGATGTATCGATTGCTGGTGGCTCAGGTGATGCAGACTTGTATGTTAACTTTGGTTCACCATCTTCAACGTCATCTTATCAGTGTCGCCCATATAAAAATGGCAACAATGAAAGCTGCAGCATTGCTAATCCACAAGCTGGTACTTGGTATGTAGATTTAAGAGGCTACAGTGCTGCCAGCGGCGTAACCTTGACTATCTCAGCTAACTAACCAATCCCTCACCAAAGGGAGCATCCGCTCCCTTATTTATCTGTTTTTTTGCGCATAAATTTAATGAACACAGATTAACAAGGAAACCTTTATGAATATTTTTGCACCCAGTGCATTGCTTGGCGTAATGTCACTATTGGTCAGTCCGCAGAGCATAGCTCAAGATTTAGACAATATTTGGGTCACGATAGATCCTATCGCCGCTAAGCATTACAAGTTGAATCAAACAGCTCATCATCACAATGCCGAGCGCCTTACTGTACAAGAATCTAGTTTAGAAACCGTGAACTTTTTGCGTATTAATCAGGCTGAAGTCGCCAGTTTAAGTGAGTTTATGCATGATAACTATCATCGCTGTGGCGGTTTTGTGGCACATGATTCATTAGCTGAAGCGCAGCTCTATACTGAACAACTCGCACAAGTACAAGCGCTCTCTACAAATAGCCTTGCAACTACTTACAGCATTGATAATGGGCAAACTGTGCAGCAACTCATTAATACGATTAGCCCCAATGATTTAACGAATACCGTGAACTCAATGAGCAATTTCCATAATCGCTATTACTCAGTGCAAACAGGTGTTGATGCCTCGCAGTGGTTAAAAAACTACTGGCAACAGTTAGCCAGTAATCGTACAGATATTAGTGTTGACTATTTTAGCCATAGTTGGGCGCAGTCATCCGTTATTGTGACCATTGCAGGTAATGAAAAAGCGGACGAAATTGTCGTTATTGGTGGCCATTTAGACTCTATCAACCAATCGGATCCGAGTACTGGCCGAGCACCAGGTGCAGATGATAATGCCTCTGGTATTGCCGTGTTATCTGAGGTACTGCGCGCAATAGTGGTTAATGATTATAAACCACAACGAACGATTAAAATAATGGGATTTGCTGCGGAAGAGGTGGGGTTGCGTGGCTCTAAAGCTATTGCTGCTGAATATAAATCGCAAGGTAAGAATGTACTGGGTATGGTGCAATTTGATATGACCGGAAACCATGGCAGTAGCGATGATATTGTGATGATGACAGATTACACCAATGCTGCTCAAAATCAGTTTTTAGGGCAATTGATTGATACTTACTTACCGACGATTACATACGGGTTTGATCAATGTGGCTATGGCTGCTCAGATCATGCCTCTTGGTATCAGCAAGGTTTTGCGGCTTCTATGCCTTTTGAGTCGCGCATGGCTGATATTAACCCGCTGATCCATACAGCAAACGACAGTAGTTTTGATGCTGATCATGCCAGTAAGTTTGCAAAATTAGCTGTTAGTTACCTCGCAGAAATGGCGAAAAATGCTGGAGATATTGACCCTCCAGCAAACAATGAATTAGAAAATGGGGTGACAGTTTCAGGCATTAATGCACAAGCTAAACAGCAAGTTTTTTATACTCTATCGGTTCCAGCGCAAAGCAGTAATTTAAGTTTTACCACAACGGGCGGCAGTGGCGATGCCGATCTTTATGTTAAATATGCAACACCGCCGACTTTGCAAGACTTTGATTGTAAAAGTACAACCGCCACAAGTAATGAAACATGCGCTATTAATAATCTACAAGCAGGCATTTACCACGTTATGGTTGAAGCTTGGAGTCAGATCACTGGCGTCTCATTAACCGGTAGTTACACAACAACATCGCAGACGCCACCGATTAATAGAGTTGAGAGTAATATCAGCGTACCAACGGGTAATTGGACTCGTTTTACTCAGCAGTTACCCAGTGGTTACAGCGCGCTTGATGTATCAATAGCCGGTGGTAATGGCGATGCTGATCTGTATTTGAATTTTGCAGCGCCCTCGACCACATCCACCTATCAATGCCGGCCTTATAAAAACGGCAACAATGAAAGCTGTGCAATTGCCAATCCCCAAGCAGGAACTTGGTATATTGATGTATATGGCTACAGTACAGCCAGTGGGATCACCCTAAGCATTAATGCGCAGTAATGCTAACTCTAAATAGCAAAGGAAAGCTCCTTTGCTATTTGCTTTGCGTATTCACTTGCTCTAGCTACTGTGCTTGCGTAAAATCTTGCCATTATTTTTAGTTAAGCGATCGTTATTATCAAACAGCTTTTTAGTGCAGATGGGCCATTGGCGCTGTCATTGGACGGTTATACTCCGCGTCAGCCGCAAATTGACATGGCGGTGGCAGTCAGTGAGGCATTGAAAAACCGCACGCAGCTTGTGGTCGAGGCGGGCACCGGGACAGGTAAAACCTACGCTTATCTTGCTCCAGCATTAAAATCTAAAGGTAAAACTATTATTTCTACGGGTACAAAAGCGCTGCAAGAGCAGTTATACCATAGAGATTTACCGCAATTAGTAAAAGCACTCAGTGCCAGTAAAAAAGCCGCCTTATTAAAAGGACGCAGTAATTACTTGTGCACCTACCGACTAAATCAGCACGTTGCTCATGTACCAACCGATGATTCAGATGTGATGCATCAGCTCGCTATGGTGGCTAAATTTGCCAGTGAAACCCGCACCGGAGATCTTGCTGATTGTATTGGTATTGAAGAAGACGCTAAGGTTTTACCCTATGTAAGCTCAACTGCCGATAACTGTTTAGGTAAAGAATGCCCCGATTTTCAAGAGTGCTATATTCGTAAAGCGCGATTAAAAGCCATGGATGCCGATGTAGTGGTAGTTAATCACCATTTGTTTTTTGCCGATATGGCAGTGAAAGACACCGGCTTTGCAGAGCTAATTCCAACTGCTGACGCGTATATATTTGACGAAGCACATCAGTTGAGTGAGATAGCCAGTGATTATTTTGGTGAAAGTGTTAGTACTAAAAAGCTGGTGGATTTAATTAATGATCTGCGAGCGATTTACCGTGCTGACATACCCGACATGCTGCAATTGGGTAAAACGCTCAATAAGTTAGAAACCAGTGTTGCTGATCTTCGATTGCAGTTTGGCCTTGATGGCAGTCGTGGTGATTGGCGACAAATGCTTGCTAATAAAGAAATCTGTGCTGCATTACACCGGGTTATTAGTGATCTCGATTTTTTATATCAAGTGCTCAAACATTGTTTAGAGCGAAGTGATAAGATTGAGCACCCATTTGAGCGTACTCTTGCCTTTAAAGGTCAATTAGAACGTGTGTTCGACATTAGCCAAACTGGCTATAGTTATTGGTATGAAACAACTCGTCGTTATTTAACCGTGCATGTCACCCCGTTAAATGTGTCTGTTAAATTTGCACAAATGATGAAAGACACTGGCGCTGGATTCGTTTTTACCTCTGCGACTTTGTCGGTCGATAATGCGCTGGATCATTTTAACGCAAGCCTTGGCCTTAAGCCTGCCAAAAGCATGATGGTTGATAGCCCGTTTGATTACTATGAGCAAGCACTATTATGTTTACCGCGCTACTTACCAGAGACACACGCGGCAAATATGCCCCACGCAATCGTTAAACTTACCTTAGATTTAATAAAAGCGGCAAAAGGGCGCTGTTTTGTATTATTCACTAGCTACCGAATGATGCACTTAGTGGCTGAGGGCTTAAGTACACAAATTGATTATCCCATTTATATGCAAGGGCAAATGTCTAAGCGTATCATACTCGAAAAGTTCACCCGTCACGGTAATGCCGTGTTACTCGGTACGGCTTCATTTTGGGAAGGGGTTGATGTTAGAGGCAGTACACTCAGCTGTGTTATTATTGACAAATTGCCTTTTGCGGCGCCGGATGATCCCTTATTGCAAGCTAAAATGCAGGATGCACAATTACAAGGCCATGACCCATTTGCTTATATTCAATTACCGCAAGCCGTGATTGCGTTAAAGCAAGGCGTTGGCCGCTTAATCCGTGATAATAAAGACAAAGGCGTATTGGTAATTTGCGATAACCGCTTAGTAACACGCCAATATGGCCAAGTATTCTTAAAAAGCTTACCGCCGATGCGCCGTACCCGAAGCTTGGCTGCGGCCAGCGAATTTTTAGAACATATTAATTAGAGAAATAATTTCCATGAATAAGCAACTAACTGCGAGCAAAATCAACATACTGGCGTTTGATGCCTCTACAGAAGCATTGTCATTAGTGCTTAGTTATAATGGCCAACTTTTTCACCACTTTGAAGAGTGCCCGCAGCAACATAGCCAAAAGATTTTACCACTAGTAGATTCATTGCTAGCGCAAGCTAATTGTAAATTAACGGATTTAGATGTGATTGGTTTTGGCCAAGGTCCGGGTAGTTTTACCGGCGTACGTATTAGTGTTGCGATTGCACAGGGCCTCGCTTATGCCTGTAAATTGCCGCTGGTTGGGGTATCAACGCTACAAATGATGGCACAACAAGCGTATCAACAAACAGGCGAGATGAGTGTTTTTAGTGCCATTGATGCGCGTATGGGCGAGATTTACTTTGCTCATTATACGCTTAATGATATTGGTATTATGACCTTACAAGATGATGAACGCGTTTTAAAACCAACATTGTTAACGCTTGAAGATAAACAAGGCGTTGCGGTTGGCACTGGTTGGCAAACTTACCCTGAAATATTACAAGACAATGCAAATATCGCAGTAAATAACGAAATTACTCTACCCGATGCGGGCTTTATGTTAGCCACAGTTAGCCATGAATTCACCCACAAACGCACTGTGTCTGCGGCGCAAGCTCAGCCAAAATATGTACGTGATACAGTGACCTGGAAAAAACTGCCGGGACGTGAATAACGCTATTGGCAAAGCAACTTGCAAGGTTATTAAATATGGCACATAATTTAATAACCTAATTAACGAGACGCAACTGTGACTATACCTGTAGGTTCTGGTTTTTACACGGGAGATATCCCCGGTAAAATCACTTCAAAACAGCCCATAGCTAATAAACCGCAAGGCTTATTAGAGCAGCCTGTTGCCGAGAATAAAAAGTCTGCTGAGTTTGTAAAATCCAGCCAAGCAGGTATTGAGCTGGCAACTAAATTGCAGCTTCACAGTGCTAAAGTAGCACCGAGTTACCAACAAACGATTTATGATCAGCCGACTGCAAAAGTCAGCCGTGCTATTTCTACGTATACCGAATTTGCAAACCTAGAGCGCCGAGCTGAAGTGCAAAACTTGATTGGGGTTGATATCTACGCTTAATAGAAAGCCCAGTTAACTAAATCTACTTTATATTCGTTAATCACTCTATACAGTTAATTCAAATAGTTTAATCATGCCTGCCAAACCCCATAACTAATAAAAATATTAAGATCGATAAGTTATCTGAGCTAATTAAAAAGCCCTGCAACAACGGTTACAGGGCTTTTTGTTTATTATTGAATACGCTGTTTAAAGCGGTTTTCTTTTTTAAAAAATTTAAAAACGAATGCTACTTTTGTTCAATAAAATCAATTAGTTTATTTGCTATATCAGTATTATTTTGTGAACCGATAAATTGCTCAGCACCTTTACCATGAGCGAAAACCTGTACGTCTATTGCGGTATGGCCACCGGTTGTCCAACCGGTAAAGCTGGCGTTGCTGATAATATCTTTAATAGCAAGATTAAGCGCTTTATCACCTAACTTTTTCGCCTGTTCAAGCTTAGCTTGATTTACCGGTGTGTAGTCAATATTTGTATTCGCGGTCCAAATCGTTTTTAAATCATCCGAGGCTAACATTTTTTCGGTTAATTTAACGGCAGTAGCTTTAACGCCTTTAACAACCTCAGTTTCCCATTTATATTGACCATGAGCACCTAATGTTAGTCCGCCAGTAGAGTGATCAGCTGTGATCACTAGTAAGGTATCTGGGTTGTTATCAACGTAGGCTTTTGCTTGCTCAATTGATTTGGCAAAGTCATCCATTTCCGCCATTGCACAAGCAATATCATTAGCATGTCCACACCAATCAATTTGGCTGCCTTCAATCATCACAAAAAAGCCGTCTTTTTTGTTTTTATCAAGCAACTCAAGTGCTTTATTGGTCATTTGCGTTAATCGAGTTGGATTGTTATCTAACGCAAAATCAAGGCCAACTGGGGCAAATAAACCCAAAGCAGGAATTTGCTTGATGTCTTTCAAAGTAGCAAAGTCATCACTGTATTGATAGCCAGCCTGTTTAAACTCTTCGACCAAATTACGGTCTTCGCGGATATAATATTTAGTGCCGCCACCAAGCATTAGATCGACAGGTAATTTACCCGCTATTTTATTATCAATGTAATCATTCGCAATTTCATCGTAGTTACGACGTGATTCATTGTGCGATGCAAAACTTGCCGGAGTAGCATGATTGATTTGTGAGGTTGCAACTAATGCGGTTATCATGCCTTTTTGTTTGGCCATTTCCAGCATGGTTTTGAGTGGCTTTTTGTCTGTATCAACAGCAATCGCACCATTATAACTTTTATGGCCCGAGCTTAGCGCAGTTGCTCCCGCGGCACTGTCTGTTACATAGGTATGATCGTCAGGGTAAGTGTGTGCCATACCGGTAAGCATGCTGTCAAACACTGTGCTTTCAATTTCTTTGGTTGACGGGTCATCTTTAAAATAACGATATGCTGTTGTATAAGCGGGCCCCATACCATCACCAATCATATAAATGATATTTTTTGGTGCTTGCTCTGCGTATGCACTTGCAGAACATAATAATGCCAAGAGGCTGATGTGTTTTTTCATTTTTGTACCCTGTTTATTATGTGGTGTTATTGTATACCCCCTGTATGATAATTAAATGTCTTTTACGTTAAACAACCTAAAAATAAAGAGGAATTACCAAGTGCATCCATTTTCAGTACAAAGTGGCGAATTAACACTTCATGGCCTAACCTTTGGCCAAGGCAACGAAGTTGTGATTGGATTGCACGGCTGGTTAGATAATTGCCATAGCTTTTTACCCATGTTAGAAAACAGTATGTTATCTGCGACCTGGTATTGCATTGATTTCCCAGGACACGGCAAATCGGATTGGCGAGGGGCTGATGCTCATTATTATTTTATTGATTATATCGATGATATTTATAATTTAATTGATCAACTTGGGGTTGATAAAGTACATTTAGTTGGCCATTCGATGGGAGCAATGGCAGCAGGTCTATTTGCCAGTTGTTTCGGTGAAAAGGTAAAATCAGTAACTATGATTGAAGGCCTCGGTGTGATCACAACCCCTAGTGAACAGGCAGTTGAGCAACTACGTAATGCGATTTTAAACCGGCGTCGTGTAAAACAAAAAAGAGCGCGGGACTACGATTCAAAGCAAACCATATACCAAGCGCGCGCGCAAGTTAGCGATTTACCATTTGATTTAGTGACAGTATTGATGGAGCGAAATATAATCAAAAGTGAACAAGGCTGGTTGCTAAGTACTGATCCAAAGCTTAAAAATCATTCAGGTTTTAGATTTGATGAACAACAATGTATAGCGGTAATAAGCGAAATAAATGTACCTTGCCAATTAATATTAGGGCGTCAAGGCTATGCATTCGTCAATGAGAATTTAGATAAATACAGTATTTATTACAAAGAGTTAATAGTTAATAAGGTTGAGGGAGGGCATCATTGTCATATGCAGAGCCCGACAGAATGTTTACAACAAGTTCAAGCATTTATGCTGCAAAGTGGTGCATGTTAATTGTATATTTGCACAAAATGTGGGAATATTTGCAAAATTAGAGTGTTTGCTCAATTGTGGAATTGCCTTACTTAGTTTAAGGTTTAATAAAAATAAATTATAAATAGAACAGGAGCTAAGAGTGGAAAAAATTTGGCTGAAGCGCTACCCAGAGGGTATGCCTGAAACAATCGATCCTGAGCACTACAACTCGTTGTTAGAAGTGTTTGAAAAAAGCTTCACTGATTACAAAGATTTGCCTGCGTTTACCAATATGGGTAAAACATTGAGTTATGCTGAAATGGACAGCGCGACCAAACGAGTCGCTGCTTACATTCAAAATGATCTTGGTTTGAAAAAAGGCGATAAAGTCGCTGTGATGATGCCAAATTTATTGCAAACTCCGGTTTCAATATTGGGCATTTTACGTGCCGGCTGTGTGGTGGTTAATGTTAATCCACTTTATACAGTACGCGAGCTTGAACATCAGTTAAATGATTCACAAACGTCGGCAATTTTCATCCTTGCTAACTTTGCGGACACGCTCGAAAAGGCACTGCCGAATACAAACATAAAGCACATTGTTGTCACCCAAGTCGGTGATATGGTGGGTGGTCTTAAAAAGCATGTAGTTAACTTTGTTGTTAAGCACATAAAAAAAATGGTGCCAAGTTACACACTGCCTAAGCCAATTAAGTTTGAAGCATTACTTGGAGCCAATGAAGCTGATTACAGTAAACCGGATGTTTGTTTATCGGATATTGCATTTTTGCAATATACGGGGGGCACAACCGGTGTTTCTAAAGGCGCAATGTTAACCCATGGCAACATGGTGGGTAATTTAGAGCAAGTATCAGGTTGTTTAGATAAAGTATTAGTCAGCGGCAAAGAAATCGTTGTCACTGCGTTACCGCTTTATCATATCTTTGCGCTAACGGCTAACTGCTTAACATTTATGAAGTATGGTGGATTAAATTTATTGATCACTAATCCACGTGATATGAAAGGCTTTGTGAAAGAACTAAGCCAACATAAATTTACGGCTATTACCGGTGTAAACACATTATTTAATGGTTTACTGAATACCCCAGGCTTTGCAGAGCTTGATTTTTCAAGTTTGAAAATGTCATTGGGTGGCGGTATGGCTGTGCAGCGTCCTGTTGCAGAAAAATGGCAAAAAATCACCAGCAGCAAATTAATGGAAGGCTACGGGTTAACTGAGTGTTCGCCATTGGTTACTGTCAGTCCTTATGATTTAGATTCATACAATGGTTCTATTGGTTTACCTGCGCCAAATACTGAAATCAAACTAATGTTAGATAACGGTGAAGAAGCAGCTAAAGGTGAGCCAGGTGAATTATGGGTCAAAGGCCCGCAAGTCATGGTTGGTTATTATAACCGCCCAGATGCGACCGCTGAATGCCTGCAAGATGGTTGGTTTGCAACCGGTGATATTGCCACTTATGACGACGAAGGATTCTTTTACATTGTTGACCGTAAGAAGGATATGATTATTGTATCTGGCTTTAACGTGTTCCCAAATGAAATTGAAGAAGTGATCGCAATGCATGAGGGCGTGCTTGAAGCTGCCGCAATTGGTATCCCGCATGAAGTCAGTGGTGAACAAGTTAAAGTTTTTATTGTTAAAAAAGACCCATCTTTAACTGAAAAAGATATAATAAACCACTGTCGTGATAATTTAACTAATTACAAGGTCCCCAAACTGGTTGAGTTTAGGGATGAGTTGCCAAAAACAAACGTTGGCAAAATACTCAGACGAGCCTTGAAAGATTAGCAAGCTAAAAAGCCGACATTATTTGTCGGCTTTTTACTGTAGGAGATTAAGTGCAATATCAATTGATTGAAAACCAAAACCAATTAAACGAATTTGTTGAGCAAATTCGTAATAAACCTATCTTAGCAATTGATACCGAATTTATGCGCCGTCGCACTTTGTACCCTGAAGTGGCGCTCATACAAGTGTTCGATGGTGAGCATTTAGCGTTAATTGACCCCCTTGCTGAATTGTCGCTATTTGATTTTTGGGAAATTCTACGAGATCCCACTGTTCTTAAAGTTTTACATTCGCCTTCTGAAGATATTGAAGTATTTCAAAAATATGCCGGTTTTGTACCGATGCCCTTATTTGATACGCAATTTGCACTGCAACTGTTAGGTAGTGGTAATTGTATGGGCTTTGCGCATATGGTTAAAAATTTACTGGATATTGAAATAGATAAGAGTGAGTCGAGAACTAACTGGTTACAGCGTCCACTGACAAATAAACAGCTTGATTACGCCGCCGCGGATGTATTTCATTTATTACCGTGTTTTGAGATCATTATTAAGCAAATAAATGAAGCAGATTTCTTTGATATTGTGATCAATGAAAGTGAGCTAGTTGCTCAAAAACGCGCGTATCAAATCCCCGATGAACACCTTTATCAAGATATAAAAAACTCTTGGCAATTAAAACCTGCTGATCTCACTGTGCTTAGAGAGCTTGCTGCATGGCGTCGTAATAAAGCCATTCGTAAAAATTTAGCGCTAAACTTTGTATTAAAAGAGCATAACTTGGTTGAAATTGCGAAACGTAAACCAACCAGTCTAAATGCACTGCGTAGCATTCCAGAAGTGGAAAGCATCGAAGTTAATCGCTCTGGTGTGGAGATTTTAAAATGCATAGAAAAAGCCAAGGTAGTGCCGGTGTCAGATTTTCCTGAACCATTAAAACGTCTAATTGATTTTCCTGCTTACAAAAAAGTAGCTAAAGATATTAAACAAAAGATTACCAAAGCCGCGAAAGAGCAGGGCATACCTGAGGATGTACTCGCGTCTAAAAAGCAAATTAACCAGCTAATAAGTTGGAATTGGAAGTTAACGCCAGCGCAACGAGCGCAAACCCCTAAACCTGATCTGCTTAACTCATGGCGCTACGTTTATGTCAAAGACGCACTTAGTGAGTGGGATGTGTAAACACGGCTAGCGCATTTTAATCCCAGATTCTAACAGGGTTGAGCGATAATCATCGTCTAGCCCTGCCATTTTCTTTT
>NZ_JBALXK010000038.1:0-22876 GCF_036960685.1 Pseudoalteromonas sp. | reverse complement strand
GAATCCCCTTGGGGACGCCACTTACTTATTATTAAGTAATGTATAAAGCAGTGTGACACAGCACTCTCTATGCACGACGTTAACAAGAGTACTAATCTCTTGGGGACGCCAATTACTTTATTTAAGTAATGTATATAGCAGTGTGACACCGGACTCTCTATACACGACATTATCAAAAGAGTGCCAACTCTTAAAAATTAACAGTGTTCCATAACATTCCATAGTTATCTTCATTATTTAAAAAATAACCTCATTAAAATCTTTACTCTAAAAAAATTAAGTTAATATTTTCTGACCGCTGACCGCTGACCGCTGACCGCTGACCGCTGACCGCTGACCGCTGACCGCTGACCGCTGACCATTCACACTTAGTTACAAATCGCTGCAATTGTTTATTTAGCTGCACTTGTTCCATTTTTAATAAAGCCATAAACTCAATGGGTTATTAAAAAATGGATGATAAAATGAAATTAACAAAAATAGCCGTAGCGGTACTACTCACAACGGGTTTGGCTGCCTGTAGTAACAGCTCAGTAAATAATACCAACGAAAAAGCGAGTGCGGTACAGTCTGCCTATCCAGGAATTACTTTAATTGAATCAGTTGCGGCGAATGCTGCTGAGATCAGTATCCCCTATAAAAAATATCAATTAGAGAACGGCCTTACTGTTATTGTGCACGAAGATCATTCAGATCATTCAGATCATTCAGATCATTCAGATCCTTTAGTACATGTGGATGTGACATACCATGTTGGCTCTGCGCGAGAAGAACTAGGCAAGTCAGGCTTTGCCCATTTTTTTGAACATATGATGTTTCAGGGTTCTGAAAACGTTGCGGATGAAGAGCACTTTAAAATTATTACTGAAGCGGGCGGTACACTCAACGGTACCACTAATTCAGACCGTACTAACTACTTCGAAACTGTGCCTGTAAACCAACTTGAAAAAATGTTGTGGTTAGAAGCTGATCGTATGGGCTTTTTATTAGACGCAGTAACCCAAGAGAAGTTTGAAGTACAACGCGAAACAGTTAAAAATGAACGAGGCCAACGCGTTGATAATCGTCCTTATGGCCGCTTAAATGAACGAGTTTCGCAAGCACTATACCCAGATGGTCACCCATATTCTTGGCCTGTAATTGGTTTTATGGACGACTTAAATCGCGTTAACGTAAATGATTTAAAAGCATTCTTTTTACGTTGGTACGGCCCAAACAACGCAACGATCACCATTGGTGGTGATGTCAGCGCGGATGAGGTGTTACCGTTAGTAAGTAAATATTTTGCCCCAATTCCACGTGGGCCTGAAGTTACTAACGCCGAAAAAGTTGCTGTAACGCTTGATGCCGATCGTTATATTTCAATGGAAGATAAAGTTCATTTACCCTTGTTAAGTATGAATTTCCCTACCACTTATGCTCGTGCAGCAGATGAAGCACCACTTGATATCCTTGCTGAGATCATTGGCGGTGGCAATAACTCATTACTTTATAAAAACTTGGTTAAAACACAGCTTGCAGTTCAAGCGGGTGTTAGCCATCCGTGTCGTGAGCTGGCGTGTTCATTAAGTATTTATGCCTTACCAAATCCTGCCTCAGGTAAAACTTTGGCTGATATTGAAAAAATTGTTCGAGATTCATTTACTGAGTTTGAGCAACGTGGCGTAACTCAAGATGACTTAGATAAAGTAAAAGCTAAAATCGAATCAGGCGCTATTTTTGGCTTACAAAGTGTCGCAGGGAAAGTGTCTCAATTAGCAGCATTTGAAACTTTCACAGGTAACCCAAATTTTATTCAGGATGATCTTGCACGCTATAACGCAGTGACTAAAGCTGATGTAATGCGTGTATTTAATCAATATGTAAAAGGTAAAGCGGCAGTGATCATGAGTGTTGTGCCTGAAGGACAGCGTCAGCTTATTGCAGCAGAAGATAACTTTACACCCGAGACACATGATTTTGGTGGGCCTTCTACAACCACTGCCGATGATTTAGTTGCCCGTAAAGCTGTTGATACTTTTGATCGTAGTAAACAGCCAACAGCGGGTGTTAACCCTGCTGTAGATGTTCCTACATTATGGCAAACAACAACAGCAAACGGCATCGCCGTGCTAGGCACACAAAGTACAGAAACACCCACAACTTCAATATTAATCAAAGTGCCTGGCGGACAATATAGCGAACAAGCTGAAAAAGTAGGGTTGGCAACAGCAACAGCAGCACTACTGAGTGAATCAACACAAAACTATACCACTGAACAAATGACTGGCGCGCTTGAGAAGCTAGGAAGCAGTATCCGTATTTCTGCAAGTAGTACTCATACGAATATATTTGTTTCAAGCTTAACTAAAAACCTTGATGCGACATTGGCACTGGTTGAAGAAAAACTCTTTAACCCGGCTTTCAGTGAAGAAGACTTTAACCGTAATAAGCAACAAAGTATGCAAAACATCCAGCATGCCCTCAAAGATGCAGGATATTTGGCGAGCAATGCCTACAGTCAATTATTGTATGGCGATAGCATTGCCGCATTGCCAAATGGCGGCACACTTGAGAGTATTGAAGCGATTAGCCTCGATGATGTGAAAGGCTTTTATAACTCAAACTTTAAACCGCAGGGTAGTGAAGTTATCGTCGTGTCTGATTTAGATCAGCAAGCACTGCAAGCAAAAGTAACCGCAACACTTGATAATTGGCAAGGTAAAGCGCCAGCGCCTACAGCTACTTTTGCTGAGCCAAATGTTGCAGGTAATGTTATTTACCTGGTTGATAAGCCAGCTGCCCCACAATCAGAAATCCGCATTGGTAAGCGCGATATGATTGAAGATATTACCGGTGAGTTTTTTAAAGCAAACTTAATGAATTTTGCACTAGGTGGTAATTTCAATAGCCGTATCAACTTAAATCTTCGCGAAGATAAAGGCTATACATACGGAGCACGCACTAGCTTTTGGGGGGATTCAACTTCTGGTGGGTTTACCGCATCAGCAGCTGTACGGGCAGACTCAACTGCCGCGTCGATTGTTGAATTTACCAAAGAGCTAAATAACTATGCGCAAAACGGTATTACTGATGAAGAGCTTCATTTTATGCGTCAAGCTATCAACCAAAAAGATGCCTTGAAGTATGAAACACCCAATGCCAAATTGGGCTTTTTAGCACAAATACTTGAGCATGATTTGCAGCCTAGTTTTGTAAAAGATCGCAATGAAATTGTTAGTACAATCAGTAAAGCAGAAATAAACGCGTTGGCAGCAAAGCATTTAAATACTAAAGATATGGTGTATGTTGTAGTCGGTGATGTCAAATCACTTAAACCTGAGCTTGAAAAATTAGGTATGAAAGTGGTTGATTATAAGCTTTAACTATTCCGTTAAAGTTTAAGTTCATTAAAACGAAAGCGACCTAATAGGTCGTTTTTTATGTAATTAAAGTATTGAAATTTTATCTGGTTTAAAAATGACAAAATGTAAATTTGGTGTTATATAAAAATAGCTTAACTATCAATATAAATCTCAAGGAATAGTATGAAAAAGTATATAGCGGAATGTATCGGAACTTTTTGGTTGGTACTTGGTGGTTGTGGTAGTGCTGTATTGGCAGCCGGTTTCCCTGATGTGGGGATTGGCTTACTTGGCGTGTCACTTGCTTTTGGCTTAACGGTATTAACCATGGCTTATGCCATTGGTCATATTTCAGGTTGTCATTTAAATCCTGCTGTTTCTATTGGTTTATGGGTTGGCGGGCGTTTTCCTGCAAGCCAATTGCCAGGATATATTGCAGCACAGGTAATTGGCGGTATTATTGCCGGTGGCGTGTTGTTTGTAATTGCCAGCGGTCAAGCAGGCTTTGATGTAAGCGCTGGATTTGCTTCAAATGGTTATGGTGAACATTCACCAGGTGGTTATAGTTTAATCGCAGCACTGGTTTGTGAAGTTGTGATGACCATGATGTTTATCTTAGTTATTTTAGGCGCGACCGATAAACGTGCCCCATCAGGTTTTGCACCAATTGCGATAGGCTTATGCTTAACCTTGATCCACCTGATCTCAATTCCTGTTACTAATACATCGGTAAATCCTGCTCGTAGTACAGGTGTTGCTTTATTTGTAGGTGACTGGGCCGTGTCACAGTTATGGTTATTCTGGGTAGCCCCTATTGTTGGTGCTGTAATTGGGGCTGTTCTATACGGTATTATTGGTGGCAAAGACCAAGCTGAAACCGTGTAACTTTCAATCTTAATGAAATTAATAAAAGCAGGTCAATCGCTGCTTTTATTTTTGGTGTAGTGGCTTGGTGTCCAATCTATTACTTCAAGTATCGGCGTGGTTAGTTTTAAGCAAATTTTTAAGGGAAGAAAATGTACATCAAACCTTGGTTGTTACTGCTGTTTATAACAACGCTAGCGGCGTGTAATGATGATTCAGCTCAAGTTGCGTTGGGTACCTTAGAGCGAGAGCGAGTGATCCATCCTGCAACAAGCAGTGAAGTACTCATTGCACTACCTATAGCCAGTGGAGAGAGTGTTAAACAAGGACAAGTGATTGCACAATTTGATTCAGTATTACAACAAGCTTTAGTTGAAAAAGCTGACGCACAACGACGACAAGCACAAGCAAATTTAGAAAAAGTTCTCAATGGCGCTCGGGTTGAGGAGATTGCTGCCGCAAACGCAAAAGTTGCCGCAGCAAAAGCCGCTGTTACGCAAAGTGAAGCGAATTATCAACGTGCTAAGCTACTCGTTAAAGATAAGCTTGCCAGCCAAGAAACGTTAGACAGAGCCATTGCAAATAAAGATGAAAATACTGCTAATTTAGAGACTGCGCAACAGCAATTGAATGAGTTGGCTAATGGTGCTCGCATTGAAGATATTCAAATTGCTAAAGCACAACTGCAAGCCAGTATTGCGGAACTTAAAGTACAACAAAAAAAATTAGATGACTTAACAATTACCGCAACCCGGGATGGTTATTTAGATAATTTACCGTGGAATATCGGCGAGCGAGTTACTCAAGGAAGCCCGGTGGCAATTGTGTTAGCTGCTGGCGCACCTTTTGCTCGGGTCTATATTCCAGAGCCGTATCGGGTTAAATTAAAAAAAGGCATGCTACTAAAAGTAAAAGTTGATGGTATTAGCGAAGAATTTGTTGGTGAATTAACCTGGATCTCAAGTGAGCCGGCTTTTACGCCATATTATGCGCTTAATCAAGAAGAGCGAGCTAGGTTGATGTATTTAGCTGAGATACAGCTAGCTAGTTCGGCAGTTGAGCTTGCCAATGGCGTGCCCGCGCAAGTGATCTTGCCATGACAGAGTATGTGATCAAAGCGACTCAAATCGACAAATGCTTTGGTGATTTAAAAGCCATTGATCAATTAGATCTTAGTGTTGAAAAAGGTCAGATCTATGGCTTTTTAGGCCCCAATGGTTGCGGCAAAACAACAGCGATACGAATGTTAACTGGGTTATTACAGCCAACCAGTGGAAAAATTGAAGTACTGGGTTTACAACTGCCTAAAAACGCTGAGCAATTACGTAGAAAACTCGGCTATATGACACAAAAATTTTCGTTATATGCAGATTTAACGGTGTATGAAAACTTAAACTTTATTGCCAGTTTGTATTCATTTTCTCGCCAGCAGCGCCGAGCTCGGATTGATGAGCTATTACATTTATATGGCTTAGATGAACGGGCTTCGCAACTTGCAGGGAGTATGAGTGGTGGGCAAAGACAACGTCTATCATTAGCTGCTGCGGTGATGAATAAACCACAAATCCTATTTTTAGATGAACCTACTTCTGCCGTTGATCCACAAAATCGCCGTGATTTTTGGGAAACACTATTTGATTTAAGTAGTGCAGGTACCACCATTTTAGTCACCACACACTATATGGATGAAGCAGAGCGATGCCATAAATTGGCCATTCTCGAAGCAGGCGTAAAGCGCGCGGATGGTACACCTAAGCAGCTTATGGCTGACATGCATGCACATGTGATAGAAGTGTCGGGTTCACAAACGCGACAACTGAAAAGTGATTTAGCAAACTTACCTGAAGTACTTTCCGCTACACAATTAGGCGCGCAATTAAGAGTGTTAGTTAATAAAGACATTAGCCAGCCGCTGGAATTTTTACGCATGCAACACTTTGTAAGTAGTGACTCGCAGCTTAACCAAGTAAGGCCTAGCTTAGAAGATGTGTTTGTTACTTGCACTGGGCAGGGCAGACAATGACAGCATCACTTTTGCGGATACTCGCTATCTTTAAGAAAGAATTATTGCAGCTAAAGCGCGACAAAATGACCTTTGGTATGGTGGTGATGATCCCACTTATTCAATTAATGTTATTTGGCTATGCAATAAATACGAATGTTAAAGATATTCCCGTGGGGGTGGTCGATCACAGCCAAAGCACGTTAAGTCGGGTTTTAGTACAAACGGTGCAAGCGACCAATGTCGTGAAATTCACGCAGCAATTTACCACTATTGATGAGGCCCAGCAGGCCATTGCCAGTGCTAAGGTACGAGCGGTATTGTTTATACCTAAAGATGTTGATAATCGCCTAGTACAACATCCAAGCGTTGGCTTTGGACTAGCAGAGCCGGCAAGTGAAACACTAACGCGGCCAATAGCTCAATGGCTTGTAGATGGTTCAGATACAGTTATTGCCTCAACTATTAAATCGCTGCGAATGATGCCATTAAGTGAGTTACTCGATAAGCCTGCCAATCGTACTTATCCCACTTTTGAAGTGACCTTATTTTATAACCCTGAACAACGAACCGCGGTAAATATTGTGCCAGGTTTAGTTGCGGTAATATTAACAATGACGATGATAATGTTTACCTCTGCTGCGATAGTACGTGAGCAAGAGCGCGGTAATATGGAGTTATTAATAACATTACCACTGAGATCATTAGAGCTTATGCTAGGTAAAGTGATCCCGTATGTGTTTATTGGTTTTGTACAGTTATTTATAATTTTAGCAATGGGACATCTATTGTTTAGTATTCCGCTTGGCGGAAATTTAGCGGCGTTAGCCTTAGCCACTTTATTATTTATTTGTGCTAGTTTAGTGCTTGGCTTGGTACTTTCAACAATCGCTAAAAATCAGTTACAAGCGATGCAAATGACGGTATTTATTTTATTGCCCTCTATTTTGTTATCGGGCTTTATGTTCCCCTACGAAGGAATGCCAATAGCAGCGCAGTGGATTGCAGAGTGCTTACCTGCGACTCATTTTATGCGGTTAATTCGAGGTATTGTGTTAAGAGATGTTGAACTATCTAGCATGAGCTTAGATTTATTATGGCTGTTAGCGTTTACACTAGTTGGATTATTGGTCGCAGCAGTACGTTTTAAGAAAACACTAGATTAAAGTATTTTAACAAAGGCACGCAGGGCACCTTTGCTAAAATTAAACTGCACTTAAAAATGATTATTATCTTTTTTCTGTATCAGTTCAATCGCATAGCCATCAGGGTCTTTTACAAAGGCAATTTCTGTAGTGCCGCCTTTTACAGGCCCTGGTTCACGGCTTACATTACCGCCTGCGGCTTTGATATCTGCACATGCTTTATAAATATCATCAAATTCAATCGCGATATGACCATAGGCATTGCCTAAATCGTAGCTGTCAGTGTCCCAGTTATAAGTTAGTTCTAATACCGTGCTGTCTTTTTCATCGCCGTAGCCTACAAAGGCGAGTGTGTAACGGTATTCTTCGTTGTCCGCGCGGCGTAGTTCTTTCATGCCCAGTACTTGCGTGTAAAACGCAATTGATTTATCTAGATCTGCAACTCGTAACATGGTGTGTAGTAAACGCATTTAAATCCCCTTGATTTTGCTTTAAATTCACATAAATTTTCGATAACGCAGCTGCTTTATAGTTATAGCTGTGCTGTTAAAATTTCAATGATACGATTATAAATTATTTCTGTGAGCATCACAGTATCATTGCCGTTAGTATTTATAAATTGCACCACCACGGTGTCGATATCTTTATGATAACGCGCAATACTTGAATAACCTAACACCCAGCCGGTGTGCCCATACTGATAAAGTGAGGCATATAAAGCTTGCTCTTGTTCGTTGAAAAAAGTGCCTTTGTTTAAAGCAATAATAAAGTCGCCCACATCTTGTACTGTTGCCACATAGCCTTGATCAAGTGTTTTAAAATCATTGTTATAGCCTACGTAATAGCCACTCATCAATGATGCTAAATTGATTTCATGCACTGATGAAAACGTATGAGTTAGGCCCAATGGCGTTAAAATTTCATCTTTAATAAATTGGTTATGATCATAACCCAGCACAGTAGACATTATTTTTCGCAGTAGCAGGTAATTAGTGTTGGAATAACCGTAATCTGTATCAGGATTAAAGTCAGCAGGGGTGTCTAGCACCAGAGCTAGCGGATCAGGATAGGCGATTGACCAATCAAAGTTATCAGTATCTGTGTAATTGGGAATGCCACTTCTGTGCTGAACCATCATTCTTAAGGTGATTTTATCTGCATTTTCAATGCGGCCAATTAATGATGGCATATAATCGGCCAGTGTTTTATCCACATCAATACGCCCAGCGGCTGTAAGCTTAGTTAAAGCCGCTGCATCATATAACTTTCGAATACTGCCAATTTTAAAAAGCGCACTAGGGTAAGCGGGTATTTTTTGCTCTCGATTATGCCAACCCTGCGCAAAAAACTCAGGCTGTTGCCCTTGCTTATGAATATACACAATAATGCCATCAACCCCTTGTTCAATGGCTTCTTGCGTTTGCGCTTGGACTGTAGCAGGCAGGGGGGATAAATAATATAAAGCAAACTGCCAAGGGGCAAAAATGTATATGCTGGTAATTGTTACAATCACAGCGGCAAGGCGCATAAGTGTGAGTGTATTTTTGTTTTTCAATTGCATTAATGTACTCCCGTTTTTATTATTTTAGCGTGAGGGTGAACTAAATTAATGCCTTAAACAGCGTATTGGCTTGTTTGTTTCAAAACCTGTAAACAAACAAGCAGCAATGTCGCATAACATTGCTGCTTATCAATACAACAGTATTTAAGAGTGCTTTACTTGTTTACCTTACCCTTAAGAACATAGATCTCGCCATCAAAACTACCTTGAATCGTCAATCCTTGTCCTGCTAACTCTTTTAGGTATTCTATATGTTCTTCAGTAATATGTTGGCCCGGAACTAACAGTGGAATGCCCGGTGGGTAAGGCGTAACTAAACCGGCACAGATGCGGTTATTACTTTTGCTGATGGGCACCGATTCGCGTTCGCCATAAAAAGCATCACTTGGAATACAAGCTAAGTCTATAGCAGGTAAATTTTCCGGCAAGCGAGAACGTCGCGTTGATGTTGCCAACTTCACCTTACCACTATCCAGCTTTTTCAATGCATTATATAAGCGTATGATCTTTGAACGGGTGCCGCCAAGCGTCAGTAACACCAAAATAGTACTGTGAGTGTATTTTTCTATTTCTAGGCCAATTTCATCCAGTAGGAATTTATGAATATCCTTTAATGAATAAGGTAATTCGCTAATGTCGATAAGAATTTTTAGTGGATCATGGCCCATGTTATCGCCACTAAAGTGCGGAAAGATCTCCATAAAGTCTTGCTTACCCAGTACTTTAATATGCTTGAGTGAGGCCATCTGTTGTTTAAATTCGTCCACATGGTTTAACAAGGCATTGAGTAATTTATAGCCTTCCATCTCCAGTTGTTTTTGGCACACGTCAAGCGACGCAATAAGCTGATATTTTGGCGATGTGCTAGCGTAGATGCTGTAAATCTCGCGAAAGAAATCGGCATCAAAATCTGGATCGTTCACGTGAATGTAAGACGCTTGAGAAAACGCCGATACCACTTTATGCGCTGAATGAGTAACGTAGTCAGCGCCAGCATGGATTGCTGAATAATAACGCAAGCTAGGGTGGAAAAGAGAATAAGCAAACCAAGCTTCGTCGATAAACACTTTAATACCATGTTGATGGGCAAACTCGACCACTTGTTTCAAATCGCTCAGCAGGCCATCGTAAGTACAACCGGTGAGAACCAGCAATTTCGCATCGGTATTTTGTTCGATCGCCTGTTTGATGTCGGCCAACGACGGTGGCGCGAAGATGCCATATTTAGGATTTAAAATACTCGACAAATAAACTGGCAAACTGGCTGATTGTAAGATGCCATAGTGCACAGACTTATGACAATTGCGGTCGATAATCACTTTATCGCCCTTGCGCAGCAGTGTCTGCAAGATGATTTTATTTGAAGTTGATGAACCATTAGTCACAAAATAGGTATGCTTTACTTCAAATGTCGCCGCAGCAGATTCTTGCGCACGGCCAATGGTATTAGTGCTATCTGACAATGATCCTAACGAATCAACCGAAACTGACAGGTCGCCAACGAATACATTACGACCATAAAACTGATAAAAATCTTTGATATAAGGGGAGTTTCTAAAGCTAGAACCGCCGCTGTGGCCAGGTGTATGCCATGAATCGTTCGCTTCGCCAACATAACGGCGATACGCGGTCCAAAATGGGGTTTCTGAGCGGTCATCAAAATCGTTGATCATATACCCTAAAATTGCTTCAGGGTCAGAAATCACTTCATCTTTAAAGAAGAAAGACTCAATCTCCTCCGACTCATTAACTATCTCCAGTCCCTTAGTGTCGTCGCCAATAACATAAACCGGCAACTCGAGACGGATCCCCTTTAACTGCTCGATAAAGCGGCTATACGTGCGCTCACCCTTGTTGTGCACATCCCAACTGAGCACCACAGCTTGAATATCACCATCTTCCTCTACAGATTCCAGCGCTTGCTTGAGCTCGAGGCGTTCAATAATATCAATATGAATATCACTGCGTTCAAAATTAGCGATCGTTTTCGACAGATTAGTAGAAAGCTCTTGCAAGGTGATAGGGTCTTGCTCAATCAACAAGATACGAAGTAAAGGTAGCATAGGAATTCCCGCAATAAAATTTCATAATGCTCAACAGCATAACTAAAGGATTGACACTTGTGAAATTAATACTCTGAAAATGTTCTAATAATTGCTAATACATTTGCCGCATTTTGGTTTGCGGCCCACACAGGTATAACGCCCGTGAAGAATAAGCCTGTGGTGTACGTCTACTTTAAATTCTTCATGTATTACTTTTTCAAGCTTTTGTTCAACCTCAACTACATTTTTACCCTTCGCAAATTTGGTACGATTTGATACGCGGTCGATGTGGGTGTCTACTGCTACAGGGCTAGCCGGAGGGTAATAAAGGTAGATATAAATATGTCTAATTACACAAGGCTAGGCTGATTTGTGCCATATATAGTTGGCTCTAACTCGCTTTTGCCCAAAACGAGTTTAGTCGAGCGTCGCAAATGAGCGATTAACGGTCGTTCAGTTGAGTCGTCATTAACTTAGTCAGAATAAGAGGAAACTTTCCTCTTTTTTACACACTAGGATAAGCTACAGGAAGAATAACATTTATAGCTGGCAATAATTTACACTATTTTTATTAATATAAGCCCATGAAATAAGGATATTTTTAAGCTAAAATAGAAAAAGCGTCCTCCGATAAAGATATTATACATAAGGGAAAGTTATGAGTTTTGACTCATGGAATAGCTATATGCAGTTTAGCTGTTCAGTTCGAAATAAATCGCGATATATTTTAGACGAAGATGCGCAAAACTTTCTTCAAGGCATTAAAGATACTTGCAAAAGTCGCGTAGAAGTGATTAAGCCAAACTCAGAGGTGTGGAGAGCACAAATGGGGCATGATAGGTTGAAACTTCTGCAAGATGATGTTCATGTCGATGATATATTAATTCCTTATCCTGAGAAAAGAATGAGACCTTTACCCGACAGTGCTTCTGAAGGAAGAGCAAACCCAAAGGGGATTCCTTGTTTGTATGTTGCATCTCAAAAAGAAACAGCAATGTCTGAGATCAGACCTTGGTTAGGTTCGATAATATCAGTGGCGAGATTTACCAATTCTAAAGAACTTCGAGTAATCGATTTCTCAAGATATCATACTAATAAGTTACCTATTTACCTTTCAGAACCTGATGAAGCCAAAAGGATTGAAGCAGTATGGACTAATTTAGATAAAGCTTTCTCTCAACCAGTAACAAATAGTGACCAGAAGTCAGATTATGCACCCACTCAAATTATTGCTGAGTTAGTAAAATCGTTAGGCTATGACGGCATAGCTTTTAGAAGCTCACTTGGGCGAGGGCACAACCTAGCACTTTTTGATTTAAATAGTGTTAACTTCAAAGACAGTAGCTTGTTTCGGGTTAGTGATGTTCAGTTCTCGTTTGAAAGTAGTAATGACGAACGTTACATATAACAATAAATTATGTGACACAAACTGCACGTCGCATAAATACTAAAGTGTTGAGTAATTATCAGGTAATGGAGTACTAGCTTATGTTCAAGAAGAAAAGAAGTATTAAATTGGGGAAAGGGGTAAAACTCAATTTAGGAAAAAAAGGTATAACAAGCCTTTCAGTAGGCGGCAAAGGCTTAACGGCGAATTTCGGCTCAAAAGGAGTTAAAACTACTGCTAATATCAGAGGCTCTGGGGTTTCTCAGTCTGCAACATTTTTTGAAGATAAAAAGCAACAAGCGCCTACGTCACAAAAAAATGACGATAACTCACAAAGAAGTGTAGGCATCTTATTGAGTATAGGAATATTAATTCTTCCTTATATTTTTGCGTGGTTATTACTCCGCTCAGGTTACAGTACTTATTCAAGGGTAATTAGCTTTGCATGGATGGCATTTTTAATTTATTCAATGTTTACAGGCACAAATACTTAACAAAGCCTTAATTTTACTGCTTTGCGCTGAGCTTCAGGTAGTAAATTATTGCGGGGGTTAACTGTACTAGGTAAGTCGATATGATCTCAAATCAAGATTCTGAAAAAATGCTTACACCGTGGTTAACTGTGATTGGTTTGATTACGGTAATGTGGACCCCAGTAGAAAGAAAAATTGATGAGTGTGTTTTCATTCTTAGTTTACTAAATGGTTGTGGTAAGAGACCTGGAAGTCTTACTCGTAAATTGGAATACATAAAAAGCAGCCTACCAGAAACAGCTATTTATTCACCAAATTTTGATGAGATTTTTGATATTACAAAGGGAACTGCTCAAGTTAGAGATGTATGTGTTCATGGTGTCATTGAAAGTTATGATGAAAATAAAATGGTGATAGGTAAAGTCCAAGCTAAAGCCTGCGATTTTAATGTTGAATATTTTACTTATGACCAAGTACGCCTTTTTTCAGCAGGTAATAACTTAACTACTTTGTTAGAAATTTGGAGTAAACTTGCTTCTGACTTAAATAATATAGCAAATGACGCCTAACAAGAATTTCAAGCGTAATTGCTAACCGTTTGTTCAGTTTTCGCTTCCTTACAGGTTTTAGCAAACTATTACCAACCCCTTAAATGAAGCTAAAAGATGTGCGTGAACAATAAAGTTTCTAAACTTGACATGATACATCACGAATCATCAATGTCTGGCACAAAGTTGTCCTTAATATCTAACACGTTTATGCCCAAAAACGAGTTTGTCTGGGCGTCTGCTCAAAGCAGTCACTAACTTACTCTACTTTATCTTTAAACTCACACAAGTCTTCAATAATACAACTGCCACATTTAGGTTTTCGTGCAGTACACACGTAGCGACCATGTAAAATGAGCCAGTGGTGTACATCGACTTTAAATTCTTTTGGTACCACTTTTTCGAGCTTTTTCTCAACTTCAACCACGTTCTTACCCATAGCAAATTTAGTGCGGTTTGATACGCGGTCGATATGGGTATCTACGGCTATTGTGGGCCAGCCGAAGGCAGTATTGAGCACAACGTTTGCAGTTTTTCTGCCAACGCCGGGTAGGGCTTCTAGGGCTTCACGATTCTCAGGCACAATGCTGTTGTGCTGTTCTACTAAAATTTGGCACATTTTGTACACATTCGCAGCTTTGGAATTAAACAAACCGATGGTTTTAATATAATCGCGAAGTTTATCGTGGCCTAAATCTAAAATAGCTTGCGGTGTATTGGCTACGGGAAAGAGCTTGCGCGTGGCTTTATTGACCCCAACATCGGTGGCTTGTGCTGATAACGTTACCGCAACTAACAGCTCGAACGGGCTTGAATATTCAAGCTCGGTTTCAGGATGTGGGTTTTGCTCGCGCAGGCGAGAGAGTATTTCGTATCGTTTTTCTTTATTCATGCAACTTAAACGCACAGTAAATACTGCGCGCTTCCCCTTAAGTTAAACTGGTGACCCTTGCTCGTGGGCCTTTTTCGGCCACTGGTGGTGCAACTTGCTTTGCTTTTATTTGCGCATCAATGACATTTTTAGCCGCAATCAGTAACCCTAACCCTAAAAATGCACCCGGCGGTAAAATAGCGAGTAAAAATTGGTTATCAAAACTAAAAATTTCAATACGTAATACCTGCGCCCATGGACCTAATAATAAATCAGCGCCATCAAATAACGTACCTTGACCAATAATTTCACGCATTGCACCTAGTACCAGCAGCACAACCAAAAAGCCACTGCCCATCATCAGGCCATCAAAGGCTGATAAGTGGACTGGGTTTTTTGATGCATAGGCTTCGGCGCGGCCAATAATGGCGCAGTTAGTTACAATCAGTGGAATAAAAATCCCCAGCGATTGATACAAGCCAAACGTATAGGCGTTCATTAGCAACTGTACAATGGTTACAAAGCCTGCGATAAACATCACAAATACAGGAATACGAATATCTTTAGGTACGAAGTTTCGCACGGCAGAAATAGTTACGTTTGAGCCAACTAATACCATTAATGTCGCAAGGCCAAGCCCCATAGCGTTGGTTACCGTTGAGGTGACAGCTAACAGCGGGCACAAACCAAGTAGTTGCACGAGGGCAGGGTTGTTCTTCCACATTCCTTCGTTAAATAATTCTTTTAATTGGCTCATAGCTCACCTACTTGGCATGCATTATTTGCATTAAATACGGCATCGAAATTATCTTTTGAGAATAACACAGCTTGTTTTACTGAACCAACCACAGCTCGCGGTGTAATGGTAGCGCCTGTGAATTGATCAAAACTGCCACCATCTTTTTTTACAGCCCAACGTTCGTCGTCTTCACTTAGCAATGTTTGCCCTTTAAAGGTGGTGATCCAAAGAGATTTTTTTATTTCTACTTTATCACCAAGACCTGGCGTTTCTTCGTGTTTAGTAACACGTACACCGGCAACTTCTCCATTAGCAAATACTGCAGTTAATAACTCGATATCACCACTGTAACCTTTTGGCGTTACGTGGCGCATAACTAAAGCAACAGGCTGTCCCTCTTTACGAGCACGGTATACAGTTTGTGGGTGATCAGCCAATAGTGGATCATCGATAATGGCACAATCTTGATAAAGACTGTTATCGTAAAAATGCGGATCTAATACATTTTGCAGTTGTAAAGAAAGCTGCTTACGTTCTTGCTCGGCAATGTTATCTGCGGTGAGGTTATGAATAACGCCCACTGCACCTGTGGTGATCAGGGCGAACAGCGCTAAAATGCTGCCGTTTTTTGTCATGGATGAAATAATCATTTGTTTACCCCATGGCCATAAGTACGTGGTTGGGTGTAGTAGTCTATCAGCGGTACGGCCATATTGAGCAATAAAACTGCAAAGGCCATTGCATCTGGGTAACCGCCAAAAGTACGAATTAAATAAACTAATAAACCAATCAATGCGCCGTAAATTAATCGACCGCGGTTAGTCGTTGCTGCTGAAACAGGGTCGGTGGCAATAAAAAATGCCCCTAGCATAGTCGCGCCACTGAATAAATGAAACGCTACACCAGGCTCTGTACCTGGCGCTGCGATATAACCCACAGCGCTGCACACAGCAAGAGCACTAATTACACCAACTGGGATATGCCAATTGATGACTTTTGTTTTAATAAGGTATAAACCACCGACTAAAAAGCCAAGATTTACCCAACCCCAACCTTGTCCTAACCAACTATTAAATATAGCGCCTTGCATACTTTCGGTTACGGTTAAACCATGTGCGATATCCGTTTTGATGGTATCCAACGGAGTTGCCATTGTTACGCCATCAACCCCGACTCTAAGTTGATCAACACTAAAGCCACCATTTGTAAAACCGTTGAAAACCACGCTCAGTTGTTGATTAAAGCTAATCGAGTTTGCTAGCAAGTCACTGACCGGCATCCATGTAGTCATTTGTACGGGGAATGAAATAAGCAATAATACATACGCTGCCATGGCGGGGTTAAATAAGTTAAAGCCTAGTCCACCGTAAAGCTGCTTAACAATCACAATGGCAAAAAAGCTACCGATCACAATAATCCACCAAGGAGCGAGTGGCGGAATACTCAGCGCCAATAATACGGCTGTAAGCCAAGCACTGCCATCACTTAATGCGGGCCATACAGGGCGCTTGCGAATGAGCATGATCACAGCTTCACTAATACTGGCGGTGAGCAAGGCTAAAACCAGCTGAATTAATACACCGGTGCCAAAAAAATACAGTTGCGCGATAAGTCCAGGAATACAGGCTAAGATCACCGTTTGCATTAATCTGCTTAGTGACTTATGGCTGTGGCTATGCGGCGAGCTGGCCATCGTTAGCTTCATTACTTATCACTTCCTTCTTGTTGTAGTTTCTTGGCTTTTGCTCGGGCAATCGCAGCGGCAACTGCGGCCTTTTTCTTATCTTCTGCTGTTTGCTTTGGTGGAGCTTCAGTGACTTGCTCTTCGTTTATCGCTGGAGCCGACGTTTCGCTTTCAGCATCGTCGTTTTCTACGTTTGTTGCTTGTTCAGCTTGTGCGGCCTTTTTTGCTTTTGCGCGAGCAATGGCGGCAGCGACGGCGGCTTTTTTATCATCAGCTGGCGTGGTTGCAGTAGTCTCGCTTTCAGCATCGGCGTTTTCTTCGCTTGTTGCTTGTTCAGCTTTTGCAGCTTTTTTCGCTTTTGCGCGAGCAATGGCGGCAGCGACAGCGGCTTTTTTATCATCAACTGGAGTGGTTGCAGTAGTCTCGCTTTCAGCATCGGCGTTTTCTTCGCTTGTTGCTTGTTCAGCTTGTGCGGCTTTTTTCGCTTTTGCGCGAGCAATGGCTGCGGCGACAGCTGCTTTTTTATCATCAGCTGGCGTTGTTGTTGTAGTCTCGCTCTCAGCATCGGCGTTTTCTACGCTTGTTGCTTGTTCAGCTTGTGCGGCTTTTTTCGCTTTTGCGCGAGCAATGGCGGCAGCAACGGCGGCTTTTTTATCATCAGCAGGAGCGTTCGGTTCACTGTCAATTGCAGCGGCTTTCTTAGCTTTTGCGCGGGCAACGGCAGCAGCGACGGCGGCTTTTTTATCATCCACAGGAGCGGTCGGTTCACTGTCAATTGCAGCAGCCTTTTTCGCTTTAGCTCGGGCAATAGCTGCGGCAACAGCTGATTTTTTATCATCTTGCTGCGCTGGTGCGTCGTCACTTGCGGCTTTTTGTTCTTTATACTTACGCGCTTGCTCTTTGCGCGCTGCGCGCTCTAGTGCAACTTCGCTGTTATCTGGTTCAAGCTCTGTGTCTTGATTTTGTTTTTTAGCTTTAGCACGAGCAATTGCAGCGGCAACGGCTGATTTGTCGTCGTCTTTTGCTGGTTTGTTTTTAACGCGTGCCAGTGCATCAGCGATTTTTTGTTTTTCGTCAGCTGACTTTTCAGCCGCTGGTTTGCGTTTATGGCGGTTTTGTCGTGCCTCTTGCTCACGCTCAAGACGCAGCTTACGCAGTTCAAAACGTTCTTTTGCACGTTCAGCTTTAACTTGCTCTGCTTGTTGTTCTTTTATTTCAACTTTGGCAACGCGATAATACTGCACCAGTGGAATTTCACTAGGGCATACATAGGCGCAAGCACCACACTCGATACAATCAAACAGGTTATGCTCTTTCAGCTTGTCGTATTCTTTTGACTTAGCAAACCACTGTAGTTGCTGAGGTAAAAGTGAAGCAGGGCAGGCATCAGCACAAGCACTACAACGGATACAGGCTTTTTCTGGGCCGGGCTCTGCCAGCTCATCATGATCTGGGGCTAAAATACAGTTAGTGGTTTTTACTACACCGATACGCACCGTTGGCAAAGTAAAGCCCATCATCGGGCCGCCCATCACCACACGTTGTTGTGGCACCGGTGAGAACCCTTGGCAGTCAAGCAAGTGTTTTATCTCAGTGCCTAATAACGCCCACACATTGCCAGGGTTATGAATTGTATTCCCTGTTACCGTAATAACTCGCTCAATCAGTGGCTTACCTTCGAAAACCGCTTGATTAACCGCAAATAAAGTCCCCACGTTTTGCACTAATACGCCAATGTCAGCAGGAATGCCGCCACTGGGTACTTCTTTATTGGTGAGCAACTTTATTAATTGCTTTTCACCACCAGATGGGTAAATAGTCGGAACGGTTTGAATGATTATTTTGTCATTGTGCTCAGCCGCGGCCTGCATGGCTGCAATGGCTTCAGGCTTATTATCTTCAATACCGACGATGGTGAGCGTTGGTGTTAATAGCTGCTGCATAATTTCGATGCCAGCTATAACGCCGCTAGCGTGTTCACGCATTAGCATATCGTCAGCAGTGATATAAGGCTCACATTCCACTGCGTTAACAATAAAATACTCGATTGCTTTGCGGCTATCGGCTTTAATATAGGTCGGAAACCCTGCACCACCCATACCTGCAATGCCGCGATCATGAATAATATCAATAAGCTGATCGTGAGAAAGTAAACTAGGTGTCGGAACGGGTGTTAATGTGCACCAGTTATCTTGGCCGTCTGGCTCAATAATAACGCTTAATTCGGGTAATGCAGACGGGTGCGCCGAAGGCATTTGGCAAATATCAGTAATTACACCAGACGTTGGCGCATGAATTGGCACTGACCAATTAGCTACGGGCTTAGTAAGGGCTTGCCCTTTAAGTACTGGCTGACCTTTTTCAACGAGTAATTTACCATTGGCACCAATGTGCTGTTTTAAAGGCACAACGAGTTTGTCGGGTAAAGGCAAACGGGTAATTGAGTTGCCAGTGGAAATTGTTTTTTGCCCTGGTGGGTGAATACCACCTGGGAATGGCCACACTTTACCTTGTTTTATTTGTGCGATTAGCTTTTCCATGTGTGCCCCTTAATCGATTTGTGTAACTGGGATTGCATCAAGTTGCCATTTCCACGTTTGTTTGGTGGTTTCAACAGGCAGCATGTCAATGCAGTCAACAGGACAAGGTTCAACACATAGATCACACCCTGTGCATTCATCAATTAACACTGTATGCATTTGGCGCGTAGCACCAACAATGGCATCAACAGGGCAGGCTTGAATACACTTGGTACAGCCAATACATTCATCTTCACGAATATAAGCAACGGTTTTGATTGGTTCTGCTTGCTCACCACCGGCAAGGGGTTTTGCTTCTACGCCCATTAAGTCGGCAAGCTTTTTAACCGTCGTTTCACCACCTGGCGGGCATTTATTTATTTCGTCGCCATTGGCAATTGCCTCAGCGTAAGGACGACAACCAGGGTAGCCGCATTGGCCACATTGTGTTTGCGGTAAAATAGTATCGATTTGTTCGACGATAGGATTACTTTGCACACGAAAACGTACCGCGGCAAATCCTAAGATCAAACCAAAAATAAGTGCCAGTGAACCCAGCGCAATCAAGGCATAAAACAAGGTCATGTTAAAACTTCACTAATCCTGTAAAGCCCATAAAGGCCATCGACATTAAGCCTGCGGTGATCATCGCAATGGATGCGCCTTTAAATGGGGTAGGTACGTCTGCAGCGTTTAAGCGTTCACGAAGTGCTGCAAATAAAACCAGTACCATAGAAAAACCAACTGCAGCACCAAAGCCATATACAGCTGATTGTAAAAATGAATGTGCTTCTTTATCGTTTAGTAATGCCACACCTAATACCGCACAGTTTGTGGTGATCAAGGGTAAAAATATACCTAATAAACGATACAGCGTAGGGCTAGTCTTTCTGACCACCATTTCAGTAAACTGTACAACCACAGCAATCACTAAAATAAAGCTCATGGTGCGTAAATAGGTGATATCAAGTGGGATCAAAATATATTGATTAACCAGATAACTTGTAACAGAGGCAAGTGTTAGTACAAAGGTAGTTGCCAGCGACATACCAATGGCTGTATCTAGTTTGCCAGATACCCCCATAAACGGGCATAAACCTAAAAACTGTACTAATACAAAGTTGTTAACCAGTACCGTACCAATTAACAGCAATACATATTCTGTCATGTTCGCCTCACGCTATAATAAACGTCGACATTATCCTTTTTTATTGGCGGTTTAACAACACGTAGTGGGCAAATAAACCGCTCATTTAATAATGATAGTGAATTGCATTTAGAATTTTATAGCATGATAAATAAAGATTAACTGTTCATTAACTTAGTTACTGACATTTGCACTGATAGAGCAGCTCAGGGGAGGGGTAGAATAAATCAAGAGGAAACAAAAAAGGTGCATAAAAGCACCTTTTGGTTTAATTAAATATCTTTGGGCTTTTCGATGTAATAACCTTGGACACCATCAAGACATAAGGTTTCAATGATATGTTTTTCTTCTTGGCTTTCAACGCCTTCAGCAAAAACACTGACGCCAATTCTATGTGCTAAATCGACCATTAAGCGCATAAAGTATTGATTATTTTTATCTTCTTCAAGACCGCGGGTATAACTTGCGTCCATTTTGATAAAGTCAGGTTTTAAATCACGGAAAAACTTAAACGAGGTTAAACCCACACCAAAGCGTTCTACTGTTATACGCGCTCCGACACGGTGGATCATATCGATAAAGCGTTTGCTGGCTTTAATATTTTGTTGTAGGCCAAACTCGCTCACTTCAAATACCAGTTTAGAGGCAATATTGGTGTCTTTTAATAAGCGTCGTTCTAACCAAATTACAAACTGGTCATTATGTGCGCTTGAAGCGGTCACGTTTAAACCAAAGAATTTTTCAGAGAAATTTCGGCTCTTAATTTTTTCTAAGGATGAATTAATGATCAACCGGTCAATTTCCATTGCCATATCAAGTTTTTCGGCCATAGCTAAAAACGAAGCGGTAGGCAGCACTTGATTTTCAGCGGTTTTGAAACGCACTTGAATTTCAGCGTAAGCTTTCATGCTTTTACCGATTGGCATAATGTTTTGCATAACTAAATGCACACGTTCAGACTCAATGACTTCATTGATCACTTTGCGCCAGTTTTGGTTGCCAAACCCAGCACTAACATTATTAACTAAATCGGTTTCACGTTGAACATGCCAAGCGTTTGCTTGTTTTGATTGCGCCATGCTCATCGCGTTGTCTACCACTGAAAGTAGCTCACCTAAAGGTTTGCCTTTTTCGTAACCAACAATCCCCGTGTTTGCTACTGAGCTTAACTCTTGAGTTTGTTGATATTGGGTAAAGCGAGACTGTAAATTATCACCAAAACGTTCTGATTCTTTAAGTGGCGTGTTTGGTAAGACAATGGCAAAATCTGAGCTGTTTAAACGAAAAACCTTGCTGCCAGTATAGGTGCCACTAATATGCTTAATGATGTCAGCAACAGCTTTAACGTATTCATCACCTTTTTGATAGCCGCGAGTTTGGTTGATTGCTTGTAGTTCGCTACAACGAACCATTGCAAGTGAGCCAAAGGTACTTTTTTCGCTGCTTTCAATGTGTTTTTCATAATATTCAACAAACATATTACGGTTACCAAGCTCAGTTACTACATCTTTATAAGCTTCTTGCTTGATAGAGTGTGCCGCATTTTGAATATCATCATGTTTACTTTGTAAAAAATGCGCCAGGCGGTTAAAACTTGGTATTAGATCAACGCCTAACTGTTTTATCTTGCTGTTATTAATCGCTGTTTCAAGACCACTATTGACTTGATTTTGATTGATATACACATCGATAACATCGGCTACCGTCATGCTTATGCTGCGATTTAACTTTTTGAACATGGTTTTCATGAAAACAATAGGAACAATCGCCATTAAGCCTGAGACTAAAATAACAATAAATAATCCTTGTTGTAGCAACAAGCCAAGGTTATTCGCATTGATCATGAATTCAACTTTAATATCAGATGCTTGATTAACAGCAAACTGTGGTCGAATAGAGTTAAAGCTGGTTTCCACTAATTGAGCAATCGCAGGTAAAGGGGTAGGGGATTGAATATTAATTACTTCTTTGCCTTGCTGATCACGCAGAATAAATGAAGAAAAAGTATTTCCATCTGCAAGCACTTGCTGAAGTTTTTCAGGGGATATATCGGCAATCGAATGTTTATTTATATAGTTATTAACGACTAATTGCGCTTTGTGTTGTGCATTACTTGCCGCATTGTCAAATGCTGATGCAACAAAGTAACCGCCAATACTTGCAAACAATAGCCAAGATATTAATTGAATAAATATGAGTTTTTTAAAACCAGCCATGTCTTATTCTTTTAGTAGATCAAAGGGAAAGGAATCATATCCTTGATTAATCAAAATATTTTTGTACATGTTAATAGTACATTAAGAATAAATGTTTTGATTTAAGTAGAGTAGTGGAATTATTTAGGAAAGTCTAATGGATTCTTTAAGTTGGCTCCCCCTCCCCGACTCGAACGGGGGACCTGCGGATTAACAGTCCGTCGCTCTAACCAACTGAGCTAAGGGGGAACTACAATAACTTAATTTTATATGATTTGGCTCCCCCTCCCCGACTCGAACGGGGGACCTGCGGATTAACAGTCCGTCGCTCTAACCAACTGAGCTAAGGGGG
>NZ_JBALXK010000037.1:0-27650 GCF_036960685.1 Pseudoalteromonas sp. | reverse complement strand
GTATTGATATCACGAATTTGTTGTTTTTGTTGATCGTTTAATTGCGCACCGGCGCGTACAAAGCGTTTGTAGTAAACGTCTAACAAGCGTGTTTCTTCAGGGCTTAGTGCCATGTCTGACTCAGCGTGGATCGCTGCTACTTTATCAAATAATGCTTTATTTAAGAAAATGTTATCGTTATGCGCGGCCATTTTAGGCGCTAACTCTTTTTGTATTTCACGACGAGTTGGGTTTGAGTCACTGCCAGCAAGGTTATAAAAAATGCTGCGAGTGCGGGTTAATAACTCACCACTTTTTTCAAGCGCAACAATGGTATTTGTAAAATCAGGTTTTGCAGGGTTGTTGATGATCGCCTGCACTTCAGCCATTTGCTCCGTCATGCCTTTATTAAACGCAGGCAAAAAGTGCTCGTCTTTAATAGCATTGAAGTCAGGAGTTTCGTACTGTAATGCGCTTTTTACGAACAATGGATTAGCTGGCTGAACTTGTGCGGCTGTTGTTGCTTGCTCAGTTTGAGTATTGTTATTGGCTGTTGTTTGAGGTTCAGAACAGGCCGTTAATAATAACGCTGAACTGATCGCGGTTGCGAGTAATAAATGTTTCATTGTTTTCTCTTGTCATTTTTAAAATAAAATTGTGCCGATACTGCTCTGTAGACCAGCTAACTATATGCTGTTGTATTAATTAGCTTGCGTAATAGGTGGAGGTACGGTGTACCTTAATAGAGCCTCAGATAGTCAATGCTCCGAGCATACTGCGGATAATAGTGAATGACCTAATCCGTTGCGATAAGGTGGTTTTTGGCTGCGATAAGTGGCGAACGTTCACAAAAGTCTGAATGTTCATTACAGTCTTTAGTCATGCAACTCTGTCACTTTATAGCGAGTAACCTAAAGTAAAAAGCTGCCTATGCTGACACTATTGTCAGGTTAAAGCGCTGCACACTAGTATCGGATCAGCCTTTACAATACCTGTAGCAATCTAATTAAATTATCAATATGTTATATTGTAGCAAATGTTATTACAACTAAACTGCCATTAAGCGTATATAGAATAAACTTAAGGTTAACCCTAAAAGTATGACTCAAAAATGCCTGCCTTAGCCATTTATTAAAATAAAACCTAATAAATCAGTTGATTAAAAACAATTTATAAAAATTAATTGTTCTTAAGTTTTATTTAAGTTTCGCCCTATAAATTTTAAACATATCTTTAGTGGAGCGAACAAAAATGCTTTCAGTCCAACAATTACATCATACTCAAGTCACAGAGCCTGCGTTTGTTTGCGTTCGCGAAGGGCAGTTGTACCGTAACCGCCTTGAGAACAATATTAAGCGAGGCTTTGCATTGGCATACAATGCCAAGATCACGCATTTTATGCCGTTACTTTGCGAACTCACTGTGGCTGATGAAGTATGTACGTTAGGACTACGTTGTGCCCAACAGCCTCTATTTGTAGAACAATACCTCCCAGCTGCAATTGAACATTTTGTCAGTGCCAAGCGTGAGCAGATTTTTGAGCTTGGTAATTTATGCTCAACACATCGCAAAGCGACCTTGACACATTTTGTGTTAATGAACGAAGCACTTTACAAAAGTGGTGCAGAGTATTTGGTGTTTTGTGCCACTAAAAAAGTGCGTGCATTGCTAAAAATGCTTGGTATTAACTGTAAAGAAATCGGCTTGGCTAATAGCCAAGCGTTAGCTGAACCTGCGGATTGGGGCAGCTATTATGAAAATCAGCCAACAATTTGTGTGGTTGATTTAGCACAAGCCCACCAGTGCGTATTAAACGCCCCAGCGCTATTTAATATTAAACAGCAGTGTTTGCAAGCGAGCGAACAATTAGCTTTACAACTGGAGGCACTATGAACTGGTTAGAGTTATTACCGCATTGTGAGCAGCAGAGTCTTGTTATTAGTCATTACAATAATCAACAAATAACGCTGAGCAAAGCGAGCTGGCAAGCCGAAGCGAATAAACTGGCTGAGGTATTTACTAAGTTGAGCGGACAAAGTGTGGCTTTTCAAGTTGATAACACACCACCGTGGCTGATTTTAGATAGCTTACTGAGTGAGCTTGAAAAAGTAGCGATCCCGTTACCGGTATTTTTTACCCCACAGCAAGTACAACATAGTTTAACCAGCAGTGGTGCCACTATTTTTATAAGTGATCGTCAATATACAGCTGAAAATGCTCAGTTGGTTGCTACAGTTTCGGTATGCCAATGTTTTGTGTTGTTTTTTTACCAACTAACAGTGCAAACAAGTGTCGAGTATTTTGCTCATACCAATAAGATCACCTTCACCTCTGGCTCTACGGGCTCACCAAAAGGGGTGTGTTTATCATTGGCGAGTCAATTACAGGTTGCCACATCGTTACATCAACAAATTGGCATCGACAAACCTAAACACCTGTGTTTACTGCCGTTACCGGTGTTATTAGAAAATATAGCCGGTGTCTATGCCCCCTTACTCGCCGCTGGCAGCGTGCACTTAATGGCGTTAAATGAATTAGGTTTTCAAGGGTCACAATTAGCTCAACCAGCACAATTAATTGCGGCAATTGATAAAGTTGCGCCAAATACTTTGATTTTAGTACCTGAACTACTGAGCTGTTTAGTGCAGTTTGCTAAACAAGGTTGGCAGCCACCGGCAAGCCTTAAATTTATTGCGGTGGGCGGTGCGGTTGTCAGCAGCCAGTTGATTGCACAAGCACGCCAGCTTGGATTACCTGTATATCAAGGTTATGGATTATCAGAAGCAGCCTCAGTAGTGAGCTTAAATACGCCAAATGATGACTTGTTCAGCTGCGCAGGACGAGTATTACCGCACCTTGAAACGACTATTCGAGACGGTCAATTGTTTATTAAAGGCCCGTTATTTTTAGGTTATTTAGGGCAAGCGGCTCAGCAGCCACAGCAGTGGTATGCCACTGGCGACTTAGTGGTTGAACAGCAAGGACGTTTAACCATTCAAGGGCGTTTGAAAAATCAGTTGATCACCAGTTTTGGCCGCAATATCAGTGCCGAATGGCCTGAATCACTACTACTTAGTCACAGTGCGGTTTTACAAGCTGTCGTAGTAGGTGAAGGACGCCCTTACCTCAGTGCATTAATTTATGCTACTGAGCAGCTATCTACTGAGCAATTACACGCGCATGTGACTGCTATTAACCAGCAATTACCTGACTACGCCCAAATTAAACACTGGCATCGCTTAGTTGAGCCATTAACTTACCAAAGCGGATTGTTAACTAACAACAATCGTGCAAAGCGTGATGCCATTAATCACTTTTATCGCCAGCAAATTGCAGCGCTATATCCTTGTGAGGAAGTACTATGAACAATTTTTTTGAGCAATTACAAGCAGACACTCAAGCCGAGCGCGATTATCTATTGAGTGCACCAATTATTACTCGAGTTTTCAAAGGCCAAGTAAGCTTAACTGAATACGCGTCATTTTTAGCGCAGGCCTACCACCATGTAAAACATACCGTGCCATTAATGATGGCTGTCGGGGCAAAATTAACCGATCAACAAGAGTGGCTGCGTGAAGCAGTCGCAGAGTACATCGAAGAAGAGCTTGGCCATCAAGAGTGGATCCTTAACGACATTGCTGCCTGTGGTTTTGACAAACAACTGGTGCGCAATAGCACCCCACAGTTTGCCACTGAGCTGATGGTTGCATATGCCTATGACACTATTAATCGTAAAAATCCGTTGGGCTTTTTTGGCATGGTGCATGTGCTTGAAGGTACATCGATTGCACTGGCCGATAATGCAGCTGGTGCAATCCGTGATGTTGTGGGGTTGCCTAAAAAAGCATTCAGTTATCTGACCTCACATGGCTCGCTTGATATTGAACATGTAAAGTTTTTTGAAGAGCTGATGAATAAAATCACTGACGAGCAAGATAAGCAGGCAATTATTCACGCTGCAAAATGTTTTTATAAGCTGTACGGCAATATATTTCGTGGCCTTGATAGCGAACCATTTTTTCCAGCAAACGCGCAGGAGCTAAGTGCATGAGCGCCCCTATTTGTGTACTAACCGGTGCCACTGGCGGTATTGGCCAAGCCATAGCACGATTATTAGCTAAGCAAGGGTGGCGGTTACTTTTGGTTGGTCGCGACCACGCACAATTGCGTCAACTGCAAGGGCAATGTGAAAATGATGCTGAAATCTTTGTCGGTGATTTAAATCTTCTTGAAACACGCACCCAGCTGGCTGATTTTGCCAAGCAACTAGGAGGCGCTGCGTTATTAGTAAATAATGCAGGCGTTAATGTGATGCA
Organism: Pseudoalteromonas sp.; assembly: GCF_036960685.1. Classification (GTDB taxonomy): domain Bacteria; phylum Pseudomonadota; class Gammaproteobacteria; order Enterobacterales; family Alteromonadaceae; genus Pseudoalteromonas. The sequence continues at coordinate 23,355 of NZ_JBALXK010000037.1, read as the reverse complement.
AGGATTTAATGAGATCAGTGAGCAGCAGATAGACCAGCTGTTGGCGATTAACCTAATTGTGCCTATTAAGCTGTGTCAGTTATTTTTGCCTCAGATCACCGCTCATAGTGGCACTATCGTCAATGTGGGATCATCGTTTGGTAGCATTGGCTACCCTTACCAAACTTTATACTGCGCCAGTAAATTTGGCCTGCGAGGTATGACCGAAGCGCTCGCCCGTGAACTCAGTCATAGTAAAGTTCGGGTGTTGTACTTAGCGCCAAGAGCCACTGATACCGCGATTAATTCGCCTCAAGTTAGGGCCATGAACAAAGCGCTTGGCAACACCATGGATCCGCCTGAAAAAGTAGCGCAAGCATTGAGTGATTTGATCAAGTCAACCAATAGACGGCGGTTTATTGGCTTTGAGGAAACCTTATTTGCTCGTATAAACGGCATGTTTCCATCCCTAGTAGATAACGCCATTGCAAAACAACTTCCTAAAATTAAAAGTTTTTTTGTAAACTAAATTGATAAAGGTGAACGAATATGACTAAACTAATCTTAACTACATTAATATGGGCCAGTGCTTTTGTAGTACACAGTGCCAAAGCTGATTTTGCGACAGACTTACACACAGTACAAAGCCAATGGGCAACGGTTAATTATGAGTTAGTTGATGACAGCCAACTCGAGGCCTTTGAAAAACTGGTCAATACTACCGCAGAATTTACTAAAGCCAATAATGACCAAGCAGCAAGCCATATTTGGTATGGTATTGTGTTATCTAGCTATGCAGGGGCAAAAGGTGGGCTTGGCGCACTTGGTCTTGCTAAAGATGCGAAAGCACAATTTGAGCAAGCCATGAAAATAGATGCTAAAGCTTTAGATGGCTCGGCATATACTAGTTTAGCAACTTTGTACTCTAAAGTGCCTGGTTGGCCAATTGGTTTTGGTGATGACGATGAAGCCGATAAACTGTTTAAGCAAGCATTGACGCTTAACCCAAATGGCATAGATAGTAATTATTTATATGCGGCATTTTTATTCGATGAGCGTAAATACAGCGCCGCGAAAAAGCATTTGCTCATTGCTCAGCAAGCGCCAGCAAGAGCAGACAGACCAAAAGCGGATCTATATCGCCAACAAGAAATCACCGCCTTGTTGAGCAAAGTGGATAAGAAAATTAAAAAATAAAAGGCTGTTATGCATTTACTGCTAGTTGAAGATGATGAATTAGTTGCGCAAGGGTTATCGCGTTCGTTGCGCCAGCAAGGTTACAGCGTCGAACATTGCGCAACTGTTAAAGCGGCGTTGCAATGGCTGCAAAGTGATCAAATTGAGCTGGTGGTACTTGATCTTGGTTTGCCTGACGGCGATGGTATTGATGTGCTTAAACATATCAAAAAGCACCGTAAGTCTTTACCTGTGGTGATTTTAACTGCAAGGGGCAGCATTGATGATAAAGTGCTGGGTCTTGATCTCGGCGCGGATGATTACTTAGCTAAACCCTTTGATCCCGCCGAGCTGTTTGCCCGCCTCAGAGTGGCGAGCCGACGCTTAACTCAGGCGCAAAGCAGCCTGTTATCAGTTGATGATGTGGTAATGGATATTGCTGCACATACGGTCAGTTATCAACAACAACCCGTTAATTTACCCCGTAAAGAATTTATGTTGCTCAAAGCATTGTTAGAAAATCAAGGACGGGTACTGTCCAAGCAGCAACTAGAAAACAAATTGTACGAGTGGGGCGAAGAGGTAGGCTCAAACACGATTGAAGTTCATATCCATCACTTACGCAAAAAATTCCCCAAAGAATTGATTAAAACTCTGCGGGGTATTGGCTATGTAGTGGGTAAGCGTTAGTGTCGATTCAAAAGCGTTTAACCCTGCTTATACTGTCAATGGTGGTATTGACCTGCTTTTTAGCCTTTACCAAAGGTTATCGAGAGAGTATGGAGCAAGCGCAACACCTGCTTGATAACGAATTAAAAACCCTTGCACATGTGCTTATTGAGCAGCCTATTCATGGCAGCACGGTGACCCTGAGCAGTGATTTACCCGATTTAATGTTTCAAGTGTGGTTGGATCAGCGTTTGATCAGTAGCTCAGCCTTACTTAAAACCAAGCCGTTAGAGCAAAAACAATGGCAAAAAGAATTAAGCGTTGAAAACTTTGCAGGTCAACGAATGCGTGTTTATCGCCTACAGGTCGGCAATAAACATGTGCTGGTGGCAGAGCCATTAAGTAAGCGTTTTGCCTTGACCGAGAGTGTTATTTTATCAGCGATGACGCCGTTACTGTGGAGTGTGCCGCTGCTGGCAATTTTGATCAGCCTATTTGTAAAACAAGGTTTAAAGCCACTAACCCGGTTATCAAGGCAATTACAACAGCGCCAAGCAAACGACTTTACTGCTATTGATTGGCAAGTGACAGCTGCAGAGGTAAAGCCTGTTATTAGTCGTTTAAATGATTTGTTTAAACGTGTTGAAAGCGCTTATTTACGCGAGCGCTTTTTTGCCTCAGATGCAGCCCATGAATTACGTACTCCGCTTAGCAGTTTAAAAATTAATGTGCATAATTTACAAGGCCAAGGTATTGATAGCGTAGAGCTGCAAGCGATGGCTAAAGGGATCGACAAGCTGAGCAACATTGTAGAGCAAATGCTGATCCTCGGACGTACTTATCCAGAGCAGTGGCAAGCACAGTTTAATCCGCAATCAGTATTGCAAGTGAGTCAGCAAGTAGTCGCACAGTTATATGATCAAATAGATAATAAGGGTCATACTATTTCTCTCGAAGGGGAGGATTTTATTATTGCTGGAGATGAATTTACCCTCACGACCTTGTTTAGCAACTTACTCAGTAACGCGATCAAGTATACCCCTGCAAATGGCCAAATAATGATCCGCTTATTACAACAAAGTGGGCAGTGTTTATGGCAAATAGATGATTCGGGCCCGGGGATTGATGACAGTCAAAAACAGCGAATATTTAACCGTTTTTATCGCGTTGGTGGCGATAAACACGCCTCGTCAGAGCAAGGAACGGGATTAGGTATGGCCATTGTTGAGCATATTGTTGGTATTTATAATGGCAAAATTAACCTCAGTGACAGCCCATTCGGTGGCTTACGAGTTGAAGTGATGTTTATGCAAGGGAACGCGGATGAGTAAACACCTGTTAAATGTCTACTTGGTCATTGTTTTATTGAGTTCGTTGACTGTTCAAGCACAGGAATTCAAACTGATCTTAAAAGAGCACTTGTTTTACCCCGGTGAAATTGTGGTGCCGAAAAATAAAAAACTTAAGCTACTGATTGAAAACCAAGACAGCACCCCAGAAGAATTTGACAGCTTCGATCTAAACCGTGAAAAAGTACTTTATCCAGGTCGTGTTAGCGTGATTTATATCGGCCCTTTATCGCCTGGGCGCTACGAATTCTTTGGTGAGTTTTCACCTAATACTGCCCGTGGGGTAGTGATCGTTGAGGAGCAAGATAATGCTGATCACTAGCTTATTAATGAGTATCAATCAGCTACTACCGGTTGTTATTTTGTGGGTGTTATTGCACGCCATAGTTAAGTTATCGCAAAAGGAATTAGTGATCACGCTGCTGGCTGGCCTATTGAGTAGCTTTATCTATGTGCACTACGCAGCTTCGATCAGTCAGCTATTTGATCACCGAGGGGTAGAATTTAGCCAAATTGCCTTATGCGGCATCATGTTTGTAGCGGCCTTACTTGCGTGCCAACAACAACGTCAAGGCGCGGTAATCGCGATGATAAGTGTTATGATCGTGTACTTAAGTCATTACATGATTTACTTAATTAGCTTTTGGCAAACAAACGAAACCGCACAGCCATTACTGATAGGCACGGCGTTGGGCTTAGGGATCTGCTTTAGTTTCGGCACGCTTTTTTATTTTTTACTGGATGGCATAAAGCAGCGCTTTGGTAATCTGCCGTTAATTATTTTACTAGCAATGAATGCTGCGGCAAAAACATTGATCGCCCTCGATTTAGCCAGCCAAATTGATTTGGCTAATATCACCGCAAGTTATGTTGATTGGCGTGGCTTTCTTATTGAAAACTCAGAGTTAGGTCGCGTACTTAAAGCGTTAATCGGTTATGAAGCAACACCCAGTAAAACCGCGATCTGGTTATACACCATAGCAATGAGTGTATTTTTATTGGTCAGTTGGTTACTCAGTAAACGAAACTCAGTTAAGGAACCAATATGAAATTAACCGTATTGCTGTTAGCTTGTGTTGGATCACTGCTAGCAATAAGCCCCGCAGTTAAAGCGGATGGTATTGTGGTAGATAAAGTCTACCATCCTTATGTAATGCCATTTGAACGTGAGTTTGAGTGGCGCTTAGTATCGCACCAAACCGATAGTGGCAATATTTTAGCGCAACGAGTAGGGTTGGGGGGCGCATTTAACGACACCATGAGTCTTGAAGGTTATGTGGTCGGTGAGCGTGATGATAATGGTGATTTTGGTTTATCAGCTTATGAACTCGAATTACGCTGGCAGTTAGTAGAACAAGGCCGTTTATGGGCTGACTGGGGCGCTTTGTTTGAATTAGAGAAACAACACGATCAAGACGCATACGAATTTACGACCGGCTTTTTATGGGAAAAAGAATTCGGTAAAACTAGTTTAACCATGAATGCCTTTTTAGTGTATGAGTGGGGAGCCGACATTGAAAATGAATGGGAAAGCGAATACCGAGCGCAATATCGTTATCGCTATCGTTCTGAATTTCAGCCAGCTTTAGAGGTGTACGTGGGGGAAGACTTTGTAGGTGTCGGACCTGGCTTTATTGGTTTGCATCGTTTTAGCCCACAACGGCAATTAAAATGGGAAGCGGGTTTTATTACTGAAATAAGCCAATCAGAAAAAGACCATAGCTTTCGCCTTGCCTTAGAGTTCGAGTTTTAGTGTTAAATCCAGTTAAAATAAAAATAAAGAGGTTGACATAGCCAATTAACTCTATATAGTGGGCTGCAGCTAGAAAGAAAGCATGTAAGCTATAAATCTCCATTTCGATGTTGTATAAGTAATACTTGTAGTACCGTCCTGAAGTTTTTAAAGTACCATCTCCATTTTTTGCTACACCCGCTCATATGAGCAATTATTTTATTTTTATATCAGGATATTACAATGTCTAACATCGTATCAGGTACAGTTAAGTGGTTCAACGAGTCTAAAGGTTTTGGTTTCATCGAGCAAGAAAATGGCCCAGACGTATTCGCTCATTTCTCAGCAATCAAAAGCGAAGGTTTCAAAACTTTAGCTGAAGGCCAACGTGTAGAGTTCACTCTTTCACAAGGTCAAAAAGGTCCACAAGCTGAGAACATCACTCCAGTTTAATTTTACCTTCTAGGTAGAATAAGAAAAGCAAGCTACGGCTTGCTTTTTTGTGTCTGAAAATTGACGTAACTTTAACCTCTTCCTATTATCTATCTATTATCATCATCTACTGTGAGATAGATTATCTACCGACTTCTTTGGCTCGTATTTAGTTTCGCTTTTTCGGCTTTTTGCAGCGCAAAACCATTAATTACTATTTATACTGAGCAATTTCCACCTTATAACTTCTCTAATAAAGGGCAGCTACAAGGGATCAATCTTGATATTACACGTACTTTGTGCGAACGTGCTCAAGTGGAGTGTAAGTTTGAACTACTACCTTGGGCACGCGCCTACAACTTAACGCAAAAAAATCCGCTTTCAGGTTTAGTTTCAACTGCGCGCAGTGCTGAGCGAGAAGAGCTGTTTTATTGGGTTGGCCCATTAGTTTCGTCACGTACTTTTTTTTACCGCCTAACTAGCAATACACACATTAACCCAACTAACCTTAGTGAAGTAAGCGCTTATACATTAGGAGTTGTTAGAGGTAATATCTATGCAGAGTTAGTGGAGGGGATTGGCTTTGAAAAAGATAAAAACCTTCTAAAAGTGTCTCATCACTATGAATATATGAACTTATTTTTTAAAAACAAAATTGATTTAATACTAGGTTCTGAATTAACGCTAGATTATCAATTACAGCAATTTGGCCACGGTGGTAAAGAGGTTGTAAAGCTCGTAGAGCTGCCTGTGGATGCAGTTAAAGGCAATTACTTAGTGTTTAATAAAGCAGTACCACTTGAAGTTGTTGAGCGTTTTAACCAACAACTACAGCTACTCAAAGAGCAAGATAACTTAGCGCTCTACCGTAACCGCTATATGAAATAAGCTAGTTAACCAGAGTTCAGGTTAGTTATTATTAATCAGCTGCTGGTATTGCGGGGTGTTTTTGACTTTAACAAAAGCCTGACGTAACGCCTTTACCACTTTCTCATCGGTATTAATGTTTGCAGCTAAATAGCCCTCCACCGTCAATCCTTCGATGGTATGAACAAATGTCAGCGTATCAGCATTGATAGCTAATTCCTCGCTCATTGAAGCAATATAGTTAGCGTCGTCGACCACCAGATCAACTTTTTTAGCCAGTAATAACTGATATGATTTTTGAATGTCAGTGGTCTGGATCAACTCGAAGCCACGCTTTTCCAATACTTCAGATGCTAGATCGTGGCGTTGTACCGCAATCTTATAATGTTTAGCCTGATCGGTGGTATCAAGGTTTATATCACTGCGCTGCGTAAGTTTCACAAAGCCCATTTTAAACTGTGCAACTGGGCCTATCCAATGAAATAGCGGTTCACGCTTGGGCGTGCGCGCCATACTATAAATTAACGTGTTGCTGTTATGACTTGCCATCTTATAAGCGCGTGCCCATGGGTACATGCTGATTGGTGCATTGAGCTGAGCTTCTGAAATTATCATTTTTACTAATTCAGTACTGTAGCCAGTTACCTGATTATTTAACAACATTTGATTCGGCGGAGATAGCTCGGTGACAACGGTTAAATTTTGCTGCGCCACGCAATGAATACTGATAAAAAGTAGAAAAATTATGAATAGTCGCATTTATTTACTCAGTCAGGCCTAAAGTACTAAGTATAACAATAGCAAAGAAAAGGTTGATGAAACTAATAAAAATTTTGTGTTAAAACGATAAAAGGGCCTTGCGGCCCTTGGTGAAGTATCGTTCAAATCAGATAGAGCTTTAACCCCTTAAAGCTTTATCCTATTGTTTTGCAACTAAGGTTCATCTCAAAGTTTCTAAGCTAGCGAGAGGAAAAAACCTGCAATTGCGGCGCTCATAAGGTTAGCCATAGATCCTGCTAACACTGCTCTGAGCCCTAAGCGTGCGATATCCTTTCGCCGACTAGGCGCCATACCGCCTAATCCACCTAGTAAAATGGCTATCGATGATAAGTTAGCAAACCCACATAACGCGAATGTGACAATCGCTTGTGTGTGCGCGCTTAACGTATCGCGATAATTTATAAAGTCTAAATAAGCAACAAACTCATTTACTACTAATTTTTGACCAATAAAGCTGCCGGCTATAATTGCTTCATTCCACGGTACGCCAAGTAACCAGGCAACCGGTGCAAATATATAACCTAAAATCTCTTGTAGCGTCAGTGTTGGGTAATCAAACCAACCACCAATACCACCTAACAATCCGTTTAATAATGCAATAAGTGCTACAAATGCCAGTAACATTGCACCTACATTAAGTGCTAAATCCATGCCGTTAGCAGCACCTGATGCCGCAGCATCAATCACATTAACTGGTTTATCTTCAATATCATCTAAGTCGGCTAACGTATCTTTTGGTGTTTCGGTCTCTGGCACAATCATCTTGGCCATTAAGAAACCACCCGGTGCTGCCATAAAGCTGGCGGCAATTAAATACTTAAGCTCAACACCAATAATCACATAACCGGCCATTACCGACCCAGCTACGGTGGCTAAACCACCCACCATTACGGCAAACAACTCTGACTTAGTCATCGTTGCTATAAATGGTTTTACAATCAGCGGCGCCTCAGTTTGACCAACAAAAATGTTAGCTGTTGCTGATAGTGACTCTGTGCGCGATGTTTTTAATAGCTTTTGCAAGCCACCGCCGAGGATTTTTATAATCCAATCCATAATGCCGATGTGATAAAGCACTGCAACTAATGCAGAGAAAAACACAATAACCGGCAAAACTTGTACGGCAAAAATAAACCCTAAGGTATCTTGGCTAGCAAGCGGACCGAATAAAAACGCTATTCCGTCATTTGCAAAACCAATTACCGATGATACGGCTTTTGACATGCTCACTAAGGCGTTTTTACCTGCATCAAAAAACAGTACAAAACCACCGATAATAAATTGCATGGCAAACGCAATACCAACCGTTCTTAAACTAATCGCTTTGCGGTTGGTTGATGCCGCAAAAGCAATGGCTAGCAGCACGCACATGCCGACTAAGCTCATAAATGTTGTCATGTTTAGTTATTTCCCGTTGTTATTTTTGCAGTAAATATTTTATTTTACTTTTAATTATATCAATCGCAACACGATTCATACCACCGCGCGTGACCACTAAATCAGCGTTGTGCTTTGAGGGCTCAATAAACTGATAAAACATCGGCCTCACAGTTGCTTGATACTGCTCAACAACAGACTGTAATGTTCTGCCTCGTTGCTCCATATCACGTTGCATACGGCGCATCAGGCAAATATCAAGAGGTGTATCAATAAACACTTTGATATCAAATTCTTTACGTAGCGCTTTATCGCTAAGCAATAAAATGCCTTCCACTATGAGTATTTCAGCGGGCATCACAGTGCGTGTTTTATCACTGCGAGTATGCTGCGCATAATCATAGGTAGGTACTTCTACCGCTTTACCACTGCGTAATTGTGTTAAATGTTTATACATTAACTCATGTTCAAACGCATCAGGGTGGTCGTAGTTAGTTTGCGTACGATGGTCAAACGGCAAATGCGATTGATCTTTGTAATACGCATCTTCTTCGATCACGGCGATGGCACCAGGTTCAAGCTCATTAACCAATTCATTATAAATAGTTTGGCTAAAAAGAGATTTGCCCGACGCAGAAGCGCCAGCAATGGCTATTATTGTTCGTGTCACTAAAGTTCTCATCCACACAGAAGGATACATTGTTGGTAGATCACAATAGCAAAAAAGACACGAATAATCTCTCTTGCTTCGTCTTAAGGAGTGAAATTTATAATGTTTAGGTTTTATGAAACAGGACTTATGTCCTGTACGCTAAAAAGCAACACCAGATAAAGTAACCACATTGGATAGACGAGGTAAGCATGGCAAGAGCAATTATATTGATGGCAGATAGCCTAGGCATAGGTGCAGCTCCTGACGCTGATAAATTTGGCGATCTGGGTGCAAACACATTTGCCCATTTGCTCAAAGCCTACTCAGAAGAAACTGGCGAACACCTTTCATTACCAAACTTATCATTATTAGGTTTGGTTGATGCGTGTGAAGCCGCAGGTAATGAACCATGCTTGATCAGCGATCGCCAAACACCGATTGCAGCTTGGGGTTATGCTAAAGAGCTTTCAAGCGGTAAAGACACACCATCAGGTCATTGGGAAATGGCAGGGGTGCCAGTGTTGTTTGATTGGGGATATTTTCCTAAGACGCAGCCGAGTTTTCCACAAGAATTTATTGACGAGTTAATTGCTCGTACCGGTATTCCTGGCATTTTAGGCAACTGCCATGCCTCAGGTACTAGCATTTTAGAACAGCTAGGTGAAGAGCACGTAAAAACAGGTAAACCAATCTGTTACACCTCAGCTGATAGCGTGTTTCAAATAGCCGCGCATGAACAAACTTTCGGTCTAGAAAAACTTTATCAGGTCTGCGAAATCACACGGGCGCTGCTTGATGAAATGAACATAGGACGAGTGATTGCGCGGCCATTTTTGGGTTCAACTAATCAAGATTTTGCCAGAACAGGTAATCGTCGTGATTATTCAGTATTACCGCCAGCACCAACATTGCTTGATAAATTAGCAGAGGACGGCGGTGAAGTAATAAGCATTGGTAAAATCGCAGATATTTACGCGCACCAAGGTATTACCCAAAAACATAAAGCCCCCGGCTTACAAAATTTACTTGAAAAAACCTCTGAGGTGATGGCGTCAGCGCCGGATCATAGTTTGATATTTACAAACCTCGTTGATTTTGATGAAAAGTTTGGTCATCGCCGCAACCCAGTAGGGTATGCCAAAGCGCTTAAAGAGTTTGATGATTATTTACCAACGATCCTTAAGCAGCTTAAACCAGACGACGTACTAATTATTACTGCGGATCACGGTTGTGATCCAACATTCCCGGGTAGTGAGCACACTCGTGAATATGTACCTGTACTTGCTTATCAACCAGGGCTTGAAAACACCCCGCTTGGTGAACGTGCTAGTTTTGCAGACATAGGTCAAACCCTTGCCCAGTGGTTTAACTTACATGCACTTGAATATGGTGACGGCTTTATCGATAAGCTAACGGCACCAATTGTAAAAGGAAACGAATAATGAGTACTCCGCATATTGAAGCTAATAATGGTGACTTTGCACAAACAGTGTTGATGCCTGGCGACCCTTTACGCGCGCAATATATTGCAGAAAACTTTCTTGATAACGCAGTTAAAGTAACTGGTGTTCGTAATATGTATGGCTTTACCGGAACCTACAAAGGTAAGCCTGTCAGTATTATGGGATCAGGGATGGGTATTCCATCTATGTCAATTTATGCCCGTGAATTGATAGTTAGCTACGGTGTTAAAAACCTTATTCGTATCGGCACCTGTGGTGGTATTGGTAGCGACATTAAAATTCGCGATGTTATCTTCGCACAAGGTGCCAGCACCGATTCAAATGTAAACCGTGCTCGCGTACGTGGTTATGATTTTTCAGCAATTGCTGACTTTGACTTGCTATTAAACGGCGTAAATGCAGCGAAAAGCTTAGGCATTAAAGCGAAAGTAGGTAATGTATTTACCACTGATACTTTTTATCAAGCCGACAACAGCTTTTATCAAGAGCTTGATAAATTGGGTATGTTAGCGGTTGATATGGAAACCGCAGGCTTGTATGGCGTAGCCGCAGAATATGGCGCAAAAGCCATGGCATTATTTACTGTCAGTGACCACGTGATCACCGGTGAAGCAACGCCAAGCGATGAGCGCCAAAACACCTTTAATGAAATGGTTAAAATTGCGCTTGAGTCAATCGAAGCGTAATAAGCAAAAAGTTCCTTGGTAACGTATTCACTCGTTTGGAGACACGCCCAAATACAGTGAGACTAACCTCCAAAGCCGCCTAGTAACCCTAGGCGGCTTTTTTTATAAAACAAGCCGTAAGCTATCAGCTATAAGCTGTCAGTGATGAAAATCTACAGCTTAAAACTTATAGCTTAAAGCTGCTCTACCATTGACACCTCCCATTACCTTTGCCACTGTTATACAAAGCAATAATTAAAGGAGTGTGGATTGTGTCTAATTGGATTGAGGCGAATGTAAAAGACATTGTTTGGTGGACTGATACCTTATTTAGTTTAATCGTTAACGCTGATGTAGAGCCGTTTAAAGCGGGGCAGTTTACTAAGCTTTCGATGATGATGGATGAAAAGCGCATTGCTCGGGCGTATTCGTATGTGAATCCGCCAAGCTCGTCTGATTTAGAGTTTTACCTTATTAACGTCGCAGATGGCTTGTTATCACAGCGCTTAGCCAAGCTTAAACCGGGTGATACAGTATTAATTGAAAGCCGCGCCAGTGGATTTTTTACACTTGATGAAGTCCCTGCTAGCGAGCAATTATGGATGCTCAGTACCGGCACTGCAATTGGGCCTTTTTTATCTATACTTGAACAAGGTGATGTGTGGCAGCAATTTAGTGAGATTGTATTGGTTCATGGTGTACGTTTAAATGCGGATCTTAGCTATCAGCAAAGAGTCATTCAATTACAACAAGCTTACCCACAATTACAGTATGTGCCTGTAGTCAGCCGCGAGCAGCCTACAGCCGGTTTAAGTGGCCGCATCACTACACATATTGCAGATCAGCGCTTATTTAACTATTGCAAGCTGACTCCTTCACCTAGTACTGCGCAATTTATGATTTGTGGTAACCCAGATATGGTGAAAGAAACCAGTGAGATTTTGACTACCACAGGCTATAGCCGTAATCGACGCCGAGAGCCGGGGCAGATCACAGTGGAGCAATACTGGTAAATTTGTTACCCGCAGTTGGGGTTAAATAACTATCGCGGAACGTTAAATTTTGTTATTTTAGCGTTTCTTAAATTACTCAGGAACCGTATGAAACCGTTATTTTTTGTCGTTAGTTTGTTATTTTCGTGGCAATTATTAGCAACTGAGAGTGGATCAGTTGAGTCACAAGCTAACACTGAAACAAAAGCAGCTGAGATAAAAGTTGCCGAACAGAAAGCCGAGTTGGCTAAAGTGGCGGAACCCGCTTCTGTAGAAAAACCAGCTGAGAATGAATTACAAGACAGCCCAGCGGTGATCACCTTAACGCCTGAAAATGCTGAGCAGTCAACGCCTACAGATATTGAACCAACACAACCAATAGTTGTTGACCCATATAAAGAAAATATGATCGAAGTGGTTGATACCAGTAAGGTACTTGGCACTGAAACGGCAAAGCCTGCAGATACCCCTAAAACTAAACAAGAAAAAGAAGTAGCAGTAGCGCAAGCAGAGCAGGCTGTTATTCAAGCCAAAGAAGCACTTACTTTAAAACAACAAGTAAAAGCAAAGCAATCGCGAGAGTCGCTTGCGGTTATTGAGCAATTAATTAAAGCCTACAACGCGAAAAATATTGACGCATTTATCAGTATGTATGATGAAAACGTTGAGTTTTATGCGTTTCCAAATGAGTTACTATTTAAAGGTAAAGAAAAACTCATCGCACGTTACGGGATCGTATTTAAAAAATTAAAGTGTATTAAATCGTCACCTATAAAGCGAATTGTGCACGGCAATATCGTTATTGATCATGAATTGTCAGAAACCTGTTCAAGCGATCCTAACGTGGTTGATAAGCGTACAGAGCTGATCTCTAGCTATCAAGTTGAAAACGGAAAGATTACCAAAGTACTGTTTTTCAGATAGATTTTTACAGACAAACTTTTTATAAGTAAATAAAGGGGCCGCAACGAGTATGGAGATTAGCGATGATAAAAAAATTCAGTTACTTTATCGTGTTGAGCCGGGTTGTTTAGGGCCAACAGGTGCGCAAACAATTGAACGCTTCTGTATATACGCGGATCAGCAACTAGTTGCCCCTTATTTTGCTCACTATCACTTTACGCCACGGTTTGATAAAAGTAAGGCTGAGCGGGAATACAGCATTAACGCTCGGCTGTTGTCAGAGCAACAGGTGCAAACGTATTTAACTCATTTTAAAACCACTAAAGATGAGTTTGAAGAGCAGCTCGACGAGCTACTCACTCAAGCAATAGATAGTTTTTTAGAACGTTAACTTTTATCGCCAGCAACAATCGCATTAAAACTGGCGTTGTCATGCAAGCTGGCAAATGCACTTTCATGTAATAGCTCGTTACGTAAATTTGGCGAATATTCCAAAGACATTTTAATATCAGCCAACGCATCTGCATGTTTGTGAGTAAGTGCATACGCACACGCTCGCTGCCAATATGCATAACCATAGTCGCTGTCTATATCGAGAGCTTGATTACACAATTCAATCGCCTGCTCAGTTTGGTTAAGCTCCAGTAGTGCGTCAGCTTTATAAGCAATGGCTTCTACATCCTCGGGTTTGCGATTTAAAATCTCATCAAAAATTTCAATTTTATTCGCAATATCGCTTTCTAAATTAGCTCGCATCCATAATGAGTGAACCTCATTGGTTACCGATATTTTTTCTTGGTTACTTAAAATTTCTTCAGAGCGTTCACGTAGCTTTTCTTCGAAGGTATTTAAGCGCGCTTCGTATTCATTAGTGATCACACTAACCCGGGTATTTACAATATCTTCGACTTTATTTTTTACGTCACGCAAGGAGTTCCAGCCAACAAGTACCAAAATAGAAGCGGTAGCAGTGATAATAAAAAATACATTATTGATGGTATCTGTAGTGTAAGTCAGCGCGCGATCAGCGGTATCCAGTTGAGCATGCGTTACTTGCTTTGTGACATCTTCGCGTAATTTTTGCTGATCTTGGCGTACGGCTTTTAGTTCATCGAGAATATAGCGTTCCATCAATGGCTTATACATTGGCTCTTGCAGTTTTTGGAGCGCCTGTTGTTGCTGTTGCGGGGTGGGCTCAGCGCGAGACTCCTCGGCCACTACTGGCGCCGCACCTAAAGTCGCAAAAAGAAGTAAAACGGATAAAAAATAATGATGCATAGTGCTGCCTAGTCGATAATTGAGACTGTTTGAATGGGTGAAACTGTAACATGACAGCCTAGTAGTAACTAGGGCGTGTTGCTCTTAATCGTAAGAGTAACCAGAATTGTTAAATTGCAGGCAAAAAAAACCAGCTCTAAGGGGAGCTGGCTAAACTGCTTAAACAACATAAAGTCGTCAGGGGTATCAACAGGAGTGAGTTTGTATAATACCCAAGTCTATCTGAACAATGTCTTAATATAGAAACGCTTATAAAATTTAGGTGGAATTTTATTTCATCAACTAAACTAACGTTATGATTATAAATAGGGCAAGGTTTAGGTAATGCGGCAACAGCTTGTGCAATTACTTTATAAAGTATCTACTTCATCAGCGTTAGATGATGGCTATATAGAGCTTGCAGAGCAATTGATTGTAAATGCGATAATAGACGGCCTTAATACAGCACGTGCCAGTATATGGTTACTCAATAACGATAATAGCCAGTGCCATTGCCAATTACTGATAGATAAAACCAATGCCGAGATAGATCAGTCATTAATATTAACGCGGGTTAATTTTCCTGCTTATTTTAGTGCACTCGATTCGCAGCGTGTGATCATTGCTAATAACGCGCATACTGATCTCGCTACATCTGAATTTTCTGAGCATTATTTAACACCCCTTGGTATTCATTCCATGTTGGATGCGCCACTGCGCTTTAAAGGCAAAATGATCGGCATTTTTTGTTGTGAACACACCGGAAGTTTCCGGCAATGGGCAGACGATGAATGTACGTTTCTTTGTGGATTGGCTGATCTTTATGGCCGGGCACTGTCGGCGCAGGAGAGCCGATTAGTAAAACAAGAGTTAGAAGCTGCAAATCGCTACCTTGAAGAACGTGTTGTTGAGCGCACCAATACGCTACAAAAAACCTTAGAAGCGCTCACTGGCACGCAAGAAAAACTAATCGAGTCTGAAAAAATGGCCGCATTAGGAAATCTCGTTGCAGGGGTTGCCCACGAAGTAAACACACCGATTGGTGTTGCCGTTACTGCCAATAGTTCAGCAACCGATAACCTCAAACAACTAAAGCAGCAGCTAGCGGCTAATACATTATCGAAAAAGAGCTTGATGAGTTCACTTGAGCATATTGATGAGTGTTTAACGATCGCAAGTAGCAACCTTGATAGGGCGGCAGCTTTGATCTGTAATTTTAAGCAAACAGCCGTTGACCAATCATCATTAGATATTAGTACTGTGCTGCTAAAGGATTATTTGGCTAATACCATCCATAGCCTCACGCCATTAACCCGCAGCTATCAGATCAGCACTGCAATTGACTGCGACGAGACACTCAGCTTAGTGACGGTATCCGGTGCTTTAAGCCAAATTCTTATGAATCTAGTAAGTAATAGCTGCGTGCATGGCTTTAAAGAACGAACCAATAACCAGATCAACATTACCGTCCAAGTAGATAACCAGCAGGGCAATTATACGTTATGCTATCGCGATAACGGCCATGGCATGACGGCTAACGTTTTACAAAGTGTGTTCGAACCTTTCTTTACCACCACCCGTGGCAAAGGTGGCAGTGGTTTAGGCATGGCGATTGTTTATAACCTTGCAACTCAAGCGCTGCAAGGCGATGTAAAAGTACACAGCCAACCGCAGCAAGGTATAACCGTCACCTTTACTTTTCCCCTTAGTTTGAGCTGAGTGAAAAACAGCTCGTTTGTGGAAGATTTATTCTGGTGACGGGTAATATAAACCAGTCTTTAGGATTGATTTAATGAGCTTTTATACTTTGTAAGGCAATCACTCAGCGCGGTTATTTTCAGCTCACATAATGCAGCTTGCTGCTGTTTAGCTGCATCTTCTAACTCGCTTGCCAGTTCACTTAATGTGTTTGCCATCACCATTTGCGCCGCTCCTTTGAAGCGATGGGCTATCGCGCTCAGTTGTGTAAAATCAGTTTGGGCGTATGCATCACTAAGTTCGCTTATATCGATATTTGCACTGGCAATAAACTCTGCAAGTAGTTCCAATACAGATTCTTTAGCGCCAAACATGTGTTGTAATTCAGCAATATTAAACTGCATTTCGCTTACCTTGTCAGTGGGTACGTTACTGTGCGCAATCACTGGCGCGAGGGACGGTAAATATTTATTAAGTTTAGCCTGTAGCACGCTTTGGCTCACCGGTTTGCTTAGGTAGCCGTTCATTCCAAGCTCAATACAGTGCTGTGCTTCACCAGTTAATGCATTTGCGGTAAATGCAATGATTGGCATAGTACAGCCGTGTTGGCGCAGTTGCTTAGTAAGTCCGTAGCCATCGAGTTCCGGCATATGGCAGTCAGTGATCAGTAAATTGTAATCTTGCTTTGCAATGGCTTCGAGCGCTTGTACGCCATTTTCAACATAATCGGCTTGATAGCCTAAGCTTTCGAGTTGACGCTTAATCACTCTACGATTAGTCGGGTGATCCTCGGCAACCAAAATTAAGCGGCCACTGGCAATGGCTTGCTGTTTGGTTTGCAGCACAATCTTTTGCTCTTGTGTGGTGCCCGTAAAGTTCATTAACTGATTATCGTAAGCCTTAGCAAGAATATTAAGTAAGGGCGACAGCAACAACGGATTGGCGGGTAAAAAGTAATCGGCATCGAGATCACTGTTTGCCACGGCGCACAGTTTAACCCATACATTACTGCTATCAGCCGTTTTTAACCGCTGAATATGATTGAGTTGGTTATGATAAATAATCACGCAATCACTGTGTTGTTGCGGGTTAAGCCATACCGTTGGATTATTGGTGTTCGGTTCATGAATAAACGCCACCTGCCAACGCTTTAAATAATGCATAACCTGTTTAATACATTCACTGCCATCATCAAGTAGCAGTAATGATTTGTGCAACGGTGTTTTTGGTAACGCAGAGACCGCATATGATTCAAGCGGGATCACAAAACTAAACGCACTGCCTTTACCCAAGTCACTTTTTAATGAGATCTCACCACCAAGGCGGTTTACCAGCATGCGACAAATTGATAGCCCTAAACCTGTGCCACCGTATTGACGATTAGTAGAGCTTTCCGCTTGCATGAATGGCGTAAACAACTTGCTTTGATTTTCCTGCGCAATGCCTAGGCCATTATCAGTCACTGTAAACTCTACCTGTTGGATATTGCCATCGCTATGAAGTGGCTTAACCGCAATTGCGATATTTCCTTGCTCAGTAAACTTAACCGCGTTACTCAGTAAGTTTGAGAGCACTTGTTGTAAACGGACCGGATCTGTTTCAATTAAGCGTTGTAGTTGTGGATCAAAATCAAAACTCATCTGTAAGTTTTTAGCTTGGGCATTGGCAACATGAGCACGCATTGCATTTTCAACAATATCGAGTAAATCACATTCTACTTTTTCAATGGCAAACTGCTGCTCTTCCATTTTTGTATGATCCAATACATCGTTGAGAATATGCAGTAAGTTATTCGCTGATGTTGTAATGGTATTGATGTCATCACGTTGCTGATAATCCAAAGATGATTGTGATAACAGCTCTGCGGTGGTAATAACTCCGCTCAATGGGGTGCGAATTTCATGGCTCATCATGGCTAAAAAACGCGATTTAGCAATGGCTGCTTGCTCAGCTTTGGTCTTTTCTTCACTGAGTGCGATTTCTTGCTCTTTACGTTGGCTTATCTCAAGTAATACACCGCTCCATTCGCAGTCATCATCTGCAGTAGTAGGAAACGCCACCAAATTTAGCCAATTACTGTAAGGCGCATTAAGCACAAACTCAAAATCAATGCCTTGTTTATCTTCTAAAGCTTGCTGAGCTGCATTAATTAACTGCTGTATTTGCGGTTGTGAGATCAATTTAAAAAAATCACTGTCATCGCTTTTGATGGTATGTTTTGCCGATAAATTGATTTGTTTAAAGGGCGTAAAACGCTCAATCCCTTGGCTGGCGTAACTAAAAATTAGTTGCTTATTATCAATCCGAAATTGCACCACAGCCCCAGGTATCGCATTGGCTATTGATGTCAGCTTTTGCTCTGCTTGCAACGCTCGCTGCTGCGCTATCCGCCGAAAACGGATCTCTTGGCGTAATGTTTGATTCCAGTATAAAAAGCCTGCCACAACCAATAAAAATAGCGCACCGGCAACAATACTATAATAGATGATTTTTTTTATCGTCACGCCTTGGTTTGCAGTAAGCTCAATCCAACTGCGAGAAAGTGATTCAAGCTCTTCATAGCCAATTGCATCCAGCGCTTGATTTACCAGCTCAAGTAAAAGTGGCGCTTGTTTTGAGATACCAAGTTGCACATCAATATTGTTGTTAATCGAAAAGTTTTGCTGCAGTTTATAAGCATGCTCAGTGTCTTGTGCAAGCCAAGATTGTGATGTTGCTAATGTGGTAAATATAGCGTCAACCTTGTTATTGTTCAGTAATTGCAGGCTTTTTTCCATGCTGCCTTGAACATTAAATTGACTCTCAGGAAAGTAATCTTGCAGAATTGCTCTGGCGTAATCACCATTTGGCGAAACAATTTTATAGTTACCATAGCGTAGCTTAGTAATATTAAGTGAGCTATTTTTCAGCGTGACTAAACTCCAAGGAGTACTGAGGTAAGGGTCTGAAAAATTCATTAAAGCCGAGCGCTCGTTGGTACGCAGCATCGCTGGAATAATATCGATTTTACCGGCCGTTAACAGCGCCATAGCGTCTTCATAGGAGCTACTTGGCACATACTCTAAGGTCACCCCCAGTAACGTTGCAATACGATTTAACACGCTAATTGATAAGCCCATTGGTTTATTTGCTTTATCGCGCATCGTAATGGTATGCCAATTAGCTAAAGTGGTATAGCGCAACACCGAATGCTGAGCCAACCAGTCTTGTTGGCTGGGCGTGACCAACATCACCGACTTTTTATCGCGGCGTTGCCATTTACTGGCGTGGGATACCATCGTTGAGATTGTCACAGGATCGGTTTTATCAATTAGCGCATTAATTTTTTGATTGAGCGCCGTATTACTTTTTAATAAGGGGATATGCCACTTTTTATCAGCAATCGTATCTTGGGCTACAACAGTAAATGACCCCGGCGAGAGGGTTGACGCCAAATATTGATTGGTTAATGAATCATTAAAATGCGCGTTAGCTAAGTTGTAGGTGAGTGCAGGGATAATATCGTTTTGATGCTGTAGCTCAAATATTTCAAGGTTAGGAAACTGCTTAGCGATGTAGTCTTTTTGTACATCAGTTTTTGAGACCGCTAACTTTATATTGTTTTTATCTTTTAAAATAAAAGGTTTACTTACCAGTTCTGTTTTAAGTAGCAAATTACGAGGGGTAGATAAAATAGTATGGCTGAGGGTAAGGTAATCTGCGCGTTGTGGCGTTAATTGTAATCCCAAGGCAATATCGATACGCTTATTTTGTGCCGCCGTTTCAAGTTCAGTCACCGAATCATAAATTTGGTATTGTACTTGTAGGTGCAACGAATGCGCTAAATGTTTAATGTATTCAGGGTATAAGCCAGCAATTTGGTTGTCATCGTTAATAGCAAAATAAGGAATATGGTTCGCTTTCAGTGCGCCCACTAAGAGTACTTTTTTGTCCAGCAGTGGCTCTACAGGCTTATCCAGAGCATAGCTATTAAAGCTACTAATACACAGAAAAATCAGGCTAACCGCATGTATTAATATTGAATAAGCGTATCGTTTGCTCATACCGCGACCTCAATATCAGTGTGTAAAAAAGCAACCGTGGATTCAATATAGCGGCAGTATTTAAAGTACAGCTCATTATTTTGTTGTGCTGTATTGGTGGTTAAGCAGTGCTTTGCTAATTGGTAATAATGTTTTAGTTTTACAGGCGCGATATCCAGCGGGATTGCTTTGCTAAAACCACGAATTAAGGCTTTCGCAAGGCTGATATTAATACCATACTTATCAACGGTATTTAGGCAAAGATGAACTGCTTGCATATGTAATCCTTTACTATCAAGGGTCTTTATTGAACGAAGCTGCGCATTAAGTTGCTGCTGATACATTGTTGTGTAGCGCAAACTATTTTGTAATAACAAAGCCTGGCTCTGCTCTGGTTTAGCCAGTTGCGCAATAAAGCTTGGCAAAGGGCGCATTAATCGGCGATATAAATGCACAATATCAAGTTGGCAATAAAAAGGTAGCTCAATATAGCGTTCATACTCAGTGTAGCGCGCTATTATTTGAACTGCTTGCTGGCGTTCGTTTTTACATAGCGCCAAACGAGCATCTAAAACGTGCAGAATACTCTGAATGTGCGCCGCTCGTGGGTTTTGCAATATCAGCAAACGTTGTTGTAAGTAATCGCGTTCAAGGCGAGTAAACGCAGCGTCAGCGGTATTTTTAGCTAACGCTTCTAATTGCACTAACAAGCACCGTAATAGATTAAATTGGCAGTCAATATTCAGCCAGCTAAGATGGCGGGTGGCTTTTTGGTAGCGGATAACGCTTTGCTGCATTTGCTCATAGTTGTTTAATATTGTTGCTAGATTAAACTGGATCAATAACCGCTGCGGGTTAGCTGGAGATATTTCATTCATTTGGCTCAAATAATCATAGGCGTGTTGCAGTTTGCCTTGTGTTAAGCAGCTATAGGCACAAACTTCCAATGCGCTGAGCCGTAAACGGTTATCCGATAGCAATGGCTGGGCCAAACTAAATGCGTCAACAGGAGCGTTTTGAGCTAACAACCAGTTTGCATAATTGAGCACAGCGGTAACATCTCCCTCAGCCATCCGAGTGCTCAACAAGGCTTTTGCGGCTGTGATCTGCCCATCCCACGTTAGTAACTGTATTTTATAATCTATGTAGTAAGGTTTGTCGTGTAAGCGCTGCAAGTAGTTGCTCGCGGCAGTCATTCCGGTTTTTAAAAAGTGTGCTTCTAATTCGATTAATGCCTGCTTTTTTTTGTAACACGCCACCATGCGCGGCAAAATATGATTAATATTAAAGGGCTTAACTAAGTAGCCGTCAGGGTTCCATTCACTAAAGCCATGCACAACCTGGCGGGTTTGTTCGGCGGTGACAATGTAAATAACACAATGCTTAGCAATTAATTGCGCCATCGTTAAATAGGCAAGTAGTTGCAGGCCATCGGCACCTTGGCCTAAATTGTAATCAAATAGGATAAAATCGAAGGCGCGGGTTTGGCAGGCGTTAATGGTTGTTTTAGCGTCTTTTGCCAGAATGATATTAGACGACTGCGCCCCTTTTTTTAGCAGCATTAGCTTAATTGCAGATAAAATTAAGCTACTATCGTCAACCACTAACACGCGTTTATCAGCGAGAAAGCTCACGCCCTTAATGCTTCAGAAGATTGTGCTCTGATCACTTTATAGCTGTTTTCCCATAAAGGCAGCCACGCTACAAGTTTGTGCGGCTGCATTGGTTTTGCGCATAAAAAACCTTGGCAAATATCTGCGCCAAGCAGTTGCATACATTGCCACTGAGCGTGCGTTTCAACGCCCTCAACCACGACTTTCATGTGCAGTTTGTTTGCCAATTGAATCGCCATATCCACAATCGCCGCAGATTGCGTATCGTTAGTGGCCTGCGATACAAAGCTGCGGTCGAGCTTTATTTCGTTAAAAGGGTATTGGCTTAGCTGTTGTAGCGATGAATAGCCGGTACCAAAATCATCGACTGATAAGTTAAAACCATTCATCCGCAAACGCGATAGCAGCTCTAACGACAAGCTGTCACTGAGTAATTCTGTTTGCTCTGTTATTTCAAACGAAATTCGCTTTTGTTTGGCAAGGGCCATTAGAGATTGATCTGCCAAAATAGTGTTAATAATGTCGCTGGTTAAACACGATGGCGTTAAATTGATTGATAGCTTAGTGTTTGCAAACTCCGCAGGTAAAGCTTGCAGCGCCTGCACACTTTGCGCAATTATCGACAAGGTTAATTGCGCCATTAAACCCGCTTGCTCAATTTCATCAATAAAAAAGTAAGGCGATAGCAAGCCGTGATCAGGGTGCTGCCAGCGACACAATGCTTCAAGCCCCACACATTCACCGCTACTAAAAGCGATTTGCGGCTGAAAAACAGGAATAAACTGTTTATTGTCCAGCGCGTTTTGTAACACCGCTCTACTGCTATCTACATTTAGTTGCGAGGTTGTATGGGTATGCGTATAACGTTGCTGATGTTGCGTAAAAAAATGCGTTAACTGTTGCTGCGAGCTAGGTTTTGGCATCACACCTAATAAATTAAGTCCAAACGCGGTGACTAAATTAGCAGCGGCACGAAGTAAGCTCGCATCTGAGGCACTAGATAAAATAACACTGCCAGTAAATTGCTGGTTCGACAGCTCCCTTAGTAGGGCAAGGCCATCCATATTCGGCATCGCTAAATCACAAATTATAATGTCAGGCATTGCAGTTGCAATAAAGCGCATTGCATCGTCGCCGTCACTTGCATGGGTTATTTGATGAGTACCAAGTTGGCTGATCATCGTAGTGAGTGCACGGCGCACAAACGCATGGTCATCGACTATCAAAATATTCATACCAGTATCAATCATAATAACGCCCTCAGTAAGTTTGGTGATATTTTAACCATCCGAGCTGTATATTATTTGATCTAAATCAATTTGAACGGTGTGTTATGTGACTGCTCTGAACGGTTTTGTTATTAATAATTACAACTGTATATTAAATAGCCGCTTTAAAACCTAGTTGTTGCGCATTAAGTAAACAAAATGCAGTAAAAACCCTTGTTAATCAGGCGTTCAGCTAGTTTTTTAGTGTGGAAAAAAGGCTGTTAAAGGTATCGAAAAGCAGGCACATTCAGCACCCGATTTAGTATTTTTTACATAAATCAGTTAAAACCATTTTACATACTGCGGGCAATGGGCAATGGGCAACGAGCTGCGGCTAATCTTAGCGCTTCCATGTAGGTCGTCATTCATGGCGACAATGTCTAATATTGAAAATTGACGCGCTAAAGCACGACCTACATAAGATCCATTGTGTTTTCCTTTAAAGCGCAGCGCCTCTTAAC
>NZ_JBALXK010000036.1:0-29883 GCF_036960685.1 Pseudoalteromonas sp. | reverse complement strand
GGTTTGTTCAAATGGGTAAATATGGCTGGGACTTAGTTTTAATTGGTCAAGACTTTGAAGGTGTCGATAAACAGCTTAGAGATACCACTATAGACCAACGCGTTAACGTTAAATCAGGCGCTAACTATTTTGGCTTTGGTTTTGTTAACGGCCTAGCGCATAAAATTTTTGATGTATTTAACGTTCCTAAGTTTTCAGTTGCCCGTTTTTATGATGGAAAATCAAAAACACGTAAAGCCCAGGGCTACCAGTTTTATATAAAATCTTGGTGCCACCCTTGGTATAACACAGCGCAAAAGTTCCTACCTGATTTAATGACTAACAAGCGTGGCGATTTAATAGATATGCGCGCTGCTTACTCTATGGTGCCTACTGAACAATTAAAAAGATGGTATTTAATACGCGATAAAATAAACGAAACCATTGAGAAAAAAGCCGATACTAAAAGCGAACCTAAAGAACCAATTTTAAAGAACTGGCATAAAATCGCTATCTCTGCCCTACTTGTTTACGGGCTTTATTATTACTTTTCATCCGATACACCGCAGATAAACACTGCTAGTAAATCAACTACAGCCGATGTATCAACGCCTAGTAATCAACAGCAAAACACTGACAAAACTCCCGATATTATCAGCGGTGTTTATATTACGTGCTCTGTCACTTCATCAACAAGCAAACAATATTGTTTTGAAAAAGCTGGCGAACCGTTTTACCCAAACGATATAGAAATACCAGTAATAGCTGTCTCAAATTGTAGCGCTCAGCTCTATGTTGATAAAAAGCCCTATAAAGTTTTTTGCAACCCTAAGCGCGTTGATTCTTGGTCATCAGCTAAACCTGAAACAAATACATCAACCCAAGACGATACCCAAGAAAGTAGTTTTTTAGCCGCTAATTAGCGCGGCCATCACTCTAGCGCTTGCCGCAGATGATGGCCGCGCTTAGCGGCCATATAACCTAATTAACAACCCGTCACTGGTGACACTATGACTAGAAATCAAAAGTACGAACAAAAGCAAAAATGCAAAGGATTAAAAAAAGTAACCCTTTGGATACCTGATGACTCAGAAATTGAGATAAAACAAATGATAGAGTTTTTAATCGATAACCCTGACCACATCCCCTTTATGGCTCGCAGTGTCATAACTGGTCGCATGAAAAAGGCAGTTTAGCGTACCTATGGCGCAGCCATGTAGACCGCACGCTTTTATTAATTTAGCATCACGCTTTATCGGTCGTAACCAAGCGCAGCGCAACCCATGCACTTAGTTACTCGATACCGCGCTTGCGCCCTTGATAAACCAATTCGAGATTTCTGGTAATGCTTAAACCGAGATTTACACCCATGCCGAGTTCCTATTGTGATTTTTAATAAAGGAATAAATCTTAATGGGAAATTTTAAAATGCAGTTCTTATCATTATTCGGCTTTGACTACGCAAAAGGCGCTAAAGAACTGGGTGTAAGTGAACGCCAAGTAAGGCGGTATGTGAAAGCAAATAAAGCATCTAAGCCAATCGAAAAGTTAATCTCAATTATGTATCGGGGCTATCTTCCTCCAACTGGCCCATGGGCAGATTGTAGAATTTCATATCATGACCACACTATGACTACCCCTTGGGGGAAAGTCATGCCTTCCGATGTTCAGCTAGTTCACCGATATAAATGGTCAGCAAGAAAATCTGAAACTATGTATAAAACACTAAAGGAGCAAAATAAAACACAAGATGTATATTTATCCGAGCTACAAAGCCAACTTTTAGATATTATTGGTGAAATATCCGAAAGGACGGGGAGTTAGCAAACTTATATTTATGAGCCGACTATATTACTCGGCTCTTGTTGTTATATATTAAATTATTTCTTCTTTTTATTTATTTTTTTAGCTCTTGATTTCAAATCATAATAGAGCTCAATAAAATCTCTAATTACCCTAAAATCTACACCTTCAAATAACTCCCAAATTTCGCTTGTTAAAAAACATAACGCTAGTTCAGCAGTTTCTTTAATTGCTTCTATTATATTAATAATTATTTCTATCATATTTTATCCTTTTTATTTTAGTTTGATGGAATTAAACGTTGACAGATGAAGTGTTAATTTGTAACATGCTTTTTCATAAGAGTTATATCAATACAAATTTTAACCTTTTATCTAAAAGACGATTTATTTCCAGGCACGCAGAATGCGTAAAGCAATAGTTTATTATTGCTATTCGGTTTAATACTGATAATTTTATATACAGCATTCATTTTTACTTAGTTATAAGCACACGAACTCTCCGCGTACTTTCGTATACAGATACAGCTTAATCACACAACCTTACTAACGACCTCTCCATTTAACCCTAAGTTGATATATTATAACCTAACATAACGTGCTCGTCAATCGCACTAATGTATTGCAATTAAAAATTACAATAGCACTTTATTATTATTTATTTTGAATTATCGTTGGGAGTTACTAAACATACAAGAGATAAGCAGGATTCATTCTTATCTTAATGTTACAAACCCTAACTTATGGGCTTTAATGAACCTATAAGATTATCAATAACCCTGTTATTATTTACACACTTATCCGTATTTAATGGACTAAATATGAACTTCAATGATCTTAAGCTATATTTCATTATCGTCCTTGCTGGTGCTACTCTTTGGTTTGCTAAGGAAGCCTACGAGTACAATAAACTGCAAAATTACATAAGTAATATTAAAGAACATGAAAAAGTTACTAAAGAGTCCAAAGCCCTAACATTTGATCAACAGCTTGAACTTGCTATGGAACGTCAGAGAAAATTACAGATTGAGTCGAATGAAAATAAAGCTGATAAATATATGCAAGAATTACATTCTAAATATACAAAAGAAGGATATGAGGAAAAGCTTGCTGTCTGTAATTACTTCACCGATTTATATCTAAAAAATCGTACAAAAGAAAATGAAATAAGATACGTTAAGGCTTGTGATCCGATGTATCACTAAAGTCAAACTGTCACACCTGAAAGCTGCATTAACTACATAATAAAAAAGGGCTTTTTGCCCTTTTCTTTAATATTACGTACCATAACTTATGGGTTGTGGGTTATTTAGTGACGAAGATTCGGAATAACGACTTTTTATTTGTAAAACCCTCCTTATATATCATTTAGCTATATACATATAACCAAACTGTGGTACAGTATTTATACAAATGAAACTTAGGAAATCCATATGCCAGAACATTCGTTAGTATTACCAAGCCTCTCAATTCGTAAAGAATATGGAGAATATATCAAGTCTTCTACTTTAGGTTCCGAAAACCAAATTGTTGGGTATACATATAAATCTTTCGAGGTTTATTGTCATACTTGTAGTTCTGAATTCTCTGCATACAGGGGTGAAGATTTTAGCTCTACAATTGGTAGTGAAGGTGTCTATAATTTTAAGTGCTCCCATTGTGGACAGCAAGACGCAGTAAAATCATCTCAAATTAAAAAACATTTTGGACGTTAAAGACAGGCTGTCACAATTGACAGTGATTTAAGTGCATAATAAAAAAGGGCTTTTTGCCCTTTTATTTAATATTACGTACCGTAATTTATGGGTTTTCATTTAAATAAACTAGAACTCAGAGTTTTAAGTTGCTATTTATTCCTCATCAATAAATTTTACTACTTTATTGCGACCGGATTCTTTTGCTTGGTATAAAGCTTTATCTGCGTGGGATAATACAGCATCAATCGTTTGCTGATCTTCCGCTTTAGCTAAACCGATTGATATAGTGACTTGGCCATAAATGTCTGTGTACCCTGGAATGTCTGTTTGTTCAACTGAGGTTCTAATTTTTTCGGCTACAAGTAATGCGTCGCTCTCGGATGTATTTGGTAAAATTATGGCAAATTCTTCACCACCTAATCTACATACTAAATCTGTTTTTCGTACGCTATTACTTAATGTTGATGCGATAGCAATCAATACTTTATCGCCAATTGCATGGCCTGCTCTATCATTCACCGATTTGAAGTGGTCCACATCAATCATCAAAATACAGGTTTCAGCAGCGACTAAAGTACTTTGTTCAAGTGCACATTTTGCTAACTCCATAAAATGCCGTCGATTTGCTATGCCAGTTAAACTGTCGTATGTTGCTGCTTTAATTAATGCGAGTTCAGCATCACGCCTTTTTTCATCTATTTTTTCTTGAATGATAGCACTGAAAATAATTAAAACTATAATAAACCAAGAAATTACAACAACATATAAACCAAATAAATCTTCTAGTTTCACAGAAATTAAAGTCTGAATAAACAAATAACCTATCAAAATAGGGACGAGGCAACCAATAATGACTTGAAAACGCGCTATTCGTCCACCTATATGTGGCGATAATAAAGCATGAACTGCACCATGCTTGGCATGTATAAACAGCACACTAAAACCAAGTAATATGCCATACGTTGTAGTTAAAATAGACATATGACCAAAAAATGATGTAATACCATAAGCATAGCCAATAATTGACAGCATTGGTACTGCAAGTCCTATAAAAGCAAATAGTTGCGCAGTCAGTACCTTACCAAGCTGACCGAGTAGCAAAGCCGACGATAAAAATGCCATCATAAGTGCCGTATTAATACCCATCGAATTTGATAGGCCGGCTTGTAGCTCTGAGTTCACACTATCTATGAATGGGGTAAAATGTACGGCTAATTTGCTTAATAATAAAACATCACTCATTACAGTAATTGATATTAAAAGTGCAGTTATAGCGAGTAATGGATTGAGTATCGTAAAATGCTTTTTATGCTCTAAAAAAACACTGAAACCGATGAGTATAATTGTAATAGCAGTAAGTGGGTGTGTCGCTGAGCCCCCGGCTATCGGCCTATATAATTGTGGTGCAGAAAAAACGTAACCAGAAAGAGATAACAATGAGAGTATAATACAGCCTAACGCTAATGCTTTAGCGATAATTTCAACATAGCGAGTTCGATTTTCATAAGCTATAATTTGTTTTTCGTTCTCAAGTAAATCTAAGCTGCTAAAAGCCATAATACAGTTTTTCTTCATTCAAAATCAACTAGTTCAATGATAGTTGAATCAGAAAAATAAGCAATTATAATTACCCAATCAAAATTAACTAGGGGTATGGGATGAGTTTCATTGTGTTATTTAACTGCTGATCGAAGACATCGGCTAGTTTTTCGGTTTCGCTAAATACTGTGCGCCAGTATTTTATTCGGCTTTCAGTATCAAGTACGGTGAAATCGGTTCTATCTGGGATTTTGCCGTAAGGTAAACTCGTTATAAATTCTTGTGAAGGTGTGATCATTACTACATTATCGTAATTCTCAGCAGTTATTTTACGATTTAAACTCTTATCAAACCACCCTGCTTTTGGATCAGAATTAAAATGTGGATATAGGATAAGTCCAGGGTTGTTAATTTTAAAATCAAAGTGATAATCAACAATACCACCATCGCGATACATACCAGGCGGCGATCCAGCTATATTTTTAATGCCTTGCATAACAAGTGGTATTGAGCCCGATGCGAGTAACGCATCCTTTAAGTTATCCGTTGTTAAGTCTAGTTGCGTGGTTTTAAATTTATAATTATCTTCAAGTTGAAAGTTGCTGTTTGGAGCTTGATATATAAACCGCTCATATTGCTTGGTCAAAAATCGACGGTTAACTCGATTACTTAAATAGCTTTTTGTCAGCCCAAGCAGTTGCAACGCTTTTTGCTCACTGGCTACTAAGCCATTTGATTTAGCAACAATAAAATGTGATTTGAAAACCGGATTATTAATTATTTCATCAACACCATTGTCGCCAAATACATCTTCTAGTAACGCTCGGGCTTTAGTGGTTATTTCTTGCGGTGTTGGTTTATTACTCGAGTATCGCGTTTCACTATACGATTTAGCTAAACGTGATATGGCGGCAACGGGATCATTTTGTGAAAAACACGCAGCGCGAAAAGCGCCAGCAGATGAGCCAACTAAATTAAGTGGTGATGATCGGTCTTTAAAAAACTCGCCAAATAAATATTTATCCAAACCAAATAAAGTAAACCATTTAGGGCCACCCGATGCACCAAGAAAAGTGCTAAACAGCTCTGGCTTTAACCCGTGTTCGTTTATTATTTTTGTGGCAGTTTTGCCTGCATATATTTCAATCATAAATACTTAATAGATTGTAAAGTCACTTAAGTTGCATAGTTATGCAAAAAAGTAACCTTATTAATTAGTTAGTGCCAAATGCCTTTTTCAGTACGCCCCTGTATTTTAACCAAATTAGCGCTAAATTTAGGTTCAATATTGGCCGCTCTCTGCTTATTATAATCCGCAGTAACCGTTAGTATTGTCGGTGTTAAGATGATGATAGCAATTACATTTACTACCGTCATTAACCCGAGGGCAATATCAGCTAAATCCCACACTTCTTTTAACGTGGCAGATGCCCCCCACATCATCATTGATAAATATAACAAAGTATAAATACCACGGCCTAATTTATTATCTAGCTTAAATAAATGTAGGTTACTTTCAGCGTAGGCATAGTTGGCAACCACTGAGGTAAAGGCGAACAAGCTAATTGCAGCAGCAACGAAGTAGACACCACCTTGTGCTAAATGTGCTGTCATCGCGGCTTGCGTTAAACGGATACCTTCCATCTCACCACTAATATCTACATCAGCCAATAAAATGATCACTGCGGTACAACTACACAACACAATGGTGTCAAAAAATACGCCCAGCATTTGAATATAGCCTTGTGTTACGGGATGATTTGGGATTGGAGAGGCGCTTGCTGATGCATGCGGTACACTGCCCGCACCTGCTTCGTTTGAATAAAGCCCGCGCTGGATACCATTTTTAATTGCGGCGCCCATCGCACCTGCGCCCGCCTCTTGTAAGCCAAAGGCTGATAAAAAAATATCTTTAAGCATTTCGGGTACTTGGGAAAAGTTTATTAACGTGATCAGCACTGCAGCCAGTACAAATATAATGCCCATAATAGGCACTACTCGCTCAGCAAAGCGGGCTATCGCTTTAAAGCCGCCAAGAATAATTGAACCTGCAAGAACAGTGATTACTATTCCTGAATAAA
Source organism: Pseudoalteromonas sp. (assembly GCF_036960685.1). GTDB lineage: Bacteria > Pseudomonadota > Gammaproteobacteria > Enterobacterales > Alteromonadaceae > Pseudoalteromonas. Next base: position 22,785 of record NZ_JBALXK010000036.1, on the reverse strand, counting down.
ATGTCGGTATTTCAAAGGCATAATTTAATGCATCTGTAATCGTATTAGTTTGCATTGCACTAAATGTGAAGCCATATCCTAAAAATAAGCATAGAGCGAAGGCAATGGCGAGGCTGCGACTACCAATCCCTTGTTGAATATAATAAGCAGGCCCGCCCCTAAACTCGCCTTGGCTGTCGCGCACTTTATATACTTGACCAAGGACGCTTTCAGCAAAACCGGTGGCCATCCCTAAAATCGCAATTACCCACATCCAAAAAATAGCGCCGCTGCCGCCAAGGGATATTGCAACGGCGACACCAGCTAAATTACCCGTACCTACACGGGCGCTCAAGCCCGTGCATAAGGCTTGAAACGAACTAATGTCGTTTTTATCACATTTACTGCTGCCTTTTAGTAGACTAAACATGTGCTTAAATTTTAATATTTGTATCAGCTTAAGACGAACTGAGAACCACACTCCAGTGAAGAGTAAAATGTAGATCAGTATTTGTCCTTCGCCCCAAAGCAGGTTATTGATGTTACCTACAATCAAATCAAACATGTTTACCCTTTTATTGTTGTTAGATTGGATTAGAATACTAATTCTTAAATTAAGAATATTTATTTAGACGCTACTTTATCTAGCTGATATAAATTAGCAAGCGTTGGCTGTATTAAATCTCTATTTAAGTTGCAAAAATGCTATTTATCACAAATTAACAGGCAATAGCTTGATATATTAATTCCCTGCTCTTTAACTGATATATGCGTGATGGCAACAACTTTTGGTGTATTAGCTATTTTTTTATGGGGTGCATTAGCACTACTGGGGAATTTAACAAAGTCGATACCTGCTTTTCAGCTACTGTTTATGTGCTTTGCAGTGTCGTTTTTATTATTATTCATAAAAAGAATACTCACTAAGCAGCCTCTTTTTACCCCTCCCTCGCTGAGTAAAACACAAACAATCATTGGTATTATTGGTCTATTTGGTTTTCACTTTTGCTATTTTATGGCGTTAAAATATGCACCACTTATAGAGGTTAGCCTAATTGTGTATTTATGGCCGTTGTTATTAGGTGTGTTTATTGCCAACTCATGCTCTAGAATAAATGCAATCATCGGAGGGTTTGTCGGTTTTATTGACATTGTATTGTTGGTAACCGATGGCAGCGGGATCAATATTAGTAGCCAAAACTCATTTGGCTATTTATTCGCGGCTAGTTGCGCACTATTGTGGTCAAGCTATTCATTTTTGATGACACGCTTTGATAATCATGTGGACGATATAGGCTGGCTTTCACTTTATGTAGCACTCTTGGCGTTGTTAGCACACTTGTATTTTGAGCCAACTCAGTTGAATTTTTCATCTGCTGAAAGTATCGGCGTTATACTACTAGGAATGGGCCCTGTAGGCGGCGCATTTTACTTGTGGGATAGTGCATTAAAACGAGGTAATAAATCACTACTTGCGTCATTAAGTTTTTTAACGCCGTTACTCTCTACAGTTATGTTGGTTTTTGCTGAACAAATTAGTTTTTCGTGGTCTGTTGTTGTTGCTCTGGTATTTGTTTTAGCAGGTGCTGCTATTAGTAATTATCGGCGCGCTGAAATCGTAGAAAGCGCCCGTTAACCATTGTGTTACGGTTTTATTATCCGTAACACGGTTGAGTTGTTTGATGAGACGAATATTGCTCGGTTAAATAGCTATTACCTGCCGCCAAGCCTAATTTATAATCATGGCGTAAGTCACTGTCTGTGCTGCCTAATAATTTGCTATGTAGTTTACTGCCCGCAAATATTTGGATCAGTTCAAGATCCTCAGGCGGGTTTGCCATAAAGTTTAATTCATCTAAATACGCTTGCTCATGCTGTAGTAAATAATCAATTGTTTTAGGGCAATAACCTGATGCACAAACAAACGCTTTTAGCTTATTAACCCAAGCAGATTGAATAGGTAGGCAGGGATCAACTGTACGAATAACAACAATTTTTCGCGCACCACGATTATAAGCCTCAATGACAGGTAGAGGTGCAGCAAGGCCACCATCTAAAAAGAAATCATCTGTTACAGCTGTACTTTGTAGGCTTGCAAGCTCTTCATTGGCAGCAACTTTACCAAGCCAAGGCGTTAATCTCACACCTTGCTTATATAAAAACGGTAATGCACTTGAGGCTTTTAATAATGCTCGCCATTGTTTATCTTCACCTGTTGGCGTTAAAAAGTAAGGTTTTCTATCACTTGCATTAGTCGCTGTGATCAATAACTCTCTTGTACCTAAACTTGTTTTAGCCGTTTTAAAATCAATTGCACGATTAAACTCGGTGGTTTTATCAAAGTACCAATCAAGATCAACAATACTTTTTCCAAGTAGGCCTCTGCCTAATTGAAAAAACCGTTTATGTCTTGATAAGCCTCTTATAAGGCGTTTTGCATAACCTTTTTGTCGTGCTAAAAAACTGGTTAAATTTTGCGAGCCGGCAGAAGTGCCAATAAATAAATCGAATGGATCATAATTGTGTTCAAGCCATGTATCCAGTACACCCGCTGTAAATATTCCTCGTTGCCCACCTCCCTCTGCAATCAATGCCGTTTTATTGAAAGATTGCGTGGTTGTTGAGTCTTGAGGTTTCATTGCCGGCTTTCCTTTTGATGAGTAACTGGGTTTATGCCTTTATTTTAATGAATTTGATTCAAACGTTAAAATTGATTGTATAAATCACAGTGATTAATAAAACCGAACAAAAACGACGAATTAACTTAATTAATTAAGTTGTCTATTTCTATAGGGTCTTTAAAAATATAGCACCCAACTAGAGCGTTTGCTCTAGTTGGTAAAGGTAGGATAGCAATAACAATATGAGCCGTTGCTTAATTTTAGTTAACGAGAGCAACTTTTTTGATGAACATTTATTTTATTGCCATTAAGATTTCTAGCGCACGATGTCTATCTTCACTTTCATATAAATCATTGGTAAAGATAAATTCATCTACGTTTAGCTCTTTAGCAATCATACTAAGTTTATGGGCAACTGTGATTGGGCTACCGACTACTGACAGTCCTAAAAAGTTTTCAACCTGTGCTTGCTCTTGCGCACTCCACAAGCCATCCATTGTTTGCACAGGTGGTTTTAACCATAAGGGATCACCACGTAATAAGGCTAAAATACGTTGTTTTGAGGTGGTTGCTAAAAATTGTGCGTGTTCATCAGTATCTGCTGTTACAACAGGGAGTCCTAACATTACATGTGGCTTAGCTAACACTTTAGATGGCTTAAATTCACGACGATATAATGCAATAGCATCATAAACAAAACGCGGCGCAAAATGTCCAGCAAAGGCATAAGGTAAGCCTCTTTCTGCCGCAAGCTTTGCACTGTATAAGCTTGAACCCAATAACCATATTGGTACATTAGTGTTTTCACCTGGGATCGCCCGAACCGGGTAGCTACCATCATAAGGGCCAAGTAACGTTTGTAGCTCTGTCACTTCATCAGCAAAGTTTTCAGCGCGACGTTCATCCCGCCTTAGTGCACGACTGGTAATATGATCACTACCCGGTGCACGACCCAGCCCTAAATCAATGCGCCCAGGGTAAAGGCTTTCTAATGTACCAAATTGTTCAGCAACGACCAATGGCGGATGATTGGGTAACATGACTCCACCAGCACCAACGCGAATATTATTTGTTTTCCCAGCTATATGGCCGATTAATACTGACGTAGCGGCGCAAACAATACCTAGCATATTATGGTGCTCTGCCATCCAAAAACGCTTGAAACCTAACTCATCTGCTTTTTGAGCATATGCTACGCTGTTAGCGAGTGTTTGTGACACGCTTTGGTGTTCTTTCATTGGGCTTAGCTCAAGTAAAGAAAAAGGAATTGCAGATAACTCAGCCATACATACTCCTATCAGAGTCTGATAAATTTATTTAAATTATGACTTGGTTATGGGACTCCATGGGGCACAATTCAATGCTAGATTCAGCTAATAGAAGAATATGTTATACGAAATTGATTGGCTATAAATAGAGATTGTTAATAAAGGCTATAAATAAGTCGCAAAGAAACAAAAATGCCACCAGTTCACTAAGCGTAAATGGTGGCTAAAGTTTAAGGAAAGTTTGTTATCTTAAATGTTTAGGATCTGGAGTACGTAACATATTTACTAATGGGTGATTGAGCTTACGTAGTTCAGCTAAAACCAGTTGCGCAACTTCACGCGCACCAAGATCATTAAAATGGGTATTATCATTTACACCTTTTGGATAATTAGGGTGTGCATTTTCCTCAAGTTGCATAAAACGTAAGCGGGAGTTGAGCTCACCAAGGCTTTGAAAGTACTGCTGGGTTACCCGATCCATATCAATGAAATCAACGCCACTTTGCGCTGCTACTTCACGAACTAAGTCAGAGTAAATTGGGTGAGTTTCTTTAATATTACCAGCTTCGTCAAAATAACGTCTTGTTACTGGTGTCATTAATATTGCTTTGGCTTTTTTAGCGCGTACATCAGCAATAAAATTCAGCAAATTTTGTTTATATTGCTGTGGAGGCGTATAGCGATCGCCTTTTTCTTTTGACTGGTCATTATGGCCAAACTGGATTATAACGTAATCATCTGCTTTTACGTCTGTTGTGATCTGTTGCCATAGCCCTTCTTTAATAAAAGTCCCTGTGCTACGGCCATTTTTAGCTAAATTAATCACACTCACTGATTCATTGAAAAAGATACTAAACGGCATTCCCCAGCCAGTTTCTGGGTAATCTTTTATTTCTTTAATTGACATGGTTGAATCCCCTGCCATAAAAATCTGTGTTTTATCTGTAGCCGACATACACGAAAAACTCACCATGATAAGTATTGTTATTAATAATTTAGCCATATCTATCGCTCTATTGTGTTTGAATAATTAACGGTTTGCTAGTCATCAGTTATATTTTTTATTGGAAATAAATATCGGTAGAGCTAGCCATTTTTTAAACATAACACCAACCGCCACCGGTGGCAATAACGTTATATAAATCAACGTTAATTAAATTTTAAGCTTTAAGGTCATCTTTTTTTTCATTAATGAATATGTAAAAAATACATTAAATATGTAACTTTTAATGTTTGACATTGTAATTTAGAACAGCTAACTTGAAATTTATGCCACCGGTAGCAAATAAATGAAATAGAATGTAAAGGAAGTTGAAATTTGATTTTTAATGTTTAAATTCAGATATTTAAAGTTATTTTTATTTCATTATTTGAGATTAACGATACGTTGCTGTATCAGCAGAATTTTTATGAAATGGAGAATAAAGAAATTAATCGCGTATTTATTAAAACGCAATTTTGGCTTTAGCAATCATCAAGCTAGTTAAATAAAACGAACTATAAAAGCGAGCAACCAGCGTCATTGTTTAAAGGAATACTATTGGCCTTTATGGTGCAGCTATACGGCAGGAGCTAGCAATAAATTGATGAATTCAAGCAACCAAAAAATTAGCGTTAAAAATAAAAACAGCACTGACATTAACAGAACAACATGACTGTAATATCGAGGAACACACACAATGAAGACAGCAAATAAATTCGCTTTAAAGCCCCTCAATTGCCTGATCAGCGCACTACTGTTGGGCACGACCTCTTATGCAATGGCGGCTGATGAACAAGAAAATGCAACAACTAAAGCCGAAACTGACATTGAGTTAATTCAAGTAACCGGTTTTAGATCATCGCTAAACAAATCTCTCGCTACTAAGCGTTTTGAAGTAAATACCACGGAATCTATTGCTGCCGAAGATATTGGTAAGTTTCCTGATCTGAATATAGCTGAATCATTACAGCGTATTCCCGGTGTTGCTATTTCCCGCGAAGGTGGCGAAGGACGCCAAATTACCTTACGTGGTTTAGGTCCTGCATTTACACGTACGACTTTAAACGGTATGGAAGTGCCCGCAAGTACTGATGGCACAGATTCTGGCGGTGGTGTAAATGGTGGTCGTGCTTTTGACTTTAATATATTTGCTTCTGAATTATTTAATCGTGTTGATATTCAAAAAACGCCAACCGCTGCTACCGAAGAAGGCGGCATTGCCGGTACTGTTGATATGTATTCTGCACGGCCTTTTGATTCAACCGGTTTTCATGTTGCAGCATCCGCGCAAGCAGGTTACAACGACTTAACCGAAGAAGTAGATCCGCGTATGGTATTTATGATCAGTAACACATTTGCTGATGATACTATTGGCGCTTTATTTTCTGTGGCCAAATCTGAACGAACCGTCCGCCAAGAAGGTTTTGGTACTGTGCGTTGGACAACGCCGGTACTTGATGGTGGCGGTATATACGCAGATACTTCTAATACTGAAGTAATTGGCACACCCAACACCGGTAATTGTGAATTTGAAGGGCAAAGCGTTGATCCAGTAAACTGTTTATATACCCCTCGCCTGCCTCGTCCTGATTTTTTTGGTAATGAACAAGACCGCTTAGGTTTTACCGGATCTTTACAATATGCCCCAAATGATGATCTCGTTATTACCTTAGATACATTACATTCGACACTCGATAATGACCGTACCATGTACAACTTTTTCGAGATGTTTAGAAATACATTCAGCGAAATTACCCCTGAATCAATTACAGTTGCTGATAACGGTAAACAAATCCAAGCAGCGACATTTAATGGTGTAAAATCTCGCGTAGAAAGCCGTCAACAGATTTCAAAAACAAAGTTCCAACAATATGTCCTCTCAGGCAAGTATCATTTATCTGACTACCTAACCTTAGATGCCATGGTCGGTACAGCTGAATCTGATGCCCGCTCTGAGCAATATCGTTATAACATGACGAACAATACGCCACATAGAGTGTCGATGGATTTTGGTACCGCAAATAATACTGCCGTTATGGATTATGATTACGACACCTTAGATGCAACTTCATTTGATTTAGCGGATGGCCGCTTACGTGCCACCGATGTATTAAGAGAAAACGATACAGCGAAGGTTGATTTGTCATATCAAATGGACATGATGAATATAAAAGGCGGTATTGCTTATAATGATAGAACTGTTAGCTATGATGAATCCCAAATAAATGGCTTACCTGATCAAGACTCCGCAGCTGGATTTTCTCAACTTATGCCATATGATGATTTTGGCACAGGTTACGATGGTACATTATCGCCGTTTCTAGTCGCTGATTTTGATGCCATAAATTCACAATTGTTAGTAAAAGAATGGATACCGCGCAGCGCACAGAGCTGGAAAGTTGAAGAAGAAACCATGGCAGCGTATATCGAGACCAATTTTGAATATGAAATTTCTGATATGTTGTTACGTACCAATGCAGGTGTGCGTTATGTTAAAACTGAAACAACATCAACAGGTTTCATTCAAACAGATCCGGTTACTATCGAAAATAGCTATGATAACGTGTTGCCAGTACTGAATTTAGCCCTTGATGCAACAGACGATGTGATTGTAAGGCTCGGTTTGTCTAAAACCATGACACGGCCAAGTTTAAGCTCGCTTAATCCCGGCAATCCTTCGTTTTCTTATTTAAATGGCACTGTGAGTGCAGGTAACCCATTTTTAGACCCATTTACCTCTACCAATACAGACTTTGGTGTTGAATGGTATTTTGAGGAAGAGTCATTACTTGCAGCAACCGTGTTTTATAAAGACATAGGCTCGTTTATAACCAGTGACACTGAAGAAAAGTTAGTCGACCCAGCCTATTTACCCTTTATAGATAATGATCCGCAGTATGACCCGTCTAGTGCATTAGATCCACGCACTACCCCATACACTCATTATGTACCGGTTAATGGCGATGGTACCGTTATTAAAGGGCTTGAGCTTATTTACCAACAACCTTTTTCATTCTTACCTGGGTTCTTGAAAAATACCGGCCTTGTGTCTAACTATACCTATGTTTCTGCAGGAGAAATTACAGGTCTGTCTGAAAATTCATATAACTTCACCTTGTATTATGAAGTAGAAGACTATGGCATACGTGCCTCAATGAATACTCGTGATAACTATATTACTGATTACACAGGTAACAATGGTAACGCAGAAGAAGCAACAACAGGACCAACGCACTTCGATCTATCGGCGTTTTATAACATCAATGAGAATGTCACTATGACATTTGAAGCAATAAATCTCACAGATGAATATGAACGCCTTTATACCACAGGCGATGGTACGTTAGATTTACCGCGTGAATATAACCATACCGGCCGCCAGTTCTTCTTGGGTATCCGCTATAACCTATAAAACTCTTTTCAGTGCTAATTCCCCCTAAGGTTAACAGCTTAATCACTTTATTTGATTAAGCTGTTTTTTATCTGCTAAATTGCTGTCGATTGCGCAAAAGTAACTACCGCTGCGATCGTCCCTTTCCTTATTATGCTACTTTAGTCTAATGACAAGCTTCTGTTTATAATGAATAAAATAAAAATTTAATGGCAAACTAAGTGTTTCAAATACGCTCAAGTTATCAATCTATTATCAGTGATAATAAAAAATCATTTATTTGCTAAAAAAACAAAAAATATTTTTCTTTTAAACCCTATTTGCCACCGGTGGCAAATAACCAGTTAAATCAATACACTTATCTATCAAGTTGCACCAAACAATGCTTTTAGCTTAGCTAAAAATGTAAAATAAAGGTGATTAATGTTATTTTTTTAGTTTGACATTGACCTAGGAACACTATACTTTTTCACCTGTGCCACCGGTAGCAAAATAATTCATCACTATTTTGCTACTGCTTGCCTCGTTGTTTTTCCCATTATGGATTATGAGCTTAGGTACAATTAGAATCGAGAAACAAGTGCATGACAAAAACCAGATTTTCAGTCATGTTAACTGCATAACAATAAGTAGAATGTGGAACCACTATGACAACCAGCACACACAATTTTAAACTCAACAAATTAATGTCCTATTTAATTCTAGGTGGTGCATTTAGCAGTGCTATAGCATACGCAGCGCCACAACAAGAAACAAATTCAGACGACCAACTTGAAGTAATCGAAGTTAAAGGTTACCGAGGCAGTATCAATGCTGCGTTGATGTCTAAGCGTGAAGCCGTAGGCACCCGTGAAACCATCATTGCAGAAGACATTGGTAAATTCCCTGATTTAAATGTAGCAGACTCTCTTGCTCGTGTACCAGGCATCTCAATTGAAGAAGATGCCGGTGAAGGCCGTCAAATCACTATTCGTGGCTTAGGTTCTCGTTACGTTAAAACCACAATTAACGGTATGGAATCAGCTTCAGCAGGCGCAGCAACCGATGCTGCTGGTGGATCTAATACGTCACGTGCATTTGATTTTAATGTATTCGCATCTGAACTTTTTACGCAAATTGATATTAACAAAACAGTATCCGCAGAACTTGAAGACGGTGGTATTTCTGGTAATGTTAATTTACAAACAGCCCGCCCTTTTCAATATGATGGCTTTAAAGGCGCTTACAATGTAAATGCTCGTTACAGTGATGTTGATGAAGATGTCTCACCTCGCGCTTCGTTTATGCTTAGCAATAACTGGGATAATAAATTTGGTGTTCTTGCATCTGTTGCATACAGCGATGGGACAGTACAAAGTGAAGGCTCATCAACTGGACGTTGGACTGTAAACAACCCCAGCTTTGTTGATGATGGTTTACCGGTTGGTCAAGGTGGTTCAAATTACCTTACTGTTGCACCAAAAACGTTATTAATGCCAAATGGTAATTACACCAACGAAAATTTAGATGGTTTATATTTACCACGCATCCCACGTTATTCTTTGTATTCAAAACAGCAAAAACGTCTTGGTGCTACACTCGCTCTACAATACGCCCCAACGGATGATCTTTCTTTCAACTTAGATGTGCTGCATGCAGAGCTTGATAACAACATGCAAGAGTATCACTACGAAGTATTGTTACGTGATCAAAAAGACATCGTGCCAGAAAACATTGCAATTGACGCTAATAACACCATCGTTGCCGGGGCTTTATCAAATGCCATTATCCGCTCTGAAGCCCGTAAAGATGAATCATCATCAAAATTTGATCAGGTTAGCTTTACTGGTAATTGGTTTATTAACGACCGCTTTAAAATGAACTTTTTAGTTGGTCAAGGTAAGTCAGATTTAGATATCCCGTATATGACTACTTTTGCACTCGATAGTAATAACTCAACTGTAGCTTATAGTTTTGATAATAATATTGATCCTCTTGAGCTGCTTAATAACCCTGGCGGACAAGCAATTGGCAGTGCTGAATTGAACTCGAATATGCCCTCATTTGCATTTGCTGCAGGCCAAGCACCTGGTGCAACCTACAGTAAAGAGCAAGTCGGTTCACTAATGACAGATCCGAATAATTACACCGCAGGTTTAGTTCGTAACCGTTCACAAACTATAGAAAGTGAAAACAAAACAATTCGCATAGATTTCGCCTACGAAATAAATGATGAATACACAGTTAAATTTGGTGTAGGCCAACGAAGCTTTGAAACTGAACAACATTATAATTTAAATAACTGGCGAGATATTGATAAAGAAACAAACAAAACATCGGGTGAAAACGCTGAAGAACGTGTGATGTATTTAGATGATGAGTTAATTGCCGGCAGTTTGTTTAATACCACTTTAGACGGTCAAGGTGTTAGCTTTGGTAACAATGCTACAATTCCAGGTACATCAACACTCAATAGTGGTACGTGGCTGGCACCCGATTTTAATGCCATGTATAACGCATTCTCTGGTGAAGATTTTTTTCAAGCAAAAGAAGATTTCAGACGTACCTATTACATCAAAGAAGAAGTGGCTACTGCATTCGTTCAATTAGACTTTAGACAATATATATTTGATAGCGAGTTACGCGGTAATTTTGGTGTTCGCTACGTAGATAATAAAAATACTAGCCGTATTGTAAATTTAGATCATATCTATAAAGACGGTTTTACAGCAGGGCGTGGTGAGGGTGCTAACTATGCAGCAGGCTATGGCTGGCGTGAGTCAGTAAGTAAAGGCGATGAATGGTTGCCTTCATTAAACCTTGCTTACGATATCTCTGAAGATTTAGTTGGCCGCTTTAGTTACTCTCATGCAATTACACGCCCCAAATTATCTGATTTAAGTTCGTCAATTAGTGTTAATACACCAAGTGTTGAAGATCCAGGCGCTACTATCTCTATGGGTGCAGGTCCTTCTCTTCAACCTTATAAAGCTAAACAGTATGATATTGGCTTAGAGTGGTATTTTGCTGAAGAATCACTAATTGCTACATCACTGTTCTTCAAAAACATTTCTGGTTTAACAAAAGAAACTAAAGATGAAGTGCTTAGCGAAGCTGAATTAGCTGCACTAGGGATTGACCTAGGTGAAACAGATCCAAGCACGGTCACCTGGCAAGTAACACAACTTGTAAATACGGATGCTGAAGGAATGTGGGGCGCGGAATTTATTTACCAACAACCATTTTCATTCTTACCAGAGCCATTTAACGGCCTTGGTATACAAACTAACTACACCTATATTGACTATACACGTGACATTGAAGACCCATTCTATGGCACTGCGCTTAACTTAGTCGAAGAGGAAACATCTAAAAATACCTATAATATTACCTTGTATTATCAGGTAGAAGATTGGTCTGCTCGTTTTTCTTATAACTACCGTGGCGGTTATAACAAGCAATACTTAAATGAGTATAAAGATGAGTCAACTTTTGTTCGTGGTTATGATGCAAAAGCAAAACTTAACTTCTCAGCTCGTTATAAGTTAACAGAAAAAATGAGTCTATCATTTGAAGCCGTGAACCTAACGGATGAAAAACAAGATATGTGGAATGATATCTACACGCCACGCCCTTACGAAAACCTGTCATCAGGTCGCCAGTTCTTAGTGGGTTTAAGAGGTACATTCTAACTTAATAAAAGCACAACCTCATTTAACGAGGTTGTGCCTTCTCTCTAATTGTCTCCCCTGCATCATCGATGGTTTTCAGTTGAGGCTGATAGGTTTGATTTTAACAAAACTTTCAGTTTGCCCCTACTCATAAAGATAACAACAAGAAACTGAAAATCTTGCTCACTAAATTTGCTCGACAACTATTTGAGTTAACAGTGCGCTGATAACAATAAGGTATTAGAAACATGAAAATACTTATCAAACAATTATCCATACTTTTAGTATGCTTTTATTTAAGTGCATGCGGAAGTTCATCAGATGACTCTACTATTGTTGATCCAATAGGTACTGACCCTGTAATTACTAACCCAGTGGATCCTGAACCACCTGTTGAACCAGAGCCGCCTGTCGACCCTGAACCGCCTATTGACCCCGAGGACCCAATTGATCAAATTGTTGATATCACCATTCATATGATTGGTGACTCGACTATGACTGAGTACGACCAATCGCGTAAACCACAAGCAGGCTGGGGGGAACAGGTTCCTATGTTCGTGAGTGACAAAGCAACCGTTAGAAATTGGGCCCGTGGTGGCAGAAGTTCTCGTAGTTTTTATTACGAAGATGGTCTTTGGAACTTAGTTAAAGAAACAATAAAAACGGGTGATTACCTAATTATTCAATTTGGTCATAATGATCAAAAATTAGGGGATGCTTATGAAGAATTTGGCACTTATGCATACTGTAGTGATGGCAGTAGCAATGGTGAGGATTGCCTTGATAGCGAACACTCTTATTATCAATTCCTCAAAAAATATATAAAAGAAGCACGTGACTTAGGCGCAGTGCCCATTTTAATGAGCCCTATTGTGCGTAAATATTTTAGCGGCGAAAGTATTAGAAACTCAGGACTACATAATCTTGAATCAGTTAACACAGGAGAGCTTTTTGCCCGTGGTAACTACCCTGAGGCGATGAAGGAAGTCGCGGTATTATTAGACGTTCCTATGGTTGATTTAACCACGCAAACAAAGGCAATAGTTGAAAAGTACGGTGATCAAGCCGCGACTGAATCACTCTACATTTCAGCAGACAGCACTCACCCTCAAGTACTTTTCGCTACTTTAATAGCAAAAGCTGCTATGAAAAGTTTGCAACAGCAAGAGGTCTTAACTGATTATATTATTGAAGCGACTTCTTTTATTTCTAGTCCTGAAACACTGCAATGGAACGATCGTTATATTGGCGTCACTAATGTGAAAACATTAACGTTATCTGCATTTGATTTAAGCCCTAACACGGGTAATTTAGTGGCTACCGCACCTGATGGATTTTTATTAAGTGATGCTCCCGATTCAACTAATTGGACAACAGTATTAACCGTTCCTTATGAAAATGGTGCATTCACTGAAAAAATGTATGTTCAGTTCACTCCTTATTCTGAAAAATCTTTCAATGATAGTATTAGCTTTTTTGCGGGTGGGGTTGATTTAGGCACGGTGAATGTTTCTGGTAACGGTGTTGCTGTTGGTAATGGTATCCCCGCCTATAGCCGTTGGTTTACTGAAGGTGGTGCATTAGCAGCAATAACTGATGGTCCAATTACCGCACAAGACGTAAACGTTATGGGTTTAGATACAGGGTCAGTTAAAACATTTGCTGTTAACGAACAAGATACAGGAGTAGCAAGATTTAGGGTTTATGGTCCTGAGTTGGTCTCTAAAAATGCTGATAAGTATCTAGAGTTTTCACTCACTGCCGCAACTCAAACATTTTCTATCGATACGATTTCGGCATGGATGACTACCAGCGGGGGTTCTACAGTACAAGCAGATATACAATACTCATTTAATAGCGACTTTAGTAACCCTGTATCATTAAATGAGGATCCTATTTCGTTCTCAAAAGACACTATGTTATTCACTGAATATAACGTCACTATACAAGTAATTGCTGAAAACAAACTGTATATACGGATTTATCCATACAATGCCGCTGGTGCAGATACGACCGGTAAATACCTAGCAGTATACGATGTAAAAGTATCCGGGCTTTCTGGTGATTAAGTTAATAAAACTGACTACTGCGACGGCATTTAATAGAAATTAATTCAATAATAAGCTCATTAACTTCACGATGAAGTTAATGAGCTTGAAGTAATCAATCCTATACCCTCTTATTTAATTCGCTTACCTGCGTTTTGCTAAGTATATTTTATAAAATAATAAACTTAACATTATTTTAAAGTTAGTAATAAAACCCCATTGCCACCGGTGGCAATAACTGCTAATGTTAGCTTATTATAATAATTCCAATTTACAGCAGCAGGATACAAGATGAATAATCAACGACGCTATTTTCTCAAAGCATTAGCTTCTAGCACTTTGGTAACAGCAACTTTAATGGGCTGTCAGTCAGCACCTTTACTCAATGTTTTTGAAGCGCCAATTAGCGCAGATGATTGGCAAATGGCTGAACAAATAAAAGCCAACATTGTCGTCCCTACCTTCCCTGCTAAGCAATTTAATATTAAAGACTTTGGCGCTAAAGAAAATGGACAATATGATTGTACGCAAGCAATTAAAGGCGCCATTGAAGCCTGCCACGCACAAGGAGGTGGTCAGGTCTACATTCCAAATGGTACCTACTTGACTGGTGCCATTCATTTACTTTCTAACGTAAATTTACACTTGGCTGATAATGCAATATTAAGTTTCAGTACTGATCCTACTCATTACTTACCCGAGGTATTTACTCGTTGGGAAGGCTTAGAAATGATGGGATACTCACCACTGATTTATGCTTATGAGCAAGAAAACATTGCCATCACAGGTAAAGGAACACTACAAGGTAATGGCGATAACCAAACATGGTGGCCTTGGAAGGGGCCACACAAAGAAGGCCATTGGGATTTAATTAAAGATAGCCAAGGTAAAGTATTGCACCAGCGTGAAGCACGTGATCAGTTGATGGTTGATGCCGAAGCGGGTGTGCCGGTAAGCGAACGTATATACAGTACCGGCGCCTATTTACGCCCCCCTTTTATTCAACCGTATAAATGTAAAAATATTTTAATCCAAGGTGTAACAATTAAAAACTCGCCATTTTGGTTAGTGAATCCGGTTTTATGCCAAAGTGTTACGGTTGATAAGGTTAATTTTTCAAGCCACGGGCCAAACTCTGATGGTTGTGACCCTGAGAGCTGCGATCATGTACATATTAAAAACTGTGTATTTGATACCGGTGATGACTGTATCGCGATTAAATCAGGGCGAAATGCAGACGGAAGACGTGTCGGTATCCCCTCACAAAACATTATTATTGAAAACTGCCATATGAAAGAAGGCCACGGTGGAGTGGTTATTGGTAGCGAAATATCAGGTGGTGTAAACAATGTCTTTGTGCAAAATTGCACTATGGACAGCCCGCATCTAGAGCGCGCTATTCGTATCAAAACTAACTCAGTACGTGGCGGTTTGATCGAGCATATCCGCATTCGTAATGTTGACGTTGGTACTGTTAAAAACGCTGTTGTGATCAACTTCTATTATGAAGAAGGCGATGCAGGACAATTCGATCCGACAGTTCGTGATATTCAAATTGAAAATTTACATTGTAAAAATGTGCTAAGTAAAGCGTTTTATCTTAATGGCTTTGAACGCGCACCAATTAACGATATTCATTTTAAAAACTGCCATTTTGACCAAGTAGGCAGTAAGTCAATCGTAGCTCATGTAAATAATATGAGTTTAGATAATGTCACTTTAAACAAGCAGCCACTGACAATGGCGCAATTACAGCAATCATGATAGGAACCGATGTATGAACGCGTTTTCAACATTATTAGGCACGCAACCAATACTGCCTATAATACAAGCAAATAGTAGTGAAGAAGGTGTCGCTATTGCGACCGCGATGCATAAGGCGGGTATCCAATTAGTGGAAGTTGTGCTGCGCACGCCAGCGTCACTTGACGCATTAATCGCGATTAAAAAAGCACTACCCGATTTATGCGTTGGTGCCGGCACGATTACTGATAAAGCGTTACTTGCAAAAAGTCTTGCCGCAGGCAGTGATTTTATTGTTACGCCTGCTATATCACCACGGTTACTTGATGCTCTTAGCCAATCGTCGGTGCCTGTTGTGCCGGGTGTTTCAAACACCGCAGATATTTTACTTGCTAAAGAATATGGTTTTACTGAGCAAAAATTATTTCCTGCTTCTTTATGTGGTGGCGAGCAGTTTTTAAAAGCAGTAAACAGCGTATTTGCTGATATTCGCTTTTGCCCTACAGGCGGCATTAATGAGCAGAATTTTAAAGACTATTTAGCACTTAGCAATGTGATAGCCGTGGGGGGTACTTGGATTGCACAACCACAATGGGTGCAAAGTAAAGACTATGAAAAAATCACTCAAGCCTGCCTTCAGGTACTAAACAACAACTAATTAACATATTGACTGCCATACGTTGACAGTGTAATTTACCTTTACATGCCACCGGTGGCATAATACAAGCAGAACAGTTAAGGAATCTTCAATGCCGAGCAATATCGAACCTTTAGAGTTGCACCCAGATCGTTTATTTTCAAGCGATCCTAGCGTCGTTGCTATCGCTAGAAAGTTATATGAATCAATTAAAGACTTACCGATTGTTAGCCCACACGGTCACACTGATCCACGTTGGTTTAATGAAAATGAAAACTTCGGCAATGCAACCGAGCTGTTTATAAAACCCGATCACTATGTGTTTAGAATGCTCTACAGTCAAGGTATCCCAATGACTGATTTAGGCGTGCCAGAACATGGTCTGCAAGGCGACATGGCTCGCTCTAGAGCAGCTGAACCTGAAAAAGTATGGCAAATTTTTGCTGATAACTATCACCTATACGCAGGCACACCAAGCGGCTATTGGCTTGATGCTGTATTCTGCGATGTATTTGGTTTTACTGAAAAACTTTGCTCGGAAAATGGTCAGCACTATTATCAAAAAATTACAGCTGCGTTAGCAACACCTGACTTTAAGCCGCATGCACTGATGGACCGCTTTAACATTGAACTGATTGCCACAACCGAAGGTGCTCTAGATCAGTTACCACATCACCGAGCCATTGCAGGCTCTGCAATGGAAAAACGTGTGATCACCACCTTTAGACCGGATGATGTGGTTGATGCTAGCCGCGAAGATTTTATCGACAACGTAATTAAACTTGGTGAAATAACCGACCAAGATACATCAACTTGGCAAGGTTATTTAGCAGCAATTCAAATACGTCGTGATTACTTCCGTATTGAAGGCCGTGCAACGGCAACCGATCATGGCCACCCTACTGCATTAACTGCTGACTTATCACCAGCTGAGTGTGAAGCATTATTTGAAAAATGCCGAACAGGCAATTCATCTGAGCAAGAGCAAGAGTTATTTAGAGGCCAAATGCTTACTGAGCTTGCAGGTATGAGCATTAAAGACGGCTTAGTGATGCAAATTCACCCTGGTGCACATCGTAATCATAACCAAGCGGTATTTGATCAATTTGGCCGAGATAAAGGCTGTGATATTCCAAGCCAAACTGAATACGTTAATGCGTTAAAACCACTATTAAGTAAATACGGGAATCACCCAGATCTTAAAATCATCTTATTTACGTTAGATGAAACTACCTATAGTCGTGAACTTGCGCCACTAGCAGGTCACTACCCTAGCCTTAAATTAGGCCCAGCATGGTGGTTCCATGATAGCCCAGCAGGTATGCTACGTTTTAGACAGCAAACAACTGAAACAGCAGGTTTTTACAATACAGTTGGCTTTAATGACGATACCCGTGCATTTTTATCTATCCCCGCTCGCCATGATGTTGCACGCCGCGTTGACTGCCGTTACTTGGCTGAATTGGTAGCTAATCATCAAATTAGTGAAAGTACTGCGCAGACACTGGCTTATCAACTAACCTATGGGCTAGTGAAAAAAGCATATAATCTCGATAAATAACAATAATAGAGCCACTTAATTTAAGTGGCTCAACCATTGAGGACACACCATGACTTTAAAAACATCACTGTTATCAAAGCGCATTATGATGGGAACAGCTCTAGGCTCTAGCCTTTTACTGGCTGCCTGCCAAGAACAAGCTGACCTTAAAACACCATTGCAAGCAAGTGAGACAAACTCACTCAGTAGCGCACTCGTTGCTAAAGTAGACATTGTTAATCCATCTTCATTTAAGCGCCCTGATGAGCCAATCTATCTTAGCTATTACGATTTAGGCCTTAGCCAAACTGCGGCTTTAACTGTAAAAACAGCGCAGCAAGTGTTACCTAGCCAAGCAGTAGATATTAACTCAGACGGTGAACTTGATGGTGTGTATTTTATTGTCGATTTAAATGATAAACCGATTGAAGTCACCATAACACAGCAAAGTAAACCAGTAATCACAGCACAAACAAAACGTGTTCAAGCTGATCTTGCCCATAAACAAGGTGGTCAATGGCAGCCTCATTCTCGTCCGCCAAAACACCAAGTTGGCACAGGTAAAAAAGAGTATGTAGGCGGTGAATTTAAAAATGTTGATGAGTTAACGCCACCAGATTATTACACCGATCATTCAAATTGGATCCGTTACGAAGGCCCAGGTATTGAGTCAGATAAAGTGGGTTATCGTTTTTACCTTGATTGGCGCAATGGCTTTGACATTTTTGGTAAATTAACCGCAGCCCCCGTGTTACATACTGTTGGCCTTGATGGTTATGACTCTTATCATGACAAACAAGATTGGGGAATGGACATTCTCAAAGTGGGTAAGTCTTTAGGTGCTGGCGGATTTGGTTTGCTGGGTAGTAATGATGAGCTGGAACATGTCGCTGATGTGACCCAACGCACAGCACGGATTATTGAAAATGGTGATTTACGCGCCAGTATTCAAATTGAGTATCAAGGCTGGCAAAACAGTTACCAACAGCAAGATTTAACCGCAAACATTAGTATGCATGGCGGCTCACGTTTAGCACATGTAGAACTGAGCACTGATAAATACTTGTCTAATTTAGTGGCCGGTGTGGTCAAACACCCTGAGACTGAGTTTATTCAAGGTGATCTCGATGCAATGAGTAATTATGGCTACAGTTATATTGCCAGTTGGGGCAATCAAAGTTTAGATAAATCAGCTTTAGGTATGGCGGTTTTCTTTAAAAAAGGTGATGTTATTGACGTACGCCAAGATAAAAATAACTACCTTGCAGTACTAAAACCAAAAGGGCAAAGTACACAACATGCAGATTACTATTTTGCCTCAGTGTGGCAACCTGAAAGTGGTATCAACGATAAAGAAAGCTTTATTGAGTACCTTGATCAACAAGCTGAAAGGTTGACAATTAAACCACGCATTACTTTACACACCACTGTTTCAGCAAAAAAAACGACGCAACCGCTTAATGATAAATTAGCCCTTGAATGGGCCCGCGCCCTTGCCGATTCAGAGCTGAAAAGAAAAGCACTAAGCTACCATGCCAATGGCTGGGATGTTAACCGTAAGCGCAGCCCAAAGTTTGAATACGACATTATCGGTTTACAACCTTATGCCTATTATCAATTGGGGCTGGCAACTGATGAGCAAGCTTATAAGGATGTGATTGCCCAAGTTACTGGCAGCTTTATTGATCAGCAAGGCAAAATCAGCGCCTATAAACAAAGCAATTTTAATATTGATAATATTCCACCCGGTCGCAACCTTATTCAGCTATACCAAGATACCCAGCAGCAACAATACTTATCGGCTGCAAAAGCTTTGCGCGCACAATTACAGTTACAGCCACGTACATCACAAGGCGCATTTTGGCACAAAAACAAATATCAACATCAAGTGTGGCTAGATGGCGTTTATATGGGTATGCCTTTTTTAGCCCAATATGCTAGCTTATTTGAAACGGGCCACCAGCAACAAGAAACCTTCGCTGAGGTGGTAAACGAATTTAAGCTCACTCGTGAAGCACTACGCGATCCAAAAACAGGGTTGTACTATCACGGTTGGGATGAATCTAAACAGCAAACATGGGCGAATAAACAAACTGGTGTTTCCGCAGAGTTTTGGGGCCGTGGTCTGGGTTGGCTCGCTATGGCGGTGGTTGATGTACTCGATTACATCCCAGCAAAAAACACAGAGCAACGCGATACCTTACTCGCCATGGTAAAAGAGTTGGCCACTGATATTGCCAAAGTTCAAGATACTGATACCGGCACATGGTGGCAAGTTTTAGACAAACCAACGTCTTTAGGTAACTACCAAGAGTCAACTGCAACAGCAATGTTCGCTTACTTTTATGCAAAAGCACTTAATAATGGCTATATCGATGCTGATTATCAAGACACCGCGCTTGCAGCGTATCAAGGTTTACTTAACCAATTTACATTAGTACATAGTGATGGCACGGTAAGTATGACTAACCAATGCTATGTTGCAGGCCTTGGCTTTGGCCGTGATGGTAGTTATCACTATTATATGAGCGAGCCGGTCAGCAAAAATGATCCTAAAGGAAATGGTCCCTTCATTCTAGCAAGCCTTGAAGTAGCTAAGCTTCTAGCTGGTAACAACTAACCAGTCATAGAACAGCCTGCCGGTAAGCAAGGTCCAGCGCATTTTTGCTTACCGGCTAACACTCACTTCCCTTCAACAACATCAGCACACTAGCTCATAAGGATTTATGATGCGTATACTTAACACCAATAAAAACAGCGCAAATAAAAATATTTTTTCATTTTTTATCTGCTGCTTACTCTGCTCAATAATGAATGTGTCTGCACAAAATAATAACAACTCACCGAGCTATGCCGTGCAAATGGCTAACTCTGAGATGACTCGTAATCCACAGGCGTACACCATTGATTGGCGCACTGAACCGCGCTGGGACTACACCCATGGCTTAGTGTTACTGTCATTTGCCAAGCTCTATCAGCATCAACCAAAGCAACGCTATTTCAATTACATTAAAGAATATGTAGACGCTTTAGTAATGGAAGATGGCAGTATTAAAACCTACGTAATGAGTAAATATAATCTCGACATGCTCAATGCCGGCAAGTTACTGTTTTTTATGTTTGATGAAACAAAAGACCGTAAATATCGCCTTGCCCTCGATACGCTATATGCACAGTTCAAATTACAACCTCGCACAATTGATGGTGGCTTTTGGCATAAAAAACGCTATACCTCGCAAATGTGGCTTGATGGTTTATATATGGCAGCGCCCTTTTATGCCGAATATATCCGCCGCTTTGGGACAGCAGATCAGTATGATGATGTTATAAAGCAGTTTCAATTAATTGAACAACATACTTATCGCAGTGACACCGCTTTACCTGTACATGGCTGGGATGAGTCAAAACAACAGCGTTGGGCAGATAAAAAAACCGGACAATCACCTAATCATTGGTCGCGCTCTATCGGTTGGTACGCTATGGCAATGGTTGATGTATTAGATCAACTACCGAATGATTACCCTAAAAAAGTGTGGCTATCACAGCGCTTTAATACATTGATTGATAACATGTTAAAACTTCGCTCTGACTCCGGTGTATGGTATCAAGTTACAGATAAAGGTGAATTACGCGGCAATTATTTAGAGTCATCAGGCAGTGCTATGCTCAGCTATGCGATTGCAAGAGGTGTTAATCAAGGTTACTTGTCTGATAGCTACCAAATGATTGCAAAAAATACCTTTAATGCTGTAGTTAGCAACTTTATTAAACGTGAAGCAGATAACACCTTATCAATCCAACAAGTATGTGAAGTAGCAGGACTTGGCGGAAAACCCTATCGAGATGGCAGCTTTGCTTATTACATTAGTGAAAATGTACGTGCGAACGATCCTAAAGCAGTCGGGCCTTTTATTCTTGCTAGTTTAGAAATGGAGAAATAACCGATGCTAAGCAACAAATACTATTTCTATTTAACACTTTTGCTCGTTTGCTTAAGTAGCAGCCTAAGTTATGCAAAAGAGTCGCAATTACTATCGTCAACACACACTCAAAGCCCGTGGCAAGCAGATCTAGGTAATGGCGAATATAAAAACCCAATCTTGCATGCCGATTATTCCGACCCAGATGTGGTTGCTGTTAACGGCGATTATTACATGACAGCATCTAGTTTTAACTCTGCACCTGGCTTGCCTATTTTACACTCTACCGATTTAGTCAACTGGCAGTTAATTAATTATGCATTGCCAATACAGCTGCCACAAGAGCACTTTGCAAAAGTACAACATGGCAACGGCGTATGGGCGCCCACAATCCGTTTTCATGATAATAAATTTTGGATTTTTTACCCTGATCCTGATTTTGGTATTTATGCAACCACAACAGATGATCCTGCTGGAACTTGGTCAACCCCACAGCTTATTTTAGCGGGTAAAGGATTGATCGACCCGGCACCTTTATGGGACGACAATGGTAAAACCTACTTAATACATGCATGGGCAAAAAGTCGTGCAGGCTTTAATAATGTACTCACGCTACGTGAAATGAAAGATGACGCAAGTTGGGTCAGTGATAAATTTACACATATTGTCGATGGTAAAAATCACCCTGGATATCGCACCATTGAAGGTCCTAAATTTTATAAACGTAACGGCTACTACTATATTTTTGCGCCTGCTGGTGGCGTAGATTTAGGCTGGCAATCGGTATTTAGAGCAAAAGAAATTACCGGACCTTATGAAGCCAAAGTTGTCATGGCACAAGGTAATTCAGTGATCAACGGTCCTCATCAAGGTGCGTGGGTTCACACCCAATTTGATGAGGACTGGTTTATTCACTTTCAAAGCAAACAAGCGTATGGCCGTATCACCCATTTACAACCGATGCACTGGGACAATGATTGGCCAATCAAAGGTATAGATAAAAATG
>NZ_JBALXK010000035.1:31147-32947 GCF_036960685.1 Pseudoalteromonas sp. | reverse complement strand
TCAATAACGCAGTATAAATCGCTTTTAAACCAACCCTTTGGGCGTTTCACAGGCACTTACTCTCATCGTTGTTACTTCTTAAAAGGGACTGCCATTCTTGCAAAGTAACGCCTTGATATTAAGCCCCTGTGAAACGCTGAATTCTGTATCTTGAGGTGGCTTGGGTATATACGTGATTCTTTTAATGATTAATATTAGCTGATGCAATGCAGTGAGTGTGTTAGCATTTAAGTATTATGATTGCGCCCGCAAAACGCTCTAAGCTCAGGACTAAAAAGATGAAAAGCCAACAGCAAGATCCTATTTATACGCAAATTTCTCAAATTAAAGATGCCGTTGCCGAAGTGTTAGAACACGCTAAAAAACTCGGCGCTACGGACGCTGAAGCTGCTATGTCGAGCACCTCTGGTTTATCTGTCAGTACGCGCATGGGGGAAGTCGAAACAATCGAATTTAACCAAGATGGCGGCTTAGGGATCAGCGTCTATGTTGGTAATCATAAAGGCTCAGCGTCAACCGCTGACTTAAACCCGAAAACGTTACGCACAGTGGTCGAAAAAGCCATTGATATTGCTAAATTTACTTCAGACGATCCGCATAATGGGGTTGCTGATAAAGCATTACTTGAGTTTGCCCCGCTTGATTTAGATTTATATCACCCTTGGGATGTTAGCCCTGAGCAAGGTATTGAGCTTTGTCATGCTGCAGAGCAAGCAGCGCTTAATGCTGATGCACGTATTGTAAATTCTGATGGTGCGAGTTTCTCATCACATCAAGGTTTGCGAGTGTATGGTAATAGCCATGGTTTAATTACCGGTTACCCACGCTCGCGCCACAGCATTAGTACTATGGTGATTGGTAAAGACGGCGAGCAAATGCAGCGAGACTCTGCCTATACTGTTGCGCGTGACCAAGCTGGGTTAAATGATGCAGCAGCCGTTGGGCTTGAAGCCGCTCATGAAACGTTAGCAAAACTTAACAGCCAAAAGTTAGGCACCATGAAAGTGCCTGTTGTGTTTCGTGCAGACATTGCCAACTCTTTATTTGGCCATTTAGTATCGGCAATTGGTGGTGGTGCGCTATATCGTAAATCAAGCTTTTTACTCGACAGCCTCGGCACGCAAGTATTCAATAACTGCGTTAATATTGCAGAGCGCCCGCATATATTAAAAGGGTTAGCGTCTTCACCTTTTGACAGTGAAGGGGTCAAAACCATTGACCGCGAAATCATTCAAGGTGGCGAGTTACAAACATATCTATTAGCAAGCTACGCAGCGCGTAAAATGAATATGACACCAACCGGCCATGCTGGTGGCATTCATAACTGGCTAGTTGAGCAAACTCACGCTGATTTAGCTGCGTTGTTAAAAACAATGGGTACCGGTTTATTGGTGACTGAGTTAATGGGCCAGGGCGTTAATACCGTAACGGGTGATTACTCGCGAGGCGCAGCTGGTTTTTGGGTTGAAAATGGCGAGATACAATACCCTGTAAGCGAAATTACCATTGCAGGTAAGCTGCAAGACATGTTTAAAGGCATTAGCGGCATAGGTGGCGACATAGAGCGTCGCGGTGGTATTCAAACCGGTTCAGTATTGATTGAGCAAATGCAGATTGCGGGAAGCTGATTGAAGCTTTAAGTCTTAAGTTGTAAGTTTTAATCGGTGTTTTAATTTGCGTAGGCGCGGCTTTATGAAATTCATGGCTAAAGCCATTTCCTACGTCATCGGTTGATGATTGCTTTAACGCTAAGACCTGCGCGAGGTAAACTCCCGCCTACGGGGTTACATCAGCGGGAAA
>NZ_JBALXK010000035.1:0-31048 GCF_036960685.1 Pseudoalteromonas sp. | reverse complement strand
AGGTTAAAGGTGATATGCTTTTGTAGGTCGGGCTTTAGCCTGAAAAAGTAAAATATTAATTTTTTGGTTTCTCATTTATCCTCATTGTTTTCTCTTTGTGCAAAATGTTTATAGGTGCGGCTTTATGCCGCGCGGTTTATAACATTCATGGCTAAAGCCATTTCCTACATCATCGGCTGATGATTGCTTTAACGCAAATACCTGCGCGAGGTGCTGTGGTCAAGTAATTCCGGGTGCGGGGTTACATCAGCGGGGAAGGTTAAAGGTGATATGCTTTTGTAGGTCGGGCTTTAGCCTGAAAAAGTAAAATATTAATTTTTTGGTTTCTCATTTACCCTCATTGTTTTCTCTTTGTGCAAAATGTTTGTAGGAGCTGGCTTTAGCCGCGAAAGGTTTAAAAAAGGTACTGAATGCTATGGAAGTGGCTAGGAGCTAGGCTAGAACCTACCGCTAAGACCTAGATCCTATAGCTAGATCTCACGTTTAAAAATGGTACACTCTGATTTAGTTGTAGTAGTAGTTGGTTAAAAATGAAAACTAAAAAACATCACTTAAGTTTGGTGGTTCTGGCTGGTGGCTTGGGCTCTCGTTTTGGTGGTAATAAACAAATAGCTGAAATTGCTGGCCTAGGTTGTACCATAATGGAACTGAGTATTGCTGATGCCGTTGCCGCTGGCGTTACTCAAGTGGTATTAGTGATCAATCAAGCTGTGAGGGGCGAGTTAGAGCAAGTTATTTTACCACGGCTTCCAACTGGTATAGATGTTGTTCTTGTGGAGCAACGGATTGATTTAGTGCCAGAGCAATTCCAAGCTTTAGCTAAACAGCGAGAAAAGCCTTGGGGCACAGGCCATGCTTTATTATGTGCTAAAGAGCATGTTCATAACCCAGCCATAGTTATCACTGCGGATGATTACTATGGTGCGTCTTCATTTACATTACTTGCCGAACATTTTAAAAATAACAACAGTTGGGCTATGGTCGGATACCCAATTATTGATACCTTATCAGAGCAAGGTGGTGTAAATCGTGGTGTATGCCAAGTTAACAATAACCAATTAGTTGATGTAGTTGAGTATTTAAATATACAAAAAGAAAGCACGTACATCGCGGGTGATAACCCGCAGGGGAGGCGCGAGGAAATAGCTGCTGATGCGTTGGGCTCTATGAGCTTTTGGGGTATTACCCCTGCGCTTTTTGACTCTCTTGATGTTGGTTTTTCTGAGTTTCTGCAAAAATATGACAACGGTGTCAGATTGGAGTATTATTTACCGGATCAAATTCAACAAGCGATCACATCTAATCAACAAATAGTTACTATTTATACTGCTAAAGAGTCATGGTATGGAGTAACTTATAAATCAGAATTACAGGATGTTGCAGGTAAATTATATGAATTACGTCATGGATGAAACAGCCCCGATCTTGCCTTTTCCTGGGCACAATAATAGCGAAATAAGTATGAAGTCAAATTCCATTGCGGTTCAATTGTCCCAAAGTTTTGGCCTTGGCAATGACAAAGTTAGTATGAAACCAATTGGCAGTGGTCATATCAATACCACTATGCTGCTAACTGCACCAAAGAAATCATTAGTCGTGCAAAAGCTAAATACTGAGGTTTTTCCTGAGCCTGATATGTTGGTAAAAAATGCTCGCTTAATTGAGCGTCATTTAACTAAAAAACACCAGTCGGGTGATTATGATTTAGCGATTATTCGCCATGTTCCGACCGTTGAAAATGGCTATTTAGTTGATTGTGATAATGGTGTTTGGCGTGCACTCGAATTTATTGGCGGCAGTTATAGTGAAGATGTTGTGTTAAATACTTCACAAGCACAAACTGCGGCCAATGCATTTGGTCAATTTGCTGTTGCGTTAGAAGATTTTGATGCCAAGCAATTGCATCATGTTATTCCTGATTTTCATAATTTAGCGATGCGTGCTGAGAAACTTAAAGCGGTGGTTGCAAGTGATCCAGTTAAGCGTTTAGCAAGCTGCCAAGCTGAGGTCGATTTTTGCTTTGCACAGTTTGGTTTAATTGATGAACTTAAGTCGTTAGCAGGCAATGTCCCGGTTAGACCTTGTCATAATGATACAAAAATCAACAATATGCTGTTTTGTAATAAGTCGCATGATGCTAAAGCTGTGATTGATTTAGACACCTGTATGCCAGGTTATTGGTTATATGATTTTGGCGATATGGTGCGAACTTTTTGCTCACCAGAGCAGGAAGATTCTACCAATTTAGGCAATGTATGTGTTCGCGAAGAAATTTTTGCGGCTGTGGTTAAGGGTTATGTTGAGCCTTTGAAGGATTTGATCACTGAGCAAGAAAAACAAAGCTTTTGGCTGGGTACTAAGGTTATGACTTTTATGATTGGTCTGCGCTTTTTAACCGATTACATTGATGGCGATCATTACTTTTCTATTAAGCATGCTAATCATAATTTAGAACGTGCGCAAAATCAGTTTGCTTTATACCGTGATATTCTCGCCAAAAAGAGCACACTTAAAGCCATTTTAAGAGACGTGTAATAAAGGTTAAAGGTGCTAGGAAGATAAAGGTACTAGGGAAGTTACTAGGACCTATAACCTAGTACCTATGTTTTAAAGCGTAGGCGCGGCTTTATGCCGCGCGGTTTATAAAATTCATGGCTAAAGCCATTTCCTACGTCGGCGGTTAAGGTTAATTCTAACCCTAACCCTAACCCCTTCTTTTCCTATGTTATCTATCCTCATTTACTTTACCTGTTACCCTGTTTTAGGTAAGTTAATTCTAGGTTAGTTCTAGGATAATAATAATGAAACAGTTTAATCGTCGAGATTTTTTAAAAGCTGCTAGTGCAGCGGCTGCAGCAAGTGTGGTCGCTGGGTGTGCAAGTGGCGCCAATGGCAGCGCTATTGCTCCTACGCAACAGGGACAGTCAGTCATTGGTCTCATTGCACCAAAAATGGATGTAGTACGGGTTGGTTTTATTGGTGTTGGTCAGCGTGGCTTTGGTCACGTAAAACGCATGAGTCATATTGCTGGTACTGAAATCAAAGCAATTTGTGACACTCACAATGAAGTTTTAGAACAATCTGCAAAATACCTTACCGATAAAGGGCTGGTAAAGCCTGCACTGTATACGGGTTCAGATAACGCTTATCAAGAGATGCTAAATCGTGATGATATCGATATTGTAATCATCTCCACCCCGTGGGCATGGCATGCGCCAATGGCAATAGATACCATGAATAGTGGTAAGCATGCCTTTGTTGAAGTGCCGTTAGCACTCACAGTGGAAGAGATGTGGCAAATTGTTGATACCGCAGAGCGTACTCAGAAAAACTGTATGATGATGGAAAACGTCAACTATGGTCGTGATGAATTGATGGTATTGAATATGGTTCGCCAAGGCGTGTTTGGTGAGCTGTTACACGGTGAAGCTGCGTATATTCATGAGTTACGCTGGCAAATGAAAGAGATTGAACATAAAACCGGCTCGTGGCGCACAGCTTGGCATGCAAAGCGAGATGGAAATTTGTATCCCACTCATGGCTTAGGTCCTGTGTCACAATATATGAATATTAACCGTGGCGACCGCTTTGACTTCTTAACCTCCATGAGCTCGCCGGCGTTGGGCCGAAGTGCTTATGCAAAGAAAGAATTTCCAATTGATCATCAACGTAATCAACTTGATTACATTGCTGGTGATATGAACACCACGCTTATCAAAACAGTGAAAGGGCGCAGTATTATGGTTCAACATGATACCACCACGCCACGACCTTACTCGCGCCATAATTTAATTCAAGGTACTAATGGGGTGTTTGCTGGCTTTCCAAATCGTATCGCATTAGAGGACGGAGGCTCAAAAAGCTTCCATGAGTGGGATTATGAAATGGCTGATTGGTATAAAAAATACGATCATCCATTGTGGACTAAAATGGGCGAAGAAGCACAGCGTAACGGCGGCCACGGTGGCATGGACTTTTTAATGTTTTGGCGAATGATTTACTGTTTACGCAATGGTGAAGCGCTCGATCAAGATGTATACGATGGCGCGGCTTGGTCTGTAATATCGCCGCTATCGGCTGAATCGGTAAGTAACCGCAGTGCGTCGATTGATATTCCAGATTTTACCCGCGGGGCGTGGCAAAGTGCCAAACCGCTAGGGATAGTTGGTTGAGGATAGAGGTTCTAGGGAAGTGACTAGGTTTTAGGGGCTAGGAAGTGACTCGAAGCCCGTGGCTTTTTTTTTCTCATTTACCCTCATTGTCTTCTCTTTGTGCAAAATATTTTTAAGTTATTTATTCACAAAGAGGTTAAGAGACGCTGCGCTTTAGAGGTAAGAAAGATTAAAGGTGCTAGGGAGAGAAAGGTACTAGGTGCTAGGTAAGTGACTAGGGCCTAGAGCCTAAAACCTATGTTTTAAAGTGTAGGCGGGGCTTTATGCAGCGCGGTTTATAAATTAATGGTTAAAGCCACTTTCTACGTCGTGAGGATAAGATTGGTATTTTCTGAAGGTTACTTGAAGGTATTACAGATGACTAAACGGTAATTGCCTATAAATAGCGAGTGTTTATACTCAGGCTGTATATAGGCAATTCATTACTACATTAAATATAGTTTATCGCATGATGCTTTCTTTAAGGTACTGAAATAGCTCTTTGTAGCCCTTAGCAGGCTTTTCGGCTTTCACTTCTTTTGCTGCATTACGTACTAACTGGCGCAGCTTTTGACGATCAATAACCGGGTACTGCTCAATGGTTTGATTTACTAAATCATCACCTTGAGTGATTAAGTCTTCACGCAGTTGCTCAATTTTTTTAATCAACACTTCAGCTTGATTATTTTTATTAAGCATAACGTCGATAATAGCGTTGATCTCATCGATATTTTCGACAGTACGCAACGTTTTTGCGATGTAATTTAAGTGACGACGGTATGCATCACTTTTATTACTTATTTTGTCTGCAACAACCATTGCCGCTTTTAAATCGTCATTTAAGGGTAGACGCTCGCGCTGTTTTTTCCCCATTTTGGCAATTTCAGCACCTAACTGATGAAACTCTTGCGCTTCGCGCTTAAGCTCACTTTTTGATATATAGATAATTTCTTCTTCAATTTCAGCAGGCTTGCCTTTTTTCTTCGCCATGAGGGACTCATATGATAACGTTAACTGCAGTCATTATACCCAAACCACCTCAAGATGCGAGTTTCAGTTGGAGTTAAAAGCGATTTAGGCAAGGCATTGATTGCAAGTAATAGTGGTTCTATTGTTAAAATCAATAACGCAGTATAAATCGCTTTTAAACCAACCCTTTGGGCGTTTCACAGGCACTTACTCTCATCGTTGTTACTTCTTAAAAGGGACTGCCATTCTTGCAAAGTAACGCCTTGATATTAAGCCCCTGTGAAACGCTGAATTCTGTATCTTGAGGTGGCTTGGGTATATACGTGATTCTTTTAATGATTAATATTAGCTGATGCAATGCAGTGAGTGTGTTAGCATTTAAGTATTATGATTGCGCCCGCAAAACGCTCTAAGCTCAGGACTAAAAAGATGAAAAGCCAACAGCAAGATCCTATTTATACGCAAATTTCTCAAATTAAAGATGCCGTTGCCGAAGTGTTAGAACACGCTAAAAAACTCGGCGCTACGGACGCTGAAGCTGCTATGTCGAGCACCTCTGGTTTATCTGTCAGTACGCGCATGGGGGAAGTCGAAACAATCGAATTTAACCAAGATGGCGGCTTAGGGATCAGCGTCTATGTTGGTAATCATAAAGGCTCAGCGTCAACCGCTGACTTAAACCCGAAAACGTTACGCACAGTGGTCGAAAAAGCCATTGATATTGCTAAATTTACTTCAGACGATCCGCATAATGGGGTTGCTGATAAAGCATTACTTGAGTTTGCCCCGCTTGATTTAGATTTATATCACCCTTGGGATGTTAGCCCTGAGCAAGGTATTGAGCTTTGTCATGCTGCAGAGCAAGCAGCGCTTAATGCTGATGCACGTATTGTAAATTCTGATGGTGCGAGTTTCTCATCACATCAAGGTTTGCGAGTGTATGGTAATAGCCATGGTTTAATTACCGGTTACCCACGCTCGCGCCACAGCATTAGTACTATGGTGATTGGTAAAGACGGCGAGCAAATGCAGCGAGACTCTGCCTATACTGTTGCGCGTGACCAAGCTGGGTTAAATGATGCAGCAGCCGTTGGGCTTGAAGCCGCTCATGAAACGTTAGCAAAACTTAACAGCCAAAAGTTAGGCACCATGAAAGTGCCTGTTGTGTTTCGTGCAGACATTGCCAACTCTTTATTTGGCCATTTAGTATCGGCAATTGGTGGTGGTGCGCTATATCGTAAATCAAGCTTTTTACTCGACAGCCTCGGCACGCAAGTATTCAATAACTGCGTTAATATTGCAGAGCGCCCGCATATATTAAAAGGGTTAGCGTCTTCACCTTTTGACAGTGAAGGGGTCAAAACCATTGACCGCGAAATCATTCAAGGTGGCGAGTTACAAACATATCTATTAGCAAGCTACGCAGCGCGTAAAATGAATATGACACCAACCGGCCATGCTGGTGGCATTCATAACTGGCTAGTTGAGCAAACTCACGCTGATTTAGCTGCGTTGTTAAAAACAATGGGTACCGGTTTATTGGTGACTGAGTTAATGGGCCAGGGCGTTAATACCGTAACGGGTGATTACTCGCGAGGCGCAGCTGGTTTTTGGGTTGAAAATGGCGAGATACAATACCCTGTAAGCGAAATTACCATTGCAGGTAAGCTGCAAGACATGTTTAAAGGCATTAGCGGCATAGGTGGCGACATAGAGCGTCGCGGTGGTATTCAAACCGGTTCAGTATTGATTGAGCAAATGCAGATTGCGGGAAGCTGATTGAAGCTTTAAGTCTTAAGTTGTAAGTTTTAATCGGTGTTTTAATTTGCGTAGGCGCGGCTTTATGAAATTCATGGCTAAAGCCATTTCCTACGTCATCGGTTGATGATTGCTTTAACGCTAAGACCTGCGCGAGGTAAACTCCCGCCTACGGGGTTACATCAGCGGGAAAGGTTAAAGGTGATATGCTTTTGTAGGTCGGGCTTTAGCCTGAAAAAGTAAAATATTAATTTTTTGGTTTCTCATTTACCCTCATTGTTTTCTCTTTGTGCAAAATGTTTATAGGCGCGGCTTTATGCCGCGTGGTTTATAAATTCATGGCTAAAGCCATTTCCTACTTCATCGGCATGATTGCTTTAACGCAAAGACCTGCGCGAGGTAAACTCGCGCCTACGGGGTTGGCATTGGTGTTTGGCTTTGCGTAGGCGCGGCTTTATGCCGCGCAAATTTATAAGTGATTCATTCACAAAGAGGTTAAGAGGCGCTGCGCTTAAGAGGTTAAAGGGCAAAGGTATTAGGTAAGTGGTAATCAAGGTGCAATTAGCCCGTGGCTTTCTCTTCTCATTTACCCTCATTGTCTTCTCTTTGTGCAAAATATTTTAGTTATTCATTCCCACAAAGTTGTTAATCAACAGGCGTCAGCAAGCTTAACGCTTACGGGTGTTCAGGTATGCATTGGTTTTGGTGTAGTCAGGGCTTTATGCCGCGCAAATTTTTTAAAGGCACTAGGTTCAAGGAAAGAGGCTCGGTGCTGCCCTAAAACCTAGCGCCTCTCCCCTAATACCTTTCACTTCTAAACTTTTTATAAAAAACTCTTTACCTCAACTTTGCTTGAGGTTTTATTGTGGTTCTAATTACTCAAATAAAGGAATTTTGTTATGTATTTAGAGCACGTGAACTTGGTAGTTAATGATGTTGAAGCTATGCTACATTTTTATAAGGCGGCTTTCCCGCACTGGTCGATAAGAAGCCAAGGCGAAGGGCAGTGGCACGGTAAGCCACGAAAATGGCTACACTTTGGTGATGATTTTCAGTATCTAGCACTCAGTGATAATGGTGAACAACACAATCGTGATTTAACTGGGCACCAAATTGGTTTGGCGCATTTTGCCTATGTTACAAATAATATTGCAGCGGTTATTTCGCGTTTAGAAAACGCAGGTTACAGTATTGATAAGCCAGGTGCGGAAAATCCATTTCGTAAAAATGTATACTTTATTGACCCCGCAGGGTTTGAAGTTGAGTTTGTTGAGTATTTAAGCGATATACCCAATGAGCGTAACAACGATTTATAACATCGCGTCAGCAAGCTTAACGCCTACGGTTGTTAAGCTTTAACTGTGTTTTATCCATTAATGTTTATTCATATCTTGCCAGCTGGCTTTAAGGCTGTTTGCAAAAGAGACAAACTTTTCCTTAATGGTACGCTTGATTTTAATTTCCACAGATCCAAGCACCACTTTACCTTCGATAGTAATGGTTGGCCCTTGCTGCTTGTTCAGTGATACCGATTTATTTTCAACACTGCCAATAACGCTGAATAGTTTTGATACGACGTTGACGTGCTCTGGCACATAAATTTCATCACTGCCTAGCAAGCAATTGACATGCAGGGTGATATTTTGATGCTGAAATATGGCATCAGTAAAATCAAGTTCAATAGAGCCAAGTAAGTTAGTCAGGTGGATTTCTTTTGGCACGACCCATTGCCCACTGCGCTCGTTTGATCCCAAGATACTACGTAGATGCAATGCTTCATCGCCGCTTTTATTGCT
This sequence comes from Pseudoalteromonas sp., assembly GCF_036960685.1. Taxonomy (GTDB): domain Bacteria; phylum Pseudomonadota; class Gammaproteobacteria; order Enterobacterales; family Alteromonadaceae; genus Pseudoalteromonas. The sequence goes on along the minus strand of NZ_JBALXK010000035.1, from coordinate 22,374 downwards.
GTAGTTTGGGCTAAACTGCGCACGTTTTTCTGACTGGTAACTACTATCTGTAGTGAGTTCAAGATCACTTACCAAATCAATTAAACTTTGGTTATTTTTTGCTTCCATTGCTTGGTCTAATCGTCGCTCAAATGCCTCGGCTGAAATAACTGCATGACTGTAGTTATAAATTAATTGATCAATAACTTGTTCACGCACTTGTTCAATTGGGCGATCTTCTAGTTTTACAGTCATGATGTATTCCTTATAAGTGATGCTGTTGGTGTATATGTACGATTACTTTGTAATGCTGTAACTAAAGCAAGGCTTAGGCCATTATTAATTATGTTAATAATCAATACGTTATTTTTAAAGTGTTTAAATGAATTCGTTATATTAACGACAGATTAACGAATAATGCTATTAAATAGTTAATTTTGCAACGACCAGAATAAATTACCGAGCAGTCGGTAAATTCTTACCAAGTTAAAATGCGTTATTATATAACTTTTAATTTAAGCGTTTGATTTTAAGTGCTTTTAAAGTTGGCCTGATGTTCGCATTAATCTTATTGTCTTTAATCAAAAGGAGAAAGATTATGAAAACATTCAACAAATCAATTATTGCTGCGTTAGTTCTTGGTACTACTGCTATGGGTGCTCAAGCAAGTAGCTGGGAAAATGAAAGTAAAGATGCTTGGATTGATGGAAAGGCAGAAACAGTTCTACTAATGAACACAAATCTAAACAACTTTGACATTAACACTGATGTAAAAAATGGCAAGGTAGTACTTACCGGTAAAGTTGAGAGCGATTTAGATAAAGAGCTAGCTGAAGAGCTTGTACTAAGCCTTGATGGTGTAACTAGTGTTGATAACGAACTTACAGTCGTTAAAAATGTAGATACAAAAAACAAGAAAATGAAGTCTGATAGTACTGAAAGTGACTTAACTGACGCTAAAATTACTACAGTTATCACGACTCGATTCTTGTTCAACTCTGAAGTGGGCGGTACCGATATCGATGTAGATACAGATAAAGGTGTGGTAACACTAAATGGTACAGTTGGCTCTGATGCTGAAAAACAGCTCGCGGTGAAAATTGCTAAGAATGCTGAAGATGTTCGCGATGTAGTTGATAACTTAACTATTGTAGCTGAATAATCTATAAGCCACGAATGCCCAGCTGTGCTGGGCTTTCTTATGCAAACTTCAGGGAGTGAGAATAATGGATTTAATACGCATTATATTTTCAGTGCTTATTCCACCACTTGGTGTGTTTTTACAAGTTGGTTTAGGTGCTCAGTTTTGGATTAATATTTTGTTAACATTACTAGGGTATATTCCTGGTCTAATACATGCGATTTATATTATTGCACGTCGTTAGAGTTACAGTGTTAAACGCAACAAGGATGATCTGCCCATTAGATGGCAAGGAGAAACATTATGGATAACGTATTAAGGAAAAACCAGCAAGGAAGCGCAGTAAGCGCAAAGTCACTTTGGACCGCGCAGCAATGGAAACAGTTAATGGATAATGCATCAAAGGAATGAAGCTAAAGCAGCAAGGATTGGGCTTTAAGTATAAGGATCATATAAATACAAAAGGATTGGCTTAATGACTAAGCCCACAAGGATGATACAGGTATGATTAATGGATGATTATCTGACAACCCACTAGAAGGATTTTACTAGGATGTTACCTGCCGAAATTATAAGTGCATGTTGTTCTTTGTATTGAGAGCATGCACTTATAACCCTACCCAAGAATGTTTTAACTCCCATTTATTTATAGTCGTAAACTGGCCCATCCCCGCGTTTTGAAATGTCGCATGGTGTTTTTGCATCAGCAAGTTTAACGCCTACAGTGTTAAAGTTAATCTCAGTGTTTTATTACTTGTAGGCGAGTGGCTTGCCACCGCGTTTTTAAATATGATTTGGTATTGGTGCGTCAGCAAGCTTAACGCCTACGGTGTTAACGTTTTCCTCAGTGTTTTATTACTTCTAGGCGAGTGGCTTGCCACCGCGTTTTTAAATCTGGCTTGGTGTTTTTGCGTCAGCAAGCTTAACGCCTACGGGTGTTAACGTTTGCCTCAGTGTTTGGGTTTATCGTAGGCGGGGCTTTATGCCGCGCGGTTTATGAAATTCATGGCTAAAGCCATTTCCTACGTCATCGGCTGATGATTGCTTTAACGCTAAGACCTGCGCGAGGTAAACTCGCGCCTACGGGTGTTAGCGTTTGCCTCGGTGCTTGGGTTTATCGTAGGCGGGGCTTTATGTCGCGCGGTTTATGAAATTCATGGCTAAAGCCATTTCCTACATTACGCTGTGAACCTTGAACCTTGAACCTTGAACCTTGAACCTTGAACCTTGAACCTTGAACCTTTAACCTTTAACCTAGTTTTTAACTACACCAACAACCATGTGGCGGTGCCGAGGAAGGCGAAGATGCCGACGATATCTGTGACTGTTGTTAGTACGACACTGCCTGCTAAGGCGGGGTCAATCTTCATTTTCTTTAACAGTAATGGAATACTTGCGCCAGCAACACCTGCGGCAACTAAATTCATAAACATTGCAAAGGCGAGTACGCCGCCGAGTTTAAAGTCCCATTGCCAGATGGCAACTACGCCGGCTATTAAAATTGACCATACCATGCCGTTTATAGCGCCGATCGCGAGCTCTTTCATTAGTAAAAAGCGTTGGTTAGTTTGGTTGATATGACCTACTGCAATACCGCGTATTACCAGTGTGAGGGTTTGGCTGCCAGCCACACCACCCATTGATGGCACGATACCATTGAGGACCGCAAGAATCGGTAAAATTGCTAAAGTGTTTTCAAAAAAACTGGCCACAATTGCAGCAAGCAAGGCGGTTAAGAGGTTAACCCCAAGCCATACCGAGCGTTTTTTAGAACTTTTTAATACCGGAGCAAAGGTATCTTCTTCATCATCAAGACCCGCTAAGCTTAATAAGCTGTGCTCTGCATCTTCACGAATTACGTCAACGATATCATCGATGGTGATACGGCCAAGTAGATGGTCGTTATCATCAACAACAGGGGCAGATATCCAGTTATGGCGTTCGAACAATTGCGCGACTTCACTCTCATCCATGGAAATAGGGATTGATTCACAATCTTCATCCATTAATTCGCGAATAATTTTATCTGGCGAGTTGGTAAGTAGGGTGGTAAGTGACATGGCGCCTAAAAAGCAGTTATGTTTATCAACCACATAAAGGTCATCGGTACCTTCTGGTAGCTCGCCACGTAAGCGTAAGTAGCGAAGTACCACGTCAATGGTGACATCTGGGCGAATGGTTACCGTATCGGTATTCATTAGCGCGCCAGCAGAGCGCTCTTGATAAGAAAGTGCCTGGGTTGCACGTTCGCGGTCTTGGCTATCCATGGCGCTGACGACGTCTTGGTAGACTGTATCAGGTAAGCTACGTAATACTTCCCCTAAATCATCGTGGCTCATGTCCTCGGTCGCGGCAGCAATGTGCTCCGGTTCCATTTGGGCAATGATCCCTAAGCGAACATCTTCAGAAAGTTCTTCGAGTACGTCACCTTGTACATCAGGATCAACGAGTTGCCATAGTAAGGTACGAATTTTATGTGGGGATGATTCGAGCAGTAACGCCGTGTCACACGGAGCTGTTTTTGCCAACATACGCCTTACTTGAACAAATTGACCACTGTTAAGTGACTTGGTCACTTGTTTTAGTTGTTGTAGTGGATAATCTTGTTCAAAAGCTTCTGGCATTGGCGTCCTTAAATAATTAATACAATTTAATGGGTAGGGTAAGACTTTGATTATTAACTAGGCTGATTGCTTAAGTCAGCGATTTATTCAGTTTAACGCAATTCTATGGTGCTGACTACGGGCTATTCTTGTTCGTTAAAGCGTTGCGCGATAAGCTCGCCAATAGCAGCAAGAGCAGGCTCAGCGTCTGGACCTTCACAGACTACTTTAACTTCTTTGCCTTGGCTGCTTTCTAATAACATGAGACCCAGTACGCTATCGCCTGCGGCTTGTTTATCGTCTTGATGAAGCGTGATGCTGGCATCAAACTGCACGGCTAATTGTGCCAATACACTGGCTGCGCGAGCATGTAAGCCAAGTTTGTTTTTTATTAAAAATGTATCTTCTAAGCGCATCTACATTCCTTAGTAAACGTGAGTTGTTATTCTTGCTCGCGGTGGCGAATTTTTACATTGCTGTGGCTCATTGAAAAGCTTTCACCAATAGTTTGCGCTAAATAAACGGAACGATGTTGGCCGCCAGTACAGCCAATTGCGATTGTGAGGTAACTACGGTTGTTACGCTCTAAATGCGGTAACCAGGTTTGTACAAAGGTTTGAATTTGCCAAGTGAACTTTTGCACGATACTGTGGCTAGCTAAATAATCTTTTACTGGTTGATCAAGGCCTGTAAGTGGCTTTAACTCAGGCTCCCAATGTGGGTTTGGTAAAAATCGCGCATCAAATACGTAATCGGCTTCTTTTGGAATGCCGTGCTTAAAACCAAATGATTCAAAGGTAATAATTAGTTTTTTGTCTTTTTTACCTAAGATCTTTTCACGAATTGACTCCGCCAGCTGGTGGACACTGAGGTCGGTGGTATCCAGCATAAAGTCGGCACGAGTTGTTAACACATCAAGTAATACTTTTTCTTGTTTGATGGCTAAATCCAGTGGCAAAGAATCCAACGATAAAGGGTGTAAGCGGCGAGTTTCAGAAAAGCGTTTTATCAACGTTTGATCATCACAATCTAAATAAAATAATGTCGGATTTGCAAAGCCTGGTAAGTATTCAAGAATATCGTTAAATTCTTCTTGTTCTTTCGGTAAATTACGCACATCAATGCTAACTGCAATTTTGTCGTAATTATCAGAAACACTACGCACTAATGAAGGTAATAAGTTTACTGGAATATTATCAACACAATAATAGCCAAGATCTTCGACTACGCGCAGTGCAACAGATTTACCTGAGCCAGAGCGGCCACTGATGATGATTAACTCCATGTAAACTCTCCTTCATTTGGCTACGACTGCTCAACAATAACGTGATACAAATCTTGGTCTGTTTTTGCGCTACGTAATTGTTTGCAAAAATCTTTGTCATTAAGTTTATCAGCAATTGTGGCTAACGTCTTTAAATGAAGTTGGCTATCACCATCTGGTACGATGAGAGCGATAAAGAGATCTACTGGACGATTATCAATCGCATCAAAATTAATAGGTGTTTCACTTACTAAAATTATCGCGAGTGGTTTTTCAATCCCTGTCATACGGCCATGAGGTATAGCGATACCGCGGCCAATACCCGTACTACCTAGTTTTTCTCTAGCGAGTAATGCATCGAGGATTTCTTGTTGCGATAGCTGAGGAAGTTGTTCATGAGCCAATTGGCTAATAAATTCAATAATCCGTTTTTTGCTATTAAAAAGGACCGCAGCTTTGCTGCAGTCCTGGCAAATAAGTGAGCTTAATTTCATAGTATTAGTGTCGAGCGTGCTTCTCTTTGTGTTTGATTACTTGACGGTCAAGTTTGTCGATTAGCCCGTCAATGGCTGCATACATGTCTTGGTGCTCAGTTGAGGCAAATAATTCAGCGCCACTGACATGTATGGTGGCTTCTGCTTTTTGGCTTAGCTTTTCAACGTCAAGAATAACATGGACATTGTTGATGTGATCAAAATGCCTCTCAAGCTTCGCAAACTTATTGTTTACATAGTCTCTTAGCGAATCAGTAATTTCTACGTGACGACCAGTTAAATTTAGTTGCATAAGCATTTTCCTTTTTTGATTTTACGCCTTAAATCAAACTCTTTCTTTGATTTGACGGTGGAATAGCTAGCGACTCGCGGTATTTTGCAATAGTCCGTCTAGCTACTTTGATACCTTGCTCTGCCAATATATCTGCAATTTTACTATCACTCAATGGTTTCGCTGAGTTTTCTGCGCTGATCAGTTTTCTGATCAATGCGCGAATTGCGGTAGACGAACATTCGCCGCCGTTCTCAGTGCTTACATGACTTGAGAAAAAATACTTCAGCTCAAAAATACCCCGCGGGGTATGCATGTATTTTTGGGTTGTTACGCGAGAAATTGTCGACTCGTGCATTTCAACCATTTCGGCCACGTCATTTAGCACCATAGGGCGCATGGCTTCAGGGCCATGTTCAAAGAAACCTTGCTGCTGTTTAACAATGCAGTTAGTTACTTTGAGCAATGTGTCATTACGACTTTCTAGACTTTTTATAAACCATTTAGCTTCTTGCAGATGCGAACGAATAAATTGGCTGTCTGTGCTCGATTTAACGGAGCGTGACATAGCCGCATATTGGCTGTTCACTCTAATTTTTGGCATGCTGTCTGGATTAAGCTCAACCACCCAGCGGCCTTTAATTTTTTTCACTGATACGTCAGGAATAACGTACTCTGACTCTTCCCGTACTATGGTATCCGCAGGCTTTGGATTGAGACTGTGGATCAGTGTCATTACTTCTTTTAAATCTTCTTCTTTAAGCTTAGTCTTTTTCATCAAAGTGCGATAGTCGCGACTAGCTAATAAATCGATATGATCTGTTAAAATCATTTTTGTTTCGCTAATCCAAGGCGTTGCAGGATCAAATTGATTTAATTGAATACATAAACACTCTTGCAGGCTGCGTGCGGCAATGCCAACAGGGTCAAATAACTGAATACGTTTAAGTACAGCTTGGACTTCGTCGAGCTCAATTTCTTCTTCGTTGTTGCCTTGATTTAAACTCTCTACAAGGTCTTCACAGCTGAGCGTTAAAATACCGGAGTCGTCAATGGCCTCAACAATAGCAATGGCGATTGCTTCATCGGTTGGGCTAAATGGAGTTAGCTGTAACTGCCACATTAAATATTCATGCAAGGTCTCTGTTGAAGCGCCTTGATAAATAGATTCATCTTCTGGCATTGGGCCTGATGAACTGTTTGGCGCAGCACTCATGTATTCATCCCAGGTGACGTCCATCGCCATTTCGTCACTAAGTGTTTCTTTACTTAATGCTTCACTGCTTTCTTGTTCGTATTCGCTAGGCTTGTCGTCCGCTGAGGCACTGACAGTTAAGTCATCGTTGTCTTGCTTTTGTTCGTTTTTACCAGCAGCGTCTTCTGAATATTCATGTTCTTCTAGCTCTAACAACGGATTGCTATCTAGGGCTTCTTGAATTTCTTGCTGGAGATCCAATGTACTGAGCTGCAATAAGCGAATAGCTTGTTGCAGTTGCGGTGTCATTGTAAGTTGCTGGCCCATGCGCAGCTGGAGTGATTGCCTCATGTATCTCTAACAATCCTTTTATTGTTGTCATTGTTAAGTTTAGCAGATGCTTAGCCGAGTGTGGCTTTATAGCCTAAATTGCTCACCCAGGTATACATCGCGAACTGTTTGGTCGGCGAGTACATGCTCAGGTGTGCCTGATGCAATTAACTCCCCATGAGAAACTATGTAGGCTTTTTCACAAACATCAAGGGTTTCTCGTACATTGTGGTCGGTAATAAGCACGCCAATACCACGGTTTTTAAGGTGTTCAATAATCTTCTTTATATCTAACACTGAAATAGGATCAACACCAGCAAAAGGCTCATCTAGCAGGATAAATTTTGGATTTGCGGCTAAAGCGCGAGCAATTTCAACGCGACGGCGTTCACCGCCCGATAACGCCATACCTTGGCTGTCACGAATATGTTGAATGCTAAATTCATCGAGTAAGCTGTCGAGGGCTTCTTCTCTGGCTTGTTTTTTTAGGTCTTTGCGAGTTTCTAAAATCGCCATTAAATTTTGATACACAGTCAACTTGCGAAATATCGATGACTCCTGAGGCAAGTAACCAATCCCTAAGCGGGCACGGCTATGCATTGGCAGCAGGGTAATGTCATTATCATCAATACTGATTTTACCTTTGTCGCTAGGGACTAAGCCTACAATCATATAAAATGTGGTGGTTTTACCTGCGCCATTTGGGCCAAGTAAACCAACAATGCTGCCAGCGGTGACTTCTAAACCAACACTTTTAACAACTTGACGACCTTTGTAGCTTTTAGCTAAAAATTCAGCTTTTAATGTACTCATGGTTGGCCTTTAGATTTGTTTTTTTTGCTGTCTACGGGCACGAGTATAGTGTGTACACGATCGTCTGAGCTTGCGCCTTTTTCAGCACTGATCAGTTGTTGGTCCATGTCGTAAGTAATGCTTTTAGCATTAATCTTTTGACCAGCTTGAGTAACCTGTGCGTCACCAATTAACGTTAAGTAGCGTTTTGCAACGTCGTAACGAACTTCATCTGCGCTGGCGCTCATTATTGTGCCATCAGCTTGTTTTTCTTCGAAGTAAGCAGGACTGCCAGTTGCGACTAGTAGTTGTTTATTATCGCCTAAGTCTTCACGTTTATGCACTTCAAGGCGGTCAGCTTTGATACGACGGTTACCATGGATGATCTCAACATTCTTCTCAAAAATCCCGATATTATCTTTCAGTTGTGCAAGCTGCTTGTCGGCACTGATCGATACTTGATCTGCAGGCGATGAAGCAGTCTCTGCAAAGCTTGAAAAGGCCATGAATAAGCTTGGTATAACAAGCAAGTGAGCAAATTTATTGGTCATAATATATGGTTCGCGTATGGTTAATTAGTTCTACCACTTCGGCTTTTAAGTCGGCATGGAGGCCGCGCCCAGTGATCTTTAAATTTGGTCCGATCAATTCTACTGGTTGTTCAGAACTCATGGTTTGCAGTTCAATATCAACCTGAATGTTGTCTGCGTTTATATGTTCAATCATGGCATTGTTAGTGAGGTTTTTAGCTACCACATTGCCTTCTAAAATTAATTGATGGTTCTCATATAAGGTGGCTTCGTTTGCATTAATTTGCCACGTTTGTTGCTGATTATATAAAGTAAAAATAGGTTTCTCAAAGTAAGTAAAACCCAACTGCTGATAGAGTTCCATTTTTGCTGCGGTTACTTTGTGGCTTATTTTACCTTGTTCATCAAAGGCAGTTTGCTTTAACGCCACTGCAGTGTAATCAGGCTTTGCTATTATATCTTCTTGGTTTTGTACTACGGTTGCTGGCTGATTAAAATAAGGGAGCCACAACCACACCATGCAAGCGGCAAACAATACGCATAATATTAAACGCGCACTATTCATGAGCTGGTTCCTTCGCAGGTTAACGATTTACCATTTTCAAGCATCAGTAAATCAGTTAACTCACGCACGGCACCAAAGCCACCCGGTAGCATAGTTGTGTAATGTGAAATACGTTTTATTAGGGGGTGTGCATCATTAACTGCCACCGCAAACCCTACTAATTCCATCACCGGCATATCAGGGCCATCGTCACCAATGTAGGCAATTTGCTCATCAGTTAACTGCAGTTTATCTTTGAGTTCTTGATAAGCTTGCAACTTGTTTTCTTGGCCTTGATAAATATGCGGTACAGTCAGGCTAGTCATTCGTTGCTGAACTATCTGTGAATGACGACCGGTGATCACCGCGACTTCAAAACCACTGTTGATCAAGGCTTTAATGCCAAAGCCGTCTTTGGTATTAAAGGCTTTTAGCTCTTCACCTTGATTGCCTAGGTAAATACGGCCATCCGAAAATACGCCATCGATGTCGCAAATAAGCAGTTTTATTTTCTGTGCACGGCTGCGTGCATCGTCATTAAGCGGCTGGTATAAATCAGCAAACTGCATTATAAAACTCCTGCTTTTAGCAAATCCTGCATGTTCAGTGCACCAATAGGGTGTTGATTATCGTCAATCACTATTAAGCCGTTGATACGCTTATTTTCCATAATGTTGAGTGCCTCGGCTGCGAGCATATCTTCGGTTGCAGTGGTACAAGAGCGGGTCATTACAGTGCTTATTAAGGTGCTATGAATATCAACTCGTAATTCTAAAATACGGCGTAAATCACCATCAGTAAACAATCCCGCAAGTTGGTTGTTATCATCAACAATGGCTGTCATACCGAGTCCCTTGGCAGACATTTCAATTAACGCATCTTTGATGCATTGCTTGTCATTAATGATAGGTGTTGCTGTACCACTGTGCATAATATCTTTTAAGCATAGCAGTAAGCGTTTACCTAAGCTGCCACCTGGGTGTGATAATGCGAAGTCATCGGCGGTAAAACCGCGAGTCTCTAACAGCGCAACAGCCATGGCATCGCCCATTGCAAGCGTAGCTGTGGTGCTTGCCGTAGGGGCAAGCCCTAATGGGCAGGCTTCTTGGCTCACTTTAATACACACATGAGCGTCAGCCCATTTTGCCATTGATGATTCAGGGTTACCTGTCATAGCAATCATTTTTGCGCCAATGCGTTTAATCACCGGAATTATATTTAGTACTTCGCTGGTTTCACCTGAGTTTGATAGTAGCATGACCACATCATCGCGGGTGATCATCCCTAAATCGCCGTGACTTGCTTCGCCAGGATGAACAAAAAACGCAGGCGTACCTGTGCTTGCCAATGTTGCAGCTATCTTATTGCCAATATGACCGGATTTACCCATGCCCACTACAATAATCCTGCCATGGCATTGATACATTAGCTGGCAAGCTTGGTTGAAGTTTTCGTCTAGATATTGGGCTATATCAGTCAGTGCTTGGCGCTCGATATCGAGAACCCGCTTACCTTGTTCAATAAAATTTAACTGCGTCATAGTGTTATCCATTTTTTGGGTAGCATTAAGCAACTTGGTTGAAAATATAACCTTGGTAGATTAAAAACGCGACCAACAATAGGCCACCTTCAACTCGATTAATGCGTCTTGTGCCTCTAAAACTCAAAGACATAGCAATCAATGCTATGGTGGCACCAATCATTATTAAGGCATCACGGTTTGCCGCTGATGGATCAATAATTGATGGGTTGATAATACCCGCCAGTGGCAATACTGCTAATATGTTAAAGATATTTGAGCCGACAATATTACCCAGCGCTAAATCATCTTCTTTTTTCAATACCCCAGCAATACAGGCGGCAAGCTCAGGTAGGCTAGTACCAATAGCTATAATGGTTAAGCCAATAACCAGATCACTTAAGCCGAAGAATTTGGCAATATCAACCGCTGAGCCGACTAAAAAATGCGAGCTGATAGGTAGTAATATCATCCCGATGATTAACCAAAATAAAGCTGATTTAGTTGGCACGTTATCTGGCACATCTTCACAGGCTTCGCTGACAAATGGGTCATCAGCTTGGTTTTTAGCACGAATAGAAATAATCACTAAGCCTGCAATAAAGACCACAAAGCCAATGATTAGTGCAACGCCTTCAGTAAATGAAAAGTAGTTATCAGAAAATACATACCAAGCGGCGATAGACACTAATAGCACAAGTGGCATTTCGCGCTTCAAGGTCATTGATGATACAGATAGCGGGCGCAATAGCGCAGTAATACCCAACACAAGTAAAATATTAGTGATGTTTGAGCCAACAGCATTACCCACTGCAGTGTCAGTTTTACCTGCAAGTGCGGCTGACGCTGAGACCATCATTTCAGGGGCTGACGAGCCCATAGCAACAACCGTTAAACCAACAATAAGTGTAGGGACACCGAAATTTTTTGCAAGCGCTGCCGCGCCGTAAACAAAACGATCCGCACTCCAAACGAGAGCTGCAAACCCGAGAATTAAAATGACAAAAGAAGTCACCATTATGTTACGCCAATTAATCAAAATGAGATGGCTGCAAATAGTAACAAAAGCAAACCTGAAAGTATAAATAAAAGAATCAGGTCAACTTGTTAGATTATGCAGTGATTTTCGTTCGGTAGAAATTATTTAAGCGTCTGTTAAGCCTACTGCTGTAAGGTTTTGCCCGTTATTACATAGAATATTACAAAATTTTACGATTTGTTTTTTCCATCTTGCTGTAAAAACGCTTAAAATAGGGGAACTAGTGAAAATAGTAATGGAGAGCGACTTGTCGCAACCAATAGTAGAAATCAAGGATGTAAGCTTTTCTCGAGGTGATCGCAGCATATATAAAAATATGAGCTTTAGCGTTCCTAAAGGGAAAATCACGGCAATCATGGGACCAAGCGGAATTGGTAAAACCACCATGTTACGTTTAATTGGTGGTCAGTTAAAACCAGATAGCGGCACTATATTATTCGAAGGTAACAATATTCCCTCTATGTCGCGTAAAGAGCTTTATGCTGCGCGTACCAAAATGAGTATGTTATTCCAAAGCGGCGCATTATTTACCGATATGTCAGTGTTTGACAACATCGCTTTTCCGCTGCGTGAACATACTCGCCTCAGTGAAGATTTAATTCGTCTTGTGGTGCTAATGAAATTACAAGCCGTTGGCCTACGTGGTGCTCAGGATTTAATGCCTTCAGAGCTTTCAGGCGGAATGGCGCGTCGTGCTGCATTGGCACGCTCTATCGCACTTGACCCAGAGTTAATCATGTATGATGAACCGTTTGCAGGACAAGACCCTATTTCGATGGGGGTGTTGGTTAAATTGATTAAATCACTTAATCAAGTACTTGGTTTGTCGTCGCTGATAGTGACTCATGATGTAACCGAAGTAATGAGTATTGCCGACCACGTTATTATTATCGCTGATCAAGGTGTTATTGGCAGCGGCACACCGGATCAAATGCGTAATCACGAATCGCCGCTTGTGCAGCAATTCTTAAAAGGTTTATCGGATGGCCCAGTGCCATTTCATTTTCCTGCGCCACCTTACCAGCAAGAACTCCTGGGAGGGCGCCGCTAATGTTAGATTTTTTGCAAATGCTAGGTCATAAAACGTTAGGACGTTTTGCGGCACTTGGACGCTCTACACAAATGCTGGTTGGCGCACTGTGGAATGTCCCTAACTTTAGAAAAGGCACGCCTTTATTGGTACGTCAGTTGTATATGGTGGGCTCGCAGTCACTGTTGATTATTATGGTGTCGGGTTTATTTATCGGCATGGTACTGGCGTTACAGGGTTACACTGTACTGGTAGGTTATGGCGCTGAAGATAGCTTAGGCCCGCTAGTGGCATTGAGTTTATTACGAGAGTTAGGCCCTGTTGTTACGGCGTTATTATTTGCCGGACGAGCGGGAAGTGCGCTGACTGCTGAAATTGGTTTAATGAAAGCCACTGAGCAGTTATCTAGCCTGGAAATGATGGCGATTGACCCACTTAAGCGTATTATTGCACCGCGGTTTTGGGCTGGCTTTATCAGTATGCCATTGCTCGCATTGATATTTTCAGCTGTTGCAATCATAGGTGCCCACTTAGTTGGCGTTGATTGGTTGGGTGTAGATACTGGTAGCTTCTGGTCAATCATGCAGTCGCAAGTGTCATTTCAGCAAGATATTTTAAATGGCATGATCAAAAGCTTTGTGTTTGCCATCGTCGTTACATGGATAGCGCTTTATAAAGGTTATGATTGTATACCGACCTCTGAAGGGATCAGTAAAGCAACAACGGAGACGGTAGTGCACTCTTCTTTGGCTGTTTTAGGGTTTGATTTTATTTTGACAGCGGTAATGTTTACCAGCTAATAAAGGTATAAAAAATGAATTCACGGAAATTAGAAATTTTAGTTGGTTTTTTTGTTGCGTTAGGTATCGCGGCATTTGCCATGTTAGCGCTAAAAGTAGCCAACGCGGGGATCAGCGGCAATGGCGAAACGTATTTATTAAAAGCTAAGTTTGAAAACATTGGCTCGTTAAAAGCGCGTGCACCAATCAAAGTCGGTGGCGTTGTGGTTGGCCGAGTTGAGTCGATTTCAATTCACCCACAAGAATTTGTGCCTGTTGTTGATATGACCATTGATGCGCAGTATCAATGTCGTTTTTCAGATACCAGTTCAGTGTCAATCTTAACCTCAGGTATTCTAGGTGAGCAGTATCTAGGTATTAACCCTGTTATCGCGCCAAAATCAGCTGAGCAAGCTTGTTTTGGTGTGGCAGTAACAAGTGATGATAAAAATCTTGGCCTAGATGAGTTATTCGGTGTTGAAAGCAAAGCTTTAAATGATGGCGACTATATCACCGATACTAAATCGGCATTGGTGCTTGAAGAGTTAATCGGGCAGTTTTTATTCAATCAAGGTGGCGAGTAAATGATTATGTTTAAACAATTTTTAATGGTAGTAGCGCTTACCTTCAGTGCAATTAGTGTAGCCAGTGAGCCGGTCGATTTAACCGACCCATATAAAATGGTGCGCCAAGTTTCAGATAATACGTTTCAGCGCATTACCCGTGATCAACCTTTAATTGAAAAAGATAAAGAGCACTTACGGGTGATCGTAAAAGAAGAATTGATGCCGTATATTGATTACAAATATGCTGCATTGAGAGTGTTAGGAAGCCATGTTTCGAAAGTACGTTCAATTAAAGACCCTGCAGAGCAAAAGCAAGCGGTTGAAGACATTAAGCGCTTTATTGATGTGTTTCAAGACTACTTAATCGCAACTTATGCAGGCGTATTCACGCAATACACCAACCAAAAAGTAGAATTTGGGCCAAGCAAAGAGTTTGCTGGACAAGATTTAGTGCTAGTAAAAACTAAAATTGTTGAGCCAGGTAAACCAGAAATTAAAATTGATTTTAAAGTCCGTGAAGATCGCGGTGGCGAATGGCGTGCTTATGACATGGTTGCCGAAGGCATTAGCTTATTAGATGCCAAGCAAAGTGAATTCCAAGGCATTTTACGCCAACAAGGGATTGACCATGTCAGTAACCTACTTGAACAGAAAAGTAAGTTGCCAGTGCAATTTAGAGGCGAAGGCGGTAATGAGTAAAGTAACAGTTACTCAGCTGAGCGAACAGCAATATCGAGTCAGTGGTGAATTGACTCGAAATTCAATTTCTGCTGAACGACTTCTGAATAAAAAACCACAAAGTGACCATAAAACTTGGTATTTTGACCTTTCTGAGGTGTCTAGGGTTGACACGGCGGGCTTAGCTTGGTTAATTCACTCTTTCGCAGAATTAAAGCAGCAAGGTGTTCACCTTGAATTGCAAAATATTCCTGAGCAATTGCAGAAATTAATGCAATTGGGACAGGTTACAAACCTATTTGAGTGAGAGTTATGGAAACAAGCCAGGTCGAAACCCTATTACGCGACGAGCTACAATTAGCTGAAGTACATGTAAAAGCCAACGGTAGTCATTATGAAGTTATCGCTGTTGGTGAATGCTTTGATGGCTTGAGCCGCGTGAAAAAGCAACAGCTAGTTTATGGGCCGTTGATGAATACTATTTCTGATGGCACCATCCACGCTGTGTCGATTAAAGCTTTTACGCCGACCGAATGGAAGCGCGAGCAAAAGTTCATTTTACCTCAATAAAAAGGTTTCCTCATGGATCAATTTGTAATTCAGGGTGGAACCGGACTTGCCGGTGAAGTCACAATTTCAGGCGCTAAAAATGCTGCACTGCCGATTTTATTTGCTTCATTATTAGCTGACGGTAAAAGTACCTTTAGTAATGTGCCTCGCCTGCGCGATATTGGCACCACAGAAGCGTTGTTAAAAACCCTTGGTGCAGAAATCCAATGGCATGGCGACCAGCTTGTTATTGATGGTGGTAAAGTGGATAAAACCCTTGCCCCTTATGAGCTTGTTAAGCAAATGCGTGCATCGGTATTGGCGTTAGGGCCGTTAGTCGCACGCTTTGGCCAAGCGCAAGTGTCGCTGCCTGGCGGTTGTGCAATTGGCGCACGTCCTGTTGATATTCATATTCAAGGTTTAGAGCGCATGGGCGCGGTAATAAGCGTTGAAAATGGTTATATTAATGCCAAAGTTGACGGGCGTTTAAAAGGCGCTGAAATATATATGGAAATGGTCAGTGTTGGCGCGACCGAAAATTTATTGATGGCCGCAACCTTGGCTGATGGTAAAACTATTCTAGAAAATGCCGCCCGTGAACCAGAAATCATTGATTTAGCTGTGTGTTTAACCGCGATGGGCGCAAAAATTACTGGTGCCGGTAGCAGTCGTATTGAAATTGAAGGTGTTGAAAAACTACACGGTTGTGAGCATCGCATTTTGCCCGATCGTATTGAAACCGGTACTTTCTTAGTCGCAGCAGCGATGGCCGGCGGTGAAGTGCTATGTAAACTTACTGATTTTCACAGCCTTGAGCCAGTGATTGAAAAGCTACGTGTAACTAATGCCTTGATTGAAATACATGATGACAGCATTTACCTTGATATGCGTGGCCGTGAACTTAAAGCCGTTAATATCAAAACTATGCCACACCCAGGTTTCCCAACCGATATGCAAGCTCAGTTTACCGCGTTAAATGTGGTTGCTAATGGCAGTGCGACAATCACAGAAACGATTTTTGAAAACCGCTTTATGCATGTACCTGAGTTACAGCGTATGGGTGCTAATATTCGTTTAGAAGGCAATACAGCTATCTGTGGTGACACTAAAAGCCTAACTGGTGCGCAAGTGATGGCAACAGACTTACGTGCTTCAGCAAGCTTAATTTTAACCGGGATTGTAGCGCAAGGTGAGACGGTTGTTGATCGTATTTACCATGTTGACCGTGGCTATCAACGTATTGAAGATAAACTCAGCGCACTGGGTGCAAATATCAAACGTAGAAGTAGTTAATACGAGTTGAAAGGCTCAAGGAACAAGGTTCAAGTTTGAACCTTGTTTTTATCTTTTAGCTTTTAGCTTTTACCTTTTATCTTGAAACTAAAATTATAGTTTAGTCTCTAACTCTGCTACTTTAACCATCACTTTTAATACTTCCCCACTGCGATACAGTTCAAACTCAATTTCATGGCCAGGCTCAGAATTACCTATAATATTTAAGGTTTTTTGTGGGTTAGTGACATTTTCGCCAGCAATTTTTACGACGATATCTTGCTCTTTAATACCTGCTTGCCACGCAGGCCCTAACGGGTCTAAATTGGTAATGCGCAGGCCTGCGACTGGCGTATAGTTATCGCTGACTTCTTTGCCTGTGCTATCAACAGCGGTGCCTGTGAAGCCTAAATAGCCACGTACAACGCGACCATGGCGGATCAGTTTATCCATCACTTCTTTGGCTAGCGAATAAGGCACGGCAAAGAAGATACCTTGAATATCTAAGTTCTCACGGGTTTTAAACTGTGCTGAAGTGATGCCAACTAGATCGCCGTTCGAGTTTACTAGCGCACCACCAGAGTTCCCTACATTAATTGCAGCATCCATTTGTAATAGGCTGTTATAGGGGCTGTCGGTAATCTTTTGTTTACCTGTAGCACTGATGATCCCTTGCGTGATTGTTTGTCCTAAATTAAGTGGATTACCAATAGCAAGTACTACATCACCAACGCGTGGTATAAAGCTGTCACTAATTGGAATAACTGGTAAATGTTCTACATTAATTTTTAATAATGCTAAGTCAGTGATGGTATCAAAACCAATCAACTGTACATCAAAATAGCGGCGACCATCGGTCAGTAGTACCATAATTTGGTCGGCATTATTGATTACGTGATAGTTGGTTAAAATATAGCCATCACTTGACATGATCACACCAGAGCCAAGTTCTTGCACTGTATTTTGTCGCTTATAGCGCGGCTCTTTTGAGATGCTTTCAGAAATAATAGTAACCACGGATGGTGCTGCGCGTTCTACAGCATCGGCAAAGCTCAGATGGTCAATACTCATTGCGCTAGGTAAAGGCACATTGGGTAATAGGGTTGCACGCATGTTTGGGCTAAAAAAAACCACCAAAAAAGCGATGCCGAGCCCGGCAAATAGCGGAGGAAGGACAAACTTAAAGAATTTCAGCACAATTTTCTTATTCTTAGTGAGCAATCTGGTAATGATGGCATAAAAAAAATAGCAGCGGCAAGTGCCACTGCTATTATTTATTGATTTAATCGCTTTGTTGTTACTGAATCAATACAAATACCGATTCACGACCTCTTTGTACCCCAAGTACTATATTACCTTTGGTATTTTCGATGATCTTATTCATGTCACTAATTGTTTCAACACGTTGACGGTTCACTTGCATAACAATATCGCCTTCTTCAAGACCGACTCTTGCAGAAGGTGAGCGCGGATCAACGGTGGTTACTTCAACGCCTTTAGCACCGTTCTTTTGGGTGTTTTCCAATGTAGCACCTTGGAATGCTGGGTGCAGTTCATCGCCAGCGGCGGTTAATGCTGATGCGCCATCAAGGGTCACTTTAACGGTTTGCACTTTACCATCACGGTAAATGCCTAATTTTACTTTTCGGCCTTCACCTAATGTGGCAATTTTACTGCGCAGTTCATGGAAACCACTGATCTCACTACCATCAATGCTAATAATTACATCACCGGCTTTAATACCAGCGTCACTTGCGGCGGAATCATCCATTACTTGCATAACATATGCGCCTTGTTTTACATCAAGCTGTTGCGCTTTTGCAAGGCCAGCATCCAATGGTCGCCCTGAAATACCCAGCGAGCCACGACGTACTTCACCATGTTCAATAATTTGATCAACAAGGTTTTTCATCATATTTGATGGGATCGCAAAGCCGATACCGACGTTACCTCCCGAAGCACCTAAAATAGCAGTGTTAATACCAATTAGTTCGCCATTTAAGTTTACTAACGCACCACCTGAGTTACCCTGGTTTATTGCTGCATCGGTTTGAATAAAATCCTCATAACCTTCAATATTTAAACCACTACGACCCATAGCACTGACAATACCCGAGGTAACTGTATGGCTTAAACCAAAAGGGTTGCCAATAGCGACTGCAAAATCACCCACCCGTAGTTGATCTGAATTAGCAAGTTTTACTGCGACTAGATCATCGGCTTCAATTTGCAGTAACGCTATGTCTGACTCTTTATCACTGCCAATTTTCTTTGCTTCATACTCGCGGCCGTCTTCAAGGGTGACTAGCATTTTTTCTGCATCTTGAATTACGTGATTATTAGTAACCACATAGCCTTCTTTAGCATCAATAATAACGCCTGATCCTAAGCCACTAAATTCACGCTTTTGACTGCGTGGTTGCGGGTTACCAAAAAAGAAGTCAAGCGGGTCTGCACGACGACGCACTTCTTTTGAACCAGATACTTGGATACTGACAACGCCTGGTGTTATTTGTTCTAGCATAGGCGCTAAGCTTGGTAATTGTTGACCATTCACAGCGATAGGCATTTTTGCCATTGATACCGCAGGGGCTAATAATAAGCTGGTAGATAACATTGCTGCACTGATTAACGATAATTTCATTTTCATAGTCAGGGTTTACTCCACATCACAGGAAAAGCACAAACAAAAAAGGCTGCAATAGCAGCCTTTATCAGTCAGATAAAACAGTAAACTGCTCTAATACAGACTATGGGGTCAAAAAAAAGTTCATCAAGAAACTTTAGAATGTTCTGAAACTTTATCTTCGCCAGCAAATAATCCCGAGGTACCTGATACATAATCAGCGGGTTGCGCATGTGCTGACGAACGGTCACTTTGGCGCTCTTTTAAAGAGCGTTGTAATTGCTCGGTTGTTTCTTTTGAGAAGAATGGTTCTGCAGGATGCTGTTTTTTATCAGTTAACAATAATTTATTGGTTTCATCAACATGGTTTAATAGTTGATCATAGTTGTCTTTCATTTTGCTAACTAATTTACTTGTACTTGCTAAGTGATCAGCTACGTCTTGGCGATATTGCTCCAAGGCATTTTTAGCTTGTTCAGCTTGTTGTTCTAACTCATCCTGCTTAAATTGTTTTTTGGTTACAAATGCGCCAAGGAAAAATGCAGCCACTGCCACAATAACAATAATACCGATCCAAGTAACTGTGCCCATAAATTCTACCCCTTTGGGAATTAATACGTAAAAAATAAAAATAACGCCTTGATTGCGTATTCAAGAATAAATCCTGTTGTTGCTAATATACCCCGAGTTACGATGCGTGTTAACATATTGCGTAAATTAAACCGTGTTTTATTGTAACTATCTATGACTCCTTGGCAAAAATATCAACAAGATTTACAGCGCGATGACTTTGTTTACGATGCTGCGCAAGAAAACGCAGTGCGTCACCTACAAAGGCTATATGATGACTTAACGGCTGCTAAGCCTGCAGCTAAGGGTTGGTTTTCTAAACTCTTTAATAAAGATAGCACGCCACCTATAAAAGGGTTGTATTTTTGGGGAGGTGTAGGGCGCGGTAAAACCTATTTGGTTGATACTTTTTATGAAGCGTTGCCAGGCAAGCGCAAGATGCGTGTGCATTTTCATCGCTTTATGCACCGGGTTCATGATGAATTAAAGAAATTAGATAAAACGGCCAACCCGTTAGAGGTTGTCGCGGATATTCTAAAAGCTGAAACTGACATTATTTGTTTTGATGAGTTTTTTGTTCAAGACATTACCGATGCCATGTTGCTCGGTGGTTTAATGGAAGCCTTATTTGAGCGCGGGATTGTGTTAGTGGCAACCTCTAACATAGTGCCTGATGAGTTATATCGCAATGGCTTACAGCGCGCGCGCTTTTTACCAGCGATTGCATTAGTGAATGCCAATACTGAAATCGTTAATGTTGATTCAGGCATTGATTACCGTCTGCGTACTTTGGAACAAGCAGAAATTTTTCACAGTCCTTTAGATGCACAGGCTGATAAAAACTTATTTGAGTATTTTGATAAATTATCGCCGGAGCCGGGCGTTCTTGATCAAGCAATTGAAATTGAAGGGCGGATGATTAAAACGCGTAAAGTATCAGACTGTATCGTTATGTTTGATTTTCCTGAGCTATGTGAGAGCGCTCGTAGCCAAGTGGACTACATGGAAATAAGTCGCTTATATAACACAGTGATTTTATCGAACGTAAAACAGCTTGGGCAAAGTAATGATGATGCCGCGCGCCGCTTTATTGCATTAGTGGATGAGTTTTACGAACGCCACGTCACACTTATTATCTCCGCTGAAAAGCCAATCACTGAATTATATACTCAAGGTAATCTAAATTTTGAGTTCAAGCGTTGTATTAGTCGGTTACAAGAAATGCAGTCACTAGAGTATTTAGCAAAAGAGCATTTAGCGTAATGTAGCTGTAAGTTATAAGTCATAAGTTAGACACAAATCAAAACTGTACTTGATTTAACACCAGTGCGGTTTTTAATTTATCGCTTATCGAACAATTTTCTTGCGGAAAAAACAACCGTTGAGTAGCAATGTGGTAAAAGTGCTGGTATACTCCCGCGTCTGCCACGTTGCGTTCTATTGCCTTCATCAGATTAGCCTCTTTTGAATGGCGCTAAAGTCTTAAACTCGAAGGGGTTGGAGCAAACACTTAGAGCGGTAATTAATAATAATTACCTGTGGTTTTAATTGAAAAACATTGGATTTTTATAAATGAAAACGTTTGTTGCTAAACCAGAAACAGTAAAACGTGACTGGTACGTAGTTGACGCTGAAGGTAAAACTTTAGGTCGCATCGCTACTGAAATCGCTCATCGCCTACGCGGTAAGCACAAAGCTGAATATACTCCACACGTAGATACTGGTGATTACATCATCGTTATCAACGCGGAGAAAGTTACTGTAACTGGTAACAAATTCAAAGATAAAGTGTACTATGCACACTCTGGTTTCCCAGGTGGTCTTAAGTCTGTTACTTTTGATAAACTTCAAGCTGCAAAGCCTGAAATGATCATCGAGAAAGCTGTTAAGGGCATGTTGCCACGTGGTCCTTTAGGCCGCGCAATGTACCGTAAGCTTAAAGTTTACGCAGGTACTGAGCACAACCATGCTGCACAACAGCCTCAGGTTCTAGACATTTAAGGAGCACTAACATGGCAAATCAATACTACGGTACAGGTCGTCGTAAAAGTTCAAGTGCTCGCGTATTCTTACGCCCAGGCACTGGTAGCATCGTAATCAACAATCGCTCTTTAGAAGAGTATTTTGGTCGCGAAACAGCACGCATGGTTGTTCGTCAAGCTTTAGGGCTTGTTGATATGACTGAAAAGTTTGATCTTTACATCACCGTTGCCGGTGGTGGTACTACTGGTCAAGCTGGTGCAATCCGTCACGGTATCACTCGTGCACTTATGGAGTTTGACGAGTCACTACGTCCACAACTTCGTAAAGCAGGTTTCGTTACTCGTGATGCACGTAAAGTTGAGCGTAAGAAAGTGGGTCTTAAGAAAGCGCGTAAGCGTCCACAGTTCTCAAAACGTTAATATTTACGTTATCAAGAATTTCAAAAACCCAGCTTATGCTGGGTTTTTTGTTTTTGGAGCTGTAAAAGTTAGCGAGAGTAAAGAGCTAAGTACTTGACTACCGCGTTTAAAAACTCATTCTGATAAACTCGCAAACTCGCAAACTCGCAAACTCGCAAACTCGCAAACTCGCAAACTCGCAAACTCGCAAACTCGCAAACT
>NZ_JBALXK010000034.1:0-35225 GCF_036960685.1 Pseudoalteromonas sp. | reverse complement strand
TTCAACGTGTGAAGTTGAGATTGTGATACCGCGCTCGCGCTCTTCTGGAGCGTTATCGATTGATGCGAAATCTTTAGCAACACCGCCGTATACTTTTGCAAGTACGTTAGTGATTGCTGCAGTTAGGGTTGTTTTACCGTGGTCAACGTGGCCGATTGTACCTACGTTTACGTGCGGTTTTACGCGTTCAAACTTTGCTTTTGCCATGACGGAACCTATCAGTTTTGTGTATCTAGATTACATATGAAAATAATCCACCGGAGGTAGATTAAGTTAATTTTTTCAAATTTCAAATAGTATTTTCTGACAGATAAAGGAAGTAATCAAGAAGATTCTAAGACTGGTGCTGATAGGCAGAGTTGAACTGCCGACCTCACCCTTACCAAGGGTGCGCTCTACCAACTGAGCTATATCAGCAACACCAGAAACTGGAGCGGGCAGCGGGAATCGAACCCGCATCATCAGCTTGGAAGGCTGAGGTAATAGCCATTATACGATGCCCGCGTTAGGAACCTGTTCTTAAACTACCTCTAACCGTCAAGAATAAAGTGGTGGAGGGAGCTGGATTCGAACCAGCGAAGGCTGAGCCGTCAGATTTACAGTCTGATCCCTTTGGCCGCTCGGGAACCCCTCCACGATAATTCTTTACTAAACACTTTCGGTAAAAGGAAAGTGGTGCCGACTAACCGAGTCGAACGGTTGACCTACTGATTACAAGTCAGTTGCTCTACCAGCTGAGCTAAGTCGGCACTGCTTTAGTACGGGGCGAGATATTAGAGGAAGCTTGGTGGTGATGCAACAATAAATTTGAAAAAAATGTATTTTTTTAGCTTGAATGCTCACAAATCACGCAAAACACGGTGTTTTTGTTACTTTTCACTCAATTCATACCAGTAATTGAGCCCCTTCATCACTAATTGTGGATCATAAATCGTGTCTAAAAATTGCGCTTTCAATAATGCACCATAGCCACCAGCAAAAATCAGTTGCGGTTTTTTATTGGTTAAATGTAATTTTGCTTGTTCAACAGCCCCCAAGGTTGCCACTAGCGCGCCATTTTTTAAACCATTCGGTGTGTTTACACCCAACTCATTCGCAAAAGGCGTATTGGCATCATCAAAAACACGCTGCGTATTCTGTGTTAATGAGCGTGTCATTAAATCAAGCCCCGGTAATATCCAGCCACCTAAGTGCTGGCCTTGTGCAGTAAGGACATCAATTGTTGTGGCAGTCCCTGTGTCTATCACAATGCAATCTTGTTGCGGCCACAGTTGAAAGGCGGCAATTAAACCAAGCCAACGATCAATACCTAAATTATTAAATTGTTGGTATGCGCAACTCAAGTTGCTCAGTTGCTTAGTCACCTTCGCTTCAAAACATGGCACCTGAAGTGCGCTTGCCTGTGCGAGTAACCTATTGAGTTGCTCACTTTTACCAACACTGGCATACACGACCTCGCCAATCTGCGGCCACGGCAGTGCATTAAGCTCACATGGCTTAATTTGCCCATCTTGCCATATTGCGGCTTTTAGTGCGGTGTTACCTACATCAATTAATAACCTCATACGCTTGCCTTACGTAATGATATTTCACCGCCATAATAACTTTTCACTTCACCATCTTGGCGAATACGAATACCACCGTTAGCATCAATGCCTTCACAAATACCGCCCCAACTGCGATGCCCGGTATTAAGCTCAACACATTGCCCAGCAAATACATTTAAACTGTTCCATTGTTGATACATATCATTTAAGCCAGTTTGACTGTACTGCGCGAGCCGCTGTTCAAGGTGGTAGGTTAAATACGCCACCAGCTGATTTTTATCAATCTGCTGAGTATGCTGACTTAAATCAGTCCATGCTTGGTCTATTTGCTGACTAAAGCTTTCCGGCATTTGTAAATTAATACCAATGCCAATAACTAACTGACACGGCCCCTGCGGTTGGCCATCTAACTCAACTAATACGCCAGCGAGCTTTTCATTATTAAGATAAATATCATTCGGCCACTTCAGTTGAACCTCTAACTTATACAGTGCTTTTAAAGCATCGTAGACCGCTAATCCCACGGCAACTGACATTCCCATTGCCGCTTGTAGGCCATCATCTAAACGCCAGTAGTAACTATAATAGAGGTTAGCGCCAAAGGGAGATTGCCATACTCGACCGCGGCGGCCGCGTCCTGCTTGCTGCATTTCAGCAACAATTACAGTACCTGACTCTAGAGCTTGTTTAGCTGCAATACGGCGCATTAACTCACTGTTAGTCGAGTCGATAATTGGCTGAACTTCCACTTGCGCGGTATGTGCCCCTAAACTTTGGTAATGCTGTTGTATCTTAGTTTGCTCTAATAAGCCGACATTATTATTTAAGCTGTAGCCTTTACCGCTGACTTTAAAAATGTCCAAACCCATCTCTTGTAGACTTTGAATATGCTTACTCACCGCCGCGCGGCTAATACCCAATTGTTCACCCAGCAATTGCCCAGAGATAAAGCCACCTTGATTAAGCGCATTTAAAATAGCCAACTTATTGCCATCTGGTGCTTTCATAATCGGTCCTCAAGGCTAATATGACACTCATTGGAGGCAGCCATTAACCGCACTTCATGGTGTAACGCTATTTGATAACGCTGCCAAATTTGTTGCTGGATGTAGCTGATCATAGCAATCAGGTCATCACCATTGCTATTACCATGGTTTACCAACACCAGCGCTTGTTGTTGGTGCACTTCGATACCCGCAATACGATGCCCTTTTAGCCCCGCCTGCTCTATCAACCAACCTGCTGCTACTTTATGGTGTTGCTCGTCATAAACATAATGGGGTAATTGCGGATACGCTTGTAACAGGGTCTGTAATTGCTGATTAGTGATTATTGGGTTTTTAAAAAAGCTGCCAGCATTGGCCAACACATAAGGATCGGGCAATTTACTGTTGCGGGTTTTAATTACTTGCTCAAAAACAGTGTGTGGAGTTACTGACTCAAGCTGCTGCAAAGGGCCATAACTTAGCTCTGGCTGCCACTGCTTTGGTAATGCCAGTGCCACGGTGGTGATCACTGCTTTATTTTTTAATTGCTGCTTAAAGACTGAATCACGGTAACCAAACTGACACTGCTGCTTGCTCAAGCGTTTTATTTGCTTAGTCGCAATATCAAAATATTCGACATATTCAATAAATTTCGCCAGCTCAACACCATATGCCCCAATATTTTGCACCGGTGCTGCGCCCACTGTGCCGGGAATTAAGGCGAGGTTTTCAAGCCCTGGCATTCCTTGCGCTAAACTATCACTAACAAGTTGGTGCCAGTTTTCACCGGCGGCAATCTCTAGTAAATAGTCATCTTTACGTTCAGTGGTATTAATACCGCGGGTCGCCATTTTGATCACTGTACCTTGATAAGTACTCAAAAAAACGGTGTTACTGCCTTCACCTAAAATACAAAAAGGGCTAGCAAACGTTAGCTGCTGCAATTGCGCTAAGTCAGTAATTTCGATTAATTGCGAGCACTGACTCTGTAGAGAAAAGGTATGGAAAGATTGCAGGGACTGAGCCACAAAACGCCTCAAAGGTTAATTGTCACTAATCGCTCTAGTGTAACTCTTAGTCGCAAATGTTGCACTAGATTGTAAAAAATGCTCAAACAAGAATCGCAATCATGATATAAAACCTGCACTTTTTATTCGTGTTCAGGGTATTTATGAAAATCAAACCTCTCTTTTTAAGCCTCGCAATGGCTGGAATGTGCTCTCAAGCAATGGCCAGTGCCATTGATCAAAACTCATATGCCAATCTTGATGACGTAATCACGACGCATTTAAACCTTGATTTAGATGTCGACTTTGCCGATAAACAATTAGAGGGCTTTGTTGAGCACACCCTTGAATGGCAAAATACCACCAGCAAAACCTTAGTACTAGATACTCGCGATTTAGACATCGATAAAGTCATGTATCAAAGTCAAAATGGCAGCTGGCACAAAGCTAAATTCACCCTTGCTCAGCGCGATGATGTTAAAGGTTCTAAACTGACCATTACTTTAAAAAGCCAAGCACCTAAAGTACGTATTTATTATAACAGCCGCCCTGAAGCATCTGGCCTGCAATGGTTAACGCCAGAACAAACAGCCAGCAAAAGCCACCCATTTATGTACAGCCAATCGCAGGCAATCCATGCCCGTAGTTGGATCCCTGTACAAGATACACCGGCAATGCGTGTGACTTACTCAGCGCGTATCCATACGCCTGAAGATATTCGTGCCGTGATGAGCGCCGATAATAAAGATGCGCTCTATAAAGATGGTGACTACCACTTTGATATGCCACAAGCTATCTCTCCATACTTAATTGCCATTGGTGCAGGTAACTTAGAATTTAAAGCCATGTCTAAGCAAACCGGTATTTTTGCTGAACCAACTATCTTAGATGCATCCGTTGCCGAGTTTAATGACACCCAAGCGATGATCGATAAAACCAATGCGATGTATGGCGAATATGCATGGGGTCGTTATGATTTACTTATGCTACCGCCAAGCTTTCCATTTGGTGGCATGGAAAATCCACGCCTGTCATTTATCACACCAACGGTTGTTGCGGGTGATAAAAGCTTAGTAAACCTGATTGCTCACGAGCTTGCACACTCTTGGTCAGGTAACTTAGTAACTAACGCAACGTGGGAAGACTTATGGTTAAACGAAGGTTTTACCTCATACGTTGAAAACCGCATTATGGAAGAGGTATTTGGTCGTGACCGTGCCGTTATGGAGCAAGCACTTGATGCTGCAGGCCTGCGTGCGCAACTAGAAACGATTGATGCACCTGATACCCGCCTTAACTTAAAGCTTAATGGCCGCGACCCAGATGACGCTTTCAGCTCAGTGCCTTATACCAAAGGTCAGCTATTTTTAATCTACCTAGAAAACCAATACGGTCGTGAAAAGTTTGATGATTTCGTAAAAACCTACTTCAACGAATTCGCTTTTAAATCGTTAACAACGGCGCAATTTGTTACTTACATCAAAGCTAACTTAATTGAAAAGTATCCAGGTGTTGTCAGCATGGATAAAGTCAATGAGTGGATTTTTCAGCCAGGTTTACCAAGTGATGCGCCAAACCCAACTTCAGATGCGTTTGATAAAGTAGATGCAGCTTCTACTGCATGGTTAAAAGATGAAACCACTGCCGCACAGCTTCCTACCACTAATTGGACTGTGCATGAATGGCTACACTTTTTAAATAACTTACCACGCGATTTAAGCCTAGAAAAAATGGCCGCATTAGATAAAGAGTTTAACTTAACTCAGTCAACCAATGCCGAGCGTGCGTTTGCATGGTATATGCTTGCGGTAGGTAATGGTTATCAACCAATTTATCCTGCACTTGATAAGCACTTATCAGGTATTGGCCGTCGTAAATTGATTGTGCCGCTATACAAAGCATTGATCAAAAACGGTAAGCGTGAATGGGCTCACGATGTTTACATTAAAGCTCGCCCGGGTTACCACCCACTTGCACAAGGGACTATTGACGACTTATTTGCTAAGTAATAGCTAAGCAACAAAATGGAAAAGGGCGATTTATTCGCCCTTTTTGCTATTTAATTAACGTTATTTATTTGCTTTTAGTGACTTTATTGATGAAAGCTTGCTGCTCTTGCGCACTGGCTTGTTGCCACCAAAAATCAAGCATCGCTGCAGCACTGGGCGCATTACCTGTCTTTGCCATAGGACGAGATACTGGCGCTTGCGTTGCACTCGCTGTAGCAAGTGCCGTGGTACTCGCTGCAGCTTCTGTCGCAACTTGAGGTGCTGCACCGCTGCTTAAATTTGGCTCAGCGATAATCGCTAAAGGCGTGCCTAATGACTCTCCCTTCGCTTGCAAACTCACTTGTGGAGCCTCGGCAAACACTTTCGCAGCCACGGCATTATCGGCACGATTAAACACCACATCGTAATCCGTATTCGCCGCGATAGTCATCGTCACCCAAAATGGTTCAGAATCGACAACTTGATGCTCATCATAGCCTTGCTCGTATAAATCTGTGTACTTAAGTTTGAATTGATAAACACCGGGAGTAAGTTCAACTTCATCAACACGATTGAAAAATGAATGTTCAATTTTTTTATCGCCCACTTGTAATGGCACGATTTCTTCAGGGAAGTTCACGGTTTCAGCAATACAGGGCACACTCAAAAACACGGCAACAATCCCGCTCAATAATAAATTTTTACGCATAATAACTCCTTGTGGTTTGATTTCAGTTTGACACTGCAAGCAAAGTTTGTCATTAGTGATATTTATTAGATTACATATGGAACCGATTTTAACGTGAGCCAAGAAACTATTTTTACTAAAATTATCAATCGTGAAATTCCGGCAGACATCATCTACGAAGATGAGTTGAGTTTGGCCTTTAGAGACATCAACCCACAAGCACCTTTTCATGTGCTGATTATCCCGAAAAAAGAGATTGCGACCATAAATGACATTACTGAACAAGATGCACCTCTTGTTGGTCACCTTTACGTAGTGGCTGCGAAAATAGCCAAACAACAAGGCTTTGCAGCGGATGGCTTTAGAGTTGTAATGAATTGTAATGAACATGGCGGTCAAACTGTTTTTCACATTCATTTACATATGTTAGCTGGTAAATTAATGGGATGGCCGCCCTATCAGGATAGGAAGAAAGGCTGATTTTTAAATTTGAAGTGTAAATATTTGTAAAAGGGACAACAATCACCACCTATTATTTATTTTACATAAATATCAATTACTTGGTCGTGATTCAAAGTGTGTTTTTTAATGGATAATGTACAAAACGTTATTAAACTATGTTTATCCTACCCCAAACTAGGAAATTTCTAATACGAAAGGGGTGGATTGCATGTTAGGATTGATTGGTCAACTTTATTCAAGAGTATATAAGTATGAGTAGTTCAGCCTTTTTGTTACTAGATCTAGAGCCAATTAATACAATTGGTATTAATGTATTAGAGCCTTTATTAAAAACCCAAGGGCTCAATGTTACTACTGGAACAAACATATTAGACGTTCCTGAAGGAACCCGCCTATTGTTTATTGAAACATCAAGCCAAGACGCTTGGGGGAAATTAAAAGAGCAACTGGTAAACCTACGTGTTAAATGCGATATCGTATTATTCAACTTAGATGAAAATCCAGAACTTGCTAATCGTGCGCTGTTAAGTGGCATTCGTGGGGTTTTTTACACTACCGACAATGCAGATGTGCTAATGAAAGGCATTCGCTTATTACTTGAAGATCAACTCTGGTATCGCCGCGATATTATGTGTAATGCGTTAAACCGCATGCTGCAATTTAATAAAGATGCCTTACACAAACTCACCGACGGTGATATTGAACCAGTCAAACTCACTAAACGCGAAAAAGCGATTATCTCTCTGATGAGTAATGGCTCGAAAAATAAAGAAATCGCGGAAGCATTAAGCATTAGCCCACACACAGTAAAAACACATTTATACAGCGCATTTAGAAAAACAAAATGCCGTAACCGTATTGAACTACTGTCATGGGCACAGCAAAATATTCCTGATGAAATTCGCTGATCTAGCAATTTTCAGTTAACTTAAAAAAACAGGTACTTTAATACCTGTTTTTTCATTTCTATTGTGCACCTTATTTGCTAACACTGGCAATTGCCATTATTCTAATCTCGTTACCGAAACAGCTTGGAATATGAATGCTCGACTCTCTCACTCTGTATTTAGCTAGTGCCGCAATGATGGCCGTAATGGCACTGCTTAGTTTCTTAACTTGGCGCGCGAACAAACATATCCCCGGTACGGTGTTATATATCTTCTATCCACTAGTACTGTTTACTGCATTAATGAGCTTTGCTTTACATGGCTATGTCGATAACCTTATTACCATTTTTTTAGCGAATAGTTTGTGGTTCAGTGCATCCATCATTCATGCATTAGCGATCAGCCAGTTTTTAGGGTATCGCGGTAAAGAGTTTCGAATTTTTGTATTAGCAACGTTATTTTGCGGTGCATTATTAATATACTTTACGGTGGTTGATTCAAATTTACGCAATCGAGTGCTTGCCTCTGACTTACAACATATCAGCGAAGCACTGTTTTTATTGTACTTATTTATTCGCTTTGCCCGTAAGCCCTACCCCAATGGCAGCATTGTCTATATTTTGATCCTGACCATTATTAGCAGTATTTTTGTCGGTCGCGCTTTTTTAATGGAAGATGTTAACAATTTCACACTGTTAAAAGAAAACTGGTTTAGCGTGACCTTACTGGTTAATGGCGTGATCGCCCCAATGTTTTATACCACCGGCATGGCGTTATTATGTAACGAGCGCAGGGAGCAAAACCTCAATCAATTAACTAATAAAGCGCAAAAAGATCTTGAAATAAGAGGCTTGTTTTTATCTACCATTAGTCATGAAATTCGCACGCCCCTTAATGGTATTTTAGGTAGTGCGCAATTGATCTTAAATCAATCAACAGACCCGCGAGACAAACCTTATTGCGAAGCCATTATAAACTCCGCCGAATCACTTAACTTGTTAGTGGATAAAGTACTCGATTACGCAAGCCTTGATCAACACAACGAAGCTCTTTATGAAGAGGACGTAGAATTTAAAACCTGGCTGCACAACCTGTGTTTATTACTGAGTCCATTAGCCGAACAAAAACGCTTAAAGTTTGAGTTAATTTATAACCTCCCTGAGCAAGCGTGTTATTACTGTGACCAACAAAAACTTCGGCAAATCATCATTAACCTCGTTGGTAATGCGATTAAATTTACCGACAAGGGGGAAGTTAAAATTCGCGTAGAGTTACTAGAGGAGCGCCAACTTGAACATCATATTCGTATTAGTGTAATTGACTCAGGCCCTGGCATTGAAGATGATGAAATAGAATACCTTACAGAGCCATACGTACAAAGTAGTGCAGGTAAAGAAAAGGGCGGAACAGGCCTAGGCCTTGCTATCACCAGCCGCCTGCTAGCCAAACTAGGCTCCCAACTTGATATTACCAGTGAGTTAGATAAAGGCAGTTCGTTTAGCTTTGATATCACGCTTGTGCTTGGCGAACTCAGCCTTGTTGAACAGCGCCATCAATCAAAAGATTATTTAACTGGATTAGATGTATTACTGGTCGAGGATTTAGATTTAAATCAAAAAATAGCCATAGAATTTATGGCTGATGACGAGCATAAAATCAAGCTCGCCCGCGATGGTAAAAGTGCTATTAACCTGATGCAAGAGTACCACTTTGATGTTGTGCTATTAGACATGAACCTGCCAGATCTCACTGGCCAAGAAGTGCTTAAAACCCTCAAAGGTATGGAACATAAAAATCAACGTACGCCAGTACTGGCCTTTACTGCCAGCTTAAGTCCTGACGAAATTAAAGAGTATTTCTCATTAGGAATAAAAGACATTGTTGGTAAACCAATTAAACAACAAAAATTACGCCAAGCATTAAGTGATTCACAAAGCAGCCATGCACCCAGTATTGCCGTTGAGCTAAGTGATGTTTTATATGACAATACCGCTGCAGACACATTAAAAAGCTCTTTTAGTGAAGACGAGGTTTCGTCTATTTACAACGAGTTTGTATTATCCGCA
This sequence comes from Pseudoalteromonas sp., assembly GCF_036960685.1. Lineage (GTDB taxonomy): Bacteria > Pseudomonadota > Gammaproteobacteria > Enterobacterales > Alteromonadaceae > Pseudoalteromonas. The sequence goes on along the minus strand of NZ_JBALXK010000034.1, from coordinate 25,594 downwards.
CGTAATAAATTGATCCGCGCACAACAGTTGTTGGACGAAGATAAAGAGCAATGTATAAAGCTACTGCATCGCCAAGCCAGCACGGCTTTACAGCTTGGTTTTAACCGCTATGGTAGCGAACTTAAAAAAATCGAGCGACGCTTACTTGATAACAAGCCACTAAAAGAGTCACTCACCGATGCACTAGTGCTTTGGCAAAACAGCTTGGAGCAGTATTTAAAATATGTAAGAGAGCAGATGAGTTAACGAGTTGGCGAGTTGGCGAGTTGGCGAGTTGGCGAGAGTGAAGTTTCAAGGAAAAAGAAGCAAGGTTAAAGGTGAAAGTTATTCCTGTTTTGATGTGTTATAAACTACCAAAATGGTGTTCAATAAGCGTTATATTTTCTATTTAGGAGTTTTTAACATGGAAAGAGCTTTAAAACGAATGAAGCTTTCGGAAGAAAAATTAGATCTTAAAATTTTTGCTTTTTTATTTCCTATAGTGACTTTGTTATTAGGTATTGGTTTAGGCTTGATTTTAAGTAATCTAGAGGCATTTCTTAATACTGCAGACAAACCAATATCAATACTTTCATTAGGTATTTTAACCATAGTTTTTATTTGCACTTATTGGTATTACGCGAAGTTATTCAATAAGTTGCTACCAAAGACATAACAAGCGCCTAAACTCCGACAATTTTAAGTTGCCATGGTTTTGGCAAACAAAGCCATGCCAACACATTGACCGTTAGGCATCAGGAGATAAGTCGGTGGCTTTAACACAAATTCAGGTAATTCAATCTTTAGGTGAGTCCATGTCTTGGCTTGAACGAGAGTTGAGTTGGGGGGTTCCTATTACTGAGCTAAGGCACCTGACCGGAAGAATCGGTGAGCTTTATTCCGCTTTAATTACTAATGGGCAAATGGCAACTGAAGTAAATCAATCGGGATATGATGTTGTTAGCGGGGAAGGTGAACGAGTCTCTGTTAAAACCACCGGACGTTTAGCTAATAGCGGTCATATTTCTTTTAATCCAAATACACTTAACTGTGTCGATCGAGTTATTGTGTTACGGATTAACATTGAAGAAATGCAAATTGAAACCTTGTTCGATGGAACAGTTGAACAAGCAAAAGTTCTTATGTGCACTTCAGGCTCAAAATATACACTTGCTTTGAGTAAACTAACAAAACCTAGTAGTCTCAATCGCGATATACCTAAAGTAAAAGAGGGTGTGTGGCGAGAACTAACAGTTGTCGAACGTGAGAATGGTTCAATAGAGATCATGGAAAATGAAACTCCTCTATTACCAGCTAAACCACATTTGAGGCGAGTAGCTAAAGAGTTGGGTGTATCAATGATAAATAGCAATGGTAACCATTACAACACACGGCAGTTAGGTAGTTTGATAATCCGCGAGCTGAATGCTTAACCTGGTTGCCGGAGGTCCCCTCCAGCCCCACACCACCCATCATGCGCTTTTTATTAACAGGAAGCGCAATGTTAATGCCTTTTGTTTTTGAGTTTCTACAACGGCCTTGGTCTAGGATCTGTATTACTCTTAAGCGCAGCGCCTCTTAACCTCTTTGTGAATAATCCACTAAGTTTTTTGCACAAAGAGCAGGGAATGAGGGAAACTTGCCGCTATCGCCCATACAGATCATCAAAGCGCTCTATATCGGCTTCATCTAAAATACGGCCAGTTTGTACTTCAATCACGATCAGCGGCTCAGTTTGATTGTTGGCCAAACTATGGATTTGGTTTGGTGCTATATAACACGACTGATCGGCTGTTAAAGTCTGTGTATTACCAGCAATACAAATATCTGCCACGCCTGATACTACTACCCAATGCTCGGCACGATGTTGATGACGCTGCGTCGAGAGCTTGCCCTTGCTATTAACGATAATCTTTTTAACTTTAAAGCCTGCAGCTTCGACTAACACCCGATAGCTACCCCAAGGCCGATACATAGCTTGATGATGCAATAACTTATCGCCTTGCTGAGCAGCCACTAGTTTTAATAATTCAGGCAGTTGATCTAGCTGGTTTTTATCAGCGACTAATGTAGCATCATGAGTGTGAATAACCGCTAAGTCTTTAATCCCTAAAGTAGCAATAGTATGGCCACTTTCGCTCTTGAGTAAGTTATTTTCACTGTTTAACAACACGGTATCTTTGCTGAGATTATTCCCCTGCGCATCTTTATCAGTACTTTGCCATAACGCATTAAAACCACCCACATCATTCCAATCAAGCGCTAACGGCAGTACCGCTATGTTCGCGCTGCGCTCTAAAATAGCGTAGTCGATAGAATCACTGGGGCAATTTTTTAAGGCATTGTTGTCGGCACGTGTAAAACCTAAATCGCCGCTAAAATTGGCGGCTTGTGCAATGCAGTTCGCAATTTTGGGGGCAAATCGTGCTAACTCAGCAAGGTATGCCCTCGGGGTAAATAAAAACATACCGCTGTTCCAGCTATATGCGCCACTGGCGAGATATTGCTGTGCCAACAGTAAGCTGGGCTTTTCTTTAAATTCATCAACTTCATAACAGTTTGAGGCTGCTATTTTAGCCCCTCTTTTGATATAACCGTAACCACAGTGGGCAGTATCAGGCTCGATTGCAAAGGTAATTAATTTGCCCTGCTGCGCCAATTTTAGTGCATCAGGCAGTTGTGCAATTAACAATTCAAAATTATAAATATGATGATCGGCTGGCATCACTAATAACGGCGTATCAAGCCCTTGTTGTAATACATACTGTGCGACAAGAGCAATGGCTGGTGCGGTGTTTTTCCCTTCAGGCTCTAATAGTAATGCCTTTGGTTGTACATTTATTTGCTGACATTGGCTACTGGCAATAAAACGATGTTGCTCGTTACAAACCAAAATAGCGTCAGTAAAACACTCATCTGCACAGCGCTTTAAGGTGCTCTGCAATAACGATTCATCCCCCAGTAAAGGTAAAAACTGCTTTGGCATAGCTTGGCGTGACAATGGCCATAACCGTGAACCTATACCACCAGCCAATACCACAGGAATAATCGCGTTTTTCATAGCAAACACACTTTAATTTGAATGTGCTTAGTTTAACAGAGTATCGCGGTTGCGTTACAGCGGCTCAAAAATCTATTTTCTTTAGCGACTCGCTTTTGGGGCCAGCTGTTCTACACTAAATCTTAATTACCTATATTAGGTTTACAGCTTTGCTTCTATAAGGATGTTGTTATGGCTAACCCTACCCACTCATTTGGGCATTTTGTACGTAGTATTGGCTTGACTAAAAAGCTTATTATTGCTTTTTTATTGGTTGCGTTAATTCCCTTGGCAATCAGTATCAGTCTCGCTTTATACCAGTCTGCAGCCTCATTAAATAAGCAAACATACGCGCAATTAGAAGCGGTCAGCGAAATTAAAAAGGACGCAATTGAACGACACTTTGCAGATATTAAAGCGCAATTATTATTTTTGGCGCAAAGCCCTTTACTACACACAGCAGCAGAGGAACTGAGTCTCGCGTTTAAAGAGCCGATGGTCAACACACTCGACAATAGCGCCCAGCAGCGTTTAGCGGATTATTATAATAACGACTTTAGCGCTAAATACCGCCTTGAAAATAAAGACACTCCACTTAAAGCACAGCTACTGACATCACTCTCTCCCACAGCGCGCTATTGGCAATCACAATATTTAGCAGACAACCCCTATCCTATTGGTGAAAAAGCGCAATTAACACAAGCAGCGGCGGATAACAGCTACAATTTACTACACAGTAAATATCATGGCTTTTTACTCAATTTTGCTGAAAAATTTGATTTTTATGATGTGTTTATTGTGGACAATCGCAGTGCCGAAGTCGTGTATTCCGTTTATAAAGAGCTTGATTTTGCAACGTCATTGCTTGATGGCCCTTTTAACAATAGCAATCTGGCTCGCGCATTTGAGCAAGCTAAACTACTCAATGAAGATGAAATAATCTTTGTCGATTACCAGCAATATCTGCCCTCCTATAATGCGCCGGCAAGCTTTATCGCCACGCCAATATACAACCGTGGCGTACATACTAATACACTAATATTTCAACTATCTATCGATGCACTCAATGTTATTATGACTGAACGAGCTGGCCTTGGTGTCAGTGGTGAAACTTATTTAGTCGGGCCAGATTTTTTAATGCGCTCGGATTCTTTTCTTGATCCTGACAAACACTCTGTGGTGAACTCATTTCGCAACCCCGCGACAGGCCAAGTCAAAACCCATGCTGTTGAACTTGCTCAGCGAGGTAAAAAAGGCCAACAAGTGATCACTGATTACAGTGGCTCTTTGGTGCTATCGTCTTATCAGCCTATCAATGTGCTTGGCACGCAATGGTCGCTATTAGCAGAAATCGATCAACAAGAGGCGTTTGCTGCGGTGAGTCAATTAACCACTATTTTAGTCGTCACCTTAATTGTCTCAATCATTGCCATAACATTAATTGCGTTGTGGTTTGCTCGCTCATTAACTCACCCTGTGCAGTTATTGGTAGACACCATGCGTCACGTAGAACAACGGGGGGATTTTTCAGTTCGCACCCCGGTGCTTTCAAGCGACGAGATAGGTTCGTCCGCAAATGCCTTCAACTGCTTACTGGATGCGCTACAAAGATCTATTTCACAAACCAATACAGTAATGAATAAAATGGCTGCTGGTGAATTTAATCACCGGATTACTGTTACCTGTAAAGGCGAATTAGATTCCTTAAAAAAAGCCACTAATAATTGCGCTGACTCATTAGAGCAAGCAATGAACGAATTGAATCATGTTATAGATGAAATGAGCCAAGGGAATTTTAACTGTCAAATAACTACGCCAATGCAAGGCCAATTGGGCACTTTAAAACATAATATCAATAACTCACTGCAGTCGTTAAACACCACGATTACTGAGATTGTTACGGTGATGAAACATATTGAACATGGCGACTTTCAGCAGCAAGTGAACGCTGCTGCACAAGGCTCTTTGGCACAATTAAAAAACAGCGTAAATAATTCAGTGCACAGCTTAGCGAGTGCCGTAAGTGATATTAGCCAGGTGATGAGTGCACTGCACGAAGGAGATTTTGCAAAGCGTATCGAGCAACCATTACAAGGACAACTAGGCACTCTTAAAAATGATATCAATACCAGCGTAGATAACCTCGCACTGATCATTAAAGATATTAATAACGTGATGGCCGCGGTCAGTGCCGGTAACTTTAAACAACAGGTAAACTGCAATGCAAATGGTCAATTAGCAACATTAAAAAACAATATTAATAACTCAATTATGGGCTTAGACAATGCAGTGACTGAAATTTCGAGTGTGATGTTGGCGATCAGTAAAGGGAATTTTGAGCAAACAATAGACAGTAAGATGCATGGTCAACTCAATGCTCTTAAAGCAGATATAAATAGCTCAATTAATAACTTAAGCATTGTTATTGCAGAACTTGCAAAGGTGATGGCGGCAATGCGCAACGGTGACTTTAGCCAGCAATTAGAAACATCTATGCAAGGCCAGCTCGCCCAACTACAAAATGACGTGAATGGAACTTTAACTATCACCGCCAGTGCAATTGCAGATGTAACAGCTGTTTTAAGTGAGCTCGCGCAAGGTAATTTAGATCAACAACTACAACAAGATTATCAAGGCGTATTCGCAATCTTAAAGGCGGATGTTAATCAAACCATCGAGAAACTAACCACGGTTATCAGCAGCATTCAAGAATCTGCGAGTAAAGTTTCACAAAGTGCCGCAGAAATAGCTGCAAGCAACACTGAAATAAGCCAGCGTACAGAAGAACAAGCTGCGAACTTAGAAGAAGCAAGTGCCAGTAGCAGTAATATGCTGGATGAAATAGCTGCAATTACCAAACAAGCTAAGGAAGCCGTTGCGCTTGCAGAAAACGCTCAAGTAGCCGCCACAGAAGGTGGCGAGCTGTCGTCACAAACAGTCAGTGCTATTTTCGAAGTGAACAGCTCGAGTAAAGATATTAATGAAATAGTCTCTGTGATTGATGAAATCGCATTCCAAACTAACTTATTGGCCCTTAACGCCGCGGTTGAAGCTGCCAGAGCGGGTGAGCATGGTCGCGGTTTTGCTGTAGTTGCCAATGAAGTCCGAGAGTTAGCTGGGCGCAGTGCCACCTCAGCAAAGCAGATTAAAGCGATCATTAGTAATAGTAATCAAAAAATTAGCCAAGGCACGACACTCGCTAATTCATCCGGTGAAAAACTAAAACAAATTGTTAGTGCCGTAGCTGATGTTAATCATATGATAGTGTCGATCAATGGCTCTTCTATTACTCAGCAACAAGCGATAAAAGAAGTGGATATTGTGGTACAACGACTTACCACCTTGATCCAAGAAAACTCCGCCATGACAGAAGAAACCATGGCTGCCGCAAAACAAATGGCTGATCAGGCCAATACTATGCGCCAACTGCTTGGTTATTTTTCATTGCAGAAAATACCACTATAACGAAATACCTATAAGCTGAGTCGCTAAAAACTGGCGACTTAATTAACAAACTTGCTAAACTAAGCAGCACTGGGGATTTTGATTGCGAATTTAAGGATTATAAGTGCATTTGCGACACGTTAGTTTACCATTCGCGTGGGTTATTACGCAGCTCATCGCACCAGCATCGGCTACTGAGGTATACCGCTGCACCGTTGATGGCGTCGCCATATTCAGCCAACTGCCATGTGGCGCTGACGCCAAAGAAATAACCATTCCAACCACCAATGTCGCGCAAAGTGTATCAGAGCAGAGCAAGATTATTGATGGCGAAGTTGACAGCTTTATTGCCATTCAAAAAATTGACCGAAAGATTGTGCAGATCCAGCGCGAAATTAAGCAACTACAAGATACTCTGGCAGAGCAAAAAACCAATATAAATTATATGACCCAAGATACTGCAAATAGAATGGGCGCAAGCTCAATTGCTGATGCGATAGCACAACGTACCGCACAAGCTGAGCGACGCATCAAACCGCAGATCGAACAGTATCAACAACAGATCGAGGCGTTGAACAGCATGAAAACGCAGCTCAGCCAATAATTATTTATTTAAAACCTGTTTAACCACTTTTATGAGTTGCTCAATATCACCACTGTCATTATAAATATGCGGTGATACGCGTACCCCATATGCCCGTACATCAACGCTAATATCAGCGGCTGTTAAAGCAGCTACAACCGCCGCTTGCTGCTCAGCAAAATTAATAATTGCCGTGCCACTGCATCTAGCGGGCTCAACTGGCGATACCACATAAGGAGCCAGCGCCGTGGTTAATTGCGCTAGTAGTGCTAAGTTATGAGCGCGCACCTTCTCGATACCTAAGTGAGCAAAATAGTGAATACTGTGCCCAGCTATAACAAATGGCGCGATGGAAGGTGTCCCTCCCCAAAAACGCAGCGCGCTCTCATGATAAGCAAAATGATGAATATCAAACTCAAATGGATTTTGGTGAGAAAACCAACCGACATCTTGTGGCTCACACATACTTAACTGCGCTTTACTCACCCATAAGTAGGCCGCACCGGGGCCAGAGCATAGCCATTTAACACTTGAGCCAATCATAAAATCAACACCAACTTGGCTTAAGTCTAACGGCAATACACCCGCTGATTGCGCCACATCAACAAGACTTAAACAGCCCGCTTGCTTACAGTACTTGCTAATTTCAGCCACAGGGGCTTGCTGACCGGTATTTGAATAGGCATGACTTATAAACACTAAATCGATATCTGGGGTTATGTACTGCTGCCACTGAGTATTGTCTGTTAAATCAACATGCTCAGGAATAAATTCAATTTTAGCACCGCTGGCTAAGGCTTTTTGCATTGCAAAGCCCATGCTAGGAAAGTCACTTTGCGCCATTAACACTTTACAGCCAGCTTGTTGTAGTCGAGGGTGTGACATAACAAGCTTAGTTAATGCACTAGATAGGTTAACTTGCGGGCAAAACTGCTCGCTTGGTGAATTAAACAGCGAGCTCAACGCAGCGGTAAAACGGCTTATAACCGCTAACCACTGCTGCCACGGCTCTTTATTACTGGATTGCCAAGGGGCAAAAAAGTGTTGGTTAAAATCGTCTTGGCTACTTTTTAACGCTCGACCAACAGAGTGATTAAGTAAATAACACCCATCGGTCAAATTAAAATCGTCTTTATACATGTTAATTACCCACCCACTGTTTGAGCTGTGTTAAATCGTGGTAACGCGTTTTGATGTCATCACGCTTAGCAGCCGCTCGGCGATCTCTTAATTGCTCTAGTGAATCTAATAATACATGTAATGGCGGGCCGCTGGCTGTTACTTTATTCATATGCTGCTGTTGCATTTGTTGCGCAGGCTGGGCAATAAACTTGCTAACTAATTGGTTATGATGGCCAATTGCCGTATCACCATGAAGCTTACACACTTGAATAAACAATTTCGCATTGGTTTTAAACCATGCGCTGTGACGTGCCTCTCCTGCGGCTAAAAAATCATCCATTAAACTCGGCATGCGCATTGATTCACGCAGTATTTGCTGATCTTCGGGCATCATATATAAAAACTTGTCCACCAGCATTTGTGAATAACTCGGCTCGTTGGCAAAGCACAACCCTAGTAACATATCAATCACGTTAATCCCGGCAAAATCGCCGGCATTAGCGCCGCGGTAAATCTCTTTACCTACTCGGTATGGCTTATAATAAGGGCGTACACAAAAAAAGAATCGCTCGGTGTCGAGCTGGTTATATAGCGCCGTATTTGATTCAATCACATCAACGAGCGCCTGCTTAGCAACTTTCAACAACTCACCGCACAACGGGTGCGAAATCCCTAGCGGCTGAATTTTTAATAAGGCATCAGCGGCGCGTTTATAAGCTAAAATACCTTTCGTGTTGTAGTCGATAAATAACTTTTCATCGCTCAGATCAGTAAAACGCTTATATAAACCATTTACCGCTTTATTATGGGTCGTTAAGTGCGCTGTCGCAAACCGTGGCGTTACTCCAATTGATGCACCAATATGCATTGCCAATGCTGACGCTTCGACCAGCGGCGAGGTTGTTTCTCTTGATGGCTCGGTGATCTCATGACGCCGACATGCAGCCATAAACAAACCCACATTGCCAAGCAAATCAAAGGCACGGTCAAACCCTTCATCGGTATTGCCTTCAGCGAGTAACTTACGTATATGGGCATTACCTTCCGCCTCTAATTGATGCTTAAATTGCTCACCTACAAACTCCACATTGGCTTTATCTTCTTGTTGCCAATAGATGGTCTCTAATTGACTGTTGATCTCAACAAAGCGGGTTCTGAGCCACTCGTCAAATGCCTGAGTATTATTGCTCATCGGCATAACTCCGTATCAAATATTTATTGCATTTATGTTAACAGATAACAAAGAGCGCAAATCAGCAAAACCACCAATAAAAAAGCACATTATTAGTGAAATTCACTCTATAATCACAATTAAGTGAAATTTATTGCTAGCATTTATGAGTTTAGATAAAAAAGATCAACAGCTGTTAACCTTATTACAAAATAATGCCCGCACTTCGGTTTCAGAACTTGCCAGTTCGGTGAGCCTTTCTGATACCCCCTGCTTGAGGCGCATTAAAAAACTTGAAGCAAGTAAAGTGATCAGTGGCTATCATGCGGCTTTAAACCCACGAGCACTTGGTTTGCATGTGTTGGTTTATGCATTCGTGCGTTTAAGCCAAAACTCAGTAAGTGCAGCGAATACCTTTGAAGAGCAAGTTGAAAAGCTTAACCATGTACTCGAATGTTCGGTAATTTCTGGTAGCTATGATTACTTATTAAAAATTATTGCTGCTGATTTAGAAAGTTATGAAAGCTTTGTAAAACATAAGCTTGGTAGTATTAATTGTATTGCTAATATTGAGTCTATGGTGGTTTTAAAGCAAACTTTTAGCAAAAAACAGCTGCCACTTTAAAAAATAGCACTATTTCAGTACTGATTCGCTATACTGAAAAATCTCCTATAAAAATAACTTTTAACAAGGAAGCATGTGAAAATCTTTCGCTCAACATTGAACTCGTTTGTTTTTTACATACTTTTTGCTGTTGCCTATTTCGCAACGGGTAAGTTACTCACTAATTTTGCTTTTCAATCTCAAGTGATCCCTATTTGGATACCTGCTGGTATTGCTTTAGTGGGCTGCTTTATTTGGTGGTGGCGCTTTATACCGGCATTATTTATTGCTTCGGTCGCATTTAATTTAAGTACCGGTGATAACGCAATCACTGAGCAGGTTTTAATTGGTAACACCTTAGAGCAAGTACTGCTAATCGGCTTAGGGGCAGTGATACAAGGCATGCTAGGCGCTGCTCTGCTTAAATATTGGTTAGGCCACCCGCTGTATTTAAAAAAACGCCAATCAATAATTTATTTTATTTTTATCGTGGGCATTGCTGTCAGCCTTATATCGGCCAATATAGGCGTTTATGCTTTGAGTGAGTTTAATTCTGCATATAGCATTGATAACCATTGGAGAAATGTAACCTATTGGTGGCTCGGCGATGCCTTGGGTGTGCTCATTGCCAGCCCATTTTTATTGGCATTATTGCAACCAAAGTTTCAGCAGCACTATGTTGCTCCATTACCTACAATTGCTGTGTGCTCGGTGTTGTTTGCCTCAGTGGCGTTAACCACCAAGCTATACAATCAAGAGAGTTATTCAAATGCGATACAAATCGCAAAACGCGAAACTTCTATCATTGAAAACAGTTTACTTCGCCATTTAAATCTCAGCCAAATCGCAGTACAAAGCCTCGCCAGTCAAATCCAATCAACCCCAACTGTAAATGAGCAAGAGTTCAACAGTTACAGTACAGAATTGCTAGCTGAACACTCTTTTATTAAAGCCTTTTCTTGGAATCGCAAAATTACACCCGATCAAGCTGATGCTTTTAATGCTCACCTAAAGGAACTTTATAAGTCCTTTAATTTTACTCCTAGCATTCAAGGCCAACCATTAACAGAGGATGACCCACTAGTAGTCGTTACCTATGTAGCCCCTCTTGCGGGCAATGAGTCAGCCGTTGGCTTTAATTTATTTTCTCGTGAAGACCGTCGTGAAACTTTACTCGACCCACGCATAAAAAACCGCCCTGTTAGCACGAAAATCATTCAACTCGTACAAACAAAGGAACCTGAGCCAGCTTATCTGTTATTTGCTCCAGTATTTCAACAAAATAACGAAGAAGCCTCCATCAAAGGCTACGCTACGGGGGTATTCTTAGTAAAAAATATGATTGCGCAGTCACTCACTTCTGCGCAGAACAAAATGTTTAATATAGCTATTTATGAATCCCCAACGAGCCCTCCTTTTTACAAGAACGTGCAAAATTCGCCAACTCTGAACAATAAACTTGCCACCATCGAAATTAATTTTGCTGGACAAACTTGGTTTGTCGATTTAACTATTAGAGATGAGTTTCTACCTCATCAAAACAGTCATATGACCCTCTTTTTACTTATCTTGCAGGTCACTGTCTGCTCGCTAATTTTACTAGTACTGTTGTTGTTCAATTATCAACATATGGCCCTTTCGCGTTTGGTCGCAGAGCGTACCAGCTCGTTAGCCAAAGCTAAAAAGCAATCCGATTTAGCTAACCAAGCAAAAAGCCGGTTTTTAGCAAATATGAGTCATGAAATTCGTACTCCACTTAATGCCGTAATTGGCTTTTCAACGCTAGCTAAAAATGAAGATAGCGTAGAAACTCTAAGTGGTTATCTTCACAAGATTAATTTGTCCTCAAAATCATTATTAAGTTTGATAAATGACATACTCGACATATCTAAAATTGAATCACAAAAACTCACTTTAGAAATCGCTTCTTTTGATTTAAATGCTTTACTTGATCGGATCAATAGCATGTTTGAACAAAGTGCACAGCAAAAAGGTATCTGTTGGAAAGTTGATAACCAACTACCAACCGATATTTGGTTTGAAGGTGATGTTATGCGCATTGAGCAGATTTTATTAAACTTATGCAGTAACGCCATCAAGTTTACCTCTGAAGGTGAAGTAACACTTCGTGCCGCTTGTAAAAAAATATCTGCTCAACGCCTGCAAGTCACCCTTGCAATTACCGATACGGGCATCGGTATTGCAGCAACAGAGCAAAGCAAATTGTTTGATGCATTTACGCAAGCTGATAATTCAACATCGCGTAAGTTTGGCGGCACTGGGCTTGGTTTAACAATAGCAAAAGAGTTGAGCTTACTCATGTCAGGAGATATTTACATCCAAAGTGAAGTTGGCAAAGGCTCAACCTTTACCCTCTGCGTCGAACTTAATAGCTGCGCAGCTCAACAAGTCGCGCCTCAAGAAGCGCCACAACAGGTTGACTTGAGTAAACTAAAAGTACTGGTCGCAGAAGACAATAGCGTAAATCAACTGGTCATAAAAGCGATGCTTGGCTCTTTAGGCATCACCCCAACCGTGGTCGAAAATGGTGAACTTGCAGTAGCGCAAATCAAAATGCATGACTTTGATTTAGTATTAATGGATTGCCAAATGCCTGTTATGGATGGTTATCAAGCCACATCTTTGATCAGGGCTTTTAAAACAGCAGATCAACTGCCAATTATTGCGCTCACGGCTGATGTGATGCCCGAGGATAAAGCCCATGCTTTAGCCATTGGCTTTAATCAACATCTTGCAAAACCACTCGAACTCGATAAGCTAACCGCGTGCCTAATCAATTATGTAGATGTTTATGAGCCTTAACGGAATATTACTTGCCTTTGTTTTACTAATAACGTCTAGTTTTGCCATCAGTCAAACCGACTGTGTAACGCAGTTAACTGATTTAAAATATATTATGCAAAGTAAACAGCAAGGACTATTGCGCTTCGAAAAGAATAAACCGACAACCAGTTTTGCCTATCAAACCAGCCAAACATACAGTGACTACTTAAGCTATGCATATCAGCATATTTTAGACGCCAATCCACGAGCTCTAATGCCTTGCCCGATTCAAACTGCAACCCATCAGCTGTTAGTTAAACAACAACAGCGCCCAAGTGCGCCGAACATTGTCGACCTTATCGCGCCTTTTGAGTTACGCCAAAACAATACTCACAAAGCAGTGTTATTGATTCATGGCCTGACAGACTCACCGTTTACCTTTCATGATTTGGCGAACGTTTATTTTGCACAAGGTTACAATGTACGCACTTTATTATTACCAGGGCATAGCACTGCTGCTGATGCACTAAGTAACGTCACAACTGAGCAATGGCAACAAGCGGTAGACTATGCAATTGCGCGTACTAGCAAGGATTTTGATCAGGTTATTTTAGGTGGCTACTCAACGGGGGCAACACTGTTAATTAACTCTTTGACGCTCAACCCTGTCAGCCCAAAAGTAACCGCACTGATGTTGTTTTCGCCGGCCACCGAGCCACACAATAAAAATGGCTGGCTTGCCAAATGGATTAATCGCATTCCGTTTGTAAATTGGCTAGATAAAGATGCTGACATCGATTTTGCTAAATATGAGTCCTTTCCTTTTAATGCCGCTGCGGCGGCTGATGATGCAATGAGCAATATTACACTGCATAAACTCATGCAACGCCCACTACCCAATTTAGCTATTTTTTCAGTCATGAGCGATATAGATACCACCATTGATACACGTGCTTCACTACAATTATTAAGTACTTTACACGATGTGACAGCGCGCCCAGCTAATCGCTTAGATACGTTGATTTATTACGGCGACAAAAATACCATTAACAGTGACTTCCCCGCAGATTACACAGTTATCAATCCGCAGTGCCAAATTTCAAGTTGTAAAAATATTCATGGTATATCTCATATTGCAGTGATTAATTCACCTAACAACCCACATTATGGCGCCCAAGGTTACTACCGTAATTGCGGCAGTTATCTTGATAATGATGCCTTATATGCAAACTGCAAAACCACCAAAAAGCCAAATATTGGTGAGCGTACCGCAGCAAATGTGGCAGCATTTCCAACCTTTCAACGGCTCACTTATAACCCCTATTTTGATCAGCAAGCAGACTATATTAAGCAATTTATACAGCAGGTTGAAGGCTTGCAAGGTAACCAAGAATGAGCACATTTAGTCATCGCTGGTTAGCCAGTGTTAATGAAATAGATGCGAGCGTTTGGCAAGCGTTTTTTGCAGCGAACCCATTTACAGATCATGCGTTTCTATTTGCCTTAGAGCAGAGCCAATGTGTATCCGCTGCGACCGGCTGGCAACCTTATCATTTAGCAATATATGAAAACGATACCCTCATTGCACTTGCGCCTGGATATTTAAAAAGTCACTCATACGGTGAATATGTATTTGATTGGGCATGGGCTGAAGCTTACCAGCAACATGGCTTAGAATATTATCCCAAATGGCTTTGTGGTTCTCCTTTTAGCCCTATTGAAGGGCCACGCATTGTCGTTGATTATGCACAGCCAGAGCGAGTATATCAGTACATAACAACTCTCTTAACGACTCACTGCCAGCAACAAGGCTGGTCGGGTTGGCATATTAATTTTTGTACGCTACCTCAAGTTTCACAACTGACGGCACACCAAGGCATGCATCGCATTGGCGTGCAATTTCAATGGAAAAACGCTGGCTACGCTGATTTTGATGGCTTTTTAGCGCAGCTCACTGCACGTAAACGCAAAGTGTTGAAAAAAGAACGCAGTAAAATAGCTCAGCAAAATATCGCTATTGAGTGGCTGCAAGGGGAGCAAATTACGCTTGCTGTTATGAGCCAGTTTTGTGAGTTTTATCAGCGTACTTACTTAAAACGCTCTGGTCATATGGGGTATTTAAGCCATGATTTTTTTGTGCTGCTGCATGCGCTAATGGCAGATAAACTAGTGATAATGCACGCTATACGTGACACTGAAGTGATCGCTGCAACATTAAGCTTTAAAAGTAATGACACTTTATATGGACGCTATTGGGGGGCACTAGAGGAAGTAGACTGCCTGCACTTTGAACTGTGCTATTACCAAGGAATTGAGTATTGTATTAAACAGCAATTAAGCTGCTTTCACTCCGGCGCACAAGGCGAGCACAAAATAGCCCGCGGATTTGCCCCTGTATTTACTCACTCAGTGCACCACGTGCTCGATGCAGATTTTAGCCCTGCGATTGCCGATTATTTACAGCGCGAACAGCAACATTTACGTATTTACCATCGCCAATGCACTGAGTTATTACCTTTTAAAAATGCTTTTTAAAAATGCTTTTTAAAGATCAGTAATTGGTTGTTCGCGGGCATAGCAATGTCATTTACTAACGCTAAGCCAGCTGACGCTGCTAAGTGTTGTATCCACTCAAAATCACGAATACCACTTTGGCTATCTTGCTGTTTTAAAAATTCATCGAAGCGCTGATTACTCTCACTGGTAAAATGCTCCTGATATTTAAACGGCCCATAAATACATAACACGCCTTGCGCTGCTAAATGTTGCTCAACACCATTGAAAAAACGCTCAACGAGCGCGTTACTTACAATATGTAAAGTATTGGCAGTGTAAATAGCGCTGACCTCTTTGACCGGCCAAGGATTATTTAAATCAAGCTCTATCGGCTCATGTAAATTCGCTAACTGTGCCTGTGCAAGCCATTGTTTTATGCCGTAGTGATTGATCAGCCGATCGCTCGTGTGCCATTGTAAATGCGGCAAATGTTCAGCAAAGTACACACTATGCTGGCCCGTGCCCGAGCCAATTTCTAGCACGTTATCAATATCGGCAAAGTAGCCTATTAGCTCGCTAAGAATAGGAGATTTATTATTTTCACAGGCCTGAGAGAAAGGTTTTTCCATGCAAATTTGTGCACCATGTTTGGTAATTAATGCACAACAGTAAAGCAAAAATATAAAACGATGTCTTGTCTTAATTTATTTTTAATACGATAAAACCATATAATTCATGAAGTTAATATTTTCTGTCAGCATTGGTACGAGTTATGCTTTTATTAGTGTGAATCAACCAAATGGAGAAAACTATGTATATCTCACCCTATACCGCACTTGATGCTGCTTTAGCTGCAAGTGAGAAATCCGACGCAGATAAAACCAGCTGCGATGAACGTGGCACGATCATAGACTTACTTTCGCAATCAAATCAACACACACAAGTATTGAGAAAACATGAAACTGATCAAATATTTATCCTTGGTTACAATTAAACACTTACCCTCTCGTCAAAATTTTCAATTTGTGACTTGCACCAAAACCGATTAACTGTAATGATAACGATTATCGTTACAGTTAATCGGTTTTCTTATGCACGACCATCAAGCTATGCTTTTCTATCAACAGCAAATGAAGTGCGTTTGCCAGCGTCCAGGTCTACACGCCCCAGCTTTAGTGGCTGACTACATTGAAGCTGGATTAAATGCGGCTCGCTATTACGAAAAACAGCAGTGCATGCTGCTTCAAGAGCTCTATTTAAGACGTACTTTCCATGAAATTCTCAACAAAATGTGCGATTCTTTAATTCATTGTGCAATTCGCAAGCAATGTTTAGAGCAACTTTATAAACCTCTGATGGCCTTAAAGCGCTTTTATAAAACCCATAACAGTACCAGAAAATATCTTATCTTGGAGCGAGAAGCACGTATTCTCAGCCACGAATTCAACCCTTTTTAGGAGCTTTTATGAGCGAATTTAGAACAGAATCAGACAGCATGGGGGAACTTAAGGTTCCTGCTGATGCACTTTATCAAGCACAAACACAGCGTGCAGTTAATAACTTTAAAATTAGCGGCTTAGTGATGCCAAAGCAGTTTATTACCGCTCTTGCCTATATCAAACAAGCCGCTGCGCAGAGTAACTACGAACTTAGTCACTTAAGTCAAAACAAGGCGCAATTAATTGAACGAGCCTGCCAAGAAATCATTGATGGTCAGCACCTACAACATTTCCCTATCGATATATTTCAAACCGGCTCTGGTACTAGCACAAATATGAATGCCAATGAAGTGATCGCAACGCTAGCGAGTAGCTATGGCGATGAGACTATTCACCCAAATGATGACGTAAATATGGGGCAAAGCTCTAACGACGTGATCCCCACAGCCATTGCAGTAAGTAGTGTAATTAACGTGGTGTATGAATTATTTCCAGCGTTGGATCAGCTATCTCAAACATTAGAGCGCAAAAAATCAGAAATTGGTGAAATAGTAAAAACAGGCCGAACTCACTTAATGGATGCTATGCCTGTCACTTTTGCGCAGACCCTCAACACCTGGCAACACCAAGTTGATACGGCCATGGCAGGTATTCGCTATAGCCTTGAAGGGGTTTCAGCGTTGGCACAAGGTGGCACAGCGGTAGGCACTGGCGTCAATGCCGATCCATTATTTGCTGAGCAATTTTGCAAAAATCTTAGTGCTAATGTCGGTGTACGCTTTGTACCTAGTAAAAACTTTTTCTACAATATTGGCTCGCAAGACGCGATTGTGTCACTTTCAGGGCAGTTAAAAGTACTGGCTGTGGCACAAATGAAGATAGCAAACGATCTACGCTGGATGAATTCAGGCCCACTTGCCGGATTAGGTGAAATTGAGCTTGAAGCCCTGCAACCGGGCTCTTCAATCATGCCTGGCAAAGTAAATCCTGTGATCCCAGAAGCAGCGGCAATGGTAAGTGCCCAAGTTATCGGTAATGACGCCACTATTACGATAGCGGGCCAATCGGGTAACTTCGAACTCAACGTAATGTTACCGGTAATAGCCTATAACATTTTGCAGAGCATTGAGTTGCTGGCAAATAGTAGCCAAGCATTAGCAGATAAAGCGCTGCGCTCCTTTAAAGTCAATCAAACTAATATCGACAAAGCTCTCGCTAAAAATCCGATTTTAGTAACAGCCCTCAATCCGGTCATTGGCTATGAAAAAGCAGCCAAAATTGCCAAACTGGCTTATCAAAGTGGGCAACCAATTATTGATGTAGCAGAGCAGGAAACCGAACTTTCACGAAGCGAATTAGAAGCCTTACTCAACCCTGCAAAGTTAACCCAAGGTGGATTATAAGTCTTCTTAAACCCGTCAAGGTGGCGGGTTTAACCTTTGAATGTCGTAGTTTTTATTGCTGTGTTATGTGCAAAGTGTATGATAGTGGTTACTTGTTCATCACTGTGAAGGTTTCCCATGCGCTTATCTGTTATCGCTGTACTACTCCCACTTTGCCTATCTGCTTGCTCAGATGCTGCAACAACCTCTAATAGCGACCAACTTACTCCTGCCCCGGCAGTACTAATGAAAAGTAATCAAGCGACTAAAATAGACCCGCAAATACAGGAACAACCAACGAGAGAGAATATCCAAAAAGCCCATCAGCAATTAAAAACGTTAACGGCAGACTCACAATGTGATAGCAGTGCGCAATGTAAAGTAGTGGCAGTTGGTAGCCGTGCTTGCGGCGGCCCAAGTAGCTATCTTGTCTATTCGAGTAAAACGGCGAATGAGCAAGCTGTGGAGCAGCTAAGTAAAAAAATCACCTCGTTAGAGAGCCAATTTAACGCTGAAAATTCGATGGTTAGTATTTGTCAGCATTTAATGGCGCCAGGGGCTCAATGTGTTGAAAATAAATGTGTTAAACTAGACAGCTCTGCGGCAAGTGTTTATTAAAGGACAACCATATGAGTCGTTTATCATATTTTAAATGTTTAGTTACCACAGCCTGTTTGGTGATTGTTAGTGGCTGCGTAAGCACCACAGACTCAGCTTCGGCGGGTAGTGCCAGCTTAGTTAAGTCAAATAATGCCCTAAATGAATTAGTGCAAGACACTAGCTGTACAGCGAGCTTTCAATGCA
Source organism: Pseudoalteromonas sp. (assembly GCF_036960685.1). Lineage (GTDB taxonomy): Bacteria > Pseudomonadota > Gammaproteobacteria > Enterobacterales > Alteromonadaceae > Pseudoalteromonas. The sequence continues at coordinate 6,746 of NZ_JBALXK010000034.1, read as the reverse complement.
AGGTAGTTGAAGTGGGGCAACGCGCATGTGGCGGACCTAGTCGTTACGTGGTTTATTCTACACTCAACACTGAACAAGAAAAAGCCGAGCAACTAGCACAGCAGATCAATGTATTAGAGGCCGAAAATAATAAGAGTAACGGTTTAACTGATTGCTTGCCCGTGCTACCCGTACAAGCTTTGTGTATAAATCAAACTTGTCAGTCGTTTGATCTAAAATAGCGCATTTTATCTGCGCTAAACCAACAGTGGAATTAGCGCAGAGATAACTAAAACACCAATAATACAAATACCCGCCTTAAAAATATGCTGCATTGGCATTTGTTTTTTCACCCAATAAGCATAAATAAATCGCACAAAATAACTCGCGGCCGTGCCAAACAAGGCGAAAATAATTAAGTACGCGATTAAAACTATATTCACAACAACTCATTTTTTTAAGTAATTAAGCCCACAGTGTAAGGGCTTAATTTAAAGAAGGCAAAATAAGGGTAGCTCAGCGCTTATTAGTGTGGGCAATTAATAGCTCTGCAACTTGTTGCTTTACCGCCCGCTTATCATCTATATCTACACCAAACCGCTCAGCGAGTAATGCGATTTCCTCATCATTTAAATTAAATGAAAGGCGCTGACGCGTTTTCTTTGATTTTACTTCGAGCGCTAAAATTTTGCGGATCATATCTGATGGAGTGAGCTCTTGATCAATGGCTTGTTTTTTTATCGACTTTTGCACTTCACTGCTAAGGTCAAATGCCATTTGCGTCGCTCTTACGGCTTGCTCTTGGCGTAACCATTTATCTTTTGTATTGCTCACTGCGCATCTCCTGGAAACAGATCAACTATATCAGTGATTGGCCGAGTTAGAGTGAGTGACACTTCTGTTTCACCGCCGTCCCAAATCTCAATATTGAGACCATGGCTCTCATCACTTGATTCAAGGCAGATCATCTCACAGGGCTCACCACCTTGCTGCTCATACTGAGGAAGCGCTTGATTACGATAATCTTTATTATGAAAGTAACACACGAAAGGTGTTTCAGTTTGTTGGTAGCTGCTACCTAAAAACTGCATATAACGCTCTGGAGTATTTTTCACTTCAATAAAGGTCAGCTGTTCTTCATCAAAAATACGCGCAAATTCATCAAGGGTGAAAATTTCATCTACTTCATCGCGCTGAATCTTTATTGAAAAATTAGCCCACTCTTCACCATCACTGCGCTCAATTTGCAAAAATATTACTTTTCCTGCATCACTTTCAAGCACTAGCTCATAATCAGCACTATGCTGATATTGGTACGTTTGCACATCAGTAACACGCAGGGTCTGCCCTTTTAGCCAACTTGGGTAAGCAAACGAATCAATTACGGTAAACATATCACCGACTCTAAGTTCACTAGGATGATTTAATTGACGTTCGGGGGCTTTTTTTGATTTAAAAAAGTTAAACATAGACTGCCTCATAAGCAAAAAAGGTAACCAAACATTGCTCGGTTACCTTTTTAATAATCAATAATACCGCGTTAGCCGTTTTGCTTAGCTTTGATACGCGCTAGGATATCTGCACTTTTCGGGCTGGTATCACCAATTCCCGCTTCAGCCATTTTCGCTTTAAGATCATCGCCGTTAGTGTCCGCTTCAAGTACTTTAGCTGCACCTAGTTGATCTTGACGATCTTGTTGGCGTTGCTTAATACGCTCAAGTGACTGACGTGCGTTAGTCATCGATGAACTATTTGTATTCAGCGTGCTGTTTACAGCCATCGTTGCTTGTTGCACGCTTTCTGTGGTTTTAACCATAGTAAGTTGACGTTGGTTTTCTTTAATCGACTTTTCAGCGTCTTTTACTTGCTGTTTAAGCGTCACAATGTGATTGCTAAAACCCGCTAGCACTTGATCATGCTCTGCTTTTTCGTTTTCAAAATCACCGATTTTTTCAGCAATTTCCATCGCTAATGCTTCGTTACCTTTTTCAAGCGCTTGACCTGCATAGGCTTCATGTTCAGCAATTGAGGCATCTAATGCACTAATTTTACGCTTAGTTTGCATCTCTTTTGCCATCACTTCAGTTAAGCTCTTCTTAGCGCGCTGTAAGGCGTTTTGTGCGTCAGCAATTTCTTGCTCAAAAATACGAATACCATTGGCATCAACAATTGCTTCGCCTGCTTCGCGAGCGCCGCCACGAACTGCTGTAAATAATTTTTTTAAAATACTCATAATCTTAACTCCACGTAAAATAGCTAGCTATTAATCGTTTAAATAAATGGTTACGGCCTCTAATGCATCAATAGCATTGTCAGCTAATGTAACTAGCTCATGGGTAATATCATCAAACGATGAATTAACCGACAAAGCACCAAAGATCGCATATTTGTCATCAATCTTTGCAAATGCACTCAGTGGGATTGGTACGTTTAAACGTAATAGCGTTTCGTTCAACTCACCACGTAATTCCGATTTAACTTCCTCATCCGCAAATAAGTAGCTGATACATAACAGCTGCTCTTGTGTTTGCGTAACAAAAATTGGAAGCTCATCATTCCCATCAACTATGACTTGCAACACATCTTGCTCACCAGGGTTGGCAATCAAGAAAGACTCAAAGTTAGCGCCTTCAGTTTCAAAGGATGCTAGTTTTATTGAAAGTTCATTTAATTCCATGTCTCTGCCTTTTTGTCATTTGACATATTATGTCTGAGTTAAGATTCGCACGGCCGACATATTATGTCAACCATGTTTTATTAATTTTTATACAATTCGCTCTCTATCTGCCATGCACTCCGATAATAATCATACAAAGTGCCTGACCCTAATTGGTTGACTTCAATATCATTTATTTGTTCAAAATAATGATTTGGAAATACAAATGCAGCCAATAAATATTTTTGACTAATCCACCGAGAAGCAACAGGAAGCACTGTAGTTTGTGCGATTCGCGCACTGGCTGACTTGCCTGTCGTTGTTGCTATTGTCCAGCCCCACTGCCCAAATGAAGGGATATTTTGCTGGTATTGTTCGACATGTTTAAACCCTGCAGCTTTAACCGTTTTAGCAATACTTAAAAAGGCCTTTTTAGCATGATAAGGCGAGGTAGATTGCACTGCCATCGCACCATCTGCGGCAAGTAACTGACGAATGTGATTATAAAAATAATCGCTGTACATCTTATTTAAGTCTGGGTGATTCGGATCCGGTAAATCAATAATAATAGTGTCAAAACGCTTCCCTTCATCGAGTAGTCGCTCAACCTCTAAAAATGCATCGCCCACTATCACGTTCGCTCTAGGGTCAAGCATCGAGTTGCTATTGAGTTTTCGCAAACGTGCATTGATCTGCTTAGGTGCCGTAAATTCGTTGCTAGGGTGACCAAATAAGTTAAGTAACTGGCCATCCAAATCAATCAGTGTGACTTCTTTTACCGGCCACTTTAATACATCTCGCATAGCAAGCCCATCACCGCCACCAATGATCAACACGTTATCATGACGATTAGAAGCTAACAGTGGTGGATACACGAGCATTGAATGATAAATTTGCTCATCAACGCTAGAAAACTGTAAGCGACCATTTAAGTAAAGATCGGTGATTGGCTCTGGTTGATTGCGACTTAACCGCTCGGTTAACACAAGATGCTGATATTTAGTCGCTTCAGAATAAATAACTTTATCTTTATAGAGCACGTTGCTTAAATCTTTCATCCAGCTACTACCAAGCACCAGGATAAAAGCAAACAATACTAACAAACCAATATGGCAAACAAGCAGCAACTTGGCATAACGTACGTGGCTGTGATAACGCCACAAGAAAGCCAAACCAGCAATAATATTAAATAGTGCGGTCCATGCGGCTGCTTGCATAATTGGCATCGCCAACATAATGCTCACCCATATGGCTGCGCCAATCCCAGCGCCAATATAGTCGGCGCCGTAGATTGTACCGGCATTATTTTCTAAAAACCGCCCATATACATGCTGGCGAATTCGCGCTATCAACGGGATTTCCATACCAATTAATAAACCGAGTAATAAACCAAATACATACGGTAAAAAACGTGACCATTCTTGAAGTTTTTGAAAAACATAGCCGTTGAGCACCACATCAGCGGGAAGATTAAAAATCTCTGAAAAAAGATGTGGTAAGGAATAGCTAACAGCAATTACGCTAGCAATGGCTAATATACAACCCATACCAACTAAAGCGATAAGGCTCTCAAGCCAAGCAAAAGCGGTAAAAGGATCTTTAAACCAACGAGCTAAGAAAGCACCCATGCCCATAGCGACGATCATAGTGCCAATCATGGCGTAAATAGCGCTCTCTACCGATCCTAGAACACGTCCTGCGTAGTGAGATAAAAGATACTCATAAATAAGGCCGCACCCAGCGAGTACAGCCATAACAGTTATTAATAAAAAATCATGCCCAAGCAAGGCAAGCTTACTTGGGCTTTGGTTTGTGTATGACAAGGTTTATGCGCCTAATAGAGTTGCCATTGTAATACCTACTGCAAATGAAACAGCAGCAGAAATAGTGGCTACACCAATATTCTTTTGGCGATTTACTTCATCAGAAATATCACAACCTGATAAGATGATTTTGATGGTAATCAAATGCAGCGCAATGAATACAAGGATGCAAACAACTGCACTGATCGCCCAATATACTAAGCTAGCATTGATGCTATCAGCTACATAAGGCGCGATACCTGAGGCTGCAGTTATCGCAAGCGCGCTACCAACTAAAAAGCCAGCATAACGAATACCAACCGCTAAGTTGCCATCAACAATCGCCTGTTGTAAGCAATCTCCACTACGATTAGTTCGCTTAAACAACTGAACGCGATACTGACTCACTAACAACAATGCGATACTACCAATAATAAATGCCGCAATGACGATTGGGATGCCATGCCAGCCTTCTGTAGCAACCCAGAACAATGCCGAGCGTATTACAATTGCCACACTAACAACATGACCAAAATCAATCACTGCCGCTGTTACATTACCCTTAACGATTTCATTATGCAGGCTCACTTTGCGCAGTGCTACTTTATCTTGAAAAAAGTGACCCAGTTTTATCAGCGCAATCGCTAACAAACCATAGCCACCCATTTGCAGCGCTTCTTGTTGTAACGATGCAGCAAACGCACCGCTGCTTACACCAGTAAGCACAATTGCTAATGCAACTAAGCCTGCGGCAAAACTAATTCCAAACGCAAAGTTATCACGTTCTGTAATTTCATCATTAGCATGTAGGTTAGACACCCAGCCTTTAATAAATTTCAGGCTCACAAACAAGGCAATAATAATTGCAAAATCAATCGCGATTGCTTGCAGCGACCACATAGTTATTCCATTAAATTCGTACATATTCTTATAACTCCAACACTAAATCTTTTAAATAGCCGTTTACTTTCCGCGACTAATACCGCGCGATGTTCTGCTGCTGCTGTCTCTTACCGAACCCGAACTTTTACTATAGCTACTGCTTTTAGAGTAACTACTACGTGTTTTCGGCGGGGTATAACTGCTACGACTTAACCCTGAAGCACCGGTCTTTTTCGACGCATAAGGGCTGGTAAACTGCTTGCCTTGGCGTTGATAAGACTGACGAGTGCGAGTTTCTACTGCCGTTTGCGCTTTCATCTGCTTTGGGCTGGTATAGCGAGCACGACCATAATCATTATAATAGCTATACTTACGGCGCTTGCTCCAACTGCCATATTCAACACGATCAAATACATCGCCTAAAATACGGTACATACCATACCATTGCCAAAAACTGATACCGCTACTGTTAGTTTGCCAGTTACCATAATTCGGGTTTCCGACTAACTGATTGCCTTCGCCCTCGCCTTCAGCTTGTTTACTAATTGCACCTACACGCGCCAATGAACCACCTGACATATCGGCAAGCATATTAATTGGATCGGTTAGCGCGTCAGAAAATAACGCCGGCTTTGCTGCATCGCGTAATAGATCAAGATTAAGTAACGTTTCTTCATAAGGAGGGATTAAATAAGTACTTTTAATATCAGCTAAACGCTGCGTTAAGCCACTATAAAGTGCGCCCTTGCGAGTTGCATCCTGTGCAAGTACTGTTGCGATTTGGCTCAATTCTGGTTTTTCATTACTGAGTATACGACCGTATTCAGATAATAAAGCCGCATTGCGAATTGAACCATTGTCTAACGCTTTGCCAAGTCCTTCTAACTCAATCTCAGCTTTAGCAATAGATTGTTGTATTGTTTGTTGCAGCTGCTCTTCTTTAGACTCGCAGCCCATAAGCAAGCTTACCAAACAGAACAAACTGATAAGTTTCCAAGCTTTTATATTCGACATTCATGTCACCTGATTTACTAAATTAACCCCGCTAGTTTTACACAGCTCAGAAAGTAAACCAAGGATGAAATTGCAACAAGATGATAATTTAGGAAAAATCAAAGGCAGATAAATAGTTTGCGACTTTAAATTTCATTATTGGGAGCACGAGTTTAAAAATAGCCAGCTAAAAGGACCAAGCTATTTTAATGGGATACACTGTACTGCGAGGGGGTTGTGGCGTTCTTTTATCCGTGGGTGTCAGATACTCAACCCCCGCTACGGTGTCTAGGTTGACGCTGTGCGACTGACGGCTGACGGCTGACGGCTGACGGCTGACGGCTGACGGCTTAGAATACAAAAAACCCGTCACATTGCTGTAACGGGTTTCTCTTATTTGGAGCCTGGCGATGACCTACTTTCACATAACAAAT
>NZ_JBALXK010000033.1:0-36162 GCF_036960685.1 Pseudoalteromonas sp. | reverse complement strand
GTTTTCATTACCTAATGCGCCCTAGCACTTGTGAGCGCGCATCTTCATTTGCAATACCTAGCCCTGAAGCCAATTGAGCTTCTGCGGTACGCATTTCTTCAAGTAGTTCGATCTTTTCTTGCATTGCTTCATACTCTGCAACATCGAGAACAACGGCTACGCCTTTACCATGTTGTGTGATTACCAATGGACGACGAGTCTCATTGATTTGTTTGATGTAAGATGCGACACCGGCACGAAATTCAGATAACGGTTGAATATCTTGATCGAAACGAATGCGACTCATATTGAACTCCAATTAGTACAAAATAACGTACAAATAATAGTTCAACTAATCGCTGTTAGCAAGAGGCTGATACTGCGTTAAAACAATTTCATAGTGCACGCATACGCCTGCTCGTCCCACGCTCATTTACTTACCCAAACAAAAAAGCCATAACTTTCAAACAACTCAGGGCTGCTTAAAACTTATGGCTTAGCGCTTAAAGCTCAGCTAATTCCTAGAGCCTAAACCCTAGCCTCTAGCCTCTAATATTAAACCTTAAACTTATCTATCGCGGCGTAAAGTACTCTTGCTTGCTCTGACACTTCTTCGCTGGTTTGTGCATTTGTTGCTGAGTGTGCTGAGGCGTCTTCGGCAATATCGCGAATCCGTACGACGTTTTTATTCACCTCTGAAGCAACTTGGCTTTGCTCTTCAATGGCGGCGGCAATGTGGGTGCTCATTTCCATAATCGTTTGTACATCTTCGGTAATTGAGCCTAACAGTTCACCGGCTTTAGTGGCTTGTGCTGCGCTTTCGCCGCCTTGGTTTCTACAATGCTGCATAATGCTCACCACTTCTTGAGTTCGCCCTTGCAAGATAGAAATAATGCTTTCAATCTCTTTGGTTGACTCTTGAGTGCGCTGAGCAAGTGAGCGAACTTCATCGGCCACCACGGCGAAGCCGCGGCCTTGTTCGCCAGCACGCGCCGCTTCTATCGCAGCATTAAGTGCGAGTAAATTCGTTTGTTCCGCGATACCCCGAATTACATCTAACACTGAACCAATCGTTTCGCCGTCTTTTTCAAGTTGTGATACGACCGTTGAGGCGTTACCTAATGAGTCTGACAACTGCTTAATTTGCTTAACCGTGGCCTCTACTTCTTTACGTCCTTGTTGAGCACTTTGGTTAGTTGATTCAGCTTTTTTAGCTGCGGCTTCAGTATTATGAGAAATATCCTGAATAGTCGCCTGCATTTCAGTGGCAGCCGTTGCTACCATATCCGCTTCATGTAATTGCTCTTGCATACCTGAACTGGTGGCGGCGGTTGTTTCCGACAAATGATCGGTCGCTATATTTAGCGTGGTTAAAGCGGTATTCACTTCGTAGATCAGTTTTTTGAAATCATTTATAAGACTATTAAAATCAATCGTCATAGTGGTGACTTCGTCTTTACCACTGTGGTCTATTGTAAGTCGTAAATCATTGTTGCGGCGAATTTCATTAATAGTATGGTAAACCCGCTCAATAGGAACAATAATTGAACGACTGGTAAAGAAGACTAAAATCATCACCAGCACACTGGCCACAATAAAGATAACGATGGCAATCATTTGTGCTTGTGCAGCTGTTGTCTCCACTTGCTTTTTAGTGGCTGCGGTAATTTGTGTCACCACGTCATCACTCTTTTTCACACTAATACGCATTTTACCCAGCGCACCAGAATCCAAATCTAAGCCTAATGCAACTTGTGCATCAACTAATGCTTTGAACTTACTACTATAGCTGGTGAGTAGACTGAGCAATTCAGACTGCTGATTGGTTGCTAAGTCTTCGTTGCGGATCTGTCTTGCCAGCTGAGCAACTCCCTCTTCAAAGCGATCTAAATATTTCAGATCAAAGCGCAGCATAAAATCTTTTTCAGATCGTCTAAGCTGTAACATTAAGGCAAGTAATTGATAGTTATTTTGCTTATTCAACAGCGTTTCAATTTGATGAACGGCATCTCGCAGCTCGCCATAGAGGGCGTCTGTCGGGTGTAAACCAATTTTATTTTGCAGCTTAACAACATGCTGAAAATCTTTATTATACTGCTCAGCAAGGATGGCAAATTGCTCCACTTGCGCAGTGGCTATATCAAGCTCACGTGAAAGCTCAGTTAACATACTAATTTTATATTTTAGTTGTTCATATTCTTGTGCAAACAACTCTAAACTACTTTCTTGTTTATAAAACAAAAAGTCTTTTTCGTACTTACGCATAGAGAGTTCATGTATATCAAGTTCTTCTGCGTATTGAATCGTTTCGTTTAGTTTTAGCATTATGCGTGCTTCATAAATAATAACGCACAACATAACTACCATCGCAAGACCGACTACGAGTGCATTGACTTGTAAACGACGTTTAATAGTCAAATTTTGGAGTAAACCCATTAACAACAGCCTTTAAAAATAATTCACTGTAAATAGTATAGTTAAATAACGAATAGTTAGCTTACATTATTGCTCTATTTACTATGATGCTCTAAAAAAACTTAGCTAAATTAGGGGTTAGCTTACCGCAGACCATAAATTTTGATGTAATTCCTCGGTGTTACTCCATTGTTTTGCCGCTAGCCAATCAACTAATGGCTGCGGATCGCTCGGGAAATTAATTTGTTTGTGGCTTTTACTATTGATCCAATCATCCAAAGCATTAGGGTTTAAGTAATTCATGATGTGAGCCGCTTTCATTGCCAGTAATGTTTGGGCATTGGCAGCTTGCTCAAACTGCCCAGCCAAAGGTTTTAATAATAGTTTTTTACCAAGCTTTAATGCCTCACTAGAAAGCTCAAACCCGGCATTAGCAATGACTCCAGAAGCATTTGCTAAGTCATTTAAGAAACCATCTCGGGCGGGGCTTCGCAAATGAATGTGCCCAGTTGAAGTATTGCTTGCTTGCGGGTGATAGCAGTAAAATTCTTTCTCAGGAAAATCTCGCAAGTAATCAATCACACTACTGAGATCTTCAAACGGCAGATACACCAGCACTTTATTGTCAACATTTACAGGATTGTTATGCTGATGATGAGCAATAAATGGCGGAATGATATTTGCAGCAAATGGTTGCCAATGCACCCCCAAATAAATATCTGCGGGGGCATAATATTTAATAAATGAGCGGCGCAACAAACTATGGCCAAACATTGGGACTTTAGGTGATAAAAACGCGGCTTGATGGCTCATGCCAATAACAGGCACGCCTTGGCGTTTTGCCGCCCATGCGGTGATAGGTTCAAAATCGTTAAAAACAAAATCATAACCTGATACATCTAACTGTTTTATATCTTGGAGTAACTTACATAACCGGGTATTTTTTACGGTGTGGTAACTATTAACTTGGCCATTTTTCGTGGCGAAAGATAAACCGCGAAAACTACGGTAATTTGCAAACTCCCCCATATCAAAGTAATTCTGTTGAGCACGCCCTGAAAACACATAATCAACCTCAACTCCCATTTGCTTAAATGCATTCGCCATCACTCGCGCGCGGGTAACATGGCCATTGCCAGTCCCTTGGATGCCATACAGTATTCTCATAAAGTCGCCACTATTAAGATTGCTAATAAACCACAACTGCTGCCCATTAATGCACCGAGTACTACATCAACTGGAAAATGCACGCCAAGTAACACCCGAGATGCCGCAACGCACCCAGCCCATAAAAACCAGAGACCAATAAACTCAGGAAAGTACTGAGCGAATACAACAGCAACTAAAAATGCCCCAGCACTGTGACCAGACGGTAAGCTAAATTTATCACTAGGAACAATATAAGCGCCTTTAATTAAGCCATCACACGGCCTGATTCTGGCAAAACTGTTTTTTGCGACAAAATAAATGGGACGTTCAATTAAAAAGCCTAGTAGTAGTGTCATCGCCATTAATTGTAATTCTGGTTCATTACTAAGCCAGCCAAAGCCGACAGCGATTAACACATAGAGCCCTCCGTTGCCTGTTTTAGAGAAACCTAATGCAGAATTTTTTAACCATATTGGGGCGTTGCCATTAAACATCATCAAAAATAAACTTTGGTCTAGCTGAGCCACTTTTTTTAGCATGTTGTTCTCATTCATCACTTGCTCCTTTATTGTGTAAACTCTGTACACAATTTCAGCTTAGGCGGTGAAAATAACAATTGAGTGACGCTTTTAAGACACTAATGTTGCTTTTACTGTTTTAGCGCAATAATTGTTTAAAAAGAGCGCAATTTACTGCGATTAAGTCGTTGTTATTGCAATCAAGCAAGGTATACTAAAGTTCAGTTCACGTATCTTTAGAAAGGATAGAAAAATGGATTACAGCACTTCAGATTTATGCGATCACTTTGCCGATGTGGTCGATGTGCTCGAACCTATGTTCATTAACTTTGGCGGTCGTCACAATTTTAGTGGCCGTATTAAAACCGTTAAGTGTTTTGAAAATAATGAACTGATCCGCGAGATACTCTCTCAAGATGGCGATGAGTGTGTATTATTAATCGATGGTGGTGGCTCGACGCGTCGTGCGCTAATTGATATTGAACTTGCAGAACTCGCCATTGAAAATAACTGGCAAGGTATTGTGGTTTACGGTGCAGTGCGCCATGTTGATGAACTTGAAGAACTCGATTTAGGTATTCAAGCCATCGCATCTATTCCGGTAGCAGCAGACAGCACTGGTGCTGGCGAAGACGGCATTGGCGTTAACTTTGCGGGTGTATCATTTTTTGATGATGATTTTATTTACGCCGACAGTACAGGCATTGTGTTATCAGCTGAAGAACTCGAACTGGAAATTGTAGAAGAATAATCAGTGACAACCCCTCTTTATATTTATGACGAAGCGACTGTAAAGCCTTGGTGTAGCAGTCGCGCCAATGAAAAAAAAGCATGGCAATCTATCGCCCTGCTCGACACCCATGTTGATCCCCTGCAAGCTATGCAAGATGCCGCACAATTTGGCATTAAGTATGTTTTGTTGGGTATTTGCGAAGATATTGGGCCACGCGCTAACTTAGGCAATGGTGGTGCAGAAGATGGTTGGCATGCGTTCCTCAAGCGATTTTTAAATCAACCGGATAACCAATTTTTAGCCAACGAAAAAGTGTTGTTATTAGGCGAAGTCGCGATCAGTGATTTAACCCTCGCAGCCCGCGATTTATCAAATCAAAATCCTCAGCAACTAATGCAATTACGTGAGTTATGCGCCCAGCTTGATGAACGTGTTGAGCAAGTGCTGAGCTTGATTTTTGCCGCAGGCCTTGAGCCTATCGTCATTGGTGGTGGCCATAATAATTGCTTAGGAATTATTCGCGCACTCAGTAAATATAAACAAACAGTGGTCAATGCAATTAACTTTGATCCGCATGCTGACTTTCGTGATTGTGAAGGCCGCCACAGTGGTAATGGCTTTCGCTATGCTTACAATGAGCAACACCTTGGCCATTACCATGTGATTGGTATGCATGAGCTAAAAAACAATCAAGCGATTATTGATGCTTTAGCTGCTGCGCGATTTAATTACGACAGCTACCAAGCACTGCAAGTAAGACGCGAGAAAACCCTCACTGAAGCATGCCAACAAGCACTGGCAACTCTGACTCACGCTCCTCTTGGTGTAGAGGTCGATTTAGATAGCATTTCATTAATGCCTGTTAGTGCCTACACGAACTGTGGTTTTAGTGTCAGTGACGCTGAACATTTTGTCCATTTGGCTGCCAGTCAAATAAACAGCCATTACTTACATTTATGTGAAGCTGCACCGAATCAACATCCCAGTGGAATGCAAGCAGGTATAAGCGATGCGGGGCAAATAATCACCGCGCTTGTGAACGCTTACCTACAAGCTAGAGATAGCAGTTATTGATGCTCAATTTGCCATTGCTTAAGCCAAGAAATCATACCAACGCTACTTAATGGATGACTAAAGTAATACCCTTGCGCAGCATAAGTATTTAAGCTTTTCACAAAATTTAGTTGTTCACGGGTTTCAACGCCTTCACAAATAACTTTGGCATTTTGCTGATTGTGCATATCGACCATACCGCTGATCAAACTACGAACATAGCTTTGCTGGCTAAAATCAGCGGTTAATGCTGGCGCTAGTTTTACATATTCAACAGCTAGATTGGGCAATTTAGCCAACCAAATTGGGCTGTCGCCAAGGCCATCAACACAAATTTTAATACCTATGCTATTGATGCGTGCCACCATAGCTTTGCCTTGATCATCTAAACTCATAAATAAGTTAAGTGGGCACTCTACAATGAGATCTCCAGCTTGTAGCTGATGTTCCACAAAGATGCGGTCAATAAACTCAATAAACTCTTCATTTAGCATTTCAGAGCCAAATAAATTAATACTTAAAGGCATGCTGATACCTTCCATACGCAGCGCCATTGCCAGCTCAGCTGCGCGTTCGATCACAAAAGTAGCTAATGGATAGGTAAGCCCGGCGACACGGATATCATCTATAAAGCGGTTGGCTGATAAAATTCCTTGCCGTGGATGCTGCCAACGTAACAACAACTCTAAAAACTCAATTTTGTCATTTTGATTGCAAATAATCGGCTGGAAATACAATTCAAGTTCACTGGAGAAATCTATATTGGCTAGTTCTTGCAAACGGGCTTGTTGCTCTAATTGCTCTATTTTCATTTGCTGATGGTAAGCCACCACTTGCTGCTTAGGATGACTATCTAATGCGAGGAAGGCGAACGAGACTAAATTATCAAAACTATTTTCTTGTTCATCACAATCAACGAAACTAGCCCGCGCGCTTACTTTTATCGTGCAGTTAGCCACATTAAACGGTTTGACTGTTGCCCCTATAATTTGATTGATTAACTGTTCATGTAAGTGTTTTTGCTGTGCTAAGTTACATATAAAAGCAAAGTTTAGCCCCCCTAAATGCGCTAATTTTTGCCCTGCAACTAAGCTAATAACTTCTTCAATAAGTAACAGCTGCTTAATCCGGTTTGCCGACTGCGCGAGCAATAAATCACCAAAATCACGACCAATATGCTGATTAACTTGGGCAAACCCTTCTAAACGAAACACCACTAAAGCAGCACGTTGCTGGTGATCTTTACGCCAATCGTAATAACTTTGTCGCAACTGTGTAGTATTGGGTAAATTTAATAACGGCGCAGCCTCCATATAACTGGCATTATTAAGTGGTGTTGCTTCGTCTGTTGCAATCGTCAATTCTTCATCAGCAAAATAACCAGACATAGCCAATACAATGCTCGCCAGCACAATTAAATAAAGCGGTAAACCCAATAATAAGTGAGCTGATAAGAACACAGTAAATACCAAGGCTGAGCAACAGCTTAAGGTCAGCATAGTCCATTTATTTTGCGAGAAGGCTAACCATAAATGCAGGCCAATACTGACGGCAAATAAGAGCTCTAAAAAGTTTAGCTCGTTGCTTAATATGGCCAGCGCTAGCACGCTATTGATTAAATAACTGAGGCGTAATAATGGCTTTTGCACGACGCATAAAGCGCAGATCATCGCCATTAAAACAGCACCTGCTAAAAAAACAGGTAATTGTGGGTGATTTAGTAATGCGCTCCCTGCAGTGTGTTCAAGTCCTGTGTTTGTTAATAGCGCAATTAAAAACATCTTTTCAGTACATCATTAAAACAGATTAATTTAGTCTACCCAAAACCCACAAATTTAACAGTTTATTTACGCCTAATTGGTAACTTAATTGCGCAGGGTGAGATATTTGCCAATGTGCTATATCAGCGCGCATACCCACTTTTAAAACACCACGGTCTTTTAAACCAAGGGCTTGCGCTGCATTTCTGGTTACCCCTGCCAAGGTTTCTTCTGGCGTTAGTCTAAATAAGGTGCAACCCATATTCATCATTAATTGCAAAGAACACAAGGGTGAAGTACCTGGATTAAAGTCAGTTGAGATAGCCATAGGCACATTGTATTGCTTTAATAACGCGATGGGTGGCTGTTTAGTTTCACGTAAAAAGTAAAATGCGCCAGGCAATAACACCGCCACGGTTCCAGCAGCGGCCATGGCTTTGACGCCTTGCTCATCTAAATGCTCGATATGATCTGCCGACAAGCCCTTAAACTCAGCAACTAATTGTGCGCCATGTTGATTTGATAATTGCTCCGCGTGGCATTTAACCGGCAAGCCATGCTTAGTGGCCGCTGCAAATACACGGCGAGTTTGTGCATGGCTAAAACCTACATTTTCACAAAATACATCCACCGCGTCGGCCAAATTACCCGCAACCACTTGCGTTAGCATGTCATTGCACACTAACTCAATGTATTCATCACTGCGGCCTTGGTATTCTGGTGGTAACGCATGCGCTCCCAAAAAGGTCGTTTTTACATCAACGGGATGATTTTCACCAAGTAACCGGGCTACTTCGAGGATTTTAACTTCATTTTCGCAATCTAAGCCATAGCCAGATTTAATTTCAACCGTCGTCACGCCTTCACTATAAAGTGCATTTAAACGGTCTTTCGCTAATACAAATAATGCTTCATGATCAGCCGCACGAGTGGCTTTTACAGTGCTTGCTATGCCGCCGCCCTGCGCCGCTATTTGCTCATAGCTCACACCTTGCAAACGTTGTTCAAATTCTTCAGCGCGGGAGCCGGCAAACACTAAATGGGTGTGGCAATCAATTAAACCAGGGGTGAGCCACTGCCCTTTTGCTGAAATGATCGGCGTTGCTAGTGCATCAAACGAGGGTAACTCAGTTTGTTTACCAAGCCATACAATGTGACCATCTTTAATCGCCAGTGCAGCATTTTCAATTGCCCCATAAGGTGCATCAATACTGCTATCCATAGTGGCAATATTGGCATCGGTGATCAGTAAATCCCATTCGTTACAGTGGTTGTTTGCAGTTACGTTTGTCATAGCAGCCCTTAAAAAATGTTTTAATCAGTCTAACAAGCTATCTTGTATATACAAGATAAATGTGCCATCTTATAGCCAGTATTTAATCAAATGAAAACTGTAGATCAGCACATGACGACACCTAAGTTCGCGCAAATAAAGCAATTTATTGTTGATAACATTCGATCATCCGCTTGGCTTGAAAACCAACGCGTGCCTTCTGAGAACGAATTAGCCGAACAATTTAGTGTTAGCCGCATGACTGCTCGCCGTGCCTTAAGCGAATTAACCGAAGCCGGTATTCTTACTCGCAGCCAAGGTTTAGGCACATTTGTTGCCAGTTTTAAATCGCAGTCATCGTTACTTGAAATTAAAAATATAGCGGATGAAGTTAAAGCACGTAATGGTAATTACAGTTGTACCGTTTTAGTGCTTGAATCAATCAGCGCTGTGGCACCGATTGCCATTGCATTAGGTGTTGAAGTAGACAGTGTGGTATTTCGCAGTGTGCTAGTGCATAACGAGAATGAGCAACCACTTCAAGTGGAGGAACGTTTTGTTAATCCAGCACTGGCACAAAGTTACTTACAACAAGATTTTACAGCACTGACACCACATGAATATTTATCGAGTGTGGCACCGCTAACCGAAGCGCGTCACACTGTTGAAGCAATCATGCCAAATAGTGAAATGTGTCAGTGGTTGAACTTATACCATGAAGAACCCTGCTTACAGGTGATCCGTAGAACCTGGTCATCCGCAGGCATAGTAAGCTTCGCTCGGTTAGTGTCCCCTGGTAGTAAATACCGCTTAGGTGGCCATTTAACTTTTAAGAAGCAACATTAAAAGATTATTAAGATCAAAAAGATGCGCTTAGTTGCGTATTTTTTGTAACTAACAAGCTTGTATATACAACAGGAGCATTCCATGAACAGTAGACTTGACGAATCGCGTGTGATCCGCGCGCCACATGGCGATAAGATCAGCGCTAAAAGCTGGCTCACCGAAGCGGCTAAGCGTATGTTAATGAATAACCTCGATCCAGAGGTGGCAGAGCACCCACATGCACTTGTTGTATATGGCGGCATTGGTCGTGCAGCCCGTGATTGGCCTTGTTTTGATAAAATCATCGAAACCTTAGATAGACTTGAAGACGACGAAACGCTGTTGGTTCAATCAGGTAAGCCAGTTGGCGTATTTAAAACCCATAGCAATGCACCACGGGTATTAATTGCGAACTCCAATTTAGTTCCACACTGGGCTAATTGGGAACATTTTAATGAACTCGATAAGCTTGGCTTGATGATGTACGGGCAAATGACTGCTGGCTCTTGGATCTATATCGGCTCGCAAGGCATAGTACAAGGTACTTACGAAACGTTTGTCGCTATGGCAAAACAACACTTTAACGGTGACGCTGCGGGCAAATGGGTATTAACCGGTGGCTTAGGTGGTATGGGTGGCGCGCAACCACTTGCTGCAACCATGGCAGGTTTTAGTGCCTTAGTTGTTGAGTGCGATGAAACGCGTATCGATTTTAGAATTAAAACTCGCTATGTAGATGTTAAAGCCACCGATTTAGATCATGCCCTAGAGCTTATCAACGGCGCATGCGCCAAAGGTGAAGCGTTATCGGTAGGTTTACTCGGTAATGCTGCTGATGTATTTAGTGAGCTAGTTAAACGCAACATTACTCCAGATGTGGTTACAGACCAAACGTCAGCCCACGATCCCCTAAATGGTTATTTGCCACAGGGCTGGACTATGGAGCAGGCCGCTAAAATGCGTGAGCAAGACGCTGCTGCTGTCGTGAAGGCTGCAAAGCAGTCTATGGCTGTACAAGTTAAAGCCATGCTAGCATTGCAACAAGCAGGCGCCGCTACCACTGACTACGGCAATAACATTCGCCAAATGGCGTTTGAAGAAGGTGTTACTAATGCCTTTGATTTCCCAGGTTTTGTGCCAGCTTATATTCGTCCGTTATTTTGTGAAGGCATCGGCCCATTCCGTTGGGTAGCGCTATCTGGCGATCCTGAGGATATTTATAAAACTGATGCTAAAGTTAAAGAGCTTATTCCTGATGATAAACATTTGCACAACTGGCTTGATATGGCCCGTGAACGCATTCAGTTCCAAGGTTTGCCAGCACGTATTTGTTGGGTTGGCCTAAAAGACCGCGCCCGCTTAGCACTGGCGTTTAATGAGATGGTTAAAAATGGCGAATTAAAAGCGCCGATTGTAATTGGTCGCGATCACTTAGATTCTGGCTCAGTAGCCAGCCCGAACCGTGAAACTGAAGCGATGAAAGATGGTTCAGATGCTGTTTCTGATTGGCCATTATTAAACGCACTACTTAACACTGCCGGCGGTGCGACTTGGGTATCGCTGCATCATGGTGGTGGTGTAGGTATGGGCTTTAGCCAACACTCAGGCGTGGTGATTGTTGCCGATGGTACAGATGAAGCCGCCGCTAGAGTGGGCCGTGTGTTATGGAATGATCCTGCCACTGGTGTTATGCGCCATGCTGATGCAGGTTACGATATTGCAATTAATTGCGCGAACGAGCAAGGCCTCGACTTACCTATGTTGAATAAGGAATAATCATGTTTGAATATACTCTCACACCCGGCCAGCTCGACTTGGCGACACTGCGTAAAATCAACCTTTCGCCAGTCAAGTTGACTCTTGCCAAAGACAGCGACATCAACATCGCGGCAAGTGCGCAAACAGTGCAAGACGTCATTGATCAACAGCGCACTGTTTACGGTATTAACACCGGTTTTGGGTTACTCGCTAACACTAAAATTGCCGAGCACGAACTTGAGTTATTACAGCGCTCTATTGTACTTTCTCATGCGGCGGGTATTGGCGAATTCATGGACGACAGCACGGTACGCTTAATGATGGTGCTAAAAATTAATTCTTTATCACGTGGTTTTTCAGGCATTCGCTTGAAAGTGATTGAGTTTTTTATGCAGTTGCTCGCAGCCGAAGTTTACCCTTGCGTGCCGAAGAAAGGCTCTGTTGGTGCGTCAGGTGATTTAGCGCCACTATCACACATGTGCTTACCACTGTTGGCTGAAGGGGAAATGCGTCACCAAGGTAAATTAATCAGCGCTGCCGAAGGCCTAAAAATTGCCAAACTTGAACCACTAACTTTAGCCGCTAAAGAAGGCCTGGCACTGCTTAACGGCACACAAGCGTCAACTGCTTTTGCACTACAGGGCTTATTTCGCACTGAAGATTTATATGCACAAAGCTGTGCCATTGGCTCAATCAGTATTGAAGCAGCAATGGGCAGTCGTTCACCATTTGATGCGCGTATTCATGACATACGTGGCCAACGCGGACAAATTGATACCGCCGCTATCTTTCGCGATATTCTCAGTGAACAGTCGCAGATAAGCGAAGCCCATGTTGATTGTGAAAAAGTACAAGACCCTTACTGTTTGCGTTGTCAGCCACAAGTACTTGGCGCATGTTTAACGCAAATTCGCCAAGCAGCCGATGTGTTGTTGTGTGAATCAAATGGCGTGACTGATAACCCATTAGTGTTTGCAGATGTGGGCGATATTATCTCTGGCGGTAACTTTCATGCCGAGCCAGTTGCTATGGCAGCCGATAACTTAGCATTAGCAATTGCCGAAATCGGCGCGCTTGCAGAGCGTCGTATTGCCTTATTGATTGACTCAAATCTATCAAAACTACCACCGTTTTTAGTTGAGAATGGCGGTGTAAATTCAGGTTTTATGATTGCACAAGTAACCGCGGCGGCACTGGCATCTGAGAACAAATCGCTAGCACACCCTGCTTCTGTAGATAGCCTGCCAACGTCAGCAAACCAAGAAGACCATGTTTCTATGGCAACCTTTGCAGCGCGTCGTCTTGGTGAAATGGCCAATAACACCCAAGGTGTATTGGCCATTGAATGGTTAGCCTCGGCGCAAGGGCTGGAGTTTAGAAAGCCACTAGCAGCCTCTGCAAAAGTAGAGCAAGCTAAAGCAATCTTGCGTGAAAAGGTCAGCTACTACGATAAGGACCGTTATTTTGGCCCTGATATCGAAGCTGCAAACACCTTATTGCAACAAGGTAAGCTGTGCAGTTTATTACCTGCGGGCATCTTACCTTCGTTTTAAATATCAAATTGATAGTTAAAACCTAACTGCTCAATAGCCGAACCATCAATGATGCGTTCGGCTTTTGCATGACTAGTAAACGTTGGCGGCTGTGTACCATTTTGCAGGCACTTCTGCTGATAATAATCTGCTTTAGTTGGATGAGCAGGATTAACCACATTGTAAATTGGCGCTGCAACCTGCCAATTATCCAACACAGTGATAATCGCATTAATTACATCTTGTTGCTGCACCATATTAACTGTTTGCCGACTAGAGCCACGTAACTCTTTACCCGCCACAAATCGCCCAGGTTCACGATCAGGACCAATTAAACCACCTAACCTCAGTACTTTACCGCCTGCATTGTGTACTAGATGCTCAGCATCAATTAATGGCTGTTGGCGCGCAGTGGTTGCCTGTACTGTACTTTGCTCGGTATAGATTGCGTTATCTTGGTCGTACACAGCGGTTGATGAGCATAACAAAAAGCCTTTTGCCTGCATTGTATTAGCAAGCTCGATGGCGAGTGTCAGGGTTTCTAAATAGTGGCTATCAGCGTGTCGACTACGAGGTGGAATAGCGCATACCCACCACGCATTATGTAAATCAAGCTGATGAGTTAACTTATTATCTGCAAATACCAACTGACGTTGAAAAGCATGTTGGTGCACATTACTGCGGTGCGTGCCTTGCACATCCCAGCCTTTGTCTTGCTGTTGTAAGCATAATGGCTGACCTAGCCAACCGGCGCCAAGAACAACTAGCTGGTTTTTGTTTGTTCCCATTAAGTAACTTCATCCTTACATTTTTATTAAACATCATTCATTTGTCTTATCGCATACCATAGCACTACGTATCAAGATATGGTTAGATAAGAGTGCTTACTCTACTAAATAACAAGAATGTGTGCACTTATGCTTAAAAATTTATCTCTAAGAAAAAAAATATTATTGCTGATCGGCGGCACGATAACGGTGTTATTACTGATTGCCTCTGCCTACTTTGTTAACCATATTGCCGCGTTGTCTCGGCAAAGTATCGAGCGCGAAGCACATAGCTACCTACAAAGCGAACAACTCTCAATGAAAAGTTATTTTGCCCAGTACGGTAAATTGGTCGCTACTTTTGTCAATAACCCGCATTTGGTAAATTGGTTTGATGCGTGGGATAAACGTGACCAAACCTTACAAGGCGCACCTGGGTATGATGAAATAAATCAAGATTTTGTGCGCATTAGTAGCAAAGACGAAAATATTTTATCGGCCTTTTTTGCCTCTGCAAAAACTGGGGAATACTTCAAAGAAAATGAACGGACCACTCACTACAATAACGAACCGTATTATGCTTATAAGCGCGGTTGGTGGATAGACGCCTTAAAGATTAACCGTTTATATGTTGGCCCAATCTCAGTTGATTTAACGACACGAAACGCCTCCGCGGTGGTACAACAGCCCGTATACAACCAAGATAATGAATTAGTTGGTTTTGGCGGTGTTGATTTACAGCTAAATAAAATTAACAAAATGGTCGAAGATATTCGTTTCAACGGCCAAGGTTATGGATTTTTACTCGACGGCGATCAAAAAGTCGTGCACTTATCCAATCGTACTAAGCATAAACTATCAATCACTGATGAAGGGCCCAATGGTAAAGAAGGGTTAGAGCAACTAGAAAAACAATTTAGTAATACACAAGGCTTTACTGAGCTTAACCTATTGATGAAAAATAATATTGAGGGGGATGCCAGTGTTACCTTTCAAGGCGAAGAATATTTTGTAGTATATAACCGCCTACAATTAGACCACCCTTACTTAAATTGGTATGTGGGTATTTTAGTACCTCGCAGTATGATTGATGAACCTGTTAATCAAGCTGTCACTACAACAACGACCTCTGTATTGATTATTTTATTAATTATAATCGCGATGATTTTGTGGGCGACCCATATGATCTCAAAACCGATTATTACCCTCACCCATATTATGCGTGATATAGCTTCTGGCGAGGGCGATTTAACGCAAAAAATCACCATCGATAGTAAAGATGAAGTAGGTCAATTAGCTCATCATATGAACACTTTTATCGATAAGCTGCGTGCGATGATGCTAGATACCGCAGATCAAGCTAAGCAACTAACTAATGCTGCGGCTCAGCTGAATTTAGTTTCACAAAAGACCAATGATGAAATTCAACAAGAGAAACAGCAAGTCGACAGCGTTAGCGCCGCGGTAACAGAAATGGCCACCACTGTGATGGAGATTTCTCGTAACGCACAACATACCAACAACGCTGCTGAAGAAGTGCAGCACATCTCTGTTGATGGTGCGAAACGTTCGCAAAATGCACAAAGCGTAATGACTGCATTAGCCGAACACATCGGCGAAGCGTCCAAAGTAGTGGCTGGTTTAGAGCAAGAAAGTGGCAATATTGGCGCCGTTGTTGATGTGATCAACTCAATTGCAGAGCAAACTAACTTACTAGCACTTAATGCCGCTATAGAGGCTGCTCGAGCTGGCGAGCAAGGCCGTGGCTTTGCGGTGGTTGCCGATGAGGTTCGCTCCTTAGCGAGCCGCACTCAAGAGTCAACCGATGATATTCGTAATATGATCTCGCGCTTGCAACAAATTGCTCAACAGGCTTCCACTATGATGCAGCAAGGGCAACAGCGAGCGCAAAGCTCAGTTACGCAAACCCAAGAAGTATTAGATGCATTACAAAACATTGCCGATGCAGTGACTAAAGTACAAGATCAAAGTCATCACATTGCCACCTCAACCGAGCAACAAACTGTGGTTGCTGAGGATATCAACAGCAGTCTCGCGGCAATTAATAACTTAGTAAATAATACCGCGGATCATGCTTTAGAGCTTGCTGACGAAGCGCGTGAACTCAATGATTTGGCAGCATCACTCAATAAAACCGTGAATCAGTTTAAACTCTAGGCCTACAACAACTATAAAAAGAGTGCTGTGATGGCACTCTTTTTTGTTATAGATCAATACCCCGTCAAGTTGGTTTTTTTATAATTATGCAAACTTTATTAAAGGCGCGCGTGATGATTAATTTACCAAAGTGGGATCAAAGTTTAATAAACAAGTACAATATTTCGGGGCCAAGATACACCTCTTACCCAACCGCATTGTCGTTTAATGATGGCTACCAGCAACATGATCTGATTAACGCGATTAATTCATCAATAACCAACAGCCTGTCTTTATATATCCATATCCCATTTTGTAGCCAGCTTTGTTACTACTGCGGCTGTAATAAAGTGATCACGCGTCATCAGTCAAAAGCAGACCTTTATCTTGATTATTTAGAGCAAGAGATCATTGCACAAGCCCTTCATTTTTCAGGCTACCAAGTAGAGCAATTGCATTTAGGCGGGGGCACACCAACATTTTTAAGCAGCACGCAAATGAGCCGTTTAATTACCTTACTGCATCGATACTTTAAATTTGCCCCTGATGCTGAGCGCGGTATTGAAATTGACCCTCGTTCATTAGCTGACGGTATGTTAAAGCATTTGCGTAATCTTGGTTTTAATCGGGTTTCATTTGGTATTCAAGATTTTAATGACGCAGTGCAGCTGGCTGTAAATCGTCCACAAAGTGCCAGTGCGGTAAAAAGCTTGCTCACTGAAGCCCGCCAGTTGGGTTTTAAATCTATCAATGCGGATATGATTTACGGCCTACCACTGCAAACACCCGAAAGCTTTAAAACCACTATTGAGCAACTCATCGCCCTGAGTCCTGATCGAGTGTCGGTATTTAATTATGCGCACTTGCCGGAGCGCTTTGCCGCACAGCGAAAAATAAAAGATGCCGATTTACCCAACGCTCACGACAAGCTCACTATGTTTAAAAACACCCTTGAGCAAATGAGTGACGCCGGTTATCAGTTTATCGGTATGGATCACTTTGCAAAAACCAGTAATGAGTTAGCAATTGCACAAAATAGTGGCCAATTACATCGTAACTTCCAAGGTTACACTACCCATGGCAACTGTGATTTATTAGGCTTAGGGGTGTCATCAATTTCACAAATTGGCAGCTCAATTTTGCAAAATCAAAAAGAACTCAAACACTATTACCAAGCAGTGCAACAGCAGCATGGCAGTGCCATTTGTAAAGGTATGCAGTTAACCGATGATGACACGCTAAGAGCCGCCGTGATCAAACAACTGATTTGCCAATTTGAGTTAGATATAAATCTCATCGAGGACCAATTCGCAATTAATTTTGCCAGTTATTTTGAAGAAGCTTTATTGGCACTTGATCCACTTGTAGCTGATGGCTTAGTGAGCGTAAACCAACATAAAATAACAGTAACCGCGAAAGGCAATTTGTTTATTCGCATCATTTGTATGTGCTTTGATGCTCATTTACAAAATCAGATCAGCGCAACTCGGTTTTCACGAGTAATTTAGTTACCATCAACACAAAAGCAGACCTAGGTCTGCTTTTCATTTATCTTGCTATCACGAATTTAATTAAACACTACATTCTCGCTACCAGGAGCTGCTTTGAACTCCTCAATAATTTTTTCACAGTCCGCTTTAATTTGTTCTGCATGCGTTTCTTCTGCACGCCAGCGTGCGCTGTCTTGTTTAAATATTTCTTTTTTCGAATATTTTTTACGAGCATCGTGTGTTGGCATTTCTTTAACGACTTCATACATCGCAAATATCCCCGGATAACGCCCTGGGAGGTCTTCCTCATCCGTAAAGCTGTATTGCGACATTAGCACCCAGATACGTAAGCTCCCTTCTGAGAACTCACACTGCTCTTGATGCATCGCACGAGCAATTAGGTGAATACTATCGGCGAGCTTAGCATTACGCGCTAAACGCGACTGGGTAAGCTTTGCTTGTTGCTTTGCCTGCTCTTTCGCTATCTGCTTTTTTTGCGCACTGAGTTTATACAGTAACTGGCCAGCATAGAATGCTAGCCCCGCAATGATCACAGCGCCAACACACAGAGCTAAGATCATCATGTTCATTATTTATCGTCCTCGTCATCTAACCATTCATTGGCTAAATCGTTCGACAAGTAATGATCAAAATCACTATTACCTTCTTCGCTAAACTCTTCATCATCAAACTCATCTGCCGCGTCTTCATCTTCAATGCCTAGTAATTCACATAACTCTTGATGACGAGCAATACGGCTATTGAAGTATTTAGCATCTTTACCAGTTAACATTTGGCCACTTTCGTGCAGCTCAACCAGTTTTAATAGGCGCTCGTCATTTTCTAGCGCTTCTAGCTCTTGCTCTGGTGAAATTTCAGGTTGAACCACTTTTTTCAGCTCAACTTGTGGCTTTAAGTTACGTTTAAGCTCAATTACAGGCTCTGCTGCAACAGCAATTAAAGGTACTGGCTTTTTACTGCCAACACGCTTGTCTTTGTGTTGCTGATTACTTTTGCTCTCTGGCTGCAGGGCATCAACTGAATTACGTGAACCTGGTTTAGCACCTTTGGTTTTTTTAACACGTTGCTCTTTTAACGCACGCATTTCTTTAAGCTTATCTTGGCTTAAACGAACAGGACCGTTAGACGGGATTTTACGTGACTTTTTAGTTCTACTCATATCTTGATCATCTCACTTAAGAGGTTTTGAACAACGCGCACTGTGGCGTTGCGATGCTGGCCTTGCCAGAAGAATTCGGTTTGTGCGGATTGAGGTTGGGTAACTCGACTACTAGCGCACTTTTTATACATTTAAGTATAAACGATGGCTATTGTAACAGGACAAATAAAAAGGCGGTAGAGAAAACATCTCTACCGCCTGCTAATCTGAGCGCCATTTAACTGGACACTTCTCCCTTCGACTTTTTAGTCTTTATTATTGTTATTATTTTTGTTGTTCCATGTTGTTATTATTTTTACCTTCCGTGTAACATTCCATTTTGTTTTTATTTTAAACTTCCATGAGATTTTATTATTCTCGGTCTTCATTGACTCTTTTTTAATATTCCCTCGGTGACATCAACCGATGCCTTATCCCCGATAATCACGTCACACTACTTTCCGTGTAGTTTAGTCCATTTTGTTCTTATTGTTTCAGCGACAGGGGTTAATTTACGCATTAATAATTTTGTTACAACTAATTTATATAAGTTTTCTTACACAACATAAATTGCAACATTGTGAAAACATTAAATTACAGTAGGTTATGATAAAAACAAAAATAAAAATAAGATTTGGCTTACAGTCAGACATGGTCAATGTCTCACAAATAGAATGGTAATATCGACAAATTACAAATACAAAAAAAGCAGCGTACGCTGCTTTTTGTAACTAATATGGAGTTTAGTATTAATAATACAATTAATCTATACTACTTTAGTGTAGTCCACCTAGGTACTGTGATAGTACTTCGATATCTTTATCTGTTAGTTTCTTCGCAATATCTTGCATCATGCCATTTAAATCATTGTGGCGTGCACCATCACGGAATTTTTCAAGTTGTGACTTGATGTATTCAGGATGTTGAAAAGAGATTTTTGGAAATTTAGCTAATGATGAGCCATTGCCACGCGGACCATGACATGCAGCACATGCTGGAATACCACGCTCTGCATCACCTGCTTTATAAAGCATTGCGCCAACTTCAACGACATCTTTAGGTGTAGCACCTTCTGACATGTTAAGCGACGAAAAATAAGCAGCTACATCTTTCATGTCTTGATCGCTTAATGGCATTGCCATTGCGCTCATGACAGGGTCCATACGACCTTCTTTACCACCTGAAGTCATACCTGATTTCAAATCGACAAGTTGCTTATAAATGTAATCTGCGTGTTGACCTGCAATCTTCGGGTAGATATTAACCGGCGCATTACCGTCTGGGCCGTGACAAGCCGCACACGTTGCTGATTTTTCTTTACCTGCGTTTACATCGCCATCAAATGCTGTTGCGTTGCTTGCTGACAACGCACCAAGCAATATTGTTAAAGATAGTGCTATTTTTTTCATGGTGAATTCTCTGTTTCCGACCCTGTATCATCTACAATATGGATGTTGTGATTTATATATTCTACACGATAATAAATTCTCTGGCACGTTTTCTACTCATATTAAACTTATAAATTATAGGGTTTTGACCTAGATTAAGCTTTAGAGCTACCGTTTTAGTTTATTTTAGGCTGCGATCTTCGTCCAAATCCGCTTTTTAATAGTGTAGTAATAGTATAAAATGCGCCTCTTAAGTGAACTTTAATTAAGTAAAGTTTACTCGCTGTAATACTTAATTAAGTTTCTAGGAGAGCCTGTGCTCAAATCTCGTATCAAATATAACACTGCGTCGTTCGTAACCAGCGCGCCAGATATCACTAAATTACCTACTGATACGGGAATTGAAGTTGCCTTTGCTGGCCGCTCCAACGCCGGTAAATCGAGTGCCCTAAATGCTTTAACAGACCAAAAACTGGCTCGTACCAGTAAAACCCCAGGTCGTACCCAGCTGATCAATACATTTGAATTAGCCGACGTTGATAATATGCGTCTCATTGATTTACCTGGCTATGGTTTTGCTAAGGTGCCAATCGAGATGAAAAAGAAATGGCAAAAGTCATTAGGCGAATACCTACAAAAACGTCAAAGTTTAAAAGGTATCGTTGTACTAATGGATATTCGTCATCCTCTTAAAGATTTAGACCGCGACTTAATTAACTGGGCAATTGGCAGTGAAATTCCAGTATTGGCATTGTTAACTAAAGCAGACAAACTAAAGCAAGGTGCTCGTAAAGCGCAAGTTTTACAAGTTCGCCGTGAATTAAGCACTTTAGAAGGTGATATTACCGTTCATGCATTTTCATCGTTAAAAGGCACAGGACTACCTGAAGTTGCTAAGAAATTAGATGAGTGGTTCCTTGGGCCAATCGTTGCAATACCACCTACTGATGCTGAACAAACGCCTGAGTCAGATGCTTAATCACACGTCTAAGTAAAAACGCTGGCCCGCAGATTGAACGAAATAGCCTTGCTGATCAGCATCGGCTATTTCAGCCCACTGATAAAACACACTTCTAGAAACTCGCGCACTACAACCATGCGGTAATTGGATATATGGCACAGCTTGCCCTTGGTAATCCTGCACCACAATAGGTTGTAATGGCGTAATTAACCAAGTACGCGCTAAATTATCAATGCAGCACATTACTTGGCCTTGCTCGGTCATTTCAAAACACCAATCAACAATAATAAAAGGCGCATCACATACTGTGATAGCTATTTTTTCAACGGGTGTTTTTAAATAATACGTCCCCTGCTCTTTACAAAGCACCGAGGCAAATAGCTTAACCATGGCAAGGCGATTAATTTTACTTCCTGCGTAAAACCATTCGCCTTGTTGATTGATTTGAATTGGCAACTCACCGCAATGTTGTGGCTGCCAATCGGCAAAAGGTTTACCTGGTTGCTCAAGTAATTTGGCAAGCTCAGGCAAGCTTTGCATTATCTATCTTTATTTAGCGTTAAAGAAAAATCTACTGGAACAGCCGTTGCAATTGACGGTAAGCCCGCTAATTTTTGTAGCTGAGCAATGCCTTCTGTTACAGCAAAGTCACTGGCATTAATAATGATTGGGCTAAGCGATGAGATGGTGATATCACCCATTGGCGACATATTAGCTAACACATCAAATTTAATGGCCTTTTTATTACCATGAAAATCAAGCTCGGCACTAATACCTTTTAATAAGTGCTGACCCGGTGCAATGGCTTGTAAGCGCTTAGTTAAATCAGCAGTGATAATTGCTTTAGGGAATTTAGCGGTTTCAAATAACAAGTTTGTCATGCGTTCATTACGGATTGGGATCATCGTTTCAACGGATGCCAAGTCAATTTCTACTTTGAATTGCCCTTCATCAGATAAACCACCTGAAACCGTTTTAAAATAATGTGTTTCTGCGATGCTATTTGATTTAATCGAAATAAAGCTCACTTTACTTTGATCATTATTAACATGCCATGCAGCATTAGCAATAGGTGCCAACAGCAAGCTAGAAAGAGACAAAGTGGCCACAGCCATAGTTTTAAACATAACGCATTCCTTCGATAATGAGAATTATATTGATGTTAGCACTGATAGGGTGAAGTGCAATGGTGGGAAATAAAAAACAACCCAGTAAATGAATACTGGGTCGGTATAGCAAACTGGGGAGAAGCTATCAATACGTTGCACCCTTTCGAGTGCATCATCAACAGGATGTCCTACAGGATGAGGACGCGCGGACTTTAGCAAACTAATAATAAGAAATAAACTAAATACAGGTACTAACCGGCAGAATTGATAAACATATAACGAAAGCTACAAATTGCATTTTAAATTAACCTAATATTAACATTGATTGTGTGCTCAAAATTTGTTCTATTAACTTATTAGAATAAAAACTCCACCGCTTTTGAATTGTTTAAGCAGCTCAAAAGTGATCAAAAACACACACAATAAATGAGCACAGACCATGAAAAAAATAATTATGTTATTCCTATGTAGTTTACTCTTTGTCTTCTGTAATACTGCGAATGCCGGCTACACCCAAACAAAATATCCCATTGTGTTAGCCCATGGCTTAATGGGCTTTGACGATGTTTTAGGGGTTGATTACTTTTATCGGGTGCCCGCAAGCCTGAGCAGAGACGGTGCACAGGTTTATGTGACAGCCGTATCCTCGCTGAATAGCTCTGAACAACGCGGCGAGCAATTACTGCAGCAAGTTGAACAAATTATCGCACTCACAGGCGCTACCAAAGTAAACCTAATTGGTCACAGCCAAGGAGCACAAAGTATTCGCTATGTGGCCTCTTTACGCCCTGATTTAGTCGCTTCTGCGACCAGTGTTGGTGGGGTGAATTTTGGCAGTCCAGTGGCAGATGTCGTCCGAGAAGGACTAACTCCCGGTTCTACACTTGAAGGTGTAGCAAAAACCGCGTTTGATGCTTTTGGTAGCCTAATCGCCTTACTTTCAGGCAATAACCAGTTACCACAAGATGCAATTGGTGCTTTGCAAAGTTTAACCACTGAGGGCGCGCTGGCATTTAATCAGCAATTCCCTGAGGGTTTACCGGCATCACAGTGCCAACAAGGTGCTATGCGTGCAAATAACGGGGTGTATTACTTTTCTTGGAGTGGCACTCGCACTTTAACAAATATATTTGACCCATCAGATGCTGCATTAGCGCTGACCTCACTGCTGATCCCAGGCGACGATGACGGTTTAGTGTCACGCTGTAGCAGTCATTTAGGTTATGTTTTAAAAGATAATTATCGGATGAACCATCTTGACGAAGTAAACCAAATGATTGGCTTCCATCATTTATTTGAAACGGATCCGCTGACTGTCTATCGTCAACATGCTAATCGCTTGAAAAATTTAGGCCTGTAAATAATGAAGAGGTTATTCAGCCTAGTGCTAGCGATTACTGTCGCTAGCTGCGTGCTAATTTATTTATCTAACCCAGCGCAGCAAGTAGCTACAACGCCACCGCAGATAGATACCCCTGAGGCAATTGATAACGTGTTTGACCACATTATTTTAGCCTCCCAAGAGTCCGGTGAATTTACCGCTTCGCAAGCGCAACAACAGTGCCATAAATTGGCGCCTTGCCAACAAAACAGTGAGCTATTTAACCGCTATCTCAGCTTTAAAATCGCACTTGCACAGCTACAGCAACAACTCGTTCATTTACCACTTAGTGAACAATTAGCTGAAATGATTGCTTTTCAGCAGCGCTATTTTAGCGAGACTGAAATTGCTTTGCTCTTTGCTGATGATAATCAGTGGCAACGTTATACAATCGCCAAATTAGCCATCAATACTGATAGCAGTTTAACTAAGGATCTGAAGCAACAGCTGTTAGCTAATCTTGACGCCGAGCAACCTGATGAGATCACACAATCATTGCAACCATCGCAACAGTTACAACAATTAAATGGCAGCTATAAAGGCGCATTGCAGCAGCAAGATTACAATCAACTTGCAGCTGAGTTTGGTGATGCCGCCGCAACACGATTAATTGCATTGCAACAGCAACGCCTACAGTGGCAAACGCTTAGCGAGCAATTACAACAACAAATTGTGCTGTTAAAACAACAAAATGATCCTCAGCAAGCCGAGCAAAAGATCGCGCAATTACTCAATCAACATCTCACCGAAAACCAGCAAAGACGGTTCTTAGCACTGTTTCCTCAGACCTAAAAAAACGTGGCTGCACACAGTGCAGCCACGCTGATATTTATTGATGCAAAGATGTAACGATTAGTGGGCTTGCTCCCAGTTATCACCACTATCGGCTTCAACGACCAAAGGCACATCTAATTTCGCAGCATCAGACATTAATTGACAAATCTCTGCTGTATATTGCTCAACACACTCAGTTTTGATTTCAAATACCAATTCATCGTGCACTTGCATTAGTAACTTAACGGTACTCGGTGCTTGTTCATACACCCATTTATTTACCGTTAGCATAGCTTTTTTGATGATGTCTGCCGCAGTGCCTTGCATTGGTGCATTGATTGCAGCACGCTCCGCCCCTTTACGACGAGCGCCATTACGGGCATTGATCTCCGGTAAATGTAGACGACGACCAAAGATAGTTTCAACGTAGCCGTTCTCAGCCGCTTTCTCTCGGGTTGATTCCATATACTCAAGCACACCAGGGAAACGCTCAAAATATTTATCAATATAGTGCTGTGCTTCATGGCGTGGCACATCAAGTTGACGCGCTAAACCAAATGCCGACATGCCATAAATTAAACCAAAATTAACCGCTTTGGCTTTACGACGCATATCGGTAGTTACGTCGTCTAAAGCAACACCAAACACTTCTGCGGCAGTTGCACTGTGTACATCAAGACCATTGGCAAAGGCACTGAGTAAGCCTTTATCTTGCGATAAATGCGCCATAATACGCAGTTCGATTTGGCTATAATCGGCAGCGACAATTTTATAACCATCGGCAGCGATAAAGGCTTCACGAATACGACGCCCCTCTTCTGAACGGATTGGAATATTCTGTAAATTTGGATCGGTCGAGCTTAAACGCCCTGTCGCCGTTACCGCTTGATGGTAAGAAGTATGCACGCGATTAGTTTGCTCATTAACCATTAATGGCAGCTTGTCGGTGTAAGTCGATTTAAGCTTAGATAAACCACGGTGCTCGATGATCACTTTTGGCAATGGATAATCGTGAGCTAACTCTTGCAGCACTTCTTCAGCCGTTGAAGGTGCGCCTTTTGGCGTTTTTTTAATAACGGGCAGTTCAAGCTTTTCAAACAGTAATACTTGTAATTGCTTTGGTGAGCTTAAGTTAAATGGTTCACCCGCAATTTCATGGGCTTCTTTTTCCAGCTCAATGAGGCGCTCACCTAAACGCTGGCTATGTGCCGCTAGCATTTTACTATCTATTGCTACACCGGTACGCTCAATATCTGAAATAACACTCAGCAGTGGCAGTTCAATTTCTTCAAATACCGATTTAAGCTTATCGTCTGCTTCGATTTTAGGCCACAACACTTGGTGCAAACGCAGTGTAATATCAGCATCTTCAGCAGCATACGGCGCGGCTTTTTCAAGTTCAATTTGATTGAAAGTCAGCTGTTTTTTGCCTTTGCCAGCAATATCTTCAAAGCTGATATTTTTATGGCCTAAGTATTTAAGTGCTAACGAATCCATATCATGGCGCGTGCCAACACTGTTGAACACATAAGATTCAAGCATAGTATCGAACTTAATTCCTTTAAGCTCAAAACCGGCATTGGCTAATACGCTTTTATCGTATTTAAGGTTTTGCCCTACTTTCGCTTTGTTTTCATCCGCTAATATTGGCCCAATCTTCGCCATTACCGTCTCTAAGCTTAATTGTTCTGGCGCGCCTGGGTAATCGTGGGCAATTGGCAAGTACACGGCTTCACCCGCTGTTACAGCAAAGCTCATACCTACAAGTTGCGCTTGCATATAATCAAGACTGGTTGTTTCGGTATCAAAAGCAAATAACTCGGCATTATTCAGCTGTTCAACAAGCGTATCTAATTGTGCTTCGCTCAGGATGGTCTCATAATGGGCGTCTGCAACGCTTGGTAATTCATTCGCTTCACTTGGCACCGCTAAGTGGGTATCGGTATCTTTAGGGTTATCAAGTAGTTCTGCCAACCAACGGCGGAACTCGCATTCACCATACAAAGCGATTAATTCGTCACGATTAGGTTCTTGTAGTTTGAAAGTATCTAGATCTGATTCAACCTCAACATCACATTTAATCGTCGCCAGTTCATAACTTAGCGGTAAATGAGCAACCGCTGCAGCCAACTTTTCACCGATCTTACCTTTGATCTCATCAGCGTGATCTAGTACACCTTGCAATGATCCGTATTTCTGTAACCACTTAACCGCCGTTTTAGGACCACAGCCATCGACACCCGGAATGTTATCTACTTTATCGCCCATTAATGCTAGGTAGTCGATTATAAGTTCAGGCCCTACGCCAAACTTCTCTACAACAGTCACAGGATCTGAGATGCTGTCAGTCATAGTATTGATCAAGGTGACGTGCTCATTTACTAGCTGAGCCATATCTTTATCGCCAGTTGAGATCAGTACATGGCGCTGTTGCTCTGACGCGATCCGTGCAAACGTGCCAATTACGTCATCTGCTTCAACACCTTCAATGCTGATCAGCGGAAAACCCATCGCTTTAATAATGTTATGCAGCGGCGCTATTTGTGTACGTAAGTCATCCGGCATCGGTGGACGATTCGCCTTGTACTCACTGTACATATCGTTACGGAAGGTTTTACCTTTAGCATCAAAAACCACCACCATATGGCTAGGATTATATTGTTTTATCAGGCTTTTCATCATATTTACAACGCCATAAATGGCGCCGGTTGCTTCACCTTTAGAGTTAGTTAAATGCGGTGGTGAATGATATGCACGGAATAAGTAGGAAGAGCCATCAACTAAAATAAGTGGATTTTCAGGGATCTGAGCCATGGTGTAATTGGATCCTAAATGAGAGAAAACGAAATAATTGTAAGCATGCCATAAGGACACACATAAAACGACTGCCAATTAAGCTTTGTTTGACCAGCCAAATAAGAGCAAGCTGTGGATAACTATGTAGATAACACCCACAAACTATCCCTCCAAAGTAATTAAAAATTACTTAGAAAAAGATTAAGTGTATGTTTTGTTTAAAAAAGATAATACGAGGTTCTTTTTTTATTATTTTTATAGCAATGTGGAAAAGCATTTTATCGCTTCCCTTCATTTTGCTTTTTGGTACAAATTTGGTACAACGAACAACGGTTAATTCATCCCTTATAAATAACCGGACGAGCATTCTATCACAATGGATCAAAGATCATAGTGATCCTTTATAATTTTTTCCTCTTAGCCAACTTTTAAAAAAGCATATAGCGCGCTTTTACTCACCCTCAAGAGAATTGACCAATAAAAATAATATTTAATTGATCACAATTGAGATCATAAAATGATCTTACAAAGGTCACGACGACCACTAAAAAGCCGTGCTAAACTAATTTTATGAAACATAAATAAGAGTCAATAATATGAAAAAAATAGCTGTAATTTTAGCAGGTTGTGGAGTTTATGACGGTGCGGAGATCAACGAAGCTGTATTAACCTTATTACATATTGCTAAAGCTGGCGCAAGCTACCAATGTTTTGCTCCTGACATAGAGCAGTTGCATACCATTAATCACCTCAGTGGTGAGGATATGCAGCCAAACCGAAACGTGCTGGTAGAAGCGGCGCGAATTACCAGAGGTGATATTAAGACGCTATCGCTATTGGACGTTAATGATTTTGATGCGTTAATTGTCCCTGGTGGCTTTGGCGCCGCGAAAAATCTCTGTGACTTTGCTGTCAAAGGTGCGCAAGCACAATTGAACACTGAAATGCTTCGCGTCGGTAAAGCATTTGCTGATGCCAACAAAGCGGCAGGTTATATGTGTATAGCACCCGCCATGATCCCTCTGATCTACGGGAGTGGAGTTAAAGCAACAATAGGTAATGATGCTGATACTGCTGATGCACTAAAGAGTCTTGGCGCGCACCATGTTGAATGTGCCGTCGATGAGATTGTAATTGATGAGCAACATAAATTAATAAGTACACCAGCTTATATGTTGGCACAATCTATTTTAGAGGCCGATGCAGGCATAGAGAAACTCGTCAAAGCTGTCATTAAAATGTGTTAAACCATGAGTGAACAATTACTGAGTTTTTAAACGACATTTTTTGCGCTGGCGCAAAAAATGTCGTTTTTTCAAAATAAAAACAGCTCACGGCGTTTTATAAATTGCGGCTAAGCGTTATAATCGTTCTAAATTCCGTCATCTATCGTGATTGATCACGTTCAAATCGAAGTGAGCAAGGCAAAATGAAAAAACTATCAGCTGCATTATTATTGCTAGCAACCACCGCATACGCACAGCCATATGATAACTCTATGACTGAAGATGCGATCAAAAAACGTATCGCACCGATTGGTGCCGTTTACTTTGAAGGCGATAAAGCAGCCGTTGCTGAAGTGCCAACAGGTCCTCGTACTGGTGAACAAGTTTACCAAGCGGCGTGTTTTGCATGCCATGGTACTGGCGCACTCGGTGCTCCAAAGTCAGCTGATGATTGGGCTCCACGCTTAGCTAAAGGCGCAGATACTCTTTTAAATCATGCAATTAATGGTTTTAATGCGATGCCACCAAAAGGTACATGCATGGATTGTTCAGATGATGAGCTACAAGCAGCCATTGATTTCATGAGCAAAAAGTAATACTTAATACTGTACTGTATTTTTATAAAGGCTGATTTAAATCAGCCTTTTTTATTATCAATAATAAAACATCCCTACCTTTATCATTATTTATTATTATCCTTTTCTAATACTATTGTCCGCTTGACGATTCACCGAAAAAGTGAAAATATAAGCCCAATAAATATACAATAATAAAAATCGGTTACTGTCATTGGAAGATATAGCGGCCTTATTACATAAGCTAGAGCATAAAAATCGTCGTTTAAAAGCTTTAGTCCAAAAGTATAAGCAATCACACCACTTACAAAATGCCCTGATCCAATTATCAGAGCAAGCCAGCTCTGTTGCCGAATTAACGCTACTTTACCCTGCTATTCACGATATTTTGCAAGATTATGTACCAAGTAAAAGCTTTTACGTGGTGCTATTAAATCAATTTAGCAACACCCTTGAATTATCTTACTTTGCCGATGAAAAAGATGGTATTTCGGTCCCCCTAAATCAAGATCACAACTTTCTGCAAGGTGTGACTGGCTATGTGTTTAAACAAGGCAAAACCACCTACTTCCAAGGTGAAGAGATGCAAGCCGCTGCGGATAAAGGGCTCTTTAAGGTGCTTGGTTCGCCCGCAGAACATTGGGTTGGGGTACCGGTATACAGAGAGCAAAGCATTATTGGTGTATTAGTTGCCCAAAGTTATGATAAGAAGCAAAGTTACTCTGAGCAACAAATTGAACTCCTAGAAGTAATGTCGTTGTATTTGTCGACAGCGATTGAGCGGGTAAAAAAACGCGAACTACTAGAATCAGAAGTTAAAATTAGAACCCGCGCCTTAACACAAAGTAATGAAGCACTTAATCTTGAAGTAGAACAACATAAAAAAACTCTAGCGCGGCAGCATATCCTGTTTAAGATTTCAGAATTAGCAACACAAACAAAGCACATTGATGAAGTCTATCTACAAGTACATGAGATAATAAAATCAATAACTTACGCTAAAAACCTGTATATAGCCTTATACGATAAAGAAACCGGTTGGTTAAACTTCCCGTATTGTGTGGATGAGTTTAACGAAAATACTAAACCTCGCCCTTTCGCAAAAGGTTACAGTGAGCTGGTATTACGCACCGAACAAACTCAATTAATTGACTCAGCCCGTGCAGAGAAACTACGCAAATCTGGCGAAGTAGAACGTCCCGAACCCTACGCTGACTCACACTCAGCAACCAGTTGGTTAGGTGCACCACTTAAAACAGCACAAGGCGTTATTGGTCTGATCACTTGCCAAGCATATAATAATAATCATGTTTTTGATCAAGACGATTTTGAGCTGATTACCTTTGTTTCGCATCAGATTGCCACCGTTTTACAAGCTCATTTAGCCGCACAAGCCTTAAAACAGAGTCACCAGCAGTTAGAGCATCGGGTTGCTGAAAAAACCAAAGAAATTCGCCAAACCAATATGCATTTACAAATGCAAATTGAAGAACGTAAAAAAATAGAGCAACAGCTTTATCATGATGCCCATCACGATCCGTTAACTGAATTGCCTAATCGTAGTTTGTTTTTAACGCAACTAGAAAAAACCTTACAACATTATCAACGCTACCCTGAACAACAGTTTGCGGTACTGTTTATCGATTTGGATAAGTTTAAGGATATTAACGATCAACTAGGCCACCAAGCAGGTGATCAATTTTTAATTGGTGTTAGTGAATCATTTTCGCAGTGCATTCGTGAACATGATTTACTGGCGCGCTTAGGGGGCGATGAATTTGTTATTCTACTAACCCACTTAACCGATCGTCAGCAAGCTGAAGATGTAGCTAAACGCTTAATTGAATTAATGAAAAAGCCATTTTGTATGAAAGGAATTTGTGTACAAAGCGGTGCAAGCGTAGGTATCACCTACTCTAAAACAAGCTATAAACATACAGATGAAATTATCCGTGACGCTGATGCTGCTATGTATTATGCAAAAAATGCAGGCCGTAGCCGCTTTGAGTTTTATCACCCATTACTCAGCGCCGGTACCAGCCCATACGAATTAGAAACGAGTCATCATTTAGACTCGTTACCAATGCACTTTCGCTGCTCTGAGATCATCACTGTTGACGAGCAACATCAGCCAGAGTCATTACTTGAAGCATATGGCGAACACCCAGTACTTGGTAGCACCAGTTTTGAAGTATTAAAGAAATTTGCCGCAGATAAAGCACAACAACTCGAAGTTGAATTGCAACTATTGACTAAAGCCTGCCAGCAGATCCAAACGGCAAAGTTGGATAAAGTGTTATTTCCTTGTTCTGGCTTATTGCTCGAAAAAATTGAATTTCAAGCATTATGCCAAACACTGCAAAGCCACAATATAAAAAAACAAATTTGTTTATTATTTAATGAACAAGAGATCCGTTACGCTTCGGCAGTCCAAATTAGTAATTTAAAAATGCTCAATGAGCTGGGTTACTCGATTGGTTTAAATGATTTTGCCAAAGATCGTTGCGAACTTAATTTACTTTGCGAGCTTAACTTTGATTATTTGCTACTTAGCTCTACTTTCAGCAAGCGGGTATTACAACAAAAAAGCTTTGATTTACAACTGCAAGGTGTACTTGCAATTACGAAGATAAAACACGTTAAAGTAATTGCCAAAGGCCCTTCTATTCTCAATTATAGAGCCTTGCTCGACAGTCATGGGTTATTGCTATTCATTGGTAAGCAGCATGCAATTGATAGCACCACTGTCATAGCCGCAGCCCCCACTATCGAGCAACTATTAAGCTAAGCACAAGCCAGTTACTCTGGCTTTTTCAACATCGCACGGAGATTAGCGACTCGCGCTTGACCTTTTTCCATCCGTTCAGCCTGCGTATTTGGCGCTTTTTTATTTTCAAAAGCCAGATCATCTTGCGGTAGCTCTTGTACAA
The DNA here is from genome assembly GCF_036960685.1 of Pseudoalteromonas sp. Taxonomy (GTDB): domain Bacteria; phylum Pseudomonadota; class Gammaproteobacteria; order Enterobacterales; family Alteromonadaceae; genus Pseudoalteromonas. The sequence continues at coordinate 4,454 of NZ_JBALXK010000033.1, read as the reverse complement.
ATCGGCTCAGCTCGGTTTGTGAGGTTTCACCAAATTGGCGACGAATTTTCGCATAGGTCATGGTCAGCTCTTGCTGCGCGCGGGTAATACCTACATACGCTAGGCGACGCTCTTCATCAACGTTTTCTTCATCAATACTCACTTGATGCGGCAATAAGCCCTCTTCCATGCCGACCATAAACACATACGGATATTCCAAACCTTTAGATGCGTGTAACGTTAGTAATTGCACGGCATCGGCTTCATCTTCTTCTTCGTTGCGCTCCAGCATGTCACGCAGAGTAAGCTTGCTAACCACTTCTGCAAGCGTTAGCGGTGGATTATCGGCATCTCCGGTGAGCATATCAGTGATCCAGCGATATAACTCAGACACGTTCTTCATACGCATTTCTGCAGCTTTGGCACTGGGTGATGACTCGTATAAATAGGCTTCGTAATTGATTTGCCGTACTAAGTCTTTTACCGCTTCAAGGGTATCGCCGCGCACCGCATTATCTGAAAGCTCTACCACCCAACGGGCAAAGCCTGCCAATGAGTTTAAGCCACGCCCTTTTAAGCGATAACCTAAGTCATTATCAAAGCAAGTGGCAAATAAACTAGCGTGTTTTTCATTGGCTAAAGTACCCAGCTTTTCAAGGGTCACGGTGCCAATCTCACGTCGCGGTGTATTCACAATGCGTAAAAATGCGTTATCGTCATCTTGATTCACTAATAAGCGTAAATACGCCATGATGTCTTTAATTTCAGAGCGTGAAAAAAACGAGGTACCGCCACTAATTTTATACGGAATACGGTTGCTCATTAGTGATTTTTCAAAACCACGGGCTTGATGATTACCACGGTACAAAATAGCGTAGTCTTTATAGCTGGTGCGCTTCATAAACTTATGCGAGATGATCTCTGCGACTACACGCTCTGATTCGTGCTCTTCATCACGACAGCCAATCACTTTGATCGGCTCACCATAACCAAGTTCACTAAATAGCTTTTTCTCAAACTCATGGGGGTTATTGGCGATCAAAATATTGGCCGCTTTTAGAATTCGCCCAGCACTGCGGTAGTTTTGCTCAAGCTTAATTAGTCGTAGGCCCGGAAAATCCTTACTCAACAACACTAAGTTTTGCGGTCGCGCGCCACGCCATGAATAAATTGATTGGTCGTCATCACCTACCACAGTAAAGCGAGCTCGCTCACCCACAAGCAACTTAACTAATTGATATTGGCTGGTATTGGTATCTTGATACTCATCCACCAGCAAATAGCGAAACCGTTGCTGCCAACGCTCCCGTGAGGTGGCATTAGTGGTGAGTAATATCGTTGGGATCATGATCAGATCATCAAAATCCAAGGCATTGTAAGCACGTAACTGGGTTTGATAACGGGCATATAACTGCGCAAATAACGCTTTTTGTGGCTCTCGAGCCTCGCGGATCGCTTGCTCAGGCAAAATCAGTTCGTTCTTCCAACTGCCGATTTGCATCTTTAATAGATTGAGCAAATCTTTGTCTTTTTTAAGCTCGTCTTCTGTTAGATCGCCCAATAATTGATTGGTATCTTGATCATCAAATAATGAAAAACCGGGTTTAAAGCCCAGTGTTTTAAGCTCTTTTTTAATGATTTCTAGCCCTAAGGTATGAAAGGTCGAAACCCACAGTCCCTTAGACTCCTTTTTTCCTAAGGTTTGAAAAACCCGTTCACGCATCTCTTTTGCGGCTTTATTGGTAAAGGTAACAGCAGCGATATTACGAGCTTGATACTCACATTTCTGTACTAAGTAAGCGATTTTATTAGTAATTACACGGGTTTTTCCGGATCCCGCCCCAGCTAATACTAGGCATGGGCCACTAATATATTTTACCGCTTCATCTTGTTTAGGATTGAGTTTCATATCGACCAAAGAGATTGCATAAAGACGGGCAATTTTAACGTAATCACTACAATACGCCTAGCCAATAAGGTAATATTAGCTATTATCATTTTAGCGACAGTAAGGGACGAACATGATCAACCCAGCAAAGATTGAAGAAATAGCCAAACAGATTTCAAGTAATATGCCACAAGGCGTTAAAAACCTTGCAGATACGTTTGAAGCAAAAACCAAACAGGCGATTCAAAACAAGCTTGCTGAGATGGACTTTGTCAGCCGCGAAGAGTTTGATGTACAAAGCCAAGTGCTTATTCGTACCCGTGAAAAGCTTGTTGAATTAGAAGCTAAAGTCGCGTTACTTGAGCAACAGCTGGTTGCTAAAGACAGTGAAGATGGCCAATAATCGAGCACCACAGTATAACTTGTTAGGCAGCTAAATTAGCTGCCTTTTTTATTTCTAGTCAAGCTGCATGCTTGCAATTACAGGCACATGTATATACGATTCATATACGTTTTATATATAGGCAGTGTTATGGGTATCGTAAAAATTAGCGACCAACTCCACGAAGAAATACGCAAAGCCAGTACCACTATGGTGCGTTCAATCAATTCGCAATCTGAATACTGGATAAAAATCGGCATGTTAGCCGAACTTAACCCAACCATGACTTACGCCGAAATCATTAAACAACAACTCTCACAAGCAGATGTGCAAGTTGGAGAACCTATTCATGAGTGAAATCATTATCAAAACACCTGAACAAATCGCTTTAATGCGTGAGTCAGGCCGATTACTTGCACAAGTGTTTGCCTATTTAGACGAGCAAGTAAAAATCGGTATCACCACTATGGAAATTAATGATTTAGTGGAGCGTTATATTGTTGATGAACTTGCCGCGCGACCAGCCAGTAAAGGTCAATACGATTATCCTTATGTGTTAAACAGTTCAGTTAATGAAGTAGTCTGCCATGGGTTTCCAGATCCTAAGCGAATATTAAAATCAGGCGATATTGTTAATATCGATATTACGCTTGAGAAAAACGGTTACATCGCCGATTCCAGCAAAATGTATATGCTGGGTGAAGTGTCTCCACTAGCAAAGCGCTTAGTTGATAAAACCTATGAAGCGATGTGGCAAGGTATCAAGATGGTTAAACCAGGGGTGAGACTCGGTGATATTGGCAATGCCATCGCAAACTTTGCGCATAGTAATGGTTACAGCGTAGTTCGTGAATATTGCGGCCACGGTATCGGCGAGCAAATGCATGAAGAGCCACAAGTTTTACATTATGGTAAACGCAATACTGGCGTTGAACTCAAACAAGGCATGACCTTTACCATTGAACCTATGATCAACCAAGGTGCGGCAAAAATAAAAACCAAACCCGATGGTTGGACTGTGGTTACCCGTGATAAAAAGCTCTCTGCTCAGTGGGAGCATACTATTGCCGTCACCGCTGATGGCTATGAAGTACTCACTCTACGCGCCGAAGAAAGCGCAATTACGACTGAGTAACCAAGGTTAAGCATATGGCTATTTTATTGTTAAATGATCCATTGCCCCACCTGAAATTTCAAAAGTTCTTACCCGATCAACGCTTAGCTGATTGGGTGCAGTGCTATTGGAAAATAGGTTCGCAAAATACGCAAACCGCACAGCTATTTAATGAGAAACTCTATCCCGATGCTGGCGCAAGCTTAACAATTGATTTAAGCCACGATGAACCCATCGTTAGCTTTGCTTTTAATCGTCACACGGTAGCAAAAACGTTTAGTGATCAAGAATATTTAATAAGTGTTCGCTTTGCACCTTCTGGGGCTTATCACTTATTAGGCATAACCTTACACGAATTAGCTGAAGCTAATTACCTACTAGGCTACGATTTTACCCCTAGCTGGTATAACAGCTTACTCTCGTGTGTTGAAAAAATGCAAAATAATCCATTGCTCAGCCAATTATATTTACTAGAACAATGGCTACTAAGCCAAGCTATGAGTAAGCAACTGGTTGAAAACAAAACGCTGAAGGTCATCAAGCAACTTATTCAACTTAATGACTCTGCAACGGCTGTAAGTAAACAACTCGGGCTCACACGACGAACGCTTGAACGTCGCTTAAAAAAAGAAGCAGGAGTGAGTCCAGCTCAACTGCAACAGTTTTATCGACTCAAATCCGCACGCACTCTGCTCGCTGACAGTCAAATACCTGTAACAGCAATAGCCTTACAGTGTGGTTATTATGATCACGCTCACTTTTGTCACGCCTTTCATAATTTTACCTTTGAGACACCACTGCAATACCGCAAACGAAAAACATCAAAACGGCTCTAAATTGACAGTTCTAACAAGCGGGTTAAAACACTCTTAACTCGCTTGTTAACATACATCGGAATTACTTTTCCCCAAGGTAGCGATCAAATACTTTTAATGCCGCACTTTTGTAAGTATCGGTTACTTCATCAGCACACGTCACCACTGACTCTAAATCATTTAAGTGACCGTTCGCTAAACCGTATACCCAACCATGAATAGTCAACTCTTGGCCACGTTGCCATGCTTCTTGAACAATATTGGTACGACAAACAT
>NZ_JBALXK010000032.1:0-47814 GCF_036960685.1 Pseudoalteromonas sp. | reverse complement strand
CGCTTACCGCTTACCGCTTACCGCTTACCGCTTACCGCTTACCGCTTACCGCTTACCGCTTACCGCTTACCGCTTACTGCTTACCGCTTACCGCTTACTGCTTACCGCTTACCGCTTACTGCTTACCGCTTACCGCTTACCGCTTACCGCTTATTCTTTTTCTGTACGCGCTTTTGTTCTGCTTTTTTAACGTGTTTGCTGATCCACTTGGTCATTTTTACCATTAATGCTGGCGGGAAGTCGTGGCCCATACCCTTTACTATCTTTAATTTTGCTTTGCGTATCTGCTGTGCGGTTTGCTTTCCTGCGGCCACAGGCATGACAGGGTCTAAACTGCCGTGAATAACTAATGTAGGGGCTTTTATTTTCGGCATTAAATGCTGACGACAATCACTGGCGGCAATGGCTGCGAGTTGTCGGTTAAAACCTTGCGGATTGTGTGCTCTATCAACTCCTAATGTTGCTTGCTTACGTAGCGTTTGCTCATCTTGAGGATAGGCGGGGCTACCAATTAATTGATTGAGTTTTATATTGTAATGAATAGCGCTATCGCGATTTGCTCGTATCGGGCGGTGTTTAGCGAGTCGCAAAAATAACTTTAAACTCGATGCTGATAGTTTTGGGTTAGTTGAGCTCGACATAATTGAGGTTAAACTCAAAACCTTCTTTTTATTTTGTGCGGCAATAAGTTGCGCAATCATGCCTCCCATAGATGCACCGACTAGGTGCGCTTTTTTAATTTTTAGCGCAGCCATCAACTCGATGACATCATTTGCCATATCATCTAAAGTGTATGGGATATGAGATGCTACGGGTAGGCGTTTGCTTAACCATATTTTAAATAGGTTTGGGTTGCCTAGCTGCTCAAGTTGGCTCGAAAGCCCGGTATCGCGGTTATCAAACCGGATCACCCGAAAACCATTATTAACTAAGCCATAATACAGTTCGTCAGGCCATACTGTTAATTGTGCACCGAGTCCCATTATCAAAATAATAACGGGAGCAGCAAGCTCTCCGCTATCTTGATAGCTAATGTTGATACCGCTGCTCGTTTTGATAGTGCGCATAGTCGATTATGGATCTAATGCAGCTAATTAATTATGCAAAGTATAGCCAGAACAACGAGTAGCTCCATGTTTATTAGTATGAATTTTTTATATTCAAAGGCTTCTGCTTTGCAACTATTTGCTTTTAACTACCGCCGCTTGCATGGCCCTGCAGTTTTTCTAGCATTTTTTGATTGCCGAATACCTCATCTAGTAACGTTTTTACGTCATTATCAGTGGGATTTTGATATAAAGTTAAAAGATGCTGCGCTACTTGTTGACTGTAATTACTTTGCCCATTTTGCGCTTGATAGTACTGCATCACTAAACCTTGTACAGCTAAGCGACGCACATAGTCATTGTTATCAGTTTCTAATAATTGCGTAAACTTTTCGACAATCCGGTAATCGAGCACTGGTGTTTGTGCTACTGACTCGATTGCTTGTATTTTAAAATTACCATCAGTACTATTGATAGCTAAATTAAAAACACTATCAACAATTGCAAAGTCATATTCTGGCATGCTCTGTTTATTCAAGATATTCATACTTAACTGCAGTTGATTTAGTGCAGCTAAGCGTTCTTCATCACTTACATTTGGGTTGAGAATTTGCTCTCTTAACTGAGTTGCCATTTTTTGAGCATAGTGCGGATCTGATTTTATACGTAGTTCATAGTCATCAGGTAATTCAGAGTAAAATGCATGATAAGGGTTACTCGCTCGCATTTTAGCTTGCACTTGTTGCTCTTTTTCAGCAAGTACAGCTAATACGAGTTGTTTCAAGTCGGCTTGCTTGTCTATGTCATTAGAAACCGTAAGTCGCTGCTGTTTTAACTCCATAACTTGCTGCTGTAATTTCATAACATTCTGCTGTAATTGATTAATTAACTCATCATCAGCGGGTGCGTCGGCGCTCATGGATTGCGACTTTTGCACAACATTTGTATCATTCGCCGTTAATTTTGTAATGATAACGAGATTATAAGTTGAAATCGCCATTGCGCCTGCGGCTAGCATAATAGTAACCGAGCTTTTATTGATAAACATAAGCATACATTCCTTGTGTAAAATGCCAATTTATCTATATTAGGTATAAAAGTCTGTTACAAGATGTAATTTTCGATGCGATGTTGGCTGCGTTTAGCTCAAGTCCACGCAGCCTAATGAATTAGTTAACATACTCGTGTTGCTAATCGAACGATTTTTAACTGCCGCCCTCTGCGTATTTTTGCAGCTCAGCAAGCATGTTTTCATTGCCAATCATTTCGTTTAATACCGAATAGACGTTATCGTCGGCAGAGTCTTGATATAGCGATAGAATGTGTTGTGCAATCTGTTGGCTATAGTCGCTTCTCTCGCTCTGAGCTTGATAGAATTGAGTAACTAAACCTTGGCCAGCTAAGCGACGAATATAATCGTTAGAATCTTGCTCTAGCAGTGCTGTAAAGCGTTCAGCTAAACGATAATCAAGCACTGGCGATTGAGTTGTAATTTCTATGGCTTGAATTTTAAACTTATCGTCACGACTGTTATCGGCCAGATCTAATACATTTTTAAAAACTTCATAATCATACTCAGGTATGTTGGCTTGATTTAAAATATATAGATTCATCTGTAATTGAGCGAGCGCTGCTAATCTATCAATATCACTGGCATTTTGGTCAAGAATTTGCTGGCGTAGTTGTACCGCCATATTTTCAGCATAGGCCGGTTCTGACTTTAAACGTAAGTCATAATCTTCTGGTAAACCAGCATAAAAGTCATATAAAGGGTTACTTTTACGCATTTTTTCGGCTTCTTGCTGTTCTTTTTCGTTGAGTACCGCAATTACCAGTTCTTTAAAATCGTCGTTATTAGCTGTCTCTTGAAATGCTGGGTTTTGCATTTTTAGATTAGCGAGTTGTAACTCTAACGCGGTAATCTTTTTATTTAATACATCAATTGATAGCTCATTATAATCGCTATTTAATGGGATGTTAGTGACCACAATTTCCGAGCCATTTTGGTGTATAGCGTTTTGTTTTGTATGTGGGGTTACTACATGTTCTGCGAAAAAAGTACCGTAACACGATATAGCAATGGCAATTGTGGCGATAACAATTGCTACAGAGCCCTTATTGATAGGCATTAAAAATGTGCTCCAAAGATAAAACGCTAATTTACCTCTTTTGGCGAAAAAGTTCTGTTAAAAGATGTAGAAAGGCAGGTACAAAAATGAGTTTTTCAGTGGCTTTGTGTAAGCTCCAGTTGCCCGGAGCTTAAAATTTACGGATTAGTGCTTTTTCGCATACTCTTCGGCTTGCTGCCATACGCGTAATACATTACCACTTAATATTTTTTTGATATCAGTGTCGCTGTAGCCTCTATCCATTAAGCCTTGCACAAGGTTAGGGTAGCTAGACACATCTTTTAAGCCAACTGGTAAAGAGTCGCCAACACCATCATAATCAGAGCCAATACCAACATAATCGATACCAATTAGCTCAACAACATGATCTATATGGTCAAGCACTTGCTCAAGGCTGGCAAACGGAAATGGGTTTTTAGCGCGATATGCTGCATCAAAATCTTTACTTAATTTAGTGCCTTGTTTTTTCGCCGAGTCTTTTTTGCTATTGAGTTGATCATACCAAGTACGAGAGCTTGCTGTGACAAAGCTTGAACCAAAGTTAATTTGAATAACCCCGCCGTTCTTTTTCAATGCGAGTAGCATTTCGTCATTCATATTACGCTCAAAACCAGGCGTATATTTACGTAGTGACGAATGTGAGGCAATTACAGGTGTGTTAGATAGCTCAATTACTTGGTAAAACGCATCGTCGGAAATGTGCGACACGTCAATCAGCATACCAATGTTGTTCATTTCGGTGACTAGTTTTTTACCAAATGGGCTCAAGCCTTTCCATTTACGGCGAATATCATACGATGAATCAGAAATATGGTTGCTTTGTGAATGGGCAAGCGTGATGTAGCGCACGCCGCGGTCAAAAAAGTGCTGTAGGTTTTTCATATCGCCTTCAATGGGCGAGCCATTTTCCATGCCCATTGCAAGGGACATTTTGCCTTGTTTAAATTGCGCTTTAATATCAGCGGTGGAGCTTGCAATAGCAAATTTGTCTGGCGCACGTTGTGCAATCGCTTCCATGCTATCAATGAGTTGATTCGCTAATTGGTAGCTTTTGCCTTTTCCTTCAAACTCTAAATGAGCAGGAATATAAATCGACATAAACGGCGCGTTTAAACCACCTTTAACAGCACGTGGGTAGTCAAAATCACCGTCATCAGTGGCTTTAGTTACATCGGCCCATTTTGCATGAATACGGTACGGCACATCAATGTGGGTATCGATCAAAATGGTATCTTGCGTGAGTTTAATTGCTTTATCTGAGGGGGTAATTGTATCTGCATTTACATGGCTGCTAAGAGCTAGAGAAATAGCAACAACCATTGAGCTTAGTTTTATCATTTTTAATGGCTCTTTAAGGAAAAAAGCCATTGTCTATTTTTGCAACCTTGGTTACAAGTTTACTCGTCGAATGATTGGTTAAATTGCTCTTCACTTTGCATGGCTTTGAATTCGTTTTTTGAAATAATGGTGACCGACTCGTGTAGCTCAGAGAAGAATACCATAGCTTCACCAGTGGTTAATTGCTGGTTAACTTGTGCCACTTTACTTTCAATGCTGAATTCTTGCTCGCCGTAATCTGTGCCTTCACGCAAAACATAGCTTTCGATTAAATTGTAGAGTGTGTCTTTATCGAGTTGTTGGTGTGGAATGATCATAGTGGCTCTTTTTTAACTACCTGATTGAAGTACTCAGGCACGATTTGCTCTAACCAGTAAACCGGTTTTAATGGGTTATTACCCGTTATAAAACCAACATGGCCGCCTTTTTCTGAGATACGCAGCGTAACATGCTCACTCACATCTTGCCTACTAGGTACTGCTTTAATCGATAGCATAGGGTCATCTTTGGCGTGAATAATTAAAGTCGGTGTGGTGATGTGTTTTAAATAGGCCTTGGCACTGGCTTGTTGGTAATAATCTTCAGCGCCGTTAAAACCATGCAACGGTGCGGTGAGTTGCTCATCAAACAGCCATAAATCATCAATGGCCAGTAATTGCTCAGGTGTTAAATTAATTTGCTGCTCAATTTGCGGTAGCTTTCGCTGCATCGATTTTTTCATGCGGTCGAGCAAATACTTCTGATAAATTTTTGCTAAGCTTTTACGTATAACTTGGCATGATGCTGACAAATCATAAGGTGCAGACACAACCGCAGCGCCATTAAGTAAACATTGCGACCCTTGTTCACCTAAATATTTTGCCAGTACGTTACCACCGAGTGAAAAACCAACTGCCAGCAAAGGTCGATCTGGAAACTGCTGTTTGAGCTGTTTTATTAAAAAATCAAGGTCGCCAGTTTCACCACTGTGATAAGCACGGGGCAGGCGGTTAGCTTCAGTCGAACAATTACGAAAGTGCATTAATACAACGCTAAAGCCCTGCTTTTTTAATGCTTTCATCATACCCTTGGCATAAAAGCTATTTATGTTGCCTTCAAGGCCATGTAATACAATAGCCAGCGGGGCATCGTCATTTTTTGGTAGTGACCAGGCAAGCTCTAAAAAATCACCGTCAGGGGTATCAAGCAGCTCTAATTGATAACGCGTATTATGAAAAGGACGAAAGAAACGCGGCATAATTGTTTGTACGTGACGGTTACTCATCCACCACGCAGGCTTGAAATTTGTAAGCATTATTTATAACTACCCAGCTAATTGAAGTATTAGTGTAACAAATTTTTGGCAATAAAAAGCCCCTAATCAAACAACTTGATAAGGGGCTTTGCGCGTCGTGCTTAATTCTAATTGGGTGTTTGGTCGTCATGCACTTTCTTGATAAAAAAGTACACAAAGAAAAGGCATAAACTGATCACGACTCCCAGAAAACCAAATGATAAAAATAGTACTGGGTCACTAAAAAAGTCTCTGAAGAATACGTCCATAAATGCCTCCTAATGTCTATGGGTTCATCATAGTGCGAGTTGGCAGAGGCTGATATGATCCAGATCAAGCTACTTTGTTGATTATAAAAAGCGTGATTGAGAAGTTGATTTGGATCAATAAAGTTAAGTCAAGTGGCGGAATGACCGGTAAGGAGGGGTTAGATAAAGTAAAGTAAAACAAACTTGAAGTAAAAAAAGTTTGACATGTTCAAAAAACAGCCTTAACTTAGTTGGTGTCAAAAATATTTTACTTGGAGTTAATTATATATGACTCGTTCAGAAAAGTTGAAAGAGCTTTTACAAAGTATAAGCTTCAGAGAGCTTACGCTTAGTATCGATTTATTGGTCAGCGTATATATTTCGTTTTTTTATGTAGACAGCTTAATTAACGCAACTACAGAGCAGCTCGCTTCGGTCTCTTGGCTGTCAGGGTTACTGCTACAGGTATTAACTTACTCTGTGGTACTTATGGTATTGAGCTATTTATTGCTCGCATTCATTAGTGATAACGAGTTAAAGCAGCCACTTGATGTTAGGGAAAAACAAATAAATTTAATTGGTTATAAGTATAAAGCGGTAATTTTACAAGTGGGTATTTGTATTGCTATTTTTCAATATCAAATTGAAGCGAATGGTTGGGGGCCTACTATTGAATACAACATTCCTTATTTACCTATGCATGTGATGGTAGGTGCTTTTTTAATTGCTGAAATAACGAACTACATAGCGCAGTTATATAAAGGTAGAACGGGTGATATCTATGAGTGAATATGCAATCAATAACTCTATTCGGACATTACGGTTTTTATACAATGAAATGACCCAAAAGCAACTCGCCGATGCTATTGGGGTAACGCGTCAGACTGTGATGGCGATTGAGGCAAATAAGTACTCACCGTCATTAGAAGTCGCCTTTAAAATTGCCGCCGTCTTTAAGTTACCTTTAGAGGAGGTATTTCAATATCGGGCGACCAATACGTAGCATGATATACGATATTAAAGTGGGGTGTAATGATAGGGGTTTACTGGCTCTTCTATAAAGTACAGTGTCTACTTTATCTGAGTTCGACGGCGCTGAGTTAATGATAGAAAAGTAGTTACAAGGTAATAAATTTCTGTAGGTCGTCATTTATGGCGATAATTTTTTTGAAGTAAAGTGATAAGCTAAATCACGGCTTTGCTTTACTCTTAAGCGAAGCGTCTCTTGACTTCTTTGTGAATAAATCACTTTAAGATCTTTTTGCACAAAGAGAAGGGAATGAGAAGTAAATGAGAGGGAATGAAAAATTTGATTGCAGTAAAGTTGGCTCTGGCAAGCTTGTTAGAAATAGCATCTGTTTGGGCTTATAATTTCAACTTTATTTTTTATACCTAGTAATAATGGTGGTAGACATTGAAAATTACACGGATAGTTAAATACACTTTAGTGATTATGCTGCTGCAAATTGCTTTATCGACATTACTCAATATTGTTGTTGGTTTTGAGCGCTATGCATCATCGAGGCTTGGCGATTACATTCTTATTGCAATCATCCCTTCTAGTGTCTTATCTTTTTTACTAGATGGTGTAATGGCATATCGCAGTGATAATTATGCTTGGCGATATGCATTTTATGTTTGTTTTTTAGGCTTTTTTCTTGGTGCAATAACTGTCTCATTGATCTTGCAAGAGTTTTACTTTTTCTCAAAAACTTCCATTATCGAGTTGCCCGTTTCATTGTTAGTTATTATTTTAGCAACCCTGACAGGGTTGAAATTGCAAAGAAAAACGAGCGCTTAAAGCTCACCAATATATAGTATTACATTAATGGTCTTGGAATCAGGCTCTAATGTTAATGTGTTAACTTTTTCCACCAACCCTGCTGTTGTTGCTTTTTCAAGTTTGATCTCTTTACTGAGTTAATAATAAAGAAGTAGTTACAAAGTAATGAATTATTGTAGGGCGTCATTTATAGCGACAACTTTTGCAGTAAGTTTGATAAGCTAAATCACGGCTTTGCTTTACTCTTAAGCGAAGCGTCTCTTGACCTCTTTGTGAATAAATCACTTTAAGATCTTTTTGCACAAAGAGAAGAGAATGAGAAGTAAATGAGGGGGAATGAAAAATTTGATTGCTCGTGGGAAATGGCTTTAGCCATGAATTATTTTTGTTAGTAGGATTGTCGCGCTAAAGCACGACCTACATGAGAGCTTTTACAAATATAACGATGTGTTATGTGGCGCGCTGCAAGGTGTTAGAGCAAAGTTATTAATTGTGGTTATCAACATCTTCTGCTGCTGTTTTTCTAGCTTTAGCTCTGCGCTGAGCAGTTCTTTACGAATTACAGTGTAATCTGTAATCTCGGTTTGGTTTGCTTTTAAATAGGCGCGGGTAGCACGCAGGGGCTTTAAAACCTGTTGATCAAATGCACTAATACATTGTTCAAGTTTGCTTAGCTGTGCTTGGCTAATTGCTAGATTGAGAGAGTCTAAATAATACAGTAACAAGCACAGGTTAACGTTTTTACCTTGCTGGTTTTGATAATCCAACAGGCGTGCTTGCATGCCATCTTCGCTATAAAGCTGACATGCAAATTGCCAAAAATCGTTGCTGTTAAGCAAGTTCATCGGCAAAGGCCTGTTCTTTTTCTTCCATCTCTTCAAGGGCCATAAGTAGCTCTTCTTCGATGTCGTTTACTTTGGGTGTTAATGTCGCTTGTTTGCTAATTAACTCTTTTAATTTCGCTTTGTTGTCATCGTTATAAAGCTCGTTATCGCCAAGTGCAACTTCCACTTCGCTAAGTTCTGCTGAGTGTTTATCAAGTTGTTTTTCAAGCTTTTCAATTTGCTTCTTAAGTGGTTGAACAGCTTTTCTAAACTCGGCTTCTAGGCGCTTTTGCTCTTTACGATTTACTTGTGAATTTGCTTTTGGTTCATCGTCAGCTTGAGTGGCTTTTGCCGCTTCTTTGTTGGCGTTGAGTAGCCATTGATAGTATTCGTCTAAGTCGTAGCCAAATTGGGTTACTTCACCGTTATCGACTAAGTAGTATTCGTCGGCGGTGTTTTTTAGCATGTGACGATCATGAGATACCGTTACCATCGCGCCTTCAAAGCCTTGCAGTGCCATAACCAAGGCATGACGCATCTCTAAATCAAGGTGGTTAGTAGGCTCATCCAGTAGCAGTAGGTTCGGTTTTTGATAAACCAGCATGGCTAAAACTAGGCGGGCTTTTTCACCACCAGAAAACGGTGCCACAGGCTCCAGAGCTTTATCACCAATAAAGGCAAAACCACCTAAAAAGTCGCGTAGCGATTGCTCGCTGGCTTTTGGGTTTAGGCGCTGTAAATGAGTGACTGCGCTGGCTTTTAAATCCAGTGACTCTAACTGATGCTGAGCAAAGTAACCAATGTTTAAACCCTGATGTTGGAACACTTCACCGGCTTGCGGTTGTAACTCACCTGATAGCAATTTGATTAACGTAGATTTACCCGCGCCATTACGACCAAGTAGGGCGATACGACTACCCGGTACTAAGTTAAGTTTAATGCTGTGCAATATGGTGGTGTCGCCATAACCTGCTTGCGCTTTATCTAGGGTCATCAAAGGGTTTGGCAGCGCGATTGGCTCGGCAAACTCAAAGTCAAACGGTGAGTCGGCGTGAGCGGGGGCTAGTTTTTCCATGCGCTCAAGCGCTTTAACACGGCTTTGTGCTTGCTTAGCTTTACTTGCCTTTGCTTTAAAGCGAGTAATAAACTGCTCAAGGTGGGCAATTTGCTCTTGTTGTTTTTCAAACATGGCTTGGTGCTGTAATAAACGCTCGGCTTTTTGGCGTTCAAACTGCGAGTAATTACCTTTGTATACATTGATCAACTGCTTATCAATATGCCAAATTTGATCAACCACGGCGTCTAAGAACTCACGGTCATGTGATATTAATACTAAGGTGCCTGTGTAAGCGCGTAAAAAGCGTTCGAGCCAATACACGGCATCTAAATCTAAGTGATTGGTTGGTTCATCCAGCAATAATAAATCAGCATCGCGAATCAGTGCTTGCGCAAGGTTTAAGCGCATCCGCCAGCCACCGGAAAAATCACTCACTGGGTTTTCGATTTGGTTATTGGCAAAACCTAAACCATGCAGCAGTTCGCCGGCTTTTGCTTCAATGCTGTAGCCTTTGATGTTTTCTAACTGAATATGAACCTTGGCTTGGGTGTCGCCATCGTTATTTTTTTCAGCTTCACGCAGGGCAATACGCAAGGCGTAATAGTCTGGGTGGCCTTGTAATACATAATCTATGGCGCTTATTTCAAGTGCAGGGGTTTCTTGCTTTACCGAGGCAATCGACCAATCTTTAGGAATGCTGCAATTACCGGCATCAAGCTGTAGCTCAGATTTTAATAAGCTAAACAGCGTCGACTTACCGCAACCATTTGCACCAACGAGGCCGACTTTGTGCTCTGGAAATAACGTTGCCGATGCATCTTTAAGCAGTGCTTTACCGCCGCGTAGTAATTCAATTTCTGAGATCTGGATCATGTATTATGCGCTTTACTGTGCCTGTGTGAACTTGGCGCTATCATAGCACGGAAGCTGGGCTATATTTCAATTGCTAGCGTATCAACTGAACAGTTATTGGGTTAAAATGCGGCGAGTTTCTTTTCTAACTGTGAGTAAGCGTAGTGAAGCAGAAAAAACGATTTATTGCTGGAGCAACCTGCCCAGAATGTAAAACAATGGATATGATGATGCTTTATAAAGAGCATGACGTAGAAAAAGTTGAATGCATGCAATGCGGCCATAAAATGGCTCAGCCAGAACAGGCAGTACAAGCATCAACACGCCAATTTGAACAAGTTATTGGCGTGTTTAAACCAGGCGACTAAGCCGCGCTGCAATCAATAATGCGGTGGTGGTGGCTCTGGCATATTTGACATCATCGACGGTGATGATTGCGACTCTTTAATTTTTTCAGCCAGTAGCTCTGTTTGGCGTTTCATTTTCGCTAACAGCTGCTGGTGAACCTTAATTTCGTCATTTAAAATTTCAATCGTTTCATCTTGAAAGGCTATTTTAGCTTCAAGTTCTGTTAAGCGATGTTCAATTGTGTTCATTTTTATCTCGTCTAATAAAGCGCTCAGCTATTCCACTGGAGCTTTCGGTTAACAACTTGGTATCGTTGTCAGTAAAAGCAACATCAAGCACCACCGCCGATTTAGGTCTGCTGCCTTCGCGCGGGGTGACATGCCAACTTTGAATTTTTTCACCGGTATCTAATTGCCATAACTCAACTAAGCGATTAGGCGAGCCGGTAGCAAGTAAGGTGCCTGCGTCATTAAAGCGTACCGCAGTGAAAATTTTCTGTCGGGCAATATACGCCAGTTTACTAACAAGATCACCTGTTGTCAGCTGCCATACATGTGCTTGTGCCATACTGTCTGCGGTAAATGCATAGCGACCTTGTGGATCAAGGGCCACTTGAGTCACTCTGGTTGGGTGATTAAAGCGATGGATCACTTGCCCTGAACGAGTGTCCCAAAAGTAGGCGACGTAGTCGTTAGAGCCACTGAGGGCAAAATGTCCATTAGGGGATAAATCCACCGCGTTAATTTTTTCTTGGTGGCCAAGGAACTCTATGCGTCTACCGGTCTCTAACTCGAGGTAAACGACCACGCCATCGCTACGGCCGTATAAAACGCTGCGACCTTGGTTGCTAATAGCGATATCTCGAATGGTGGCGGTTTTGATTTTGTAATAGCCGGTATTTTTACCGCTAGCAATATCCCAAACTGCAAAAGTGGTTTTTTCTGCGGTGACAGCATGGCTATTGTCATACGCAATGGCGACAGTGTGGACTAAGCTATCTTGAGCTCGCTGCTGAAACCATTGGTATTTTAGTACTTGCTGTTGATTATCCCACAGGGCGACCCCATGGTGTATGGATGAGATCAGGCTGTATTTGCCATCATGGGATACCGCTGAGGCAAACGCACCTCTAGCTGCATGCTCATAGCTTGCAGTCGCTTGGTCTTTTTGTTCTGAGCAGGCAATTAGTAAGGTGCAGCACAGAAGATACAAAAAAGTACGAAATATCGACATATTACAGGTATTTCCCCTTAACTCTTAGTGATTGAGAGGTTAGACTAGGGCACGTTAAAGGCCAAGGTTGTTTATCTAATAACTTGAAAGTGAGCGGTAGCTTGCAATCAGCAATTAGATAAGTAGCCTATCATGGGCCGTTAATCATTAACTAGTAATAATACAATAAATGACATCTGCAAAGTGTGTCGGAGATTTAAAATGAAAAAGACGATTAAATTGTCATTGATTGCAGCGTCAGTTTTTGCGCTAACAGCTTGTAATCAAGAAGCAAAACAAGAGCAAGCACCTGTTAAACTAGATACTGAAGCACAACAACAAGCATACGGCATCGGTGCATCTGTTGGTAACTTCTTAAATAAAGATTTAGCTGACAAAAAAGAGCTAGGTATTGAGCTTGATCAAACACTACTAATTCGTGGTTTTGAAGACGCCCTTGCTGGCGATGCAAAAATTGACGAAGAAAAAATTCGTGAAGTATTAACTGCATTAGATACATCAGTGCGTACTAAACAAGAAGCACAGGCTAAAGTTGAAGCTGAAAAGAGCCAAGCTGCAGGCGTTAAATACCTAGCAGATAACGCTAACAAAGAAGGCGTTACAGTTACTGAGTCTGGCCTACAGTATGAAGTGATCACTCAAGGTGATGGCGAAAAACCAGTTGCTACTGATGTAGTAAAAGTACATTACAAAGGTACTTTATTAGACGGCACTGAATTTGACAGCTCTTATTCACGTAACGAACCAACAACTTTCCCTCTTAACCGCGTAATCGCTGGTTGGACTGAAGGTTTGCAACTTATGCCAGTTGGCTCTAAGTACAAGTTCACTATTCCTGCTGAGCTTGCTTACGGCGACCGTGACTTAGGTAAAATTCCAGCTAACTCAACGCTTGTTTTTGAAGTAGAACTACTTGAAATTCAAGACGAAGAGCAGGCAGCTGCTGCAGAGTAATGAGTTATTCTGTATTGAGAAGGGGCTAATTAGCCCCTTTTTTATTGCTAAAATTTTAGCTGAAAGCGGCTTCTTTCATGGTCAACGTACCTGCATCAGCATTAAGCTCAATTTGCGTACCGACTGGTAAAATAAACTGTCGTTTAATATGGCCAATCATCGCGCCACGATAAGCAGGAATACCTAGTGGTTTAATGTAATCTGCAAAAATTTCATCAAGGGTTAATGAGCCATAGCCTCTACCAGGCTTACAGTCATTACAATCACCAAATACAAAACCGGCTATTTTATCCAGCGCGCCCATGAGCTTTAAAGTGCTAAGCATACGGTCAATGCGATAAGGTGCTTCATCAATATCTTCTAAAAATAAAATTGCACCGTCAAAATCAGGTAAATAAGCTGAGCCCGCCAAGGCCGTAAGTACAGTTAAGTTACCACCAATTAGTTGCCCAGTTGCTTTACCAGGTGTGATGGTTTGGGTGAGGTATTGGCTATTAACTAGTTCGTCTTCGGCTTTAGGTAAGTTGCTAAAATGCATGCGTGTTTGTTGTTCAAACATTTGTTTAAACTGCTTCACATGAAACGGGTTCCAGTTACTTGATGCATTGGGACCATGAAAGCTAACAATCCCCGCCTTAGCCAGCAACGCATTGTGAAGTGCCGTAATATCTGAGTAGCCCATCAATGGTTTAGCGTTAGCGCGGATCATGGCGTAATCGAGTAACGGTAAAATACGCGCAGCCCCTGAGCCACCTCGTAAGCAAAAAATAGCATCAACACTGCTGTCGCTAAACAGTGCATTAAGATCATCTGCACGCTGTGTATCAGTACCTGCAAGGTGCCCACGTCTGGCCATAATATTGGGAGCTAACTTAGCTTGGTAACCGAGTGCCTCTATAACTTGCTTAGCTAAAATAATATCTTTTTGATTTGCTGTTGCCGCTGATGGGCTAGCTACACCAATTGTGCCTCTTCTTGGCAAGGCGTTCGGCTTTTTTAAACTTAGCGTAGTTTGGCTTGATAGGTTAGCTGCTTGAACGCTATTGCTAGCGAGTAATCCTGCACTGATGAGTGATACAGACTTTAAAAATGTACGTTTATTCATAGTGAGCCTTTGTTATTTTTATACACAATGGCGCTATCATTACATTATGAAAATATAAATTTCAATTATTTGGGGTGGTTTGGAATATTTAATTTTTTATTGGTTGGGCTACAGTGAAAAAAACAAGGAGCTGGACTCCTTGCTGCATCATAATTGTGTGTTATTTAGGTGTGATTAGAATATAAATTATCGATTAATTCATCTTCTAACTCAAAGCGCAGCTCAAGTGCTTCGCCTAGTTTTGATAAGTCATCATCAAAATCTTTGAGTAAATCTTCTTTATCCACTTCCGCATATTTATCATTAAAATCAAGTGCAATATCGGTGGTTTCTGAAATTCGCGGATAAAGTTCACTTGCAAGCTGCTGGCTACTCGGGCCTTTTTGCTCGCATGCTTTGGCAATGTCGTCATACACTTCAAAATGCCCAGCAGATAAGTAATCCATCAAAATTTGACAAAAATTTTGGATCTGTAATTGATCTGGTAAAGCGTGGTCTTTTTGATCATACGGTGAAAAGCCAGCAATACGACAATATAAAACTAACAGCTCTTGACGTTCTGTAAGCCATTTATCGATAACGGTGTGGCTACCACCCCATTTTTGTTGAGCTTTTTCCAAACGCGTCAGCATTATCATTCTCCTTAGCTGGGTTGGTTTCTTCTATAACAATGAAATATGCAGTAAAGATCAACACATTTTTTAAATAATTTAGTAATAAAAGCTTAATGTATTGATATTTATGTAGTTATTATTACTACTTTGCAATTGTTTCAGGCAAGAAAAAACCACCATAAATGGTGGTTTAATTTCTTTTTCCATGACCTGTTAAAACAAGCTTTCTTATTGTTATGGGAAGATTTTTATTTTTGTTGTTATTAAATTTTTATTGTTTTTATTGTTAACGCGGAACAAGTTATACCAAGCTTTTTACAATGTTGCAAACATATTAATAAAAAATTTCAAATGTTACTGCGTGTTGCTCGGTTTTTAAGCGAAAAATAAAACCCATGATCTATATCTATCCAAGTGCGTTTTGCTGTTATAGCGATAGAGCGCTGTGCGATATGGTGATACAATCTGCGCAATTTCATAAAAGCTTTAGGATCACTTACGCATGAGCGAATTAAAAAACGACCGTTATTTACGTGCATTACAAAAACAACCAGTTGATGTAACTCCGGTATGGATGATGCGCCAAGCAGGGCGTTATTTACCTGAATACCGCGCAACACGTGCACAAGCGGGCGATTTTATGAGCCTGTGTAAAAATGCTGAGCTAGCGTGCGAAGTGACACTTCAGCCACTGCGACGCTACCCATTAGATGCCGCTATTTTATTTAGTGACATTTTAACTATCCCTGATGCAATGGGTTTAGGCTTGTACTTTGAAACGGGTGAAGGCCCTAAGTTTGAGCGCCCGATTTCATCATTAGCTGATGTTAAAAAGATTCCAAAGTTAGACCCAACTGATGAACTTGGTTATGTAATGAATGCGGTGAGCACTATTCGCCGTGAGTTGAAAGGTGAAGTGCCGTTAATTGGTTTTTCAGGTTCGCCTTGGACTCTTGCGACTTACATGGTTGAAGGTGGTAGCAGCAAGGTCTTCGGTAAAATAAAAAAAATGGCATTTGCAGAGCCACAAACACTGCACTTATTGCTTGATAAGCTAGCCGACTCTGTGATCGATTACCTAAATGCGCAAATTAAAGCGGGTGCACAGTCACTCATGGTATTTGACTCATGGGGTGGCGTTTTAAGCCCACGTGATTACAACGAGTTTTCATTACAATATATGCATAAGATTGTTGATGGCTTAATTCGTGAATACGATGGCCGTAAAGTGCCTGTAACGCTGTTTACTAAAAATGGCGGCCAATGGATAGAAGCAATTGCTGCAACTGGCTGTGATGCCGTAGGCCTTGATTGGACTATAAATATTGGCGATGCCAAACGACGTGTTGGCGATAAAGTGGCGCTACAGGGTAATATGGACCCGTCAATGCTTCATGGCACACCAGAACGTATTCGCGAAGAAGTAGCAACAATTCTTAAGGATTTTGGTACCGGTAATGGTCATGTATTTAATTTAGGCCACGGTATTACCCCAGATGTAGATCCTGAAAATGCAGGTGTATTCATAAACGCAGTGCATGAATTTAGCGCGCAATACCATAAGTAATAATATGTTAAGTAACGAGTAATTAGTTATTTTTGTCATTAAAAAAGCCCGCTTACATTAAGCGGGCTTTTTGTTAGTCGTTATCAATGGTTATTTAAACAAGCGATTCAAACCATTTAACGCCGCAACACGGTAGGCCTCAGCCATGGTTGGGTAGTTAAAAGTGGTATTTACAAAGTAATCAATATTATTGCCGCCATTTTTTTGTTCCATAATGGCTTGGCCAATGTGCACGATTTCAGAAGCACGCTCGCCAAAACAATGCACACCTAGTACTTCTTTGGTTTCAGTGTGGAATAATATTTTTAAACTACCTACTTCGGTACCGGCAATCTGTGCTCGCGCTAAGTGTTTAAACTGCGCACGACCCACTTCATAGGGGATTTTAGCAGCAGTAAGCTGTTGCTCGGTTTTACCCACAGAGCTCATTTCAGGAATGGTATAAATACCTGCCGGAATATCAATAATGAGTTTTTCATCGCAGTTGCCACAGGCAATCGCATCGGCTGCAATGCGGCCTTGATCAAACGCCGCACTGGCAAGGCTAGGGTAGCCAATGACATCACCGACTGCATAAATGTTATCGACCTCAGTTTGGTAAGTTTCATTAACTTTTAACTGCCCGCGGCCATCGGCTTTTAAATCAACCGCTGCAAGGTTAAGTCCGTCAGTGTTGCCGGTGCGACCATTGGCAAATAAAATACAGTCAGCTTTAACGCGTTTGCCTGATTTTAAATGCATAACAACGCAATCATCACGGGTTTCAATGCGGTCAAACTCTTCGTTATGACGAATTACAATGCCGCTATTCCAAAAGTGATAGCTTAACGCATCTGAGATTTCAGCATCCATAAAAGCGAGTAAGCGGTCGCGAGTATTTACTAAATCTACCTTTGCGCCTAAACCCTTAAAGATCGAAGCGTATTCACAGCCAATTACCCCAGCGCCATAAATTAAAACGCGATGAGGGTCATGCTCTAGCCCTAAAATAGTATCGCTGTCGTAAATACGTGAATGGGTAAAGTCGACTTCAGGTGGACGATAAGGGCGAGAACCTGTAGCAATAACAATGGTTTTAGCAGTTAGTCGTTCGGTTGAACCATCAAGACGTTTAATTTCAATCGTGTGCTTATCAACAAAGCTGGCATCACCTTGAAACATATGAATGCGGTTACGGTCGTAAAAGCTACTGCGTAAATTTGATTGCTTAGAAATAACCGAGCTGGCGTGGCGCAAAATATCAGGAAACGTTAACCGACTAGGGCGCTCACCGACATTAAACAATGGGTTTGCTTTGTATTCTATGTAGCGGCTAACAGAGTGACGTAGTGCTTTTGAAGGGATAGTACCCCAATGTACGCAACCACCACCAACGGCAGCTTGGCGTTCGATAACGGCCACTTTTTTGTTGCTTTTAGACAGGTTCATGGCGGTACCTTCACCGCCAGGACCTGTGCCTATAATAATTGCATCATACTGAAATGATGGTTGTTCTTGCTTTACTTGTTGTTTGGCCACAGCCACTCCTACATTAGCTAAAAGAGGCTTTTAATAACCTCGCATTGAGTGCAAGCCACGCCTGTTTTTGGTTTTCCCAGGCCGCTTCCAACTCATGATATTGTGTCATTAAAGCTGATTTTTCGCATTGTTGCAGCATGTTATTCTTTTTAACTTCTAATACCTGCTTTTTTAGTGCGCAATAGTGCTGTAGCTTTTTCAGCAATAAATCGTACTCTTGCTGCAATAATGTAAGCTTATCTTGCGCTAAAGGCAATTTAGCTAAACGGTTTTGCGTTCTATTCATTAACGTTTCGGCTTTAGCTTTTTCGATGCGTTCAACCGGCGTACGTTTTAATTTTTTAGCAAGACCAACAGCCGCAAAAGCGCGGATCATCCATTTTGTTGGATCATAATGAAACCATTTTATGCCATTGCGATAGTCACTGGCAAAAATATGATGAAAATTATGGTAACCCTCACCATAAGTAAATAAGGCTAAAAAGCCGTTATCACGGGCGGTATTTTTTTCAGTGTAAGGACGAGAGCCCCAAATATGTGCTATTGAATTAATAAAAAAGGTAAAGTGCTGGCTCAGTACTAAGCGCAATAATCCTGCTAATAATAGCATGCCAATTACATCACCAATTACTAACCCCAGTAACAGTGGAATGCCAATATTAGTCGCTAGCACTAATTTCATATAATGGCGGTGTTGCCACATCACTATTTTATTGCGTTGTAAATCACGACAATTACTGTAATCACCATAGCTGTCGCCTTGGTAATCACGAAGCATCCAGCCGATGTGGCTATACCAAAAGCCATTAGTTGCAGCATAAGGGTCTTTTACAGGGTCATCAACTTGGCCATGATGAACGCGATGGTCACTACTCCAGTGCAGAGCACTATTTTGCAGTGCAAAAGCACCACCTAAAGCAAAAAAAGCTTCAACAAAAGGGTGGGCGTCGTAAGTTTTATGGGCCCACAAGCGATGGTAGCCAGCGGTAATCGACATACCGGCATAAAACATACAAGCAACGAAGGCAATCCAATGCGCGCTAGTAAACCCGTAGGTAATTCCATACCAAGGTACTAAGATGGCGGCTGCCAAAAAGGTAATGCTAAAAAATAGGACGTTGGTCCAAATAATCGGTGGTTTTTTCATCTGTTCAAATCTGAGCGTACACTTGTAAGCTAAAATAATATTTCATTCTCCTGCCGTCAAGTATTAGACTGGGGAATTAAGATAAAAATCACCATAAATTGATTTAAATTAAATCAAGGAGTAGTTCATGTCGGGTGTTCGCGCGCAACAGAAACAAAAAACACGACAAGCTTTAATTGAGGCGGCATTTAATCAATTAAGTGCTGATCATAGTTTTTCTAACCTCAGTTTACGTGAAGTAGCTCGTGAAGCCGGTATCGCGCCAACCTCATTTTACCGCCACTTTAAAGACATGAATGAACTGGGTTTAACCATGGTGGATGAAGCTGGTCTAACACTGCGCCAATTAATGCGCCAAGCACGCCGACGTATAGCCAGTGGCGGCAGTATTATTACCACCTCAGTGGTAACATTTATGGAGTTTATCGATAATTCTAGTAACCAATTTAGGCTACTACTACGGGAACGTTCCGGCACTTCTAAAGCGTTTAGAGCCGCTGTAGCCCGTGAAATTAAACACTTTATTTTAGAGCTTGCCCACTACCTTGAAAGCGAAACTCCCTGTGATGCAACTCATGCGTATATTCAAGCAGAGGCTATGGTAACGCTAGTATTTAATGCCGGTGCTGAAGCCCTTGATATTGAAGGCCAACAACGAGAAGAGTTAGTCGAGCGCTTAATTTGGCAATTACGCTACATTACTCGTGGCGCTAGCAATTATGTACGAGATGGGAATAAAGAGTAAAAAATAACAAAGAGTTAATCTAGGCGAAGGCTGTAAGCTGATTAGTTTAATAGACTTTTATTTTTGTTTTTTTTGTGTTTTTTTATGCTTTAAATTTAATTTTTTGGATTATTATTTCTTTTTATGTGGTGTTAAATTCCTTTTCTTGGAAATATTATGCTTGCTTGTATTGTTTTGAAGTGTTAAAAATAGGCTTCACTGAACACACACATTTAGTAAAGACGATGCAAAATACTCATTTAATTACATTAAAACTAAACCTCTTACTGCTAGCGCACGTGAGCGGGGATTAGTGTATTTGCATTAAGTAAACACAAAAAACCCCGCAATATGCGGGGTTTTTTTTATCTCGCAACCAGGGCAGCTGAGAATTAAGGGTAGATTATGCAAGAACAAGATAAAGTATGGATTTTCGACACCACCTTACGTGATGGTGAGCAAGCGCTGAAAGCGAGCCTAACTGAAGAAGATAAAATCCAGCTGGCGCATACTATTAGCCGCCTAAATGTGGATGTGATGGAAGTTGGTTTTCCGGTTTCGAGCCCCGCCGATTTTCGTTCAGTACAACGTATTGCCACAGAAGTAAAAGGCCCGATTATTTGCGGTTTAGCACGCGCTGTTGCTAAAGACATTGAAGCTTGTGGTGAGGCACTTCGCAGCGCACAGCAAAGTCGAATTCATACTTTTATTGCTACTAGCCCGTTGCATTTAGAACACAAACTACGCATGAGCTTAGATGACGCCACTGCTATGGCAGTTAAATCAATTAAGCTTGCCCGTAATTATACCGATGATGTGGAGTTTTCATGCGAAGACGCAGGCCGTACTCCACATTGGGATTTATGCAGAATCGTTGAGCAGGCCATTAATGCCGGTGCATCAACGATTAACTTACCGGATACCGTTGGTTTTGTAACACCAGACGAATACGCTGCAATGATCCGCCATTTAATGAATAACGTGCCAAACATTGATAAAGCACGGTTAAGTGTACATTGCCATAACGATTTAGGTTTAGCCGTTGCCAATTCAATTGCTGCGGTACAAGCCGGTGCAAGGCAGATAGAATGTACCATTAATGGTATTGGAGAACGTGCAGGTAACTGCTCGCTTGAAGAAGTGGCGATGATCATGAAGATGCGCCAAGACCACTTAAAAGTGTATACCGATATTCGCAGTGAAGAAATCTATCGCGCCTCACGCCAAGTGGCAAAAATTTGTAATATGCCTGTGCAGCCGAATAAAGCCATTGTTGGTGAGAACGCCTTTGCTCACAGTTCGGGTATTCACCAAGATGGCGTATTAAAAGCGCAAAACACCTATGAGATTATGTCGCCAGAAAGTGTTGGTGTGCCAAACAATCAATTAAACATGACTTCACGTTCAGGACGCCATGTTATTGAGCATCGCCTTGAAGAATTAGGCTATCAAAAGTCTGATTATGATATGGACAGCCTATATGAAAGCTTCTTAACCCTTGCCGATCAAAAAGGTACTGTGTACGACTATGATCTAGAAGCGATGATTTATTTTAACCAAATCAGTGATAAAGACGAAAAGTACCAGTTAGAATTTGTTAACTCAACGTCTAACTCGCAGTCGGTTGCCAGCTCAACGATTGGGATGACGATTGGCGGAGAGTCAAAGCAAGAAGCGGCTACCGGTAATGGCCCTGTAGAAGCGTCATTCTTAGCGATTGAGCGCTTAACAGGCATGGCTGTTGAGATGATTGAATTTAATTTAGAGGCGACCGGTGAAGGTGCCAGTTCACTTGGCCAAGTCAATATTATAGCGAAATACGATGGCCGCCCTTATCACGGTGCAGGTATCGCGGCGGATGTGGTTGAGGCGTCAGTACGCGCCATGATCCGTGTTTATAACTTAATTTATCGCGCACAAAAAGTGTCAGATTTAAAACAACAAAGGAAAGCAGGATGAGTCAATCAAATTATAGCGTTGCCGTTTTAGCAGGCGACGGTATCGGCCCAGAGGTAATGGCAGCAGCAGAGCAAGTATTGGATGCTGTAAGCAGTAAATTTGGTTTTACTTTGACTCGCCACCCACATGCGATTGGTGGTGCTGCTATCGATGAATTTGGTAAAGCATTACCTGATACTACCTTAGCGGCATGTGAAAGCGCCGATGCAATTTTGTTTGGCTCTGTGGGTGGCCCTAAGTGGGAAAACTTACCGCCAAACGAACAACCTGAGCGTGCATCACTTTTACCACTGCGTAAACATTTTGGTTTGTTTTGTAATTTGCGCCCAGCACAATTATTGCCAGCACTAAGCGCGGCATCGCCATTGCGTGCAGATATTAGCGCGCAGGGCTTTGATATTTTATGTGTACGTGAACTTACCGGTGGCATTTACTTTGGTGAAAAAGGCCGCAGTGGTGAAGGGGCTGATGAAGCCGCTTTTGATACGCAAACTTATTCGCGTAAAGAAATTGAACGTATCGCACGTTTTGCCTTTGAAGCAGCAAAATTACGCAACAATCATGTTACCTCAGTTGATAAAGCCAACGTACTCGCATCAAGCGTATTATGGCGCGAAGTGGTTACAGAGGTAAGCAAAGACTACCCAGAAGTGAGCCTAGATTATATTTACGTTGATAACGCTGCAATGCAACTAGTAAAACAACCAAGTCAGTTTGACGTGCTACTGTGCGATAACCTATTTGGTGATATTTTGTCAGATGAATGCGCCATGATCACAGGTTCTATGGGCTTATTACCATCAGCTAGCTTAAATCAATCAGGCTTTGGCTTGTACGAACCTGCTGGTGGCTCTGCGCCAGATATCGCGGGTAAAGGGATTGCTAATCCTATTGCGCAAATTTTAAGTGCAGCGTTAATGCTACGTTATTCACTTGGCCAAGATGAAGCCGCACGTAGCATTGAAAAAGCCGTTGCTGAAGCGGTCGAAGCAGGTGTTGGTACACCAGATATTTACCCAAATGCGGGTTATACCACCCAAGATGTTGCTGCTGCGATTGTCGAGAGAATATAAAACAGCAGGATTTAAACAATTATTCGCTCGCTGCACCGTCACGCAGCGGGTCAAACCAATTAGGGGATCAGCAAGTGGCCCAAACCTTATACGATAAAATTTGGCAAGCACATGTCGTTGCCAGTATTAATGAGCAAACCGACTTACTTTATATTGACCGTCATTTAGTACATGAAGTGACATCGCCGCAAGCGTTTGCAGGCCTACGTGAAAAAAACCGTACAGTACGTTGTCCTGAAAAAACCATCGCAACCATGGATCATAATGTATCGACCAAAAGTCGCTCATTAGATGCCGCCAGTGAAGTATCAAAAAATCAATTAATGGCGCTTGATGCCAACTGTAAAGAATTTGGCATTACGCTTTATGATTTAAACTCAATTAACCAAGGCATAGTACATGTCATGGGGCCTGAGCAAGGGATCACTTTACCGGGCACAACCATAGTCTGTGGCGATAGCCATACTTCAACGCACGGTGCATTTGGTGCACTTGCTCACGGTATTGGCACGTCAGAGGTTGAGCACGTACTAGCAACGCAAACGCTACAACAGAAAAAAGCTAAGTCATTAAAAATTCAAATTAATGGTGTATTACGACCAACTGTGACGGCCAAAGATTTGATCATGGCGGTGATTGGTAAACTAGGTACCGCCGGTGGAACTGGTTATGTAGCTGAGTTTTGTGGTGAAGGCATTGAAGCACTGTCAATGGAAGCGCGTATGACATTGTGTAACATGAGTATTGAAATGGGCGCAAAAGCAGGTTTAATCGCACCGGATCAAATTACTTATGATTACTTAAAAGGTCGCCCGTTTGCACCGAAAGGCACAGATTTTGATGCCGCAATTGCCTACTGGGAAACGCTAAAAACTGACGAAGGCGCACAGTTTGATCTAGTTGTTGAGCTAGAAGCGAGCAGCATTCAGCCGCAAATTACTTGGGGCACCAGCCCTGAGCAAGTTATTGGTGTTGATGAGTGTATTCCTGATCCAGATAAAGAGCCTGATTTGATCAAAGCTGATGCGATCCGTAGTGCCCTTAAATACATGGGTTTAACAGCTGGTGATAAGTTATCGTCAGCGACGGTAGATACGGTATTTATTGGTTCATGTACCAATAGCCGTATTGAAGATTTACGCGCTGCCGCCCAGATTGTTGAAGGCAAACAAGTAGCCGCCGGTGTTGAAGCGTTAATTGTACCAGGCTCTGGCTTGGTTAAAAAGCAAGCAGAAGATGAAGGCTTAGCCGATATTTTCAAAGCTGCTGGTTTTGAGTGGCGTGAACCGGGTTGCTCAATGTGCTTAGCGATGAACGATGACCGTTTAGGCGCAGGCAAGCGCTGTGCATCTACGTCTAACCGTAACTTCGAAGGTCGCCAAGGCCGAGGTGGTCGTACACATTTAGTCAGCCCTGCGATGGCTGCTGCTGCAGCAATTCATGGTCGCTTTGTTGATATTAGAGGAGAAGCCAAATGAGCATCTATTTTAGCGGCTTAATGGCCCCACTTGATAAAAACAACGTCGATACCGACCAAATTATTCCTAAGCAGTTTTTAACCTCAACCAGCCGTGACGGCTTTGATGCAGCCTTGTTTTACGATTGGCGTTATTTAGATAACGGCGAGCCAAACCCTGAGTTTATTTTAAATCGCCCTTGTTACCAAGGTGCACAAATATTATTAACTCGTGATAACTTTGGCTGTGGCTCATCACGTGAGCATGCACCGTGGGCACTTAAACAATACGGTTTTGAAGTGATTTTGGCAGAAAGCTTTGCAGATATTTTCTTTAACAACTGCGGTAATAACCAAATGCTTGCGATTGCATTTCCAGCAAAAACATTGGAAGACTTATTTGTACTGAGTGAACAGCACGACGATATTCATATCGACATCGATCTTGAAAATCAGGTGCTTACCAGCAATAAGTTTGCCCCAATCAGTTTTGATATCCGTAAAGACGTAAAAGAGCGTTTATTAAGCGGCTTAGACTTTATCGGTGTAACCGAAACGCTGAATCCACAAATTGATGCGTTTGAAGCAAAGCTTAACGCCGAGCGTCCTTGGCAGTAAAGGTTTACTCAATAAGTGAATGAAACGCGGCTAAGGCCGCGTTTTTTATTGCCGCAGTTAAAAATAGTTGTTAACTTCGGAACGTTATTGGCAATTAAATATTATAAGAACTATTTATGCGAACGCTTTCTCCAAAATACATAGGCATTATTTTAGGTGTGCTTTATGGAATATCTATGCGGTTATTCCTAGAGTTCAGTGATAAGTTTAACTTCGGCAGTTTAGTCACTATTTCTTTTATGTTTTTAGTCCCTGTTGCGATTGGCTATATTCGAGTTTATTTTGAATGCACATCAGAGACATTGTTAACCTATAAGCAAATGGCCGTTAAGGCCTGGCAGCCTATTTTTGTGTTTTTATTGGTAAGTATAATCACTCTTTTAGAGGGGAGTATCTGCGTCGCCATGGCGCTACCTGCATTTATGTTATTTGCAAGTATTGGTGGTTTATTGGCCGGTTTTGTACATAGAACCTTGGTACAAAAAAGTAAAAAAGCAGCAATGTCGATAGTGCTGCTCCCCTTGATGTTATCACCTCTAGAGGTGAATTTTTTAAAGTTATCGCAAACATATGAAGTTAAAAACTCAATTGTTATCAATGCGCCAATAGATGTTGTTTGGCGGCAATTGGCGAGTGTGAGTTACATTGCAGACGAAGAGTTCCCAATGTCATTTTCACAATTAATTGGTATTCCTCGGCCTTTGCAGGCGGATATGGATTCACAAGGTGTAGGAGCCGTGAGAACCAGTAAATGGCAAGGTGGTGTTGTATTTAAAGAGGTTATAACGGATTGGCAGCCAAGAAAACAAATGCTCTACCAGTTTGATATCGATCCTGATTTGATTCCGGACAACGCACTAGACAAACATGTAAAGCTAGGAGGGGAATATTTTTCACCTCTCTATGGAGGGTATTATTTAACAGCAACAGCTAATGGACAAACTATGTTAACTTTAAAAACAACGGTTGAAGATAATACCAACTTTACTATTTACTCTCGCTTATGGGGGGAGTTTATTTTTCAAGATTTTCATAACTCATTATTAAAAATGATAAAAAACAGAGCAGAAAAAGTTGTTTGAGTTATTTGTTTTAGGTGGCTAACTTTCTTTAGATTACTTATAACTGAATTCCCATTCACCGCGATTACTTCCTTTGTATTTATTAACAGGCTAAGCTGCAATTTTATACTTTTAGGAACATGCTATGAAATTATTAACTGCTGCGACTTTATTACTTGCGTCTACGGCGGCTTTTGCACGCCCTGCGCCTTTGGTATCTATTCCAAGCCATGATGGCTTTTTTGATAATATTGCTGCTCACTGCGGTAAGGCGTATGAAGGAACTGTAACGGTTGATAATGCCACAGGACCAAGTTCGTTTGCCGGTAAAAAATTAGTTATGCATGTTCGTAAATGCACTGATAGCGAGTTACAAGTGCCGTTTCATGTCGGTGAAGATGCATCGCGTACCTGGATCATTACTAAAACTGGCAGTGGCTTGAGCTTAAAGCACGATCATCGTCATAAAGACGGCACTGATGATATATCGACTATGTATGGCGGCCATACAATTGATGCGGGCTTTAAGAGTGTGCAGTCTTTCCCTGCCGATCAGTATTCAAAAGAATTGTTTGTTAGCCAAGGTATTCCACAGTCGATTGGTAATACGTGGCAAATGTATATCTACCCAGAAAAATTCACTTACCGTTTAATTCGCCAAGGTCGCGAGTTTCGCGTTGATTTTGATTTAACTAAACCAATTACACCGCCAGCTTCACCTTGGGGCTATAAAGACTAAAAAAGCAAAGGCTAGTCTTTTGTCGGTTCAGTCTCACATTGTAGTAATACTGTTAAAGGTGGCTGATATTTGCGGGGTTTGGTTGGGAAACGATCATACTCTTGTACACCATCAGTCACTTTTAGCATAAACGGATTTCCGCGACATAAACGATCAGCATGGCGCAGTAAAAACACGCTTTGGTTTTTAAAATGCTGATAGTCGTCAGACTGAATTTCTAGATGATAGTTATTATCGTCAATTTTAGTTTGGTAATAATGTACTTTTTCATCGAAATCATAGAGTTTTTCGGTCTCGCCTTTTTCAGCTAATGCAACATTACAACCTACAAGCAGCGCGAGTATGGTGATAATTGTTAGGCTATTTAGCATTTTTCCTTTCATAAACCTTGAACTCCATTATTGTATTGCACCCTTGATTTAACTAAAGTGGTGCCTCAGTTATGATTTAAGTCTAACACCCAAAAAGGGAAAATGTGATGTTCAAACAAATTAAACAGCTTTTTTCGTCATTTAGTGAACAACCATCAACGATGCAAGAGCATGATCTGAAAACGGCGATAGCAGCACTATTGATTGAGGTGATGCGTGCTGATAGTGAGCAGCAAGCAGATGAACTCCAAACGTTAGCATTAACTTTAAAAAAGTATTTTAATTTAAGCGATGAAGACGTTGCACAATTAACAGAGCAGGCCGGCGAAAGTTTAGATGAAGCGATTGATTATTTTCAGTTCTCTAAACAAATCAATGCTCAATGTAGTGCCGAGCAGCGCATTGAAATAATTGAATTGCTGTGGCGTTTAGCCTATGCAGATGGTGAACTTGATCCGCAAGAAGAATATGTCATTCGTCGCGTTGCTAGTTTATTGTATGTAACCCATGAAGACTTTATCGCCGCCAAATTGGCAGCGACAAAACTTTCATAAGCGGTTTATTTATTTAATTTGCTGGCTACGCTGACTAATTGCTGGGCAAGACCTGCAACACGTTCCGCTGTCACAGGGTCGCTAATGCGGCCTGTTTCATCCAGCACGGTATGAATTGCTGGTACTGCTAATTGGTCGGCAAGTACTAGGCTGCCAATGCCTGATAAAATATCGCGAACGTGATTCAAGCCGCGTAGGCCGCCTAACCCACCAGGTGATGAGGCATATAATGCCGTTACCTTGTTACGAAATGCAGGTACCGCGCCTTGCTCTGTGCGGGATGCCCAATCAATGGCATTTTTAAGTACAGCGGTAATTGAACCGTTGTACTCAGGGCTGGCAAGTAAAATACCATCGGCAGCGCGAAGTTTGTCTTTTAAAAGCTGTGCGCCTGTTGGCGTGCCTTGCGCTTCTATATCTTCGTCAAACATAGGTAAGTTTAAATCGCCAAGTTTGATCACTTCAACTTCTGCACCGCTTTCTAATGCAAAACGGGCTGCTTCATTGATCAATTTTTGGTTAAAGCTGTCTTTACGTAAGCTGCCTGCTAAGGCAATAATTTTTGGTGCAGTCATGGTGTTCGCCTTAATTAATTAATTTAGTTTGTCTGTTAGTTACTTTAGCAAATATTTACTTGCAGAAAAGCCAAATAAACGCAAAACTTATGTGCATATACGCACAATTAAAAGTTAAGGGCGAGTATGGCAATCCAATTTGATGACTGGCAAGACGTAAAAGTAGCTTATGAAGTAGCGCGACTGGGCACACTCACAGCCGCAGCTGAAAAACTCAACGTCCATCACAGTACCGTACTTAGACGAATTAATAATCTTGAACAAAGTTTAAATGCACGTTTATTTCATCGCCATGCCCGGGGTTATAAAGTAACGGAGATCGGTGCTAAGTTATTCACCGCCGCGCAATCTATCAATAGCGAACTTGAGCGGTTACATAACGATATAATTGCTGCTGACAGTACCTTGCGTGGCAGTTTATTACTCACAACAGTCAGTGGTTTTATTGATGTGTTAAGTGACGTATGCGAGCAATTTCAAAGCCTGCATCCGCAAGTTCAGCTGGAAGTGATACTCGATCAAAATCGTTTACGTCTCGACCATGGTCAAGCCCATATTGCGGTGCGAGCTGGCCCTCGTCCTGATGAAGGTGATTATATCGCTCAGCACTTAGCGCATTTATCATCTGGGTTTTATGCCTCTAAGCGGTATATAGATAAGCATGGTATGCCAAAAACCCTCAAGCAACTGCCGCTGCATAATTTTGTATCTGGGGTGGCGGGCTACAATGGCAAAGTGCCATATTTTGCCTGGGTAGATGAAAATATTCCCGCTGAACAAGTGAAGCTGCGGGTCTCTGAAACTTCAGAAGCAACTAGAGCAATCGTTAAAGGTTTGGGGATTGGTGGTTTGCAGCATGATGTTGCGGCGCAATATCCAGATCTTATTCCTGTATTGGCTAATGAACTTAGTTGGCCAACTGACTTATGGTTAGTGACGCACCATTTAGTGCACCGCACGGCGAAAGTGCAGGCATTTAGCCAGTTATTAAAAGCGTATTTTCAAGAGCGTAAATTAGGCTGATGTGGCATTACAAAAATCTTGGAGATGCGATGTTGGCAGGTTCACAGCTTGAGCAAATAAAGCAAAGCGCAGATGATAATATGTCGCTACTTGTGCGCTATGTTACTAAAAATGACTTGTATTGTGAGGTCATCGTGTATTTTCCACCAACAGCAAAAAAGCTGGCTAAACAATATTTAGCCAGCCCGTGTTTAGCGCCAAAACAACAAGATTTAACGGCCCTTTAAGTCGCGCATCTGTTTTTGCACACCACGATAAAACTTTCCTCGGTTTCTATCGTGACTACGTAACTGAGCTAGACTGCGAGAATTATGCTGTTGCTCTTTGAGCAGTTTGTGGTAGTTATCTAATCGTCGCTGCGTCAATGTTCCATGTTGCAATGCCTGTTGTACGTTGCAGCCTGGCTCCTGCTGGTGGCCGCAATTGGCAAAACGGCATTGCTCAGCAAGTTCATTAATTTCACTAAAAGTTAACTCAACGCCGTGCTGACAATCTGCAAGTTGCAACTCGCGAACACCTGGCGTATCCAGCAACAATGCGCCACTTTCAAGTACATGCAGTGCCCTGTACGTGGTGGTATGACGCCCTTTGCTATCGTCTTCACGGATCCTTGCGGTTGTAGCCACTGGTAGTTCAGATAAACCATTTACTAAACTTGATTTACCCACACCGGAGGAGCCAACAAATGCAACCGTTTGACCTGAATTACACCAAGGACGTAACTCCTCAATACTTAGGCTATCTAGCGCGTTAACAGATAGCACAATTAAATGCCGATCTAGTTCAGCTAACTTTGCTAAATATTGCTCAGGTTGTTCGCACTGATCGCGTTTAGTCAGTACTACTACAGGTGCACAACCACTTTGATGCGCCAGTGCTAAATAACGCTCAAAACGACTTAAATTAAAGTCTTTGTTATGAGAACTGACAATAAACAAAGTATCAATATTTGCAGCAATTAACTGCTGTGCTAATTTACTACCTGCTCCCTTGCGGGTGATAACTGTTAGTCGCTCAAGCAGCCGATAGTACAGCCAGTGTTGCTCGTGTTGTTTTAGCAGTAACCAATCACCTACCGTAAGCGGACTTTGGGTTGGATGATGTTGCACCGTATGACAACCATTTTCAGCTTGTACTATAAAATGGTCGCGATGATATGCTATAACGCGGGCAATTAAGGTCGTTTCTAGTTCGTCTAATGTTACTTGTTGTTGAAAAAAAGCTCGCCAACCTAGTTGGCTTAAATTTAAGTGAGTATTCATAAAACCCCATACTCCAAAGAGTAAAAAAAGAGGGGTTCGCTGTTTAATGTTGTGTAAAACAGCTGCCCCGGCTAATGGCCGGGCAAGTCTTAATTATTAAGAGTTAACATGCCCAGCAAGGGTGTTTATTACAATCATCAAATATCTCCAGTTAGTTGTTATCTATAATTAGCTATACGCCAGTATATGCTAATTCAGCTAAAATGCAGCTAAACTAAGCATTAAAATGACTTTTTGACTGCAATCCCCAGGCGCTTAGCGAGCCTGACTAGGTTTGCTCTATCAAGCTGTAAAGTGCGCGCCGTTGCAGCCCAATTAAACTGATGCTGTTCAAGCTGTTGACTAATTAAATGCTGAGTAAAAGTATCGCACGCTTGTTTTAGCGATAAATTATTACGTTCTTGATTGAATACATAAGCTGTATGCTCAGCTTTATCGTGTGCGCCCAAATGAGCATTTGATACAGCGGTTGCCGTTAAGTCACAATGCTCAGGGGTAATTGTAATAATCGCTTGTTGCCATTGTTGTTGTTTCGCTTTTAGAGCTGCGCGGCTTATAACGTGCTCAAGCTCGCGAACATTACCTGGCCAACTGTACTGAGTCAGCAGCAATTGCGTCTCAACACTGAGTTTAAGTTGTTTTATAGCGAGCTTGCGAGCAGTTTGTTCAACAAAATAGCCTGCCAGTAAAATAGCATCATTTTCGCGCTCACTAAGCGGTGCAACTGTGAGTGGGTAAACACTGAGACGATGATATAAATCGGCGCGAAAGCGTCCTTCGGCGACTTCATTTTTTAAGTTGCGGTTAGTGGCCGCAATCACCCGTACATCAACGTACTTTATGTCATCTTCACCTACGGTTTGAATTTCACCACTTTGTAATACGCGTAATAGCTTGCTTTGCATGGTAAGCGGAAGTTCGCCTATTTCATCTAAAAACAGCGTGCCGCCATCGGCAAGTTGAAACTTTCCTTGGCGAGCGCTCTGTGCACCTGTGAAGGCTCCTTTGGCGTGGCCAAAAAATTCACTTTCAGCGAGGTTCTCTGGTAATGACGCACAGTTTAAGTGAATTAGCGGCTGTTCACTCCGTTTGGAGTGAAGGTGGATGTTGCGTGCAACCAGCTCTTTCCCCACTCCTGTATCACCTTGTATCAACACGCTAAACTCAGAAGCAGCAACGAGTTTGATGTCGTTTTTAAGGGTTTGCATTGCAGGGCTTTGGCCGATAATTTCTATGCCATCACGGGTTAGTGCTTCACGGTTCAGCTCTTGTACTAAGGCACTGCTATGTTGGGCATGATTTTGATATTGCTGTAATTGCAGTGTGGTTTGTAAATGTGCAGCACACAACGCCCCTAGTTGCGCTAAATCAGCTAGATTTAAATCGTCAAAGGCCTTGGCATCAAGGCTATCTAGGGTGATAACCCCAAGTAAGGCATTAGCATCGTTTAGCAGCGGTATTCCTAGGCAAGCATGAACAGGAATGTCCCCGGTTTTGCTTGATAGTAGGCCATCATAAGGATCGGGAATAGGGCAGTCGTGGGCAAACTGTAGCGGTTGTTTGGCATTACAAATAGCGTGTAAACGTGGGTGCTCATTAATCACAAAGCGCCGGCCTAAAGTGTCGGGCATCAGACCATGAATTGCTTGCGGTTTCAGTACATCTCCCTGCAGGGTCAGCAATGCAATCGCGTCACTTGGGATCAGCTGTTGAATGCAATCTATAAGTTGCTGAAAAGGCTCTTCTTGAGTATGCACTTGGGCAAGCGTGACAGCAGCATTTAATAAGCTTTGATTCTCTATCATGTCAAAATGACTCAAACGTGTTTATTTGTCTTTTTATAATTTGAGTCATAAAGACTTATTTGTCAAACGTTAAATGGTTAATGTGTTGAATTTTATAGTTTTTAAATGTTGGCTTGGTCTGTGCAATAGCTAGTTATTCGATTCAATAGGTGAGTTAATTAAGCGAATGCAACCAATCAATTTAACCGAACCACTACCAGAAAAAATACGCTTATATCATGTGAGTCAATGGCCGTTATGGCTGTTGGCGTTTAGACCCTATTTTTTAGCCGCAGGATTATTAGCTGTATTGTCGATTGGCTATTGGTTAATGATCTTAACTGGCCATGCAAGCTGGAGCCTAAATATGCCAGCAATGCTTTGGCATGCGCATGAAATGATGTTTGGTTTCGCAGGCGTTGTTGCGGTGGGGTTTTTACTAACGGCTGCACAAACTTGGACTGGGGTTGCGAGTATTAGTGGTAATAAATTGCTATGGCTAAGTGTGGTGTGGTTAGCGGCGCGAGGTGCCTTTTTTATAACTGGTACTGGCATAGAAAACTTTAATTTATATGCGGTGATCTTTTGTCAGTTATTTTGGTGGTTAGGAGCAATTACGGCCTTGGCTAATATGTTGCTTAAAGCAAACAACAAGAATAACTATCAATTTCTGCCGATTTTAAGTGCGTTGTGTGCGTTAAATATTATTTATTTATGGTTGTCTATTGAACAAAATATATTGTTGGCGCTTGCTGTTGTTGATACCGCTGTACTAGTAATGACCCTACTTGTAGGTGTGGTTGCAGGCAGAGTGTTACCCTTTTTTACTGCTCGCGGTTTAGGTTTAGCTGAGCAAGTGCGTACTCCGCGTTTAGATAAAATACTGCTTTACAGCTCGTTGTTTGCTGTCGTGCTTTATTTTATTAGCCAGTTATTCATATCTAGTATTAATCCGGGGTGGGCTTTAGCTGTTGTTGCTGTATTGCATTTAAGCCGCTCATTGCTGTGGTGGAATTATAAAATGTTCAACGTTCCCCTGCTATGGTCGTTGCACTTTTCGTATCTAGCACTTGGGCTTGGACTAGCATTGGTTGCACTGAGTTTTTACAGCTCTGTTATTTTGTTTAAAGACGCATTGCATATGATCACCATAGGCACGATTGGGTTGATGATTTTAGCCATGATGACACGCGTATCTCATGGTCATACCGGGCGTCCTTTAACTATTCCTCATTTTATGGCTGTGGCATTTGCACTCGTGCTTGTGGCTGCCATTGTTCGTTCGTTATTACCTTTTATTATTGGGCCACACATCGCATGGCAGCTGAGTGCTGTACTGTGGATTGTGGCATTTTCGTTGTTCTTACTCCACTGTCTTCCAATATTAACGCGGCGTCGTGTTGATGGGCGTCGTGGTTAAAGGAAGTTGTATGTTATCTGATAAAACCATTGAAATAGTTAAAAGTACCGTGCCGTTATTAGCTGAGGCGGGTACGGTCGTTACTGAGCATTTTTATAGCCGATTGTTTAGCCATAATCCTGAGTTGCAGGATATTTTTAATATGACTAATCAGCGCAGTGGCCGTCAGCAATTTGCATTGTTTAATGCATTGGCCGCTTATGCACAAAATATTGATAATTTAGCCGTATTAAAAGAAGCGCTGGCGCGTATTAACCATAAACATGCCAGCATGCATATTTTACCTGAGCATTATCCGATTGTAGGTGGTCATTTAATAGGTACTTTAAAAGAGCTGCTTCCTGAACAATTTACAGCTGAAGTTGAATACGCATGGCGTGAGGCATACGCACTACTTGCTGATATTTGTATCACCGAAGAGGCGGCTCTATATGAGCACAGTAAAAATAACCACGGTGGTTGGGCGGGGACTCGTGAGTTTGTGATTGCTAACAAACACAGTGAATCAGAGTTAGTAACCAGTTTTACATTAGCTCCAGTTGATGGCAAAGCCGTAATAGCGCATAAACCAGGTCAATATTTAGGCATTAAAGTGAAACCCGATGATGCGCAATACAGTGAAATTCGTCAGTATTCAATTTCCCAACAAAGCAATGGTGAGAACTACCGCATTAGCGTGAAAAAAGAGTTATTGCCAGCTGCAGGGATTGTATCTAATTACTTGCATTCACTTGATGAGGGTCGTGTTGTGGAGCTTTACCCGCCAGCAGGAGATTTCTTTTTGCGCGCAAATAATAAACCTGCGGTATTAATTTCTGCGGGCGTTGGCCAAACACCGATGCTGGCAATGCTACAAACATTATTAAGCGATACATCGAATCAAGCGGTCACTTATTTACATGCGTGTGAAAATACCCAGCAACATTCATTTAGTCAGTTTTTGGCGGAGCAAGCCGCGGCGCATACTCGATTAAATCATTATACTTGGTTGAATCAAGGTGGTGAGGGCGGTGACTTTACTGGTTTGATGGATGTTAGCGTTGTTGCAGAACAATTACCGCTCACACAAGGTGATTTTTATATTTGTGGTCCAACTGGTTTTATGGCTGCCATTAAACAGCAACTACTCGCCCTTGGCGTGGATACCGCACGTATTCATTATGAGGTGTTTGGTCCACACCAAGATATTTAATAACAAAATTAAATACAGATTTTAAGTAACAGGCGCGCAATGCGCCTTTTTATACTTTTTGGCTATTTAAAGTACAGTATTACTGCCTTTCGCCGCCAACGCTTGATTTTGCCATGCGGTAAATAGCTTTTGCTGTTTATCAGATATTTTTAAACCATAGGTTTTTTGCATATAAAAGTAGGCATCAGCGATACGTTTTCGGGCATGAAATGGCGGTTCTACTAGGCGTTGCTTAAAGTCGACTTTTACTTGGCAGCGGCCATATTGGTTCGCATCACCTGTAATCATACCAAACCGATAGTTAGATCTATCGGCGTTTATCTCACCTATTGCTGGCGCCAAATTATTAATATCGGCTTCCATTTTACGAAACTGCTCACTGGTTTTAACGCAGTTTTTACGGCCTCCATTTTGCCAGCATTGCAGCTGGTGGCCAAATTCCCAAGCTGGAACTATGTGTTCCCATTCAATCCGAACGGCACGAGCATTGGGTTTACCTGAGCGTGTTACGGCATTGCGTGGTATATAACCGCACGCATTTGGATCGGGTATTAGCTTTTTACCTTGGCGTTTTATATCACAACCACAGTAAATACTTTTAGCATCGTTGGGTAAGGTTTTTATCAGATGTTTTTTGGCGCTTGAGAAACTCGTAAATTGCTCTGCGTAAAGGTTAAAACTCAGGCAAAAAAAAGCGAGCGCAAGAAGAAAATGCGGCATATCCAATCACTTTAGTGAACTACAGGAAGCGCTATTTTAGAGTGATTATTCAAACGGGTAAATCAGTTGAATGGAGTATGTTGAGAAAAATGCAATGATACAACAGGCAAGGCACTTATAATGCCTGGCTACAATTTAAAGCTTACGGCGGCGTAGGC
The DNA here is from genome assembly GCF_036960685.1 of Pseudoalteromonas sp. Lineage (GTDB taxonomy): Bacteria > Pseudomonadota > Gammaproteobacteria > Enterobacterales > Alteromonadaceae > Pseudoalteromonas. Next base: position 12,089 of record NZ_JBALXK010000032.1, on the reverse strand, counting down.
GTACATTTTGTAGTAAAAGTAGCATGCCAGTGATGCAAAACAGTACGCTAGTCGCTGAAAAACTGATCAGTAAAGGATTGTTAAAGTCTTCACGCTCATCGTAATCCATAATATGTAACATCCAGAAAAAGTCGAATATGCGCCATATAGTGCTGCGGACGGTAATAACTTGGCCATTAAGTGCAGATAAATACAAAGTTGTGCTCCACAAATCATCAAATTGCACTTGCCATAAATTTCCTTTGTAGCCCACTTCTCTGGGGCCAATGTCAAGTTGCATGACGTGTATTACAGTTGCATCAATTAGCAGGTGGGCTTTAGCATTAGCAATGATATTTTGCTGTGTTGGCGCAGCTAGTAGCTGACCTGTGAGGCCATTATAGCTCGACTCTCCTTGAGCTGTAGTCACAACAATAATTGGGGTAGTTAAAAAATGACGATAGCTGATCTGCACCGGATCACTTAGTTGCGCAACAATGCTATCTAGTGAAGCTGAGTAGTCTTGTTGTTTAAATGGATTATCTAATTGACGTGCAGCCAAATGCTTTCCGTGTACTTTTTCAAGTGGTATTGCGCTCATGACTAAGCCGCCAAGCAACCATGCGAAAATTTGCAGTGCTAGTAGGTAACCTAGCCACTTGTGGAGTTTACGCGCATGTTTGAAAATGCGTTTATTCATTACTACTACCTGTTTATTATTATTAGTGCGCTATTGTATAAATTATATCGAGTTTGCCAATGTGGCAAATTGTCGCAGATAATAAAATCCACAGTTGATTTGGTATAAATGTAAAATTAGGTTAAAGTTTGCGTTGTTATTAACGCAGGGTAAAAATGAAACAATGTCGGAAATTCAATTTTTAAATGTAGATCTAGAACTGGAATCAAAGCAAGATATTAGTCTGCTAGTTGCGGACTTAAAAAAGAGTGCTGTAGTTTTGCATTATGATAAAGATGAGTACCGTCAACTTGCACGTATTGAGTCTAAAGAAGACGTTACCTCGCCAGATAAAGCCATTAACCATTTATGTGAGCTGATCGAGTCTTGTTCGCGTAATGCTTTAAAACAGTGGTTATCATGCTCAAGACGTACCTTTGATATTGGCTTTGAATCTGGCACTTCGCCAAAATGCTTTAATCAAGCGCTCAGTGCCGATACGTTATTGCGTATTTCTGCGATTGGTGCGGGTATTGAAATTACAATATACCCACTTGCAAGCTAGCCTTTACGCTCGACAACAGCTGCGGTCATTCTGGATACGCAGCACAGCTCTGCGCGACTATTAGTAATTTTTACTTCCCATACCGACGTTCGCTTGCCTAAGTGCAGTGGCCTTGCAATCGCCGTTAAGGTGCCGTTGCGTGACGCTTTTAAATGATTCGCGTTTATCTCCTGGCCAACACAATAAAACTTCGTAAAATCAACTACAAAGTTTGCTGCATAGCTAGCTACTGTTTCTGCGAGCACAACATTTGCACCGCCATGCACCATGCCCATAGGATTATGGTGTGCTGGGATTGCAGGCATAGTTGCTGCTAAATAGTCATCGCCAATTTCACTAATCTCAATGCCCATAGTTTTCATTAATGTGCCTTGCCCATTAATCCCTTCATCGAGTGCTTTACACTGCGCTAGGGTGATCGGTTGATACCAAATACTCATTACTGTGCCTCATAAAATTAATTCTTAAATCAGTCTACACTTTTAAACATTTTTCTACAGTTAAGATCATAAAAATAGCTAAAATGTACCTTTATTATGTATTTGTTAATAGGCTAACAGAATGAGGTTAGGCGTATTTGGGTTTAGTGCAGTATTCTTGCTTGTCAGTTTACTTGCTCCGGCTCCCGTTGTAGCTACTACACAGCATCAACTCGATATTGGTTTTGCGGATCTTGGTGGTTTAGATGAGTCATTTTTAGGAGCTCGTTATCGTTACTTTGCTGAAGATCTTGAGTCTAAAAATGGGCCGTATGAACTTAAAGCCCACTTAAATCGCATAAATAACTATGCTGCAGGCGGGTTTTCAAATGGTGATTTTAGCTATTTAAATATTGATGCTGCTGTTTATGGCCCTGAAGGGTTAGTTATGCAGGCCAGCCTGCAAAGGATCTCCGATGATTACAAATACTGGCGAGATACCAATTATTTAGCCAGTGCAGCGCTTGGTAAGCAGATGAATGAGAATCTCCAACTTGGTTTTAACGCTTATTACAGTCGCGCTGAAAGCAGTAATATTAACGGGGAGCACAGCACTGAACATGTGTCAGTAGAGTGGACTTATGCGCCGTATATACGCTGGACTGATATTGATAATAACCAAGGTTGGGACTTGGAATTAAAACAATTGGCCGGACGTTATCGCTATGTGCAAGGACGGGCAGTTTATTATGTAAATCAAGCTTGGTCAGTAGGCCTTATCGCCAATATTCGTAACACTGATAACCTCAGTGACAACTATGAGCTGCAAACTCAATATTGGTTTAATCAACATGTTGCATTAAAATTTGGTTTAGGCTCAGGGCTTGATTCTGGAAGTGATTTAAATAGTATGAGCTTGTTATTAACAATGCGTTTATAAGCTAACTAATCTGCAGCAGGTAAGCACAGCTGTGCTTACCTGAAGTGAGCTTACTGGTAGCTAGCAGTGAGGCTTACATTACTAAAAGCACTGTAACCTTTCACCATAATAGAATAGTCACCAGCGCGGTTATCACTACAGCTTTCGCTATTGCCATTTCTATAAGGGCGACAATCATAGTCGTTGCTTGAGGCTGTACCATTATACTTCACATATAAATCTAAATCGCCGGTCCCACCAGAGGTTGTAATCGTCACTTGCTGAGTACCGCTTGGCGCTGTAAAGGTAAATAGCTGCTCGCTATTTTTTGCACCGTTGACAGTGACCGGTTGATTATTTTGTAGCTCATTACCACTTGGCGGTGGGGTGGTAGTTCCTGATCTGAAGTTCGCGATGGTTGGGTTGGTTAAGTTCAATACGCGAGCATTATCATGCTGCGATGCCGTGCCCATCACCGCGCCATTGTATGATTTGTTTGGGTTTGACCAATAATTTATACGTGTGCAGTTGCTATTGCAATTATACGCCATAACTGAGCGCCACTGCGATTGCGGATGCTGATAACCGTGGCCAAACGCATAAGGGGAGGTTGAGGGATCGTTCTCTGGATTATGGCGAGCACCTTGTAAATGACCAATCTCATGACCAAAAGAGTAATAACCTGTTGCACAGTCATAATCGACCATCGCAAATGCAGTGCTTGCATTTGCACCAATTGCATTTGCTTGACCGCAATAGCCATTTACATCATTGACTAAGATAACCACGTCAGCACCATATTGATCGCGCAAAGTATGTGCTTCATCCATATAACCATCATTTTTTGCGGCTAAACGATTTAAGTCCGTTGCTGAGTTTGCTGCCTCAGTGTAATTCACTTGGGCGACATGCGCTAAGCTCACTACAGCGTTTACGTCAGAGTTTTGGTAGCCTTGATTGGTTTCAACGATCGCAAGGTCTATTAAGCTATTAATATCCGCTGATTTTTGTGCAGCTGCCGCGGTGTACAAAACTAATAGAGTAATATTACTTTGTGCATTTGTAGCCAGTGCCGTTTGATAGTTTTGTGCTGTTAATATTTGCTCACTCACTGACAAACTTGGGCTTGACGGTTGATATCCTGGTGCATGTTCGTCGGGCTGGTTAGCAGGATCAAGTTCAATGAAGTTATGACCGGCGCGTTTGTTAGGTTGTAATTTATATACACGAGAATCTACCTTAACTGTGCCAGAGGTGCCTTTTGTTGATTTTATCAAGGTGATCTCATCACCATCTAAGCTTTTACCAACCCAGATCAGATTACCCGTTGATGATGTGCTTGCAGTGCTTTTAATAAACTCGATATCGTTGCCTTGCACAGGTAAAAAGAAGCTAGCGGTATCAGTGTTAAGTTCAAAAAGTGGTTGCCCGAATTGAGTTTGGGCGACTGCTTGTGCGCTTTTTAATTGCACAAAGTTGCTTTGCTGCGCTTCAAAGAGGGGCACCTGAGCATAGCTATAACCGCTAAACAACAAACTCATAAATAGTGGCGTCATTTTTTTCATTTAAAACTCATCGATTGCACTGGTTTTGTAAAAACTTGACTACAAAAAACGAATTTATGTAATCAACACTAATAGTTAACAGCCGACATTTAATTTTGTAAGTGTTAGCCACAGAGTGATTACAAGAAAAAATGGACTTAATAATTCTGGTTCACTTTTCAGTATTTATATTTGCGATTTTCAGATAACTGTATATACTCACAGTTAAATGTACTGTATGGAAAACCAGTTGTATGCGCCCATTAACGAATCGCCAAGCTCAAATTCTCGAACTTATAAAAGTTTTTATTAAAGATACCGGTATGCCGCCAACCCGTGCTGAGATTGCGCAAACGTTAGGTTTTAAAAGTGCTAATGCAGCGGAAGAACATTTAAAAGCATTAGCTAAAAAAGGCGTAATTAAAATGAAGCCTGGCGCTAGCCGTGGTATCCAATTGGTTGAAGAAGAAGAGCCTGAGCAACTTGGTTTACCGCTAATTGGTCGGGTTGCTGCTGGAGAGCCAATTTTGGCAGAGCAGCATGTTGAGAGCCATTGTCAAGTTGACCCCTTATTATTTAAACCCGCAGCCGACTTTTTATTACGAGTGCAAGGCATGAGTATGAAAGATATTGGCATTATGGATGGTGATTTACTGGCAGTACACAGCACGCAAGTTGCTGAAAATGGCCAAGTGGTTGTTGCCCGTGTTGATGATGATGTAACAGTAAAGCGCCTTGAAAAAGCAGGTAAAAAAGTTTTTTTACATGCTGAAAATGATGAATTTGCACCTATTGAAGTCGATCTTGAGCATGAGTCTTTCAATATTGAAGGGTTGGCGGTTGGGGTGATCCGCAACGCAGACTGGATGTAAACCTATTTTGCACCAAACTGGTGAAGTTTGGTGCTTTGATTTTTTTTACCCCTTTAATGGCTAAATTTCATACTTAGCTATGCCTCTCGAGCCCTCGTAAACTCTACTTTTACGTTACTTTCACTGCACCGAAACTACCGCTCATAACAAAATAACGCGCTGATTTTTAGTTATTATTTATGCACCAAAAGAGAAATAAATTACTCCTAAAACTTGCTAATTGTTCGTTTTTTAACTAATTGGTTAATACACTGTGTTAACAACTGTCTTTAAAAGTTGCGATGTTTTGCGCAAACACACTTTCCAGAGACAGAGTTAATTACCAGTTACAATAAAAAAATAACGAATTGGCGTGAAAAAAGCAGTGCCGCCTTTTCGCTTTGCGTTTTGCAATAGCATCAAAAGGAGCCGTCACATGGGTAAACTGAGCTCTACCTTGTGGCTTATATTACTAATGCTTCCGCAGCAATTGTTGGCTAATAGCCAATTTAATATGCGCGAAGGTGTAACTGATATAAGTAATAATGTTTATCAACTGCACATGACTATATTCATTATTTGTTGTGTGATTGGAGTGATTGTATTTGCCGTTATGTTTTGGGCATTAATACATCACCGTAAATCAAAAGGGGCTGTTCCAGCTCAATTCCACGAAAGCACTAAAGTTGAAATACTTTGGACTGCTATTCCATTTGTTATTCTTATTGCTATGGCTGTGCCGGCGACCAAAACGCTCATTGCGATGGAGGATGCCAGTAAAGCGGATCTGACAATTAAAATTACAGGCTCGCAATGGAAATGGCACTATGAGTATATGGGCGAAGATGTTGCTTTTTACTCGATTTTATCGACCCCGCAAGAACAAATAACTAATCAAGCTGATAAAACAAATACTTACCTACTCGAAGTAGACAAACCTTTAGTTTTACCGATCAATAAAAAAGTCCGCTTTTTAATGACCTCAGATGATGTGATCCACTCTTGGTGGGTACCAGATTTTGCGGTTAAAAAAGATGCCAATCCTGGTTTTATTAATGAAACTTGGACAAAAATTAATGAAGAAGGGATTTATCGCGGCCAATGTGCAGAGCTATGTGGCAAAGATCACGGCTTTATGCCAGTGGTGGTGGAAGCTAAATCTGAGCAAGAGTTTGCTACATGGCTGGCTGATGCTAAACAAGCAAAACAAAAAGCCGCTGCTGCGGATGCCGCGTTACTCGATCAAACACTACCCAAAGAAGAATTAATGACGCTGGGTGAGCAAGTCTATATGGCAAGTTGTGCTGCTTGCCATCAACCAACAGGCATGGGGTTACCCGGTGTGTTCCCTGCACTTAAAGGTAATCCGGTAGTGCTTGGAGATATTAAAGATCATATCGATGTTGTTCTACATGGCCGTCCAGGCACTGCGATGCAGGCGTTTGCTAAGCAATTATCAATTAAGCAATTAGCAGCAGTTATTACCTATAAACGAAATGCGTGGGGTAACGATACCGGCGATGTTATTCAACCGAGTCAGATCCAAGCTGAGCTTGATGCAACATCGGAGGCTAAATAATGAGTAGCGTAACACAGCAACATGATAATACAGCTGCACATCATGATGATGGGCATCATCACCCAGCAAAGGGGTTTAAGCGCTGGTTGTATACAACCAACCATAAAGACATAGGTAGTTTATATTTAATCTTTTCGCTCACTATGTTTTTAATTGGTGGTGCAATGGCCATGGTGATCCGTGCTGAATTGTTCCAGCCAGGACTGCAATTAGTCGACCCGCACTTTTTTAATCAAATGACCACAGTACATGGTTTAATAATGGTGTTTGGTGCGGTTATGCCGGCCTTTACTGGGCTTGCTAACTGGATGGTGCCGTTGATGATTGGTGCGCCAGATATGGCATTGCCACGAATGAATAATTGGAGCTTTTGGATTTTACCGTTCGCATTTTTAATTCTATTAGCATCATTGTTTATGCCTGGTGGCGGTCCTGCATTTGGCTGGACATTCTATGCTCCGCTTTCTACCACTTACAGTAATGATAACACTGCGTTATTTGTGTTTGCTGTGCACATTATGGGTATCAGCTCAATTATGGGCGCAATTAATGTGATTGTGACCATAGTGAATATGCGCGCACCAGGTATGACGTGGATGAAACTGCCGTTATTTGTTTGGACTTGGCTAATCACCGCATTCTTATTAATTGCGGTAATGCCGGTGCTCGCTGGTGCGGTGACTATGGTGCTCACAGATAAATACTTTGCTACTAGCTTTTTTGATGCTGCAGGTGGTGGTGATCCAGTGATGTTCCAACATATCTTTTGGTTCTTTGGTCATCCTGAAGTATATATTATGATTTTGCCTGCCTTTGGTATTATCTCAACCATAGTGCCGACCTTTTCTCGGAAGAAATTATTTGGTTATGCCTCCATGGTATATGCCACTTCCTCGATTGCTTTACTCAGCTTTATTGTTTGGGCGCATCACATGTTTACTACGGGTATGCCTGTAGCTGCTGAGTTGTTTTTTATGTACGCAACTATGCTGATATCGGTGCCAACGGGGGTAAAAGTATTTAACTGGGTAGCCACTATGTGGCGCGGTTCAATTAGTTTTGAAGTACCGATGTTATTCAGTATTGCGTTTATTGTACTGTTTACTTTGGGCGGCTTTTCCGGCTTGATGTTGGCGATCACCCCTGCTGATTTTCAGTATCACGATACCTACTTTGTGGTAGCGCACTTTCATTATGTATTAGTCACCGGTGCGGTATTCTCAATCATGGCTGGGGCCTATTATTGGCTGCCAAAATGGACGGGGAATATGTTTAATATCACCTTAGCTAAATGGCATTTTTGGTTGTCGTTAGTGAGTGTGAACGTATTGTTCTTTCCGATGCACTTTGTTGGCCTTGCTGGTATGCCACGACGAATTCCTGACTACGCTCTACAATTTGCTGACTTTAACGCCATTATTAGTCTTGGCGGGTTTGCCTTTGGCTTATCGCAATTACTATTTGTAGTGGTGGTATTTAAGTGCGCAAGAGGTGGCGACAAAGTCCCCGCGAAGGTTTGGGATGGAGCTGAAGGTTTAGAGTGGGAAGTGGATTCGCCTGCGCCATATCACACCTTTGAAACACCGCCGGAGATCAAGTAATGAGTCACGCACCACTGCTTAAGCGATTAGTGTTGATATGCCTAGGTATGTTTGCTTTTGCCTTCGCTTTGGTGCCGTTATATGACGTTTTTTGTGATGTAACAGGACTCAATGGTAAACCATCACTAGAGCAAGCAAAGCAAAGTACCAGCATTAATGAAACACGTGAGGTGGATGTAAGCTTTACCACACATGCACAAAGTGGTGCACCATTTGCGGTGCAATCTGCTGAATACAGTGTTGTAGTGCAGCCAGGTGCAATGCGCGAGGTATTGTTTAAAGCAAAAAACCTCAGTAATGAAGATAAAGTAATGCAGGCGGTACCTTCGGTATCGCCAGGAAAAGCAGCCAAATATTTACATAAAATGGCCTGTTTTTGTTTTGATCAACAGCCATTGAAAGCCGGTGAAGAGGTGGAGTTCAAATTACTTTTTTACGTCGATACAGAATTGCCAGATGATGTAGAAGAGCTCACCTTATCGTATACCGTGTTTGATATTAGTAGTCAGTTAGTGGCTAGTAATTAGGAGCAAGTGAGATGAATCAAAATTACGATAAATACTATGTACCTGCACAAAGCCCGTGGCCTATTGTCGGTGCTGTGGCGATGTTTTTAATTGCCGTAGGCGCTGCACTAACGGTTATGCAGGCAAGTTCTGAAGGTGGCAATGGCCATTATATTCTCTACGGCGGAATAGCAATTTTGCTCTATATGCTGTTTAGCTGGTTTAAGAATGTTATTGAAGAATCACATCAAGGTTTGTACTCAGCACAAATGGACCGCTCGTTTCGCCAAGGAATGAGCTGGTTTATTTTTTCAGAGGTGATGTTTTTTATGGCCTTTTTTGGCGCCTTGTTTTATGCACGAATGATCTCGGTGCCTTGGCTCGGTGGCGCGGGTAATAACGCCATGACCAATGAGGTGTTATGGCCAACCTTTGAAGCAATGTGGCCGCTAGTAACAACACCTGCTGGTGGCACGACACAAGCTATGGGTTGGCAGGGGTTACCATTAATAAATACATTAATTTTACTTACTTCCTCGGTGACGTTGCACTTTGCCCATGTGGCAATGGAAAACAATAAACGTGGCCCACTAAAAGTGTTTTTAGGCTTCACTATTTTACTTGGCGTTGTATTTTTAGGGTTGCAAGTAGCTGAGTATATTCACGCCTATCAAGACTTAGGATTGACTTTAGATGCCGGTGTTTATGGCAATACGTTCTTCTTATTAACTGGTTTTCACGGCATGCACGTGACCCTCGGTACTATTATTTTACTGGTAGTATTTTTTAGAATTTTAAAAGGTCATTTTAGCCCTGATAAACATTTTGCTTTTCAAGCAGCGGCTTGGTATTGGCACTTTGTTGATGTGGTGTGGTTGTGTTTATTTGTGTTTGTATATGTGTTGTAGGGTTGGCATTAGGGGAGATGTATCCTAACTTCAGCGCCGCAATAACAACAACGAGCACCACTACAGAAAACAACACGCGGCGGCCTAAATAGTGTGACATTGGCCGCCCATTATCTCGACCTGAAACCATAATAAATAATGCTCTAAATAAGTTAAAAAGTATAAACACTAACAACAGTACAATAATAATTTTAATAATCACTGGGTTCACCTTTATGCAGTTAATTTTATGGCGTAAACAAAAGCTTAGCTCAATTTTCATCGTTTGCGTGGTGATTGTTGTGGTATTGGTGTGTTTACGTTTAGGTTATTGGCAAGTGCAACGAGCTGAAGCTAAAACACAGCAACTTGCCCATATCGCCAGTGTGCAAGCGCAAGGTGTAATGCAATGGCCGCAAGTGCAGGCACTGCCTAGTGATTGGAATAAAACCGGCGTTCAGGCGACTTTAACGGGCACGATAGACACTGATCACTACTGGTTGTTAGATAATCAAGTTTATCAAGGGCAGGTTGGTTACGATGTGTTAACACTGTTTAAACCTGCAACCAGCAATAAACCGCTGTTAATTAATCTCGGTTGGGTTAAAGCTCCGATTTCACGCGAGCAGTTACCTTCTATCGAACTACCGAATAAACCCATTACAATCGATGTACAACTCAAGCAGGGTAAACTCAGTGGTTTCACCCTAGATAACACCTCATTAAACAAGCTCGAGGATGACAGTTGGCCCAAGCGGGTGCAAACCATCGATTTACAGTTATTCACTCACCAAACAGAGCTAGCGATGATTGATTTTATTGGCTACCGCCAAGGTGCAGGTGATGAGCTAGGTATACCGCATTATCAAGCTGTGGTGATGAGTCCACAAAAACATTATGGCTATGCTGTGCAATGGCTATTAATTGCCTTGGCATGTGTTGTAGTCGCTGTTTTTGCTAGTAAAAGAAGGAATTAAAATGAAAAATAAACCCATGGTCATTTTTATCGGTTGCTGTTTAGTGCCTTTAGTGCTGGCTTATTTAGCATTAAAGTTAGACTGGATACCCTCTGCAGCCACCAATAATGGTGAATTTTTAACAACCGAAGTAAAAATCAAAGACTGGAAAAATACCGAGCATAAGCAATGGACTATTGCTTTAAACCATCCTGAGCAATGTCAACAAGCATGTGCTGAGCAGTTGCAAGCGCTTGATAACTTATATGTTGCGCTTGGTAAAAACCAAGGCAAGGTTGATATGGTTATTTTAGGAGCCGCTGGACAAACAGTTTCTGCTTGGCCGCAGCTAGCGAGTATTGAAGAGCTAACACCTGCCAGCTTATATTTAATCGACCATATGGGGTTAGTGGTATTGCAATACCCCTATCATGATGAGCCACAACAAAATCGCTTAACGCAAAAAGGTCTACTGCAAGATTTAAAAAAATTACTTAACTATTCGCGTTCTAGCTGATCAAAGGAGTGTTAACTATGTATAAAAATTATAAGCACTTAGTTTTAGCCACTTTTCTGTTATCGATTTTGGTTGTTGGCTTAGGCGCCTATACGCGCTTAAGTGATGCAGGCTTAGGCTGTCCTGATTGGCCCGGTTGTTATGGATTTTTAACCGTACCAAAACATGCGGCTGATTTAGCTCATGTAGAGCAAAGTTACCCCGATATGATGTTTGAAACTGCCAAAGCGTGGAAAGAAATGATCCATCGCTACTTCGCAGGCACACTCGGCTTACTTATTCTGGCGCTATTTATTTTTGCTTTTATAAAGCGTCAGCATCCAGTAATGCCGGTTAAATTACCGTTTTTGTTACTTGCCTTAGTTATTTTTCAAGCTGCGCTAGGGATGTGGACGGTCACTATGAACTTGCAGCCATTAATCGTAATGGGCCACTTACTAGGTGGGTTCAGTATTTTATCATTGATTACATTACTGTATTTGCGGCTAACGGCTAAACCTATTTATAGTGGTGATGCCCCCGCGCGGCGCTATTTTAAACTTAGCTTAGTAGCTTTAGCAGTATTGGTGATGCAAATTGCGCTTGGAGGTTGGCTTGCAGCTAACTATGCGGCACCACATTGCAATGGATTACCACTGTGTAGCTACGGTCAGCCGTTTTCACTGAGCAGCGTGTTTCAATTGCCGTTAGAGCACAGCACGTATGAATATGGAGTGTTATCGCAACAAGCCAGAATGTCGATTCATTTACTGCATCGTATTTGGGCGTTAGTTACTTGTGTGGTGTTAGCGCTGATCATGTGGCGTATTTATAGCCGCGCAATTTCACGAAAAATTAAACAGTGCTGCGTCTTAGTATTGGTGGCATTACTGTGCCAAATTTGTTTAGGCTTAGCGGTTGTGCATTGGCATTTTCCGCTAGGCGTAGCACTGGCGCATAATTTAATGGCTGCCATACTATTGTTAACGGTAGTTCGTTTATGTTTTTACTTAAAAGCACGTACTTAGGGGCACGGCAAGATCATTATAAATTGAACTTATAGAATATGTAGTGATCAGATCAAGGCATAATAATCACCTTGGTCACG
>NZ_JBALXK010000031.1:0-48748 GCF_036960685.1 Pseudoalteromonas sp. | reverse complement strand
ACCTAGAACCTAGAACCTAGAACCTAGAACCTAGAACCTAGAACCTAGAACCTAGAACCTAGAACCTAGAACCTAGAGGGAATTTTATGAAACTCGAAGATATTCGTCGTGAATACCTGCAAGATGCGTTGAGCGAAGAGATTTTACTCGATGATCCATTCAAACAGTTTGAAACTTGGCTTGAGCATGCGGTAGCAAGTAAACTGCCAGATCCAACGGCGATGGTGGTGGCAACGGTTGATGAAACTGGCCAGCCTTCACAGCGTATTGTGTTATTAAAGCATCTTGATGATAACGGTTTTGTATTTTTTACCAATACCGGTTCGCGTAAAGCGCAAGAGCTAAAAGGGAATAACAAAATCTGTTTGCATTTCCCGTGGCATCATATGGAACGTCAAGTTATTGTTTATGGCGAAGCGCAGCCGTTACCTACCTCTGCGGTGGCAAAATACTTTTTATCACGGCCAAAAGAAAGCCAGTTAGCAGCATGGGCGTCAGCACAAAGCCGGCCAGTTTCGTCGCGTAAAGTATTGATGGAAACCTTTGCTAATATGAAAAACAAATTTGCTAAGGGTGAAATTCCACTACCTGATTTTTGGGGCGGCTACTGTGTCGTACCGACTAAAATTGAGTTTTGGCAAGGTGGTGCGCATCGCTTGCATGACCGCTTTATGTATCAGCGTCAAGCTGATAACAGTTGGCAAATTACTCGTTTAAATCCATAAGCTGTTATGGCGTTTATTGATTCACACTGCCATTTAGACTTTACTGAATTTGATGCTGACCGCGCACAACTAATTAGCCTGTGTCAGCAGCATAACATTGAAAAACTCATCGTGCCGGGGGTTACCTTGGCGCAATCCCATGCGTTAATCGCATTTGCCGCGCAGCATGCAAATGTTCGTATTGCCGCCGGTTTACATCCTTACTTTTTAGCTGAGTATCAACCTAGCCATTTAGCGGCCATAACTGAATTTGCAGAGCAACATCACTCGCAGCTTATCGCCATTGGTGAGTGCGGTATCGACCGCAGTATTGATGACCTAGCCTTACAAACACAGATATTTGAGCATCATATCGTGCTTGCTAATCAGCTTGAGTTGCCCTTGATTGTGCACCACCGACAAAGCCATGACTTAATCGCCCAAGCATTCAAACGCTGCCAGCCTAAATTTGGTGGGGTTATTCATGCCTTTTCAGGTTCAATGCAACAAGCACAGTACTATATTAAGCACGGTTTTAAGCTTGGTGTAGGTGGGGTGATCACCTATGAGCGAGCGCAAAAGACTCGTAGTGTTGTTACTGCCTTGGCGGCTGAGTATTTAGTGCTGGAGACAGATTCACCCTCAATGCCACTGGCGGGGTTTCAAGGGCAAATTAATACGCCATTGCAGCTGCCTTTAGTGTTTGCGCAACTGTGCGAGTTAAAGCAGCTTAAAGATCAAGAACAAGGGCTTTTTGAGCAACAACTTTATGAGTCGTGTTCAGCACTTTTTCGAATATAACGATTAACCTGCCAGCGTTTTAAACCACGCCCTAATTGCCATGTAAAAATACAGGTGATCACTAACATCAATAGAACTTGGCGGCCTAAGTCATGAAAACTGCTATGGCTAGTTGCCACTGCTGAGCGCGTTAAATAGGTGATTGTAACAAAACCCAACGGGCGATTATCATCACTAATAATAGGCTCAACAAACGGCGTTTTTAGTTTACTAATGCCTGGGGTTGAATTCGGTAACTTGCCTAGTAAATGATGTGTTTGCCAATTATCGCTACTGGCAATAAGGACACCTTGCTGATCGTAAATCGTTGCCGCTAATACAAACTCATCTTTGCTAATACTATTACATAAGGCGGTCAGCTCAGGTTTGTTTTTTTCAAGCATCGGTGTTTTTGCATTAAGTGCCATAAAGCGGGTTAAGCTTTTTGCTGTGCTGTCGGCATTATCATAAAGTAATTGATGGCTTTGAAAACTACTATTAACCGCTACCCAAGTCAGTAACAAAAAGCATGCCGCAGCAATGCTTAATCGCACTAGGCGTTGCCTAAGGGATGCTGAAATAGGGTTTTTAAGATGGTTATTTTTCATAGTCACCGTTTGCGCTGCTGACAGCTTTTACTTTTGATGTTACAACTAGGCCTAACTATAACCTTAAATCCCCCTCAATGGCGAGTTAACTGTTATTTTACAGGGGAGACATTAGTATCATTTTTGGAGTCATCATGACATTGGAGCGCATTGCGAGCCTTTCATCAGAGCAATTGGCAATGCAGTTGCCGTTAGGTAAATGGTATCACTATCAAGATGCCTTAGAAGAGCACGTGAGCTTACCTAGCGATCCGCAAGGGGTGTTTAGCATTGCTTTTGCTGGGGACTTTAACGGCCAGCAATTAACCAGGATTGTGCAGTTTTTAGCACAACAGCAATTTACAGTCGCTGCAATATGCCGTTATCAGCCTGATGCAAGCTTATCGCCGGCATTGTGTTTTTATACTGATACCGCAAAAGCGAGCATTAACCCTTTAGTAATGAATGAGTTTGCGCATCCAAACGGTTTTCAGCTTGTCCAGATCAGTAAGCCACCGAGCCTAACCAGCCCTGGCTTATTGGTAATGGATATGGACTCAACCGCTATCACCATTGAGTGTATTGACGAAATAGCTCGTCTAGCTGATGTTTACGACGATGTCGCCGCGGTAACCGCACAGGCAATGGCTGGTAAGTTAGATTTTAGTGAAAGTTTGCATCAACGAGTAGCAAAACTCGCAGGGATTGAGCAAAGTTTAATTGATGAGCTTAAAAATAGCTTACCACTAATGCCTGGGATAAAAGAGTTATGCCAAGTGTTAAAACAACATAATTGGTATTTAGCCATTGCCTCAGGTGGCTTTGTGCCATTTGCCGAGCAAGTGCAGCAGCTCATTGATTTAGATGAAGTACATGCTAATGTGCTTGAGTTTAAAGATGACAAACTCACCGGTAAAGTGCTTGGTACTATTGTTGATGCGCAGCAAAAGTCGGTGGTACTTCGTAACTTACAGCAGCAGCTAAGTTTACCCACTCAACAAACAGTAGCAATCGGCGATGGCGCCAATGATTTAACCATGATGGCGGCGGCAGGGCTCGGTGTTGCAGTTCATGGCAAGCCAAAAGTGGTTGAGCAAGCACAAGCCGCCATTTGCCAGGGTTCGCTACTACAGCTGCTTTACTTACTTACCATCCCTATGGCTGAGTAATTAACTGAGCCGTTTTAACCAAATCTGCTTACGCTTATTCATTTCTTCTATCAGTTCAGCTGGTAAATCTAAATGACTAAGCGTTTCATCGGTTATATCAACCATGTCACCCACGCCTGCGACCGACCACAACGCTTCTTCAAGATCTTTGGCTTTATGCAGCGCATATTGGCTTACGTATTTTAGCTCGTTAGCTAAGTAGTCGGTATCAGGGCGACCAGTACGCGAAATATAAACACGCATTATAAATAGCAATTCTGACTTAAGGCCTTTCTTTAAAAAGAGTAGTTGAGGGGCAAAGTCATCAGTTGCGCTGCATTTACTTTTTACAGCCTCTTCGATGGTTGATTTTTTTGGATCAAAACGAATAAACAGTGTGAAAGGTAAGGGCGGATCTTGGCGGCTACGGTCTTTTATTTGTGGTGTGATCACCTCATTGATTTGCTCCGCTGATAAAAACGCATCAATGCTGGTGGTTTCATTAAGCAAGCCATAATTTTGCAAAATAATATGTAATGGACTTGCGTATAACCCTTGGCCGATTGCGCCGGTTTTAAAATGCGCCGCCTCTTTATGTAAATAAAACGGAAATTGGCACACACTTTTCGTCACCATATTTCTCAGTGCCGTTGAAAGCCCAGGCACTTTTGGTGCTTCTTCAGATACTTTTAATTTGTCTTTATTGTTTTCGATTAACTGAGTAAAAAATTTCACCCCTTCGTGTGGGTTGTCAGCAATTCGAGAGGCTTTTAAATTGATGGTGGTTAACGACTTACTGACTGCCATTACTTCGTATTTTAATTTGCTAAGCGTATGCTTTTTAGTTATTTTTTGCAGCTCAGGCAAGCTTAACTCAACAATGTCACCTTTTTGCAGCGTTACCGGTTGGCTGCATTCTATTTGCAATCCCATCACTGAAAAATCACGACTATGGGCAATCTGTGGTTGCTCATCTTTAGTCGTTAATAGCACATCTGTTTTATACAAGTATCGCTTGTGTGAGCGCAGGTTTACGTATTCTAAATCAACGGCTTCAAGTTTAGGTGGGGTTTTATGTTTGCCATGACCAAAGCGTTTGAGTTGATTAACAATATTTTTATCGTAACTAAAACTTTGATAATGAGCCTGTTCTGCTGCGGTGCCAATCGCGGTTAAGATCAGCAAATATTTTACGTCTTTGATCATTCCTTGCACACGAGGCGAAGGCGGCTTGTTTAATTTTTCAATATCTTTGCCAGCGGTATTCGGTAAACTCAGTGGAATAAATGAGTCTTCAGGATGGCTTGGCATTAACTGCACTTTAAAACATTGCCAGCTGTCTTTTTGACTACCAAAACCAAAAAATAGCGCGCTTAATTGCGGCTCTGCTGCCAGCTCACTGCGTGTTGCCGAATAGTAATATATTTTTCCTGCTACTACATGGGTAAAGGTATATAAATATTCTTCTTTCACTTGGGCTGGGTTGTTTAACAGCTCGGCTAAACGTTGTTGATTTAAAATAGTGTATAAACACGATAGCTTGCGTTCATCACAAAAATAGCGCTGAATGAAAATATTGTTTTCAGTGGTAAGCACTAGGCTCGGATAGAGCTTGTCATTTTGCAGGCTAAAAAAGGTAAACAAGGATGTAACACGTGGAATATAATACTGCTCATAACCTTTTGAGACCACGGCATCTAAGGTGTTATCTAAATTCACTTTATAACGGCGTTTATTGCCATGAATAAAGCTTTCTAAAAACTCATCGAATTTCGCATTGTTTTCTATAAAGGTACGTTTTAGCCGCACATGGTTAAACTCTGCCGATATTTTTTCAACCGCAACAATTTCGTATTGAATACCGTTTTTTAAACCCAGCTCAAAATCTTGTTCAAGTCCCACTAAGCGTAGTCCAAGCAATTGACCTTTTTTGACCTGATAGCGAGGCGACAGCTTTATTTTTGCGCCACTTAAAGAAATATCAGAGGTGGTGGCTGCGATGGTATTGTCTTTGCTCAACTCCACCGTGATCTTGATTGAATAGTTCATCCGCTCTTCACGGCGGCTTTCATAAGAGGCAAACTTAATAACCTGACAGTCTAATTGTTGTTCGTTTTGTTGTTCAGGTTGTTTTGCTTGTTCAGCCGCTTTTTTTTGCATTACACGGTGGTTGTTATCGGTATTCATGACGGCTTCATATACTGCAAGAGTATAACCACCATGACGTTTTATGGCTTTTTCGAATACCGCAATGGCGGTTTCATCCATAAAATGCTGCTTGCCATCATATTCATAAGGTTTTACTTGGCCAGTTACTTGGCCGCGTAAATCAATAAAGCGAGCAATGGGTTGCGATAAGCGTGACATTTCCATCTTGATCAAGAACTGCTCAGGCTTGGTCAGGCCTGCTGTTTTTGATTTAAAGATCGTGTCAAATTTGGCATTACCTAAATACGATTTAAGTTCGTCAACCAAACTTTCGTATTTCAGTAGAATGTCTTCAGTCATTTATAAAACCATCACCGTCTATTCTAAAAAGTTGGTATACTACGTGAGTATTTATACACTCTCTTGGGTGCTGGTTTGCAGCATAGTGAATGTAATGAACTACCATCTTTAATTTTTATTATTTGAATTCAGTATGAAATTGCCAAATTAATGGCTTATTACTTTAATTTTAGGATCAAAAGTCCAAGCAAAAAATATTAAGCAAAAAGTATGCCCTAAACATAAAAGTAAATAACGCTGCTTTTATATAACTCGATTGTGGCGTTGATTTGCCTAGTTGGCAAGGTCAATATTCGACAACCGAGCACAGTATGGCAAACTAGTATTAACATAAATTAATTCAAAATGACGAATATAGGCAAAAGTTAATGGCAAAAGCGGCAAAAGTAGAATTTGTTTGTACCGAATGTGGTATGAACTATCAGCGCTGGCAAGGGCAGTGTCGCTGTGGCGCATGGAACACCTTAGCCGAATTTAAACCCTCCGCAGGGCAAACTAAAAAAGCAGCAGCGCGCAGTGTTGTTGGTGGTTATGCCGGTGGTGTGGGTGGCGGTTCTAAAAAAATTAACGACATCACAACCACTGAAGCAGAAAAGCAACTCACCGGTATTGGCGAACTCGACCGAGTATTATCCGGCGGCGTTACCACAGGCTCTGTAAATATTATTTCCGGTGACCCAGGTGCTGGTAAAACTACGTTATTGTCGGACTTAGTGGCACGCATGTCACAACGTATGCCATCACTTTATTGCACCGCGGAAGAGTCATTATCGCAATTTAAAAACCGAGTTAATCGCTTAAAGCTCGATTACAACCCTGACGAACTGTATTTATTATCAGAAACCAGCGTTGAAACCATTATCGAAGAGCTTGAAAAAAATAAAATCAAGTTTGCAGTGATCGACTCCATTCAAGCGGTTGTTACTGATACCGCTAACGGCAGCCCAGGCTCACCATCGCAAGTTAAAAGTGCTGCGCAAGCGCTGACACAGTACTGCAAGCAAAACGATGTCACTATGTTTATCATCGCCCATGTAAATAAAAACAATGAAATAGCGGGACCGCAAACTTTAGTGCACATTGTTGATGCGCTATTACACATAGACACTAACGACGGGCAAATTCGTACTTTACGGGCTAATAAAAACCGTTTTGGTGATATCGACACTGTGGGTATTTTTAGAATGTGTGAGCGCGGTATGCTCAGTGTAGATAACCCAAGTGAAATCTTTTTATCGGGCTCAAGCACCGATTCGCCAGGTTCTACGATCACCTGTATTCGCAAAGGTAACCGTAATTTATTATTAGAAATTCAATGTTTAACCACAGAAACAGAGGCTGAGTTTCCACAGCGAGTGTGTGTAGGTTTAAACATGAACCGGATAAAAATGTTGACCGGTATTTTGCGCAAACACACTAAAACCAAAATCTTTCACGATACCTTTTTTAATATTGTAGGCGGGCTGAGGATTGATGAAACTGAAACCTGCATCGATTTAGCGCTAGTAACTGCTTTGCTCAGTAGCTTAAATGAATTTGTGGTGCCACGTACAACCTGCATAATGGGCGAGCTGAGCTTAAATGGCGATGTACGGCCAATCGATAGTGGTGTGCCGCGCGTTAAAGAAGCCGCACAACACGGTTTTACCGAAATATTTATTCCATTTCGCAACTACCATAAATCAATGGAAGGACTGGGCGCTAAAATCACGCCGGTTAAAACAGTGCACGAGCTACTAAGTTTAATTAATTAGCAATGGGGGCGCTTTAGTTCCCCTAATGAACGCAAGCCCTTACCAAAGCTATTATTGAATGATACGCTTAGGAAAATTTTTAGTATAAAGCATGGCCATAATCAGCTTGGCTATAAATAGAAAAGTAATAAGGAAATAGAATGAAAAAACTCGCAATTGTTGCCGTTGTTGTTGCCGCTGCAATCGGTGGCGTTAGCTACGCAAATCACGCACTGACACAGGAAGTGAAAGTAGAAGTTGATCGTCAGCTAGCACTGATGAACCAACAAATGGGCATGACAGCCAGCTATGAAGATATCTCGGCGAGCATATTTGGTCAAAGCGTAGAAATCTCTAATATGGTGATCACAGGTTTTGATCAGCAAGCTGTCGCTAATATTGCGAGCATTGAAGTCTCAGGATACGAAACCGATAAAATCGCGCCACGTACCGAGCTGACAATTAAAAACTTTACCTTTAGCGATCACTTTTTAGCACAGCTACCAGATGATGCTAATAATAACCTTGCCTCTGCCAGCTACGATTTACACACCTTGATGAACTACGATGAAAAATCAGGGGATAGCGATATCGACTTTGCGCTTAATGCTAAAAATATTGTAGGCCTTAATTTTAACTTAGGTCTAGCAAAATCAACCGCACTGATGAATGCGTCATTAGCGCTTAGTAAAATGCAGCAAGAGTTAGGCGCACAACAGCCAACTTTAGAGCAGCAGCTACAGCAACAAACCATCATGATGGAAGCACTTTCAGAGCTTGAACCGCGCAGCATTGAAATAGCCTTAAAAGATGAAGGTGAATTTAAAACATTAGTAGAGCAAGCACTTGAAAAGCAAGGTATGACGCTAGAGCAAATGCAGCAAATGGTCGACATGCAGCTACAGCAAGCCCCTGTTAGTAAAGAACTGGGCGAAGCGATTAAAAACTTCACGCAAGGCTTAAGCTCATTAACCGTGTCAGCAAGCTTGCCAGAAGGGCAAACCATGACCGAAATTAACCAACAGATCTTCACCCTAATGGGGCAACCAGAAGAGCTGGCCAAGTTTATAAATTTAAAAGCGAAGGGCGAATAATAGCTGTCAGCTATCAGCCTTAAGCTGTCAGTTTAAGACAGCGATAGTTTTGAGTTATTTGAAAGCGCGAGTTTATCTCGCGCTTTTTTGTTGGGTGATTTTAGGGATTAGGAGCTAGGTTTTAGGCGTAAGGTGCTAGGAAAAACCAGAGCAGTTCGGTGTTAAATTTATCATCGTAGATTGTGGTTCAGAGCAACGAAACCCAATAGTGAAAGAGTAAAACTGAGTGATGGTTTCAAGGTGAAAACCGACGTTGATATAGGTTTAGGATAATGACTTATTGAATAATAAAGCTGTTGTTTGCTCCCATATTCAGGAAAATGAGCGACACGCGTATATTTTTCCATTTAGCTTTGCTTGAAGATAATAGAAAACTTCGTGATAGTAATACCTTAGATAATTTGTTAAAACTGTGTAAAGTATAATTATGATTGTGGTCTGAGCTGAAATATCCGCCCTTCGCGCACTATAAAATGGTTATGTTTTTTGAGGAAATATGGATATACAGAAAGTCACCACAGCAGAGGTTTTACCCATTAGGCATCGAGTTTTATGGCCTGATAAATCGCCTTCATTTTGTGAAGTGGATGGCGATGAATTGGCGACACATTACGGTGCGTTTACTGGCGGTAAGTTGGTCTGCGTGGCATCTGTTTATAAAAACGCTCAAGAGGCAAGACTTAGAAAGTTCGCAACGCTACCTGATTATCAAGGGCAAGGAATAGGCTCTAAGGTTATAGAACACCTAGTTTGTGATTTAAAGCGAGCACAAGTGAATTACTTCTGGTGTGACGCTCGAACTTCAGCAATTTCCTTTTATCAAAAATTTGGATTGTACGTTGAAGGAAATGAGTTTCAAAAGTCAGGTGTTTCGTATTTCAAAATGTCAGTTTCGTGGGAGTAGTAGCCACAAACATATCAAGCAATTTAAGCAGACAGTCAACGCTTGGCATTTTCAACTCGGTTTGGTTTTAGTCTTAGGTGGTAAATTTGAGTGTGCTGGTAGCGTTGTCAGCTACTTAATTGGGCGTTATATTTCAAGGAGGATTCAGGTTGTTATTTCCAGTTTTAGAGACAAACCGCTTAAAGCTAGACAAATTATCTAGAGAAGATTCGAATAGTTTATTTGAGTTGTTCTCGAACAATTCAGTTGTCGAATATTACGATCTGGAAGCTTTTACTGAAGTGTCCCAAGCGAGTAATTTAATAGAATTCTTTAATTCTCGCTTTGAAGAAAACTCTGGTATTCGTTGGGCTATTCGTCTAAAAGAAACAAATCAACTTATCGGGACTTGTGGTTTTAATACTTGGAGTCCTAAAATGAAAAATGCAGTTCTTGGATATGATTTATTGCCTAAATATTGGAGTATGGGTTTTACCACTGAAGCCGTTCATCGAATAGTCAAAGCGGCATTTTTAGGTGAGCTATCTTGCGGTGAACTTAACCGTATACAAGGTGATACTGTTCCGGGAAACTTAGCATCTGAATTGCTTCTTCTAAAAGTTGGGTTCAAAGAGGAAGGCATAAGGCGTCAAAGTGGTTACTGGAAAAATCAGTTTCACGATCTTAAATGCTTTGGGCTAATAAAGTCCGAGTATATTGAAATATAATCGGGTAGCCGGAGGTCTCTAACCTCCAGCCCCACACCACCCATCATGCACTTTTTATTAACAGGAAGTGCAATGGGCGATTCATCTCCCGTAATGAATATTGATCCAAATACCTCTCAATGACGCTAAACCTTGTGACGCTAGATAGTCATTGCCTAGCGCAATGTTAATTCCTTTTTTACAAGGGCCTTCGCTTCCAAGCGCCTACTTTTGGTACTGGTGATACCACAGGCTATGGCTAGTCTCTCACTGACCCCCAATTTCATTAAACTGCGTACTTTAGTGCGTGCTATACCTTACAGAGCTTCATTGTCTCCAGTAGCACATTCTTACTCTACGGTGGATCCAGTGATCTAAATCCACCGTTAGCTGATAAGCGTTGGCTAGTAGATAATAGGCGCAAATACTTCGTGAGTTTAGAATTTGTTTTACTCTAAAGCGCAGCGTCTCTTAACCTCTTTGTGAATAATTCACTAAATTTTTTTGCACAAAGAGAAGGGAATGAGAAGAAAATGAGGATGAACTTGAAGGCTAATATTGGCATGCGTAACACGATGCATTAAGAAAGGTAAGTCCTCATCATCTTAAATAAGCCACTCAAACATCTGTAATACCTTCCAAAATGCCAATTAACGTAACAGCAAACCCTCTTTTTATATTTTACGTAAAATCAAAGTAACTAATTGAATCAAAATAGGAACTCGGCTATGGTTTATGCATCAATAAAAATAAATTAAAAACGAGTTACTCTACAGCCTCGTTATGTGTATGAATGGAGTTTGGCATGGATGAATCAGCTTGGAATCACTTTGCTAAGTTATGTGCGCCTAAATTTAGCGAGTGCACATTTAAAGATGAGCTATTGGTTAAGTGCAGTGGAGACGAAAAATTAGCAGCTGTTATCTTTTATCAAACGCAGTTAAATGCTCTCAAATGGATGAATAAAAGTATTCCTGCCCTAGGTAATAAAACACCATTAAAAAGTGTATTAACACAACCATCTAAGTTAAAGTCGGTTTTGATTTCTATGGCGTAAAATACACATAACACATATGAGCCTTAACTCTGTCAATAGGCAATAGTGTTTTTTTTGACCGTTTTTATAAATTGACGGTCAATTAAAAATCAATAAACAAATTCGTTTACTTCGTCTGTCGATGCGGCTGTTAAGCAACTAGCTTACGCAAGGCTTTAGCTGAATTAAAAGCCTGCTTGATTTAAATTAACAGCTCTTTCATTTTTTACTTGCCACTTGCCACTTGCCACTTGCCACTTGCCACTTGCCACTTGCCACCTGCTCTCGCTCTAGCAGCTTTTTATTTATTCGGGTATCATCTGCGCAACTTTGATTATCAGTTGCTATTTATGACCACGTTAAGTGCCAAGGAAAATATTCAAGCCATTGTTAAGGCGATTAAAGCTGAAGAAGCCAAGCTTCGTCAAAAGCATCCGTTATTAGCCCATCAAAATACTATCGGGATGGCTATTTTATTATTATCACTCGGTGCGTTAATTGGCGTTGGCGCGCTTTATTACTTTGCTATTATCCCCGCGTGGTTATGTATTATTTTAGCGGCCATTGCTGCGTCAATTTCCCACGAGCTTGAACACGACCTGATCCATAAACAGTATTTTAGTAACCAGCCATTTTTACATAATTTTATGATGCTAACGGTGTGGCTAATGCGGCCTAATACAATCAGTCCGTGGTATCGCCGTAAAATGCATTTACACCACCATAAAGTATCGGGCACTGAACAAGATTTAGAAGAGCGATTAGTGGGTAACGGTATTAAAAACCCATTGCTTCGAGCCTTAGTTATCGTTGATGGTTTGCTTGGCCTTTTAGTTAATGCAAAACGTTTTAGTAAAGAAATTAAAGGCTTTAGCTTTTTGAAAGTGTTTAATGCTGGTTTCCCGGTAACTACCGCGTACTTTGCAATTTTATACAGTGTTATTGTGTTTCACTTGGTTAATTTATTTGTGCCACTGGCAGCAAGCTCGCCAGAGTTTGTGCTAGATATTATGGCAGTGTTTGAGTTTTTAATGGTGGTATTGGTTGTACCTAATATTGTGCGCTCTAGTTCGCTTAACTTTGTTACTTCATCAATGCATTATTATGGTGGCGTTAATAACATGCTGGAACAAACCCATGTTTTAACGAGTCGTTTGTTTGCACCATTTAACTTATTTTGCTTTAACTTTGGTCATACCCATACTATTCATCATTTTGTGCCAAACCAGCCGTTTTATTTACGCCAAATGATCAGCAAGAAAGTGCTTGAGGTAATGAAAAAACACGGTGTTCGCTTTAATGATTTTGCCAGTATCAAACAGGCAAATCGTTATCAGGCTTCTTAATACCTAGGTGCAAATTACTAATTGACCTCAAGCTAAGTTAAGGTTTTAAGGTTGTTATCTAACTCAATATTTAGATAACAACTATGAACCTTAATCAAATCACTTTACCTGTCACTGACATCGAAAAAGCAAATCAATTTTACTTGGCTATGGGCTTTACACAAATTGTAAAAACGGATCATTACTCACGTTTTGAATGCGCTAATAAAGCCACATTTTCTTTGTTATTAACCGATGATGCGTTCAGTAATGGCGCGGTTATATACTTTGAAAGCGAAGAACTAGAAAAGTGGGTTGTCTCCTTAAAAGCTAAGGGCTTTGAGTTTGAATCAGCGATCACCGAGCAGCGTTACTTATGGCGAGAAACGGTGTTAAAAGACCCATCAGGCAATAAAATTAAACTTTATTGGGCGGGATGTAATCGGCTGAATCCACCTTGGCGAGTTGAAATTATAGATTGATCGTATTTTTGCTCTATCGGGTATAAAGGTATTTTGCAAAAGAGTCTGTTATGTTTGATAGTGGCCAAGTGTCTAGAATCATCGAGATGGCGTGGGAAGATCGCACGCCATTTGAAGCAATCGAAAGTCTATATGGTTTAAATCATTCTCAGCTAGTTAATTTTATGCGCGACAATATCTCATCGGGTTCGTTTAAAGTATGGCGTAAGCGCCATGCTGGCCGCACAACAAAACATTTAAAATTACGCAATCCCGCTATTATGCGCAGCCACTGTAAAACCCAGTATAAAAACCGTTAATGGCATGAAAAGAGTGTTGAATATAGCCTGTTATTTGACGTAAAGTTGCTAATCATTATACGGCTAAAATTTAATTTAGGGATTACTATGCAAATTACCGGACGTTGTCATTGTGGTGAGGTTACTTACCACGCCGAAGTCGATGAAGATAAAGTAATAAACTGCCATTGCACGGACTGCCAAATTATCGCAAGTGCGCCATTTCGCACTGTGGTTATATCTCACCCTAATGCGGTGACGTTTACTGCAGCTGCGCCGAAAGAATATATAAAAACAGCCGAAAGTGGTAATAAGCGTGCACAGGGGTTTTGTGGTAATTGCGGCACCTCTTTATACGCCACCTCAGTTGGCGAGGGCGATAAAATTTATGGCTTACGTGTCGGCGCTGTTGAACAGCGTGAGCAACTTATCCCTAAAGCACAAATTTGGTGTCGTTCAAGCCCCACTTGGCTAAAACAGCTAAACAGTATAACTGGCTTTGACACTGTGCCTTAAGCGGTTAACTTTGTTTTTAGATCAAACTATGCATGCGCTAACAGCTTTGCAAAAGATACGTTAGCGCGCATTGCTACATCAATATCTGCTTTTATAGCTAATGAATTAATCACAGTATTTATGTGAGCCACCTCAAATTGTGAATCCAGACATACCGCCAAATGCTCCTGAAGTTGGCTGGTAAAATTATCATCTACTGCCAGCGCGCCTAACTTGATTACTAAAAGACACTGTGGGGAAAGATTGTTATTAACTGTATTTAAGTGAGTTATCTTGGTTTGCTTAATCTGTTGCTCTACCAGTTTGCAGCTATTTGGCAGTTTTTGTAAGCATATTTGTTTAAGCACATTGAGGCTGTTTAATACTCTAGGTTGGCCAATATAACTAACCATGTAAGAAAATGTGCTATTAAGCTCATCAATCGTCAGTCCTTTATCTAGCCCTTCGATTAGTACACTTCTTAGCCTGTATAATTCCCCCATTGCTGCAAGGGCTGCAATAGCGGCAACAAGTGAATATTTTGTGTGATTATTTACTTTAAGCATAATGTCTCTTTAAAGATTAAATTGTTCAAAAGCAAAAATATCGCAATCGGTAAGCGTTATCCTAGGCTGTTTAAAATAGTGTGTAGAGAAGTGAGTTATTAGTGTTTTTAGGGTGATAATGTGTCAGTGCATCGATATGCCTGAGCGAATATTTATTATTACTGATAATTGCAAAATGTGTTTGTTAAAACCAATGTGTTTTTTGCCTAAAACAACAGATCATGCTTGTTATTAATATTTATTATTATGCTTAGTGCTAAGCTTGGACTATAAAATGATGACGTTAATTTAAGACATGATGAGTAACAAACAAATCCTAACAGGATCCGTATTGGCAGTGGCAACACAAGACGGCATTTTTAATACCGAAATAGCAGCATTGACTTTAGTTAGGCGCAGCAAAGTGTCTGAGCCTATGCCATGTGTTTATGGGCTTGGTTTAGGCGTGACAGTGCAAGGGGGGAAGCGCGTTACCTTGGGCGAAGATATTTATGATTATGCAGAAGGGCAAACATTAGTGGCCTCTGTAGATGTGCCAGTTGTTAGCCATATTACCTCTGCCTCTGTGCAGCGACCTTTTTTAGGGTTGCATTTAAGTTTAGACAGTAAAGTACTAGGCCAAGCGGTTGCCAATATGGATTTTAATGATCAATACAACAACACTCGTCAAAGTGCTATGTCGGTGGTGGATGCTGATGACGGTATTTTAGATGCTATTAATAGACTCATTAGGTTACTAAAAGAACCACAGCTGATCCCTTTAGTTGCGCCTTTAATTCAAGAAGAGATTGTTTTTCGATTGTTACAAAGCCCGCATAGTTATCAGTTAAGGCAAATAGTAACTGCGGGATCAGCAAGCCAAAAAATAGCTAAAATTCTCTATTGGCTTAAACAAAATTATAAAGATGATTTTTCGATCGTGGATTTAGCTGCTGAGGCACATATGAGTGAGTCAACATTTCGCCAGCATTTTCGAGAAGTGACTAAACTCAGTCCTTTGCAATATATTAAAAACTTACGCTTACAAGAGGCAAGACAGTTAATGCTGAATCAGCGCCTTGATGCGAATACGGCAGCTTTGCAAGTAGGCTATGAAAGTGCTTCTCAATTTAGCCGTGAGTACACACGATTTTTTGGCCGTCCACCGCTCAAAGATATAAATGCATTGCGTTTAAGCAATGCATTTTTTTAGGCGTGCAGGTTAGCTAGTTTTGCTATTTGTCATGGTGATATTGCGACCACCTAAATAACCAAATATTGCACATAATGCACTGGCAAAGGCGCATAACCACAAGGTGGTTGTCCAATTACCAGAGTAACTATGTAAAGCTCCTGCGATAATAGGCCCTGAGGCGGCAAGTAAGTAACCTAAACACTGCGCCATACCTGAAAGCGATGTGGCTTGTTGGGTATCATGCGTACGTAAGCTAATAAACGACAAACCTAAAATAAAGCAGGCGCCTGAGCAAAACCCTAAGGTTACCGCCCACACACTAGCAAACTCAGGTAAATAAAGCAGCCCAAGAGAGCATGTAGCAGCGATTAATGCTA
The DNA here is from genome assembly GCF_036960685.1 of Pseudoalteromonas sp. Classification (GTDB taxonomy): domain Bacteria; phylum Pseudomonadota; class Gammaproteobacteria; order Enterobacterales; family Alteromonadaceae; genus Pseudoalteromonas. The sequence continues at coordinate 32,871 of NZ_JBALXK010000031.1, read as the reverse complement.
ACAAGCTGGTTAAAATTCGTTGATCTTTAAGCTTTGCTAACAGCGGGATTAAGATAATACCAGGGACTGCTGACGCGACTTGAAAGGCGCCTTGTAGTGCGCCTGCATGCTGAGCTGTATGGCCACCTTCAATCAAAATGCTCGGTAACCAGCCAATCATGATGTAGGTAAAAAATGAGTTTAAGCCAAGCAGTAAAGTAATTTGCCAAGCAAGCGCTTCGTGCCAAACTTTGTTGCTGTTAACACTCGCCAGTAGATCTTTGGTGGGCTTGGTATGTAATTTTAACTGCGGTAGCCAAACAACAATGCTCACTATTGTCAGCAGCCCGTAAGATGCTAAAGCAAGTTGCCAGCCGATATTTTTATATTCAGCCAAAGGAATAATTAGAGCAGCATAACTGCCACCAAAAATACCCATCGCCAGTACATAAGTAGAGGTCATTACCGCCACTTTATGTGGGAAGTCACGCTTAATTAAACTCGGTAACAGCACGTTACCAATTGCGATACCAACACCTATGATAGCGGTGCCTAAATACAACATTGTGACAGAATCAATTAACCGTGACGAAAGCCCTAGGCCAATCAAAATAAGTGCGATAAATAACGATATTTCCAAGCCTTGCTTTTTAGCTAAGCTGGCTGCCATTGGGCTTGCCAGTGCAAAGGCAATTAACGGCAAAGTAGTGAGCATGCCGGCTTGAGAAGGCGTTAAAGCAAAGCTCAAGATAATTTGCTCAAGCACAGGCGCAATGCCTGTAACCGGCGCGCGTAAGTTAGCAGCAATAAAGATAATGCCTAAAATTAAAATAGCAGAAGAAAAAGTAGTTCTTTTAATGGCAGTTGAGTTCAAAACTAAAATCATCAATAACAAAGAGGGAGCGCAATTATAACTCAGCACTCGTGACGTAGATATTAAATGGGATGAATAGACCTTTATTCAAAAAAATTAACCCCACTTTTTAAAGTCATCCGTTTATAGCCTTAGTGATCCCCATTTGATATACAACAAGGTGACTTTATGAATAACAAAATTAGTAACACCCAACCAATTAATTTGCGTTTAACTGTGTTGAGCCTCGCGGTGATAGTGGGGTTAGCTGGCTGTGAGCAAAGTGCGCAACGTGAGGTTAATGAACAACAAGCTCAAAAAAACAGTGCAGAAAAGACTGACCAAAATGATGAACAGCAATTAGAGTTACAAGTGCAAACAAAGCAGAGGCAAAACGCCATAAGTTATGCAGCAATGTCTCAAAGAATGCCTCAAGCAATACCTCAAGCAATGCCGCAAGGGATGATGGATGCAAGTGTTGCTATGCAGCGGCCGATATTACAGCCGGTGCCGCCAGCCCCATTTGATGACGTAGTCTTTGAGTCAGAGCAAGATCGTGAAAATTATTTAAAATCTCAGCAGAACCCGGTTAAACAAACTGTCACTGAGCCGGTATCTACTTTCTCAATCGATGTAGACACCGGCAGTTACAGTAATACTCGTAGAATGTTAAATATGGGGCAGCTGCCGCCAAGTGATGCGGTACGCGAAGAAGCTTTTATTAACTATTTTGATTATGACTACAGTGCGCCTGAAACTATCAGCACACCGTTTAAGGTGCATACTGAGGTTGCAACGGCGCCTTGGAATGAGCATCGCCAATTACTTAAAATTGGCATTAAGGGTTTTGAAATTGAAAAAGCTGATTTAAAAGCGGCGAATTTAGTGTTTTTACTGGATGTATCTGGCTCTATGAATGCGCCAAATAAGTTACCCTTATTAAAAACCAGTTTAACCATGCTAACTAAGCAATTGGATGAAAATGATTCTGTTGCCATTGTGGTGTATGCCGGAGCCGCAGGTGTGGTATTGCCTGCAACCAAAGGTAATGATCAACAAGCTATCAGCGCAGCGTTAGATAAACTGGCCGCAGGCGGTTCAACAAATGGCGAGCAAGGTATAGAGCTTGCGTATCAAATAGCACAGCAGAACTTTAAAAAAGAGGGTATTAATCGGGTGATTTTAGCCACTGACGGCGACTTTAATGTAGGCATGCAATCAGTTGATGAACTCAAAGAGCTGGTGGCTGCAAAGCGCAAAACGGGCGTTGCACTGACCACACTTGGCTTTGGCCAAGGTAACTATAATGATGGCTTAATGGAGCAACTCGCTAATATTGGCAACGGCCAACATGCGTATATTGATAACATTAACGAAGCACGAAAAGTGCTGGTTGATGAGCTTAGTAGTACCATGCAAATTATTGCCAAAGATGTCAAAATTCAGGTGGAGTTTAATCCTCAGCAGGTCGCTGAGTACCGGTTAATTGGTTATCAAAACCGTATGCTTGCCAGTGAAGACTTTAATAACGATAAGGTTGATGCCGCAGAGCTCGGAGCTGGGCACACCGTAACTGCGCTGTATGAAATAACTTTAGCGGATTCTGAGCATAAACAAATAGATGAACTGCGTTATCAGTCTGAAATAAACGAGAAACAGACGACAAGAAATGAGTTGGCGTTTGTCAAAGTCCGTTATAAAGAGCCTGACGCCGAGCAAAGCAAGTTGCTGACTCAAGCTATTAGCAATGACAAAATTCAGCCTTTATCGCAAGCCAGTTTCGACTTTAAATTTGCCGCGGCAGTGGCTGGTTTTGCCCAGTTATTAAAAGGTGCAAAATATACAGGAGACTGGCAGTATGAAGATTGCGCTAAATTGGCAACTACTAACAAAGGCATAGACACATTTGGCTATCGTAGTGAGTTTGTGCAACTCGTTAATAATGCCGCGGCATTGTAATTAGGACATTATGACAGAACTAGCTGATGAGCAATTAATGTTGAGTTATGGGCAAGGCGATGTACAGGCTTTTACCCAGCTGTACCTGCGCCATAAAAATAGCTTATATCGTTATTTTTTACGCCAGTGTGCAAGCGTGCAAGTGGCTGAAGAGCTCTATCAAGAAGTCTGGAATAAGCTAATAAAAGCGCGCTCACAGTATCAAGTGAGCGCCAAATTTACTACTTGGCTGTATCGTATTGCCCACAATGAATTGATTGATCATTACCGCCGCACTGGTACACAAAACAAATGGCTTGAGAGCGATAATCAAGACATTGAAATTACCGAATTTGCTGATCATAACAATCAATCAGATACTAAAAAACTTGAGCTGGAGCAACAAGCAGCGCAGTTAAAAGTATGCCTAGCGCAATTGCCCCGAGAGCAAAAAGAAGCGTTTTTACTCAAACACGAAGCTGATTTTACCCTCAAAGAAATTGCCGAATTAGTGGTAGAAACAACTGAAAATATCAAAAGCCGCATTCGTTACGCGCAAGCCAAGCTAAAGCATTGTATCAAGTATAAATTGGAGACTAACAATGAGCGATAAGTTAACCAGCGACGATATTGCTTCACTTTATAAGCATGGTGCAACGGAGCAACCAAGCGTACAACTTGATGAACGAATATTAAAACGCGCAGCAGATGACATGACTGCTAATAAAGTAACCCCAATTCATAAATCTAAGCGCTTTTATCAAACTTGGTATGGGCAATTATCTACTGCGGCATCACTGGTGTTAGTTGCCGTTTTATATGTGCAAAATACCGATCAGTATCTTAGTCCGTCAGAGACAATCAAAGAGCGGCAAATTTTAAACGATGAACAAAACGCTACAGCACCAGAGGCTGCGTTTGAAATAATGCCAAGCGAAGCGCAAGAGCAAGCTCCAACTCAAACAATGCAATTAAAACAAACCCAGCAGCGTCAACGTAGTGAAAAAATGGTTGGAAGGCAATTTGAAGCACAAAGCATGGCAGCTAAAAGTGAGCTTTTAGCAGAACTTGAAATTATCACCGCAGAGGTGGCGAATAAATTTAAGCGCATAGATACATTGATTGCTGATGGTGAAACAACCGCCGCTAAAGCTCAGCTTGTTGAATTATTAGCAGCGCACCCCGAACTCAAGGTGCACTTAAATGAGCAATATAAACAGCTATTACAGTAAAATATAATCTGTTTATGTTCGCTATATGGCGAACTCAAGCTAGGTAGCTACCAAGCGTAACTTGCTGAGAACATAATATTACGTGGTCTCCCTGGAAAATAACGGTCGCCAGTAAAGCTGGTGTAATCGGCGCGTTCAGCATAAGCGGCATCAAATAGATTATTAATGCGTGCTGTTAACTTTAGTTGCTCAGTGACTTGCCAAGCCCCGCGTAAATTAATTAAATCATGGCCGTCATAGCTGTGTAGGTTTTCAGGGTCGGTAAAATAATCACTAACATGATGCCATTCAATCGCAGCGAGGGTGTTATTGGTGACTTGCCAGTTAGCTTGGAAGTTGGCGATATTACGTGGTGCTGTGTCTATATCGTTACCGTTAATGTTTACTCCAGATAAAACTTGGTTATAGTCGTAGGTGTGCACCGCATGGCTTGCAGCAAGGGCCAGTTGAAGCGACTGGGTAAGTTGATAATCCAGCTCAAGTTCAATACCTCGGTGCTGGGTTTGGCCATCATTAATGGTAAAAAAGTCACTGTCGCGAAAGATCACGTTTTGTTTATTCATCGCATACGCAGAGACCACATAGTGCAGTTGTTGGTATTGCCCTTTGAGGCCCACTTCTAGATTGTCTGCGGTTTCAGGTTCTAGATCAGCCACTTGTTGTTCGCGCTGTAGCTGGTAAAGTTCAGCCGCTTGCGGCGCACGGTAACCGCGAGATAGGTTTGCATATAAATAATTATCGTCACTGAGTTGATAACTCAGGCCAAGCTTTGGCGAGGTGTTGGTAAATTTATTTTCGCCACTTGGCGGGCGCGAGTAACGACAACCGCCAAATCCACATTCGTTGCCATTCTCGTTAGTGCGACCAGCCAGCATATTATTGGTGTAGTCGTAATCAAGCTGCTCAAAGCGTGCGCCTAAACTGATAGCGAGTTGCTGCCATTGCCAATCAAGGCTAATAAAAGGCGCGATAAGCGTACTATTTACATCGTAATCGTAATGCTTACCTTGGGGTACTGTAGCGACTAAAAATGCTGAACCTTGGGTTGGCTCATCTTGATATTGGAGAAAGTCAGCACGGGTATATTCGCTGTCTAGCCCTAAATTAATAGTTAATTCGTTTGAATACACATGTTGCCAAAGTGATTGAATACCAACGCCGTTTTGGCTGTTTTCTTCAAGCGGTGTGCCCGGCAAAAAGTGCTTAAAAAAGGTCATGCTCTGGTTGCGAACATAAGGAGTAATGGTGAGCGTATTTTTCTCGGTTTGCCACTGCACCTTTGACCAAAGCCGAAATGAGCGGGCTTTTCTAAATGCATCAGGGTCAAAATTTTGCTGGGCTATTTCATCGTCTTTATAACTTTCAAAGCCTTCAATAAATCCGGCAGTTTTTTGATCTAAGTGGGTGTAACTAAGCCCAGTAGTAATAGCGAGGTCATCATTTGTATAACGATGACGTAAGTTGAGTTTTTCTTGGTCGACGCTTTCATCATCACGGTAGCCGCTATCGCGAGTGACACTGGCATTGATACCAAATCCTTGGTTGCCTAAATCTTTTCCGCTACGCAATTTGAACCGGTTGTAACCGTAAGAGCCTAAATCAACGCCGAGTAAGTGCTCATCATAAGTGGTATCTGGTGTGATCACATTAATCACGCCATGTACTGCATTGGAGCCGTAAAGGGCGGAGCCTGGGCCTTTTAAAACTTCAACGCGCTCGGCCATTTCAGTGTGGGCTTCAAATAACTCATTGATATTACAAAAGCCTGCAGCACGCAGTGGAATACCATCTTCAGCCGTTAAGATCCCACCGCATGCGCCAGCCCCAGAAAGTACAGGGGAGCGCAGTGCGGGCAAATATTCTTGACCATTGCCATGTTGTACATTGGCACCAGCGACTTGCTTTAATACTTGCTCGATATGGGTCGGTGCGATTAAATCTAACTGCGCTTTAGTGATACTGCTTATTACTAAAGGTAGCGGATCGGCGCTAACGTCAACCCGAGACGCTGTGGTGGTAATGCGTTCAATGTTGGGGTTTTGTTGCTGACTTAACCCTTCACAGCTTATAAGTAACAACGGGATTGCAATTAATGAGCGCATTATTTTTCCTAAGCAATTGAATTATTTAATCGAGCGTAAAGGTAACAACTCTTATTCCTAGAGGCAATCATCATAAGGTGAATTGCTGCGTAACGCGGCATTGCTGAACAAACACCTCATCGTGGCTGACTAAAATAAAGCTGCCAGTAAAGTCAGCCAAATTTTGCGCAAGATGTTGTTTGTTTGCCAAGTCTAGATGGTTATCGGGTTCATCGAGTAACAGTAAATAGTCTGCGGCATTTTGCGCGGCAATTAGCATCGCTAACTGCATGCTCTCGCCACCGCTGAGTTGGTTTATTCGTCGATATACATCATCGCCTTTGAAACCAATATTCGCCAGTAAGTGCCGTATTGCTTGTAGTTTAAGGTGGCAGTGTGCCTCTAACGCTTTTACTAAACTGTGACTAGCGGTTAAAAAAGAGCAATGTTGGTCAATATAAAGTACCTTACTGTTTAATTGAATGGCCGCTGATACGCATGATTTTGTAGATTCACTAATCATCCTCAGTAGCGTTGATTTACCTGAGCCATTTGGCCCTGCAATATGTAATTTATCACCACTGTTAATTTGTAAGGTCACAGGATTTTTACTACAACCATAGGGTAAGCAAAGCTTATCAATAAACAGTAAGCGTTTATTGCTGGTGGGTTGGCTGAACTTTAACTTTCGTTCAATATTATCTGGCAGTTGCTGTTTTAGCTGTTGTTGCTTTTTGGCTAACGCATCAAACTTTGCTGAAGCTAAGCGCTCATTAGCGCCTTTACTTGCCTGCGCACTATTTTTGTTAAAATCTAACATGACTTTAGGTTGACTGGCACTGCTGCGGTGTTTATTACCTTGTGCGGCTCTTTGTTGTGCTTTTTCATGGTTAATTTGGGTTTGCTGTTGGTGCCTTTTTTGCTCTTTTGCTAAGTGATTTATTTGTTTAACGAGCGCCATTTGTTGCAGCGATTTTTGTTGGCAAAAATGCTGATAGTTACCGGTTTCGTAATGGCTACCAAGGTTGTTTAACTCAATGATAGCGTCGCAGTGATCAAGTAATAAACAATCATGGCTAACAATTACTACTTGGCCTTTAAACGCATGCAATTGTGTAATTAACCACAGCTTTGCTGCTTGGTCTAAATGATTACTTGGTTCATCTAAAATCAGTAAATCAGGCTGTGCTTGCAATGCACAATAGAGCGTTAAACACCGCTGCTGGCCGGGGCTCAAATGGCTAACCGGGGTCGCTAATGGCGCTTTAATAGCTAAGCTTAACAGCTGTTGTTGATAATTTTGCTCACATAACCAATCGTCGCCTACCAATGCAAAATCAGCCTCAGCAATGCTCCCGTGACTAATACGTGCAAGAGCTGCCAACTTTTTATCTATCCCTAACAGTTGGGCAATGGTGTTAGTTGAGTCTTGTAAATAATGATCACTTAATTGCAGTTGTGTCACGATTAAACGCGTGCCGCTAAACTCAACATGTCCGGTACTCGGTTGTTGTTGGTTTGCCAATATACTCACCAATATTGATTTTCCGCTGCCATTAGCGCCGATAATCGCGGTGAGCTTTTCGTTGATTGAAAAGTTAAGCTGGTTAAATTGTACATGGCCATCAGGGTGTTGATAGCTTAAATTGTGGATGTGTAATGACTGCATAATGCCTCTGGAGTCAGCAGGGCATGGCGCGCAAAGCAATTAAAATTAACGAGCTATCGTTAAATTGATAGCAAGAGATATGACGAATTTTGCGCCCACTAACCCTGTAAATTCAAAAAATAAAAACGAATTTCAACAGGTGTTAGTTATTCATTAATGCGCAAACTCCAATAAGGTAAGTGAGTAAATAGTATACGAATATATCGTGAGTTGTCAGCCTATTTTTATTATTTTTTTGTTTTACTGCATTTTTATTTTTCTTTTGAATAAAGCTAACTAATTGTTTGTTAAAACACAAAACTGTAAGTGCTCACTATCTTTACAATGTTTACAATTCCTTTCATATTTCATTCAGGCAGACTTGTTAGGCTTTAGCTATTCACACAGATTATGCTAGGAAGTAACGATGAATAAATTAATCCCCTTGTCTTTGGCTGTACTTGGTTTGGGCCTATTACCGTTTGCAGCAAGCGCTAAGCACGAGCGCGAACATGACCGTTATGAACACCGCCACGAGCATCGTCATGAGCATAAAAAGCACAGTAAAAAGCATCATAAAAAATATTATAAAAAACACCGTAAGTCTGCATACTATAAACAGTTGCCGCCGGGTTTATACAAGAAAGTAGGCTACGGGCATGGTTTGCCGCCGGGTTGGTACAAGAAATATCATCGTGGCGATCGCCTTGATAGAGATATTTATCGTCGAGGTCGAGTGATAGAGCGCCATGACCGAAAGGGCCTAGTTTTATTGCAAGTTGATGATCAACTGATCCATTTAGTGCATGACACTCGAGAGATCCTTTCGATTGTCACTCGTCACTAAATTTTTACAAAGCCACAATTGAGTGCTGGATTATTTACCTTACTTCATAACATGTTCAGTCATTATTGCTATTCTTTAAATGAGTTAAATAGGGAGTAAAATTATGAAAGCACTGATATCCATGGCTTTGCTTGGTTTAGTACTTTGCAGCGGCGCAGCTGTTGCAAAAAGTGATAACCATGACAAAGACAAAAATAAAGGCAAAGGAAGCTTACCACCAGGGTTGCAAAAGAAAGTTGATAATGGTGGTCAATTGCCTCCTGGTTGGCAAAAAAAATACCATAAAGGTGATAGGTTAGATGATGATATTTATCGTCATGGTCGAGTTATCAAACCGATAGACCGTGATGGTCGTATTACCATTGAAATCGACGATACCATCATCCATATGGTGCATGACACTCGCGAAATTTTGTCGATTTTAAGTCGCTATTAGTAATAACTAGTGTATAAAAAATACTAGCCAATATTGCTGTTGGCTAGTACTTCTAATGGTTATTTTAAAGTGCTAAAGTTCTTCTTTAAGGAATTATAAAAAGAATAACTAATTACTATGCACACTTTTATTAAAACGCATTTTCATCTTAAAACACTTATTAGTCTCGTTTTGCTCACCTCAATTGGTAGCGCCTCTGCGAATAGCGCTTTTGAAAAAGGTGTTGTTGAAAAAACGTATACACCAGCACAAATTATTGAGAATAAAAATGAAAGCTTTCCAAAAAGTTATAGCGGGTCACGGCTAGAAGGTTGGGCTTTACTCTCTTACGTGGTTGCTAAAGATGGATCAGTTAATGATATTGAAGTGATCAGTCACTCGGCTGTTGTAGATACTCAAGCTGAAGCGCAGCGCTATTTAAATAACTTAGTTTTTAGCTCAGCAATCAAGGGTGAACAAGCTGTTGAGAGTGGTTATTTATTTACTTATCAAGCGGGTAAATATTTTACTGGTTATGCTAATGATAAAGCGAGCCGAGGCTTTATCAGTGGCTATGATGACGTTAACACTTTAATTAAAGAGAAAAATTTTAAAGAGGCTGAACTTGAACTCGCACAGCTTTTTACTGATCATACTAAAAATACCGCAGAGCAAGCTTTGTTTGCATGGCTAAAAAGCCAGTTTTACTATTTTCAGCAACAGTGGCAAGGTTTTGATGAACAAGTAAAAGTCGCCTATTTGTTACGTGCGCAATTACCAACAGATCTTCATTATACTGTGGTAAAAAGTGCGTTGCAGTGGTTTATTTATAAGCAAGATTTTTACCTAGCGTACAACGCAATAAACTCCCTTGGGAAGATTGAAGGTAAAGTATTTACTAATGAAAATAAGCTCGCTACGACAAAACAAGTTGATGAGCTATTAGCTCAAACAACGGTGATAAATACAGAAATTACACTTCATGATCAGCAAGTTGACTATATTTCCTTATCACGCGCTAATATTGTGTTAGAAAATGCTCAAAATCTGGAGCTAGTTGAGCTTAGATGTGCAAATCAAGTGGTTAAGTTTAGCCCATCAAAACAGATAGCGTATGCGGTTGATCCCGCTAGCAGACGATGCGGTTTATTACTTAAGTCTAGAAAATCCGAGCAGATCACGTTAACTCAAACGGGTGAAATAATAGTTGGTTTGTCAGACTATTAATGATCGGCAATACTTATTGTGAGAATTAGCGAGGAATATAATTTCCTTACTAATTCTCATCCTCTTGCACTGCATAACGCCAGCCTTTAAAGACTAAGCGACTTGCTGAGCCTGAAGAACCGTTATTACCAGTGCTTACATTACCTAGTGCGGTATCGTAGTGAATACCGCCGGCACCTGATACATTTACCGTGTTACCTAACACTGAGCCTTTAAAGCCAACTGCCGAATTTATTTCAACATGACTATTGGGTGCGTAAATAACGGCGTAAACTTGCTCAGTGCCACCAGAAAAGCTCACGCCAGTACCAGCACCGGCATAATTGCTATAAATGCTAAACACTGGTTTGCCTTGCGCTGTAATACCATTTGCGGGAGTATAAACTTGCGCACCGCCACCAACGTTAAACTTACCCTGAATTATGATAGTTAAGCTGCTTTGCTCTGGGATAGTCAGCGAGCTTGCCCCATCCATTGTAAAATCACCTTGTACAAAAAGAGTGGCGTGGTGGTTTTCTTTAACCGTTAAATGACCTTTAATGCTGATATTATCAAAATAAATAATCTCAGTTGGTTTTTCTAAAAAGCGCGTTGATTGCGCGGTTATATCGCCATCGGGTGTGCTTGCATTATCAACTAAAAACTCTGCTTTGCTAGTGTGTAGTTGCAGATGATCGCCTTTGCCTGAGCCACTAATGTATAAATCTTGGTAGTTATTTACTGGATCATCTAAGTCATTGATCGCGTGGTCGATACTCAGTGGATCGCAACTCGTAGTACCACTGGCAGCGCCATCGTCAGCAAAGTCTATTTTTTTCACTGGCGTAATGGTATCAATCACCAGTGGTGGGGACGTTTTATAAGGTGCGCGGTTATACTCAGGGGTTTCACCAGTAAAGCGGCCTTTACCTAAATAACGTAAATCATCGTTGCTAATTGTGCTGCCCCATTGGGTAAGTGCAACATCGCCTAATACCCTGACACCACCGCTGACGGTGCCACCTGTTTGACTATAATTGCCATGGCTTTGCACGCCGCCTAAAATAGTCGGTTGGTTAACCGTAGTATCACCTTGGCTAAGTACTTTGCCATCAATTGTGTTACCTGTGATATCAATATTAGCACCCGATGTAACATTACCACCGACATAAGTTTGTTTTAGAGTAATATCCCCATTTGCCTGAATATTGCCAGCGACGCTGCCACTTTGTTGGCTGTAATAGAGATACGCCGTTACATCGCCACCAATTTTGCTATTGTTTGGTAAACTTAAATAGCCATTCGAATGTACGTTACCACTGATATCGGCAGAGCCAGTAAGTTTAATACTATTGGAGGCAATTACATCACCAAAAATTTTCCCATTGCCTGATAAAACAATGGTGCTATCCCCATCCAAAGTTTGTACAAAAGCTTGTTCGCTAATATTTTGGCTACCATCACTAAGGCTTGCGTTGTAATCGCCCAATGATGAATCATAACTGTCGATTTTACCGCTACCGCTGAGACTGATACCTGAGCAGCCGGTGATCCCTGGTGAAAATGGCGATTTACCAGTCTTGCCTGGTGTTTGCACAAATTCAAAAATAGCTTCTAAATTAGCTTCGCCCTCAAAGCGGTTACCTGTGCTGGCAATCACTAATTCACCATTTTTATTCACGGTCAAATTGGCATTAAATGCAGTGTCAGCTAGTTCACCAGTGCCATTAATATGGGCGCTTTGATTTACTAAATCTTCTAAACTTTGTGTTGGATCATTGAGTAACTGTTGGTTGAGTTGCTGCATACTTGCGTACACACCTTTTTCAGCCATTAAGCGGGCATTGATCTGCTTTTGATAATTACCGCTGAGGCGCTCTTGAATAATTGTGTCACGCAGTGAACTTAGGACCACCAAAGTTGCCATTGAGGTGAGTATTAACACCGTAATAAGGGTAAAGCCTTTTGAGTTCTTCATTAAGCACAGCCCTGTGGTTGTTCACTAAGCCAGCTTTGGCCGCTAGGTAAAATACACAGTTGCATATCAGCGGTGCTGCTATCATGATCGGTTACTGTGATTTGATAAGCTTTGTTTAGCTCTCCCTTTGCTGATACGCTCAAAGTTGGTAAATCGATAGTAATGCTTGCATGTTGAATCGTAAATTCCTGTAATGTCGTGGTAATGCCATCTATATGAGTCGTTGCCAGCCAGTGATCGGGCTTAGCCTGTAATTTCACGGTTTGATTGCGTTTAACCGCTTCACTGCGTGAGTATTTATAGACGCTTTGCAACTGATTAGCATGAGTAACAAGGCGATCATGTTTGATAAACGTCATATAGTTGGGTGCCGCAAGCAATGCCATAATACTAATAACGGCAACCACTATCATCAGTTCTAGTAAAGTAAAGCCGCGCATTAGCCATTCCAACAGTTATCAGTTTGAGCTGTTTGCTGGCCACTGTGATTAATTGTTAACGTACCGCAACTATCAGCTGCTTTAGGTGTAGCGGTTAATTTATAAGTAATATTATCTGATCTATAGTTAAATTTATAGTATTCAGTATCTTGTGCCGAAAAACCCTCCGGATAAGCACCGTTTCGGCTATAGCTACGCTCTAATATGGCGCTGTTTTGGATCATGACTTGTTGAATATCTGCACGGCGGGCTTTTAGCATATACTCGTTATATCTAGGCATCGCAACGCTAAACAAAATGCCTAAAATAGCAATAACTATGATCAGCTCAACTAAAGTGAAGCCGTTTTGTTGAAAATAACGATAACTGCGCATAATGGGGGAAACACCTAAAAAGTTCGACACAAAGCGGTTCCGTGGCGAGTTTATAAATCCTTTTTAGATGTTCATATTTTATGCCGGTTTGCACATTAAATATGCAATCAGGTGCGATGAGTTTGTAAATGCTGGTTACATGTGTGGTTTTTTTGTTTTCATAACAGATTCATTCGCAGCTGGTATGCTAGTAATAATTAAATCAGTATATTAGTAAATCTCATAACCTGAGTTCAGGTTTATAAAAATAACAAGGAATCAAGTGTGCTTATTTTATTTACCATTACCTCGATCCTCTTACTTATTGCCAGCGTGCTGCCACTTTCCTATAGTCAGCATTATATGGTTAGAGGTGGTGACTTTATTCGGCTGCAAGTATGCTACGGCGCGATTTTTAACTTATTGATAATTATTAGCTATGCCGTTTTTGTAACGAGTTCACAGCCACTTATAGCGCTGATAGTTGTGAATCTATTAGTGCTTATACTGCAAGGTTATTGGATTTATCCCTATTGTTGGTTTGCTCGCCATGAAGTAAAAAACAGCGACCCTCAAGCGGCTCACAGTGTGCGTATTATGAGTGCTAATGTGTTGATGTCGAATCATCAAAGTGAAGCATTGATAACCTTGGTGAAGCAACATCAGCCTGATTTATTGATCACACTAGAAAGTGATCTCTGGTGGCAAAACCAGCTCGCAGCGCTACATAACGACTACCCGTACCGTATTGCATGCCCGAAAGATAACCGCTACGGCATGCATGTGTTCAGCAAGTATAAAATTATCCAATATCAGGTGTGTGAACTTGTTTCAGATGATATTCCTTCGATTCATATGTTGTTTGAAAACGATGATGGCTTGCAGATGCAAGGCCACTTTATTCACCCAGAGCCGCCAAGCCCAACTGAAAAAGATAGCTCGCGAGAGCGTGATAGCGAATTAATTATTGTTGCTAAAGCGGTTAAAGACCCGATTAGGCCTGTCATTGTGGCAGGGGATTTAAATGATGTTGCATGGTCGCGCAGCACTCAGTTGTTTATGAAACTCAGCGGTTTTTTAGATCCACGTAAAGGCAGGGGCTTTTTTAATACTTTTCATGCGGGTTACTTTTTTATGCGCTGGCCATTGGATCATTTATTCCACAGTTCAGGCTTTACCGTTAAGCGTATCAAACGCTTAGCTAAATATGGTTCTGATCATTTTGCTTTATTAACGGAGCTTGTTTATGAAGATGCACAGCAGCAATCACTGACCGAAAAAGATGAAGATACCGATGAAATTGCGCAGGATTTAAAAATTAATGGTGTTAATAAACGTCAAGTGCCAACATTTAAAAGTAGCAAGGGCCTCTAACGGCCCTTGTGTTTATTTGCAATCTTAGGTGTTGATCATAATGGTTTTAATATTCACGAATTCACGAATACCAAAGCCGCCATGCTCCCGACCATAACCACTGTCTTTAACCCCGCCAAATGGTAGGTTTGGTTGAGCGAGGCCATACCTGTTGATGTTAACCATACCGGTATCAAAGTGTTTTTTCGCAAGTTCAATGGCTTTCTTCTCATCTTTAGAGAATATACCGCCACCTAAACCATAGCGGGAGTCGTTAGCAATACGCATTGCATCTTCGTTATCTTTAGCTTTGATAAGTGAAGCTACAGGACCAAATAACTCATCATCGTAGGCGGGCATACCCGGCGATAAATTCTCAATTAAGGTGGCTGGATAGTAAAAACCTGTTTGCTTAGGAATTTCGCCGCCTACAACTACTTTAGCGCCAGCCTTAACCGACTCTTGTACTTGGTCATGAATTTTGTCTCTTAAATCTTCACGTGCCATTGGCCCAAGATCTGTATCTTCGTCCATAGGATCGCCAAGTTTAAGCGCCTTAAATTGCTCAACAATACCCGCTTTAAACTCGTCATATAGAGCATCAACGACTACGAAACGCTTTGCTGATACACATGTTTGACCGTTATTGATCATACGACCTTGCACGCAGGTTTTAATTGCCAGTGCTAAATCGGCATCGTCTAGCACTAAGTAGGCGTCGTTACTACCAAGTTCTAAAACGGTTTTTTTCACTTGCTTACCTGCCTGCTCAGCCACTTTTTTACCTGTACCGTCACTGCCGGTAAAGGTCACACCACGAATTGCTCGGTGGCTGATCAGCTCACTGGCTGTTTTGCCATCAATCAGTAAGTTTTTAAATACATGATTAGGGAAACCTGCATCCGCAAACATCTGCTCTATTTTCTCAGCCATTCCAAACACATTACCAGCGTGTTTGAGCACCGCTGTATTACCCGCCATAATATTTGTCACGGCGTAGCGTACTACTTGGTAAAGTGGAAAGTTCCAAGGTTGTATGCCAAGTAAAACGCCAGTCGGTTGATAAGTAATGATAGCGTGGCCATTTTCCATTGAGCGCTCTTCATCAGCTAGCTGAGTTTGGCCGTGTTCGGCACTGTAGCGGCAAATTGCTGCGCAAAGCTCAACTTCTTGTAATCCTTGCGCATAAAGTTTACCCATCTCTTGGGTCATCAGTGTTGCTAGTGACTCTTTTTGCTGCTCAAATACATGGGCTAATTGGTTTAAGTGCTTAGCGCGCTCGGTCAATGAGGTGTGGCGCCATTGTAAAAATGCTTGGTGGCTTTTATCTATCTCATTTTTTGCTTGCTCTAGGTTGAGCAGAGTATAGTCTGCAATAGTTTGCTCAGTCGCAGGATTAATGGTGCTTACTGTGTTAGTCATCTTTATCTCCTTACAAATTATATTAAGTAAGCAGTGTGCAAAGCTAACACCAACTCTGCGCCAAATTATTTAACTGTTTTAAGTTATTGCTATAAAACAATTTTTGTTTTTTGAAAACATTTTTATTACTCAGCTATTATTTTTGTATCGGTAAAAAGTTCAGATGGCTGAAAAAGTTACAAGGAGAAAGTTATGGTGTTATCTTTATTTAATACTCAACGATCGCTCATTCAGGCGCCAATGGCGGGGGTGCAAGACTTTCGTTTAGCGGCGGCAGTGAGTAACGCCGGTGGCTTAGGGTCATTACCTTGTGCCATGCTCTCTAAAGAGCAGTTGTTGAGTGAGCTCAGCAGCTTGACTAAAGCCACTGAAAAGCCCTACAACCTCAACTTTTTTTGCCATACACCGGCCAGCTATACGCAACTGCAAAAACAGCAGTGGCACCAATTGCTTGCGCCTTACTTTGATGAACTGAATATTGACGACACAACGTTAGGGATGGCGGCTTCCCGTCAGCCAATTGATGCAGACACTGTCGCACTTATTGCGCCCTTCAAACCACCTGTTGTCAGTTTTCATTTTGGCTTACCAGCTAGTGATATTATGCAGCAAATTAAAAGCTGGGGTGGCAAAGTGATTTCTACGGCGACCACTGTTGATGAAGCTAAGTGGCTAGAAGCGAATGGGGCCGATGCCGTTATAGCACAAGGTTTAGAAGCCGGCGGCCATAGAGGGCACTTTTTATCAATGGACTTAAGTTTACAGCAGCCAACGGCGGTATTGGTTGAGCAATGTGTGCGGGAGCTAAATATTGCTGTAATCGCTGCAGGCGGCATTGCAACTGTTGATGATGTAAAACAAATGTACTCACTGGGCGCTGCTTTAGTCCAAGTAGGTAGCGCGTATTTGTTGTGCCAAGAAGCAACAACGTCAGCGCTGCACCGCGACGCTATTTTACAGCAGTCAACGAATAGCACGGCACTGACAACGATTTTTTCTGGGCGCGCAGCTCGTGGAATTGAAAACCGTATTATGCGCGAACTTGGCACTATGCCAGAGCAAGCCCCAGCCTTTCCATTTGCCAGTATTGCACTTAGTGCATTGCGAGCTAAATCAGAAGCGCAAGGTAAAAGTGATTTCTCGCCGTTATGGTGCGGGGAAAAATATATTGTAAGAGATAGTTTTAGCGCCGCAGAGATCACTAAACAGTTGACCGAAAATGCGTGATATTAAAATACTGGCGCTCGGTGATAGCTATCAAAATATAGCGCAGTCGATATTATTAAAATGTAACCATCAGTTTGCTGTAAAAACATTTTCTCGTGGTGAAGTACTATTACCACAAGGGCAAAAGCAGCAATATGGCTATTTAATATTAGAAGGGGTATTAGCTGCATTACACACTTCAGCAGAGGGCGGGCAAAAATGCAAAGAGTTTTATTTTCAAGGTGAGTTTGCGCTTTTATACGGTAACTGGCTAACAGATTCTCAAGCGCTTTATCAGATACAAGTGGTTAAGACCGCGCAGTTAATCGCAGTGCCGTTAGCTATCTTGGAACAACCTGATTGGCAGCAACTCAAACAGCAATTAATAACTCAGCAATTAGTATTTAAAGAAGCAAAGGAAGCTTTTTTATTACTAAATACTCCGGAGCAGCGCTATCGCTATTTGTTAGCGCAAAAACCACATTGGCTGGCACAATTAACCTTAACAGAAGTTGCAATGTATATCGGTGTTTCAGCCATTTCTTTATCACGAATTCGCCAGCGTCTTAACTTAAGTTAAGGCGCTCTAGGGGTTAGTTAAATTAGACTGCTGTTTTTTTCAGGAGTCGTTATGTTTTTAGTTTCACAATGTCTAGTTGCTATCGCTACTTTATTAGACTTGGCGTCGTTTCAATTTAAATCACGAAAATTAATATTACTGTGTTTATTCAGTTCTGTGTTATTAACTGCTGCGCATTTTTTCTTGCTAGAGAAAATAAGTGCTAGTTTGTTAATGTTAATTGCCGCAGTACGCTATTTTTATTGTATTTTTAACCGTAGTCAGTGGGCTATGCTGGGCTTTATGTTGCTAAGTACTGTGGCTGTTGCATTAAGTTGGCAGGATTGGCTAAGCGGCTTGGCATTGCTTGCAACATTAATACAAACGTTTGCTTCTTTTCAACCGCGAGATGTTCTGTTGCGACTGTTCATGGTGCTCGGCACTACAGTGTGGATAAGCCACAATATACTGGTGGGGTCACCGATGGCAGTGTTGATGGAATGTTTGTTTTTGCTCAGTAATCTGGTTGGGTTATTACGCTTTTATTTATGGACTGAAGAAGCTAAGGCACTAGATTAGCTTCTTTACAGCGCTGTTAGCTGTTAACACTAAAGTTGTTTCGCTATTTCTTTTAATAAATAAGTCTCGCGAATAATCGACAAGCCTTGCTTATCACTGTTTGCCAACGTCCGCTCATTATGAGCAATTGCATCAAATATATTGACCCACTTTGCAGTCATGCCATTTTGTTGCTCATAGTGTTCTAGTTGCGCTTGGCCTAACTCTTCATCAATGCTGCAATAATAGCAGTAAGATTTTATACGGATCACAGCAAAATCATCTTTATACCAAGGGCGGTATTCTTCATAGAGGCCAAACTCGCGAAGTATTTTTATATTCTGGGCGCCAGTTTCTTCTTGTAGTTCGCGAATAAGCCCTTGTTCGATGCTTTCACCGTCATCGATCCCACCTCCTGGCAGGCTGTAATCTTCATAGCGGGCAGTATACATAAGTAAAATTTTATCACCCTTTAGAGTTATAGCGCGTCCTGTTAGGCGCTTAAACTGGCGAGGGTCTTTGGCATTAACACTAGGATGAATTGCTGTTTTAAGTAATCGCATAGCTTTCCTAACTATAAATATTTTAAAGAATTATATCGCAAAAGTGATCAATAATTTTTTTTGCTACGTAAGCTGTCGGTTAAGAATAAATCCTGTAGTATAAAAGGATTAATGTGTTAGGCTCAATAATGATAAAAGCATAGGGATTTTTTCATGTTAAACATACTTTTAGTTGATGATGATAATGAGTTTAGTGAGGTTGTTTGTCATATAGTTGAGTTTTTAGGGCATAACATCAATACTGCGGCAAATTTGGCCGAAGCAGAGCAGTGGTTTGTTAATAATCATTTTGACCACGTTTTCCTTGATTTTATGTTGCCAGACGGCAGCGGTTTGCATTTAGTTGAGCATCTTAAAAGCATTGGTCAAAAGCCTAAAATAACCCTTATTTCTGGCCACCCTTCAGTAAAAGGTAAATTAGCTGAAATGTGTGAGCCAAATGTCGGCCATTTGGTTAAACCTTTACAACGCGAAGATATTGAACGTGTTTTAAACCCAAAAAAAGCGCCTGCTAAGAAAAAAACAACACCGAGTATTAAAAAACATTTTGGTACCTTAATAGGCGAATCAGCGCCAATGCAGCAGCTCTATACCATGATTGAACGCGTTGCAAATACCAGTGCTAACGTGATGTTAATGGGTGAAAGTGGTGCTGGTAAAGAAGTGGTGGCGCAGGCGATTCATAATGCCAGCGCGTGCAGTGGCCCATTAGTGGCAACTAACTGTGGCGCACTGTCAAAAGAGCTGATCGGTAGTGAGTTGTTCGGCCATGAAAAAGGCGCATTTACAGGCGCTATTGCACGAAAAGACGGTGTCTTTGAGCAAGCAACTGGCGGCACGTTATTTTTAGATGAAGTAACTGAAATGCCAATAGATATGCAACCTAATTTACTGCGTGTACTAGAAACTAAAAAGGTTACTCGAGTCGGCGGTAGTAAAGAAAACGCGGTTGATTGTCGAGTCATCTCTGCTACAAACCGTTCGCTGGAAGACCTAGCGCAAAATAACATTATTCGCGAAGACATTTACTTTCGTCTAGCGGTATTTCCGATTGATATTCCGCCACTACGTGAGCGTAAAGAAGACATCAGTTTACTGGCTAACGCATTTTTAGAGCAGTTAAATGACGAAAATAATACCGATTTTCAGTGGCAAGCTAATCAGTTAAAACTGCTTGAAAGTTACGATTGGCCAGGCAATGTGCGAGAGCTTCGCCATGCCATACATCGGGCTTTTATTATGAGCGATCCAAAAGGTAAAACCATTACCTTGCCTGCTAATTTGGAATCACCGTTCTCACGGATAAATAAGCAAACTCAGGTGAATCAAGTGAGTGCCGGGCAAACTATTGAAGAAGTCGAAAAAGAGCTGATCCATGCCACATTAGACAAAGTACAAGGTAATAAAACCCTAGCGGCACAGATGCTGGGAATAAGTACAAAAACGTTGTACAACCGCTTGAATGCATATGGCGGGATTGGCGAATATAGTTAGTTAATTTCGGTAGGAGAAATATGAGTAATAACGAACCGTTAAATAAACTCGTTCACGATGCACGAGCACCGCTTAATCGTATATCAATGAATGCGGAACTAATCAAATTGGTACTTGAAAATGATATGCCAAAAGATAAAGCGTTAGCAGCATTAGATAAAATAATTAGTAATTGCCAACAATGCAGTGACAGTTTGCAAAAAATCGCTGATTCAGATGTGACTCAATAAACAGTTTTTAAGGGAAAATCAATGAAGCTAAAAAAGCAACAAGGTAGAACCAATGTAATGTGGGCTAGCTTTATTGCTATAGTGCTATGTATTGTGGTTGGTAATGCTATTTTGGCTATGAATACTATTCAAAGCCTTACGCAAACTCAGCAACGCTTAGACGACACTGGGATGCTTAATACCGCTATTGAAAAGCTTCACCTTTCTATTGTGCAGGCAGAATCAGGTCAGCGCGGTTTTTTATTGACCGGTGATGAAGCGTATTTAGCACCGTATTACGATGCTGTCTCGCAACTCAATTCACAAGCAAAGCTGGTAAAAGGCTTACGTACTGAGATTGACGGTCAAGCTGATAAAGTCGCTCGTTTATTATTTTTAGTCGATGATAAAGTAGCAATCTTAACTCGAACTGCTGATTTAGCATTGGCTGACAATGAACGCCGTGCATATTACTTATTAGAAACTCATCAAGGGCGTAAGATTTACGAGGAAATTCGCTTACTCGCTGATGAAATTCAGGATGCCGAATCAGCTTTTAAACTTGCGCAATTTAGAAAGCTAGGACAGATCAAAAAAGAGGCCAAAGTCACTTTTGCGATTACCGCTGTGACGAGTGCGCTATTGATTATTGGTATGTTTGTGTTAACCCGAATCAACTTACGTAGTGCAGCAAAGTACCGTGAAGAGCTGGAATATCAAAATGAAACCTTGGCTGCTAAAGTCACCGAGCGTACCCAAGAGCTGACCTTATATTCGGATGAACTGAGTCGCTCTAACCGTGAGCTTGAAGAGTTTGCATTTGTTGCAAGTCATGATTTACAAGAGCCACTGCGCAAAATTCAGGCGTTTAGCGATCGCTTAGAAACGATGTTTAAAGATGAGCTAGGTGAAAAAGGCATCGATTATATTGCACGAATGAAAAACGCAGCGCAACGAATGTCTAATTTAATAAATGACTTATTGCAGTTCTCGCGAGTCACCACTCGCGGCAAAGACTTTGTTGATACCGACTTGCAAAAGGTGCTTGAGGAAATATTAGGTGATCTGGAAATCGCGATAAACGAATCAAATGCGCAAATAAATATTGCAGAAATGCCAGTCATACAAGCGGATCCGAGTCAGATGGAGCAGCTGTTTTTAAACTTAATTTCAAACGCAGTGAAGTTTAGACGCCCAGGTGTAGCGCCGATAGTTAATATTGATTACACACATAAAATTGAATTCAGTGAAGATTATAATACCGATATAGAGTGGCAAATAGTTACGGTGAAAGACAATGGTATTGGTTTTTCACCAGAGTACACGGACAAAATTTTTGTCCCGTTTCAGCGCTTACACGGACGCTCAGAATACAAAGGCACCGGTATTGGTTTATCGGTTTGTCGACGAATTGTAGAGCGTCATGGCGGCACTATAACAGCTCAAAGCGAAGCGGGTGAGGGTGCAACCTTCATCATAAAACTACCTGTGGAAAGTGAACTTTTCACACTGCAAGGAGAGGCTTAAATGCCGTTCACTAAAGTAAAGCCAATCACCATTTTAATGGCTGATGATGACGAAGATGATCGTTTGTTAACCCAAGATGCTCTAGCCGAAAGTCGAGTATTAAACGAGTTACATTTTGTTGAAGATGGTGTTGAGTTGTTAGAGTACCTTGAACGTAAAGGTAAGTTTGAAAACAGAGATTCATCACCGCGACCTAGTTTGATTTTATTAGATTTAAATATGCCGCGCATGGATGGTCGAGAGGCACTGCAAGCAATCAAATCAAACCCGAACTTAAAAGGTATTCCTGTTGTGATTTTAACCACCTCAAAGCAAGAGGAAGATATGGTTAAAGGTTATGACTTGGGCGCTGCCTCTTATATCACTAAACCGGTGACTTTTGATGGCCTAGTTGATTTGATGAAAACACTGGGTAAATACTGGGTTGAGTTTGTTGAATTACCGAGCACCTACAACGATTAGAAAATAGTAATAAAACTGGAGACACTATGTTAGATAAGGCAACTAAGCTGCTACTTGTTGAAGATGATGAAGACGATTACATTCTTACCTGTGATTATCTTGAACAGCTTAGTTCCCATACATTTGATATACAGTGGGTCAGTGAGCCCAAGCAGGCAGTGCAACTATTAAGTCAAAACTTGCATGATATCTGCCTGCTTGATTACCGGTTAGGTGCATCGGATGGCCTTGCGGTATTAAAGCAAGCGGTCGAAAATGGCTTCACCGGACCAATTATTATGCTTACCGGGCAGTCAGATGATGAACTCGACTCGGCGGCATTGGACGCTGGCGCAGTTGATTACCTAGTTAAAAACGAAATGAGCAGTAGCCGTTTTGCGCGCTCAATTCGTTATGCATTAGCACGGCGAGACATAGAAGATGAGCGTATTGAGCGCTTAAAAGCGGAAGCCGAAAATCGTTCTAAAGACCGCTTTTTAGCCCATTTGAGTCATGAGTTGCGCACGCCTTTATCTTCCATTCTAGGCTATACCGAACTACTCATGCACAGTGACTTTAATGAGCATGCCAATACTGAGCTCGGGGTTATTTACCGTAACGGTAAACACTTATTAAGCTTGTTGAATGATGTGCTTGACCTCTCGAAAATAGCCGCTGATAAATTAGAGCTTAGTTGCAGTGATGTAAATCTTGATAGCCTGATGGCCGATGTGTTTACCCTGATGCGAGTGTCTGCGCTTGATAAAGGCCTATCATTGCGCTTTGAGTCATTACAACCCTTGCCGTTAGTAGTGAGCATTGACGCGACGCGGTTTCGCCAAATTCTAATTAATATAATTAACAACGCGATTAAATTTACCGAGCAAGGCGAGATCATCATTAGCGCTTGGACAAAAGTCGTTGATGGCACAGAGATGCTGTTTTTGAGTATTAAAGACTCAGGGATGGGTATTGCTTCTGAAAAACAAGCGCTGATATTTAAGCCGTTTGAACAAATAGCTGATGTTGAATCGCGCTCTGTTGGAGGTGCAGGTTTAGGGCTGGCGATTTGTTCAGAGTTATTGAGCCGCATGCAAGGCGGTATTTCCTTAGAATCTGAAATAGGCAAGGGCTCTGAGTTTACTATTTCCTTGTATCCGGGCAATATTCAAGCTGTAGAAAGGCACTTATTAAAGCTTGATTTAACCCCTAATATGCAGCAAAAAACGGCACCGTGTAAGGTTAGCGGCCGAGTGTTAGTGGTTGACGATTTACGTGATTTACGAATACTCGTAGGGCATATGATCTCCTCTGCGGGGGCAAAAGTTGATTATGCCGAGCATGGTAAACAAGCGCTTGATAAAGTCGCTAAAGCGCAGCAGCAAGGCAATCCATACGATATTGTTTATTTAGATATTCATATGCCAGTGATGGGGGGTAAAGAAACTGCGATTGAACTGAGAAAAGCGGGATTTGCCGGCGCCATTATTGCGCTCACAGCCGCAACCATGAAGGGCATTCATAGCGAACTTACGGCACTTGGTTTTAATGATGTGATCGGGAAACCTGTTGATGCTAGTCTACTGTATTTGTGCTTACAAACGTACTTAACTGATAACAGCCAAAATAGTACTGAGGCTTTGCCACCTGTAGATGTTGTACAGAGTAAAATGCGTTTTTTACTGGTTGAAGATGATGCCGATGCGGCGCAAATTACCCAATTATTACTTGAAAGCTTGGGGGTACAAACCAGTATTGCTACCAGCTATGAGCACTGTGTTGCTACCTTAAAAGGGGATAGCAACTTTGATAAGGTTTTGTTAGATATGCATTTACCTGATGGTAGTGGTTTAGAATTAGCGGGCTATATTAAGCAGCATTACCCTCATTTATCACGTGTTATTGTCAGTGGTATGCAGCCTGAGCCGTTGCAACTAGAGCAACTGAATATTGAACATGTTTTATTAAAACCAATAAATCTTGCTTTGCTAACCCAACTTATTGAGGGTTAGCAAGTACTGATTGGCGAATGATTAATTCCGGTTCAAATAACGTTTGTAATGGCGGTGTGTTTTTTTGATAAACGTTACTCAAAACCCAATCCGCAGCCATGCGACCCATTTCATTTATGGGGTAATTTATGGTACTCAGTGGGGGGTAAACATGGCGGGTAAAAAACACATTATCATAACCCATAATCGATAATTGTTCGGGTAATTTAAGCTTACATTCTCTTGCTGTTGCCATCGCGCCGGTGGCCATTTCATCATTGGCGCAGATCAGAGCCGTGAATGTTGTTTCGCTGTTATGGAGATGCTTAAAGCCCGCTGCGCCGCTGTCTTCCATAAAGTCACCTTGATACAGTAATTGTTCATTAAAGCTCAAGTTATACTCTGCAAGGGCTTGCTTATGGCCGGTTAAGCGATCTTGGGCATCTTTTTTCCACAGTGGACCACTGATATAAGCAATATCGGTATGACCTTGTTCTAAGACGTGTTTAGCGGCTAAGTAGCCCCCTTTGACATTGTCTAAAATAATACAGCGTGATGATAATTCTGCAATATAGCGGTTGATCAGTACAAAAGGGGTTTTTCCTTTACTTAGCGCTATTAAGTAGTCATCACTAATAGCCTCAACATGTAAAATCAAACCATCACAATTACGGCTAATTAAAAATTCGATAGCTTGTTGCTCTCGTTCTTCATTACTGTGGCCCGCGGCGATGATCACATGCTTGCCTTGCTTGCGAAAAGCGGTTTCGATACCACTCATCATAGGGCCATAAAAAGGGCCGTGCAGCTCGGAAACAAGTAACCCTACGCTATTTGAGCAATTTGATGCTAACGATTGGGCTATAGAATTTGGCCTATAGCCAAGCTCAGTCATTGCGCGAGTTACTTTTTCACGAGTTGCATCGCTGACATTAGCATTGTTATTCATCACTCTTGAGACGGTTGCTAACGATACGCCTGCAAGTTTTGACACCTCATAAATGGTGGCCATGCAATTCCTTGTTAAATACGACTTTTAACTGCGAGCTCAGCTGTTATTTGCTGAACAGTTTGATTATCAAGAATATACCTTTTCATAATTAATGCGACAAGTATGCTGCCAATTGCTGGAAATAAGGTAAATGAAATTAAAATACCATCGCGAGTTGGCTCGCTTAACGCGGTATTTGCTTGGTAGCCATAATAAGCCAATAACCAGCCCGCGATAGCGCCACCTAAAGCAAGGCCTAGTTTAATGAAAAATACCACGCTGGCATATACTAGACCTGTTAAACGGTGACCATTTTGCCACTGTCCATAATCAATGGTGTCGGCCATTTTTGCCCATAATAATGGGGTCGCCATTTGTGTAACAAAGCACCACAAAAAGTAAATAGCAAAAGCCCATATAAGTTGTTCGCCGGGTAGCCAAAAAGCAACGCAACTTATAATAGCGGATAAGTATTGTAAGTAAATATAGGCGGTTTTTTTGTCAACGCGCTTACTCAAAGGTTGCGCACAGGCACAGCCTAGAATATTGCCGATCATACCGATGGTTACAAATGCGGTGACCAGCTCACCCTCACCAAGCACATACTTTACATAGTAAATTGCTAAAGTGGTACGTAAAACCATACTGGTTAATAGCATCAAAGAAGCCGCACAGAGTACTTTAAATGGGCCATTTTGCCAGAGCGTATTCATTTGTTGTTTGAGGTTTAGTTGCTTATTTTGTTGAGCGGTTACACGCTCTTTGGTAAAGCGAAAGCAGATCAAAAACAACGCCACACCTAAGCAACTCATGATCACCATTGTAAGCTGATAGCCCAGTGCATTATCGCCTTTACCAAGCCAGTTAACTAACGGCATAGTGCAACTACTGATAATTAATCCACCCAACATACCAAATACAAAGCGATAAGATTGGATTGATACCCGCTCAGTGGGATCTTTACTAAGCACACCACCTAGCGCTGAATAAGGAATATTAATCGCGGTATAGACCAGCATTAATAGCGTATACGTTACAAATGCGTAGATCACTTTACCGGTGTCGCTGAGATCTGGCGTGGTGAAGGTAATAATACTGATCACCCCAAATGGTAATGCTAACCATAATAGATAGGGTCGGTAACTGCCGTATTTAGTCCGAGTGGAGTCGGTCAGCGAGCCCATGAGTGGATCGGTGACCGCATCAATGACACGCACCACTAAGAACAGAGTGCCGACGATTGCAGGCGATATACCAAAAATATCAGTATAGAAAAAAGTCAAAAATAGCATTACGGTTTGAAAAATGATGTTACTGGCAGTATCACCTAAGCCATAGGCTATTTTTTCTTTTTTAGTTAGCATAATTGGCACTCAATATTATTATTATTTTTTACGTTGTTGCAGTAAGTTGCGATATTGTTTAGCGCTTTCTTTAAGTATCCGTTGTTGATTTGAATAGTCAATATAAACCAGTCCAAAGCGTTTTTCATAGCCGTATGCCCACTCAAAGTTGTCCATTAAGCTCCATGCAAAATACCCTTGAACATCAACACCTTGTTGTATAGCATCATGAACAGCATTAAGATGCGTATGATAGTAGCTAACTCTTTCGAGGTCTGCTACTTGTCCTTCTTGTAAGTGGTCAGCCATAGCCGCGCCATTTTCGGTCACATACACTTTAGGTAATTGGTATTGCTCATTTAATGACACTAATAACTCTGTTAAACCTTGTGGATATACTTCCCAGCCCATATCAGTCACTGGCACATTTTCAATATTCGCTTCGGCAAACCAGTTATCTTCGGTGCTTTGGTAGTGGATCCGGGTATAGTAATTAACACCAATAAAATCAATTTTTTGACTAATAATTGCCATGTCACCGGGGGCGATTATTGGTTTTACATTCTCATTTAGTTGCTTAACTAAGTCTGGGTATTGCCCTTCTAATACGGCTTTGATGTACCACTGATTATGGTATTGATCAGCAATCTTTGCAGCGGTTTCATCGGCTGCGGTAAGCGGGTAGCTGGGGCTAAAGTTAAGCACAATCCCGGCTTCAGTATTGGGGCAGTTTTTCCGCAATACTTGCATCGCAAGACCATGGGCTAAAAGCAAATGGTGGGCAGCTTGACGACCAGCTTGTTGACTTTTTATCCCTGGCGCATGAACTCCTATTTCGTACCCTAAGTAAGCGCTGCAAAAGGGTTCGTTTAAGGTGGCGTACGAATCCACTAATCCTGCCAATTCTTTACTTACTACATCTGCATAGGCTGCAAAAGTATAAGCGGTGTCGCGATTTTGCCAACCACCTTGATCTTCCAAATGTTGTGGTAGATCCCAGTGATAAAGGGTGACATAGGTTTTAATATTACGTGCTTTTAACGCTATTAATAAATCACGATAAAATCCTATGCCTTGTTTATTCACTGTGCCATCTTGATGCAATACGCGCGGCCATGAAATTGATAGCCGATATGCGTCCACAGCTAAGTTGGCGATCATTTCAATATCTTGTTGCCATAAATTGACATGATCACAGGCAATATCGCCATGGCTATTATCAGCAATTGCCTCAGGTTGTGTGCAAAAGGTATCCCAAATACAAGGGAGACGGGTGTCACGTGCCCCTTCAATTTGAAACGAAGCAGTTGCTACGCCAAATACAAATTGCGGCGTTAGCATGGGGGAATTAGATGGCAGTGATATAGTTTTAAATTCGCTCAAGGTGCACCTTTTAACTTTCAGTAGTAGCAATCGCTTTATATTTATTTTGTAGACAGCATAGCCGCTCAATGTAAGCGCTTACAAGTTTTTTGTAAATAAATTGCTAAATTCGATTTATATGTTATAAATGTAAGCGCTTACATTTTATGTTGCAACTATTATTTGCTTTTATAATTTCAATAAAAAAGCACTACTGTAGTTGTAATAAACTGATAATTAAAAACAATTAGAGATTTAATATGGCAAATGTCACACACACTTTGGCAGAGAACGAACAGAGCCAGCAACCTATGAGCAAGCAAACGTTTGCTTTAACCTCGTTGACCACACTGTTTTTTATGTGGGGATTTATTACCTGCTTAAATGATATTTTGATCCCGTATTTAAAAGGTATGTTCTCGCTTAATTACACGCAGGCTATGCTAATTCAATTTTGCTTTTTTGGTGCCTACTTTGTGATGTCTATCCCTGCGGGCAAGCTGGTGAGTAAAATAGGTTATCAGTTTGGTATTGTGGTCGGGCTTATCGTTGCCGCTATTGGTTGTGCTTTGTTTTATCCTGCAGCAGTAGCGCATGTTTATGAACTGTTTTTACTGGCGTTGTTTGTATTAGCGTCGGGTATTACTATTTTACAAGTATCAGCAAATCCGTATGTTAGTGTACTTGGCTCAGCTAAAACAGCTTCATCACGCTTAACCATGACCCAAGCGTTCAATTCACTAGGTACTACCATAGCGCCTATTTTTGGTGGTTGGTTAATTTTAACTGAAGTGAGCCAAGCAACTGCAGAGCAAGTTAAATTCCCTTATTTAATGCTTTCAGCCAGTTTATTAGTACTTGCGGTTATCTTCGCATTTTTAAAGCTGCCTAAATTAGGTAAAGCAACGGATTCAGAAGCCGAAAATCAACAGGTTGAAGGGTTTGTGGATTTAGGCAGTGTGTGGCAATACCGTCACTTACTTTTTGGCGCGTTAGGCATCTTTGTTTATGTGGGTGCTGAGGTTGCCATTGGTAGCTTCTTAGTTGGCTTTTTAACGCTTGATCATATAAGCAGTTTAACCGAGCAGCAAGCAGCTCATTATATTAGTTATTACTTTGCCGGCGCGATGATAGGCCGCTTTATTGGCGCAGTGGTAATGCAAAAATTTGATGCCGGAAAAGTGCTAGCTTGTCATGGCTTACTTGCCATTGTACTGATTATTATGGCAATGACGGGGCAAGGTGGATTCGCCATGTGGGCGCTTTTACTGGTTGGTTTGTGTAACTCAATTATGTTCCCAACTATTTTTAGCTTAGCGTTGCAAGGGCTTGGTAAATACACTTCACAAGGCTCTGGTATTCTTTGTTTAGCAATTGTTGGCGGTGCGATCATTCCATTATTACAAGGTGTGCTCGCTGATAATATTGGTGTGCAGTTAGCGCTGTTGTTACCAATAGGTTGTTATTTATATATCACTTACTTTGCGCTGTTTGGCTCAAAAGTATCTTCTACTCGTCATTCATAATTAGGTATAAAACATGATATTAAAAAAACCATTCACACTTACTGCGCTAATGATGGCGGCCATAGCGATGAACGGCTGCTCAGGGCCTGAAAAAATGCAAACGAGTAAAGTAGTTGATAATGAAATTTGGCCAAAAATAGCAACCGGTATTAACGATGATGCCGATATGGAAGCGGCCATTGCTAAATTAATCAATAGCATGACACTTGAGCAAAAAATTGCGCAAATGATCCAACCAGAAATTCGCGATATTACAGTGGAAGATATGCGTAAATATGGCTTTGGTTCTTATCTAAATGGCGGCGGGGCGTTTCCTAATAATAATAAACATGCCACAGCAGCTGATTGGATAGAGCTCGCAGAAAAAATGTATCAAGCATCAGTCGATGATTCCCTTGATGGCATTAATATTCCGACTATGTGGGGAACTGATGCAGTTCATGGTCATAACAATGTAATTGGCGCAACCTTGTTCCCACATAATATAGGTTTAGGTGCGACAAATAACCCTGCATTAATTGAAAAAATAGCCGCAGCAACGGCGCAAGAAGTCATGGTAACAGGCATTGATTGGGTATTTGCACCAACTGTAGCAGTAGTGCGCGACGACCGTTGGGGCCGTACTTACGAAGGGTATTCAGAAGATCCTGAAATTGTGCGTGATTATTCAGCGGCAATCGTAAAAGGTCTGCAAGGTGCGGTTGATAAAGATTTCTTATCTGATAAACGCGTGATCAGTACCGTTAAGCACTTTTTAGGTGATGGTGGTACGCAAGGTGGTGATGACCAAGGCGACAACATCGCATCAGAACAAGAACTTTTTGACATTCATGCACAAGGTTATGTTGGCGGTTTAGGCGCGGGCGCGCAAACGGTTATGGCGTCATTTAATAGTTGGCATGGTGAAAAAATTCATGGCAGCAAATACTTATTGACCGATGTACTGAAAGGCAAAATGGGCTTTGATGGTTTTGTCGTAGGTGACTGGAATGGTCACGGGCAAATCGATGGTTGTACAAATGGTAACTGTGCACAAGCGGCGAACGCTGGTTTAGATGTGTATATGGTGCCAACCGATGCTTGGAAACCTCTTTACGAAAATTTAATTGCTCAAGTAAAAAGTGGCGATATTGCGCAAAGCCGAATTGATGATGCCGTGACTCGTATTTTACGTGTGAAAATGCGTGCAGGTTTATTTGATAAGCCAAGCCCAGCACAGCGCCCGCTATCGGGGAAAACTGAGGTTATTGGCAGTGCAGAACACCGTGCTATTGCAAAACAAGCGGTTCGTGAGTCATTAGTATTACTTAAAAATAAACAACAGCTATTACCTCTTTCACCTAAAGCAAACGTGCTGGTAGCAGGTTTAGGCGCCGACAACATTGGTATGCAATCAGGTGGTTGGAGTATTACATGGCAAGGTACTGGTAACGAAAATAGCGATTTCCCAGGCGGCACCTCTATTTTTGATGGTATTGAACGCACTGTTAAGCAAGCAGGCGGGCAAGTTCAGTATGACTTAAGCGGGCAGTTCAATACTCGTCCAGATGTTGCGATTGTAGTGTTTGGTGAACAACCTTACGCAGAAGGTAATGGCGACCTAGATAACCTTGAATATCAACGTGGTAATAAAACAGATCTCGCCTTATTACGTAAGTTTAAAAAAGCGGGTATTCCGGTTGTATCACTGTTTATTAGTGGCCGCCCAATGTGGGTAAATGCAGAACTGAATGCCAGTGATGCCTTTGTTGCTACTTGGCTGCCAGGTAGTGAAGGAGATGCGATTAGTGACGTGTTATTCGCCAATGTTGATGGTTCTGTAAATCATGACTTTAAAGGCAAATTATCATTCTCATGGCCTAACAATCCAATCGACAATGCAAATCGAGGGGATGCTGATTACTCGCCGTTGTTGCCGTATGGTTTTGGTTTAACCTACACAGATAAAAATACCTTAAGTGATGATTTAACAGAGCAAAGCCAAGTTACACAGCAACTTGAAGACTTAGTGTTATTCGAACGTGCAGTTAAAGCGCCGTGGAGCTTACAGCTGCAAAGTGGTGAGCAACAAAAAACCATGGCAAGCAGCCGAGAGTCAGTTGGTGCTGTGAGTGTTAAAACCTTTGATAAAGACGTGCAAGAAGATGCGCGTGCTATCACTTTTACCGGTGAAGAGCTGGCTGCGGTACGTTTAATGGCTGCATTTCCATCTGACTTACGCTCTTTTGTTGAAAAGCAAGGGCAACTACAGATGCAGATCAAAGTCGACAAAGCAGGCACCAGCCCATTGTGGTTAGGTATGCAATGTGGTGATGATTGCCAAGGTAAATTAGATATTACCGAACAACTAAATAATGATTCACAGTGGCAAACACTGAATATTGATTTAGCGTGTTTTGCTGAGCAAAATGTAAACCTTGGTCAAGTGTTCTCACCATGGCAATTAAGCACCGAAGGTGATTGGCAACTATCAATTGCTAAATTAGCAGTAAGCACTGAACATGCACAGGAATCAGCTATTTTATGTCAATAAAAACTCCTGCAATTATCCTGTTGGCAGGCGCACTTAGCGCCTGCCAACAGGTAGAACAAACAGAACCTGTCACTGCCAGTTTAGGTGAAGGCTGGCAACTCGTTTGGCAAGATGAATTTAATGGCTCACAAATTGACTCACAAAAGTGGCAGCATGAAGTCAATTGTCGTGGTGGCGGAAATGACGAGAAGCAGTGTTATACCGCAAGAGCCCAAAATAGTTTTGTTGAGCAAGGGTTGTTACATTTAGTTGCCATTAAAGAGCAATACACAGGTCCTAAATTTAATCGCGACGATGTTAGTAGCGATGCTGAGCGCTCACTCACCCAAACCCAGCCATTTACTTCTGCACGGTTACGCAGCAAGGGCTTAGGGGATTGGCGATATGGTCGCTTTGAAATACGCGCAAAACTGCCTGCTGGTCAAGGCGCATGGCCTGCGATTTGGATGCTGCCTACCGATTGGGAGTATGGCCGCTGGGCCTCTTCTGGCGAAATCGATATTATGGAAGCGGTAAATCTTAAAGTACCAACTGATGACAAAACAGCGCCAGCGGGCACTTTAGAGAGTCGTGTTCATGGTACCTTGCATTATGGTGCGCCAGCCCCTAAAAATGTATACAGTGGCACAGCGTATACATTTTCTGGGGATCAAAATCCAGCAGATATGTTTCATACTTATGCCCTTGAGTGGCAGCAAGATGAAATGCGCTGGTATGTGGATGATATTCACTTTGCCACCTTTAAAAGTGAGCAATGGCATTCAGCCAGCGAACAAGCGGATGGTACGTTAGTAGAAAATCCCGGCTTTGCGCCATTTGATAA
>NZ_JBALXK010000030.1:0-51722 GCF_036960685.1 Pseudoalteromonas sp. | reverse complement strand
GCTGACCGCTGACCGCTGACCGCTGACCGCTGACCGCTGACCGCTGACCGCTGACCGCTGACCGCTGACCGCTGACCTTTACCAAATCATCTCTACAAATTCTGGGTGATCGATATATGGATTACGATTACCTTGATGTTCATAAGCGGCTTGGTTTCTATCTAACTCTAATTGGCTGACAGGGTCGTCGTTGTGCCAATTAATCAGCATAGTCACTACCCAATTCTCAAATACTTGGTTTGATGTGCCATTCAGTACTGCGTTACTTGCAGTGGTGTTGTTTTGCCACGAACCAATGACATTCTCATAGCGGGTTGCCATATAAAAATAAGCGCGGGCAAAGTCACCTTTAAATTCATCGATTGGCTCAAATACCGTGCCTGAGTAATTAATTGAGCTTGCTGCACTGCCTAATTTACTGCCATTACTTGAGGTATAGCTGGCGCTGCCTACTTCACCAAACGGATAGTTACTGCGTTTTGAATTTACATAACCATCGGTGGCAAAAATATGGTGTACGTCTGAATTCATAGGCTCATTTGTGCCGCCAAACCAACTTTTCGGGAATGAATGTTCGCGGTTATAACAATCACCTTCACCTCTGTAGGTTCCACACTGATCAGCTACTGCTATATAGTTATAACTGTCTTGGCCCGTTGGGTTTTCAGCATAACGATCGAGAATCGAATTGTCATTTTCAAAGTACTTATCTCGTGCAGCAATATCGTAAAAGCTCCAAATTGCAGAATAACCCTGTGAGTTGTGGTCTTTAACGATGTTATATAGTGCTGTTTTTAGAGCGTAGCCTGTTAAACCTTGAACGGTGACATAATAACCGCTTGGCTCTGTGGGGGGCGTTTCTGGGTTAGTATCATCGCCCAGTGTGAATGGCGTTGCTTCGCTAGTTTGAAAGCTACTGCCGCTTGCAAGTTGTGTTTGCTCAAATGTGAGCGCGTAACTGCCGTTACCAAACGAGCAGCAAATACCATCGCCATAGCTATCGAAAATGCTAAAGGTATAATCGCCATCAACTAGGCAGGCTTGTTCAGTGTAACTGTTATTGCCGCTATAACTGCCACCAGATGCAACGGGGGTGCCTTGCGCATTAGTAATTTGCCAACTTGTCTCTTCGCCATAGTTATCTGTGGTGAGCGCTAAACTAACAGTGTTATCAGCACAACCGGTCGGTGTTGGTGTGCTGCCAGTCGCGTTTGGTGTGAAATTATCAACATAAACAGTTTCACTGCCATCAAAACCGCTAACATCATAAAAGCGTAGACCAACGCTAATGGTCGTGTTACTTGATGCTGTGTATGTATAGCTGATCTGTTGCCATTGATTTAAAAGTGCAGGGTTTGAGTAGCCTTGATAACCGTCGGCAATGAGACGCGCTTTAACACCGCCTTCAGTGTGGTAAACCCAGCTTGAAAATAGATAGCTTTGGCCTGCCTCAACAGTTACCTGTTGCAGTAAATCCGTATTGCTTTGGCTTGCTGTATTCACCTCTACTTTAGCAGCGAGTGAACCGCTGTTGACGATAGAGCTTGATGGCGAGAGCGTAATACCGGAATCAATAGTGCTCCAATTATTAGGGGTGTTGCCTGCCCAATTTTCAAAGTCGCCATTATCAACGGCGGCTAAGCAAGGTAGTGCTGCTGATAAAACAGCACTGGCGAGTATGCATTTTTTATATGTCCCGTGTGACATAGTGTTTCCTTATTGTTATGGGCGCACAAAATGTGGCCAATTCCACTATAGCGTACCCGAGTTTTGTTGCAAAAAAGTTAATGTGTTATTTTGTAATCAAGATTGGTAATGACTATTTTTGAGAGGTGATTATTGTGTTGCGATAGTAGACGGGCACTGTTTCTAGCTTTTAATCTGTTTTTACTGGTAAATTTATAAATTAATAACTAAATGGAATAACAAAGCAGATTCTATTCTTTTTTTATTGGCGGATACCCCGTTATTCTTCACACTCAGAGAAATCTTTAGGGCCTGATTTATTTGCCTTAAAGTCGACACAAATTTTAGGCAAAGTGATGACTGCAATCAGTAATCATTTTGTAGATAACTTTCAGGGTTACGGGGAATTAATTCATGTTGTTAGGTCAACTTAATGCGCTAGCAAGTCCATTATCGCAAGAGCAAGTACAAAAGCTACAAGGTTTAGTAGCTGAGCTTAATCCAATTCAGCAAGCGTGGGTAAGTGGCTATCTTGCTGCAAATGCAAATACAGCGGCTTTAGGTGGCGTGGCGGGTGCTGCACCAAGTGCAGGTGAAGCAGCTGCATTGACCATTTTATATGGTTCACAAACCGGTAATTCAAAAGGTGTCGCGACTAAACTTAAAGAGCAAGCTGAATCACGTGGTTTGGCTGTTAAATTAGTGAGTATGGCTGATTACAAACCAACAGCCCTGAAAAAAGAAAAGTTCCTGAGCATTGTTGTTTCAACTTACGGTGAAGGTGAGCCGCCAGAAGATGCAGAAACACTGCATGAATTTTTAGCGACTAAAAAAGCCCCTAAACTTGATGGTGTTAAAATAGCGGTTATAGGTTTAGGTGACTCAAGCTATGAGTTTTTCTGCCAAACAGCAAAAGACTTTGAACAGCGCTTAAATAAACTCGGCGCAGAAACCATTTATCAGCGCGCTGACTTAGATGTTGATTACGATGATGAAGCGGCTACCTGGATCACTGGCGCACTCGATGCGTTTGAACCTGATTTAAAAGCACAGCAAAGTGCCACTGGCGGGCAAGTAGTGTCATTTGGTGCACCAGCAACAGCTGCGAGCCAATACACTAAGCAAAACCCGTTTGCAGCAGAGCTAAGCACAGTGCAAAAGATCACTGGTCGTGATTCAACAAAAGACGTACGTCATGTTGAAATTTCATTAGAAGGCTCAGACATCACATATACACCGGGTGATTCATTAGGTGTTTACTTCCTAAATGATGAAGCATTAGTTGATGAAGTGCTGACACTGACTCAAATTGATGGCGCAACGAGCGTAAAGTTAGGTGATGTTGAATTAAGTGTTCGTGATGCATTAATTGAGAAACTTGAACTTACTCAGTCATACCCTGGCTTTGTTGAAAAATACGCAATCGCCACAGGTACACCTGAGTTATTAAAGCTAGTTGAAGATAAAGCGGCAATGCGTGAATACATTGAACCTCGTCAAATCTTTGATGTGATCCGCCAAAACCCAGCCAAACTTGAAGCACAAACTTTAGTTGATTGCTTACGTAAATTACAAGCACGTTTATATTCAATTGCTTCCAGCCAAGCTGAAGTTGAAGACGAAGTACATTTAACGATTGGTTTGGTTGAGTTTGAAGCGTTTGGCAGCGAGCATTTAGGTGGTTGTTCAGGCTATTTAGCACGCCGTGCCGAAGAAGGCTGTAAAGTAAAAGTATATAGCGAGCATAACGATAATTTCCGTTTACCTGCTAATGACGAAACACCGGTGATCATGGTCGGCCCAGGTACAGGTATTGCGCCGTTTCGTGCATTTTTACAAGAGCGTGATGCCCGTGAAGCAGCTGGTAAAAACTGGTTGTTCTTCGGTAACCCACATTTTACTCAAGACTTTTTGTATCAAGTAGAGATTCAAGGCTATTTAAAATCAGGTTTATTGAGCAAAGTTGATGTGGCGTTTAGCCGTGACCAAGCTGAGAAAGTCTATGTGCAAGACAAGCTTCGTCAAAACAGCCAAGCGGTATTTGAGTGGCTAGAAGCTGGCGCACATTTTTATATTTGTGGTGACGCAAATCGCATGGCGAAAGATGTACACCAAGCCTTGGTTGATATCATCAAAGAAAATAGCGGTAAAAACGATGAAGACGCTGAGCAGTATTTAAAAGACTTACGAAGCGCAAATCGCTATCAGAAAGATGTGTACTAAGTACACATTGCTTACTTTATAAAAGTAACGCTAACAGCCGTCACTGTAACAAATTTAGGATTAAACATGAGCGAACAAGATAAAAACGTAAAGCTTTCTGATAACGAGCGTTTGAAAAGAGAAAGTAACTTTTTACGTGGCACCATAGAGCAAGATTTAACAGACGAGATCACTGGTGGCTTTACTGCGGATAACTTTCAGTTAATTCGTTTCCACGGTATGTATCAACAAGATGACCGTGATATTCGTGGTGAACGTGCTAAGCAAAAGCTTGAGCCACTACACAATGTCATGTTACGTGCCCGTATGCCTGGCGGTATTATTAAGCCTGAGCAATGGCTTGCAATTGATAAATTTGCCGATGAAAAAACCAGCTACGGCAGTATTCGTTTAACTACGCGTCAAACGTTTCAGTTTCACGGTGTGTTAAAGCCAAACATTAAAGGCATGCACCAGATGCTTAATAGCGTGGGCATTGACTCAATTGCCACCGCAGGTGATGTTAACCGTAACGTGTTATGTACTACTAATCCGGTTGAGTCTGAGCTACATCAAGAAGCATACGATTGGGCTGCAAAAATTTCAGAGCATTTATTACCAAAAACCAAAGCGTATGCAGAAATCTGGTTAAATGGCGAAAAGGCAGAAACCACTGAAGAGCCAATTTTAGGCTCTAACTATTTACCGCGTAAGTTTAAAACCACTGTGACTATCCCACCTAATAATGAAGTGGACGTACACGCAAATGACTTAAACTTTGTCGCCATTGCAGAAGATGGCAAATTGGTAGGCTTTAACGTATTAGTCGGTGGCGGTCTTGCCATGACTCACGGCGATACCGCAACCTATCCACGTAAAGCGGATGACTTTGGTTTTATCGCCTTAGCAGACACACTTAAAATTGCTGAGCATGTGGTATCAGTACAACGTGATTGGGGTAATCGCTCAAACCGTAAAAATGCGAAAACTAAATACACCCTAGACCGTGTAGGTAGTGATGTATTTAAAGCGGAAGTTGAAGCACGCTCAGGGGTTAAATTTGCACCGAGTCGCCCTTATGAGTTTACTCATCGTGGCGATCGTATTGGTTGGGTTGAAGGTATTGATGGTAAACACCACTTAACGCTATTTATTCAAAGTGGCCGTATTTTAGACTACCCAGGTAAACCACTGAAAACAGGTTGTCGTAAAATTGCTGAAGTTCACCAAGGTGACATGCGCATGACGGCGAACCAAAATTTGATTATCGCCGGCGTGCCTGCGGATCAAAAAGCGGTGATTGAAGAAATCGCCCGTAATCACGGTTTGATTGACGATAAAGACTCTGAGCAACGTAAAAACTCTATGGCGTGTGTGGCATTACCAACTTGCCCACTTGCAATGGCAGAGGCTGAGCGTTACTTACCAAGCTTAATTGAAAAAACAGAAGCGCTGCTTGCGAAGCACGGCATTCCAGATGACAGCATCATTATGCGTGTGGTTGGTTGTCCAAACGGTTGTGGTCGCGCCATGTTGGCAGAAGCAGGCTTAGTGGGTAAAGGTCCTGGTAAATATAACGTGTACTTAGGGGGCAACCTTGAAGGCACACGTATTCCTAAATTGTATTTAGAGAATGTTGGTGAAGACGTGTATTTAGATGCCTTTGACAAACTAATTGGTCAATGGGCAAGTGAACGTAACGACGGCGAATGTTTTGGTGACTTTGTTATTAGAAAAGGCATTGTTGCTGAAGTTAAAGTGTCAGTCACCGATTTTCACGCTTAATTTAAAGCAAGCGAATGAGCTTGCTGAGGTTTGGAATTTACTATGAGTGAATTTAAAAACATATTACAGCTAGATAAAGAAAGCCAAGCGACGTTGCTTGCAGATGCAAACGACGTATTAAAAGATTTAACTGCTGAACAACGTGTGGCTTGGGCGTTAGAAAACTTGCCTGATACGCAGTTTTTATCATCAAGCTTTGGTATTCAGGCTGCGGTGATGTTGCACCTAGTGACATCGCAGCGTCCAGATATTCCGGTGGTACTGACAGATACTGGCTATTTATTCCCGGAAACATACCAGTTCATAGAACAGATGACCGAACGCTTATCACTTAATTTAAAAGTGTATAAATCGGCCCTTAGCCCAGCATGGCAAGAAGCTAAGTTTGGTAAGTTATGGGAGCAAGGCGAAGCGGGTATTAAGCAATATAACCAGCTTAATAAAGTGGAGCCTATGACTCGTGCGCTAAAAGACATTGAGGCCGGCACTTGGTTTAGTGGCCTACGCCGTGATCAAGCGTCAACCCGAGCTGAAAAGCAGATTGTTGAAATTAGCCGTGGTACTGTTAAAGTTTACCCGATTATTGAATGGTCAAACCGCGATGTGTATCAGTATTTAACCAAGCATGACCTACCTTACCACCCGCTTTGGGAGCAAGGATATGTGTCAATGGGCGATGTGCACACCACGCGTAAATTAGAGCCAGGTATGACCGAAGAAGAAACCCGTTTCTTTGGTTTAAACCGTGAATGTGGCCTACACATTGATGGTGATGGTATCTAACCTTAAACACTTATTTGAATATTCTAAAACGCAGCCTAGCTGCGTTTTGTGTTTTTGGACTACAATACTATTAGGCGCTATAAATAGATGTGTACGTATTGTATGAAACTGTATTGCGTAATTTTCTTGTTGTTATATTCCAGTAATCTTTTGGCCGAGAGTCTTCGCATCGCTTTACCGAACGAAGATTATCCTCCCTTTCACTTTGTCCGCTCAGAAAATAAAGGTATTTTACATGACATTATAACTGCATTCTCGAAGGCATCGGGGGTTCAAGTAGATTATGTATTCGTGCCAGAAATGCGTTCAGCAAAAATGGTGAAAGATGGTGATGTTGATGCACGGATGGAGTCTGAAGATTGGCAAGTTGGCAATGGTTCATATTATTGGAGTCACGAGGTTATACGAGAGGAAGATGTGATGGTGGCTGCCCGAGGTGCCAAGCTAATCGATTTGCAAAAATTGAATAGTTTAAAAAGTGGCGTTTTACTTGGCCGCTTTGGTTATGTTTATCCAACATTTGAGTTGTTAGTGCAGAACAAAGTAATACATCGTGAAAACTTTTATTCGGATTTAGAAGTACTGCAAAGCTTGTATAAAGATACGCATTCTAGTCAACGATTTACCGTTATCTCGAAATCAGTTTTGAACTGGTATATAGATCACCACCCTGAGTTTGCTGCGTTAGTGGTAAGTGATGTAAACGTTGGTGTGGCACCCTTACAGTTGCAGTTTGCTTATAACTCCAAAGGTAAAAAGTATGCGCAACAATTTAATGATTTTTTACAAAAGTTGAAAGATAATGGCGAGCTGGATAAAATCATTGCTCGCTATCAATGATAGTTATGGAAAGTTTTAACTCAAAGGATTGAATATGAAGTACTTCGCCTACCTAGCAATTATGGTATTGCTAATTAGTGTTGCAGGATTATTTTATTTGCAGCGCCCAGATGGTCAAACATGGCTAACGAGTGATGAAATAACGCGTCAATCCAGTGGTATAAAAGAGCAAATGATTTCATTATCCAGTGATACGCTGGCGCGCGCTGTTAAGGTTGTTAGTGAGACCAGCCAAAACTTCTTAGAATCAATAACCTCGGATGATTCACAGGTGGCTATCGTAATTTATAAATGGCAAGACAAGCAAGGCCAATGGCATTATTCAGATAGGCCAAACCCGGATGGTAAAAGCCAACAAATGATACTCGACCCCAACGATATAACGGTGGTTGCAGCCGAGGATACCGCAATTCTCAAAGGCAGTGCTAAGGCCGCTAATATGCCGTCACTTTCGCCAACGCCAATTAGTGTTTATGATCCTGTAGTGATAAAACAACTGTTTGAAGATGCAGAGCAAGTTAAAAGCACATTAGAGCAACGTACTAAGGCGCTAGAAGCGGCTCAGTAATAAATACCTTATTCTTATGGGGTTTTGCTCAGTCATACAATACGTAGCTGTTAGCTGACTTGGGTGTAGGTATGTTGTTTGGGGTTTTTAGCCGGTTAGGTTTTTACATCAATAAACCAAGGGCTAAGCAAATTAAATTTGCTTAGCCCTTTACTCATAGTTAATTGCTGAGCATATTACGCAAGACGTATTGTAAAATACCGCCATGCTTGTAGTAATCCCATTCTTTAGGGGTATCAATACGCACATCAGCAGTAAAGCTAAGTTTTTTACCTTCACTGTTGGTAGCAATCACGCTTACTTCTGTGGTTTTGTCATACAAGCCATCAATGTCAAATTGTTCTTGGCCAGTTAAACCAAGGGATTCATGACTTTCGCCCTCTTTAAATTGCAGTGGCAGTACGCCCATACCAATCAGATTCGAGCGGTGAATACGTTCATAACTTTGCGCTATCACAGCTTTTACACCGAGTAATAGTGAGCCTTTTGCAGCCCAATCACGTGATGAACCCGTACCATATTCAGCGCCTGCAAGTACGACTAGTGGCGTACCTTGCTGTTGATAGGCCATTGCGGCATCGTAAATGCTAGCAAGCTCATCATCAGGCTGGGTGCGAGTGACACCACCTTCTGTGCCCGGTGCTAATAAGTTTTTTAACCTTACGTTGGCAAACGTACCACGCATCATCACTTCGTGATTACCACGACGTGAACCATAAGAGTTAAATTGGGCCTTTTCAACGCCATTTTCTTGCAGATATAGGCCTGCTGGTGCATCGGCCTTGATTGCCCCCGCAGGAGAAATATGGTCGGTAGTAACAGAGTCGCCAAGTTTTGCTAAACAGCGTGCGCCATTGATTGTTGGGATCCCCGGTGGTTCTGCTGTCATACCATCAAAGAATGGCGCTTTTTTGATGTAAGTTGATGCATCATTCCAATCATACAATTTGCCATCAGGTATTTTAATTTGCTGCCAGCGATCGTCACCTTTGTAGACATTGCCGTAACTTGAAGCAAACATTTCTTTGGTAACGGTTTTTTTCACGAGTTCATTTACTTCACTTACTGAAGGCCAGATGTTTTTCAGGTAAATATCATTACCATTAGCATCTTGCGCTAGAGGCTCGTTGTATACATCGATATCAGTGCGCCCAGCAATTGCGTAAGCAACAACCAACGGTGGTGAAGCTAAAAAGTTCATTTTCACATCTTGGTGAATACGCCCTTCAAAGTTACGGTTACCTGATAATATAGAACTTACCACCAGTTTATGTTTTTGAATCGCGTCAGAGATTTCATCAGCGAGAGGGCCTGAATTACCAATACAGGTAGTACAACCATAACCCACTAAGTTAAAGCCAAGGGCATCTAAATCATCCATTAAACCTGCTTTTTCTAAGTAGTCAGTGACCACTTGTGAGCCAGGTGCCAGTGATGTTTTTACCCAAGGTTTTACATTAATTCCTAATTGGCGAGCTTTTTGCGCAACTAAACCTGCGGCTAAAATCACACTTGGATTAGAAGTGTTGGTACAGCTAGTAATGGCAGCAATCACACAAGCGCCATCTTTGAGCTCAAATTCTTGCTCTTTAAAGTTAACCTTTGCAGCCCCCATAAACTGTGCTTCGTTGACCGTATCATCAGGGTTTATAGCGGGACCTTCACTTTCAATACGCGATTGCTGTTCATCACTGTTGTCACGTTTTGCTAAGCGTTCATCTTGGAAGGTTTTTAAGTGTTTGGTAATAATATCGCCGGCTTGATCCAGTGCAATTCTATCTTGTGGACGTTTTGGACCTGCAAGGCTTGGCACCACATCGCTGAGGTTTAACTCGAGTTTATCGGTGTAATTAGCTTCATCGCCATCATTACGCCATAACCCTTGATGTTTTGCGTAGTCTTCAATCAGTTTTAACTGCTCTTCATCGCGATTAGTTAAGCGCAAGTAACTAATGGTTTCATCATCAATAGGGAAAATACCACACGTAGCGCCGTATTCAGGGGCCATATTGGCGATGGTGGCACGATCTGCTAATGGTAAGTCGGCAAGGCCATCACCATAAAATTCAACAAACTTACCCACCACACCATGTTTGCGCAGTATCTCAGTGACGGTCAGTACTAAATCTGTCGCTGTGGTGCCTTCAGGTAAGCGGCCACTGAGCTTCATGCCCACAACTTGTGGGATCAGCAAGCTAATTGGCTGGCCGAGCATTGCGGCTTCTGCTTCAATACCACCTACACCCCAGCCAAGCACGCCTAAGCCATTGATCATGGTAGTATGAGAATCAGTACCAACTAAGGTATCTGGGTAAGCAAATTTTTGCCCATTGCGGTCTTCGTTAAATACCACTCGTGCCAGGTATTCTAAATTCACTTGGTGAACGATCCCTGTTGCAGGCGGCACTACTTTTAAGTTATCAAAGGCTGTTTGCCCCCAACGTAAAAACTCATAGCGTTCTTTATTGCGTTCATATTCTAGCTTGGCATTTAAATCAAATGAGCCATCATTACCATAGCCATCTACTTGTACAGAGTGATCAATTACCAATTCGGCAGGAGATAGTGGGTTTATTTTCGCAGGATCGCCACCGAGTTTTTCCATGGCGTCACGCATTGCGGCTAAATCAACGATTGCAGGCACACCGGTAAAGTCTTGCATTACTACGCGTGCTGGCGTAAATGCTACCTCAGCAGTTGGCTTAGCTTGAGGATCCCAATCTAATAATGCATCGATATCTTGTGCTTTGATATTTACGCCATCTTCATTGCGTAATAAATTTTCTAGTAGAATTTTCAGCGAGAACGGC
Source organism: Pseudoalteromonas sp. (assembly GCF_036960685.1). Taxonomy (GTDB): domain Bacteria; phylum Pseudomonadota; class Gammaproteobacteria; order Enterobacterales; family Alteromonadaceae; genus Pseudoalteromonas. The sequence goes on along the minus strand of NZ_JBALXK010000030.1, from coordinate 41,048 downwards.
AATCGTTTGGCTTTGTCGCCTAATCCTTGCAGTGAATGAATATGAAACTGCTCGCCATTAATAGTGAGTTGTTTTTGGGTATCAAAACTATTATTCATTATATGCCCCTAAAGTAGATGAATGTCCTTAAATGGTAAATGTAACCTCTTTTAAATAGTGAAATGCAAACTGCATACCAGTATCAGATTGCACGATTAGTAGACAGTTTATGATACAGAGATGATGCTGAAAATTTAGATTTCAAGCCATGGGTAGTAAAACCAATCAAAACAACGCAAGCTTGCAGTGATGTTTTATCTCAGCCAGCCTTGTTGTTTGCCACGATGACTAAGTTGTAATAATAAAACAGCGATGATGATCACCAGTAGTGGCATAAATACAGCACTCGCACCGAGTAATTCAATACTGTTAATGACGATAAAATTATAAAATTGCTGGATAAAAATCGCGATTAAAGACAACGCAAAACACGCTCGCGCAATGGCATTTTTAAGCAATAAGAAAACACAGCCTAATGTGCCAGCAAAAACGGCTACAGCAAATGCTAAGGTAGACCATAAAGGGGTATTTGAATATGCAGCTTGTTGATCTGCAGGAAGTTTACTAATCATCTCAGGTGTCATAAGCAGTTGCATAATAAATGCAATTACCCCGAGTAAATTCCAAACTAATGCGGCCCAAGCAACACTTTTGAGCCAAGTAGGGGCTGTTGAAGTCGTCATAAAATGCTTTCTATTTGTCGTTATTTAGAAAGTAATTAAAGACGACCTCAAAGTGTTTTACAAGTTATGCTGGTGATTAACCAAATGAAATTGGACGACGGCCCGTTTTTTCATCTACTTTCGGCTTTTTAGTACGTTTACGTTTGTTTTTAGGTGCCGCTGGTGTTTCTTGCACAGGGCTTTTTACACTCTCAGATTGAGTATTTTCCACAGCACGCTGCGCCGGTGTTGCATCTTCACTTAGGGTTAACTTAAATAGCTCACCATCAAATTCAAGCACATCACCACTGTATAATTTTTTCCGTTTGATTGTACAAATTTCATGGTTAACACCCACATAACCCTCAGTTATGAGGTTTTTTGCTTGGCCGCCACCTTCAACTAAATCAAGAACTTTTAAAAGTTTACATAACTCAATCGGTTCTTCTTCTAATTCAATTTCAATGTATTCGTCGTTCATGTTTGATCTCATTAAGGTAGGGCATAGCCTGTAGTATAAAGGCTATGCGCGGCTTTTGCATCAAGCCATCTAATTTCTGAGAGGCTTTCAATACAAATAACCAATAACTTTTTGGTATTTTTGATTGGCTTTAAAAAAACTGCAGTAATTGCGGTGTAAGCTGCCCTTGTAAAATCTGGCCTGTTATTTGCCATAAATGGTGAAAATTAATAACCGCTAGATGCAGTAACTTAAGTGCTCATGCACTGAAAAATGGAGTAGAAGATGGGCGTAAGATTAGCAATGAGAAAAGAGTTAATGGGTTTAAATAACTCAGATATGTTAACAGCTGATGATGTCAGAGCGCACCTAACTCAACAGGTAAAACAGCAGCCGCATAGTACGCAAAAAGGTTTTTCGGTAATTTCCAAGTTTAATGATAACCACAGTCAATTACTCAGTGGTGATAATAACCGAGAGCGTTTGTTGGAGTTTCAACGTCATCGTTTATTTAAAGACGTGCTATACACTAAACAAAGTGTTGATGTTTGGTTAAATAGCCAAATAAATTAAGTTGCTATAATAGGGCACCTCTAATAGACTACGTTTGTAATCATTTGGAGGTGTTATGCGAAATGGAATTTTAATCTGCATGTTGTTATTACTAACTGCGTGCCAACAACCAACAATATATGTGTACACGCAAGCGTTAACAGAGCTAGAAAAACAACAGCTAACAATACGCTTACAGCAACAACCATTACCGTATCAGTTTATTCAATTACCAATCCCCAAAGAGTTTGCCGCTGCGACACTGTTAACTTCCGAAGATAAGCTACTTACAGCTGAAACCGAGCAGCTTGCTGATATTATGCAAGCAATGGGCTATCAGCCACAGATACACTATGTGTCGGCGGCAAATCATCATTATAGCAATGGCAATATTGGCTTTTACTTGCGTGGTGAGCAAATAGAGCTAGGTTTTGATGTGCCAGAACAAATGCGAACTACTGGTTGCGTTGAAGATCGTTACAATGGTCTCAAAGTTAGATTTGTTGATAACTTGGTTGAATTTGCTTTACTAAATGGTGCCCGCGCTCAGTTAGTTTGGCAGCGTTATGAAAATTATTTAGTCATCAATTATAGAGATACTTCGCAGTCATACACGCATTTAAGCCCTTTGGTTGCTACTCCTTTTGGGGAAAAGCCCTCAGACACATTTCGCTATAACGCACACATTACAGGGCCGCATTGGTTAAACTGCTCGCTGCAAGTTGTGTATATGGATTAGCCCCGTGATTCTAGGTAGTGACTAAGTTTGGCTATACGCTCGCTCATACCTTCGATAATACGGTCTTTGATTTTTTCGCGGATCACATTGGGGAGTCGTGTTAGTGCTTCAGGTGATATTGCGAGCACGATCGTGTCAGTTTTTGCACGGGCACTGGTGCTACGCTCACGGTTATTGATAAACGCACCTTCGCCAATAAACTCACCGGGCTCTATTGTGCCCAGTTCCATTAAATGGCTGTGGTTAAATACCACAATAGCGCCGCTGAGAACAATGTACAGCTGTTTATCGTTATCGAATTGTTTAAACACAAAACGATTTTGACTTACTAAATATAAATGGCTGAATGATTCGAGTAAAATTTGCCGCTCGTTGAGGGTAAACTCTCTAAAAAAATTCAGCCGATTGAGTATTTCCATCTGCTTTATTAATGGAATATGCTCGATTAATTTCAACTTGCTTTCCTTTCAAACAGGGAACTTTAGTTGATATTGCGCTCTTTTAATTTGCGGGTCAATGTATTGCGACCCCAACCAATTTTAACCGCAGCTTCTTGTTTATGCCCTGCACAGTTTGCCAACGCAGTTTTAATTAAGCGAGTTTCTAACTGTGCTTGAATATTTGGCCAAATATTCTCTTTACCTTGTTTCAGCTCTTGATTAAGCCACTGCTGGAATGAATCAAGCCAATCACCTTCTTGCTGAGCCTCATCAATTTCTAAAATTTCAGGCGGTAAATCTTGTTCACTAACTAACTCACCTGGGGCCATTACAGTAAGCCAGCGGCAGGTGTTTTCAAGTTGGCGAACATTACCTGGCCAATTGAATAGACGTAGTAAATCAGTAGCTTTAGAGCTGAGTACTTTACTTTCAACTTGTAAGTCTTTTGCGCTTTTATGCAAAAAATGTTGTGCTAAGCGTTCAATATCTTCGGTGCGCTCGCGTAGAGCGGGTAGGCGTAATCGTACTACGTTTAGGCGGTGAAATAAGTCATCCCTAAACTTACCTTGTTTGACCAAATCTTCAAGGTTTTGGTGGGTCGCAGCAATGATCCGCACATCAACTTTAATACTTTGATGACCACCAACACGGTAAAATTCGCCATCAGCTAATACGCGTAATAGTCGAGTTTGTACATCCAGCGGCATATCCCCTATTTCATCTAAAAACAGGGTACCGCCATTAGCTTGTTCAAAACGACCTTTTCGCACACTATCAGCACCAGTGAAGGCACCTTTCTCATGGCCAAACAGTTCAGACTCTACCAACTCTTTAGGAATTGCAGCCATATTCAAGGCTATAAACTGGTTTTCTTTACGCGGACTATGGTTATGTAAGGCACTGGCAACGAGTTCTTTACCTGTACCCGATTCACCATTGATCAACACACTCATGCTTGATGCCGACAGCTTACCAATGGCACGAAACACTTCTTGCATGGCGGGTGCTTCACCAATGATATGAGCGCTTTTTGGTGGGGCTGGTTTACGTTTGGTCTTTTTAGTGGAGTTCGCGCGACACGCGCTTTCAACTAAGGCAACCGCTTCATTTAAATCAAACGGTTTGGCCAAGTATTCAAATGCGCCTTTTTGAAAGGCATTAACTGCAGAGTCTAAGTCGGAATGCGCAGTCATAATGATCACGGGAAGTCCCGGGTTTTGCTCTGCAATAAGCTCAAGCAATGCCATACCATCCATACCCGGCATTCTTACATCTGAAACCAACACGGTGGGCTGGCTAAATTTTAATGCACTGAGCACGTCTTGGGCATTAGCAAAACTTTCAACGTTGAAACCTGCGCGTGCTAGCGCTTTTTCAAGTACAAAGCGGATTGATGCATCATCATCAACAAGCCAAACTGTTTTCATGCGAACTCCAACAACCGATTAATCCACAAAAGGCAGATATATATTAAATTCTGTATGACCCGGCCAGCTATCACATTCGATATAGCCATTGTGTTGATCGATCAAGGTTTGTGCAATCGAAAGACCCAGCCCTGAACCACCTTCTTTATTGGTGATCATCGGGTAAAACAAGGTCTCTTTGATGCTAGGATCGATCCCAGGTCCGTCATCTGATATTTGGATCAGCAATGCTTTTTTAGGCGCTTTACCCGGGCGACGTTGTTGATGATTGATGCGTGTTTTAATTTTTATCACGCCACCATCGACTAACGCTTGTTGTGCATTACGAACAATATTAAGTACCACTTGCTGAATTTTACCTTGGTCAATAAATACATCCGGAATACTTGGATCGTAATCTTTTTCCAAACTAATATTGGCGCAATTATCTAAGGTACTTAACTTAATTACAGATTCTAAGGTTTGGTGAATATTACCGTATGATTTTTGCGGTAATTGATTCGGCCCTAGCAATCTGTCTACCAGCTCTCGTAAGCGGTCAGCTTGTTCAATGATCAGTTCTGCACATTCATCCCGTTCTTGCTGATCAACCTCATACTGCAATAATTGCGCCGCTCCGCGAATTCCGCCCAAAGGATTTTTAATTTCATGGGCAAGTCCGCGAATTAGATTGCGAGCAGCTTGATATTGATGCATTTGATTAGACGCTTGATCGTGGCGAATTTCATCATCAGTTTGGCGACATTCAAATAAAATATAGTACTCATTTTGTAGTTTTACTCGGCGCGAGCTAATCGCCAATTTTGCGTGGCGAGAATCAACGAACACTACGTCAGCTCTATGCTGATGGCAATCAACACCATCCACCAGTGAGTATTGAGCAATGCGTTTTAAATCTATCGAATGGTAATTAAATAGACTATCAAAAGGTTGCTTTAAAATTCGCTTAGGGCCTAATCCTAATAGCTCACTGGCACTATTATTAGCGTAAATAAGCGTAAATTGTTGATCGAGTAAAATCACCGCAGTCGACAGGTTTTGCCAAATACTGGTGAGTAGTTCAGGGCTAAAATTTTTATTATTGGGCATGGTTGCACCACTTTAGTGCGTTGATGATAATTAGCAGCTTAGCACATAATTATTAAGCAAATTATTGTCTTTGTATGAGAATACGATCTTTTTACAAAGATGATGCTCTATGCATAAAAAAAGTACTTATTGGGCTAACAGAGACTACAGAGCCTTGCGGATCAAATAGTTTAATTTGTAAGGTGTGTTCTCCACGATTTACATCGCGCAGGGCAAACGTGCTGGTATTGCTAGGCTCTGCAAATGCAGTACCATCAACCAGCAGCTGAATTTTAAAACCATTCTCAAAACGAGGCGTAATACGACTAGTCACATACACAGAACCGGTATTCTCACGCACAGTACCTTGATCGGCAGGAGAAGAAATAACCACTTTATAGCTTTTTTCGGCAACAGGCTGCTGTTCATCTAAAACACTTGTATCAACGCTAGGCATAGATAAAGTTTGGCTAGTGAGCTTTACTTCGGTAGCACCGACTTTAGGTGTATCAGAAAATACTAAAACGCCATTCTTGTCTTTCCAAGAATAAATTTTCTTATCACCGCTGTAGCCATAAAAGCTGATTAAAATCAGTGTTGCTAGTAATAAAAGCCTTGTTTTCACCTTGTCACCTTGCATTTTTTGCACTAGTTAAACTTTAGTGGAGAATGGGAAAATTAGCCATAAAAAAAGCCCGCAGAACGGGCCTTGAGAACACACATATATTATCTATAACAAGATAATTTTAACTACAGCGTGATTAACAGCTGTAGTACATTTCGAACTCAACTGGGTGAGTTGTCATGTTAAGTTTTTCAACTTCTTTTGACTTAAGTGCAATGTAAGCATCGATTAAATCATTAGTGAATACACCACCTTGATTTAAGAACTCACGGTCAGCATCAAGTGCAGCTAGTGCTTCACCTAATGAAGATGCAACTGTTGGAATTTCTGCTGCTTCTTCTGCTGGTAAGTCGTATAAATCCTTATCCATAGCATCGCCAGGGTGGATCTTGTTTTTGATACCGTCAAGGCCAGCCATAAGCATTGCTGAGAAAGCAAGGTATGGGTTAGCAGTTGGATCTGGGAAGCGTACTTCGATACGGCGACCTTTTGCAGATGGAACTACTGGGATACGAATCGAAGCAGAGCGGTTACGTGCAGAGTATGCAAGCATTACTGGTGCTTCAAAACCTGGTACTAAACGTTTGTACGAGTTAGTTGAAGCATTTGCAAACGCATTGATTGCTTTAGCATGCTTGATGATACCACCGATGTAGTAAAGTGCATCTTCAGAAAGACCGCCGTACTTGTCGCCTGCGAATAAGTTAACGCCGTCTTTAGCTAAAGACTGGTGACAGTGCATACCAGAACCGTTATCACCTACAACTGGCTTAGGCATGAACGTTGCTGTTTTGCCATATAAGTGAGCCATGTTATGGATAACGTATTTCATTTCTTGGATTTCGTCCGCTTTTAATACCATAGTATTGAAGCGAGTCGCGATTTCGTTTTGACCAGCAGTCGCCACTTCGTGGTGATGTGCTTCAACAACTTGGCCTAGTTCTTCAAGAACTAAACAGGTAGCTGAACGCCAATCTTGGAAATCATCAACTGGAGCAACAGGGAAATAACCACCTTTTACGCCAGGACGGTGACCGGTGTTGCCGCCTTCATATTCTTTATCTGAGTTCCAAGCAGCTTGCTTAGAATCAATTTTATACATAGAACCTGACATGTCAGTTTTGTATTTAACATCATCAAATACAAAGAACTCTGGCTCAGGGCCAAATAAAACTGTGTCAGCGATACCTGTAGATTTCATGTATTCTTCAGCGCGCTTAGCAACAGAACGCGGGTCGCGCTCATAACCTTGTAATGTACTAGGCTCAACCACGTCACAACGCAAGATTAAAGTTGCTTCTTCTGTGAAAGGGTCTAATTTAGCTGATTCAGCAACTGGTAGTAATACCATGTCTGATTCGTTAATACCTTTCCAACCAGCAATTGAAGAGCCGTCAAACATTTTGCCGTCTTCAAAGAAGTCTTCATCTACTTGATGATGAGGAATAGAAACATGTTGCTCTTTACCTTTGGTATCAGTAAAACGTAAATCAACGAACTTAACGTCATTTTCTTTAATAAAATCTAAAACCGATTGTGACATGTGTCCTCCAACTGTTGGGTTTTATTTTTGCTGCATAATTGCTTTTGCTTTCTAGTAAGCGGCTTCCATGCCATGTTTATAATCTATTGTTTTTAATCGTTAAAAAATACCAGTAGTTGCTATGTTTTAGTATTTTTGCACCAGTATGGATCGTTGTTTGATCATTTTGGTGCATGCGTTGAGTGAACGCTATTTGCAAACAATTTGTCTATATAATAAACACTGCTATTTTGTTAACTTACTCAGCAAATACTGCCAAATTATGACAAGAATAGCTAGGAATGAGCAAAATAGTGGCAAATTGAAAAATTAAATTAATGAAAATGTCATATATAAAACAGATACTTATTAGAAGTATGAAGAAAGTTGTGAAATATATATTGGATAAACTTTCATCCATGTCATTAATAAGGGATAATATGCGCCCTTTTAAATCCTATGCTGGGACATCTCGTGAAAACGCAGATGAGTGCGTAGATCTTGCAGGATCATTGAGAATTTAATTTCTCTGAGTAAAAATATGAGCATCGAAAAGTTAAGAAATATAGCGATTATCGCGCACGTTGACCACGGTAAAACAACATTGGTTGACAAACTACTTGAGCAATCAGGTACATTAGAAACACGCGGCGGTAACGAAGAGCGCGTGATGGACTCAAACGACATTGAGAAAGAACGTGGTATTACCATTTTGGCTAAAAACACAGCCATTTCATGGAATGACTACCATATCAATATCGTAGATACCCCAGGACACGCCGACTTTGGCGGTGAAGTTGAACGCGTACTTTCGATGGCTGACTCAGTATTATTACTTGTTGATGCTCAAGAAGGTCCAATGCCACAAACGCGTTTCGTTACGCAAAAAGCATTCGCGCAAGGCTTAAAGCCAATCGTTGTTATCAATAAAATTGATAAGCCAGGTGCACGTCCGGATTGGGTTATGGATCAAATCTTTGATTTATTCGACAACCTAGGCGCAACTGACGAACAGTTAGACTTTAAAGTTATCTATGCATCAGCAATCAACGGCTGGGCAACATTAGATTTAGACGAGCCATCAGAGAACATGGAACCTATGTTCAAGATGATCGTTGACGAAGTATCACCACCGGATGCAGATCCTGAAGGTGACTTCCAAATGCAGATTTCGCAACTTGATTACAACTCATATGTTGGTGTAATCGGTGTTGGCCGTATCAAGCGTGGTTCTGTTGCAGTAAACCAACAAGTTACTATCATCAGTGCTGATGGCACTAAACGTAACGGTAAAATCGGTTCTGTACAAAGCTACCTAGGTCTTGAGCGTATCGAAACTGAACGTGGTTATGCTGGTAACATCGTAACTGTTACTGGTATCGGCGAACTTAAGATTTCAGACACTGTTTGTTGTCCTACTAATGTTGAAGCATTACCACCACTAAGTGTTGATGAGCCAACAGTAACAATGACGTTCTCTGTTAATAACTCTCCTTTCTGTGGTAAAGAAGGTAAGTTTGTAACATCACGTAATATTCGTGAACGTTTAGACAAAGAATTAGTACACAACGTAGCACTTCGTGTTGAAGATACTGCAAACCCAGATAGCTTCCGTGTTTCTGGCCGTGGTGAATTACACTTAGGTATCTTAATCGAGAACATGCGTCGTGAAGGTTACGAGCTAGCGGTTTCTCGTCCTGAAGTAATCTTACGTACTGTTGATGGCGTTCTTGAAGAACCGTATGAAACAGTAACGATTGACTGTCAAGAAGAGCACCAAGGTTCTATCATGGAGCAAATCGGTCTTCGTAAAGGCGAGCTTACTGACATGGCACCAGATGGTAAAGGTCGTATGCGTATGGACTTTATGATCCCAAGCCGTGGCTTAATCGGTTTCCAAACTGATTTCATGACGCTTACATCAGGTTCAGGCCTTATGTATCATACTTTCGATCACTACGGTCCGCACAAAGGTGGCGAGCTAGGTGTTCGTAAGAACGGCGTAATGATTGCAAACGCAACAGGTAAAGCACTAACTAACGCATTGTTTAACTTACAAGAGCGCGGCCGTTTATTCATCGGTCACGGTATTGAAGTTTACGAAGGTATGGTTATCGGTATTCATAGCCGTGATAACGACCTTACAGTTAACGCGCTTAAAGGTAAGCAACTTACTAACGTTCGTGCATCTGGTACAGATGAAGCACAAACATTAACACCAGCACTTAACTATTCACTTGAGCAAGCGCTTGAGTTTATTGCTGATGATGAGTTAGTAGAAGTAACGCCATTAAACATCCGTATTCGTAAACGTCATTTAACTGAAAATGAGCGTAAACGTGCGGGTCGTGCGCCTAAATCATAATCTATTAATTTAGAACAATGATTTTAAAAGCCGCTGTATTGTAAAATACAGCGGCTTTTTTGTGGGTGAAAGTTAGCGAGGGGAAGAGCTATAAGCTGTCAGCTGTCAGATTAGAACAGCATAGTTGGCTAGATTGGTGTTTGTATAGCTATTAGGTAAAAACCGCTAGATTTTATAAACCATGCAACATAACCTCTTTCCTCTAAAAGTGCAGCGTCTCTTATCCTCTTTGTGAATAATTCACTTAAAAAATGTTTGCACAAAGAGAAGATAATGAGCAGTAAATGAGGTTAGGGCAACAAAGTCATCGGGATTTGCTGCCCTAGCGCCTAGCAACCTAGTACCTATTTTATTGTAAGCGCAGCATCTCTTGAGTTCTGCGTGGATCAGTTATTTTTTGGTAACAAAGTGATTTTGCCAAACACATCAGCATCTATATAGCCAAGGTTGCGGCTGCCGTTAACGGGTTGTACTTCGTGGGAGCCCATAAAGTGTTCGCGCACGTCACTACCATCGTTATCGCAGTAGGCGAGCATAAAGCCGATTACTTGTTTTGCGGTTAATTTAAGCGGGGGGTTTTGCGCGCCTTCTTGGTAATCGTTCGGGTAGAGCTTTATGGCTACTTCCCAAGTGATGTTGTAGGGCGAGGTGGTGTTGCGTTGCCAGCGGCTAATTAAGTGATCTGTGTATAAATGGGGCTTTTTATCAGGCCCAAAATCGGCGGCTTGGTTATCAAGGCCTATATGATACGCAAATGCAGTATGATTAAATTGATGATTACCACCTGATGCATCGCTGTCGATAAATATTTCCAGTGCATCGTCATCCCAATATTTGACTGTTGGATCTGGGTGCGTATCAATTAGTACATCATCAGCAATGTCGGCTTGTAAATAAAGATAGTTTTCATCCCAAAGTAATTTGTAGCGGCCTTTAAAGTCTTTATCTGAGTCAGGTAAAGTACCATCCATAAGGTAAGGCATCGATTGCCATTGTGCTTTATCCCATGCGCTTTCAGAGACACCATCAATAGTAATAGGCGTTGCTGTATGCTCTACATCGATAGCCATAGCGGCGTTGCTGATTAATAGGCTTAAGGTCAGTGCGACGGTTTTCATCAAATTCCCAAGGTTACTTATTTTGTTTATGGCCTAATAGTGACTGAAACAAAAATTGAAAACAACTTACAATATTCAGGTAAGTAAATAACCGTATGATTGCCCAAGTATCGCTTTATAATGCGATACTTTCACCTTCATTGAGAATATACAGCGGTACTTGCGAGTTCATTTCATCGTACATGTGTAATAAACGCAGTAGTGCTGAGTGGCTGCTGTGGTCGCCCATCTGCCAACTTGAGTTGCCATAGCCCCACGGTATCATAACTTTACAGTTAAGCTCCTGTGCGCCCGTTAAGGCATCCTCTGGCGTAGTGTGAACGTAGCGGTACCATTTAGGGCTCTCTTCACTGTAATAAGAAGCTATAGGCATTAGGCAGATATCTATATCGCTATATTTTTGCTGGATATCTTTAAAGTGTTTTGAATAGCCTGTGTCTCCTGCAAAAAAGAGTGTTTTGCCATTTTGTTCAAGCAGCCAACCATTCCATAAATCTTTGTCGTGATCTTCGTAAATAAACGGTACTAACACTCGGCTGCTAAAGTGGTGCGCAGGTATGGCATGAATCGTTAAATCGGCAATGTTAGTTTTCGCATACCAGGCCATTTCACTAATATTAAAACCACCGGTTGGAAAGTTATCGGCCATCCCAAGTGGTGTTAGGTAGCGAGGTTGATTGCCAATTTCTTCAATATCAGCTTTATTAAAATGATCGTAGTGAAGATGAGAGTATATGACGGCGTCTAAATCTTTAAGTTCGCTGTCAGTGAGCCAATCACCTGGTTTGCGATAAAACCCAGATGCCAAGCGAAAAGCTAAATCAACAGGGGAGTCAAATTGCTCTTTTACCGGATCAAATACCACTTGTTGGCCGTTGGGGGTTTTTACCATAAATCCTGCATGGCCGAGCCAACGCACAGTAAAGCCAGTATCGAGTTGTGGGTTTAATTGCTCATCTTGATATTGGCAGTTTTCAGTCTCAGTTTCACAGATTAAGCTCGCGTTTTTTGGATAGCAGTCATTTTCACAGCTAATAGGGTAAGTTTTATCACCAGGATAGAGGTTGTGGTAGCGGCCAGCTCGTTCACCATCTTGGTGCAGTGGCACAATAGTTTCTGGCCCCGCAATAGTTTGTACTTTATTTGCGCTACTACAAGCGACTAAGATAGTTGAACTGATAATCAAACTAATGGTACGTATTTTCATTGTTGACTGTTTTTATTATTTTAATGATTGAAAAGTGTACCAAAAATAGCAGATAAAAAAATACTTAAAAAGTAACAAGATATAACAATAAAAAAGCCTGCGAAATCGCAGGCTTAATGTATTCTTTTCTCGCCAACTCGCAGCTGATTTACCCTGCTTTATTCATTTGTTCAATAAATTTATTTGAATCAGCAATCGACTTGTTCATGTCATCCATTAACACTTTTATGTCGCGCTTAAGATTAGTGAACTCACCTTGAATCGCTGATACTGCTTGTGCGTTAAGGTTATGCTTTAAATATAAAACATTGTCATGCAGTGACGACAGCACAGGTTCCATTTTACTTTCAGCATTACGCATTGAACGTAACAGTTTGTCAAAATCACGTTTGGTTGCAGTGAGCTTTTTATTGCTTTCACGCTTTAGTGACGCATTAGTGTATTGCTCTAATTCGTCGCCCCATTCTTCAAACAGTGCTTCGGCTACGTCTTCAACTTTGTTGATGTTGTTAGTGACATCGCTCGCAGCAGCAAGGCTTGACTCGTAGTCATCATTGAGTTGATCATAGGCTGCTTGTAAGTCACCACCATCAAAGTTAATCAATGTAGTTAAACGTTCAAGGGCAGACTGAAATTCTTCCTGAGATTCTTCTTGTGATTCTTTAGTTTCTTCAACGCGGTCGACCAAAATGTCGCGCTTATGCACACCGACCGATTCCATGGCCGAGTAATATGCAGATTGGCAACCTGTTAAGGTGAGCGTTAAAGCGATAATTGGTGCGCCTAACAAAGTAAGTTTTTTCATGGAGATCCCTTTTTTAAATCCGTTATAGCTGTAAATTATGTGGCGGATTGCTATGATAATCAAAACTATTTTAGCAGAAAGTTAAATTTATGAGTGATAAAGTCGCACATTATAAGCAACAAGCTGGTTCATTTTTACGCCAACAGCCCGGTTGGTGGATGCAATATTTAACCCGTTGTATAGATGACCATATCACTGTTAATGCAGGTTATTTAGCTTATGTAACGTTACTTTCTTTAGTGCCTTTAATTGCGGTTGCAGTTGCTATTTTCTCGGCTTTTCCGGGTTTTGAAGACACCCAGGTTGCGATTGAAAACTTTTTGTTTACTAACTTTGTACCTGCATCATCAGATGCGATAAGAGAGCATGTTAGCTCTTTTGCCAGCAATGCGAATCAAATGACGGCGGTAGGTATCAGTTTTCTTGCCGCGATTGCACTGTTACTAATGAAAAATGTAGATGCGACACTTAATCGTATTTGGCGTATTAAAAAGAAACGCCCCTTGATGATCTCCTTATCGGTTTATTGGATGATATTAACGCTTGGCCCAGTGCTATTAGGGGCAAGTATCGGTATTTCTTCATATATTGTTTCGTTGGTTTCCTTTGCTGACGAAGGGATCCCTGGTTTCAGTGGCTTTTTGATTAAACTATTACCGTTTATTATTTCCATGGCTGGCTTTATTTTGCTCTATACTTTAGTGCCTAACACTCGAGTGCCTTTTCGAGCTGCAATCCCTGGGGCTTTATTTGCAGCTTTATTATTTGAGCTAACAAAAAAAGGTTTTGCACTGTATATCAGTCATTTTCCATCGTATGAAGTAATTTATGGCGCGGTGGCAACAATCCCAATTTTGTTTGTATGGGTTTATTTATCTTGGGTGGTTGTGCTGTTAGGGGCTGAATTCACAGTATGTGTTAGCCCGCAAAATATTGCCGATACACCTGAAATTATCCTCGATGAAGAAGGCGATGCTAGCCATTAGTTAATTGCATCGCTGATAGGAGAATCAGCATTATGCAGTTATATCCGAACATCACTCCCTATCATGACTTTCATTTAAGTGTTGGGGATGGTCATCAAATTCATGTGCAGGAATACGGCGAGCCAGAGGGCTTGCCGGTGGTGATTTGTCATGGCGGCCCCGGCGTGGGTTTACATGCGGATAATTGTCGCTTCTTTGATCCTACCCGCTACCGTATTATTTTGTATAGCCAACGCGGTTGTGGTCAATCTACTCCCCATTTAATTAATGCGAACACTACCGCAGAGCTTGTGGCAGATCTTGATTACTTACGCACTTATCTTGGGCTTGAAAAATGGTTGCTTAGCGGTGGGTCGTGGGGAGCTACTTTATGTTTACTGTATGCTATTGAGCATACTCAACATGTGCAAGGGCTTATTTTACGGGGAACGTTTTTAGCCACCTCAGCAGATTTAGACTGGTTATATAGCAGCGCAGGCGGTGCGGCGCACTTTTACCCTGAGTTGTATGCGCGGTTTTCCCAAAACCTACCGGATGTGAGGAGTATTCTTAAGTTTTATCAGCAGCAATTAAATGATGATAATCAAATAAATGCCAACCATTTTGCGAAACTATGGTGCCAGTGGGAAAATGTATTGAGTCATGGTAAACAGCAGCATCAATGGGGATTGAGTTCACCACAATTGGGCCTCAATATGGCGCGCTTGATGGTCCATTATTTTGCTGCACAGTGCTTTATTTCGGATAACTTTATTAGTGAGCACTATAAAAAAATTAGCAAAATCCCCACTTGGTTTATTCATGGTCGTCATGATTTAGTATGTCGATTCAATGCTGTGCAGCATTTAGCCGAGCAACTCAATGCTCAGTTACTTATATTAGATGGCGTTGGGCATGGTGTTGATAATAATGTATATTTATCAGCAGTACGGCGCGCAGCCGATCTTATGTACATCAAATTATCGAGGAATAAATGCAAGGACTAATTCAGCGGGTTAAACACGCAAAAGTTGCAGTAGATGGGCAAATCATCGGGCAAATTGAACAGGGAATATTGTTGCTGCTAGGTGTTGAGAAGCACGATGATAATAGCACTGCTGAGAAACTGCTGCACAAGGTAAGCAACTACCGTATTTTTACTGATGAAAACGATAAAATGAATTTAAGCCTCAAAGATATCCAAGGTGAATTATTAGTTGTGTCGCAATTTACCTTAGCAGCTGATACCAAAAAAGGCATGCGCCCAAGCTTTTCATCGGCGGCAACCCCTGCTCAAGCAAATGAGCTGTATGAGTATTTTGTAAACCAAGCAAAAGCGGCGGGGTTAACTGTTGCGACCGGGCAGTTTGGGGCAGATATGCAGGTGAGCCTGTGTAACGATGGGCCTGTTACATTTAATTTGGCGGTGTAAGCATTATTTTCTGATCACTACAATGTTATTGGCATAACCTGGGATTTTTTCAATGCTAGGGATTTTGCCAAATGTGGTGATCAGCAAATGTTCTAGCTGTTTTAATTGTGATTCATGACCCGATAAAAAATTAATGAACAGGTAGCCATTTTTAGCTAAAGCGCTGCGCAGCTTTTCGTAAAAGCGGTGTTTGTATAAAAATAACGGTGCATCTAATTGACTGAATAAATCTAAAATTATCCAGTCATATGTTTGTTGTTGGTCAAGCACAGCCTCAGCATCAAAACAGCGTAAGTTAGATGCGTGATCACCACCAAAAAAACGTTTATAACAATGAATGATATTGGGGTTTTTCTCTACCGACATCAACTGGCTATCAGGATAAGTGTGTTGTAAGTAATTACGAATTGCTCCCCCACCTAAACCTAGCTCAAGGATTGCTTTGGGCGGTGTTAATGGTTGCCATAGCATTGCTAAATATTGCAAATGTGGGAATAGCAAACGGCTTGGGCGGCTTTTTTCGACTACCGATTGCAAGGTTTCGTTGATCAGTAACCAGCGTAACTGTTTATGCTGGCGCACCTGAATACAATCGGCGCCATATTTGTGCCAATAGAGTAATTGCCCGATGCGATGGCAATCTTCAATAAAGCTGTGTTTAACTGCACCGCTGTCTTCAAAAAAATGTTCCATAGTTACATCAGCATAGACGAGTCAATCTAAAGCGCCAATATGTCTATCAAGTTTTACAGGTAAAGCAGATATTTTACTTTGCTCACCAAAGTCGTATTCCAAGTTTTTATCAGATGGAGTATGGTAGGTCGCAATAATAAATAGCTGTATTTTGTTGATGTTATTTTTTTGCAATGATCAGCAGCGTTTTATCGTACGGTATTAGCACAACAGGAGTGATTATGTTTCAGGTGACAACACCACAAAGTAGCGAAGATTGGCAAGCTTATTATCAATTACGTTGGCAAGTGCTACGTGCGCCTTGGAATGAGCCGCGTGGCTCAGAGCAAGATGATTTAGAACAAGATGCAGAACACCGCTTTATTAAAAATAAAGAAGGTGTTGTATTGGGTGTGGCACGATTGCATTTTAATAATCAACAGCAAGCCCAAGTACGTTATATGGCGGTGGCTGAGGGAAATCGTAACCAACATATAGGTAGTCGTTTACTCCATGAACTTGAAAAAATAGCTTGGACCCAAGATGCTGATGAGTTGGTATTATTCGCTCGAGAGCGTGCTTTAGAGTTTTATAAGCGCCATGGTTACGAACTCAAAGAAAAAGCCCATTTAGCTTATGATGATGTTCAACATTGGAAAATGGTGAAACAAAAACCGTCTGCGCCTGGTTGGTTCCGTCACCCTAATTGGACTCAAGTACTGCAAAATACCTGGCGTGAATCTATTCCAATTAGTGATGCGATGGGCATTAAGGTTGAAAGCTACACAGATTGGCAATTTACCACCAGCGCGGATCTCAATGCGAATTTAAACCTGCATAACACTATGTTTGCCGGTTCTATTTATAGCTTAGCGACGCTAACCGGTTGGGGGGCAACGTATTTAGCGCTTAAAGAAGCAGGGCTTGAGGGGAATATTGTGCTTGCTGATGCAAATATTAAATATCTAAAACCACTCAATAATGAGCCTCGTGGTAGCGTTGATCTAAGCGGCTGCAAAGGTAAGTTAGCCGAATTAGAGTCAGAAGGTAAAGCAAGCTACTTAGTACCCGTTGAAATCTATGATGGCGATGCATTGGTCGCTGAGTTTGAAGGCACATTTAAAATTATTAAGTAACTAGAATTAACAGCAAAAAAAGGCCAAGCGATTGCTTGGCCTTATTTTTTACAGTAAATCAGTTAACAATATACCCACACCAATACGTTCTATATCAGCGTTATAATCAATTAAACTTTCACCGTAACCGTTGAAGTATTGGGCATAACCACGAACCCGCCCCCATAACGGGAATGACCAATCCAGCTGGATTGCGCCACGATTATCTGAATTTAAGTTGTTCCGTGTCATAAAGCTAAATTCATGATCATTAAGTCGATATGCACCGCTAAACTCAAAGTAACCCATGTATTTGTAAATATCAGGGTTGTCATCACCTCTTGGATCTAATGGCGTTTCTTTCTCGCTTTCTGAAATACGGTACCAAGGCTTAAAGCTAAATACGTAGCCGTCGTTTTCCCACAGAAAGTTTGCATAAATACGGTTCCATGAGCGTGAATCTGGCTGACTATTACCGTTAGATTGATGAGAAACACCAAGAACCACTGCCATTTCGTCGCCCCATGGAACGTGCTCTTTATCTAAATAGTTAACCCAAAAAATTTCTGGCTCATAGTTGGTCTCACGAAATGGTGAGGAGCTTTCTTTGTTATAAAGTTGCCAATATGACTGCAATGTAAAGGCAAAAAATATAGCTTGGTCTTCGTCAGAAAAATCATCGAAAATAGGCACCTTAATTGAAAGCTGATATTTTGCTTCTAAGTTATCGAGTGGCTCATCATTTTTTTCACCAGTTAGTTCGTCATATGCTTCAAACGAGCTATTGTTTGGATGGGATACATAAGAGATAGGTAAAATGTAGTTACGTTTGTGCGGCGTAATAACATTACGATTTTTTTTGCTGACTTCTTCGCGAGCTTTGCGTTTATCCAATGCTGTAACTTGTTTGCTTTCATCGAGTGATGAGCATTTTTCACGCAACTGTGCGAGCGTCATTTCGCCAGCTCCACCAATTGCCTCGTTTAAAATACATTGCTTTACTAGCTCAAGATCATCATCTTGCTCATTGGTTTTTGTTGCAGGTTCTGATTGCGCGAACGCGGTGCTTGATAATAGTGCAGTAAATAAGATCCCATAGTGCCAAGTCATTGTTATTCCTTTGATAAAATCAACTAGAAAGTAGCTATCGTGTGTTATTAGTAAATGAGAATGGGCTAATTTCAGTGCTATAAAACCACTAAAATACCTATTAATTACATTTTATCCAGCATTGACTGTAACTGAACATCAGTGAATTGTTACTGAACTTACGTGATTGTGGCGCTTTTCGATCATAAATACAAAGAAAAAGCGGCCGAAGCCGCTTGTTCAATGCACGTTTTCCCGTTGGATAATCGTGCTCTCACGCAATGAGAAGGGTTGAGCTTTACATAAAAGTTAAAGCTCAAATACGTTGGTAAAAAACTTATATAGCTCGGTGCCTTGATTTACGCTTGCTGAGGCAAAATGCAAAATAGCGATGGCATCACAATCAAGGCTTAGGGTTTGCAGTGGTTGCTCGCTGAGGTAGCGCTCCATTCGCAGCACCTTAGCTATAGGCTCCCCGGCTTTAATATGCCCGCCTAGTGGCGCTATATATTCAACCATGCCGCCCATAGGGGCATAGTAAGCAAGGTAGTCATTTAAATTACAGCCGTAGCGCTTCATTACTTTTGGCTGATACGGTGCATCGATAAACACTTGCTTGTGATTTAGGTAACTCAGAATACTGTTGGCGTCATCAAAAGCTGCGGTTAAATCGATTTTTTCTTGGCTGCCAAGCTCTACCGTAAACGCTTCAACTTGCACGTTAAACTTACGTCCTTGCTGAGCTAATGCCTCAGTTAGTTGCCACCATGGGCAGAAGCTGGCTTCATCCATTGCACCATCAAAGTCATTAGGAATGAACAGTACATGGGGTATGTTAAAATAGCTGGCGCTGGCCTTAGCGTAATCTGGGCAATATAAATGCTGGCTAGAAATAGGCCCTGTGTGTAAGTCGAGTACAATATCAGCTTGGTGTGCGAGCTTTTGCAAATTTAGCGCAATACGTTTACCTGTGGTTAATCGATAAGCTGGACCGTTAAGCTTTTGATCTACCTCTTCAATCAGCGCAGTTTTAAAAGCGCTTTTTAAGGTTTGCTCATCGGCATCACGATATTGCTCGGCAAACTGAGTTGCGAGCTTACTGTTGCAATGGTACATGCGGTTCCAGTTAGTGCCGGTAATTGGATCAAAACGGCCAAGGGTAAACTCCCCTGATTTTTGATTACAGCCAATCGGATTGGCATAAGGCACTAAAGTTATGTCACCTTTAAGCTTTAGTTGCTTTAACTGTTCGAGCAGCTGGTAGATTACTGCATTGCCTTGTACTTCAGCACCGTGCATATTTGCTTGCACATAAACACTTGGCCCAGTGCCATCGCCTTTTAAGCGATACACAGGAATGGTCAGCGGTAAGCCGTTGGCGACTTCGCCAACCACAATATTTTCTTGGCTGATAGCTGTTGTCATACTCATTTCAATTACCTTAAGTAGTAGCTGGCATCTTCTGCTTGGCGAATACAGTTAAGTTCGCCATTGTGTATAACGTACTCGGCGGCCAGTTCATGGCATAAAAAGTACGGCATGCTTTCGGTAAAACCGTACGCGCCGCATTGGCTAAACACCAGCCAGTCTTGCTCGTTTAAATCGTTAGGTAATTGATGTTCACCTAAACAATCCAGTGCCGTACACAATGGCCCATATAAACTCATCGCTTGGTTTGAGGCTGTTGAGTCACGTAATAATCGTGCAGGGAAATCTTGGCTGGTTACTGCAGGGCGCAACAAGTGATTAATGCCGCCACTTAAGATCACTTGCTGTTGGCCATAGTTAAGTTTGCGCTCAACCACCGGTGTGGCGTAGTGGCCACATTCACCTACCGCATAACGGCCAAGCTCCATCCATAACTCATCAACACCTGCATCACGCTTAATTTTTGCAAGGGCTGTAATGAGTGCACCCCAACTTAGAGTAGGGCAATCTAGGGTGTAAGGAATACCTAAACCACCGCCTAAATCGAGCACTTTTAAACGAATACCTAATTCGCTTGCAAGTTGTTGCAGTGGTGCAACCATTTGTGACCAAAGCTCGGCAAGTTTGTCGCTGCTGAGCATATTACCCCATTGGAAAATATGCAGGCCATCAAAGCTAAGCGCAGAGTAGTCGCTGGTATTTAGCGCTTGCCATTCGTCGCAACCTAAACCAAATGGAGTAAGGCTATCGCCACCGAGAGGGTTTTTTTCGCCTTCAGGCCAACGTAATTGCACACGTAGTAAAACCTGTAGCTGGCATTGCTTTGCAATCGCTTGCTCATTTAACCAGCGGACTTGATTGAGACTTTCGGCAACAAAAATACGTACGCCACGTTCAATAAAGTGTTTAATTTGGCGTGGGCTCTTTGCTGGCCCCGTGTTGAGCACGCGCTCGCTGTTAATGCCTTGTGCAAGTACTTGCTCAAGTTCACCTTTGCTTGCTACGTCAAAGTTAAAACCTGCGTTATCTAAGCTTTGAATCACTTTAGAAAGCGGATTGGCTTTTACCGCATACCACAGTTTTACCTCGCTTTGCGCTACTAAACGCGCTAAATGTGCGTTTAGGGTATCAAGGTCGTAAACAAAAAATGGCGTATCAAGTTTAGTTGATAGTTCAGCAATAGCGTTTTTAACAGGCGTGCTCAAAAAGGTCATTAACGTAGAACCTCTTCAAGAAGTAATGACGCATCACTTTGTTCATCGCGGTATTTTACGATTAATGCGCACGACATGCTTAAGCCTTGCTCGCGGGCCCATGCATTTGATGCTGGACGAGAACCAGGAATAACAATCGCATATTCTGGAATTGGCTCGCCTTTATCTAGTTGGCGCTCATTGACGCAATCGTATACAGGAATGGTTGCTGATAAACGCACGCCTGGAGCAAGTACAGCACCTTTTTTAACCACTACGCCTTCAACAATGACACAGCCTGCGCCGATGAATGCATCGTCTTCTACTACCACAGGACTTGCACCAATTGGCTCAAGTACGCCGCCTAGTTGCACTGCAGCACTTAAATGCACATTTTTACCTACTTGCGCGCACGAACCAACCAAGGCGTGGCTATCAACCATAGTGCCTTCGTCAATGAATGCGCCAATGTTTACATACGCTGGTGGCATGATAATCGTACCTTTAGCAACGTGAGCACCGCGGCGTACACTTGACCCACCAGGTACCATACGCACCCCCGCATCGGCTGCGAAACCTTGTGGTGCTAAGTTGTGCTTATCAACAAAGCCACCTGGGAATTCGGTATTAGTGCCATTTTTAAACGCTTCTAAAATACCTTGTTTAACTTCAACATTCGCATGCCATTGGCCGCTTTCGTCTTGTGTTGCTGCGCGTACTGCGCCCGATTCTAAATTATTTAATAGTTCTAACCAGCTCATTATAAAAACCTGTGTTTAATGCCAAGATAAAATGGTGTTGTTTGCGTTGTTAATGCAATCTGTTTGCGTTAACTCAAGATGCGTTAAAGGTGGACGCAAGTACGGGCTATTAATACGCCCCTGTAAATGCATGAGAACTTTAACGGGAATAGGGTTTGCCACGGCAAACAAGCTTTGAATTGCTTGTGACCAGTCGGCAAATAAATTGGGGTGTTGACCACTGAGGCTGCGCTTTACAAATTCATGGGTTTGCATCGGCCACGCATTCGCAGCAACAGAGACTAAGCCTTTCGCGCCAGCTTGGGCAAAGTATGGCATGAGGGCATCATCGCCACTGAAAATAGCAAGCTCTGGAGCGGCATTTCTAAAGCCTTCAAACTTGGCAATATCGCCACTGGCTTCTTTAAGCGCCCATAAATTTTTGTGATCTTTTAAATTACCAATTACGGTCGGTGGAATAGCAACAGCACTGCGCCCTGGTACGTTATAAAGCATACAAGGGTGCTTACTGGCATTAAGCAAGCTTTCAAACCAGTGGGTTTGGCCAACTACGCCAGGCTTGGCGTATAGAGGAGAACCCAGTAAATAACCGTGAATTGGTAATTGGTTGCAGTATTCAACCCACGCTATTTGCTGTTTTAAGTTCATACCGCCGACGGCAACCA
This sequence comes from Pseudoalteromonas sp., assembly GCF_036960685.1. GTDB lineage: Bacteria > Pseudomonadota > Gammaproteobacteria > Enterobacterales > Alteromonadaceae > Pseudoalteromonas. The sequence continues at coordinate 18,699 of NZ_JBALXK010000030.1, read as the reverse complement.
GTAAAGGGACGGTTGGCGCTAATTGGCAAACGTGTTCAACAATCGCTTGCTGCTCTTTTAATGTCAGAGCAAGGCCTTCGCCAGTACTGCCAAGCAGTAAAATGCCATTATTAGCTGTTTGTTGCTGCGCAACTAATTGGTCAAGTACGCCATAGTCGACCTCACCTGCGTCAGTAAATGGCGTGACAAGCGCGGTCCACAATGGGTAGTCGTTTAAATTGAAGTTATTGATCATCTCTCACGAACTTATAATTTATTCGAGGAGTTAAGAAGCTTTATGATTGGAGCCGCATTAACATCGTTCGAACTAATAATTCGAAGAGCGAATGGGCTTAATACAATAGGGCGCTATGGCCTTATTATGCTAAGACCAGAAGCTCTCCACCAAATGTTTTAACAGCCAAGCTGTTATTGGTGACAGTCGCTGGGATTCAACCCAGTCGCCCGAAATAACCCTTCACAAAAAGTGTTACTTCTCGGCGTTAATTCCCCTCACGTATGATCACTGGAGTGTTGTGCTCCTCACATACGTTACCTGAATAACGCACCTCTTCTAGCCCACAGTGCCAGTTTTAAAAAATAAAACTCACACCTTAAATAGGGGTAATGGCGGAGATTAAAGCATTTTAGCCGTCTAGGTGTCAAGACTAAGTATGTCTCGTCGTTATTACTTCTTAAAAGGGACTGCCATTGCTGCAAAGTAACGCCTTGATATTAAGCCCCTGTGAAACGCTGAATTCTGCATCTTGAGATGGCTTGGATATATATGAGTAGATATGATCTTTGTTGGCAAAAGGTTACGTATTAATAGCTTTTTTCGTACACTAGTGCGCATATAAGTAAAAGGGTATATAAGTAATGGAAAAATTCCAGGATATTTATCAACGAGCGGCACAGCGTAAAGGTGGCACTGCTATGCTTGAGCAATTGTTACATGCACCTCTTACGGCAGCACAATTGAAGCGCTTACCGGATGATGCATGGCTTGAAGAGTTTACCCGTAAGATTTTCCAAAGTGGTTTCTATTGGTCGGTGATCAACAATAAATGGGCTGGTTTTCGTGAGGTGTTTTGGGACTTTAGCGTTGAAAAACTACTGATGATGCCACCGGACATGCTTGAGCAAAAGGCCAGTGATGAGCGAATTGTCCGTAACTTTAAAAAAGTACAAACTATTCCACAGAACGCTTATATGATCCACGATGCCGCTGCAGAGCATGGCAGTTTCAGTGAGTTTATTGCGAATTGGCCAACAGACGACATAATTGGTTTATGGGCGTATTTAAAAAAACACGGTGCGCGTTTAGGTGGTAACACAGGGCCTTACACATTACGTGCACTTGGCAAAGACACTTTTTTACTATCACGCGATGTTGAAAGCTATTTACGCGGCCACAAAATAATTGATGGTGGTTTGCAAACTAAAAAGTCATTAACTGCGGCACAAGCATTTTTTAATGAGTTACAACAGCAAAGCGGCTTAAGCTTACAAGCGCTAAGCTTAATTATCGCATACAGCGTAGGTGATAATCGCGTAGGTATACAAACAACCCCAGCTTAAGGAATACCATGAAACTAGTTGCTCGCTATACCCAGATTGCTGATGATTTTGCAGTGACCGATTTTCCTAGTGCCGTTGCAGCACCCAAGTTATTGTTGTGGAACGATGTATTAGCTCAGCAGCTTAATATTGATGTTGCCAGCGCTGAACGTGCACAGGTTTTTGCAGGTAACCTAAATAGCAGTAACGTAGAGCCTGTTGCACTGGGTTATTCAGGGCATCAGTTTGGTCATTTTTCACCACGCTTGGGTGATGGTCGTGCACACTTACTAGGAGCTGTCGTTGATCAGCAGCAACAGCAATGGGATATTCAACTTAAAGGTGCAGGTGCTACGCCATTTTCACGCGGTGGCGATGGACGTTGCGCAATTGGCCCTGCTGTTCGTGAATACATAATGAGTGAGGCGATGCACGCGTTAGGAGTACCAACTACGCGGTGTTTAGCTGTCGTCGCCAGCGGTGAAACTGTTTACCGACAGCCGCCGCAACCAGGTGCGATTGTTACACGTGTTGCTAGTAGTCACATCCGCGTTGGCTCGTTTCAGTATTTAGCGGCTCAAGGTGATGTAGCAGGTTTACAAGCTTTGGCTGATTTAGCCATTGAGCGTCATTACCCTGATATAAATGCCACTGGCCCTGAGCGCTATTTAGCATTTTTAGCTCATGTTGTTGAAAAACAAATTGCTCTAGTGGTGAGCTGGATGCGGGTTGGCTTTATACATGGGGTAATGAATACCGATAACACGTTGGTCAGTGGTGAAACTATAGACTATGGCCCATGTGCAATGATGAATCAGTTTGATTTTGACACGGTATTTAGCTCAATCGACCGTCAGGGCCGCTACGCTTTTGGTAATCAACCAAATATAGCTAATTGGAATTGTGCTCGCTTAGCGGAAAGTTTAATGCCTTTAATTAGTGATGATGAAGAGCAAGCTGTTGCGCAATTGAGCCCATTAATTAATGGTTTCGCTGAGCAATTTAATCACGCATTTAGTCAAATGTGGGCGCAAAAACTGGGACTTGATGGCGAGCAAGCTCATGATAAGGATTTAGTTTCAGAGTTACTAGCGCTGCTGAAAACGCATAAGCTTGATTACACCAATACTTTTAATGCGTTGACTGAGTCACAACAGGGCAATAGTGAAATACCTCAAGAGTTAACTGCCTGGTCACAGAATTGGTTGCTGAGGACATCCGACAACAGTTACTCGATAATGCGCAAAGCGAATCCAAAACTGATCCCACGAAATCATATTATTGAAGCTATTTTGCAAGATTTTACGCAGCAGTATCAAAGCCCTATATTGAGTGAATATTTGCATGCATTGCAACAGCCATATCAATCTCAAGTAAAAGAGTCATGGACTTTAGCATCTGAAGATGATGATAATTATCAAACATTTTGTGGCACCTAATGAAATCGACCTATCGGTAATATATTTTTGTTTCTATTGGTTTTTTCCTAAATATCAGCCGTTATTATGAGGCTGTATTTATTTTTATTGCTTTAGGCTGATTATTACCTGTTATTCATTAATATTTATAAGAAATAAATACGTTTTCCACTTGTTGATTCAAAATTAACCAATATAATGTACTTAGAGACTGAAAACTTTAACACGTCTTAAAGTTCACTTACTGCTATTAATACTGACTTGTAAGGTGCTTTCAGTGTTACCGGTAGACGATTTACCTGTTGGTTAGGTAAAGTTTTTTATCTCGTCTATACTTATTACCGTTTGTATTAAAAACCACTTTAGTTGACAAAAACACAATTCAGGCGTTTTCGTTAGGTAATGATTAACAAATGTTTTTGTACTCTGGTTAAAGGTTAAAAAGCTAGGGTCACTTAGCTACAATTTTAATTGCGAAAATGGGAAGGAAACAATGAAATTAAAATCACTTACTATAGCTGTAGTACTAGCTGCAACTAGCGCTTCAAGTTTTGCTGCTGAAAAAGAAGGTTTCTTTATTGGTGCATTTGGCGATTATTACGATGCTTCATGGGAAAATGTCCGTGGCAGTGCAGGAACTAATGTTGATGATTCAACAGGTTGGGGTGCTGAAATTGGTTATCGTTTTAACGATTACTGGAGTGCGCGTTTAGAATACGCAGACATGGATTTTGACATATCAAGCTCAAACCCAGCTATGACTGCAACAAGCATGGACGGCAAACGTTACGGTATTGACGGTCTATACCACATCAATGGCGGCCCTTTCTACGGTATCTTTGGTTTAAAAAATCTTGATGCTGTAGATGAAGATTTAATGTTTGCTAACGTAGGTGCGGGTTACCAACATTACTTTACAGATAATTTTGCTTTTAACGCAGAAACATCTTTATACCAAGGTCTTGATCGTGGTTATACAGATGTTGGCGCTAAACTAGGTCTTAGCTATATCTTTGGTGAGCAAGGTTCAGCAGCTGCACCAGTAGAGCCAGCACCTACGGTAGCTGGTCCTATGGACAGTGATAATGATGGCGTTATCGATGCAGATGACCAATGCGCTAATACACCAATGACAGATGCGGTTGATAGTAAAGGCTGCACACTGTACGAAGAGAAAGAAGCAATGATGACATTGCTAGTTACATTCCCGCACGATGTAGCTGAAGTACCAAATGGTTATTTCGATGATATTGCGGCTTTAGCGACGTTTATGAAAGAAAACGACGGAACATCAGTTTTATTGGAAGGGCATGCTTCAGCTGTTGGTGATGCTGATTATAATATGCAACTATCTAAGAAGCGCGCTCAAGATGTGGCTGATGTATTAGTTAAAGATGGTATTTCATCTGAAAGAGTATCTACAATTGGTTACGGTGAAGAGCGTTTGCTAAACACAGCAAACACACTTGAAGCTCACGCACAAAACCGTCGAGTAGAAGCTCAGGTTAAGAGTGTTGAGCGAGTTAAAGTTCTTCGCAATTAATTTTACTTACTGAAGTTAAAGTGGCTTTAACTTCAGTAATATTTACTTTTAGAAAGTCGACTTGATTAACTTAAGTTGGCTTTTTTATTTTTAAAATACCTGCCAATATTTACTTTTTGAGTAAAAAGGCTAACACTGTATGATGTTAATCTTGACTACTTAATCAACTTTCTCTTTTAATTAAAGTGAATTTAAACTTGATTTAAAGTAATAAAGCCGTAAATAATTGTAGTATTGTGATTGTTAATCAATTAATTTGTCGAAGTTTGAAATGAGTTAAATAATTTTGAGAGCTCGCAAAGTATCTAGCGAGTTAACAATTGATATAGGAATTGTTGTATTTGGTGTTGCTCTAAGCTATTGAGCTTCATTTTAAATTTTCAGTTTCTATAGCTTATTAAGTTTGGATTAATTGGTCATCATCTATCTTAGAGTGAGTTTGGCCAAAATGGCCTTTAGGTATTTTTAATGGAAAGGAATGAAACATGAAACTTAAATCTCTTACTATTGCTTTAGCACTAGCTGCAACTAGCGCTTCAAGCTTCGCGGCCGAAAAAGAAGGCTTTTACATCGGTGCATTTGGCGACTATTACGATGCTTCTTGGGAAAATGTTCGCGGTTATGAACAAGGTGGCTTAGATGTTGATGACTCTACAGGTTGGGGTCTTGAGCTAGGTTATCGCTTCAATGATTACTGGAGCGCTCGTTTAGAATACGCAGACATGGATTTCGATTGGACTGCTCGTGCAACTGACGGTACGTCGGTTAGTGGTTCTGAAGACGGTAAGCGTTACGGTATTGATGGTCTATACCATATCAATGGCGGTCCTTTTTATGGGATTTTTGGTTTGAAAAACCTTGATGCTGTTGATGAAGATTTAATGTTTGCTAACGTAGGTGCTGGTTACCAACATTACTTCACTGATAATTTTGCATTTAACGCTGAAACATCTTTATACCAAGGTCTTGACCGTGGTTACACTGATGTTGGTGCTAAATTAGGTCTTAGCTATATCTTTGGCGCACAAAGCTCAGCTGAACCAGTTGAAGCTGCACCCGTTGCTGCTGTAGTTCCTGTTGCTGTAGCACCTGTAGATAGCGACGGCGATAATATCCCTGATGCTGATGATCAATGTGCTAATACACCAATGACAGATGCAGTAGACGGTACTGGTTGTACTCTTTATGAAGATCGTGAAGTAACTAAGAGCTTATTAATCACGTTCCCTAACAATACTTCTAAAGTATCGCAAAAGTACTTAGATGATATTGATGCAGCTGTTGCTTTCTTAAATGAGCACCCTGGAAAAGAAGTACTTTTAGAAGGTCACTCTTCTTCAGTAGGTAAAGCTGACTACAACAAGTGGTTATCTAAAAAGCGTGCAGATGCTGTTGCAGCTCGTCTAGTTAAAGACGGCATTGATAAAAATCGTATCGTTACAGTTGGTTTAGGTGAAGAACGCCTTAAAAATCCAGCAAACACTGCTGAAGCTCACGCTGAAAACCGTCGTGTTGAAGCACATGTAACTGTTATTGAGCGCGTAAAAGTAGAGCGTTAATAATAACTAAATTTAAGAACCCAGCTATGTGCTGGGTTTTTTTATGCCTGATAATACTGATTCGTAGTTAGCATTCATCTGACTGGTGTTTTTTATATAGGGTATTCATACCACTTATAATGAGTATCATGTTTTGCGTTACTGGGTGGATTTTAATCTATACTTAAAAGCTTTATTATCAACAGTCAGAATTCTATAAAGGTTTGGTAATTTTTGGCGAACACTCGCACTACTAAATACTTTCACGTCACCAAGAGGGCTATATTGTGCTACAAAATTATCGTAAACACGTAGAAGAACGTGCCGAATTAGGTATTGTACCAGCGCCATTAGATGCTCAGCAAACGGCTGATCTTATCGAGTTAGTAAAAATTCCACCTGCGGGTGAAGAAGAGTTTATTCTAAATTTATTAGTAAACCGTGTACCACCTGGTGTGGATGATGCCGCTTACATCAAAGCAGGGTTTTTGGCTGCTGTTGCTAAAGGCGGCACATCGTCACCACTTATCTCAAAAGAGCAAGCAGCAGAGCTGCTAGGGACTATGCTTGGTGGCTACAATATCGCCCCTATGATTGATTTACTTGATGACGATACGCTTGCACCAATTGTTGTTAAAGGTCTTGCAAATACATTACTCATGTTTGATGCATTTTATGATGTTGAAGAAAAAGCCAAAGCAGGTAATCGCTTTGCTAAGCAAGTTATTGAATCATGGGCAAACGCACAGTGGTTTACTAATAAGCCCGCGGTTGCTGAAAAAATCTCTGTTACTGTTTTTAAAGTAACAGGTGAGACAAATACTGATGACTTATCACCAGCACCAGATGCATGGTCTCGCCCTGATATTCCTCTGCATGCTTTAGCAATGCTAAAAATTGAGCGCGATGGCATCACGCCAGATAAAGGCGGTGAAGTTGGTCCTATTACTCAACTTGAAGAATTAAAAACGAAAGGGTTACCACTGGCATATGTTGGTGATGTTGTTGGCACGGGTTCTTCACGTAAGTCTGCCACTAACTCTGTACTTTGGTTTATGGGTGATGATATTCCATTTGTACCAAATAAGCGTGTTGGCGGTGTATGTTTAGGTAACAAGATTGCGCCTATCTTCTTTAATACAATGGAAGATTCTGGTGCGTTACCAATCGAATTAAACGTCGACGAGTTCAATATGGGTGACCAAATCGATATTTACCCTTATGAAGGGGTTGTTAAACGCCATGGTACTGATGAGGTAATCTCTACTTTTGAACTTAAATCAGATGTCATTCTTGATGAAGTTCGTGCTGGTGGTCGTATTCCACTGATCATCGGCCGTGGCTTAACAGACAAAGCGCGTACATCACTGGGTTTAGGTGCAACGGATGTATTTAAAGTGCCAGCAGTAACTGAAATATCTGATAAAGGCTTCACGCTTGCGCAAAAAATGGTGGGCAAAGCATGTAATGTGGCCGGTATTCGCCCAGGTCAATACTGTGAGCCTAAGATGACCACTGTTGGCTCACAGGATACTACAGGCCCGATGACTCGGGATGAGCTTAAAGACTTAGCCTGTTTAGGTTTCTCTGCTGATTTAACCATGCAGTCTTTTTGCCATACATCGGCTTACCCTAAACCTATTGATGTAAACACCCATCATACGTTACCCGATTTCATCATGAACCGTGGCGGCGTATCACTGCGTCCCGGTGACGGTGTAATTCACTCTTGGTTAAACCGTATGTTATTACCAGATACCGTAGGTACTGGTGGTGATTCACATACACGTTTCCCACTGGGTATTTCATTCCCTGCAGGTTCAGGTGCAGTCGCATTTGCAGCCGCAACAGGGGTTATGCCTCTTGATATGCCTGAGTCAATTTTGGTGCGCTTTAAAGGTAAAATGCAAGCTGGTATCACTTTACGAGACCTTGTTCATGCAATCCCTTATTTCGCGATCAAGGAAGGTCTACTGACGGTTGAGAAGAAAGGCAAAATTAATGAGTTCTCTGGCCGTATTCTAGAGATTGAAGGTGTTGAACATTTGACTGTTGAGCAAGCATTTGAGCTTTCCGATGCATCAGCAGAACGATCAGCTGCAGGTTGTACCGTTAAGCTTTCTAAAGAGTCTATTGCTGAATACCTAGAATCAAACATTGTTATGCTTAAATGGATGATCTCAGAAGGTTACGGTGATGTTCGTACCATTGAGCGCCGTATTACTGCAATGCAGGACTGGTTAGCAAACCCAGAGCTGATGGAAGCTGATACAGATGCAGAATATAAACACGTCCTAGAAATCGACCTAGCCGATATCAATGAACCAATTCTATGTGCGCCAAATGACCCTGATGATGCACGTTTATTATCTGATGTTACAGGCGAGAAAATCGACGAAGTATTTATTGGTTCATGTATGACCAATATTGGTCACTTCCGCGCCGCAGGTAAACTATTAGATGGTTTCTCTGGTCGTATTCCAACTCAGCTATGGGTTGCGCCACCGACTAAGATGGATAAAGACCAACTTACCGATGAAGGCTACTACGGTATTTTCGGCCGTGTTGGTGCACGTATTGAAACGCCGGGTTGCTCATTGTGTATGGGCAATCAAGCACGTGTTGCAGATAAAGCCACGGTGGTTTCTACCTCTACCCGTAACTTCCCTAACCGTTTAGGTAATGGTGCCAACGTATTTTTAGCATCCGCTGAACTTGCAGCTGTCGCGGCTATTTTAGGTAAATTACCTACACCCGCTGAGTACCAAGAATATGCCGCTAAGATCAATGCTACAGCGGCTGATACTTACCGTTATTTGAACTTTCACCGTATGCCTGCTTACACTAAAAAAGCAGACAACGTGATAATCCAACAAGCTGTTTAAAAGTCTGCTTGTTACAAAAAACCCACATTGCGTGGGTTTTTTGTTAAGTTTGTGTTCATTTTCACTTGACGAAAACTTTTCTTCGTCTAAAATCCTACCGATAACAATAATTAACATATGTTATTTGTTGCCAAGGAAGAGGCGATAATTTTCTTTTCGACATGCTATTAAAATAATTAAGTAGTACTGTAAAAGACCATCGTAAACTCCTCGGCTAACTTCAATTTCACATTATACATCAAATTATGCGGCATCAACTTCTCTATCGAGCTAGTGATTAGAGCCTGAGGTTCACAAGTATAATTTTAATAATCTATCTAAAAATTATAAGAGTCAGAAACAATATCTTAGGGCCGTATTAAACTATGGCTTTTTAATCACTAAAGGGAATGATTTAAACAGTTCCCCTTAATTGCATCCATTTAAAAGGGGAATGAAATGGGTTTTTTTGAAACAAAGCTACGCATAGGCTTGCTAGCCAGTGCATTATTTTTAACTGGCTGTGGAGGCACAGGTGATGAGGAAGGTGGTACAACGCCAACACCTGTTGAACCAGTAAACCAAAGCCCAACAGTTACAATAACGGCTGCAGATGAACAAATAGAACAAGAAAAATTCACGCTTAATGCGACTGCAAACGATACGGATGGTGAAATTTCGTCATATAGTTGGAGCCACGATGCGAGCTTTGATTTTATCAGTGATGGTCTTTCCAGTGCTGAAGCGAGCTTTACTACCCCAGATATCAGTGAAGACATTACTGTTAACTTTACTGTAACGGTTACTGATAATGATGGCGCCTCGACATCATCTTCTCAAGCAGTGCTCATCAAGCGTAAAGTAACCAATGTAACCATAACAGGGCTGGTTACTGATGAGCCAATTGCCAATGCTGAACTTGAAATTGTTGTTGGTGGTGAATCTTTTCAGGTTCAAGCAAATGATAGTGGTCGTTATACCGCGGTTTTAAATATCGATGAGTCATCAACTAAAAAGTTGGTCAGAGTCAAAGCGAAAGGGTTAGATACCTTAAACCCAGGGGTTGAATTTGTATCGCAGCTAAGCTCAGTCGAAAAACTTCTCGCACAAGCGGGTGAGGATAAAACCCTCGATAGCAATGATAATTTTGGTGTAAACATCACTAATGTAACAACTGCAGAGTTCGCTCTTTTAACTCGTGATGGTGTTGAGCTAAGTAGTGACGAAGATCTAAATACAGCATTGTTAAATGTTGATGCAGATGAAAAAATTCAACTTGCGACATTAATTAAAATTGTAGTTGATAATCCAGACTATTCGTTACCAGAAGGCGTTAATAGTACACTAGAGCTTGTTGCAAACGAGCAGGTAGCAAAACAGTTTGAAGAAGAAGTAACAGAGAAAGACCCTGAGATCATCGAAAAAACTAAAAAAGAAATTAAAGAAGATGATGATCTTGTAACAGGTGCAAAAGGCACGCTTGAGGGAGAGTATATTATTAACTCACCTCGTTATCACACCAATACAGCGTTTCACTTAAGCCTAATGGCAGATGGTAACGGTGAGTTTAGCGCTAATACCAGTAGCGCTATCACTTGGTCTGAAAGTGAGGGTGTGTATACATTAGAGTTTGATAAACAGGTTACGATTTATCAAAATTCAGATGCTGAAAGTTCAGAGTCTTTATTTTTAACAGGGCTTAGTTTTATAGTATTAGCTGAAAACGATGTATTTAGAACCATCGAGATCACGCGTTCAACAGAGCGAATGATAGTTGATAGAAATTCCGCATCAGTCACAATGACGACTGAAGAAGATGAAACATATACGACGAATCTAATATATAAAAATAAATCCATTTCATTATTAGCTGAGCAGCTTTTAGGTGAGTGGGTGTTTGATGCGTATGAGAATGATTACGATACTAGTGACGATCCTGACCTACCTGAAACCCTGCAATTCTATGCTGATGGTACAGGCGATGTTGGTGGTAACAGCAGCGAAGCATTTACTTGGCAGCTAAACAGCCATAGCTTAACTGTTAACTATGATGAAGATGGTGAAATAGGGCAGCTTGAGCTTTGGTTTACAAAAGCATTAAGTGGCGGTTATCAATTAGTTGGTCTTGATACGAGCGACACCCTAACAGGGTTGTTAATCAAAAAACAAGCCGTTACCACAACAAATGAAGACGTAATAGGTCGCTGGCATGGGTTTATAGGCACGTCTCAATCATATGATTTAAATATTTATAGCGATGGCACAACCATGATTGGTTTGGGCATTACTGATTGGCAAGGGCATTTAGAGGATGGTCAGTTTACACGTAAGCGCTTCATTTATAACAATGAAGTTGTTACATCATGTGAAGGCTTTGATGCAAGTTGTTACCTTGAAAGTGAAATGATTCATGAGTTCATCAGTATTGTTGGAAACCTGTATTACATTGAGCGCACTCTAAATTACTACTTACCAAACGGTGAGATTAGCTCTCAAGACGGCGCGATATTAGTTTATGAATACAGCAAAGATTTAAGCTACAGCGCATTTACCGAAGAATTATTAGAAAATTACACTGAGTTTTATTCAGCAGATGGCCAAACAGATAGAATTTATACTGAATATGACGAAAACGGTAACGTAATATACGTTGTTGAATTAGAGGGGCAGACTTACACTGGCGCAACCTTTAATGACGGTGTGTTAAGTTATGACAGAGATGGTGAGAAATGGCACTTTGAACTTGTTTCATCAGATACCGGCAGCATTGTAGTTTGCCATTATAAAGATGGCGGCGCGTGTAATGCTGCCTCACAAATTACTTACTTATCAAAGCGCCCTAAAGTTACCCTTACTGCTAACTCAAGTGGCAATGGTGAAATTTCGCCCGCATCACAAGCGTCATTTTTGTATCAAAAAGTTGGATTTGAAATCATTCCTGGCGACGGTTTCGTTTTAGACGCAATTGAAGGTTGTGATGGTTATGTTGAGGGTAATCACTACATTGCATTTGCTGGCAATATGGATTGTGAAATTAATGCGACCTTTAAAGATAAGCAGGAGACTGTTGGTACCTTTATGATTGGTAATCAAGACCTTTATTATGCGAGCACTTATACGGTAGAGCTAAGTGAAGATAATACAGGTTCTTTAACCTACGAGGGTAAAGTTGATGTGGTTTGGACTGAAAACTCTGAAGGGGTAGTTGAAATCACTCCACAGCAAGTGTTGATTCTTAGTGAATTCCAAAATATAGAGTACCCAGAAGGTTCACCGATTGAAGTAACTGTCAAAAATATAGCTAGCAGCCTGAGATTAATCCCATTACCGGTTGAAGGAAGTAACTGGTATGAGTTAGAGCAGACTATCGAACAATATAAAAATGATGTATTTGTTGAAGAGACTAAAAGCTCATATAAAGTGACCAAAACGTATCTTGAGCAACGTTTGGCAATTACAACTGATGACATCGTTGGTGATTGGTCTGTAGATCTAGTAAATGAACAAACAGTTTACAATGTCGCTTTCAATCCAGATGGTACGGGTACAGCTCATGATATAAGTGATTTATCAGTAGAAAATTTTACGTGGCAAGTCCTTAATAATTCAATAGTGCTTGATTTAACAGGCTCTGATACAGAGACATTTTTTGTCGTTAAAGATTTAAATGTGGGCTACCAGTTAGTCACACAAGGTACATTTGAAGATGAGCAATACACCGATGCTGGTATTATGGTACGTCGTAATGAGCAAGCAATCTCAGCTGATAACTTTGCCGGGCGCCATCAGTTCAGGGATGGTCATGATACCAACTCTTATTGGGGGGAGATTCAAGTCTACGAAGATGGAGAGCTTTTCTTTACTACAGGGACCAGTTCGTATCAAAAGGGGTTTGAGGACGGACATTTAAAGCGTGACGCTTATTACAATACTGATACATGGGAGCTGGTTGATTGGTGTGATACCTCTGAGCCTAACTGTGAGTTTGTTGGTGGGATGGAATATACTCTAGTGGCAGTCGATAATAATCGCTACTATGTTGAGCGTGTTAGCCATTTTTATAGCAATAATGAATTAACAGACTCGTATGCACATTTATACATTCATGATTATAACCCTTCAACAAAGGTCGATCAATTTAATGAGTATGATTTAAACTATACCAGTCTTTATCAAAATGATAGTAATGGCATTACTCGCTGGTTTATTACTTCTGGTGATTACGATGAAGATCAAGATAAACAATATTACACTCTTAAACTGGATGATGCTGAGCCGGTAAATGTTGAGTTGGTTGACGGTAAATTAGAGTTAATACTGAATGGTCAAGATACGGTTATTGAGCTTATTGATAACAATCGCCGTAATGTTACTTTCTGTAAGCACTTAAAAGGCAATAGCTGCCAGGAAGAAGATAAAGTTTACTTATCGTTTGATGCACCGCAGCATACCATTTCGGTAAACTCGGGCAGTAACGGTCAGCTAGGCATTACCGATGGATATCAAGTCACGCATGGTACAAAAAAGTATATCGATATTATTCCTGATAACGGCTATCAATTAGATACTATATCAGGGTGCGGTGGTGCTGTTAATGAGTATGGTACTTATGTAACAAGCGAGATATTTGCTAGTTGCCAAATTGATGTGACTTTTAAAGAGTTCATTCCATTATCTACTCAGGCAAATATTACAGATCCTGCGCTTGCTATGTGTGTTGATAGCTCAGAGCAAGAAAATTTGGAGAGTGTTACTGAGTTAGATTGTCGATGGGATAATTATGGTGAAGTAACATCACTGGAAGGGTTAGGTTCTTTTCCTAATCTTAATGTATTAGAGCTTGGGAATGTAAAAGTAGGTGCACACGCCGATTTAAGTCACTTACAAAGTTTGAATGAAATAGTACTTAATGGGGGAGGTGATATAGAGACTGTCTCTGTAATTGACCCCCAAAAAATTACAAAGTTAGAACTAATAGCACAGAACATAAGCACCATTGATCTAGCGCCTTACTCTAACCTTGAGTATTTGGGGCTAAGAGATAACCCGCTAACAGATATTAATCTTAATGCGCAAAATAAGCTCCTACACCTAGACTTACAAGCGACTCAAATTACTGATTTGGATTTACATAACAACGAGCTCATAGAAACGATTTCGCTAAATAATAGTGAACTAACCAATTTAGATATTGGGCACTTAACGAACCTTAAAGATGCTTGGCTATTTGGCTTAGTTAATGTGAAAGAGTTAGATTTACAAAATAAAATTAATCTTACTAGCCTACAAATTAATTCGATTGGCGCTAAACATATTGATTTTAGTGGCCTTTCTTCTCTACAAACATTATTAATTGGAAATACGGAATTTGATAGCCTCGACTTCACTTCTTTAGCACAGCTGAGGCACCTTGATATCGTCGGTGTGGATCATTCGTTGATAACTTGGTCTCAATTAGGTCAAGTATCAGAATTGGTAATGGGCGGCAAAAATGTTACCTCTGTTGATACCTCAGTACTTACTCAATTGAGGTCATTGGAAATCATTGACTCTAATATCACTGACCTATCAATTCCAGCAGGTAATATGTTAGAGCACTTAAATCTCTATTATAATAAAAACTTAGCCGGTCTTGATATATCAGCGTTGAGCTTATTACGCTACTTTTACTTGCAAGGTAGTTCTGTTGAATCTCTCGATTTTTCTAACAACAACCAATTATTAGGAGCAACTGTATGGGAAGCACCACTAAAGAGCGTTTCGGGCTTAGAGTTTGTTTCTGATAAAAATGCGGAATTAGGTTTTAGTGGCTTACCATTAACAGACGAAACGACCATGTACCTGGATGATTTGCGGGATAATCAAGGTTATATCAACCTTTATTACTCAGTGAGTTATCAAGTTGGTGTGTCAATTCTGGGTAATGGTAACGTAAGCGACAGTAGTTTTTTACTTAGTGATAATGAAACGCGAGGTATTAGTTTATATCCAGATGATGGCTATGAAGTGGGGAATATTGAGGGTTGTAATGGTACTTGGCACTCAGCTGACTATTATGAAGTAGGTCCAATCACAGAGTCTTGCGAGATTAATGTAGAGTTTGTTGTGGCAATCCCACTTGCTGATAAAGCGGGTATAACTGATCCGGTACTTGCGCAATGTGTTAACAACTCAGGTTATACACGATTAGAAGAAACAACTTCATTGTATTGTGCATGGAGTGGTAATGGTGAAGTAACATCGCTGGAAGGGTTAGGTTCTTTTCCTAATTTGGAAGCATTTCATATTAGTGAGTTAAATTTGGGGGGTGGGGATATTGATATGTCTCAGTATCCTAGCCTTAAAATTATTGGCATTCACAACTCAGGTGTGACATCACTTTTAGTTGATGACCCTAGTATGATTACTGAGCTTTATTTAACTTCAAACCAACTTACCAATATCGATTTGTCTGAATATTTAAACCTTCAACGTTTAGATCTATCCCAGAATGCGTTAACAACTATTGATTTAAGTCATAATACATCCCTTAATGATTTAAAGCTGAATAACAATCAACTAGCGGAGCTTGATGTGAGTGTTAATCACGACTTAATATTTTTATCTGCTGAATCAAATTTACTCACATTTATAAACGTGGCTCATTTAAGTCAATTAGAAAGTTTATTTGTAGGTCATAACCAATTAACGTCATTAGAAGTTTCGCAGTTAAGTGAGTTAAGGAGGCTAGACGCTGGAAGAAATATGATAACCGAGCTAAACGTTACTATGAGCCCTAAGCTAACGCAATTGTCGATCTGGGGTAATAAGTTAGTAGCCATAGATTTAAGCAATAATGCTCAACTAACCTCTTTAGATTTAGGCAATAATCAACTTACTTCACTTGACTTTAATACCAACAATCTTATTGAGTATTTAGGTATAGAACACAACCAATTAGCTTTGGTCGATTTAACAGAGTTAACGAATCTTCATCACCTAAATGCTTTTCATAACTTATTTAATGAAATCGACTTAAGTAATAATCCACTACTGCAACACGTATATCTATCTGATAACCAGTTGACGAATTTAGATTTAACTCAAAACTCAATGCTTGTGTATTTGGGGGTTAGCGGTAACTTTTTGGAAAGCCTTAATTTAACTGGTAATAAAAACTTGTTAAGTTTGTATGCTAATCATAATAATTTTAGCCATCTCGATGTGTCAGCTAATACAGAGCTTGAATATTTAGAGGTTAACAATAATCATCTCAACAGCATTGATTTATCGGAAAATATCAAGCTAACCCAGCTCTACCTAGGTAGTAACCAACTGGCTAGCGTTAATATTGATAATAACCTTGCACTGACATTTTTTAGTGCAGAGTATAACGAGTTGACTGATATTGATACGAGCAACAACAGTTTGCTTGAAAATTTGTGGTTGAACAATAATGAAATAGCAGCTGTAAGTGGCTTAGAGTCGATTGTAAATAAAGCTGCCTATATTAACTTATGGGAAAACAACTTATCGGCTGATACGGTGAGTTATTTAGAAGTACTACGAGATAGCCAAGGGTATACTAATTTAAGTTTTTAAACTTTATCTAGGCTATAAAACGGCCACCTTGAGTGGCTGTTTTTGTTTTTGAATTGAAAATCCTATAAAGTTCAACTTACGATCTTAAATTTACACTTTTTATAATCTTTCACTTAATAAAGACGCAAAAATTTCTATTCATTTGCATTAAAATTCTCGCCATACTTTTAGACTATAGGCGAGATCTTTATGACAGCATTAAACAACCAGAACCTATTACAACTTCGTTTTGTAAACCAAGCTCATATCG
The DNA here is from genome assembly GCF_036960685.1 of Pseudoalteromonas sp. Lineage (GTDB taxonomy): Bacteria > Pseudomonadota > Gammaproteobacteria > Enterobacterales > Alteromonadaceae > Pseudoalteromonas. The sequence goes on along the minus strand of NZ_JBALXK010000030.1, from coordinate 1,966 downwards.
AGGCAGTCAAGCCATCATTTGCTAATCTACCTGCTAATCCGTACGCCGATGGTGCGTTTCGTAAACGCCGCTATTCAGTGATCAAAGCACAAGGTGGCGAACTAAAACTACAAGCCACTAAAGCCTTTGTACAAGATGATTCAATTAATACCTTTCAAGGTAATGTTGAGCGTACTTACGAGAACTTAGAGTCAAGCTTACTGCAAAGTGAAGGCATGAAAAGTATCGTTAATGAGTTTCGTGCTATCACAGGTATAGACGAAGACCGTGATATTGAGATCCACCAGTTTAGAATGCTAGCAATTGAAAGCGACACGCCACCGGCGCCAGAAGGTATTCACCAAGACGGCTTTGATCATGTATGTATTTGTGGTGTATCACATGAAAATCTAGAAGGTGGTGAATTACTTGTTTATGAAAACAAACAAGCTGAGCCGTGTTTTAAAATGGAAATTAAAGACGGTATGTTTGCATTAATCAACGACCGTGAAGTATGGCACAACGCCACGCCGATGAATAAGATTGATGCAAGTAAAGACGGTTACCTAGATTGTTTCGTACTAACGGCTTAAGGAATGATAATGAATTTAACTAAACTTCGTCGTCAGTTTCCGGCATTAATGCAACAAGTTGCGGGTAAGTCACCGATATTTTTAGATGGCCCAGGTGGTTCGCAAGTACCGCAATCAGTGCTTAGTGCAATGTCGGCTTACTTAGGTTATTACAACTCTAACTTAGGCGGCGCGTTTTTCTCAAGCGATAAAACCGTTGAGCTAATGGCTAATGCGCGCCAAGCAGCGGCTGATTTACTTAATTCACCATCGCGCGATCAAATTGTATTTGGCGCGAATATGACCAGCCTTACGTTTAGCTTTAGCCGTGCTATTTCTCGCGACTGGCAAGCGGGCGATGAAATTATAGTGACTAATGCTGATCACTTCTCAAATGTATCCTCTTGGCAACAAGCAGCTGAAGATAAAGGCGTTAAAGTTAATACTGCGCTTATCAACGAGGCTGATTGCAGCTTAGATATGGCGCATTTTGAGAGCTTATTAAATAGTAACACTAAACTGGTTGCCGTTACGTATGCATCAAACACCACCGGCTCTATTAACGATATCCAGCGTATTGTTGAACTTGCTCATAGCGTGGGTGCATTGGTGTATGTGGATGCAGTTCATTATGCGCCACATGAGTTAGTTGACGTACAAGCCCTTGATTGTGATTTTTTAGCCTGCTCTGCGTATAAGTTTTTTGGTCCGCACTTAGGCATGGTTTATGGTAAACGTGAACACCTTGAAGGGTTTACGCCTTATAAGGTTGAACCTGCCAAGGATATTATTCCTGGGCGCTGGGAAACCGGTACGCAAAGCTTTGAGGCACTCGCGGGTTTAATTGCTGCGGTTGACTACATTGCTGATATTAGTGAGCTTGATGATAGTCATTCGCGCCGTGATAAATTAGCTGCGGCTTTTGCCAAAACCAAACAGCATGAAATGGCATTAAGTGAGTACTTTCTCACACGTTTAGTTAACTACCCTAAAATTAAGCTATTTGGTATTGATGATTTAGAGCGTTTATCAGAGCGTACACCGACCTTTGCTTTAACTTTTGCAGGGCTTGAACCACGTCAGGTGTCTGAGTTTTTAGGCAAGCAACATGTTTGTGTGTGGGATGGTAACTTCTACGCTCAGGGCTTATGCAAGCAATTGGGTGTATTGGATACTGGCGGCGTTGTACGCATTGGTTGCATGCACTACAACACCATCGAAGAACTTGATAAGTTATTTGATTTGTTTGATGAGCTGATTTGAAGCTGTCAGCTATAAGCCGTCAGCTTTCAGTTTAATGCAAATACTTGACAGTAGTCAGCAGTTAGTTAATTTTTGGCTGACCGCTGACCGCTGACCGCTGACCGCTGACCGCTGACCGCTGACCGCTGACCGCTGACCGCTGACCGCTGACC
>NZ_JBALXK010000002.1:0-320109 GCF_036960685.1 Pseudoalteromonas sp. | reverse complement strand
AACGTAGGTGCATGAATGTCTAAGGTATCAAGGTTAATTAACATTGACTCATAGATAACCATAGGACGAGCTGGGTTTAGAACGTCGTGAGACAGTTCGGTCCCTATCTGCCGTGGGCGTTAGATATTTGAGAAGAGCTGCTCCTAGTACGAGAGGACCGGAGTGGACGAACCGCTGGTGTTCGGGTTGTCATGCCAATGGCATTGCCCGGTAGCTACGTTCGGAACTGATAAGCGCTGAAAGCATCTAAGCGCGAAGCAGGCCTCGAGATGAGTTCTCACTAGACTTTTAAAGTCTCTGAAGGGCCGTTGAAGACTACAACGTTGATAGGCAAGATGTGGAAGCATAGTGATATGTTAAGCTAACTTGTACTAATTACCCGTGAGGCTTAACCATACAACGCCAAACGCGTTTTATGTGATAGTGAAACAAGCGAAGAAGTTAAGATTGTAGGTCGTGATTTATCGCGACAACTAAAGTAGATTTACTGGCAGCTGTAAGCGAAAAGCTTAAAGTTGTAAGAAAACAATTATCAGCCATTTTCCAAATTTTAATTAATTGGCTCGAAGAGCGAATTAATACCAAATTTGCTTGGTGACAATAGCGTTTTGGACCCACCTGACCCCATGCCGAACTCAGTAGTGAAACGAAACAGCGCCGATGATAGTGTAGCATTTGTTATGTGAAAGTAGGTCATCGCCAGGCTCCAAATAAGAGAAACCCGTTACAGCAATGTAACGGGTTTTTTGTTGTCTAAAATAAAGTATAGCGCTCAGCTTTGAGCCGTCAGCTATCAGCTGCACAGCGTCAACCTGACCACCGTAGCGTGGGTTGAGTATCTGATACCCACGGATAAAAGAACGTCATGACTAAGCCAAAGCTTTTCTTTCACATATTTAAATATGCTTTAAAATAGTGCAATAAGAACTTTTCGTACTCATCGCTGAATTCTAGCGCTAATTATTTTGGTTTATGTACTAAATCACAGTAAGGAATTAAATGTCTGATTGTAGCTCTAAATCTAAGCTTATTGTTGATGACTTTATTGCATCGGTTTGCCATGAGTGTGTGGAAATTTTATATCAAGACGATGATATTTTATTGATCAATAAACCCAGTGGTTTACTGAGTTTGTCTGGTAAAAACCCAGCTAACTGGGATTCCGTGCATTATCGCCTAGTGCATGGGCAGCCAGGAATTACAGCCGCATTCCCAAGCGCTAAATTGCCGCATCGGTTAGATTATGGTACTTCAGGTATTATGATTGTAGGCCTTAACCCTGAATCAACTAAGCAGCTTAATAAGCAATTTCAAGCTGGGACAATTAAAAAGCACTATATAGCCATGTTGGATGGCTGGTTATTAAATGACGCAGGCCAAATAAACGCTGCAATAGCTAAAGATAAATTACTCTTTCCATTAGTTAAAATTTGTAATGAGACGGGAAAAACCGCAGTCAGTGACTACATCGTATTACAGCGCTTAACATCACCGCAGCGAACGTTAGTGCAATTTACCCCTGTAACGGGGCGTACACACCAATTACGCATTCACAGTCACAGTATAGGGCACCCAATTGTTGGTTGTGACCTGTATAAAAATCAACATAGCCAACAACAGGCTGAACGCTTGCAATTACATGCCAGCGATCTATTTTTCGTACACCCACGAAGCTCTATGAAAACACACTTCCATTGCCCGCAGCCATTTTGATTGCAAGGGTAAACAACTTAACTTCCGAGTTTCTCCTGCTATAGCTTACTTTTTTACTCTTTTGACTTGAAGTTAACGAACCGCGCCCCATATTAAGTGCATAACGCAGACACTTTGCAAATTGGAGATATATAAATGACTGCAGCACAAAAAGAAACATTAGGCTTTCAAACAGAAGTTAAACAACTATTAAACTTAATGATTCACTCACTTTATTCTAATAAAGAAATCTTCTTACGTGAGCTTGTGTCAAATGCCTCTGACGCGGCTGATAAATTACGCTTTTTAGCACTTTCAAATGGTGAACTATACCAAGGTGACGCAGACTTACGCGTGCGTATTAGTGCCGATAAAGAAAAAAATACTGTCACTATTTCAGATAACGGTATTGGTATGACCCGTGATGAAGTGATCAGCTCGTTAGGTACGATTGCTAAATCGGGCACAGCTGAGTTCTTCAAAAACTTAACTGGCGACCAAAGTAAAGATTCACAACTAATTGGTCAATTCGGTGTTGGTTTTTACTCTGCATTTATCGTTGCAGACTTAGTAACTGTTCGTACTCGCAAAGCTGGTGAAGAAAAAGGCGTTGAATGGCAATCACAGGGTGAGGGCGAATACACGCTAGAAGAAATTGAAAAAGCAGGCCGTGGGACTGAAATCACTTTACACCTTCGTGAAGATGAAAAAGAATTTGCTGATGAGTGGCGCCTTCGTAGTATCGTCACTAAATACTCAGATCATATTTCTACACCAGTACAAATGTACAAAGCAGAAGTACCAGAGTCTGAAGGTGAAGATGGCGAAAAAATTCCAGCTGTCCCTGGAGAATGGGAAAGTATTAACCGCGCTACGGCACTGTGGACGCGTGATAAATCAGAGCTATCTGATGACGAATATAAAGAGTTTTACAAGCATGTAAGCCATGATTGGGAAGATCCACTGAGCTGGGCTCACAATAAAGTTGAAGGTAAAACTGAATACACTAGCTTACTTTATATCCCTAAAAAAGCACCATTTGATTTATGGAATCGCGATCGTCAAAGTGGCTTAAAACTGTATGTACAACGTGTATTTGTAATGGATGATGCTGAGCAATTTATGCCTAGCTACTTACGTTTTGTTAAAGGTTTACTTGATTCAAATGATTTACCACTAAACGTATCGCGTGAAATCTTACAAGATAGCAAAGTTACGCAAGCAATCCGTAAGGGCTGTACGTCACGTACTTTAAAATTACTTGAGCGTATGGCAAAAAATAAAGCCGACGATTACCAAGTATTTTGGAATGAATTTGGTCAAGTGATCAAAGAAGGTCCTGCTGAAGATGCAGCGAACAAAGAAGCGATTGCTAAGTTACTGCGTTTCTCTTCAACACACACTGATGAAGAGGCACAAAATGTATCATTAGAGCAATATGTTGAGCGCATGAACGAAGGACAAGACGCGATTTACTACGTTGTTGCTGATTCATTCACAGCAGCGAAAAGCTCTCCACACCTAGAGATCTTCCGTAAGAAAGGTATCGAAGTGCTGTTAATGAGTGACCGTGTTGATGAGTGGATGATGAGCCACTTAACCGAGTTTGCTGAAAAACCATTTAAGTCTATTACCCGCGGTGATTTAGATTTAGGTAACTTAGACGATGAAGAAACTAAAAAAGCGCAAGAAGAGTCTGAAAAAGAAGTTGCTGGCTTAGTTGAGCGTATCAAAACAGCACTTGGCGAAAATGTTAAAGATGTACGCTTTACGCATCGTTTGACTGATTCACCAGCCTGTGTTGTTGCTGATGATAACGACATGAGCTCACAGATGCAAAAGCTAATGGAGTCAGTTGGTCAAGCTGCCCCTGAAGCAAAACCAATTTTTGAGCTTAACCCTGAGCACCAACTTGTGAAGCATTTAAATGTTGAACAAGACGAAGATAAATTTGCTCAGTGGTCACATGTACTGCTTGACCAAGCCTTGCTTGCAGAGCGCGGTACATTAAAGGATCCAGCAGGTTTTGTGACTCGCCTAAATAAATTAATGCTAGATTTGAGCAAGTAGTAGCACCAAGAATAGTATTTACGTAAATAGGGAACTTCGGTTCCCTTTTTTATGTTTGTAATCAATTGGTATAAGTTGCTTGAGTATCTGCGCAGCTTATGGAAGAATTCAGGCTTTAAAATAAATCATACTGATCTGCTGATTTTTCTTTTGATTAGTATCAACCGAGGACAATGATATGCGCATTATTCTTTTGGGCGCGCCGGGTGCAGGTAAAGGCACTCAAGCTCAGTTTTTGATGGACAAGTACGGTATTCCACAGATCTCTACTGGTGATATGTTACGTGCTGCAATTAAAGAAGGCACTCCACTGGGTCTTGAAGCAAAAAAAGTAATGGATGCAGGTCAGTTAATTTCTGATGACATCATCATTGGCCTTGTTAAAGAGCGTATTACTAAAGCGGATTGTGAGAAAGGTTTTTTACTAGATGGTTTCCCTCGTACCATTCCACAAGCTGATGCAATGAAAGAAAATGGCGTAGTTGTTGATCACGTTATTGAATTTGATGTCGCTGATGAAATTATAGTTGATCGCATGGGAGGACGTCGCGTTCATCCTGGATCTGGTCGTGTTTACCACGTTGTTTACAATCCGCCAAAAGTGGAAGGTAAAGACGATGTAACTGGTGAAGATTTAATTATCCGCGCCGATGACACAGAAGAAACGGTACGTAAGCGTTTAGGTATTTATCATGAGCAAACAATGCCATTGGTTGATTATTACCAAGCAGAAGCGCAAGCGGGTAACACGCAATATCATAAACTAGATGGTACCCAAGCAGTTGAAGCTGTTAATCAGCAACTTGCTGAATTACTAGGTTAGTCTAATAAATAAAAAAACCGCCGATTGGCGGTTTTTTATGTTTGTTATTTACTCATTAAGTAATAAATTACAATGCGCTTAATGCGCTCAACACCGGGTCGTATTTTGGCTCTGTTGATAAATCAGCGACTAACTGTTTATAAACAATTTTATGACTTGCATCTAATACGAACACGGCTCGGGTAAGCAGCCCCATATCTTTGATGATCAGACCATAGTTTTGACCAAAGTCACGCCAAACTGAATCAGATAACGCAGTAATTTTATCGATGTTCTCGGCTTTACAAAAACGTTTTTGTGCAAACGGTAAATCAGCACTAATGGTGAGCATGGCTACATTTGGAAATTGCGATGCAACCTTTTCGTTAAAATGTTTGGTTTGAATACTACACACCCCCGTATCTAGGCTTGGCACAACGCTGATTAAAATAGCCTTGCCTTGATAATCCGCTAAGGTAATGGGTGTAAAAGAGCCATCAACTACTTTGAAATCTGGTGCTTTATCGCCTAGTTTTACACCTTGTCCTAATAAAGTGATTGGCTTAGATTGTGCTGATACTTTGCCTGCATCAAGGGTGTTTTCAGTCATGTCGGCTGCAAAAGCCATTGAGCAAAATGCACTTAAAGCAAAAGTGAGTGAACGAAGCATAAGGTATTTCCTTTAGAGTTAACGCAATTAGCCTGAGTGTATTATAATCACCTATGTACACCAAGCGTTTAGTTCAATTTAAAATTGTAATAGATGGTTACATTGATTAACATGAAGCAATGATACTGTTTGTACCTTACTAATAAAAATAAAAGCAACATTGGACTCAGTATTTATTGCTCCAATGTAAGCGATTAGAGAGACACTATGCCAACATCGGTTCTAATTTGTGATGATTCTAAACTTGCGCGCCGTCAGCTAGCTCGTTCGTTGCCCGATGATTGGGATATTAAAGTTGAGTTTGCTGAAGACGGCGTGCATTGTATTGAGCAAATTAAAGCATTAAACCCGGAAATATTATTCCTCGATTTAAATATGCCACAAATGGATGGCTACGAAGTACTGCAAGCAATCCAAAAGCTAGATTTGAATGTGTTAACTGTGGTGGTTTCAGGTGATATTCAACCTAATGCCCATCAACGAGTGATCGAACTTGGCGCTATCGACTTCATTCAAAAACCCTGCGATGCGCAAAAACTCGCCGATATTATTGAACATCATGGCATTAAAGATAAAGCCATGCGTGAGCGGCTATCACACCGTTTAGGTGAGCAAGTTGACCCCGATGTTAGAGATATTTATCAAGAGCTTACCAATGTTGCTATGGGTCAAGCAGGGGACTTACTGGCCCGCTTGCTGAATGTATTTGTAGAGTTGCCCATTCCAAATGTTAATATTCTTGAAGTAAACGAATTAGATATGGCACTGCGCTCAATTGACGCTAATGCAACGACTTCTGGCGTCTGCCAAGGCTTTATTGGTGGTGGTGTTTCTGGTGAAGCCTTATTACTACTTAATGACTCAAGCTTTAAAGAAATAGCGTCTTTGATGGATTATCAAGGTGAGCTTAACACTAAAGTTGAGCTGGAATTACTAATGGATATTAGTAACATTTTGATCGGTGCAATTTTAACGGGTTTATCACGACAATTAGACATGACGTTCAGTCAGGGTCATCCAGTCGTGCTAGGGCAACATTGCGATGTATCTGACTTAGTGAAGGCGAACAAATCACGCTGGCAACGTACCTTAGCCATAGAAATTAGCTATGGTATTGAAGATCACAATATAAATTGTGATTTAATGCTGTTGTTTACTGAAGACTCACTAAAAACTTTGAAATACAAAGTTGCTTACCTACTAGAAGACTAACATTATGCCTGCTGCTGATTTTAATATGAATGAAATCCATTGGTTAATGGATATGTTTAACACCGTTGACATTGGCTTAGTGGTGTTAGATAGAGATTATAAAGTGTGTATTTGGAATGGCTTTATGGAAAACCATTCAGGTCTGCTACCTAGCGCAGTGAAAGATAAAGATTTGTTTGATTTATTTCCATCAATAGATGAAAAGTGGTTTCGCAGTAAATCAGAGTCAGTATTTATTTTAAAAAACCGCTCATTTACGATTTGGGAACAGCAGCCGTATATTTTCCGTTTTAAAAATTACCGACCGATTACCGGTAAAGCAGATCACATGTATCAAAACGCAACCTTTATTCCGTTGTCAAATACAATGGGTGAAGTAGGTCATATTTGCATCATAATTTATGATGTGACTGATGTTGCAGTTAACAAAAAAGAGCTAGAAGAAGTTAACCGTAAGCTGGAACAAATGAGCCAAACAGATGCGCTGACACAATTATCTAATCGTGGGCATTGGGAAAACACCCTTCGCCAAGAGTTTTTGCGAATAAAACGCAGTGCAGGCTGCAGCACGTTATTAATGTTTGATATCGACCACTTTAAAAAAGTGAATGATGAATACGGCCATCGTTGTGGTGATGAAGCACTGCGCAACATTGCCGATTTATTACGTAAAGCATTACGTGAAACTGATATAGCTGGGCGTTACGGTGGTGAAGAATTTGCGGTGACTTTATTGGATACGGATCGTGAAGGCGCTGAAATATTTGCAGAGCGCTTACGTAGTCTAATTGAAAACTCGTCTCTCTATTTTGATGGACAGCAAATTAAAATGACCATTAGTATCGGCTTTGCTTGTTTTCAAGATAGCTTTGAACGCCATGAAAAGTGGATTGAAGCGGCGGATAAAGCCCTTTATTTCTCAAAAGAAAATGGCAGAAACTGTGTCACGGCTTATCGGGATATAAACGAATCTTAATACTAAAAATGACGCGAATAGCGTCATTTTTTGTTTATTACCTCGAACAATTTATCGCTACAGCGTAGTATGACGAGAATCGTCCGATGGACACTGTCCAAGTGTCGTCATCTCGCCAGAAGTTGACTCTTGCTCCAATTTTACTTGAAACCCCCACAGTCTATACAGGTGTTTTAATACCTCATCATGAGATTTAGCCAGTGGAATACCTTGATGTGGTACATACCGTAAGGTTAAAGAGCGGTCTCCCCTAATATCAACATCATAAACTTGAATATTAGGTTCTCTATTACTTAGGTTATATTGTGCAGAAAGAGCCTCTCGTACAGCGTGATAACCGCTTTCATTGTGAATGGCACCGACTTCAAGGTTAGGATTTTTTTCGTGATCAATAATAGTGAAGAGTTTAAAATCACGGATCAATTTTGGCGATAGAAACTGGCTAATAAAACTTTCATCTTTAAAATTTTCCATCGCAAAATGTAGCGTATCTAGCCAATTACTGCCCGCATAATCAGGAAACCATTGTTTATCTTCTTCTGTCGGGTTTTCGCAGATACGACGAATATCCACCATCATATTAAAGCCTAGCGCATACGGGTTAATGCCAGAATAATAGTTACTATTGTAAGGGGGTTGATACACAACATTTGTATGGCTTTGTAAAAACTCCAACATAAACGAATCAGTGAGTTTTCCTTCATCGTACAAGTGGTTCAAAATTGTATAATGCCAAAATGTTGCCCAGCCTTCATTCATCACCTGTGTTTGCTTTTGCGGATAAAAATACTGGGATATTTTACGTACGATACGGATCACTTCTCGCTGCCAAGATTCAAGAAGCGGGGCATTTTTTTCAATAAAGTATAAAATGTTCTCTTGTGGCTCCGAGGGGAAGTGTCGCTCCCGTTTTTTTGTTTCTTGCTGGTGTGATGGGATCGTGCGCCATAGCTCATTTACTTGGGATTGTAAGTAATCTTCGCGTTCTTGTTGGCGTTTTTGTTCTTCAAATAAAGAAATTTGTTGTGGCCGTTTATAACGATCAACCCCGTAATTCATTAATGCATGGCATGAGTCAATTAAGTTTTCGACTTCCTCAATGCCGTACTTTTCTTCACAGCGAGCAATGTAATTTTTAGCAAACAGTAAGTAATCAATAATTGAGCTGGCATCCGTCCAGGTTTTAAATAAATAGTTACCTTTAAAAAATGAGTTATGACCATAGCAGGCATGTGCCATCACTAATGCTTGCATTGGTAGGGTATTTTCTTCCATTAAATAGGCAATGCAAGGATTGGAATTAATTACAATTTCGTAAGCGAGGCCCATTTGGCCGCGTTTGTAGTTTTGCTCAGTTTGAATAAATTTTTTACCGTATGACCAATGGCTATAACCAATTGGCATGCCAACACTGGAATAGGCATCCATCATTTGTTCAGCAGTGATCACCTCGATTTGATTGACGTAGGTATCGAGACGATAATGTTCAGCCACACGGGCTATTTCATCTTGGTATTGCTGTAATAACTCAAATGTCCAATCTGGCCCATCACTCATTCGTTTATCGGTCATATAAATACCTCGCTGTACAGCCTAAGCTGCACCTTGGTGTTGACGACTCTTTTTAAATAGCTCACGGAAAATAGGGTAAATATCTTCAACATTACGAATATGCTGAATAGCAAAATTGCTATGAGTTTGACAAATAGTTTGATACTCACGCCACAAGCTCTGATGGGCACGCGTAGTGATCTCAATATAGGCATAATAACGCACGTCTTTTAAGAGTTTATTACGTAAAATTTCGCCACACTGCGGTGAATCATCAGCCCAATTGTCACCATCTGATGCTTGCGCCGCATAGACATTCCATTCGCCGGCGTGGTAACGCTCTGAGATGATCTCATTCATTAGTTTTAGAGCACTGGAGACAATCGTACCGCCGGTTTCTTGCGAATAGAAAAACTCTTGCTCATCGACTTCTTTAGCTTGGGTGTGGTGGCGGATATACACCACTTCAATGTCTTTATAACTGCGCGTTAAAAACTGATAGAGCAATATATAAAAGCGTTTAGCCATATCTTTAGTGGCTTGATCCATAGAGCCCGACACATCCATAATACAGAACATTACCGCTTTACTGGTTGGGTGTGGTTGCTTTTCGTAATTACGAAAACGCAGGTCATAATTATCAATAAAGGGCACAGCGCCAATGCGTTTTTGCAAAGCGGTAATTTCTTGCTCAAGTAATGCAATTGCCGCGATATCAGGTTTTTCCTCAGCCATTAATAATGCAAGCTGCATTTGTAATTCAGCCAATTTACGCTTTTTACCCGCAGCCATTGCTACGCGCCTTGCCAGCGACCCTTGCAAAGAGCGAACTATGTCAATGTTGCTAGGCATACCATCGCTACAAAACCCAGCGCGATGAGTTTTCATTTGTACGAGTTTATCCAGCTGGTTTTGTTGTAGGTTAGGCAGCTCTAAATCTTCAAACAATAAATCTAAATACTCATCTTTTGAAATTGAAAAAACAAAATCATCCTCGCCTTCGCCAGAATCACTCGCTTCGCCTTCACCGGCGCCACCACCGCCTTGACCACCTTGCGGACGTTGTATTTTATCACCGGTTGAGAATTGATCATTACCAGGATGAATTTGTTCTCTATCACCTCCTTTACCTTGGTGAAAGGTTGGCTCACTGATATCCCGTTGTGGAATTGAAATACTTTCTCCACTACTGGTATCAGTGACGCTACGTTTATTTATCGCATCGGATACCGCTTCTTTTATTTGTTTTTTATAGCGCCTGATAAAACGTTGACGATTTAACGTGCTCTTATTCTTACCGTTCAGGCGACGGTCTATAAAATGCGCCATAAAGCCCCCTAAAATACTTCAGTTTGATTGTTATTGTGATTTACGAACTCGTAAATACCACTCAGATAACAAACGTACTTGTTTTTGGGTATAGCCCTTTTCTACCATGCGATTAACAAAGTCCTCGTGTTTTTTCTGATCTTCTGCGGATGTTTTCGCATTGAATGAAATAACCGGTAAAAGCTCCTCGGTATTTGAGAACATTTTTTTCTCAATCACAGTGCGTAGTTTTTCATAGCTAGTCCATAATGGGTTTTTACCATTATTGTGAGCACGTGCCCGCAGCACAAAATTGACTATTTCATTACGGAAATCTTTTGGATTTGAAATGCCCGCCGGTTTTTCAATTTTCTCAAGTTCAGCATTTAAAGCTTCCCGGTTAAATAGTTGGCCGGTATCGGGGTCTCGGTATTCTTGATCTTGGATCCAAAAGTCAGCATAAGTGACATAGCGGTCAAAAATGTTTTGGCCATATTCAGAATAAGACTCTAAGTACGCGGTTTGCAATTCTTTACCAATAAACTCAACATACTGCGGAATTAAATAGCCTTTTAAGTGGCTCAGATAACGTTCTTCCACGTCAGCTGAGAATTGTTCACGCTCGATTTGTTGCTCTAATACGTAGAACAAATGCACTGGGTTTGCAGCTACTTCAAGGGTGTCAAAGTTAAATACGCGGGATAAAATTTTAAATGCAAAGCGGGTCGAAAGCCCAGTCATGCCTTCATCAACACCGGCATAATCACGATACTCTTGATACGATTTCGCTTTTGGATCGGTGTCTTTTAAGCTTTCCCCGTCATACACCCGCATCTTTGAGTAGATACTGGAATTTTCGGGATCTTTTAACCGTGACAAAGTGGTAAATTTTGCCAATGTTTCCAGTGTGCCGGGAGCGCATGGGGCATTATATAACTCACTGTGCTCCAATAGTTTGTCGTAGATTTTTACTTCTTCAGACGCACGTAAACAATAAGGTACTTTTACGATGTAAACACGGTCTAAAAATGCTTCATTGTTTTTATTGTTTTTAAAGGTTTGCCACTCTGATTCATTTGAGTGAGCCAAAATCATACCGCTAAAGGGCAGAGCGCTGATCCCTTCAGTACCGTTATAGTTACCTTCTTGGGTGGCTGTTAATAATGGATGCAGCACTTTGATTGGTGCTTTAAACATCTCAACAAACTCCATTAAACCTTGATTTGCAAGGCATAAAGAACCTGAATAAGCGTATGCGTCAGCATCATTTTGAGCAAAATGTTCTAACTGGCGAATATCCACCTTACCCACTAATGCAGAAATATCTTGATTGTTTTCATCTCCAGGCTCGGTTTTAGCAATGGCAATTTGATTTAATATTGAAGGATAGCGCTTAACTACTCTGAATTGGCTAATATCACCATTAAACTCAGATAAACGTTTAGTGGCCCATGGTGACATAATCGTTTTTAAATAACGGGGTTTAATGCCGTATTCTTTTTCCATCAACGCTGCGTCTTCGTTTGGATCAAACAACGACAGTGGATGGTCATTAACTGGCGAGCCTTTAATGGAGTAAATGGGTACTTGTTGCATTAAATATTTGAGTTTTTCGGCAATCGAAGATTTACCACCGCCTACAGGTCCAAGTAAATAAAGCACTTGTTTGCACTCTTCAAGGCCCTGCGCGGCATGTTTTAGGTAGGAAACGATTTGTTCAATGGCGTCTTCCATCCCGTAAAAATCATTAAAGGCGGGGTAGCGTGCAACCACTCGGTTTGAAAATAACCGACTCAAGCGTGCATCTTTGGATGTGTCGACCATCTTTGGCTCACCGATGGCCGCTAATAGTCTTTCAGGTGCGCTGGCATAAGCCGATTTATCAGTTTTACAAATTTCTAAGAACTCAGCGATACTGTACTCTTCTTCTTGTGCCGCTTCGTATCGTGCTTGGTAATGCTCAAAAATACTCATAGAGACCTCCGAAAACCTGCTTAAACTAGGTGTTTACAAATTAAAAAAGAAGCAAAGGTTATTTAAAGCTTAGTCATGAATTTAGATTTTTGTGCAATAAAATTAAAAATTTATGTGAGAAAATAAAAAAGACGCCGAAGCGTCTTTTAAATTAAGCTTGCTCAAAACGAGCAATCAATTATGCGAAGTTAGCGTTCGCGAATTCCCAGTTAACAAGCGACCAGAATGCTTTTAAGTATTCTGGACGAACGTTACGGAAATCAATGTAGTAAGCGTGTTCCCACAGATCCACAGTTAGGATAGGTGTTACACCGTCTTGAGTTAGTGGTGTTGCTGCGTTAGAAGTATTAACGATGTCTAAAGAGCCATCTGCTAATTTAACTAACCATGTCCAGCTAGAACCGAAGTTATTAACCGCTTTGTCATCAAAAGCTGCTTGGAATGCTGCAAAAGAACCCCATTTGGCATTGATAGCATCTGCAACAGCACCTGTTGCTTCGCCGCCGCCATTTGGCGCTAGGCTGTTCCAGTAGAAAGTGTGGTTCCAAATTTGTGCTGCATTATTAAATACGCCACCTTCAGAAGAACATACGATCTCTTCAAGTGATTTACCTTCAAATTCAGTACCTGGGATCAAACCGTTAAGTTTAGTCACGTAAGTATTGTGGTGTTTGCCGTGGTGAAACTCTAGCGTTTCTTGTGAAATATGTGGCTCAAGTGCGTTAATTGCATATGGTAGTGACGGTAGTTCAAATGCCATTTTTTATCTCCATCTTCTTTTGGTTGATAGTCCAAATAGTAATAGGTAATACCTGTTCAAACAGGGTAGTTGCCTATACCAAATGGGATTATAGTGTTACTATAATTGTTGAGTATTTTACTCAAGTTTTAGCAAACAGCAATGCCAAACAGCAGTGCAAATGCAAGACTATTTCGATTGCGGCTTTATTTGCCCACTTTAAGATACATATATGAGGCTAAATGAAAATTTTTCAAGCCTTGATATGTTCAGCTATCGTCACTTTTGAGGTTGTAGATGGAAACCATTGATAAAATTAAACAGCAGATTTCTGAAAATCCAATTATCCTTTATATGAAAGGATCGCCTAAATTACCAAATTGTGGTTTTTCTTCACAAGCATCTCAAGCATTAATGTCATGCGGTGAACCGTTTGCCTATGTTGATATTTTACTAAACCCTGATATTCGTGCTGAATTACCAGCTTATGCTAATTGGCCAACATTTCCACAACTGTGGGTTGATGGCGAATTAATCGGTGGTTGCGACATTATCATTGAAATGTTTCAACGTGGTGAATTACAACCACTGATCACTGAAACAGCAGCTAAGTACAAAGAAGCTGACGCAGAATAACGTTTGGTTTATATACTAATCGAATTAAAAAGCCGCTCAAATGCGGCTTTTTTGTGACTTTTTAAAACACAGCTTAGCTGCGTGGCAAAATTACATGAACATTAAGCCCGCCGTGTTTACGGTTATGTAAGCTAATTTGACCGTGATGCGCTTCAACTATTTCACGGCACAATGCTAATCCTAAACCGCTACCGGTTGCTTTGGTTGAATAAAATGGGATCAGGGCATTTGCCATTACTTGCTCGCTCATGCCTTTACCCTGATCGCTTACACTGATATGCGTCCCTTTACTATCTTGTGAAATAATGACGTTAATCAACTCCTGTGCTGAGCCTGACTCATTGGCATTTTTGATCAGATTTATTAGCAACTGCTCGATTTGAGTTGGATCGGCAAAGGTCTTAACATCTTTGCTGATCTCGAGGGTAAAGTGCCATTGGCTCTGTAGTTGTTCGAGTAAAGCAGGCCAATCAAGCGTACTGGGTTGTGGTGTTGGTAATTTAGCAAATTTTCCATAACCTTGAACAAACTCATTGAGATGTTTAATGCGCTCAGCAATCGTGGCGAACACCCGCTTTAGCCTTGGCTCATTAACCTTTTCACTGAGTAATTGCCCGCTGTGCAGCATTGACGACATAGGGCCCAGTGAATTATTGAGTTCATGACTAATAATACGAATAACTTTTTTCCATACTTCGACTTCTTGACGGCTTAGCTCGCGGGTCAGTTGTTTAAATACATATAGATAATGGTATTGATTATTCAATAATAATTTACCGGTAGACAAATGCCATGCTTGAGATTCTTGATTTTCAGTTTCTAGTGTAAATAAACCATCATTGCCGCGTTTTAAAGCATTACTTAATTGTGGGTGAGCGTTAGTAAGTAGCTGCTCAAATTGGCTGCCTTCAAGGGCTGTTTTGGCATTAAAAAGATCTCGAGCACTGTAATTACTATAAACAATAAAGCCTTTGTCATTTTTTAATAGTACGGCTTGAGGTGAGCTTTGCAATACTTTATCAAGCATCAGTTCACGCTGATAAATCCACTGTTTCTCTTGACGTAATTGCTTTGCCGTTTGGTTATACAATTGGCACAAGTGACCTAATTCATCATTGTGGTTATAGGCAAGTAGGGTGGCTAATTCACCATCTTTAAAGTTAAGTAATCCAGTTTCAAGCGACTTTATACCTTGTACTAAAGTGTGGCTGAGGCGTGAGGATAAATAACTGGCAAACACGACAGTGATCAAGGTCGTTATTATCACCAGAAATGTGTTTAATTGAGTAAACCAACAAATGAGCCAAACAGGAATAAGTGCCGAGACGTTACAAAGCAACATTATTTTTTTGGTGATGGATAATGCGAGTTTTTTGCTTTGCATCAATAATCAATCTCAAATTTTTGTAACCGTCGGTATAATGCCTGACGGCTTAAACCAAACTGACGAGCCACTTTAGCAATTACACCTTGGTGGTCACGCATGGCATTTTCTAGCGCTAATTTAGTGGGTTCTTGTTTTGTTGACTGACAGTGACGGCCTAACGATTGCAGCGCAAAATCATCAATAGTAAGCTCGCCATCAGGCTTGAGTACCACAGCACGTTTACAGGCGTTTTCTAGCTCTCTAACATTGCCCGGCCAATTATATGCCAACAAGCCTTGCTCTGTTGCAAGCGTCAGCTCGCGACCAGCTAGAAAATGTTTAGCAAGTGCTAAAATGTCATCCGGTCTTTGCGCTAAACTGGGCAGATTAATTTCAATCACATTGAGGCGATAATATAAGTCTTCGCGAAAACGCCCTTCATAAATAGCGGCTTTTAAGTCTTCATTGGTGGCTGATATGACTCGTACATTTACTTTTTGGGTTGTTGTTGAGCCGAGTCGTTCAAATTCGCCAGTTTGTAGCACGCGCAATAATTTCATTTGCCCAGATAAAGGCAGATTGGCAATTTCATCTAAAAATAAGGTTCCGCCATCTGCGGCTTCAAAGCGACCAATTCGTTGTTTTGTGATCCCAGTATAAGCACCGGCTTCAGCACCAAATAATTCAGCTTCAATAAGGTCATGGGGCAGTGCACCTGCATTTACTGTTAAAAAAGCTTTGTTATTTAAATGCGAGTTTGCTTGGATTATACGGGCAATACGCTCTTTACCACTGCCGTTAGCACCCGTAATAAGCACTGACACATCCGACTTAGCCACTTGGATAGCCATATTAAGTATTTTTTCCATGGCGGCACTTTGATAAACCAAACCGCTTAAATTGGCATCGGCTAAACTTGATGTTCGCTCTTGCTGGTGGCGCGCATAGGTGGCGTTTTGTTGTTTTGCGTGGCCAAGTTCGATTAAGTTATTAACACAGGTAAGGAGCTTGCTGTCGTCCCAAGGCTTGGGCAAATAATCGGCGGCACCTGCTTTGACTAATTCAACTGCGGTTGCCAGTTCTGTCCATGCGGTGATCAAAATAATCGGTAAGTGTGGGTTTAAGTCTCTTAATTGGTAGAACAGCGTTTTGCCTTCCTCGCCTGACGTGGTGTCATTACTAAAGTTCATATCTTGGATAACCAGCGCGATACGCTGGTATTGCACTATTTGTAACGCTTCAAGTGGGGTTTTTGCCGTGACCACCTGATAGTCATGAATTTCTAATAGTAGTGACAAGGCTTCTAATATAGCGGGATTGTCGTCGACAATAAGTATTTTTTCCATGTGAATTTAATCGCTGTTTTTATTATGTACATATGTTTATGTAATTAGTGAAAATGCTACACCGAATAAGCTCAGTGTAGCATAGGTTGGAAATTGCTCTATATGGTTCTAGTGGCGATACTCGGTGATATGTTAGCGGCCCGTCTGGCAGGGCCAAACACCGCAAGTAAGCTCATAACAAACACCATAATGGCAGTGCCTGCTATATAACTTGGCGGCAGTGCGGCAATTGAAAAGTGCTGCATTAACAATTGCCCAAGTAATAAAGCTGCGATACAACCTAAGATTAAACCAACACCACAGATCATGGCATTTTCCACTAAAAAGTAGTTAATAATGGCTGATTTTCTGGCACCTAATGCACGGCGAGTGCCTATTTGTTTAGTTCGCTTGCTGATATTAAACAAGGTTAAGCCAAAGATACCAAGTGCAGTCACGAGTACTAAAATAGTGATAAGCACAATCAGCATACGCATCATTAGCTTATCCTTAGCCATATATTGATCTTTGAGTTCATCCAAACCTTTAATATTGTTGATCACCCGTTTACTATAATTATTGAGCATCGCGGTTTCGATTTGTTTCATTACCGCTGCACGTTGACCGGGTTTGGTTCTGACTGCAAATTGTGCGTAAGTTTTGCCTTGAATATACGGAATAAGCGCAACATTATTGGGGTGACTATCTTTTAGCCAAGGGCCTTTCATTGGCGCTGTGATACCCACTATTTTTAGCGGTAAGTCACCAAAATAAACGGTCTTACCAAGGCCATTGCCCTCAGGGAAAAGCTCATTGGCTAACGCCTCAGTAACTATAGTGACATTAATTGATCTGTCTGCTGGTGAATTTGTAATGAGTACTTCAGCCTCAGTAAAATTACGCCCAGCAATTAATTTTACGCCATATGTGTCTAGGCCGTGCTCATCAATAAAAAAGTAAGCAGTGCGCACATTTTTGCTTTCTTGTGGTGCAGGTTTTAAATTAAAGCCGGAAGCGCTGCCACTACCAGATAACGGAATACTGCTACTTTGCGCTGCACTCTCAACCCCTGGTAGGGCTCTTAACATGGCTTCATCTAGTTCAAACTGCTGGCTAGCATCAACGTCTTTCCCAAAGGTCATCACATTGAACTTAAACAAGTCTTGCTCTGGATATCCGGTTTCTTGGTTTAAAAAAGCGATTCTATCTTGAATGATAAACGCCGCATTGCTGACAATGGCTGTCGTAATTGCAATTTGAATTAAAAGTAATATTGCGCCTACCTTTGAGCGGCAAAGGGCATGAAATATTGGTTTTATTTCTAACATGATTAGCTCCTTATTGGCTCTTTAAGTAAATGGCAGGGTTGGTTTTACACACTAGCCAAGCAGGGTAAAGCCCAGCAATAATGCAAGTAGTTATTGCGATAACTGGGGCACTTAATAACATGGCTAAATCCATCGTGGCTATGTTTTTGTAATATTCGTAACTTTGCCTTACCCCGAGCAGGCCAATTTGTGCAAGTACAATACCGAGCAAACCGCCGATAAAACCAAGCATGGCTACTTCTACTAAATGCTGTAGAAAGACTTGTCGCTTACTTGCCCCGAGTGCTCGGCGCACGCCGACTTCTGGAGCACGGCGTAAAAACTTTGCTAGTAAAAGACCTAAAATATTAGCTAAACACACCGCTAAAAACATAAAGCTTAAACTAACCAGTATTTTGTTATCTTTACTAACGACATTGTTGTATTCCATCCATTGGTTTACATCACGCAGGCAATATTCAGGTTTTTCTCGCGTGAAGCGGCCACGCTTTTTTTGCTCTTCAATGTAAGATGTGAGGTAATCACCGTAAGCGGTTTTTTGCTCTGGTGTATCAAGCTGAGCCCAAAATTGGATCCACACTATTTCCGATTGCAATCTATCGGCATAGGTATTTATATTTTCATGTTTCCAGCCATTACTATTGCCCCAGCTGGTGAGCTCTTTTGCTTTAATTAAACTGAAGGGTAAAAATAGGTCTGCTATTTTATCAAAAGCGCCGTTATTTAAATCGTAATATTTAAGGTTTAGGGGCCAGTCATCAATAACACCGACAATTTGGTAGCTATCGTCATCCAAATAGACTAATTGGCCAATTGAGTTCTTACCCGCAAACAATTTATCGTTAAGCTCTTTTGAAATCACCACAACAGGGGCAGCAGATTGCTCTTGTTGTTCGCTCCACACACCGCCATAAATAAATGGCACATCAAACATGCTAAAAAAATCGGGTGTGGTCATGCGTGCTTCACCAGTAAACGGCTTAACTTTATCTGAGTCTAAATACACCGAGAAGCCAGTGCGCATCATGGCCACTTTTTTATCTGGAATAGGCGCATTATGTAAATTTACGGCATCTTGATAAGTCAATTGCATGGGGATATCGTCACCCGTCCACCACGTATGACCTTCATCCATGGTTTGTAATTGTACGTTATACAATTGACTACTCTTATGCGGGATAGGATCTGCTGACATCATATGATAAACGCTTAAACTGGTCATGGTTACACCAATCCCAATGGCAATCGCCAGCACCATTAAGAAACTCACCAGAGGAGTGCGCTTAAAACTACGCCAACTTAAATCGAGGTAATGTAATAGCATGACTTACGCTCCTGCAACATTTTTAAGGTTTTGTGCGCCTTGATACAGCGTAAAGTCGGCAAGTTGTCCATCGACCACCTGAATGTTTCTTGGCGCTCTGCGAGCAAGCTCAGGATCATGGGTCACCATAATGATGGTCGCGCCGTCACGATTAATTTGCTCCAGCAACTCCATCACTTGACGTGCCATTAAACTATCGAGATTACCGGTTGGTTCATCAGCGAGTAAAAAGCGTGGTTCACCAGCAAGAGCACGAGCTATCGCAACTCGCTGTTGTTGACCACCTGATAACTGCTGCGGTAAATGCTTGGCGCGAGAAGCCAAGCCTACTTGCTCCAAGCATTGTTCAATGCGGCGTTTACGTTCACTTGCTTTAATACCACGGTAGCGCAGTGGTACTTCAATGTTCTCGTATAAGTTTAAATCAGGGATAAGGTTGAAGCCTTGAAAAATAAAACCAATTTTTTGATTACGAACATCGGCGCGTTGATTGTCATTGAGTTTGCCAACATCAATCCCATCAAGTAGGTATTCCCCACTACTAAAAGGTTCTAACATACCTGCGATGTTTAAAAAGGTGGTTTTTCCCGAGCCACTGGGGCCGGTTACCGCAATAAACTCGCCTTCTTCTACTTGTAAGTTAAAGTCACGTAATGCATGGGTTTGTACCATTTCAGTTTGATACAGTTTGCTGATATTGTTCATCTTAAGCATGAGTTGATCCTTGTAATATGGTTATTCTTATCTGAGTAATAATGTGGGTGCTTGTTTAAAGTTGTCGTAACTGGATATGATCAGTTGATCACCGGGGCTGACACCTTGTAGCAATTCTATTGCGTTGATACTGCTTGCACCGGTTGTGATTTTTACCAGTTGTGCGGTGTCGCCGATGACTTTGTAAACCTGTGTACCACCTTGCTGCATGAATGCACCGCGTTTAATTTGTAAAACGTCATCACGGTTTTCTAATAAAATGCGTGCTGTTAAGCGTTGATTCTGGCGAATACCTTTGAGCTCTTCGTCAAAGCGCACTCGAGTTGTTACTTCACGATTATTTACTTCAGGTGAAATTGCCGATAACAGGCCAGTCACTTTTTTTGCGCCAAGTGTTAGCTCTACTTCCATCCCTAAACCGAGTTCGTTGGCATAGCTTTCAGGCACTTGTAGTTGCGCTTCAAAATTACTTAAATCGACCAAGGTCATTAACGGCTGACTTTGCGTAACGGCCTCTTTTTGTTGCACCAGTAAGTTACCAACAATACCGTTTACGCTGGCTTTAATTGTTAAGTTTCTAACTTGGCGGTTTAAGTCATCCACAATCAATTGCTGGCGAGCAAGGTCTCGTTCTGCGGCTTTGAGCTCAAATGCAAGGGTGTCTTTGGCAAGTTCAACTTCTTGCTGAGCATGTTTATAAGAAAGCTTTGCACGGGCAAGATCATCCACTGCTTTTTCTAAATCAATTTGGCTGATCAAGTTTTTTTCGATAGAAAGCTTAGCGCGGCGATTTTCTCTATCTGCGGCATTGAGCTCTACTTGAGCAAGATCCAATGTTTTAGTTAAACTGAGTTTTTGGCGACGAGCTTCTAAATGCTTACGTTGTAACTCGCCATCTAGGCGCGCTAATACTGATTGCTGCTGTTTCAGTTCATTATTGAGTTCGGGACTATCTACTAACGCGATAATGTCATCTTTACTGACCTTATCGCCGGCTTTAACTTGTAAATCAACATAACCACGCTCAGGACTGTAAACTTTGGGAGCATTTGCAGCAACAATTCTACCGCTGGCCGCGACATCGCGAACTAAACGGCTCAAATTAACGGTCGCAATTTGTAATGAAGCCCGATCAACGGAAATACTGCCTGGGTTACTGCCCATAAACGCTTGGGCACACAAAGCAATAATGGCCAGTGTCAGTACAACGAGAATAACGGGCTTTTTATAATTGCGCTTTAGTGTCACGCTTATATCTTGTCCGCTGGTGTCTTTAATCATAAGTGATCCTTAGAAATATTTATTCTTCGAAATAAGTGATCATCAAAGTCACTGCAAATACAGTGATCGGTGAAACTAAAAATAAGCTGAGAATAAACATAAAGTGTGTCCTGTAATTATCTTCTTTAATGTATTCGAATATCATGCCAATAATTAATATCTTTATTTTCATGCGGTTACTGTTTTTCATGAAAAGTAAAAGTGTCCGCGGACAGAATAACTGTCCGCAGTGGACAGTTATTTTTTAAGTCGCTTGCCGTTTAGGGAAAGAGGATTAACTCTTAAAATAAAACTGGCGCGGGTAATTTATGCAATTATGCTCATTTTTATTGATAGTTATGCATGAGTTTGCTAATTCTCAAAGCGACTACCTTATGTTTGTTTTAAGTTATTACTCTAAACTGATTGTGGATAGCTATTCATACAGCGCTAAAAAAGTAATAAATAACAATAAAGATAAAATGTACACAAAACGAACTAGTGAATAAATATTCACTTTTTGGTTGGTTTACGTTTACGTAAACTGCGTGTTGGTGGTGTGGTGTTTTTTACAACTTGTTAAATATGACACCAGTGTCATAAAAAAATAACGGCTAAAATATCGCTAAATGTTAAAAATAGGCATGAAATAAAAAGATTGTGTTGTAGTGAGAAATATTCAAGAATGTGAATATGTATTCAAAACGCTATTGACTCTATGTACAATTGGCGATAGTTTTGACTGTCTGCTAGCACACCGTCGAAAAGGTCATTCATAGCTAGCTGTTGTAGCAAGGGGAGGGGTCTATGTTATACGACTCAAAATTAGAAAAAGATAATTGTGGCTTTGGCTTAATCGCCCAGGTCAATGGTCAAGCTAGTCATCGCTTAATTCGTACAGCGATCACCGGCTTAGACCGTATGGAACACCGTGGTGGTATTTCTGCCGATGGTAAAACAGGCGATGGCTGTGGTCTACTACTGCAAAAGCCAGATAGCTTTTTTCGTGCTATTGCCGCTGAAAAAAATTGGCACTTAGGTAAAAATTATGCCGTAGGTATGATTTTCCTAAATTCAGATCCAGTACTTGCACAAACTGCAAAAGATATATTGAGTGAAGAACTCGAAAAAGAAACCCTCAATATTCAAGGTTGGCGCGTAGTACCAACTGATGAATCATGTTTAGGACCTATTGCAATAAAGCAGTTACCTAAATTTGAACAGATCTTTGTTAATGCACCTGAAGGCTGGCGTCCAAAAGATTTAGAGCGCCGCTTATATGTTGCTCGTCGTCGTGCTGAAAAACGTTTAGCCAGTGACGAAGGTTTTTACATTGCGAGTTTATCTGGCTTAGTGACTATCTACAAAGGCTTAATGATGCCGGTAGATCTGCCTAACTTCTATTTAGATTTAGCTGATATTCGCATGACTAGTGCGATTTGTGTTTTCCACCAACGTTTTTCTACTAATACGCAACCGCGCTGGCCTTTAGCTCAGCCGTTTCGTTATTTAGCGCACAATGGTGAAATCAACACTATTCAAGGTAACCGTCAGTGGGCACGTGCTCGTTCATATAAGTTTTCTTCACCACTTATTCCTGATTTACAAAGTGCCGCGCCATTTGTTAATGAAACTGGCTCAGATTCATCAAGCTTAGATAACATGCTTGAGTTGTTTCTTGCGGGTGGTATGGATTTATTCCGTGCTATGCGTATGCTTGTGCCGCCTGCATGGCAGAAAAACCGTGCGATGGATGAAGACTTACGTGCGTTTTACGACTTTAACTCAATGCACATGGAACCATGGGATGGCCCTGCGGGTATCGTTATGTCTGATGGTCGTTTTGCTGCCTGTAACTTAGACCGTAATGGCCTGCGTCCGGCACGTTATGTGATCACGCAAGATGGTTTCATTACCCTAGCCTCAGAAGTAGGAATTTGGGACTACACCGCTGATGAAGTGGTAGAAAAAGGCCGCGTTGGCCCTGGTGAGTTATTGGTTATCGATACTCAGCTTGGCAAGATTTGGCACTCAGATGAAATTGACCGCGATCTTAAATCTCGCCATCCTTATAAAGCATGGCTTGAAGCCAATGTTAAGCGCCTAACGCCGTTTGAGCAACTATCAGAGCAAGACGCAGGCAACCGTTCATTTGATGATCAAACATTGCTTAAATACCAAAAAATGTTTGGTTATACCAATGAAGAGCTTGATAGCGTCATTCGCGTAATGGGTGAAATTGGTCAAGAAGCAACGGGCTCTATGGGTGATGACACGCCATTTGCAGTGCTTTCTGAGGGTAACCGTTCATTATTTGATTACTTCCGTCAAAAGTTTGCGCAAGTAACCAATCCGCCAATCGATCCACTACGTGAAAACCACGTAATGTCATTAGCGACCTGTATTGGTAGTGAGCAAAACGTATTTAACGAGACCACAGGTCACGCGAAACGTTTACAGTTTGATACACCCATTTTAATGTATGCCGATATGCAGCAGCTACTCAGTGCCGATCAAGCGCATTACAGCTACTGTAAAATTGATATCACTTACAGCAAAGAAGAAGGCCTTGGCGATGCGGTAACCCGTATTTGTGATGAAGCACAAGAAAAAGCCGCTGGTGGCTGTGTCATGTTGTTTCTGAGTGACCGTAACTTTGACGAGGATAAACTACCAATTCCTGCGGCTATGGCTGTAGGTGCTGTACAAAAGCGTTTAGTTGATAATAACTTACGTTGTGAATCGAACATTATTATTGAAACCGGTAGCGTGCGTGATGCACACCAATTTGCAGTATTGATCGGCTTTGGTGCAACGGCAATCTACCCGTACCTTGCTTATGAATCACTGGTTGCGATGAGTGATTCAAAAGTGATTAACAAAAGCTATTGTGAAGTCACGCTTGCGTATCGTAATGCAATCAACAAAGGCTTGTACAAGATCATGTCAAAAATGGGCATTAGTACCGTGGCATCGTATCGTTGTTCAATGTTATTTGAAGCGGTTGGTTTATCAGACGCTATTGTTGATACCTGTTTTAGTGGTGTGGCGAGTCGCATTAAAGGTGCGTGTTTTACCGATTTTGATGACGATCAGCGTAAACTTCACACATTAGCATTGAGTAAGCGCAAATTACTCAGCCATGGCGGCTTATTAAAGTATGTACATGGCGGCGAGTATCACGCTTACAACCCAGACGTTATTCAAACGCTACAAAAAGCAGTGCGCTCAGGTGAATACAGTGACTACAGCGTATACGCTGATCTAGTTAATAAACGCCCAATTGCCACATTGCGTGACATGCTAGCACTTAAATTGCCAGCAGAAGGTATCAGCATTGATGATGTTGAACCTGCAACTGAGCTATACAAGCGTTTTGACTCTGCAGCAATGAGTATTGGTGCATTATCACCAGAGGCGCATGAAGCACTAGCAATTGCGATGAACCGTTTAGGCGGTTGTTCAAACTCAGGTGAAGGGGGCGAAGATAAACTACGTTATGGTACTGAGAAAAACTCACGTATCAAGCAGGTTGCATCAGGTCGTTTTGGGGTAACACCGCACTATTTACGTAGCGCTGACGTTATTCAAATTAAAGTAGCCCAAGGTGCAAAACCAGGCGAAGGTGGTCAATTACCGGGTGAAAAAGTCACTCCGTATATCGCCAAACTTCGTTATTCGGTGCCGGGTGTAACCTTGATTTCACCACCACCGCATCATGACATTTATTCAATTGAAGATTTAGCTCAACTTATTTTCGATTTAAAACAAGTAAACCCTAAAGCTTTGATCTCAGTAAAACTGGTATCTGAGCCTGGTGTTGGCACAATTGCAACGGGTGTTGCTAAAGCCTATGCTGATTTAATTACTATTTCAGGCTATGACGGCGGTACTGGCGCAAGCCCGCTTACCTCGGTTAAATACGCAGGAAGCCCGTGGGAACTTGGCCTTGCTGAAACACAGCAAGCGCTGGTTGAAAACGGTTTACGCCATCGTATTCGTTTGCAAACCGATGGCGGTTTAAAAACTGGCCTTGATATCATCAAAGCGGCTATTTTAGGTGCTGAAAGCTTTGGTTTTGGTACTGGCCCTATGGTGGCGCTTGGTTGTAAATACTTACGTATTTGTCACTTAAATAACTGTGCGACCGGTGTTGCAACCCAAGACGATACACTGCGTCAAAAGCATTATCATGGCTTACCTGAGATGGCGATGAACTACTTCAAGTTTATTGCTCAAGAAGCGCGTGAGATCATGGCAAGCTTAGGTGTTGCTAATTTAACAGACTTAATTGGTCGTCTTGATTTACTTGAAGCCATAGAAGGTAAAACCGCTAAGCAGAAAAAAATTGACTTATCGTCAGTGATTGCTCAGCCAAATAACCCAACTGGTGAAACGCTCTATTGCAGCGCACCAAATTCGTCGCATTACTTAGGTAAGTTAAACGAAACGTTACTTGCTAAAGCGCAACAAGCAATTGACGAAAGCACTGGTATTTCACTGGTAAGCCGTATTTGCAACACTGACCGTTCAGTGGGAGCAATGTTGTCAGGCTATATTGCTGATAAACATGGCAACCAAGGCATGGCCGCAGATCCGGTAACAATCGAATTACACGGTACGGCGGGTCAATCATTTGGTGTATGGAATGCCGGTGGCCTTGAAATGACGCTGGTCGGCGATGCTAACGACTACGTTGGTAAAGGCATGGCAGGTGGTAAATTAGTTATTCGTCCACCAGTGGGTTCATCGTTTAAAAGCCATGAAGCGACCATTGCAGGTAATACTTGTTTATATGGTGCTACAGGCGGCAAATTATTTGCAGCAGGTTGTGCCGGTGAGCGCTTTGCTGTTCGTAACTCAGGTGTTCAAGCGGTTGTTGAAGGTGTAGGTGATAATGGCTGTGAATACATGACTGGCGGCGTAGTGTGCGTACTCGGTAATGTAGGCGTGAACTTTGGTGCAGGTATGACGGGTGGTTTTGCTTACATCTTAGATGAGCGCAACGATTTTGAAAAACGCATCAATCCAGAACTTGTTGAAGTGGTGTTGTTAGACGAACTTGCGTCGCACCAAGAGCATCTACGAGGTCTGATTGCTGAGCATTTAGAGCTTACAGGCTCAAGTCGTGCAGAAAGCATTTTAGCTAAATTTGAAAGCTATTTACCTAAATTCAAATTAGTTAAACCAAAGTCAAGTGATGTGAAAAGTTTACTCGGGCATCGCGCTCGTAGTAGTGCTGAACTTCGTGTTCAAGCACAGTAAGGGGGTAGTATGAGCGAGAATGTATATCAATTTATAGACGTGCAGCGGGTTGATCCCCGCAAGAAGCCAATTTCATCACGTAAGAAGTCGTTTGTTGAAATTTACGAACCCTTTTCAGAGAGTCAAGTAAACTCACAGGCAGATCGCTGCCTTGATTGTGGTAATCCGTATTGTGAATGGAAATGCCCAGTACATAACTATATCCCACAGTGGTTAAAGTTAATTCGTACCGGTCGTATCCTTGAAGCAGCTGAGCTGTCGCACAGAACTAACAGCTTGCCAGAAGTGTGTGGCCGTGTTTGCCCACAAGACCGTTTATGTGAAGGTTCATGTACATTAGACGAAGAGTTTGGTGCAGTAACTATCGGTAACATTGAAAAATACATTACCGATACTGCATTCAAAATGGGCTGGAAGCCTGATATGTCGTATGTAGTGTGGACCGAGAAAAAAGTAGCTATTATTGGTGCAGGGCCTGCGGGTCTTGGTTGTGCTGATATTTTAGTGCGAAATGGGGTGAAACCAGTAGTATTTGACCGCCATCCTGAAATTGGTGGTTTGTTAACCTTCGGTATTCCTTCATTCAAGCTTGAAAAAGAAGTAATGCAAAAACGTCGTGAAATTTTCACTGAAATGGGTGTTGAGTTTAAACTTAACACCGAAGTGGGTGTTGATATCACGATGGATGAAATATTGGCAGAATACGACGCAGTATTTTTGGGAGTGGGGACTTATCAAAGTATGCGAGCGGGCCTTGAAAACGAAGATGCACCAGGTGTTCATGATGCATTACCGTTCTTAATCGGTAATACCAACCGCGTAATGGGCTATGACGAGTCTAATCAAGCATACATCGATATGGCAAACCAAAAGGTTGTGGTACTCGGTGGTGGTGATACAGCGATGGACTGTGTACGTACTTCAATTCGCCAAGGCGCAGACAAAGTAATTTGTGCATATCGTCGTGATGAAGAAAACATGCCAGGCTCAAAACGTGAAGTTAAAAACGCCAAAGAAGAAGGTGTTGAATTTACTTTTAACGTACAGCCAACCGGCATTGTACTCAATGATGCAGGCCACGTAGCGGGCGTACAAATGGTGAAAACCCAAATGGGTGAACCAGATGAAAAAGGCCGTAGCCGCGCAGAGGTAGTACCAGGTTCTGAGCATGTGATTGAAGCTGACCAAGTACTCATGGCGTTTGGTTTCAAACCACACAAAATGGATTGGCTAGAAAAGTACGATGTAGAAATAAACCACTGGGGCGGCATTAACGCACCAGAGCAAGGTGAATTTACTCATCAAACAACCAACCCTAAAATCTTTGCTGGCGGCGATATCGTACGTGGCTCAGATTTAGTAGTTACCGCCATCTTCGAAGGGCGTAACGCCGCTGAAGGGATCATGGACTACTTGAAAGTGTAACGTTTTAAAGGTTTAAGAATGTAAAAAGCAAGCCCGATGGCTTGCTTTTTTTATGGCTTGGATAATTGCTTTAAGCGGTAAGTTTTAAGTGGTAAGTCGTAAGTTTGTTCGGTGTTAAATTAAGCGCCGTAGGTAGGGTTGAGTAGTAGAACGAAACCCAACGAAAAAATACATTATTAGTCTGTATCAGGAACTTGCATTATCGAGTGTTTTATATCACTCAATTGTGGAAAAGCCATTTAAATAATGATTCACAAAGAGGTTAAGAGGCGCTGCGCTTAAGAGCAGACATTAAGACTATATTTAAGTCGCAGAGGTAAAATGCAGACAGTTTTGTACCAATTTCAGTCATTCAGGTATAACTCGTTTATGCCCCAAAACGAGTTTAGTCGAGCGTCCAAAAGGAGCGAATTGCGGACATTGTACTAATTGAACCTTTCAAGGTAAAGTTGTGAAAGATGAGCAACTTTGTACAGTCGATATAATTCGTTGTTAGTATTAGGAATTCAAAAAAATGCATACTGATTCTCTTGGACTGAATACAATGGTGATATACGTTAGTGGATTACGACTTGATACTTCGTATACATTTTCTAACGGATTCACAATATCTAAATTTGGCGACCTGCCAAATGACGCTATTTCAAAAGGAACACTGCGTGTTTTAAGAAAAAATCATTCTGAACTATATGATGATTTATATGTTTTATATAAAACTGTAGAAAGCAAAAATTACACGCATGAACTATTCGAGCAAGCAGTGTTTACTTCGGAAATTATATCGTTAAATCTTAGTGGACATAACGGTGTAGAAGTTTTGGCTGCTTCTGATTATTGCACATGGAATGTTCCGAATTTAAGAAACTACGGTATATCACAAAAATTGTCGACAATAGAACTCGATGAAATAGATGAAAATATACGGCAGTTCCATGAGCGATCACCAATTGAAAAAGAATGCATTAAAGTCGCATTAATGTACTTAAACAAGTCTAAGGTTTGTATCAAAAACGTCAATGGTAATTATGAACATGCGATATTTTTAAGAGTGGCTTTGGAAAACTGCTTTAACGCTCCCAAGCATAAAAAAAATTCTGTAATTGCTGAGAGAGCAGCGGTTCTCTTGGATCAATTTGATTCTAAATTGGTGAAACAGCGTTTTAAGAGAATTTACGATCAGACTTCCACAGCTGTGCATACAGGTAAAGTCCCCAAAGTCCGGAAAAACAACAGCAAAGAGAGAAAAGTAACAATCGAACAATATAATATGTATGACATATTAGTTATGTCGATATTAAAAATAATCAGAAATGGTTTTCCTAATTGGGAACCCTAAGCCTAACAATCGTCTTAACGCTGACTTCACTACTTGGCTCAAATTTGTGAATGCGATACGCTTGCATTGTATTACAATTTTTCGCCTTTCCGTTCAGCGGGTTAGGCGGGCGTTACCACCGTCCGCTCATGGCACTCAGGCGAAATTCGGCAAAGAGCGAAAAGCAGACATTGACCGTCAAGCTTTTAACGACAACATTTAGCCAATAGCCGTCATAAAATTCTAATCTAGAAAAGGCTTAAATCGAGCTAAAGCAGACCTTCAAAGATAAAAAATGTCTACAGATTTGAGGGAAGAGCAAACAAGCATCAATTTGCCCTATACTCTAAGACTTCGTGTTTTGCTTCTTGATACTTTTCACGGATTCAGACCAAGAAGCTTTCATTTTTTTCTCTTCTTGATTATTTATTGGATTTATTCGTAGCCTGCTATCTTTAGCGAGCTTAAACAATATAGCTTGACCTGACTCGATAGTAATATCGGATTTGGAGAAACCACTTTCAATTATTTCAACTTCAATCGGTTCATTTTCGTTATATTGGTCATTTGATACTTCAGTCACATTAATCGATAAAGAGCTTACAGGTGAATCATTTGTACATTCGTAATCGCCGGGAGTAAACAATGTAATACCAACAAGCTCGTTACCCAATATTGATTGGTTATCAAAAATTAAGTCATCATTTTTTTCAAGTTGAATATTATATTTTTCTTCACCTTCGGAGAGATAAAACACTGCGTAACCATCAGGTAATACCTCAAAGTGATTTGGTTTAATCGATGACAATTCAGATAACTCTATATCGGTTTGATAGTCTGGTGCAGATTTCTTGCAAGAAATTTGAATTTTACAATAAAATCTATCGTCTTTAAAAACTTCGCCAATATACATGCCTTCATCTTTTAAATTAACTAAAAAGTCCAAAGGAGGCGTTATATAGTTTGTATCTAAACTGAAGTTTTGAACTAGTGATTTATTAATTTCTATCATAATTAAAACTCTACGTTTAATATTAATTCTTTTTCAGGCACATCAAGTTTTAAGTTCAAATCTTTGATATTTAACATGACTGGCTTTAAAGTTTCAGTTCCTTGCAGAATTGGGTAAGGGTCATTAAGTTCGAATAACTCAAATTTTGGTCCAAAAAAGGCTAGCAATAAATCTGCCACGATATCAAATAAGCCTAAGCTAGTATTTAATACTCTGGATAGCCATTCTTCAATGTCATCTCCCAAATCTAATAAACGTCGAACCAACTTTGTTAAATTTCCAAGAATTCTCTTGATTAGACCTCTAGCCCACCTCGGTAAAAAGCCTAAAATATCATCTACAATTAAATCGACAAATGAATCTAACGCATCTCCAACGGTATCTGGAATATCAACAAAATCGATATCAGGTCTAGTCGGTTTTAAAAAAACCTTATAACTACTATCAGTTTTGTTTATTATTGGATAAGCGCTCATAGATATTTCACTTCTAAATTTAGGTAGCCTAATCTCTGGAGTTCGCATATCTATAGATTTTTTAAAAAAAGACTTACGAGGAAGGCGAATTCTACATCTGCCGAATGCTCTAAGAACACAGCCACCACCAATAGTAACCGTCGGTATATCTATACCAAATTGAAATCTTACGTCTTCCCAAACGATGTCTAGTTCTTTAATTTCTAGGTGTGATTTTGTTCCTGCCCGTACAATTCTGATTTCCCCTTCTTTAAGATGCGCCTTTACCTTACCTCTTACCTTAAAACTGCCATCTGACCAAGGGAAGCTTTCATCAATTTTTACCTGCTTCTTTTGCTCTTGGAAAATATCATCTATTAACTTCTCTTTTACTTGTATTTTTATATCGCTCATAATTTAATCTTTAATCATTTTAATTGATAGAATATCTTTTGAAATCGACGGGTTAGGTAGTTCAGGAGAAAGGGTAAGTTGAAAATTAAAACTATCACCTAACTGGAATGAAATAGAGTTTACACTAGTGCGCATTTCCTCAAATATTTTATTATTCAGCGTTTGTGTAACTATTTTTTCAAATATACCGCGTAAACTAATTGGCTCAATTTCAGGGATAGTTATTAAGTCAATTTTTGGAACCAAAAACTCAATACCCTCATCAAATATCCTGAGAAACTTTCCGCTAGTTATGATGGAAAAACAAGAGCATATGTTTTCTGAGTTATCAAATTGTATACCTAAACATATTTTTAGATACACTTGAAAAGATTGACTGGGAATATCAATATCATTCGCAGAAAATGTTTTAGGGTGAAAATCTATGTTTAAACTTCTTATTTGAAAGCAGTATTGAAGTTTTTTTTCAATACCAGGGAACTCTATGGCTTCCATTTTAGTTGAGTAAGGGGCGTAATATGTTGTCCCATCGTACTCGCAAAAATTGCTGGGGTTTAGATGAAAAAAATTAGTCCCATAATTAAACGTGCTGGGACGTTGTGATATCAGGTTGCCTATAATTTTATTGAACCCATCTTCACTGAAGCTAACTTTTGTAATGTAAGGCATCATCCATGTACTCTTATTTTAATTTGTCACGACAGTCTAGGTATCATTAGTGCAGAAATGTAAGCTAAAGATCTTCGTGCCGCTCATATTTTAACCACACCCAAGACAGTAACTTATTTTATTTAAAAGTCAAATTAAAATTTTTAACGCCTAGTGCTCAAATGCTAGATTTACCATAGAGAAAAATTCAAGCCGTTTCATATTTCTCTATCAAATTAGGTATGCTCAACTTTGGACGGTGATGAGTTCATTATGTACTCCTACTATTTACTTGTAATTACTCTTTTTATTCTTATCATTTCGGTATTGGATAGCGGAAAACCAGTGTTTTCGTTGATTATCTTGATGTGTTCAGATTGGTATTAGGTAAAGCTAAGCTATTCCTCAAAACTTGATAGTGCATAACATCTTCTTAATAAAGCCTGCATGGCAAGCATATAGTTTTCCCCGCCCGACAAAAAAATTATGGTTACTTTTTCTATAATTCGAATATGGATAGAAAATTTCAAATACAAAGTTAGCGCCATTTGACGAATTACTGAGTAAATTAATTTTGTCGCTAATATTTGCTTAGTTTACTCTGTAGGTACGAAATACTTATGTCCCCTTTGTCAGGTTCGATGCCATTAGATAAGCCAAGGCTAATGTCTGGTTTCGTATCATTGCTGCCTTAATCGCTAAGTGACTCAAGGTCTGCTTATGGCACAGAGCGGCCCGTTAACTCTAACTCATTTTTGTCCAAAAAAGAGTTTGTCTGGTCGTATCTTCACAAATAAAAAGGTGAACATTTCTGCTCACCTTTACTAGAGTTATAGTTTGGGAAAATGCAGTTTTTTAGACCGCATTTTTCATTATAGAGTTTTTAGTTTTAGGTTGGGAATATTTAGACAATTTAATGGCCCCAATCACATGGTAATTATTATAGTTTGGGAATTTTTAAGCTTTACCATAAATCCTTTGCTCTAAGTTTTTCACTTTCGCTTTTGAGCTCCTAGCACACTCTCCAACCTTATTTAAAATAACCTCTAATTTACTTGATAAACCATCTATGTTTTTCCATCCCTCAAAAGTATCTTGTATCAATTTACTATCTGCACTTGAACAAGCGGTCATGAAATTATAAACAACCCATTGGGCGCCTTCTTTTGGAATCCGCTTTAAAATACGGCCTTTATTTTTTGAAAAATATGCAGCAACAAATTCTCTATTTTCTGCAAAAAATGCTGGAAACTGGAAACGGTAATCAATAACAAACTCAGTAGTTGAATCACTGAGCAGTAACTCATAAAACGCTTTAATTTGATCCTCTTTTAATGTGTAGCCAATTGAGTCCAAAACATCTTCTTTAAATGTAATGTCACCACTATTGAACATAGATAAAAGCGCTAAATATTCACTGTCTGTAGAGTTTGCGGCGGCTACTCGCAGCACGGAACTGCGTGCCGGCAAATCAATAACTTTACCTTGTTTTATTTTTCCTTTAGCAAAGGCTATTGCACTGTCAGATTTCAAATAAACACCATAAAACGAAAGCCAAGCTCCACCATTTTCTTTGTTAAATACAGTTTGCCAATCAATAATCTTTGGTAAGTTTGCTTGTAAATAACTACTGTAAGGCGCTTTTAAATCGCTTGGTACAAATTCAATAAACGAGTCTATGAGGCTATTCAGTGCTTTTAAGGATTCAACACTGTCTGTAGGTAAACTATTTAGCGTTAGTACTAGCGTATCAACATAATCTATATAATCAACGAGTGCTGCGCTTGCCAATGCATCATTATTTTCCATATAAGACAGCTTTTCTGCATCACTGAGCAAATGAAGTGGAAATTCAGCGTTATCTGTTTTATCAATATACCTAAAGTAACCCACACCTTTGGTGTCTATAAAAACCTGCGATGAAGGTGAAACTTCACTCAATAACATTGTTTGAGTATTTAACAGAACATTTTTATAAGAAACCTCATTGCCAACATTATAAATTTTCAATGTAAGCGGAATGCTCCACAATTTATTTTGCCTAAAGAAGTTATCTTGCTTTAAGTAAAGTGCATCATCTTTACGATACAAGGTCACTAATGGATATGATGACTGTTGTAAAAATGAGGAGGCCACTCCTACTAGGTTTTTAGGGATATAGCGTTTAAAGCTATCGAATGACACAACTGTGCCTTGAAAAGTCTTTACATACTCGCGAATTGACTCTTTAAATTCATCCTCTCCCATTGCCTGCTCAAGCATAGCCAGTATAGAAAAGCCCTTACTGTAAACAAGCTGACCTGTTCCATCTTGCTCTGAAGCTACCTTCACTTCAGTAATTACAGCTCGATCCATGTCGTTGTCACTTTCTAATGAACTTGATTGTGGCGTATAAGTACACTGTGCTTCTGTGGGATAAAAATGAGTCACTACTTGTGCTGCAAAAAACTCGCTAAAAGACTCATTCATCCAATAATCGTCATACCACTGCATAGTGATATCGTTACCAAACCACATATGTGCAACTTCATGAGCAACGAGTTTTCGGAACACGCACATATCGTAGCTACTTGCTCCGGCCGAGGGAATTTCTTTTGGGCTAAGCGCAATTAAGCCAACATTCTCCATTGCAGCAGAAGAGTCAAACGGTGCGATGAAGAAATCTAATTTGTCGTAAGGAAAAGGCTTACCTAAGTAGCCTGACAAATAATCAATTGTGTTATTGATTAATAGAGGCAATTCTTCATGATATTGATACTGTAAACCTTGTGGCGAAAACAAAGTACTCTTGTATTTAGTCTCCTCCATTTTCTTGCTATCAAACATGCCTACGGCGATTGCTAAAACATCTGTCGGAATTACAGCCGTTTTTTCAAACTTAATCGTTTTTTTATTTGAATCAATTTTTGTAGAAAGAGCACGTGTATTGTGAAGCGCCGTTAAATTTGAAGGGATGGTTAAAGTAAACTGAAATGATGTTTTTTTATCTGGTTCATTTAAACTAGGGAAGACTTGCCTAGCAAGCATTGGCTGAAATTGTGAGAAAATATAATCTGCCTCTGCACCACTTGTTTGTACAAATAGACCCTGTCCGTGACTAGAGAATTTCCCAATAAACTTAATAGCTAACTTTGCCTGACCACTAACGTTGTGATCGAGCTTATGCTTAACAATGTCATAGTTATTTGCCGTTTCAACCGGTAAGTTTGTTGATAATTCATCCATTAAAAGTTCCACAGACTGAATATTTAAACCATGGCTGTGGTAGCTAATAGTATCTTTTGGTGAAGAAATATCTAACGATAAAATTGTGGTGCCACTAAAGGTAGATTTTGATGGATCTAATTCTAAATTGACGACTTGTGAATCTAGAGTAATTTCTTGGGGTAGTCGATAGTTATTAACTCCTGTCGCGTAAGAATAAACACTACAGAAGAAACAAAAAGCTAAAACATACTTCAAGCAATATTCCTTCATTTAATTTGCTATAAAACTCCGACACTAACAGCTACCTTGTTGAAATAAAAGTTATTTTAGAATTAGAATTAGAATTAGAACAACCATCATCTGGAATACATAAACAAATTGAATTTAGCAAGCTCTATTACATGGATTATGAAACGAAGCTACAATTTGCGCACAAAGAATTAAGTGATAAAGGTGTTTGGAAGTCGGACTACAACCCTCCACTTGTAAAGTTGTTACGCAAACTTGGGCTATATTTACCACCGCCTTATCATCAGAGTTTTTTCGCAAACGTTATGCTTTGTGTGGCTTTTTTTGCTCCGGTTTGGAGAATCTTCCAATGCTTTCTTGTGTGGAGCGAGCTAGGTAAACCAGTTTTAGAAGCAGTTTATATCTCGTTACTTACTGG
Source organism: Pseudoalteromonas sp. (assembly GCF_036960685.1). Lineage (GTDB taxonomy): Bacteria > Pseudomonadota > Gammaproteobacteria > Enterobacterales > Alteromonadaceae > Pseudoalteromonas. The sequence continues at coordinate 284,754 of NZ_JBALXK010000002.1, read as the reverse complement.
CGCATTGTTTGGTTTAGTTATGGCAACCCTCTACTACATTAGTTGCAAGCAATTAAATCTAACAGACTGGGGTTCATTGAGAGAATAAGCCCAAAACCTACAAACTGTTCAAGAGGGATTCGTAACGCGTGGCATTTGTGCTATGCGTTGGTTTTAGTGTTTAAGGCGATATGAGGTGGCTTCGGTATTGCGTTACTCACCCCTTAACAGAGCGTTACCGAATAAATACACTAATACGTTTTTGTCCAAAAGAGTGTTAGAGCGACCGAACGGTTATCGCTCAAAGCCGCCATTCAGTTTTAATCATTCATGGCTGAGTTTCGTTACACTCAACTCAACAAACGGTGGTAAATTTAACACTGGACTGTTTTGGCTTTTCCCTAGCACCTACAACCTAGCAACTTGTCCCTTTAACCTTTTTAATGCCTCGCTTGTAAGCAATCAAGCCACTCATCGGGTTCAGCTAAAATAAACTCTAAGTGATGATTTTCTTTAGTGGTTATTTTAATCCCAGATGTTGTGATAGGGATCAAACCGGCTGCTTTGCCTGAGCATTTTTCAACACGAGAAATATTATTAAGTTTTATCGCGTAACAGCCTAAACGAAGCTGTTTATTAAGTGCTTCAAAGTGCAGTATATTATCAGTCAAAGTAAGACGACCATCTGCTTTACCGACTCCTAGTTGTAATGTTGCATAACAGCGTTTTAATTGTGTTGCGTTCATTATTCACTCCATCGATTTTATTATTTTCTTGAGTGTATGCGGGTAACCTTAATGTGTCAATCATGTAAATAAAATGTTTTGTTTAGGCCGTGTTTACAACGATTTATAAAAAGTTATTAGCACGGTAGAGCATTTTTTGCTGTTTATTTACACGCACAAACGCAAACAAAACCAACGCCATTTGCGCACCAAGTGCGAATAAAGTTAGCATTAAATCTGCACGACTATCAGTAGGTTGCACTAAACCTATCTCTATAAACCAAGCAATAGCGAGCATTAAAATGAGTGAACCATGCAAATAACGCTGTAGGGTAATTTTAAACTGAATATGCTTCCACTGGCTAAATATCAACAGCGCTAAACTCAGTATTGGAATTAACATCAAGCAACTAGTTGCAATGATTAATAGTGGCTGCCATGCAGAGAAAGATGATGCACCGCCAGTGATAAGGTAGTCATTACAGCCGCTCAGTAGCATTAAGCTAAACAATAGGCTTACTAATTTTGTTGTGTCTGTTTTTTTCATCATTGTAAAAGTGTACTTAGGTTCTTTTCAAGCCTTACAACCGTCAGTAAGGCTTGCTAATGTTGTGTAAAAGGATGCATTAATTGCAGTATTAATTGCATTATTGACTCTGTAAGCAACAGTTTTAAGCATGCGCCATAATTAATTCTTTGGCGTTAGCTTTGGCTGTTTTGCTTATATTATCGCCGCCAAGTAAACGGGCAATTTCATCAATACGGCCATGTTTATTCAGTGGTAGCATTTGCGTGAAAGTTTCACCATCAGCAATTTCCTTTGCAACAAAAAATTGCTGATGTCCTGAGCTGGCCACTTGTGGTAAATGTGTTACACAAATAACCTGAGTTGATTTACCCAGTTGGCGTAATAACTTACCAACAGCAGAGGCGGTCGGCCCTGAAATACCCACATCCACTTCATCAAAAATAAGGGTTGGAGTTGTTACTTTTTGCGCAATGATAACTTGAATCGCTAAGCTGATACGTGACAGTTCGCCACCTGAGGCAACTTTTGACAATGGCTGTAACGGTTGGCCTGGGTTAGTCGAAACTAGAAAGGCAATGCCGTCAAAACCTAAGCTATTTGGTGCTCGGTCATACTCTTGTTTTAAAGCAATTTCGAACAGGCCGTTTTCCATTGACAGGTTTGCCATACTCGCACTGATCAATTCATTTAAAGTATGCGCTGCACTTTGACGACTTGCACTAAGTGCGGTTGCGGCACTGTGGTAGTCATCAAGTGCGGTTTGTATTTCGTCATTAAGCTCATTGAGTCTTGCTGAATTGGTACTGATCGATTCAAGCTCTTGACTAATTGACTGATGAAATTCCACTAATTGCTCTGGTTTTATATGATGCTTGCGCGCTAGATCCATCGCACCACTTAAGCGAGCTTCAACGTCGAGCAGACGGCTAGGGTCAAGCTCTGTTTGCTCTGCGTAATTGCGAATTTCACGGCTAGCTTCTTCTACTTGTACAGCGGCTTCTGCCAACAATGTAGCAACACTATTTAAGCTTTCATCAAAGTTTGCCAGCTCTGCAAATTGCTGCGCACTATGTTGTAACATTGAGCAGGCGTTTTGTTCGTCACTTTCATACAAGTATTGCAACTCACGCTGACATGCTTCGAGGATCGTTTGGCTGTGGCTTAATTTGTGATGTTCAGCCTCAATATCGCTAAACTCATCGGCTTGTAAGGCAAACTCATCAAGCTCAGCAACTTGGTACTCTAATAGCTGTTTTTGTGCAGCTTGTTGCTGTTGGGCTTGCTCAAGGGCTGTAAATTCTTTTTGTAGGTTTTGACAATGGCGATACTGATTTCGCACATTATCAACAAGGGTATGATGCCCAGCATATGCGTCGAGTAGTTGTAATTGATGCTCGCTTTTCAACAGGTGTTGATGTGCATGTTGGCCATGGATAGAGATCAGATGTTGGCCGAGCTCTTTAAGCTGTGCGGCGGTTACAGGGCTGCCATTGATATAGCTTTTACTGCGGCCATTTTTGCAGATCACGCGGCGTAATAAACACTCTTGATCAGCATTACTGAGCAGCTGTTGTTCTAAAAATTGCTGAGCAAGGGGCAGGGCAGTAATATCAAACTGTGCACAAATTTCTGCGCGCTCTGTGCCGGGTCGTACGGCTGATGCTTCAGCACGTTCCCCTAAACACAATGATAATGCATCAATAGCGATTGATTTACCCGCACCGGTTTCACCTGTAATGGCCGTCATACCGCTTTGCCATTCGGTGCTTAAATTGCTTACAATTGCAAAGTTTTTAATTTCTAACCCAATTAACATACTGTTTATCCATCCAGTCAATTAACTGTTAATTTATACAGTGTTTTGGGTTTTTGCAAATTAATTTTTTATTAAATTAGCGAGTTTATTTAATGCTCATTTATTGAAGTGTCAAAATTGTTTGCTGGATCAATAGCTTTTTCATAATCGCTAGGGTTAGCTGATAATTCGCTGGTACATAAAACTTTGATCATCGATGGTAATAATTCATGGTAAAAGGTTTTATTGTAAGCTAAGCCTGCAGAGGGCAGTTCACTAACAAAAAAATCTAAACGCTCTGCGAGCGCATCACGTTCACCGGTCACATAAGTTTTTGCCAGTTCGCTATTAAGCGTACTGATAAAGGACTCTACAACGCGCTCTAAATAAAGTAAATTTTCGTCGTTATGGGCTTGCACAACAAAAAAATTACTAACAATCACCTGTAAACGCGGGATGTATTTTGGACGGATTATTTTTGCTTCATAATATTCATTGAGCTTTGATTTTAGATTCGCATTCACTTCGTTGACGCGAGTATTAAATAACTTCTTTTTTGCTGCGAGTGCTTTACGGCGGTTATTTTCAATCACTAAATAGCTACCAAGAAGGGTGATCAATAATAATAAAGCAAAGAAAACAACATAAGTCATGATGTGTTAATTTCCCTGAAAAAGGTAATAAATAAATTTTAAGCTATTTTGCTCTAAAGTGTCTGTAAGCGCAATGAAATTAATACAAACGGCTACCCCAATTTAGCTTGGTTCTTAGTACATGATAATACGAGTAATTTTTAGGGTGGATCAGGCGTAATTTCTTATCAGCTTTTCTGATCAGTACTTCATCGCCTGGTAATACGGCAAGCACCACATGACTATCACAACTCACTTGTAAGCTATCGGTGTTTTCTAAGCTAAGTTTTAAGCGTACTTCGTTATCCGCATCGACTACTAAAGGTCGGCTGGATAATGTATGAGGGAACATCGGCACCAATGAAATTGCATTAAGTTCAGGGGTTAAAATTGGTCCGCCGCCAGATAGTGAATAGGCGGTAGAGCCTGTAGGCGTTGATACAATTAAACCATCAGAGCGCTGTGAAAATACAAAGTCATTATTAATAAAGGCTTCAAACTCTATCATATGGGCCACTTTGTCAGCATGTAAAACCGCTTCGTTAACTGCTGAGTTAGCACTTTTTAACTCGGCGTGGCGGTATACTTCCACTTCGAGTAAAAAACGTTTTTCTTCAATGTATTGGCCACTTAGTACTTGTTCTAAACTGGCTTCAAAGCCTTCTGGGTCTAAATCGGTTAAAAAGCCTAAATTGCCTCGATTCACACCAATTACAGCAACATCGAAGCGGGCTAAAACCCGTGCCGCACCGAGCATATTACCATCACCACCGACCACAATAGCAAGATCAGCTCGCTCACCTAGCTCTATTAATTTGACTAACTTTTCCTTAGGAACATCGGCTAACTGGTGCCCTGTACGTTGCTCTAATAGTACATCAAAGCCCAACGCATTTAAAAAAGTGTACAAGCGCTGTAAAGTTGCAGCTGCGCCACTGTGATTTGGTTTGCCAATTAAGCCTATGGTTTTAAACGGTGATTCCATGATAAATGCATCAATAGTATTAATATCAATAGAGTAACCTATAAATGGTAAGTTTGAAAATAACCTTGAAATAAACTCATTGCGCCCCGATATCCCCTATATGCAGCAAGATGTAGATACTATGAATTTAAACCCTCGAGATCAGCAAATATTTTCCGCCGTGATGAGCCTGTACTGTAATGGTGAAGGGCAACCCGTGGCGTCGAGTCGTATTGCAAAACAAAAAGGCATGGCAGTGTGCTCTGCAACGGTTAGAAATGCCATGTCACGCCTTGAAAAAATTGGCCTATTATATTCACCGCATACCTCTGCCGGACGAGTACCTACTAATGCAGGCTTTGATTACTGGCTAAGTGAGTTTTTCCCACTTGCTGATATAGCCCAATATTGGCAACCAGCACAAGCGCAATTAGTCGAGCTTGCCCATGGCTTGAGCCAGCGTTATCAAGTGTGTTGTTGCGTTGGTTTACCACAAGTCAGCTCGCAGCATGTTTTTAGAGTTGAAGTGCTGGATTTTGATAGTAATGATTGGCTTATATTATTGCTTGATAGAGCAGGGCAAAGTCATAATATTTGTATTCACAAGCCTGATGAGGCGTCAGATACATTGCGTTATCAGTTTGCTACTTGGCTTAATACGGTGTTTAGTCAACAAACGTTAATGGAAGGCTTGTATCGTATGCAAGCGATGGCAAATACTGCGCCACGTAATTGTCATGATTCATTACACCAATGGACGCGAGAGTTGAGCCAAAAATTAGGCTCAGATAACAGCATAGTCGTTGGCGAAAATTATCTCTATCGGAAAATTGATTGTGAGCAAAGCTTAAACATCGGCGTGTCATTTTTAAATTTTGTGGAAGATAAATTGGCATTTAAAAACGGCGTGTCAGTATTAAACACCGCTCAATTACCATTTACTGATTGTGATGAATTAATGGTGATCAGCGTACCGTATTTTCAAAATCAAGAATATCAAAGTCGTTTTTGTGTAATTTGTCCTAAATCGGCGCAAATTGAAGCAATCATTCAAGAATTTAAATTAATCGAGTCATTTGGCTCTTGAATCTTTTGATTCAATCCCCATAATTACCGCAATTGAAAAGAATTGGAGCACTTAAATTATGTCTGAGCAGACAAAATCACCAGAGCAAGAAGTCGAATTAAACGAAGAACTAGAGCAAATGCAAGCAGAAGTCGAAGCCGCTGTAGAAGCTGCCGATGCTCACGAAGGCGAAGAAGTTAGCCCTGAAGCTGAGATTGCTATGCTATATGCAGAGCTTGAAGAAGCAAAACAAACGATTGCTAGTCAAAAAGACGGTGTTGTTCGCGCTGCCGCAGATGTAGACAATATGCGTCGTCGTGCTGCACAAGATGTAGAGAAAGCCCACAAATTTGCACTTGAAAAGTTTGCCAACGAATTATTGCCAGTTATTGATAACTTAGAACGCGCTATTGAGTTCTCAGACAAAGAAAACGAAACCTTAAAGCCATTGCTTGAAGGGATTGATATGACTGTGAAAAGCTTTAATGATGCGGTTGCAAAATTTGGTGTTGAAATTGTAAACCCACAGGGTGAGCAGTTTAATCCTGAGTTTCACCAAGCTATGTCGATTCAACCAAGTAATGATGTAACACCTAACACTGTATTAGCAGTGATGCAAAAAGGTTACACATTAAATGGTCGTCTATTACGCCCGGCAATGGTGATGGTATCTAAAGCGGCTGAATAAGTAGGTTGCCTAGTTAATCACTAAGTTAGTTAAGTAACTAACTTAGTAAAAAATGCCCGTTAACTACGGGCATTTTTTTTGTTTCTAGCTCTGTGCCAAAGTTGCGCGATAAGCGTGAGCACTAATGCACTGAACATTAAGCTTGAAAATGGTACTGCACTTTGTGCATGCATCAGCGCTAAAATTGGCCCCACTAATGCGCCACTGCCAAAACGTAAGGTCCCAATAACTGCTGTAGCAGTACCAGAGCGCTCTTCAAACTGCATCAAAATGAGTGCATCTGCATTACTTGCTGTCACCCCTAAACTCATCATTAAGGGGGCTATTGCTGCGACTATATAAAACAGTGACAAGTGCAATATGCTAAAGGTCAGTAGCGCAGTACCGGCAACAAAGCCAACGGCTAAACCATAATAGAGCATTTTTCGCGAGCCTACTCTTGGCACTAACCGGGTATTTAAAAAGTTACCAAACATAAGCGCCATTACGTTAAACGCGAATAGAATACCAAATAGCTGCTCTGACACTTTAAAGTAATCAAGGTATACAAACGGTACTGCGGTTAAAAAGCAAAAAAAGCCAAATGATACAAACATTGAACTGGCAATATCGGCACGGGTATCTTTATTTTTAAACACGGTTTTATAGCTATCAAAAAACAGCGCAAAGCCTTTTAGTGGGCTTTTAAAAATAGGAATATCAATGAGGTAAAATTGCACTAGCGCTAAAATTACAAAGCTGTAACTTGCCAGTACTAAAAAGATAGTTTGCCAGTGAGATAAGCCCATGATCATAGAGCCCACAGTAGGGGCTATCAACGGAGCCACCATCATGATCATTGATACATAAGACATACCTTTAGCGGTATCTTGTTTATAGATATGGCGAATGATCCCCGGTACTACCACGGTTGCCGCAGCACCTGTAAATGCTTGCAGGGCACGCAGCGCCCAAAATAGATGTATATCATTACAAAAGGCTAAGGCGACTGAGCTTACGCCAAATAATGCCAGTCCAAATTTGGTAAGTACCCGACGACCAATCTGATCCGCTATTGGACCAAAAAATAACATGCCTAGCGCATAGCCTGCTAAGTACAAGCTTAACGATATTTGTACATTGGGCATAGTGGTATTGAGATCATTAGCAATAACTAACATTGCAGGTAAGTACATATCAATTGCCAATGGTGTAATTGCTACTATGCTGGCAAGTAATGGTAACAGAATGCGCTTATTCAAAGAGACCGAGTCTTGCATGATTCACCCATTAAATAAAAAGAGACCTACATTGTAACAGTGCTCCTGTGTCTTTGGTACTTAGTTTGCACGCTAACTATCATCTTTAACATATAAATAATATAACTTCTGGGTTTAGCTGCTATTGCAATATGTTCAATCACAAGTTGGTTTGCTATTCTAGGGATAATTAAATGTTAGTTGAGGGAATACAATGAAAAAATTAGTTTTGGCTGTGCTTGCCACTGCAGTATTAGCAGGGTGTAAAACATCACCCACAGGACGCACGCAAATTGCGCTTTATTCTGATCAAGAAATGAGTCAAATGGGTCAGCAAAGTTTTGCTGACATGAAAAAGAATCAAAAAATTAATAATGATCCGGCTGTAAATGCCTATGTAAAATGTATTGCGGATGATGTGATTGCAGTATTACCACAACAATACGCAAGCCAAGCTTGGGAAGTAGTGGTTTTTGAGGAAGACTCAGCTAACGCATTTGCATTACCCGGTGGTTACATTGGTGTACATACGGGCTTATTAAAAGTAGCTGAAAACCAAGATCAGCTTGCGACTGTAATTGGTCACGAAGTAGGTCATGTTATTGCTGAACATTCAAATGAGCGTGTATCGCAAAGCTCAATGCTACAAACGGGTATGCAAGCGGGCAGTGCAGCCCTTGAAATGGGGAACGTGCAATACCGAAACGAAATCATGCAGGGGCTTGGCTTAGGCGCGCAGTACGGTGTGATATTACCTTTTAGCCGTTCACATGAATCTGAGGCTGATGAAGTGGGCTTAGACTTAATGGCAAAAGCGGGCTTTAATCCAAAAGAATCAGTTACCCTTTGGCAAAATATGAGTAAAGCGGGCAGTAGCGGTACACCTGAGTTTATGTCTACTCACCCGGCACCGGGTAATCGAATTAAAGAGTTACAAGCAAAATTACCAGAGGCATTGAATGAGCAAAAAACGGCGAACGCAGCGGGTAAAAACCCACAGTGTAAGCTGTAGTATTATTTTCTAAAGGCATAAAAAAAGCCTGTGAGCAAAAACTCACAGGCTTTTTAATTTCTTAAATGCTAATTATGCATTTTCAACAGCAGTACGTGGATCAACGTATGGCATGTTGAATGCTTCAGCAACTTCTTTATAAGTTACTTGGCCTTTGATCACGTTAAGACCCTTAAGGAAGTTAGCGTCATCAAGTAATGCTTTCTTATAACCTTTGTTAGCAAGGTTAATGATGAAAGGCAATGTTGCATTGTTAAGTGCAAACGTAGATGTACGTGGCACAGCACCTGGCATATTAGCAACACAATAATGAACTACTTCATCAACGATGAATGTAGGATCAGCGTGTGTGGTTGCTTTAGACGTTGCGATACAACCACCTTGGTCGATTGCTACGTCAACAATAGCAGAGCCAGGCTTCATCGCTTTAATGTGTTCAGCAGTTACAAGCTTAGGTGCAGCAGCACCAGGGATAAGTACGCCACCAATGACAAGATCAGCTTCAAGTACATGCTTTTCAAGGGCATCAGCAGTTGAGTAAATAGCTTTAACTTTATTACCAAACTGTGCGTCAAGGGCACGTAGTACGTCGATGTTACGATCAAGTACCACAACATCTGCACCTAGGCCAACAGCCATTTGAGCTGCACTGCGACCAACCATACCACCGCCGATCACAACTACTTTAGCAGGCTCTACACCTGGTACGCCACCTAATAGCATGCCACGGCCGTGGTTAGATTTTTCAAGTGCTTGTGCGCCCGCTTGAATAGACATACGGCCAGCAACTTCACTCATAGGAGCAAGTAATGGTAAACCACCACGTGAATCAGTCACAGTTTCGTAAGCAATACATACTGCGCCACTTTTCACTAGGTCTTCAGTTTGTGGAAGATCAGGTGCAAGGTGTAAGTAAGTGAAAAGAATTTGATCTTCACGAAGCATTGCACGCTCAACAGCTTGCGGCTCTTTTACTTTTACGATCATCTCTGCGCTTGCGAAAACGTCTGCTGCAGTTGCTAACACTTCAGCACCAGCTTGAATGTAGTCGTCATTAGTAAAACCAATGCCCATACCAGCGTCAGTTTCAACAAAAACTTGGTGGCCGTGGTTTACTAACTCACGAACACTCGCAGGGACCATACCTACACGGTATTCATGGTTTTTAATTTCTTTAGGTACACCGATAATCATAATATTGCCTTGTTAGAACGGGATAAAATTTTTCACTATTATATTCATGACAAGCCAGTGTGTCTCACCTTTTTTAATTAACATGCTAGTGATATAATCTAAAAATATAATTTAAACAGTGTAAAAAACTAGTTGGCTGTATGCATGAGTTATTAGACCGTATTGACCGTAAGATTTTGATGGAATTACAACACGATGGCCGTGTTTCAAATGTCGAACTGGCCCGACGAGTAGGTTTAAGTGCGACCCCCTGTTTAGAGCGTGTTAAAAAGCTTGAACGAGAAGGTTATATTGTAGGTTACAAAGCAGTGGTAGACCCTGCTAAACTTGGCCAAGGTCTCTCTGTGTATGTTGAAGTAACAATAACTAAAACATCACCAGACGTATTTGATGAATTTAGCGCCGCAGTTAAAAAGCACGATGAAATTATTGAGTGCCATTTAGTGTCTGGTAATTTTGACTTTTTACTAAAAACCCGAGTAAACGATATGTCTGAGTATCGAGGCGTATTAGGCGACATCCTACTAAAGCTGCCAAATGTAAGCGAAAGCCGTACTTATGTGGTAATGGAAGAAGTTAAAGGTGAGCAAGGCGTTATAATTCGTCCTTATATAGCCTAAATTGTAAAAAGCTGTTCATAATCAGGCCATCGTCAACAAGATATAGTGGGCTGTAGGTATAAGATCAAGTGCAACAAAAAGTATTTCCTGCTAAGGTATTCTATTGCTAAGAGATGAGTACAAAGAAGTACAAAGAAAATGAGGAATAGCGAGTTATGCGCCTAAACGGTGTACAAAGACTACTAGAAACCGGTTTGATAATCAGCACCTTTGCCGCCATATTTATTTTATGTGCATTGATAAGCTTTGATCCCGCTGATCCTAGCTGGTCGCAAACAGGTTATGAAAGCGTAAGAAACATAACTGGGGCCGCTGGCGCGTGGATTGCTGATATTTTATTACTTACATTTGGTTGGTTGGCTTATTTAGTGCCCGCTGCGATCCAAATTTTTGGGTATTTATTATTTAAGCAACCGCATAAAATTTTTCAACTCGATTATACAACCTTGTCGCTTCGCGTAATTGGCTTTGCTCTATTTATAACCTCTGCAACGGCCATCAGTAGTATTAATTTTGATGATATTTATAACTTTTCATCGGGTGGGGTAGTAGGGGATGTAATTGCCTCAGCGATGATGCCTGCATTTAATTTTACCGGCACGTCTATTTTATTGCTGTGTTTCTTTTTTGCCGGTTTAACCTTGTTAACCGGTGTCTCTTGGGTGCAATTTGTCGACTTTATTGGCGATTGGATCATGCGCAGCTATCATTTTATCGCGGATAATCTACAAGCATGGTTACAACGTGAACGCGCAGCAAATAAGCCAGTCACTATCGAGCAGCCGAGCGTTGATGAGCCAAAAGCCAGCAAAGAGACCCCATCGATTCGTTTTACTGAAGCAAATACAGACGCACCTGCTCACGAAGACTCGCATCCAGCATTTGATGATTTAGATGATATTCTAGATCAAGAAATTAATTTTAGTGCCATTGATGATGAGCCAATGGATACAGCGGCGGCTTTAAATGCACTTGACCAGAGTTATGCTGCAGAGCCTGAAAAACCGGTAACGACAGTGGTTTCTCCTGCGCGCCCTATGCCGAAGCCAAAAAGTACATATCAGCCGCCACCGACGGCAAAAGAGAAGTTCGAACAGCTATTAGAAGATAAGCCGCCGAGCACGCCTTTGCCAACACTTGATTTACTTGATAGGCCAGACAAAGCGAAAAACCCAATTTCGCCGGAAGAGCTTGAAGCGGTTTCACGCTTAGTTGAAACCAAGCTACTTGATTTTAACGTGCAAGCTACGGTTGTTGCGGTATACCCCGGACCTGTTGTAACCCGTTTTGAGCTTGATTTAGCGCCCGGTATAAAGGTATCTAAAATTACCGGTCTTGCAAAAGATTTAGCCCGCTCGCTATCTGCGGTAAGTGTACGTGTTGTTGAAGTCATACCCGGCAAAACTTATGTTGGTATCGAGTTACCTAACAAACATCGTGAAATTGTGCGTTTATCAGAAGTAATCGATGCACCTAAGTTTGAGCAAAATCCATCACCATTAACTATGGTGCTTGGTAAAGATATTGCTGGTGAGCCAATCTGTGCCGATTTGGGTAAAATGCCGCATTTACTTGTGGCAGGTACTACAGGTTCTGGTAAGTCAGTGGGCGTTAATGTGATGATATTAAGCTTACTGTATAAATCGGGCCCTGATGATGTGCGTATGATCATGATCGATCCAAAAATGTTGGAGCTTTCTGTTTACGAAGGCATTCCGCATTTATTATGTGAAGTGGTCACCGATATGAAAGAAGCCGCCAATGCGCTGCGTTGGTGTGTCGGCGAGATGGAACGCCGTTACAAGCTAATGTCGGCTCTAGGTGTTCGTAATTTAAAAGGTTACAACCAAAAAGTAATGGATGCTAAAGAAGCGGGTTACCCAATTCTTGATCCATTGTTTAAAGACACCGATGGTATGAAAGAGGGCCCTGATGAGCTAGGCAAACTGCCAAGTATCGTGGTGGTGATTGATGAATTTGCCGACATGATGATGATTGTTGGTAAAAAAGTTGAAGAGCTTATTGCCCGTATCGCACAAAAAGCCCGTGCAGCTGGTATTCACTTGATACTTGCAACTCAGCGTCCATCTGTTGATGTTATTACTGGCTTAATTAAAGCGAATATACCAACGCGAATGGCGTTTCAGGTTTCAAGTAAAATTGACTCGCGCACTATATTAGATCAACAAGGTGCAGAGAACCTACTAGGTATGGGTGATATGTTGTATTTACCACCAGGTACCAGTGTGCCAGTGCGTGTACATGGTGCGTTTGTTGATGATCATGAAGTACATGCGGTAGTAAATGATTGGAAAGCGCGCGCTAAACCTAATTACATAGATGAAATTTTAAATGGTGACGCCACGGAAGATATTTTACTCCCAGGCGAAGCCAGTGAGAATGCCGATGAAGAATCAGATCCGTTATATGATGAAGCCGTCTCATTTGTAATTGAAACAGGCAAGGTATCGGTTTCAAGTGTCCAGCGTAAGCTGCGTGTAGGTTATAACCGTGCAGCACGTTTAGTCGAACAAATGGAAACGTCGGGTATTGTGAGCGCACCAGGTCATAATGGTGCCCGTGATGTATTAGTGCCCAATGGTGGAGCAAATTAAATGAAAAAAATTAACTATTTAGCTTTGGCGATCAGCTGCCTGTTATCAGCCTCTGTCTATGCAGACGACAGCCAAGCATTACAAGACAAACTTGCTGGATTAAAAAGCTTTCAAGCGCAATTCGAACAGCAAGTGAATGACGACCAAGGTCAGTCAATTATGCAAGGCAAGGGCAATATTGCGCTCCAACAGCCTATGATGATCCGTTGGCAACAAGCCAGCCCTGATGACACTTTATTTGTCTCAAATGGCGATAAAACCTATTACTTCGACAGCTTTGCAGAACAAGTAACGATTATGAATACTCACAGTTTGATTGATTCAACACCGTTTGTATTACTTACCTCAAAAGACCCTGCGCAGTGGCAAAAGTATCAAGTAACAGCCACAGAGGCCGGTTTTAGTGTCACGCCAAACCAAGGCGTTGAAAGCCAAGTGGAACAACTGGACATTGTATTTGCAAAAGATGAAACAGGTTTAGCGCAATTATTAGTAAAAGACAGTTCAGGGCAATCATCAACCTTTACCTTTAGTGACGCTAAAGTAAATGAAAGCTTAGCTCATTCCACCTTTGAATTTAGTATTCCTGAAGGTGTTGAAATAGACGACCAAAGCCAAGGTGAATAATTACAGTGAGTAATTTAGGCTTTAATTTTGGCCCCGATGTGCGCCCACTTGCGGCGCGCATGCGACCAACCAGTTTAGATGAATATATTGGCCAGCAACATTTATTGAGCCAAGATAAACCACTCTACCAAGCTATTTTAGCAGGGCGATGCCATAGTCTTATTTTATGGGGGCCGCCAGGCGTTGGTAAAACCACCTTAGCGCAAATTATTGCCAATCACGCCGATGCTGCGTTAATTCAAATGTCAGCAGTCACTGCTGGTATTAAAGACATTCGTGATGCGGTAAGCGAAGCACGCAATAACTTGGAAGGTCGCGCACAGCGTACTTTATTGTTTGTAGATGAAGTGCACAGATTTAATAAATCGCAACAAGATGCCTTTTTACCGCATATTGAAGACGGTACTTTTATATTTGTCGGCGCAACTACTGAAAATCCATCGTTTGCGCTTAATAACGCTATTTTATCCCGCGCTCGTGTGTATGTACTTAAATCACTGCAAGAAACTGATCTTCATAATGTTATTGAACGCGCACTGGCAAACGATGATGAGCTAAAAAATAAAACCATTGTACTTGCACAAAATGCTAAAAAAGCACTGTGCCAAGCAAGTGACGGTGATGCCCGCAAAGTACTTAACTTACTCGAACAAGCGATTGATTTAACCGTTGAGCAAAACGGCCAGTATCTGGTTGATGAACACGTACTTAGCCAAGTATTGCCAACGCATTTAGCTAAATATGACAAAGGCGGCGATGAATTTTACGATTTGATATCAGCCTTTCATAAATCTGTACGTGGCAGCTCACCTGATGGCGCTTTGTATTGGTATTGCAGAATTCTCGCCGGTGGTGGCGACCCGCTATATGTTGCCAGACGTTTACTTGCTATTGCCACAGAAGATATTGGTAATGCCGATCCACGTGCGATGGAAGTGGCCCTTAATGCGTGGGATATTTTTCAGCGGGTAGGCCCAGGCGAGGGTGAGCGGGCGATTGCTCAAGCAACCTTGTATTTAGCCAGCGCACCAAAGAGTAATGCGGTTTATGCTGCGTTTAACCAAGCTAAGCAGGATGCTCAAAACGAGCCTAGCTATCCGGTGCCAGAGCATTTACGTAACGCCCCAACAAATTTGATGAAAGATTTAGGTTATGGCGCAGAATATCGCTATGCCCATAACGAAGAAGGCGCGTTTGCCGCTGGCGAAAACTATTTCCCAGAGCAAATCGCCGATAAACGTTATTACTTTCCCACCGAACGTGGTTTAGAGCAAAAAATTAAACAAAAGCTCGATTATCTTAAAGAGCGCGACCTACACAGTGATATAAAACGTTATGACAAGCCTTAAGATATACCTCATGATTGCCGCCGGGGGAGCATCCGGTGCCTGCTTACGGTTTTTTATTAGCGAAACCATGCTAAAACTACTGGGCAGGGGATTCCCTTTTGGCACGTTGGCAGTTAATATTCTTGGTTCATTGTTGATGGGCATTTTGTACGGTTTGATAGAGCGTGAAATTATCACCGCCAGCCCCGCTAAAACCCTTATAGGAATTGGCTTTTTAGGTGCTTTGACCACCTTTTCGACATTTTCAATGGATTCGTTGTTGTTATTACAACAAGGTCACTTTTTTAAAATGGCCCTCAATATCGTCTTAAATGTGACGGTGTGTATTTTTATGGCTTGGCTGGGCCTTCAGCTGGTAATGCAAAAAGGTTAAAAAACTAACATGTTAGATTCTAAATTATTACGTCAAGATCTCGAGCAAACAGCGGCGCGCTTAGCAGCACGTGGCTACGAGCTAGATACTGCGACTGTCAGCGCACTTGAAGAAAAACGCAAAACTTTACAAGTAAAAACACAAGAATTACAAAGTGAGCGTAACAGCAGCTCCAAAGCGATTGGCCAAGCAAAAGCAAAAGGCGAAGACGCACAACCGTTATTAGACGCGGTAAGTAACTTAGGCGCCCAACTTGATAGCGTTAAAGCTGAGCAAGATGAAATTTTAGAACAGTTAAAGCAGATCTCGCTAGCTATCCCTAACTTGCCTGACGAATCAGTTCCAGAAGGTGCTGATGAGTCTGACAACGTTGAGGTTTCAACCTGGGGTGAGCCTAAAAAATATGATTTTGAAGTTAAAGATCACGTTGATTTAGGCCAAGATTTAAACGGTCTCGATTTTGAAATGGGTGTTAAAATCACCGGTTCTCGCTTTACTGTTATGCGCGGCGCAACTGCACGCATGCACCGTGCGCTAGTACAATTTATGCTAGACACGCACACGGATAAAAACGGTTACACAGAAATGTACGTACCGTACTTAGTTAATCGTGACAGCCTATACGGCACAGGTCAATTACCTAAGTTTGCAGAAGACCTATTCCATACCAAAGGTTTAGTAAACGATGACGGCGAAGAGCAAGAAGGCTTCAGCTTAATTCCAACAGCAGAAGTACCGCTTACTAACAGCGCCCGTGATGAAATCTATGACGAAAAAGATTTACCAATTCGTTTAACAGCTCACACTCCGTGCTTTAGAAGTGAAGCAGGCAGCTATGGTCGTGATACCCGAGGCCTTATCCGTCAGCACCAGTTTGATAAAGTTGAGCTAGTACAACTTGTAAAACCAGAAGATTCAATGCAAGCATTGGAAGAGCTAACAGGTCACGCTGAGCAAATCCTACAAGCACTTGAGTTACCGTATCGTAAAGTGATTTTATGTATGGGTGATATGGGCTTTGGCTCTGCAAAAACTTACGATCTAGAAGTATGGTTACCAGCGCAAGATACTTATCGTGAAATTTCATCGTGTTCAAACATGCATGATTTCCAAGCGCGTCGTATGCAAGCTCGTTTTCGCCGTGCCGGTGAGAAGAAGCCTGAGTTACTACATACATTAAATGGTTCAGGTTTAGCGGTTGGTCGTACATTAGTGGCAATACTTGAAAACTACCAACAAGCCGATGGCTCAGTTGTAGTACCAGCAGTGTTACGCCCGTATATGAACGGACTTGAAGTGATTAAATAAGCTCGTTAAAGCTATAGAGCTGTAAGCTTTAAGAAGAGAAGCCGCTGTTTGTAACGAACAGCGGCTTTTTCATTTGAATGTGTTGTAGGCGGTAAATAGCTTTTATGAGAACTTATCATGCTCATTTTTTCCGTCATAAAAAAACGGCGCTTAGAGCGCCGTTGATCCGAATAAAATTAATGGTCGATCATATCTGCCAAAATCATGGCTGCGTGGGTTTCAACTGCACCTGAATCGAAACCATACATGTGACCATATTTGTTCGCTAGTTCGGTATGCACGTTGTTAATGATCTCTTCTTGCCAGCGCTTAAACCAAACGAAGTGGTTACCGTCCCTCAGAATTGGGGTGTAGGGCGCCACTTCCAATTGTTTACCGACTTCAGTTCTAACATCAGCGATGTATTGCAGCAGGTCTTTTACGTCTTTTTTTGAACCGATGTTGCCATGGCCGCCATTAATAAAGTCCCAATGCTTACTAAGCGGTTTACTCAGAAGATTTTGTAGATCCGCTTCATAACCATTGAAATCTTCCGCTCCCGCAAAATTATAAAATGGCAATTGATCAGGGTTAATCATGTCAGCGAAATGCAGCACGCGATCGTTTCGAATTAGAATCATAGTGTTATCTGGTGTATGACCAGAGCCTTTTGGTGCCATCATCTTCAGCTTTATTGAGCCAAATCTGACTATTTGAGGTTTTTCCAAGTCGTACACTTCATTTGGTGCTGGAACTTTAGGGGTTTTCACACCGTTTTCGTCTAGTTCAGCGTGGTGGCTGATTTTGTCGGCCACGGCTTGACTAGCAATCACACGGACTTTATCTACCTTTGGATAATTTTTCTTAATCAAGTCAATTAGTTGATTACCACCACCGACATGATCTAGGTGGTAATGGGAGTACATAATAGCAGTGATCGGCTTATCGGTGATGGATTGAATGCCTTGAAAAAGAGCATCAATCCGGCCATCACCAAGCGGGTCAATCAGCAACACCGAGTCTTTGGAAACCACAACGGTAGCGTTGTAATAATTCACGCCAATCCAGTAGGTATTTTTGCCCAATTTTTGAATAGTGAATTGACTGTCATCAAACTGGCGTTCATAAAGACTATTGATTTTCTGGCCGATTTTCAGTGATTGCTTGGCTGATGGATCTACTTCGATTTGAACCGTTTCACCAGGGAATAAAATTGCGCGCTGGTTATTATGGTCATGGCCTTTCGCACTTACATTAAATGTAAACACTGCAGCAGCAATAGGGGTTAAAGCTAGGATGGATAGTTTCATATTTTCTCTCCTCAATAAGGTTAAGAAAAGATAAATGAAAAACCAATATATCAAAAATGCATGTTTGTTATAGTATGTAGATCATTTACGCATAATCTTATAAGGTGATGCCATGGCTATATCTGAGATGAATCTACGTAGTATTGACCTAAATCTGTTAACGATCTTAGAAAAGGTATTGATCCATAAGCATATTAGTCAAGCCGCTCAAGTATTAAATATGAGCCAGCCTGCAGTGAGCCGAGCCCTGATGCGCTTGCGTGAACAATTTGATGATCCATTGTTGGTGAAGGTGAAAAATGAGTACCGTTTAACTGCAAAAGGTGAGCGCCTTTGTAGCGAACTGGAGATATTACTCAATACCATTCGTCATATGTTGGTGGACGATGAATTTGACCCTATGCAATACTCAGGCGTGTTTACTATAGGGGCGCTGGATTTCGAAATGATGATGATTGTGCCGAAATTGTTGGCGCGCTTTCAACAGCGTGCTCCAAACTTGAAATTACAAATTGTGTCTTACAACTCGTTTATACCGCTGCATGACTACTTGGAAAAGGTGGCTGATTTATTGCTGTATTCCACAGATGAGACACCCACTAACGTGTTTAAACAGCGTTTATTTAATGATAATTATGCCGTAGTGATGTGTTGCAAGCATAAATGGGCTGATCAACCTATGACGTTAGAGCGCTATTGCCAGAGCCGACATTTAATCATTTCTGGTAATGGTTTGTGTAAAACTGATATGGATCATGAGCTGAAAAGGTTGGGTTATCAGCGGGAAGTGGTGGCATCTTTGCCACATTTTTCGATGGTGCCTGAGTTATTAATTAACACTGATCTGATTGCTACCTTACCAAAACGTCTGGTCACTCACTTAGCTAAACGTTACGACATCACGGTGGACGATTTACCGTTTTACACGGCTGATTTTCAAGTTGAACAATTTTGGCATCTCATTCATCACAATAGTCCAATCCACCAGTGGGTAAGGCAGGAAATAAAAAATATGGTGGATGAAGAAATCGATAAAGCGCTGTAAGTTTTAAGCTTTAAGAAGAGAAGCCGCTGTTTGTAACGAACAGCGGCTTTTTTTATTTAGGGTTTAGTTAGCAAGTTAGCGAGAGTAAAGTTAGCGAGCTGTGAGATTAACTCGGTCTGAAGCTCACTGCGCAGGAATAGGCTTTAGCCATGATTTGCCGACGCTGATATGGAGATTATGTTTGCCATGATGGATCAAGCTCATCTGTAGGCGTGCTTTAGTGCGTAAAATTTATATAGGAAACTTATGCTTTCAATGCTTTAAATTGTGTGCCTTGCGCTACATTTTGTGAGTTGACTAAATGGTTTAAATATAATTCCACTTGAGTGTCTCCCAAAGAGAGCTTGGGTGTTGCATATTATTAAAACGGATATAGGCAGCTATCCAAAACAGATAAGCTTCAATAGTGCTCTTTGCATACCGCTTGCTATACATATGATCCTTAATCATGCTTAAAAAAAGAGATTTCATAAAGAATATTTAATTTTTAAATCATACTGTATGTATAGACAGTTGTTTGTGTTTTGTCCAATAACATTATTAAAAGTCGTTTTGGTGTATTTTAGCAGCGGTAATTTTATAACATACGTAATTGTCTGTTTACATTGGATTAGTTTAGTGGAATTATGGAGCAATGTAATATACGCCGTTTTGGGGTGTTATAATCCCCCAAAGTGGTGTTCAATAAGCTGTTAGCTGAAAGAGGAATTCAGTGCATGAAAGTACTTCAGGCGACAATTGAAGATGCAGAGATACTTCTTGATCTGCAACGAGAGGCTTACAAATCAGAAGCTGAGCTTCATAATGACTTCAAGATTCCACCTCTGACTCAAAACTTAGAGGAGCTAAAAAATAGTTTTTCTCAAAAAACCGTCCTTAAAATCATGGATGGCGACACTATACTGGCAAGTGGTCAAGCCTATTTAGAGTCAGACACATGTCATATTGGACGCATGTCTGTATGGCCGGAACTACAGGGAAAAGGTATTGGTTCTAAATTGCTATCCGCTTTAGAAAGCGCATTTCCTGAAGCAAATAGAGTTGAACTATTTACTGGCGAACACAGCGCTTCAAATTTGGCTATGTATAAACGTCGGGGTTATATTCAGTTCAAAACCGCTCAGCTAGGTAAAACCAAAGTCATTTTTCTAGAGCGTCAGTTATGATTCAGCTAACAAGGCCAAGCACAATCGTGCAATGCAAAAAGCGCATTGCACTGGACCTCGCTACGCTCGGCCTGTGTTGGCGGCGTTAGCCGTACATGAAGGCACCGAAGATGAATATAAAAATTATTGAGAACCCGCCAGTCGGAGTGCTTAATAAAGTACAAGAACAGCTTTCTTTTGAGCAGGGGTTGGGCATCGTAGATATTTGGTGCTGTTTGAATCCAAGCTATCTGTTAGCGGTTGAGTCTGGAGAAAATGCAGGGGTTTTATCGCTTTCTGTAGGCGATGAGATGGCGGAGGTTTACAAACTTTATGTGCCCAAAGGGCACCGTCGCAAGGGAGTCGGGAGAGCCTTGTTCAATCATGCTGTTTCATTGTTACGGGAGCAAGAAATTAAAGAGATTGGAATTGAGACAGTCGGAGACTCGGGTTTATTTTGGAATAAAATTATCTCCGACTACCAGTATCAAATGTTTCCCGAGCAAAACAAGTGCATTGTCACAATTTAGGTAGGCTAACAATGCCATGCACGCGACAAGCGCGTGATGGCGGCGTTATAACTACTCGCAAACTCGGCAGTAGTGTCGATATCACGGAGAGATAAAATTAGTAAACTAATCACAAAAGAACACAAACTACTTCTTGTATTGGGTATATCAATGCTTCTTGCGATTTTTGTCGTTAAATGGGCAAATGAAGATAGCCCAATTTATAGACCGCTAATTCAAGATATGCGTTTAGTTGACTCAGTTAAAATCGCAGATGTATTAGATCAAGAGCGTATTCACTACTATGCCGATGTGAAAAATCATATGCTTTACGTCAACCAAGAACAAACAGAATTAGCTCGTGTCTCGCTGGCTAAAATTGGTATTGTCATTGAGTACCCAGAAATTACTAAACACAATGATCTGAATAAAGCATACGATGAATTCATCAAGCAAAAGAAGCTAGAAGAAGAAACTGGAAAAATATGGCAGAGACCGTGGTTCTTTAAATTAGTTAAATTGGTTATGGGGGCACTCGTAATTATTGTTTTAATTCTTGCTGTTGTTCGCCCAGCTCTTGCGTCAATAATTTATGACGAAGATGAAAAGTAGTTATAACAAGCTGTTTAACAAGGACAAAATACAGTTGGCTTTTGCTCCTTCGTCGCTCATTCTAGCCAACTATATTTTGCCCATTAACGAGGGCGTTATAGCGCGAAATGGAGTCAGGTATAATTTATGCATTATTTTGATCCACCAAGCCTTGATAAGGAAATATTAAGGAAAGCAAAAATATCTAATCTTGAGATAATTCCAATAAAGCCTCATGCAACTGCAACTCCATTAAACTGCCTTAATAATGCCAATAGTTATATTCATTCAAATGGTGGAGAAGTTCAACTAGGTTGGATCTTTTCAATTATGGGCAATTTGGCACTCAAGCTGACCGCTCATGCCGTTGTAAAACAAAAAGACGGTTCTTTATTGTGTGTAACTCCTAATGAATACAGAAATAATGAACTTAGATTTTCACCAGACGATTCAGTAGAGCACTTGATTAAGAACAATCATTTGCCAATGAAATTCATTCCACTTATTCAAAATAATACTCTGAATGAGTATCTTGAAATCGAAAGAGGTATGGATAAACTAAGACTTGAAAATAGTGGCAATGTTAAAGCTATCGAAATTCAGCAAATACAACTGAAAGCTTCAATGCTATACCCGTCTATTCTTGAGTTAGCTAAAAAACACACTAACAAAAACGATTATTGCTTTTGTGGCTCCAATAAAAAACGAAAAAAGTGTTGTAGGTAAGGCGCTATAACAAGTCAATTAAAAGGACGCATAATGCTTGGCTTGCGCTCCTTCGTCACTAATTTTAGCCAAGCATTTATACGCCCATTATTGAGGCGTTATAAGCCTAAGGATAGTCATGAAGTATTTTGCACTTTTAATTTCAATAATTTTTTCTTTCAATGTAACAGCCAATACTGTCGCTGAAGGATACGATGCAGTTAAAAATGGAAACTATAAAAAAGGTTTCGATATTTTGTTACCGCTAGCTGATAGTGGAGATCCTGATGCTCAATATGGAGTCGGTATTCTTTTCAAAGAAGGCTGGGGAACCAATAAGAACGTTCAAAAAGCTTATGAATATTACCAAAAAGCTGCGGCAAAAGGTAATGTTGGGGCGATGTTTGATATTGGATACTCTTATCAAACTGGAGACTCTGGAAGCAAAGATTATAAAAAGGCAGCAGAGTGGTTTGAAAAGGCTGCTGAGAAAGGTCATCCTGTAGCAATGTATGGATTAGGTGGTCTTTATTTCAATGGCTTAGGGGTATCAAAAGATATCGAAATAGCCAAAAAATGGTATCAAAAGTCAGCCGAATTAGGTTATCAACCTGCTGCTACTTTTATTAAACAGTATTTACAGTAAAACGGCTTATAACAAAAACATCATGGTGGGAATTTTACTCGCTGTAAAAGCGCTCCTAAAATCCCCATATGTTAAGCGTTAACCCTCTTGAGTTTGAGTATGAAATCAACCTTAAATGAAATAATCGAACGTGTTGAGTCATTACCTTGGGATCATGACCTTTACGTTGCAGAAGGTGAGCTTTCACTTGATAGCGTCGCAGCCGTAATTGAAGATGACGGGGTTAGCGATACATTCGAAGAGTTGAAGTATTTCTTAACTATGCAATACCTCCAGTCCATAGCAGAGAATCTTCAAGCTCAAATTAAAAAACCTAGTTCTGGACAAATATTAGAGGCAATTAAGCATTATCATGCCAACGATGCATTTATCCAGATCAAGGGTTAACAAAGCCATTAAGATTGGCCCACAAAAAGACGTGGGCCGGACGGCATTTCATGCCGCCTCTTATGGCAGGCGTTATACCTAATTTAAAAGTTTGGTGTCTAGATTGATAAAAAGAATAAAAGAAGAACTGTTATCTCGTTTAATTTCGCAGTTTGAAGGCTTAGCGTTGCACGATAAGTTTTATAAAGCAGGAGCATTGAGCTTTGGCCTTTACATGATTTTGGGCATCATTGCCCTAATAATATTTAAGCAAGCAGGAATACAAATAGTCGCAAACGCTTTTGTGTTTATAATTTTGTCAGTTTTTACTATTGCTGTAGCCATAGAGTATTGGTATCAATTAGAAAAACTATATTCAAAAAAATGGTTTAAATGGGTTTTAGGAGGTATTGCAGTACTTATATATAAATACTCAGAGTTACATGCCGAAGACTTTATTAATGAATTTACTCTTAATGAACCAAGTTACTTTCCAACAGGCTCTGCAGTCTTGGCTACTATATTTCTGCCATATTCTTGGCTTGTTGCTGTTTCTTCTTTTTTAACTTTATTTATTTTCATAAATTGGTTTTTTATCCCTATTGAACGATCTACAGAAAAGAGACAACTCGAAGGTTGGAAGTATCTTGCACGTTTTATTGGTCTAACAGTTATTCTAGTTTGGGCTCAAAAATCGACTAAACTTTTTGAAGATCAAGATTCGTATGCATATTTATTTGCCAAACATATTATAATATCAACGGAGTATTTTGAGAATTCGCATTGTCTTAATGTCAAAGAGAGTGAATTATCGGCGTATTTAGATCGTGGACATATATCTATATTTACCCCTTCTAATCAATCATTTAGAACAGAGGAGTGTGACTTAGGTATAACAAGTTACTCAAACGGACGCTAAACAGTTGGCTAGCTTCGTTCCTCGCAATTTTAGCCAACATTTCGCGCCGCTTAGTAAGGCGTTGAGGCTGTAGAATTACTCTTTTTAGGAACTGGCTCTACGCATTTGGCTTGATTTTTTTAACCTTGAATCCACTGGGTGACTGTGATCTAATAGATATTATTCACCCACGGTAAACTGTTATGGCCAACTACAAGCCTGACTTATCCTGCCAAAACAAATTCATTCCTATCAATTTCGCTGAGCAAATTTTGCCGGGAACATTTGAATATGCCCTTTGTTATATTGTCGAAAATAAACTCGACTTATCGGGCTTTGACGCGTGGTATAATAACGACAAAACAGGCGCTGCGGCGTATCCACCCACGGTGATGTTAAAAATTATTTTACTTGGTTATGCTCATGGATTAATTAGTAGCCGCCGAATAGCCAAAGCTTGTGAGAACAATATTTTGTTCATGAGTGTGTCGGGAGATATTCAACCTCATTATACATCCATAGCAGGTTTCGTGGCTAAAATGCACGAGCAGATTGAACCGCTGTTCACTCAAGTGCTGATGATATGTGATGAAGAAGGTTTGATAGGCCGTAACATGTTCGCCATTGATGGGTGCAAGTTAAAGTCCAACGCAAGTAAAGAGTGGAGCGGTACTTTCGATGAACTTGGCCGTAAAAAAGCAAAGCTAGAACGCGCAAGCAAACGTATTATTGAACGCCATAAATCACAAGATGGACTGGGCGAAGAGTTGATAGCTCAGGATTTAAAGCAAAAGAAAAGCTGGATAAAAGTGCAGATAAAATCACCGAGTTCTTAGCGACCCACGAGGAAAAGACAGGCAGTAAAGGCAAGCCGATAAAAAGTAATATTACCGACCCCGATAGCGCGAAGATGACCACGTCAAAAGGTACAATCCAAGGCTACAATGGCATTGCGATTAATGACGATAAACATCAAGTTATATTGCAAGCACAGGCATGGGGCTCGGTAGGTGAGCAACAAACCTTACAGCCAGCAGTTAAGCAATTAAAACAACAATTAGATAAACTGAGCACAGATGAATCCTCAGATAAACACGCCATCAAATTCACCGCCGACAGTGGGTTTAACAGCGAAGTGAATCTTGAGTTTATGGCGAAAAGTGGCTTTGATGCCTACATTGCGGATAACCAATTTAGAAAACGAAACCCGCTGTTTAAAGACAACGAAACCTACGAAACAGAGCAAGAAAAACGCCGATTAAAACGCAGTAAAGGCAAGCCACGGCTATTTACCTCGGAGGACTTTCATTATGATGAAACAACACAAACTTGCCGTTGCCCCGCAGGTAATGCCATGTGGCGAAGTGGTATCAATGTAAACAGTCATAATCAAAAGTACACGCGATTCTGCGGTTACTTAACAGATTGCAAAGTATGCCCCCTGCAACAGCAATGCATGCGAAAGCCACCTATAAAAACAGGGCGGCAAGTTCAGTTTAAAAATGATGAATCGCGTAAAAAGCAAAGCTACATCGACAAAATGAAGGTCAAAATAGATAGTCCAATGGGGCGACGACAGTACAGTAAACGACTTGGCTGCATAGAACCGGTGTTCGGGAATATTACCGTCAATAAGGGCATGAATAAATTGACTTTACGGGGTTAAACGAAAGTGAATGCTCAGTGGCAGCTGTATTGCCTTGTTCATAACATAGAAAAGCTGCAAAACAGGCTGCATTAAAAAAAGAAGCCCTTTTAAGCCAAAATATAGCGACTCAAATACCTGCAATCCCTTCCAAAACACCAACTAAAGCAACAGCAAACCCTCTTTTTATATTTTACGAAAAATTGAAGTAACTAATTGAATCAAAATAGGAACTCGGCTATGGTTAATCCATCAATAAAAATAAATTAAAAACGAGTAATTCTACAGGCTCGTTATAAGCCATGAAAACATTTAGTGAAACTACTCGTAAAAATATTATTGCTTGCATAATTGCTCCTTTTTCCGTTTTTCCTGCAATATTTGCTTTATATCTAGTTTTATTTCTTTATGCAGTTGTTGCAAAATCTTCAGTTTCAACAACTGGGTTTGAAGTTGGATTTTTAGTTGCGTTTATAGGTTGGGTCATGGCTTTATTTTTAACCCTAGCTTATGGTTTACCGACAGCGTTAATACTTCAACGGTATCAAAGGTTTAATTTAAAAATGTTAGTGCCATTTAGTTTGGTGCCTACGTATGTAATTTCTGTAGCCACAGATGCAGAATTTGGCGTTCTATTAATATATGCGTATTGCTCAGTAATTGTGGCTGCTGCATACTGGTATATGTTTAATAAAAGAATCAATGTCTTATAACACATATGAGCCTTAACTCTGTCAATAGGCATTAGTGTTCTTTTTGACCGTTTTTATAAATTGACGGTCAATTCTAAATCAATAAACAAATTCGTTTACTTCGTC
This sequence comes from Pseudoalteromonas sp., assembly GCF_036960685.1. GTDB lineage: Bacteria > Pseudomonadota > Gammaproteobacteria > Enterobacterales > Alteromonadaceae > Pseudoalteromonas. Next base: position 258,383 of record NZ_JBALXK010000002.1, on the reverse strand, counting down.
TGTCGGTGCGGCTGTTAAGCAAGTAGCTTACAGCAAACACATATAGGGTGCGTTACGCAGTAATCTCTTATTACGATCTCATCGCAGCCAGGGTTTTCCCATATCCTTTTGGGCATACTGGGGCACTACGACTAAATGGATTTAGAAGGTAGAGCGAAGCAGGATGCCAGAGCCGAGACATTCATCGGTTAACCTCATCATGGCGCTATTAAATAAAGAAATAACCAAGACATATATGCCATTTTAATTTCTGCTGAGGCTATTTTTTCTAAAAGAAAGATTTTACAGCCTCGTTAGTTACTGTAAAAGTCATCACATATTATGTCCAACTTACTGTACAAGTATGAAGGCGGTGGTTATACTTGTCTTACAACATGTACATGTGGAGGTTATATGAAAATCGTATCTTTTACAGAAGCTAGAAATGGCTTAAAAGCAGTATTAGACGGCGTGGTAAATGATGCTGATACAACAGTGATTACGCGCAGAGATACAGAAGATGCAGTTGTTATGTCCTTGGACTATTACAATAGTTTGATGGAAACTGTTCACTTACTTCGCTCCCCTGAAAATGCGGAACACTTGAATCGTTCAATCGCACAGTATCGAGCAGGTCAAACAACAGCGCAAGAGCTGATAGATGAGTGATGGTCAGCGTTTATTATCTTGGACTGATGAAGCTTGGGGGGATTATTTGTATTGGCAAACCCAAGATAAAAAGACGCTTAAACGTATCAACAAGCTCATCAACGATGTAAAGCGTTCACCATTTGAAGGTATTGGTAAACCCGAGCCATTGAAAGAAAACTTATCAGGTTTTTGGTCACGTCGAATTGATGACACAAATAGGCTGGTTTATGTGGTTGATAAACAGGCAATTACGATAATCTCATGTCGTTATCATTATTAACTCTATCACCTTAGACTGGCAGCTAACAAAGCGTTTAAGAGTGATTTCAAGCGCAGCGTAATATTGCTAGATTGATTAAATATGTTTTCAGCATTGGAGAATGAATGAAAAAAGGCCTTACAGACATATTTGAAATTGATTCTGTGCTAAAGGTTTTAGTTCTATGTGTACTGACTATAGGTTCATATTTTATATATAAACTTTACTGGTTTTCTAGGCAAATCAACCAGCATACCGAACTTAAAATCTCTAACTTGTTTATTACAACGGCCATTGCTTTATTTATTATTTCATTCGGTAGTTTAATTTATGGTTTAGTTAATTATCATGATCTTTCAATATTAAAAAGCTCGATGGCTATTCATTTAGCGTCAAGTGTTTTTGATGTAACGTGGATAATTATGGTACGTAATCGTATTAATGTAATTACAGGCTCTAATAGAGGAGACAAACTTTGGTTGAATCCATTTATCACATCAATTTTCCATGTGGTGTACATGCAACATAAAATAAATAAAGGTTTAGGTAAAAGCGCAATATAGCAAAAATTTAAAACGCCACTGCTACCAGCTTCTCGCTTTTTAACCTGAACCCAAGGATTTACTGTGATTAATAAGATATTATTCTGACACAGTAAATATGATGAAGAAACTGACCCCTGTTAAATTGGTATCGTCTTAATTTAAGTTAATCACTTTGGAGTAATGAATAATAACTTTGCATCTTTTCCATCGGTTAACACGGCGATATTCCCCTCGGTTGTCACAAATACATCCCGCAAACGTCCATTAACCTCTGGGAATATATGAGTCTGGGTAAGTTCACCATTCGCTAAATTAACGCTGTAGAGCTTTCTGTCAACTAGGGTGGTGAGTAGCACATGCTTTTGCAGTACAGGAAAGGCAGATTGCTCAGAGCCATAATACGCCATGCCTGATGGGGCGATAGAGGGCGTCCAATCTACGGTTGGTTTAGCCATTCCAGGGTATTCTCTAAACGGTGATATACGTGCTTGTGAGTAATCATCTCCGTTGGTGATCACCGGCCAGCCGTAATTAGTGCCAGCAGTTAAGTAATTTAGCTCGTCACCACCAGCAGGGCCGTGCTCGTGGCTGATTATTTGCTGTGTGTCGTAATCATACACTAGGCCTTGGGTGTTACGGTGGCCTAATGAAAAAACAGCCTGAGCGGCACTGTTTTCGTGCTCACTAAATGGGTTATCGCGGGGCGCACTGCCATCTAAATTAATGCGTAATACTTTACCTAGTTGGCTGGTAATGACTTGCGCTTGCTCTCGATAATCAAAGCCATCACCACTTGAAAATAATAAGGTGTTATCGGGTAATACTAAAGCGCGGCCAGCATAATGCTGTGGTGTGTCTTTATCTGTTGCCACTTGGTAAATAATTTTAGGCTGAGAAAAATCAGTGCCATCAAAGGCGGCTTTGGCAATTACGAGTCGGTTAGCGTCTAAGTTACCCTGCGCGTAGGTAAAAACAATTTCATTGGACTCATTGTAGTCAGGAGATAACACGATATCGAGTAGACCGCCTTGGCCGGCAACATATAATCCTTCAAGAGGTAGTTTAACTCTTGATAGCTGGTTGTTTTTTACTACTACTACATGGCCGTCACGCTCGGTGATTAACCAGCTGCCATTAGGTAATTCAACCATACTCCAAGGAGAATTAAGCTCAGTAGCAAGGGGAGTTATGGTGTATTGTTTGGTAGGTAATGTTGGGCCAGCGTGTACTGAAAACGCAAAAGAACAAATAAGCGTAATACAACAGATAGATTGTTTACAGCTTAAGCCTTTGCTAATGTGGATAAAGCGTTTCATTTTAAGTTGAGATAACCATGCCATTTTTAACACGTTTGTTGCCTTCATTTTTAGCTTCCTGGTTACTTACATTCACACTTGCTAGCTTGTTTCATAGTCAATATGTTGTCAATCAATTAGTTAATGTGGGTATAGAGATAAGCTTTAGTGATCGTGTTAATTTAACGCTTGATGATTGGCTCGGGTTACTACCAACCTATGGTGCAATAATTGCCGTCGCACTTGCGATCGCATTTTCAGTTACAGGACTACTGTATAGAAAACACCCTAAATATGGCATTCAACTATTTGTTATAGCTGGAGTAACGGCGTTTGCAGTTGCTTTAGTGGCCATTGAGTCAATTATGAATATCACGATTATTGCAGGTGCCAGAGGATGGGGGTTCTATACACAACTGATTGCTGGTGCAGTAGGTGGGTATGTTTTCGCTATGTTAGCTAAAAACTATATTAGTAAAGATGGCCGCTGCTAATTTTAATATGAATAAAACTCGCCGCGGTATATTTTTCTTTGGCGACTATCAATCAAAAAGCCGCTGTTGCTAATAAGCAGCGGCTTTGGATTTTAAGAGGCAAGCTAAAAAATCAAGCTAATTAATTTATAGCTACTTAGGCCGAAAATAAGTAATAGCACAGGCAAGATCAACAGATTAACAATAATTGAGTTGGTGTAGTTGCCCATTACAGACTTTTGATTGACTAGCCATACAAGGTAGGTGGTCACAATCGGCAGTAATATGCCATTGGCGGCTTGAGCAAAGATGATCACGGCAACAGGGTCTAAGCCAAGTGAGGCAACCGCAGCCCCAAATACTAAAATAACAATAGCAACAAGTTTAAAACGGTTATTGTTCATATCATTAGACCAACCAAGCATGCCACATACGGCGTATGCACCAGCAAGAGGCGCTGTGATAGCGCTGGTTAGCCCTGCGGAAAATAAGCCAATCGCAAAAAAGTAATGTGCAGCATTGCCTAGTAATGGCTCTAACTGCATTGCCATATTTGCTGCGCTGACTTTGCCGACCTCAGAGCCATAAAAAGCGACCGACGCAGTGGATAAAATTGCAAGTGTTATCACCCCGCCCAGCGTGATTGAGATACTGGTATCTAAATTAGTGTGTTTGATGAGTTTAGGCTGATCAATTTGTTTGTCGTGTTTTGCGGCGAGTATACCTGAGTGTAAAAATAAGTTGTAAGGCACAATGGTGGTACCCACTAAGGCTAATACCGTAGTTATAGAGCCTTCAGGTATACTTGGTATAAAGCCCGCAAATACTTCAGCCATAGGTGGTGCGGCCATAACCAAGGTAGAGATAAACACTAAACTCATCAACAACACTAAAAAGATAAGTGCGGTTTCTACCACTTTATGTTTGCCGCTATAAAGCAATAGGGCGCTGAAAATAGCGATTAAGGGTGTCCAAACTTGTGCTTGCACTTGAGGAAAAATTTCAATTAATCCCATCGTGGCGCCGCTTAAATTTCCGGCTTCATAAGCTGCGCTACCAACGCCAATGGCACTGATCACTAAAAAGGCGGCGAGGGGTTTAAATAATGGGTGCTGTATATGTGTGCGCAGTGCTTGGGCAAGATCTTGGCCTGTTACCACACCAAGGCGGGCAGCCATTGATTGCAATAATATGGTCGCTATCACTGAAAATAGTAATGTCCAAATCAACGTAAAGCCAAAGTTGGCACCCGCTATACTGGCCGTGGTTATAGTCCCTGGGCCAATAAAGGCAGCAGTAACAAGTAGGCCTGGTCCTAATCGCATAAGTAACCTTAGAGTTTGTTTGATATTTGTAACTGTGTTTAGTTACTTGGCTTGATATCAATGTTACAGCATACAAGTTAATTTAAATTGTTAAAAGTACAATAGAAGTTAAACAATACAGCTCACTCAGTAAAGGTAACGTGAGCTTGTGCATAATTAAAAGATATTAGCGCTTTGTCTTTGTTTAATATCTACAGTTAGTCGCAGTGATATAACGAAAAACAATAAGAATTTAGACTTCTGTATAATGGCGTGTGGTGTTTATTATGGTACTTTACGTCAACTTTTTGATAGCACTTTGTTAACAGTATGCCTAAAAATAAAAACCAACGCTGATATTCGAAATACTAATTATTGAAATACAACTAATCAAAAACACAAAATTCAAAATTAAAACAGGACCTACCGTGTGAAAAACTTACTACGAGGCTTTAATCTATTTAGTCTAGTACTGTTACTCTTTTGCTCCCCAACATGGGCAGCTGATGGACAGTTAAATTTAACGACTTCAACAGTTGGCATAATCTGCATTGCGATATTTGTTTTAGCGTATGCTGTCGTTATGCTTGAAGAAAAACTGCATTTACGAAAATCAAAACCGGTGTTGGTTGCAGCAGGACTTATTTGGATTTTAATTGGCGCATATTATGTAAACAATGATATGCCAGAAATTACCGAAGCTGCATTTAGGCATAACTTGCTCGAATTTGCCGAGCTCATGTTGTTTTTATTAGTGGCGATGACCTATATCAATGCATTAGAAGAGCGCAGAGTTTTTGATGCGCTGCGTTCTTGGATGATCCGCAAAGGCTTTAATTATAAAAATTTATTTTGGATCACTGGCTTTTTAGCATTTTTTATCTCTCCAATTGCAGATAACTTAACAACTGCACTGTTAATGTGTGCAGTGGTAATGAAAGTAGCAGAAGGTGATAAACCGTTTATTAATCTTAGCTGTATCAATATTGTCATTGCTGCCAATGCCGGCGGAGCATTCAGCCCATTCGGTGATATTACCACCTTGATGGTTTGGCAGGCGGGTTTAGTCCACTTTAATGAATTTTTAGTCTTGTTTTTACCGTCATTAGTAAATTACCTTGTACCTGCGACAATTATGAGTTTTTACGTAGCTGATAAACAACCCACGGCACAATACGAAGATGTAGAGCTTAAACGCGGTGCAATCAGAATTTTAGTGTTGTTTTTATTGACCATAGGCACAGCAGTTGCCAGCCATAGTTTTTTACACTTACCACCGGTACTTGGCATGATGATGGGCTTAGGCTATCTACAATTTTTTGGCTACTTTTTAAGAATGACGTTACCAGGATCACTCGCTCGAAAAAGAGCACATGCAGAGCAACTAGGTGACAATGACCGCTTAGCAAAGCTTGGCAGTGTGGTGCCTTTTGATGTGTTTAGTAAAGTTTCTCGTGCCGAGTGGGATACCTTATTGTTCTTCTACGGGATTGTGATGTGTGTAGGCGGCCTTGGCTTTTTAGGTTACTTAAACTTAATGTCTGAGATGCTGTACGGTAATTGGTCAGCTACAACGGCTAACATATTCTTAGGGGTTATTTCTGCGGTTATCGATAACATCCCGGTGATGTTTGCGGTGTTGTCAATGCAACCGGATATGTCCCACGGGCAATGGTTATTGATCACTTTAACTGCTGGGGTTGGTGGGAGTTTATTGTCGATTGGCTCTGCGGCGGGTGTTGCGCTTATGGGACAAGCGCGCGGGTATTATACCTTCTTTGGCCATTTAAAGTGGATGCCAGTTATAGCCCTTGGTTATGGTGCAAGTATCATGTTGCACTTATGGTTAAACGCTGATCTTTTCTAAAAACGACAGAACACAGAACAATATAACTAAAAGCGAACAAGTTGATACTTGTTCGCTTTTTCTTTATACAAATATAGTTAAATTCTTTGAGCCAATTTAAGTCAACAATATTATTTAAATCACCTGAATAACTTGCTCTTGACTCAAACGTGATTTTGGCAGTTTAACGTTATAGTCTGTTTGTGCTTCGTGATAACCGATCACTAGTGCGACTTCACAAATATAGCCATCTAACTCATCCGCAAAAAGTTCACTAATTAGCTCGCTATCCACGCCTTCCATAGGTGTTGAGTCAATCCCTAAGCGCGCAACAGCATGCATAGTATTACCCAGTGCTAAATAGGTTTGTGCTTTGGTCCATGCTCCATTGTTACCAGCATCATCGGTATTTAAATCAACAAATGCGTATGCGCCAAATGCTTGCTCACGATTTTCTGCCGGCGTACGGCCATTTGAGATATCAGCATCAATCACTTTTGCATAATCATCTCGGCTATATTTTGGGTTGTAAGCAAACAAAATAATATGCGATGCCGTTTTAATATGGGCCTGATTAAATTGAAACTTGTTAGCAAAAGTATCATGCATACGCTGTTTGGCTTGATCAGACTCAATAACAATAAATTTCCACGGCTGTGAGTTAATTGACGACGCAGATAAACGCATTGCTTGATAGATAACAGCTAAATCTTCTGCTGATACACGTTTTGTTGCATCGTATTTTTTGGTTGTGTAGCGTTTTTCTAAATCACTAATAATTGGATGTGTCATGTTTGCTCCAGATAGCGTGGCCTTGACATAAGCATCTTGTGTTTACAAGAGAGCCTTTAATGCAGCGATATTAAACCTTGCTTTGCTTTTGATAAACCGCATAATCATTGAATCATTATCAAATAAAAATAGATAATATGCAGATTGAAGATTTAAAACTGATCATAAAAGTTGCTGAGTTTAAAAGTATCACGCTTGCAGCGGCTAAGCTTGATATGCGCACAGCCACGGCCAGTGCTGCTATCAAACGGGTAGAGACAACATTAGGTGTAGATTTATTTGTACGTACTACGCGCCACTTAAGGCTCTCAGCTGCCGGCGAGCGCTACATTCCACAGTGTGAGCAAGCGCTAGTGATACTTGAGCAAGCTCGGCAAAACCTCAAAGGTGAACATGATGAGATTGAAGGCGAGCTGCGGGTCGCATTATCATCTGATCTTGGCCGTAATTTAGTGATCCCCTGGATTGATGAAATTATGGATAATTACCCTAAAGTGAGCCTACGCACGCATATTAGCGACAGTAACATTGATTTTTACCGCGATTCGGTAGACATAGCACTGCGTTATGGTTCGCCAAATGATGCCAATGTTTACGGATTTAAAATTTGTAACGTGCCCCGTTTATTGTGCGCCACTAAAGAATACGTGCAGCAATATGGTGAACCTCAGCACCCAGATGATTTAGCCCAGCATCAAGGGTTATTCTATCAGCTGCAAGATATTATCAATAACGTGTGGGAATTCACCGATGGGGAAAACAAATACAAAGTAAAAATGCAGGGCAAGCGCGCCTCTAATGATGGTGATTTAGTCAGGCGTTGGTGTGTTGCAGGCAAAGGGTTTGCAGTAAAGTCGGCATTGGATATTGCTGATGATTTACTTAACGATAGAGTCGTTACTGTGATGAATGATTACCAGCATACCTGTGGTGAGCTGTGGTTAATTTGCCCAAGCCGGCAATCAATAACGCCAGCAGTGCGTTTATTACGTGATGTATGCAGAGAAAAAGCACATACGATAATAAGCCAGCTAATTTATAAAGGTGTACTTGAACGCAGTGTTCTTGATGATTAATCACTTCATACACTCTGCGATTTAGCTTAAAGATAAGTCCTTTATTATTCTGATTGATTCAAATAAAAAAGCCCGAACTGTATACTGCTCGGGCTAGTTGGTTGGGATATCAAATTTTATAAAGGTGAGCGGTTTATTACCGTATTCACTTTGCTATGAATTGACGAACCATCTACCAACGCTTCTTTGCCGCGCCATTTACGAATTAAACGTTTTGTATCTTCTAGTGCGACGTATTGACATGGGATCAAAATCAATGTGATTACGGTGGCAAATAACACCCCAAAGGCCAGTGATACAGCCATCGGAATTACAATTTGTGCCTGTAAGCTGGTTTCCATAATGATGGGTAATACACCAATAAAGGTGGTTACTGAGGTCAGTAATATTGCTCTAAAGCGACGAGCACCTGCTTGCATAACCGCTTCTTTTATTGCTACGCCTTCAGCGCGGGCTTTATTTACAAAATCAACCATAACAAGTGAGTCATTAACAACAATACCTGCCACGGCAATGATGCCAAACATTGATAGGCCGCTCATAGTCATGCCTAATACCATGTGGCCAAACATGGCACCTACAACACCAAATGGGATCACCGACATAATAATCAGTGGTTGCGAGTATGAGCGAAGCGGTATGGCTAATAAAGCAAAGATAATCATCAGTGAAATAGCAAAATCACGCAATTGTTCATCAGCACTTTCCATCTCTTCTTGTACTCGACCAGCAACGTTACTTTTAACGCCAGGGTAATTTTTAAGTAGCGAAGGTAAGTATTCGTCACGAATTTCTTGTGCGATAGCAAATGGCTCAACTTTGTCGGTATTGATAGCGGCCCATACATTGACCGTTCTGTTTGAGTTTTCACGGCGGATGCTGTTAACACCATCGACCAAGTTTATTTCTGCTACTTCGCTAAGCGGAACTTCAGCGCCTGATGGCGTAATAATCCGCGTACTATGTATATTACTGATTGAGTTACGCTCGTCTTCTGGGTAACGAATCATCACTTTGATCTCTTCGCCTTCACGTAAAATACGTTGTGCTTCTAACCCGTAGTAGCTAAAACTAACCTGTGATGCAACATCAGCAAGCGTTAAGCCCATGCTGTAGGCAAGTGGTTTTAAATTAAGTTGCACTTCGTCAGTAGCACTTTGCATTGAATCGTTCACATCGCCCACACCTTCCATGCTTTGTAGCTTCGCTTTTAGTACTGTAGCTACTTCTTTAAGTTCATCGGCATTTTTACCTTCAAGCCTAAAGCTAATATCGCCGTCATCCCGGCCACCGCCAAACAGGTTATCTTGAATAGTAAGGGTTTTAACCCCCGGTAGTGGCGGCATTTTTTCACGCCATAAGGTACTGAGTGTAAAGGTATCAATAGGGCGTTTGTCAGGTTCAATAAGAACTGCCATTAATTGAGCTCTGGTTCGGCCTCGTAGACTTACCGAAAGGTCACGGATCATTTTTTGTCCGTACTGGGCTTCAAGCTCTTCATCGACACTAAGTAGTACCGCTTCAATTTTTTTAGCGGTTTCGAGTGTTGCTTGCTCAGACGATTCAAGGTTCATCTCTACAACAATACGGGGGAAGTCGTGTGGTATTTTTGGGTTTGGTACAAACTTAACCAAGCCACCAGCAAACATACCAGCACTGACAATTAAAATACATAAAAAACCAATAATCACAGTATAACGGTAATGAATACAGTGACCTATAAATGGTGTGTAATAATTCTCAACAAACGATTTCAGGCCATTATCAACAATCATGCGTAGTTTGTGTAATGGATTTTTAGGATTAGCTTTACGTGGATTCATTGCTGCAATGTGAGCAGGCAAAATAAGTTTTGATTCAATCAACGAGAAAATTAAACATAATATAATAACGACACCAATGGCTTTAGAAAATGCAGCGCCGGGACCAGAGGCCATCGCTTGTGGCAAGAATGCGGCAATCGTCGTTAACACGCCAAATGTTGCAGGCATAGCAACGCGTTTTACACCACGGATAACATTATTGAGAGAGTGTCCGTGTTTTTCAATTTCTGCACTGGCTGATTCGCCCACTACAATGGCATCGTCCACCACAATACCCAGTACAATAATAAAGGCGAATAGCGACACCATATTAATGGTGATGTCTAAAAAGCCAATTGGCATAAACAAAAATGCACCTAAGAACGATACAGGTAAGCCCATCATTACCCAAAACGCTAATCTTAGTGGTAAGAATAGTGCCAATACAATCATGACCAAAATACCACCCCAAACCATGTTGTCGACCATCATATCGAGTCGACCTTGTAGGTAGTAAGTTAGATCAACCATAGGGGTGAGTTTGACACCTGCAGGCAGTTGGTCTGCTTTATCAGCTAAGTACTGTTTCAGCACTTTGGCAACGTCTGTTATATCCTGATCTTTAGATGCGTTAATTTCATAAATTAGCGAGTTTTTACCATTATATTTAGAGTAGAGTAGACCTTCTTCAAAACCATCATTAATAGTGGCTACATCGCCTAAATATATTTGTGCGCCGTCAGTAAGGGTAATTAAAGGAAGTTTCTCAAACTCATTACCGCGGTAGGCTTGTTTTTCAACACGCATCGAAATATAGCCATTTTCTGAACGTATTTGACCTGCTGACATATTGGTCGAAAAGCTTCTCACCGCGTTAGAGACATCTCTAAAAGTAAGGCCATATTCACGCAGTTTATCTGGGCTAATCTCAATACCTATTTCGTAATTTAAGCCGCTGAAAAAATCGACTAAATTGACGCTAGGTAAAGCCAGTAATTCATCCTCTAAATTGGTACCTAGTTCCTTTAATTGTGCATAGGTCATATCGCCATAAAGCGCAAGTACCATCACTTCTTGTTGAAACTTTTCGCGCTGAATAATTGGCCGCTCCATACCTGCAGGGAACGAGTTAATTGAGTCTACTTGGGCTTTTATTTCGTCTAGGGCTTCTTGAAGGTCGTACTTTTCTTCAATTTCGATCCAAGCTTGAGAATAACCACGGTTAGAATAGGTGATCAGGCGTTTTATACCTTCAGTACCTTCGAGGTTTTCTTCAATTTTGATGGTTATGCCTTCTTCCACTTCTTGTGGAGCTGCACCTGGGTAGACTGCTTGTACACTTACCCAATTACTTTCAAATTGTGGAAACGCTTGCTTGCGAATGGTCAAGGCTGTTAGCAGGCCACCCACCAGTATAAAAATCATAATCAAGTTTGCCGCAACTGGGTTACGCGCAAACCAAGCAATTAAGCCTTTTTCATTCTCAATGCTCATGATTTATTCCTCTTTTAGCGCAAGTTGCGTTGCACCAGTAGGTTTATCAGTGTTATTGAGTTTGACTTGCATGCCTTCGGTTGGAAAATCTAAAGCTGATGTGATCAATTGCTCACCATCATTTAAGCCTTGTGACGCGATGACCATACCATTTTGCTCTCTAACGATATTGAGAGGTTTAAATGACAGCGTTAAATCGTCATTCATTACTACTATTTTACCGTTTTTCACTAAATGATGCGGAACGATAATCGCATTATCCAATTCACGGCCAGCAATAGTGGCATTGATATAAGAGCCATAACGCAGTGGTTGTTCACTGGCATAAGGGGTATTCACTTGCGCAACTAAATAGCTCATACGACTTTTTTGATCGATAACACCTTCACTGCGGACAATCTTAGCCTGCCACGTCGTAGGCTTGCCAGCAAAGTCAGCACTGAGCGTAACGTTAGCGCCGATACCGCTGTTAGTCAGATATTGTAATTCTTTATCAGCCACTGGCAGGCGAATTTCAGCGACTAAAGTCGAGCTGAGAGCGCCAAACTGGCTGCCCGGGTTAACCACGCTACCCAAACTAATTACGCGTTCAGAAATAATCGCATCATAAGGCGCTTTAATATACGTACGTTCTAAATTACGGGTAGCGCGTTTTTCAGCTGCTTGCGCTGCGCGATAGCGAGCTAGTTTTTCTGCCAATTGCGGCTTGCGCAAATAGAGTTGTGATGGGATCATTTGGTTTGAATCGTCTTTTATACGGTCCCATTCAGCTTGTGCCACATGTGCTTGTGCGCGTTCAATTTCTAGGTCAGAGCTTGCTTGCGCCAACCCAGCTTGTGCTTCAATTAGTGCCGCTTCATAATCATTTGGATCTATTCGTGCTAGAATATCGCCTTGCTTAACAAAACCACCTTGCACAAATTGCTCAGATACAAACACCACTTGGCCACTTACTTGCGCAACCAGTGGAGTGTGATCTTTTGCTTTAACAACACCATACGATTTAACATCGAGGGTAATTGCATCAAGGTGAACTGGGTTAACAGAGACCAATGGGCGTGTATCTTGTGCTGGTTTTTCTTCCGGCGGTTGTTTCATTGCTGAAAACGCAACCGCTAGACCTATACCCGCGACTAGCACGGCAATAGGTAAAATGATTTGTTTTTTAGTAGCCACAGGGCTTTCCTCATAATTAGGTGACATTGTCATTATAATGAAGAAAGTGTTTACAAGGCGTATGAAGATGTAACAAGTCATTACACAATTAACATATTAATGAAATAGATCACAAAAAGGCAGAGTATGAACACATCAACAATGGCATGTCGGCTTGGCTGCGGGGCATGTTGTATTGCACCAAGCATTAGCTCACCGATCCCAGGTATGCCGCATGGTAAAAAAGCGGGAGAGCGGTGTATTCAATTAGATAACAACAACTTATGTAAATTGTTTGGTGATGAAATCCGGCCAAAAGTATGTAGTGATTTTAGTGCAACAATTGATGTATGTGGCACCAGCAACGCACAAGCATTGCAGTTGATCACTGAGCTTGAACAGATGACATAAAAAAACCGCATCTTAAAAAAATGCGGTTTTTATACATATTTTTTTATTTACCAGCTATAAGTTGCACTCAAAGTGTATTGCTCGCCACGGCCAGGGGTGCCGGGGATTTCTTCAAATGATTCGCCCCATAAGTTATCAGCTGCGAGGGTGATAAATAAGTTATCAAGCGCTGACGGGGTTATCTTTAGCGTTAAGTGGGTAAATAACGCTTCATCATCGCCATTTCTTAATGAATTTTCATGTTGTTTACGCCATTCATTATCTATTCTAAATTCCAGCAAATCCGTCGGTTGCCAAATTGCACCTAGGGTCGCGCGGTGATCAGGGAAATTTAACGCATAAAAACTAGCATCTATATCTGCTGCGCCATACGTTTCTGACTTATGCAGGTAAGTGTAACTGCTAATAAGTTCAACAGTATCAAAATGCTTAGTTGCTAAAAACTCAATACCTGCGGTGTCGATATCAACAGCGTTAGCTGCTCGGGCAGAGGTAGAGTCGAAGCTGTAAGTCCAATCAGTTAGATTGTCATCTTGGCGATAAAAAATCGCTGAATCTAAACGCCAAGTAGATTCTTCAAGCAATAAACCCAGCTCTAGGTTCTGGGTGGTTTCGCGTTCAAGATCATAGTTACTTCTAAATAAACCACCTGATTCACTGCCGCCGATGGCTGTGTATCCGGCAACTTGGCTTGCCTGTGCATACGATAAGTACACTGTGCGCTCTGTGCCATCATTATTGAGGGTATGCCAAGCTAAGTCGCCAAGCAGCGAGAGTTGCGAGTCGTCTCTGTTGGTATCGTCAAAAGCGGCGCCTAAGCGTACTGTCAGCAATTGGTTAGTATCAATCGCAGTTTTGTATTCTGGCAACACGCTGAGCTTATAATAATTGCGTGAGGTAAACTTATTCTCAAGGGTGGTAGATTCAATTGCATCTTCCATGTATTGCGCTGAGTAGTTTATTGCAAACGAGTCAGTATTACTATGGCGCCCTGAAAGCGCGAGTGCTTTGACTTCTGTTTCATGAAACGCTTCAAATGCACTGGGGTTTTCACGCGAGTAAATATAATGGTCGTTATTTTTACGATAATAAGCGGATACTTCAAAAGAGCTGTTTTTTGTATAGCCTTGTTTATGGTTAAGCATCAGTAATTGCGTATCAAGATCTTCGGTTTCGTTTACCCCAAATGGCGTGTACAAGTTTGGCCAACCAAAAAACTTTTGCTGCGAGCCGTAAAATAAATCTGTTTGCGATTGCGGACCAGTTAATTGCACGCGGCCAGAGGCACGGGTAAAATCGTGATCGCCATTGTCTATGGTGCCGTCACTTTGCGAATGAGCGTAGTCACCTTGAAAACCCAGTTGCCAATTAGGTTGGCTTTCAAGTGGCACACTGACTCCAGCATTGATACTTTGTAAGTTAAAGTCGTTATTACCCGTACCTAATGACACACTGCCGCCAGTAATAATGGGCGTCCAACCAAACGATACTGTACCAACCGAGCTATTCACACCATACAGGGCATTATCAACGCCAGTAAAAATATCTGCGGTATCAAGCATCTGTGGTGCAATTGGAATTTCAGCAAAGTAATGACCTGATTGAGGATCGAATAAGGTGGCACTGCCAACCCGAAAACCGGTGTTTTCAAAAATGCCACCGCGGATAGTGACATCCGCTTGCGCTTCAGCCATATTTCGCGATTGCAGATCAACACGTGGATCGTATTCTAAATTTGAGATCGGCGCGGCAAAGGTGCCCACAGGTTCGTTATTTGCGGTTGCTGACACTTTTACTGTTATTTGTTCAATGTTATCAGTGTTATTTTTCTCATTAGTCGCAAGTGCAGTGGTTGATAAACTGCAAAAAATAGCAGGTAGGACTAGTTGTACTGTTTTTATCACTTTAAAATCTCTTTACGCTTTTATATATTGCTGCATGAGCAAACACGCTATATCAGCGTATTATCTAATTAGGGCGCTATTGTATATGAATAAGAGAAAATTGCATTTGATAATCATTCATGGTTATTCACATAGGTTTAATATATGAGCACATTAGATAACACCAATTTAGACTGTGTTTATTTTGCTGGCGGTTGCTTGTGGGGTGTACAAGAGTTTATCAAGCATTTACCTGGAGTAGTAAGCACAGAAGCAGGGCGTGCCAATGGCACCAGTAATACGACCGCGGGCGAATATGATGGTTATGCAGAATGTGTGCAGGTGGTTTTTGATACCGATAAAGTGGAGTTGAACACCTTGATCAGTTATTTCTTTGAAATTATTGATCCCTACAGTATTAACAAGCAAGGTGATGACGTAGGGCCAAAATACCGTACGGCCATTTACAGTAAACAGACAGCGCATCTATACATAGCCCGTGATTATATCAGCCAACGCGATGATGCAGCTAAAATCGTAGTTGAAGTACTGCCGTTAACAAATTACGTAGCAAGCGATCCTGAGCACCAAGACCGCTTAACTAATTACCCTGATGATTACTGCCATATTCCGCGGGACTTGCTGCATAAATATAAAGTCGAATAACTGAGTGATCTCAATGAGAGGGTATTTAAAAAAAAGCTTTAATGGCTTAGTAAGCTAGAATCAAACTTTATTCTGCTTGCGCTTCTTTTTAGCTTTGTTTTGCTTACGAGGAAACATATCTCTAAAAAGGTAGGGCACAGCTAAAAAGTAGATCCCAGTTCCAAAATAAAAAAGAAGATAAAAAAGATAAGTAAACGGCGACGCTGAAAAAAAATAAACGTCAGATTCGACCCGGTAATCTGTTGGAGTCAGAATATAGCCGTCATATATAAATTTTATCGCACAAACTATTAAAACAAGGCCTGTTGCACAAGAAAAAATAGAGAATGCGATTTGATTCAATAGCATTCTAGTATTACTGATATCTATATATTTTACTTTTGGTTTCTTTTTTTTATTTTTTGATTGCTTCATTTTTACCAAAAAAAGTAATAATTACTGATACCAATATTCCTACAAAACCAATGCTTGAAAAAACCAGACTATATTGGCTTTTAATATTGAAAATATTTAATAAGCTAGTTATTAATAATAAAAAAACACCAATAATTTTTATAATCGTTAGTGTTTTATTCAAACAAAACCACTCTTTACAAGACGGACATTGTTTTTCAATGAAAATACGATTTTTGTTAATATTTTTTATATCTTTAGCTGTAATCTTACTTTTACAATGAGGGCACGTTACTTTCATTTTATTCCTTTATTCCTTTATTCCTTTAATTCGTCTTTATTTATTTCTCTTAATACTCTAAATCCTACAGCATAAGAAACGTAATAATCATCTAAACTCATCCTAAGAGAATGGTGTACATAAGGTTGAGCTGTTAACCAGTTTGCGCCTTTAGCAACTTTTTCATTACAATCACCGCGATAGTTGGCATCAGTCGTTTTATTAGTATTCAGATGGCTATCTGAATAGCAATCTCCCACCCATTCAGATACATTTGAAGTCATATCAAATAAACCAAAAGGGTTTGCTTTTAGTATGCCCACTTGCCAAGAATGTCCTTTGTCAGTGCCTTTTGGGCAGCCTCCTAGATCTCTATCGCAGTGGCCTATTCCTTGCCTATATTCATCACCCCACCAAAATTTACTATCTGTTCCAGCTCGAGCAGCGTATTCCCATTCAACTTCGCTAGGTAAGCGATAAATATTGCCAGTCTCTTTGCTTAGCCATTTTGTGTACGCGACTGCATCGAACCAAGAAATATTTACCACAGGTTGTTTACCACGTCCCCAGCCTTCATCGTTAGGGCACGAACGTATTCCGGTTTTACAAAATTTATCATATTGCTCAAACGTCACTTCAGTTTCACTTAATGCATAAGGAGACTCTATTTTTGCTTTAAATATAGGGGCTTCATTTTGAAATGAACGAAAATTTTCTCCGCCTATAGTGCCAACTCCAGCCGGAATTATTACCATTTTTGGAGATTTTTCACCATCGGTTAGTTTGTCTTGAATATAAACAACCTTATGGTTAGTGAGTTTTAAACTAGACCAACTAATATTAAAAAAACCAACGAATATTCCCATCAAAATTATAGATACAAAAAAATATTTAATTTTCAATTTAGATAACATGTTTTACTCATTAATAAATTTAAGAAGTGGTAATACCAATAACAAAACTTGCTGATTTTTTAGTATTCTCAGGCAAGGTGCGAGCACTTCCGTATATTGTAGCTGCAGCTCCAGCTCCTGTTGCTAATGATGCTTTAGTAAGAAAAGCTCTGTAAAAAGAACTTCTTATTAATCGCTGGACTTGTGCTTGAGTGTATACTTTGGTTGCTTTAGTTCCATCGTCTAACAAAACTTGACCGCGTATAACTTGTTTAAGTAACTTTTGATTTTTAACTAATTGAGGGTTATTGATTTTTAACATTTCAACAGCGAGCTTTTTACGATTTTCGCGTGTCATTCCTTTGTACATTTTTAATAATTTATTCTGTCCTAACGCTTTATTTTGTTTAAATTTAACAAGTAACGAGCCAGCTTCCAAACCTGCTTTAGTTAAATCTGCAACCTGAATTATATCTAAAGTAAACATTAAAGTTGAAAAAGTAGGAGATGCATCAAGCCATTGGTTATACTCTGCATTACCGCTTAAATGGTTAAATACACGACCCACACCAACTCCACATTGAAAAGTGGCAGCGGTAGTTGAGGTTAAAGTTAATGGAATTGCAGCCCATGTAGCGCCAAGACTTGCAGCTCCGCCACCCATTTCGGCGAAAACTAAAACCCAACCAGAAGTTGCGCCAGCGCATGAAATGCCCATGGTTGTAGTTTCATCCCATAATGAAGAATTAATCTTATCTATTCTTTGTTCGACCTTCATTTGTTTAGGGAATACAAATTCGCGGATATAAATATTTTTTCTGTCTGCTCTACAGCTTGCTCGGAGCACTTTACTATTGTAGTGGCTGTTTGGATTCAAAAGTAAACTACCTGGGTTTACTGAAAGTTTAGCAATACTATCTTTCTCAGCTTCAAAAATTACACCTGAGTGTCTAAACTCTGGGTCTGAGTCAAGGGAAGCGTACATTTCTCGAAGTACATCTTTTGGGAATAGTTTTTGAATTTTAAGTACGAAAGTAGGATCTAATGACATATTATTTATTCCTTTAAATATTTCCGATAATCTAACATATTTTATTTGTTATTTAAATTTCTTTTGTTTTGAATTGAGGTTTTGGAATTATTAAATGTTATTTAAAAACAATATTAGACTGATTTACTAACAAAAAAGCTCACTAAAAAGTGAGCTTTTAAAAATTATTTATAGCAGATTATTGTGCTAGTTTTTCAGGCGGAAAGCCAGAAAGAATAGTCGCAACTGCTTCTCTTACTGCTTCGTTACGCTCTTCAGGAGATTGCTTCTTCTGTAAACGGCCTTCGCGTGCACCACGCCATACTAGTTGATTAGACTCGCGATCAACAACGTCTAAAATCAACGTACCCACATCGTATTCATGAGTTGTAGTTTGCGTATTGTAGCCCATACCCCAGTAGTTCCAGCGTGCGCCATAACCTACGTTAAACGTATCAACATCAATTTTAGTATCTACAGACGCATGGTAGTTAAGTAATACGTCAGCGGCAGATAAATCAACAAGTGACATGCCTTGCGCTTGTAATTGTGTATTAACCGCTTCACGTACACGTTGTTCCATTAATGGACTGATTTGATAGTTACCTGCATTTGCAAGAGTAGCTTGTGGCATCCAAGCAAATGTTTTGTAATTACTAAAATCAACTGATTTATCGTAATCAACATCAGGTGTTTTTGCACAGGCTGCTAGCATAAGCACTGCTGCGGCAATTAGTAAGTTCTTCATGTTTTTGCTCCTTGGCAAATTTAAGCTCTATTCATTTGATAACATAACATAAAAATAATTCAACGGAATGACATTTTTTACCTATTATATACAAACTGCTTGATTACAACTGAGTTTAGTCGTCTCAGGCTGAATGATAAATTAATTTTCAGATGTCTCAGCCTGTTCATGCTCTACTTCTATCCAGTCTTTTTCATCGACCCAATTTTGCGCGCCGTCTTTAACCGAACGAATGGGAACTATATAGTCACAACTAATTTGCGGTTTCACCGAGGCAAATATAGGCACAAACCCAAAGCTTAATGCTGTTTCGATAATCGCTTTTTGATTTTGCGGATCGATATCAGCTGCTTCATCAATGTAAATTGGAATACGGTATAAGTTTTGTTCTTGATCGCTTAATAGATAGCGAATAAACAACATACCGCACAATAACTTAATAGTGATCCGCGTACCATTTGAACCAGCTGAATCAATTTTTTCAAAGTGCTCAGTTTCGCCTGCGCGATTTACCACTTCAAAACGAATATCAAATAAATCAGTTAAGGTTAAACCCGCTTTATCAGAGGCGAGTTTAATTAAGTGATCTTTGGCTTCGTTTACAGCACTTTCGCTATACGGTTCTTGGCTTAGTAGATCAAGTGTGTCACCTTGCTCAAACTGATTTGACGTGCTGATAATGGTATCAATACTATCTACCAGCATTTTGCGAGGGATCACGTTAATTTTAAACGCTTGCAGATTAGAAATACGATGCTGACTAATGCCTTTGTTAAAGCTGTTCATTTCACGGCGCAGGCGGTCTAAATCTTCCCGCAGGCCTTTAATCGTCGCAGCTACTTCAGTCAATGCAACACGTGCTTGGCGTTCAACCGCGTCGCGTTCGTTATCAATATTATGAAACGCGCCAATGAGTTTTTGATATTTACTAAACTCGTCGTTTTCGTTATCAAATTTAGTAATACCGGCATTATAGATATGCAAATAGGTATTACGCACGTTGATATCAAAATTACGCAGCTCTTGGCAGTCTTTATTGAAGTGATGTACTAAATCGCTGAGATTATCAAAGTCGATTTGAATATCAATCATATACGGGGTGACTTTACCGCTGTATAAATCGAGGGTATGGTCAATGCGCTCCGATTTAACTTGGCGTAGGCGATCTGCTTGGCGGGAAATCAGATCTTTTTTCGATTTAATAATTGAGCGTCTATCACTAATTGAGCCACTGTTGTTTTGAATATCTTGCAGGTAGCTATCAACTTGCTCGCGTTCAGCTAATAACTGCTCTTTTAATAATGCCTGTGCATCATTAGATTGCAGCATAGTTTGGTATTGCTCAAAGCGCTTTAATGCGCTTTCTGCTGCCATTAGTTCATCATATAACGCATCTTTTTCTTTTTGCTTTTCGGCTACGTTTGCGGCAACGTCACGCTGTTGCTTGAACTCAGAAAGAGAATGCTCAAGAGCGCTGAGTTGGGCGCTGAGTTGCTCTTTATTTTCACCTGTTTGCATTTGCACCGGCGAGAGCTTTTTCAGCTTAATAGTCGCACCGGGTAGAGTGAGTACGCCGCCTTTCACGTTATCTGATAATTGTTCTAAAAATTCGCCAAATGCCGCTTCATCAGTAATATCTATATCACCATTGCTAGTGGTGGCGAATGACAGAATATCAGGGTTTAGAATGCGTGAAATTTCTTCCACTTCTTTGAGCGATAAATCCTCGCGCATGCGAGTAAACAAATTAAACTCAAGGTTTTTAAGTTGCAGCTTTAAGCTCTTAATTTGTTTTTGCGTTTCACTAATACGGTAATCAAGGGTATGTAAACTTTGCCCTTGGGCACTGTTGATTGAATGAGACAGTGACTCGTAATCTTGCTTTAATTGCCCAAGGCTGACTTTTAAAGTCGCTAAGTTAACCAGTTCAAATTCAGATTTAAGCGCGCCGAAGTCTAAAAACCATTGCTCAATTTGAGTTTGTCTGCGTTCAATATCACGCGATTGCTGGACATAAAGTTGTTGTTTTTGCTCAAACTCGTGTTTTTCGTGTTCAATGTCTTCAAGGGCAACATTAAGCTCGCTCAATTGCGCTTCTTGATAAGTATCAAAGTCAATTAATGCTTGGTCAATTTTAGGCGCGTAGGCGGCAAGTTTTCCTTTGAGTACCGTTTGATTCTCAAGCATTGACTCAAGTGCTGCAATCGGTTCTTGCA
This sequence comes from Pseudoalteromonas sp., assembly GCF_036960685.1. GTDB lineage: Bacteria > Pseudomonadota > Gammaproteobacteria > Enterobacterales > Alteromonadaceae > Pseudoalteromonas. The sequence continues at coordinate 237,192 of NZ_JBALXK010000002.1, read as the reverse complement.
TTGATTCAAGCGCTTTTAATTCTCGCTTTGAACGGTTTACTTTATCAAATGAGCGTCGCCATACCTCATAAAAGTCGACCTTAGAGTTTGACATATGGCGTTCAAACACACGCAGCATAAAGCGTTTAACATCGGCGGCACCGAGTTTATGTAAGTTCAAAATACGGCGAAAAATTTCTTTATAAATAGCCGAGTCTTGTACGTTATTAAGCGGGATCATTTTTAAGTTAATATCACCATCAAATGGTGTAGCACCGCCAGTCAACAGGGCATTTAGCTCTTGGGCTTTAAGCTCAATTGGGTTAAAACCTTGCTCTTTTAAATGATTAAATAGCTTAGTGAACTTAATGATGGTTTTACCTTGAGTATATTGCTCTAGGTTGAGTTTGCCTTGGTAACAAAAAAACTGATGCGCGTAACCGGCAATTTTACCAAGCCCAGCCACACCAATAACCACAGGGCCATGGGGGAGGTCGGCTTCAAGCAAAATATACGATTGATCGGAGGCAAAATAAAATTTACGTGTTTCGTCTAAATCATGGCCGTCCCATTCGGTAAGGCGCAAATCGTTGATAAGTGGAAACTGCAGGGCGTTTATAACTGAGCTTTTACCGGTATTATTTGGTGCACAAATCGAGCTACTTTTATCAAGCGGGATCACACATTTGGCATAGCCTGCGGTATTTAATAATGCCAGTTTACTGAGGCCGTATAGATTATTCATTATTCGTCCTCTCCAAGGTAGGTTTCTTCGTTTACTTCCATTAGGGCATCTATATAACGGTAAATAGGGGCTTGTAGCATAAAGCCATTTTCTACTTCTCGGCTGAGGCCTAAACGTACCATGCGCAAGTACACGTCTTTGCGTAAATCAGAGCCAGAGAAAATTTCCAGTTGATCAAACAAGTGTTTATTCATTTGCACCAGGGTTTGCATAAGTTCTAAATCATTTACCTCGTCAAATAAAGCGCGCATCGGATCTTTACCTGAGTTAGCGTAATGCTCAATTAATATATAAACGGTTAAGGCAATCGCACGGGATATTTTGCCCATGTTTGGCGTACTTTCATCGCTGGCAAAATAGTAAAAACCGCGGCTGTCGTGTTGTAAGTCGTGCCCTAGAGCGTTAAACAAGTCACGGTAGGCATCAATTTGTTGATCAAGCTCTTGCCACATAACGGTATCTTGTTCGCTAATATGATAACCCGTCACTAATTTTTTATTAATCGCTTGAAGGTGCGTTAATTCAGCTAAATTTATTTGTGTCATAACTTACTCATTCCCTGTTGAAGATTGCTCTGATGCAACAGAGTTAGAATTAAATGGTTTTGTATTAAACGGAAAGAGTGAAAAATGTTGTCCTGCGATTTTTACCCGCATTTTTTCATCACTTTGATTGATTTCAAGCTCAGTGTCGCTGACCAGTTTTTGATATAAAAACAGCATTTCGTCGGCTTCAAGGTCGGGATAACTCTCCCCTAAAAAGCTCAATAATGGCTGAGGCTTTTTACGCTTCGTATTGAAGCGCTTTTTAAAGTTCGCTTTCACATTGTTGTAATCTGGAATATTGGGTGTAACAAAAGCTGGCACATCTTGTTGATCAGGAAGTTCGTATTCACTGTGTTCAAACTCAACAAGTGCAGCCATATAAGCCACCATGTGGCGTTGTTGCCCCAATGAGAACCGCTGTGTGTCAGACACAAAATGTGGTTGTACGGCGCTGAGCATATTATCAACCCCATTTTTACGCACTAAACCAAGGACTTTGGCTGCTTGACGAGTGATCATATTATTTCGGCGTAGCTCTTCACGCAGTGGCATCAGCATATCAGCGCTTTTACGTAGACTTTCTCGGCCAACTAAGTGCATTTCTAATATACGGGTGCGTAGTCGTTCCAGCATACGTTTATCTTGATACGCTTTACCGCTGCGCTCGATATACTCAATTTGCGTACTTATTTGCGCTTCGATGGTATTAAAGCAAGCATGAAAATCGCCGCGAATATCCACCATTTCTAGCATCGGCTCTATGTATTCATCAAAGGCTTCAATAACGGCTTTGTAGCGCTTTTGCAGCGATTGTACGGCATTGTTAGCTTTTGCTTGTTCAACGATATTTAAAATAGCATTTTCGTTGTGGGCAAATAGCTTCATTATTTTACGCACCCGATCATCCATAATACGACTAAAACGGCGCATTTCGTCGTAGTCTTCAATACTGCCTGCGTTATCTAAACGATTACCCAAGCGAGCTAAATCGTCTACCAATACACTAATTTCTTGTGCTAAACCAAGATGTTCTTCTTGCAATAAAAAAGTGGCAAAATCTGCAATCGCGCGATTAATTTCAAGCTGCGACGACTTAGCCAAAGGAATAATAATATCTTGGTTTAAAAGGCGGTTGGTCTCTTTGTATATACGCTCATTTGACCACGTTGGCTGTTTTTGTTTGATCGCATTTTGTACGTCTTTTAAGCTGAAATCAGCCATTTTAAAACGTTTAAATAGCAGTTCTAACATTCCCCAATGCTCTGTTAGGGTATTTAGTAACTTTTTAGCTGGGATCATAAAGCTCCAGTAACTCTAATTAATACTGTATAGCCTAGGTACAGACTATCAGCGATTTGTCTTATAAAAATGAATTTGCAATAGTTTTACACAGTCTTTGGTGCTAGACTGCGCGCCGTGTCGTCCTGCGGCATATAGCATACAATTTTTACATTTTTATAAAGGTTGTTCAAACACCATGGTATCTGCAATTATCCTAACCCTGATAACGCTTGCATTCGTGCTCATCGTTATAGAGGATATTATCCATGTAAACAAGGCCAAAACCACGCTTTTCTTTGGTACTTTATGCTGGATTATCTTATTTATCTCGCCGCTCAACGGGCAAAGCCCCGAAAACATACAACATCAACTTGATCACAATATTTTAGAGATTGCCACACTCTGGTTGTTTTTAATGGCTGCAATGACCTTTGTTGCCTATTTAAACTCCAAAGGTTTTATCCAAAATATTGTGCACAGAGTCATGCCCAGTGCAATAAGCGAACGCAAGTTGATGTTTTTGATTGGTGGGTTTTCCTTTTTATTTTCGTCGATTTCAGACAATATCACAGCTACCTTGATCTCCCTTGCGGTAGTGATGTCGTTAAAACTCGATCCGAAAAAGCTTATTAAATACGCCACATTAATTATTTTTAGCGTTAACTCGGGTGGTGTGTCATTGATCACCGGCGATGTAACAACACTAATGATTTTCCTAGATGGAAAAGTAAGTATTGCGAACTTGTTATTGTTAGTAGTGCCTGCACTGGCAAGTGTTGCACTGCTGGCGATCATGCTATCGTTTGGCTTAAATGGTGCTGTTGAGTTTACTAAACAAGAAGAGCGCCGTATTGAAAAAACCGATATTACAATTGCAGTTATTTTCTTATCAACTATTTTCGCTACACTGACACTCAGCGTGCTTTATCATGTGCCGCCGTTGTTAACTTTCTTATTTGGGTTGTCATTGATGTTTTTAGTGGCGCAATTTTTAATGCGCAAAAAAGACGTGAATAAAAAAATTATCGATTATATTCGTGAAATCGAATACGACACTTTGCTGTTCTTCGTTGGTGTATTATTACTGGTAGGTGCTTTAAAAGAAGTAGGTATGCTAAGTAAGTTCACGCATCTTTATGAACTAATGCCTGCGCAATACGCTAACTACTTAATGGGTATTTTGTCAGCCGCGGTTGATAACGTACCACTGACGGCCGCTCTACTTAAAGCAGAAATCGTGATGAGTCCGCAGCAATGGCTATCATTTACTTATGCAACCGGCGTGGGTGGCTCTATGCTAATCATCGGCTCTGCGGCAGGTATTATTGCCATGAGTAAAGTTAAAGCGCTGACCTTTATGAGTTATTTACGTATGTCGGTGTATTTATTAATAGCGTATACAATCGGTTATATTGGGTCGTATTTAGCAGGTAGCTTTATTTAATAGCCTTTATTATTTAAAACAACTTGACAGCTAGACGTCTAAACGATAACTTTCAAAGCCCACTTTATGTGGGCTTTGTTATTTTAATTGGTAATTATAGAATGCAATTAATCTAACATTCAGAAGAGGTGCGGTATTTAGGTACTTAATGTGAGGCGACGACTGCCAACGACCATTAAGGAGGGAAATATTCGCCGAGAAAAACAACTGCACGTCACAGTGGTTTTTCGGTTTATGGGGCTGAATCCTCAAAACTGTCACCAATTAGGTGGAGAGCTTCTGGCAGTGGACTTTTCTTATCGAGCACCCCCTTGCCAAGTTCTTCTTGTTTTATCGTGGTACGAATGCCACAAAAGGAGACGACATGAATACCCAATTAGCTGCTAATAACGTGCAACAGTCAGCGAAAAATCAAAAATCAGAGATAGTTGTAGCAAAATTTGGTGGCACCAGCGTCGCTAATTTTGAAGCTATGAGCCGTTGCAGTGAAATTATTGTAGCCGATAACAATGTACGGGTAGTGGCGGTTAGTGCCAGTGCCGGTGTTACCAACCACCTAGTTACCTTGTGTAAAAAAGAGATTTCAAGTGATGAGCGCGCTGAAAATATTGCCGGCGTAATAGCTATTCAAGACACCATTTTAAATGAGCTTTCACTTGATGCTGATTTAGCCCATGGCTTTGAAGAAACAATTAAAGCATTTAAAGCCTTGGCGAGCGAGCCATTAAAAAACAAACAACAACAGGATGAACTACTCAGCTTTGGTGAGCGCTTATCGTCGTATTTATTTACCCAAGTACTGCGTTTAAATGGTTTAGATGCGGTACGTTTTGATGTACGCCAAGTGCTTAAAACTGATAGCCAGTTTTCTAAAGCAACACCGGATGTAGCTGCAACCGCTGTGGCTGCGAAAGAGCATTTAATACCACTTTTAAAAGAACATGTTGTAGTCACTCAAGGTTTTATTGGCAGTGACGCGCATGGGCAAACCACCACACTTGGTCGTGGTGGTTCAGATTACAGTGCGGCATTACTTGCAGAAGCTGTCAACGCGAAGAGTGTACACATTTGGACTGACGTTGTGGGTATTTTTAGTACTGATCCGCGTTTATGCGTAAAAGCCACACCGATTGCTCGTTTAAGTTTTGATGAAGCGGCAGAAATGGCGACCTTTGGGGCTAAAGTATTACACCCGGCGACTATTTTACCGGCCAGCCGCAGCCACATCAGTGTTTTTGTTGGTTCAAGCCGTGAACCAGAGCGTGGTGGCACTTGGATCGAACGTGAAAAATCACAAGTACCCGGTATTCGTGCGGTAACGCAACGTAAAAACCAAATTTTATTAACGCTTAAAAGCCCAGAAATGCTATTGGCGAGTGGCTTTTTAGCCCGCGTGTTTGCAATTTTAAGTGAGTTTAATATCTCCGTTGATTTAGTGACGACCTCTGAGATCAGTGTCGCAATTACGTTAGATAATGCACCTAATGCGTCGCGTCCTGAGCTTGATCAAGAATGTTTAGACAAACTTGCAGAGTTTTGCCATGTATCGGTTGAAAACAATTTAACCTTAGTGGCGCTGATTGGTTCTGAAATTCAGTTGCGTCAGCAGCAAGTTAATTTAATGCAGGTATTAAGTGATTTTAATATCCGCCTAATTTGCCATGGCGCAAGCAAGCACAACTTGTGCTTTTTGGTAGAACAAAGTGAATCTGACTTAGTTGTACAAGCTATTCACAGCCGTTTGTTAGAAGCCCAACACGCCGCGTAACTGCGAAATAGAATTCACCACAGAGCACTGCCAGTCAGTGCTCTTGTCACTTACTACACTAATATCAAACTCATTATATTGGCAGCTCAGCGCCGCTAAATTTGCTTGCTCAAGCTCAGTAAATACATTGGGGCTTAATAGTTTTGCAATTGGCCTGCTTGTGGCTTTCGCCAGCGCTTCTTTTAAAGTCCAAATTCTAAAAAAACGCTCAGCGCTTTGCTGTTGGCTTTGCGTAATTAAATTTACTTCATCTTGATGATAAAAATGCTTAGCGAGTTTTACAAACGGGCGTTGTACACTTATTTTTTCAATATCAAAACCAAACTCAGCCTGCTCTATGTTCAGCGCCGCACCGACAAAGCCATTCGAGTGTGACAAACAACTGCTAAACACCGTTTCGCTGCCGGTTATATGAATGCGTAATTTACTGCTTTGCTCATCAAATTCAGAACTGATCTGATTTGCGGTTAAATGGCTAAACTGCGCTGAACTTTGTTTTACCAAATACTTAAGTAATAGCCGAGTAGCTAAATATTCTTGCTTGGCTTTGTTACTCTTACGCCGTTTTATTATTGCCAGTTCAAAAGGGCTTAAAAGTGCGTGTAAATCAAATTCATCAACATTTAACTGCTGGGCATCAAATAACAATACAGTATTTGTATTGAGTAAGTGTTCGCGGTACTTGTTGATAACTAATCGCTGTTGAAAAAATAAGCCAGGCATAAAATCCACAATTAAGGTGATAAAAGAACAAATATGTTTATATTTTGTGCGGTTGTGCTCTGGTTAATTAAGCCAAGGCAAATTTATTACTCAGTGACTGTGAAATATGGTTTAATTCACAATAATGAAAAATAATAACAGATTGTAGATGTATGGCACAATTGCGTGATGGTTTTCAAAGCCGCCTTGGCTTTGTTTTAGCAGCTTCTGGCGCTGCGGTTGGATTAGGTAATATTTGGGGGTTTCCTACGCAAGCGGCCAATCATGGCGGTGGTGCGTTTTTACTGGTTTATTTTATTGTTATCTTTTTACTGGCCTTACCCGCGTTATATACTGAATTATATTTAGGTCACCAAGCACAAGCTAACCCAGTTAAAGCACTTAAAAATGCATGGCAACAGCAAGCACCTAATGTTGGAGCTGCCGCTGGCTACTTAGGTTTAGTGGGCGCTATCGTGATGTTGAGCTTTTATTCAATCGTCGCAGGCTGGATGTTGGCTTATGCGCTTGAACCAATAAGCACTTTTTTCGGCTTCACAGTGCTAAGCCAGTTTTTACAAACTGACTCTATGGCACGTAATTTTATATTCACGCCATTGATGCTAATACTGACCGCCAGCATTATTCTCAAAGGGGTGAAATCAGGTATTGAAACCTGGTCACGCCGGTTAATGCCGATGTTGCTGGTACTGCTGGTCGGTTTAATTGCCTACATAGCAACGCTTGATGGTGCTAACGAAGGCTTTGCAGCCTATTTAGTGCCAGATTTTAGCCAAATACTCGACCCAGGTTTAATTATTGCGGCAATGGGGCAGGCGTTCTTTTCACTGTCATTGGGTGTGGGTTGTATGATGATTTATGGCTCATATTTACAGCCGGATGCTAACCTCCCACGTTTAACAGCCTCTGTTGCCTTGCTTGATACTGGGGTGGCATTTTTAGCCGGATTATTAATTATTCCTGCCATTTATGTGGCGCAATATAACGGTGTGCAAGTATTTAGTGACGGTAAATTAGTGGGCGAAGGGCAGTTAATTTTTGCCATCTTGCCGCAGTTATTTAATACCATGGGTGAAGTTGGCTTGTTAGTTGGCTTACTGTTTTTTGTATTAATGTCGATAGCTTCACTCACATCAACTATTTCATCAACCGAAATTCCCGTGGCTTTTTTAGTTGAAAATCATCAAGTTGAGCGTAAAAAGGCCACCTTTTTGGTCAGTTTAACAGTCCTTGCTGCCTCATCGCTGATAATTGTTAACTTTGATTGGCTATTTGGTTTAGTGATCATGGTACTTACTCAATATCAATTACCTTTAATGGGCTTATTTTACTTTATTACGGTAGGGTGGTTATGGCGCCGAGGTAATCAACTTCATGAAGCAGCAAGTGGTGTACGTTTTTGGTTTGCACAGTACATACGTTTTGTATGCCCAGTACTGATGACCGCCGTGTTTGCTAATGTAGCATTTGGTTGATAATTTAGCCGTCAGCCGTCAGCCGTCAGCCGTCAGCCGTCAGCCGTCAGTTTTTTAGTTTTAAGCGTTAGACTATAAGGCATAAGAGAATACACGCAGCGTTAACGCTGCGTTTTATCCAAGGAGGAATTATGAACATAGATGTGAAAGTACCAGCCTTTCCAGACTCAATACGCACAGCAGATGTCGCTAAACTTTATGTTAGTGAAGGGCAACTAGTTTATGCAGGTGATATACTTTTTGATGTAGAAACTGAAAAAGTTGTCTTAGAAGTTATGGCCGACTGTAATGGTATTATTGAGAATATAACGATTGCCAATGGTGACCATGTTAATGCTGAGCAAGTTGTGATGACTTTGCAGCAGCTTGCAGACAACGAAATGCCAGCACGGCCTACAGCTCAACAACCTCCACCGCGAGTAAACGGCTCAGAAAATGACGCTGTTGTTTCTCCTTGGTTGTCTAAACTAAATAAAAGTTTAATTATTGCTCTAGCAGTAGGGGCTTTAGTCATCCTTTTTGTGCTGGGGAAATAGCTAAGATGAGCAATTATGTAAACCACCCAAAATATGGCAGCGAGCCAATTCCCTCTGGAAATAGTTACCCAAAGCAAGAAATCAATAATGCCTTTTGGCGATATAAAAGTTTGCGTTACTTTCCTGAGACGGCAATCCCCGCAGCAATTGAAAAACAAAGTTACTGTGTATATCCAAGACAACTCTACATTGATATAGAAGAGCAATGTGTCGATTGTCACAGAGCTTTTATATTTTTTGCTAAAGAGCAGCAATATTGGTTTGAACAATTAAGGTTTTGGATTGATGCACATGCAATTAAATGCTTTGAATGCAGAAAGAAAACCCGTGCAATAAACCGGCTGCAAATTAGCTATGCAAACTTAATTATTAAAGAACATAGAACGCCAGAGGAAACTCAATTGCTCAAGTCTACAGCGGAGCAACTGTTTGATTTAGGTGTGATCAACAAGATAAATAAACTAAACGCTATTCGTAAAATGTAAGCGGTGTTTTTTATCGGGGGAGCTAATTTGTATAAATTATTAAAATTAATCAGTCTTGTATTACAGAGCTTTTTACTATTATCACTGATTAGTTTTTGTTCGGGTTTATGCCGTGCTTTTTTAGAGTTACCCACAAATGATCCTAAATTAATTTCAGCGCAGCTCTCTGCTGGTGTGGTTATTTCAGTAATTCAAATAGTTCCTGCTTTATTTGGTCTTTTTCTTAGTATGTGGCTTATTAAAAAAAATAACAGTTCAAAGTCTTTTAATCTTTTCTGTAGATATTTTGCCTATCTTTGGCTGTTATTTATTCCGATTGGCTCGATTTTAGGATTTATGCAACTTAAAAGATTGAAGCGAAGCCAACTTAGTTGACTTTGCTCCTTCGTTTTTAAACTTTTTCTAGCATCTAGCATCTAGCATCTAGCATCTAGCATCTAGCATCTAGCACCTAATACCTCTTTATTTAACTTCATTACTCAAAGTGAGTTGATTGGCGATTTCATGAGCGTTTTGTAATGTAGTGTGGGCTATTTCGCTCAGTGCTTCTTTGGTAAAAAAGCCTTGGTGTCCGGTCACTAATACATTAGGAAAGCTCACTAAACGTGAAAATACATCATCTTGCATGATTTCGTCGCGGCGGTCTTTAAAAAATAACTCGGATTCTTGCTCGTAAACATCCAAGCCTAAATAACCGAGTTGCTTATTTTTTAATGCAACAATACATGCCTTACTATCAACTAGTGCGCCGCGGGAGGTATTAATAAGCATTGCGCCTTTTTTCATTTTACTAAAGGCTTGCTGATCAATTAAATGATGGGTTTGCTCGTTAAGCGGGCAATGTAATGAGATCACATCACTTTGCGTTAATAAAGTATCAAGATCGCAAATTGTGTAATTACCTTGCTCTGCATAAGGGTCACACACTAATACCTTAGCACCAAAGCCATTGAGAATATTTACTAATGCTAAGCCAATTTTGCCGCAGCCAATGATACCTATGGTTTTTTTGAATAAGTTAAAACCTAGCAAGCCATTTAAATCAAAGTTATCTTCACGAATACGGTTATACGCTTTATGGGTTTTTCGGTTTAAAGTAAGCATTAATGCCACACAATGCTCGGCTACCGCTTCAGGGCTGTAGGCAGGGACGCGGCATACTTTAATACCATGCGCTGCTGCAGCTGTTAAATCAACGTTATTAAATCCGGCGCAGCGTAGCAAAATAGATTTTACGCCAAGTTCGGCAATTTGTTTTATGACTGCTTCATTGACTACATCATTTACAAATACACATACAGCATCAAAGCCTTGGCACAATAGTGCGCTTTGTTCGTTGAGTGCTTGTTCAAAATGGGTGAGGGTAATGCCTGTGTGATTAGTTAAACAGGCATCAAAAGACGCCTGATCATATTTCTGCGAACTGAAAAGCGCTATCGTTATTTGCGTCATTAAGGGTACTCTCTATCACCATTTTTAAGGTTTCGGGTTTAGTACGCGGTGCGTAGCGCACTGATAACTGTCCCTCAGAGTTTATTAGAAACTTAGTAAAATTCCATTTTATAGCACGGTTTTGTGCAATTCCTCGGGTGTGGGTTTTTAAGTAATTAAACAGTGGGTGGGCATCCGGCCCATTCACCATTACTTTACTAAACACCGGAAAACTAACATTAAACTGTTGTTGGTAAAAGTCTTTAATATCAGCATTGGCTATTGGTTCATTATAGTCAAACTGATTACACGGAAAGGCCAATACAATAAACCCTTGGTCTTTATATTGCTGATAGAGCTTTTCAAGTGCACTTAACTGCACTGAAAAATTACATTTACTGGCGGTATTGACGATTAAAATCGTTTTACCTTTTAACTGACTTAGAGAAAAATCTTCGCCGTTATAAAGTGGGGCGCTGAATTGATAGATGCTATCCATAATGTACCTGCTGTGAACCGTCCATGAAGAAATTTAATGAAGACTTTTTCATTCGCTTTTTTACTGTTCGGTTGAGATAATCAAAGTATCTTTTTAAGTTACCACTGAAATAGGTCAATTTTATGTCAATGAATGTTTCGTTTATCGGTTTAGGTGTTATGGGTTACCCAATGGCGGGTCACTTAGCTAATGCAGGCCATACAGTTACCGTTTACAACCGCACAACAGCTAAAGCAGAGCAATGGGCACAGCAATACTCGGGCAAAGTGGCACTTAACCCAGCACTTGCTGCAAAAGGGGCTGATATCGTATTTATGTGTGTAGGTAACGATGACGACTTACGTTCAGTGGTTTATGGTGAAGATGGTGTACTTGCAGGTATGGCTGATGGCAAAGTGTTAGTTGATCACACCACCACATCGGCCGAAGTTGCCCGTGAAATATCAGCAAAAGCAGCGCTACAAAATATTGCCTTTATTGATGCGCCTGTATCTGGTGGTCAAGCTGGTGCTGAAAATGGTGTACTCACTGTGATGGCAGGTGGCGATGAAGCAGTATTTGCTAAAGTACAACCTGTGATGGCTGCATTTAGTCGTTTTAGCCAGTTATTAGGTGAAGTGGGCTCAGGCCAATTATGTAAAATGGTTAATCAAATTTGTATTGCGGGTGTAGTACAAGGTTTAGCCGAAGGTTTACATTTTGCTAAGCAAGCAGGCCTTGATGGCGAAAAAGTAATTGAGACAATTTCAAAAGGAGCAGCAGGCTCATGGCAAATGGAAAACCGCTACAAAACTATGTGGGCAGGTGAGTACGAATTTGGTTTTGCTGTTGATTGGATGCGTAAAGATTTAGGTATTGCGCTTGATGAAGCAAAAAATAATGGGGCTACTTTACCAATGACAGCCACTGTTGACCAATACTACGCTGATGTACAAGCCCTCGGTGGTGGTCGCTATGATACATCAAGCTTATTAGCGCGCATTGAATCACTGCATAAAAAGTAATAGCTTTAATTGTAGCTTAGCGCCTTAAATCATATTGACGAAGGCGCTATATTTATTAACATCAAGCCGCTTACCGCTTACCGCTTACCGCTTACATACTCTGCGCGTAGTTATACAGCGCTTTTAGAATAGTCAGGTTCTTTTCATTATCGTCATGTTCATGGGCCAGATTTTCAAGGGTGATCATAAAATCTTGGGCGCTGATCGACGGCTGATCTTCGCCATGCATTAACTTGTTTTGACAATATTGGCGCCATTGATCAAGCTCATCTTGATTAAGCGATTGTGGCCAGTTACGGGCGCGATACTTAAACAATAAGTTATCAAACTTCTTATCTTCAAAATCAAGCTTCATACCCGCCAATTGCTCTGGGCTGGCATCACGTATAATGGCAAATTTTGCTTTATCTGCATGGCTAGTAAAACCGTCATACAGCATGTAATCGGTATTAGTGGTTTTGCCGTAATCGGGTTTGTCGTTAAACACTTCAGTGACTTTATCGCGAAGGTTTGGGTTTGCCTTTAATATCGCTAAGTTCTTTAAGCATTGCTCGCGATCAATCCCTAAACGGGCCGCATTCTCTGGCAATAACGTTTTTGCAGGCGCTAAAATAGGGCACTTGTTTAAATGCACTAGTTTTAAACCAACAGGCAGTTCATCTTCGCCAAGTTCGCTGCGTTTCGTATAAAGACGAGTACGTAATTCTTCTACCGATAAATCCAGTAAAACCTGCGGGTCTTCAGTTAAATTAAAACACACCACGGCATTTTTATTAACTGGATGAAAGCTCATCGGTGCAATCCAACTAGTGCAACCTTGTGTGGCTGGAATACGTGATGAAGTATGCACCAGTGGCGTCATATTAAATACATCGACCAATTCCGCGAGTGCTTTTTTACCGCGTAAACCAAAAAAGAAGTTATATAACTTAGGTTGTTTTTCTTTTATAAGCTTTGCTAATGCAATAGTCGCAGTCACATCGCTTAGTGCATCATGGGCTGCTGCGTGTTCAATGCCATTGGCAACCGTTAAATGTTCTAGTTTAAAGCTTGGGCTGCCATCTTCTTTTAACGGCCATTCAATACCTTCAGGACGTAGCGCATAACAAGCACGTACCAAATCAATAATATCCCAGCGGCTATTGTTGTTTTTGTATTCACGCTCGTAAGGGTCGTAAAAGTTACGATAAAAGCTATAGCGGCTTACTTCATCATCAAAGCGAATACTGTTATAACCAGCTACACAGGTATTGGGTACACTAAATTCTGCATGAATTTTGGCAATGAACTCAGCTTCAACTAAGCCTTTTTGCATCGCAACTTGCGGAGTAATACCGGTGATCAAACACGCCTCCGGATGCGGTAAATAATCAGCCACAGGTTTGCAATATTCAATGAGTGGCTCACCAATAATGTTTAAATCAAGGTCGGTACGAATACCCGCAAACTGGCTCGGCTTATCCTTTTGTGGGCTAGCCCCCCACGTTTCATAATCGTGCCAATAAATAGTTGCTTGATTTTGCTCTTGATAAGCCATTTAAAAACCCTTTAAGTTAGCTTGAAACGGTTGCAATACCGCCAAGTTACTAAATTCATGAATTATTTAGATTATGGCATATGGGCGCAGGAGTTTATAGGTTTGGATGATTAAATGATGGTAATCATACTATTCGCGGCTAGCTTGGCTTGAGTGTTACGAAACCTAACCATTCATTAAAAGAAAAGCCATATTTAAATTGTTGGTGAGGCCTATAAGTAGGAGTGTGCTTTAGCCACGAATGTTTTTTACCATGTTCTATACTTTAAAGCTTTTCCCATTGCTTAGATGGAATTCATCATCAATTGCTTATTTTCAGATTGTTACGACGAGAAGAGCTTAAAAGCATATTTATAGCTAATTTACATAACAGGGGCTAGGCAGTCAGAGGTTGGTTTAGCCAAGAGTAGCATTGACTAAGAACTCAAAAAAAAAAGCAATCCGCCAGCCTATATCAACATTACTAAGCGAAAACAGTGTTGCAACACACGTAACCGAAAAAATGCTAGATCATACCATGCGCGGAGTATTGGCCGTATACAACAAACACGATTGGATGAACTGGTTTAATTGAGCCGGGCACTTTTAATACCAGCCTATTCATTAGACTAAAGTCTATGAGTTAGTTTTATTCACCTATTGAGTTTATTTATATCGTTTGTAGACGTTGAGCCAATACTCTAAAGTTCAGTTGTCGGCAACAAACGCGACTAATTTAATAGGAATATGATCATGAATAAGTTTAAACGATTTGCACTAAAACAATTGCACTTTTACAAAAAAGCAGTGAGTCACAATTTAGAGTATATGAGTTTACAGCATAAAAAGTGATTAACCGTTCGTATCACGCATGATTGCGGTCGCTCAGTTTATTAGACGCGACGCTAGTTGCCAGCAGCGTGGTGGTTTTTCATAATCTGATCTGCGCTGAACACTACTTTTCACTATAAGCTTACAGTTTATAGAAAAGCCCATATTGATTAATTCAATATGGGCTTTTTGCGTTTATAGCGCAGGGAAGGGCGAGTATGTTACAAAAACTGCTGTAACTTCTTTACCGCTATTACTGTATAAAAATTTGCGTGACGGCTATATCTGCTGCGACCACCACAAGCAATGCGGCCATCAATAAATTTATTATTTTAAAGTAATGTGCGTTTGTCATGTGTTTACCTATGGCTCTGCCTACAAGTGAGTAGCTCGCTGGTGCGCCAAATGCGAATAACGCCAGGATACATGACCACAATACAATACTGCTGCCAGCAATGCCTGCGGCGGGAAATTGAATGGTGGTAATTGGCAAGGTGGCAGCTAGCGCTTTGGGATTGAGTAGTTGCATAAATAGGCCGTTGCTAAAGGTTAGCGACTTTATATTGGTTGCTTGGTTATCAAAATTGACTGGTGTTTTAGCTACCCTCACCGCGATATAGAGAATATATAAACATCCAGCAAAACTTATAACTGGCAATATTTTTGCTGGGATCAGTGCAATTCCTACATAACCTAAAAGTAAAAATAGTAAAAGCATCGCACTTGCTACTCCGGCAAAAAAACCTAAGTGTGCAGTGGTTTTATTATTGATACCACTTTGCAGGCCGAGCAAATTTATTGGCCCAGGGGTATACATTATACCAATGGCATAAGCGAATATTTCTAACATAGTGAGCCTTTGTAATTTAGCGCGAGAGTTGTCGTTGGTATTGCTTGGGCGTTAAACCAAAAATACGTTTGAAGTGGCGGTTTAAATGACTGTTATCGGCGAAGCCTGCATCTAATGCTACTCGCGAGGAACTCAAACCAGATTCTATGTATTTTCGAGCTTGGTTGATTCGACAATTCAACACATATTGGTGTGGTGTGATGCCAAATTGTTGGTTAAATAGACGAATGAAATGATACTTCGACATAGTCGCGGCAGCTGCAATGTCATCAATCGAGATGTCATTAGCTAAGTTTGCCATGATGTAATCTTTGGCCTTAAGCAATAGAGTGTCTTTTTTTGAGCTGATGCTGAGCGGATCAATCGCGCAACCGGTGTGCTTTATGAACGAATGAGCAATATTAAATAGCGCAGCTTCACCATCAATACGCGTGTAATTGCCACTATGTGTCAGTTGTTTAAGGGCTAGAATTTGCTGCGCTAATACAGGGTCGTTTAATAAAGGGCATGCCACTCTTGGCGCTGTATTTTTAGTGTAGCCCAATGCGTTAAACATCGGTGCAAATTCATCAGGGTGGACGTAGAGCATCACGTATTCTAAGTGCTCAGTTACACCAGATTGTCCATCGTGTATATCATCAGGATTAAATACAATGACGCCGCCACTTGCGCTTTTATGAAACGCCCGCTGGCAGAAAAAGTCTTGTCGACCTTGTAAGGTCACACCCAGAGAGTATTCTTCATGGGCGTGTTTTGAATAGCTAAAGTCAGTCATCTTCGCATCAAGCAGGGTAAACTGGTTTAATGTTTTATCGTTGATGTACTGAAATTGATTCATGACTGCCTTGCTTTTGTAAGTAACTTATAGCACTTAGTATATGC
The DNA here is from genome assembly GCF_036960685.1 of Pseudoalteromonas sp. Lineage (GTDB taxonomy): Bacteria > Pseudomonadota > Gammaproteobacteria > Enterobacterales > Alteromonadaceae > Pseudoalteromonas. Next base: position 221,198 of record NZ_JBALXK010000002.1, on the reverse strand, counting down.
AGGTTAGAATTTAAAAACTTGAACAAAATTGCGCAATTGATCTGGTTTTAGCATTTATTCTATTTTTATATCACAGTTAACTCTTTTTATGGTTTACCGATAAAGCGCCACTTTAATTACTGCTACTTTATTCGACTAAAGTCTATAGGTTAATTTTCTTCACCTATCGGGTTTATTTTTATCGTTTGTCGAAATTGAGCTAACACTCTAAAGTTCAGTTGTCGCCAACAAATACGACACGACTTAGGCAAATAATCAAATAGGTAAATAGGAATATAATCATGAAACTTACACTAATTAAAACCATCGCACTTGGCTCATTACTAACTTGCTCAGCAGCTGCTATGGCTGGTGGCAGTGATTATAAATTAATGGTTATTGAAACGGCTACTGCACCACAGCCAGTTGAGCAGTCGTTTAACAGTTGTGCGTTGAATGTTAAATCAAAAAACTACGAGCAAGCTGAAGCAATTTGTACTAAAGCAATTGCACTGTTAAAAGAAAGCCGTGAGTCTAAACTTAAAGTACGTGAGCTTACATCATATGCCTTAAGCAACCGTGGCGTGTCACGCATGATGTCAAAAAATGATGCTGCTGGCTTGTCAGATTTATACGAAGCGTCAAAAATGGCTGACAGCGTAATGGTTTCTCATAACCTTACTCGCGCTAAAGAATACCTTTCTCTATAAGTTATTTCTGTAAAGCTATAAACAGCATTACAAAGAACCCATATTGATTAGTCAGTATGGGTTTTTGCGTTTTAATTGGTTATGATTTATATAAATTAAAAGCGAGTCGCTCTATCTGCTCGTTAATTACCAAGGAAAATTAGGTGGTTATTCGTAAATTCACACAGCTAGACTACCCAACTGTAAAAGAAATTTATCAACAAGGCATCGACACCGGAAATGCCACATTTCAGCTTACCAGTAAAACGTGGGATGAATGGAATAAATCTATGCATAGTCATTCTCGTCTCGTTGCTGAAGATAATGGTAATGTTTGTGGTTGGGCTGCTTTGTCACCAGTATCTAACCGAGACGTGTATTCAGGCATCGCTGAAGTTAGTGTGTATGTGTCAAAATCAGCGCAAGGAAAAGGGATTGGCAATAAATTATTAGCACAGCTAATCGTTGAGTCTGAAAAAAATAATATATGGACGTTGCAAGCTGCTATTTTTCCGGAAAATTTAGGTAGCATTAAGCTACATCTAAAGAATAATTTTCGCCGACTTGGTATTCGTGAAAAGCTTGGCAAAATGCATGGTACGTGGCGTGATGTTGTCTTGCTTGAAAGGCGTAGTAAAAATATCGGTATTTAATAAGACAATCAAAAAAGCCGTTGTTTAACACAACGGCTTTTTAGTGATTAACGTTTAAACGTTAAGTTACATTACTCGCATGCCTGGCTCTGAACCATCATCTGGGTTGAGTATGTAGATTTCTTTACCGCCAGGGCCTGCTGCTAACACCATGCCTTCTGACATGCCAAAGCGCATTTTACGTGGCTTTAAGTTGGCGACCATCACCGTTAATTTGCCTTCGATGTCTTCTGGCGCGTAGGCTGATTTTATACCGGCAAACACTTGGCGTGTTTCGCCGCCTAAATCAAGAGTAAGTTTTAGTAGCTTGTCAGCACCTTCAACGTGCTCTGCTTTGGCTATTTTCGCTACCCGTAAATCTACTTTGGCAAAATCATCAAATTCGATTTCAGCGGCAATTGGCTCTTTTGCCAGTGGGCTGTTTGGGTCGATTTTGTCTTTTGCTGCTAATAAACTTTCTTTTGATTCTTCAACCATTTTGTTCACTTTATCCATTTCTACACGTTGCATTAACGGTTTAAACTTATTGATAGGGTGGCTTACAAGCGCAGTTTGCACGCCTTGCCAAGATAGACCGTCATTTAAGAAGTCTTCTACATTGGCCGCCATACCTGGTAATACAGGCTTTAAGTAAGTCATTAGTACGCGGAATAAGTTAAGTCCAAGTGAACACACTTGATGCGCTTCTTCTTGTTTTGCTTCGTCTTTAATCAATACCCAAGGTGCGGCGGTATCAATAAATTGGTTGGCTTTATCAGCAAGCGCCATGATCTCGCGAATTGCACGGCTGTAGTCACGGTTTTCATAGTGTTGAGCAACAGTGTCGGTAGCTGCTTGGAATTCAGCTAATAATTGTGGCTCCATTACAGTGTCACTTAATTTACCGTCAAACTTTTTAGTAATAAAACCGGCACAACGGCTGGCGATATTAACCACTTTACCAACTAAGTCTGAATTTACGCGCAGTGCAAAGTCTTCAAGGTTTAAATCAAGATCGGTAATACCACTGTTAAGTTTTGCTGCGTAGTAATAACGTAAAAACTCAGGATCTAGGTTGTCTAAATAAGTGCGCGCTTTAATAAACGTGCCTTTTGATTTAGACATCTTCGCGCCATTGACGGTGACAAAACCGTGGGCGAATACATTAGTTGGTTTTCTGAATTTTGCGCCTTCAAGCATCGCAGGCCAAAATAAGCTGTGGAAATAGATGATGTCTTTACCGATGAAGTGATAAAGCTCAGCGTCTGAACCTTCTTGCCAAAATGCATCAAAGTCAATGCCTTGCTTGTCACACAGGTTTTTAAAGCTGGCCATGTAACCAATTGGCGCATCTAACCATACATAAAAGTATTTACCTGGTGCACCTGGGATTTCAAAACCAAAGTAGGGTGCATCACGGCTGATATCCCACTGCTGTAGGCCATCGGCAAACCATTCATCTAGCTTGTTGGCCATTTCTTGTTGAATAGTACCGGAGTGCAGCCATTCTTTAAGCATGCCTTCAAACGCTGGTAAATCGAAAAAGTAATGCTCAGAATCTTTAAGTATCGGCTCAGCACCCGACATTACAGAGCGAGGGTTGATAAGCTCTGTTGGGCTGTATGTTGCACCACATGCGTCGCAGCTGTCGCCATTTTGGTCTTCAGACTTACAGGTAGGGCATGTACCCGTTACAAAACGATCAGGTAAGAAAATGCCTTTTTCAGGGTCAAATAACTGTGAAATAGTGTGTTTTTTAATATGACCGGCATCGTTTAGGCGATTATAAATAAGCTCGCTTAGTTCTTTATTTTCTTGGCTATGGGTGCTGTGGTAATTATCAAATTTGATATTAAAATCAGCAAAGTCGCGTTGACGTTCAATACTGACATTTTTTACCATTTCTTCCGGCGTGATCCCTTGCTTTTGCGCATTTAACATTATTGGTGTGCCGTGGGCATCGTCGGCGCAAACATAATATGCTTCGTGGCCTTGGAGTTTTTGAAAACGTGACCAAATATCAGTTTGAATATATTCCAATAAATGGCCTAAATGTGTTGGGCCATTGGCATAAGGTAATGCGCTGGTAATGAGGATCTTTCGCTGTGCCATAATCATTCCGAATTGACGGTTCCGGTTAGGGAACGGATGAAAATCATAATATTATCAGCAAACCTAAAGGAAACACCTTAGTGGTTAGCCGATTTTCATTAATTGACTGGTGTTAATGCCCTGAATGTTACATAATTCCGAGGCAATTTTCATCAAAGAAACACTATTTTATTGCTATGTTTGGACTGTCGAAACTATTCTCTTCTAAATCGGTGCAAAAACAACCGATTCTTACTGCTTTAGCAGGGTATCGCAGTGCCGCTTTTGCAGTTGGCATTGATGAAAAATTTATCAATCGTATTGAACCACAAAATGATAACTCATTATTGCTCAATTTAACGCTGCCATTTGCTGCACTGTCTGAAATGCCAAAAGTGGCTGAATTTGTCAGTCAAAAGCTAAAGCAAACTGTGGTGATCAACGCCCATGTTGAGCTGCCTGGTGTATGTAAATTCAAATCTATAAAACATATTGTCTTGATCGCATCTGGTAAAGGCGGGGTTGGTAAATCAACCACAGCTGTAAATTTGGCTGGGGCACTGAGCGCAGAAGGCGGCAAAGTTGGGATTTTAGATGCGGATATTTATGGTCCCTCTATTCCAATGTTACTGGGCTTAACCGGTGCAGCGCCCACGGCACAAGATGATAAACAATTACTGCCCTTTGATGCTAATGGCATTAAAGCACAATCAATCGGGTTTTTAGTGCCCAGTGATGATGCCACTGTATGGCGCGGGCCAATGGCTTCGGGTGCGGTTAATCAGTTACTTAACGAAACTGCATGGGGCGAGCTTGATTACTTGATTGTTGATATGCCGCCAGGGACAGGCGATATTCAATTAACAATGAGCCAAAAGGTGCCTGCCAGTGGCACAGTGATTGTCACCACTCCACAAGATTTAGCTTTGGCAGATGCGCAAAAAGGCATTGCCATGTTTAATAAAGTGAATGTGCCGGTGTTAGGTTTGATTGAAAATATGAGCCACTTTTTATGTTCTCACTGTGGTGAACCTAATCATGTATTTGGTAAAGATGGCGCAATAAAATTAGCTCAGCGTCATGGTGTGCCTGTATTGTCAAAAATTCCACTGGCGATTGATATTCGCGAATACTCAGAGCAAGGCAAATTAATAGCAATGGATAACCAAGCTGCTGTGAGTAAAACTTATGCTGATGCTGCGCGCTTAATTGCCAGTACGCTTTACTATCAACAACCCCATCATGACTCAGTTGAGATTGTGATTACGGATGATTAACTAATGAGATTATCAGATACCCATATTAAAGAATATATTGCCCAGCAACGTATCATTATTGAGCCAAGCCCAACGGATGAGATGATATCTGGAGTAACGGCAGACTTACGCTTAGGCAATAAATTTCGTGTGTTTCAAGATCATACCGCAGCGTATGTTGATTTAAGCGGGCCTAAAGATCAGCTTAATAAAGCGATGGAATCGATAATGAGCGATGAAATCGTGCTAAAAGAGGGCGATGCATTCTTTTTACACCCGGGCGAACTCGCCCTTGCGATGACCTATGAAAAAGTAACATTACCTGCTGATATTGTCGGTTGGCTTGACGGACGCTCGTCATTGGCGCGATTAGGTTTGATGGTGCATGTGACTGCACACCGCATTGATCCCGGTTGGTCGGGTAATATCGTATTAGAGTTTTATAACTCGGGTAAATTGCCGTTGGCGCTGCGTCCAATGATGAAAATTGGCGCAATGAGTTTTGAAACTATGTCAGGCCCTGCTGAAAACCCGTATAACACACGTAAAGATGCTAAATATAAAGATCAGACCAGCGCTGTTGCTAGCCGTATCAGTGACGATAGTAATTAATTAAAAAATACGTTTTTAAAATAAAGGCTTACCCTAGGGTAGGCCTTTTTATTGCTTAAAAACAATATCCTTTCGGTTAATTACTGGCAATTTTACCCAATACTTCCATACTTTAGGTATCTTTTTGAAATGTACGATAGCTAAATTAAATTAAGGCGGAGAATTCAGTGCTTCATTGTGGCTGACTATCACGCATTAGCTGTTTATTTTAACAGCGCTGATGTTTGGATCTTGATGTTAATTAGCTAGATATATTCAAAGCACATGGAGTGACAGTGGTTCTGGTAAGTACAATCGCGCGAGCAGTTTTTATAAACCTTTTGCTAGTACTTTTTAGTATCGTTGTCTCATCGTGTGCGTTTGCTGCAAATAACTCCGCAGTGACAGGCTGGATCGTACCAGCAGATACGTCCTTTGCAACGGCAAAACCGTTGTTACAAAATGCAATAAAAACCAAGACTAAATCAGATTTATCACATGTTCGCATCAAAGCCGCGCAAGACTATTGGTTTATTATTGATTTATCTCAGTACCGAAAGTCGCCGTTAAGTGTTATTTATGCTGACAACGTACACCTATCACATGTTGATTTTTACACCCTAGACGATGATTTTAACCAGTTAGATGCAGTTCATGATGATATTCATCGTTTAATTAATAAGGTGTTACCTCACCAAACGTATAGCGGTGACAGGGCGCATTGGGCCGTGATTTCAGCTCGTCATAATGATGTTGAATGGATCAATATTGGCTTTGCTACGAAACAACAGTTTATTGAGTTGGTAAATACTAAACTGCGAAATTTCATATTGATTATTGGCCTGCTACTGCTGTGTATTTCAATTGCTGGCACTGTTTATATTTTGTCACATCAAACTATATCACTTTATTTACTTGCGTACCTCGGGTGTATATTGAGCGAGTTCTTAATAGCGCAAGGCGCATTAAACTATGTTAGTGATGCGCTTTTACCATTGTGGTATATAAAACTGCAGTTTTCATTTCAGGTGCTGGCACTGGCAGTAATAAACGTATGCTTTATTCATTACTTACAATCACTGACTATTTTAAAACCACGACAATATAAGTTATTTGCGTATGTTAGTTTATTTAGTGTTACGGCAATATTAAGTTGTTTCATGGCGCAATCAGTTCACTTTGTGGTGGTGACTTTGAGCTTAGGCTTTATGTTGGTGCTACTCAGTTATTTGTTTTTTTATTGGCGTAGTAACAGCAAACAAGCAATCCCATATGAGTTTTTAGTTGTGTGGTGCGCTGTTATTTTACAAACACTATGTTGGCAAGCAACCTTAGTTGCAGGCTCACAGCTATACCCATTTAATGATGTATTAATTGTGGTAAATGCGTTGGCGTTTGTGATGGCGCTGCTTATCCACGAACGTAAGCGGGTTAAGCAATACAACTATAGCCTCACTCATGATGATGAAACACAGCTGCCAAATAAACTGTTACTCATAAAGCGCCTTGATAGCCAAGTAAAGCTATCAAGCGCGCATTCTATCTTGCTATTTAGACCCGCCGTATTGTCGAATGCGCGGGCAAACTTTGGTTATGAGCATGTCAATGAGCATATAAAAGTAACCATGAGTAAATTGGCGCAGCAATTAGCACCGATGAATGTGTTGTGCGTTGAAACCAATAAACAAGGACTACGCTGTATTGTTAGGCTTGATGACAGTACCTACGCAGTGGTAATACTTGGCAAGCTAGAGTTAAGCCAAATAGAACAGTTGGTGTGTGTGATCAATAGTGTGTTTGCTGAGGGTATTACTCATAAACGGCTGCATTTAATTGATAAAGTAGAAATTGGCGTGGCAAATTACCCGTTACACGCAAGTACGTCTTCGCAATTGGTCCAACGTGGCTTACAAGCATTAGGTGTAAAACCATTACATGGCGAACGTTGGCATATGTTTAATATTGAAAATGTGACTCTTTCGCAGCGCCGCATCGCCATCGCATCGGCCTTAAAAGAAGCAATTGAATGTGATCAGCTTAGTTTGTTTTTCCAACCGCAAATTGACTTAAATACAGGTAAGGTACACGGCGGTGAAGCGTTATTAAGGTGGGAGCATCCGCAATTGGGGCATGTGCCGCCGGATTTATTTATTCCGATAGCTGAATCATCGGGGATCATTTCTGATCTTACCGAATGGGTCATTACTCAGGCATTGATTTATCAAAAACAGATCACCGCATTATTACCGGAGCATATTGTTTCAATTAATATTTCTGCAAAAGATTTGCTGCGTAAAGATTTACCGGTGTTGTTTATTACATTGTTAGATGAGTTTAAACTCAATGCCAGTAACGTAATGCTAGAGCTGACCGAGTCGGCGACTCTTTTTGAAGGTGTGGATATAAAGAATGCCTTGAATGATTACCGTTTAATTGGTGTTAAAATTGCCATTGATGATTTTGGTACTGGCTATTCATCACTGGCGTATTTGAGTAAAATGGGCTTTGATGAAATAAAAATAGATAAGCAGTTCGTGATGAATATTGAGTATTCAAAGAATGACCAAACTATTTGTCGCGCGACCTGTGATATAGCTAAATCATTGGGTTCTTATGTTGTTGCAGAAGGAATTGAAGACAGCCAAAGTATGGTTAAATTGCAAAGCTACGGGTGTGAAATTGGCCAAGGCTATTATTTTTCACGACCTTTAACGTTTGATGCTTACATGCTATGGCTTGAACAACATCTTGAAACCACACCGCTAGTTACTAGCGATGGGCAAAGAGTAACTGACCTAATCGAGAAAAATAATTATTAAGTGCCATATTGCAGGTTATTAAAGTGTCGTTGTCAGGGTATATTAGGCCTGAGCTATTGATACCTGAGACTAAAAAATGATTAACGATGTGTTCATCGCGAGCAATACACGCTTCAAAGCTACGAGCAGCTAATTCTTCAGGCATACTCATATAATACTGACCATGTTGTTTATCAAATGCGATACATTGCTGTACATATTGATTGGCATTGTCACCGGTAGGTTCTAAAAACACCCCTTGGTAAAATTGATTTAACGCTAAGTTCAGAGGATGGGATGGCTCAATGGAGTGTTCAAGCCACAGTTTGGATGCGAAATGGCTTTTTGAGTGCACAGGAAAAGCATGCCCGGTTATATGATGATCAAAGGCATGAAACCATTCATGTGCCAGCGCGCCACCTCCGGCGTTTTTTGCCAGTGCCAGAGTACGTGTTCTGCTATTATAATGGGCCTGCACATTTTGTTGGCCGCCATGACCAAATGCAAAGTTTAGTTTTCCTCGAAGACCTATCGCGCTGGGCGGTACTTGCAAAATTTGCGCTAAATCGGCCAGCGCATCATAGATTAAATTAGCACTAATAAAGCGCTCTTCTTTAGTAACCCAGTTACCAACCACCATAGTACGAAAGCCAAAGGTGTCGCGAATATCATTAAAATCAACTTGGTCATCAAAGCGATAATCAGGGCCTTGGCGGTAAAATCCACGTTTTAAGCGATTTTTAGCGGTCATTTTGCTTGATAACGCGCTTTAACATGTTCAGGCATAAACTGAGTTTGTTTGTTATTAAGAGCTTCTAACGCTTGATATAAGCCTGCAGGGTTGGCGTGTTCAATTAACGCTAAACTATGCGCTACGGCTTCTAAGGTCGATAAACTATCTTCACGAGGGGCTTTACGAATACGGTAGCGGTTTTGTGGAATGCTGGCAAAACTAACCTTTTTAAAGTTGTTTAGCAAAGGCGTTAATTGCATTATTTTAAATGCTTTTTTCCATGTGCCATCAAGTACAATTAAATGACTCAGCTGCTCGGTGAATGTTTTTGTTGAAGTGCACATTTCATCTAATAACATAGCATCCTCAGCAGGGTAGAGCAGTGCCGTTGATGTAATAGGTAGCTGTTTCAAAATACTGAAATCATTCTGGGTTTCACCAACAATGATTTCACATTGACTAAGACAAAGTGTTAATAGGCGCGCAGTGTTTTTACTCACTTTGATTTCGTTAGGATCCTGTAAAATAATAATTTTAAGTTTATTATCAAGCACGGATAAATCTTCACAAAGGCAAGTTGATAAGCTAAATTTACAATGAGCACACAGCGAACGAGACATAAAATAATCTATTTATTAGTGAATAGTTTCAAAACTCGTTAATTATACGCTGAATGAGACTATTAGTTGGTTTTTTTTCGAGACAACGATAAAGTATAGAATTAACATAAGTTACTGATGTAGTGTTGCATGAGTATAAAAGGATGAAAAATGAACACAATTATCATTGATGAAAGCGCATTGGAAAGTATGGAATCGTTATTAGGAGACCAATTTAGTGATACTTTGGTGTTTTGCTGTGCTGAATTTGAGCGCTTAGGCTCAGAAGTATTAGCAACTATTCATAATGATATTCAAGTTGCCTGCCGTCATGCTCACAGCTTAAAGTCAAACGCTGCGCAATTTGGCGCCAGTAGTTTGTCGGAAGTGGCAAGAGAAATAGAACAAAGTTTAAACAATAATAATACCGCTCAGGCAATCGAGGCATCGCAACAACTTGATAGTCAAGTTGCAGGTTCAAAAGCCAAGTTAACTGATTGGTTGCAAAGCCGTTAGTTATATACCCAAACGTGAATTTATTTCAGTTTTAAGGTCTCAAATACACTAGTATTTGGCCCCTTTACTAGGGTAATCTAGTTGTTCCACTAGTAGAGGTAAAAATGTCAGAAATTAAAAAGAGTCATAAATTACAAGGCGTTTGTTATGACATTCGTGGGCCCGTGTTAGTGCAGGCTCGCAAAATGGAAGATGAAGGCCAAAAAGTTTTAAAATTGAATATTGGTAATCCGGCAGCGTTTGGCTTTGATATGCCAGAAGATATGCACCGCGACATTATTCGTAACCTTTATTCAGCCCAAGGCTACTGTGACTCTAAAGGCCTCTACTCAGCCCGTGTGGCTATTTATCAGCACTACCAACAACGCGGTTTATACAATCTAGACGTTGACAATATTTATATTGGCAATGGCGTCAGCGAATTAATTCAAATGACGACTCAAGCATTACTCAATAATGATGATGAAGTGTTGATCCCTGCACCTGACTACCCCTTATGGACCGCGTCAGTGAAATTGGCAGGCGGTAACCCCGTTCATTATTTATGTGATGAAGAGCAAGATTGGTTCCCTGATATTGCTGATATTCGCAGCAAAATCACTTCAAAAACCAAAGCATTAGTGTTGATCAACCCCAATAATCCGACTGGTGCGGTTTACGATGATGCATTATTACAACAGTTAATTGACGTAGCGCGTGAGCACAAGTTGTTGTTATTAAGCGATGAAATCTACGAAAAGATTTTATACGATGGAACTACTCATAGTTCTATCGGCGCACTGTGTGATGATGTGCCAATCATTACTTTTAACGGTTTAGCAAAAACTTATCGTGCGGCAGGTTTACGCATGGGTTGGATGGTACTCAGTGGCCGCACGTCGGTAATGGACGATTTACGTAAAGGCCTAGATATTTTAGCCTCAATGCGTTTATGCGCTAATGTGCCAGCGCAATACGCGATTCAGCAAGCGCTAGGTGGCGTACAATCAATTGATGGGTTAATTAATCCAGGTGGTCGTTTGTATGAACAACGTGATATTGCCTGGCGTGGTTTAAATGCCATTGAGGGTATTTCGTGTATAAAACCAAAAGGGGCTTTGTACGCTTTTGCCAAAATGGATACTGAACGTTTTAACATCAAAAATGATGAAAAAATGATCCTTGATTTACTCAAAGCAGAAAAAATATTATTAGTACATGGTAGGGCATTTAATTGGCCAAGCCCTGATCACTTTAGACTGGTATTTTTACCAAATAAAGATGATTTATCGACCGCGATGGGCAAGATGCAGCGCTTCTTTAATAATTATCGACAAAGTTAAGCTGTAATACTCACAAACAAAAAAAAGCGAGCTCATAGTTAAATGATAGCTCGCTTTTTTAATTTGTTATCAGACTAGCTAAAAATCAGTAGGCTTTATCAACGCGGACGGTGTTATCAGATAGATACACTAAGCGCACGCTATCACCGGTGTTAAAGGTCATTTGACTGTCTTTGTCTTGCACCACCATAAATTGCTCGCCATTTTCAACTTTGATCATTAATTCAACCAAATGATATTGATTATAATGACTGCCTTGTTGTCTGTTATGTGCAACGCTGCCACCAATTACCGAGCCTAAAATAGTTGCTGCGGTGCGACCACTGCCACCACCAAATTGATTACCAATAACACCACCCAATAAGGCACCGCCAAAGGTTTTCCAGCCACTATTTTTGTCTTGCACTAGTTCTTGCTCAGTAATATTACGCACGGATTGCACGTTGCCAAACAGGACTTGCTGTACGGGCACTGCTTTATTGCGCTCATACGCCGCAAAACTTGGGCTACTGATGAGCAGGGCTGTAGACAGCCCGATTATGAGTTTATTCATCATTTACCTCCTAAGCTGGATTACCAGCCAAAGGTTGATTTTTCTCGGGTTTTACGAATTTCTGTTTCGTCAGCCCATTCGACTAAGCCACTTTTTAAATCCATTAAGCGCATAGTAAATTTATAGTATACGTCGGCTTTATCTTCGTTTGACTTAACGATACTTGATAAGTTGCCATACAGCATATATTGCGCGCCCACTTGCTGACCAAAGGCTACCGCCGTTGAAGGGTCAACTAATGCATCCACATTTTGAAAGTTAAGTTGCTCTCTCACTGCTTCTACACGGCCCATATCAACAAAGCGAAATTTACCGCTGCGTAGTAATTGGGTTGAAATTGAATCAGTGATTGATTCAGTATCAATGTGCTCACTGGTTTTGTTTTTAATACGTTCAACAAATACCACAGGTCGAGTATTAGCAGTCATAGTACCGACGACTGGCGAAGCCAAGAGCGAGTCGGTCATTTGCGTAGCGACTTTTTGTAAGTCGGTTGAACCAAAGTTAATATCTGTTGTTTCAACAGCTTGTGCGTCACCATAGCTGACCACAGCTTTATTAGCACAGCCACTGAGCGCTAATGCGCTTAAGCCAAGTAAAGCAAAACCAGAAAGTGCTTTAAGTGTTGGTTTTTTCGATGTGTTTTCAGTATTCATAGTGGTGTCCTTTATTTTTTAAATTCTTGCGCTTCAGTCGATACTTCGCGAACGGCTAATGAAAATGTCACTGCATCAGATGTTGGTGCAAGGCCAGGTAGCTGCATATTGGCAAAACCAAATAAAGTCAGTGCTTGCCATGGTGAATGATTGCCTTTGATCACAAAACCATCGCCGTCGTACCAAGTAAATTGGTACTGCAAATATTGAGACTTTTTATATTGGCTAGACAGTGTCACCACGACATCGGTTAACTGATTAGTTTGCCGAGTTTTTACATCCGTAATGGCCAATTTTTTACCCAGCTCTGGGTTATCTACTTTTAACTGTTGCTGGTATTGTGCTGAAGCTTGTTCAACACCAATACCTGAGGTGGTTGGTCTACTTGTACAGGCTGCCAGTAGACACACCGCTAATAATGGCACTAAATATTTCATGGTAGCTCCTAAAGTTGCACTACATGGGAATTAAAATAGTTGTTAATAGAGGTTAGATAAATCAAGGTTAACCCTTGCTTACTAACGGTAAAGTTTATGTCGCTATGCTTACCAAGTTTTAACACATGCTCCCCAGAGCTGAGCTGGGTCCGCGCGACACTTATTTGATTCGGCAGTGTTAACCAACTTCGGGTATCTGCTTGCTCGGAGGCTAAGTTGTAAATATTCGCGAGAATATTGCCAACATCGCCGCCACTGCGTGCCAATTCTGCACGCACCTTTTCTTTTGCGACTAAACGCAATATTTGTCGAGAAACCCTTGCTGGTGTTTGCTCTTCAAGGGTTTTTGCCGCTAATGCTTCAAGGCGTACTAAAGGGCTTAGCGGTAAAGCGTGTGCTGCGATGCTAATTTCGTTGATCGCCGGTATAAAGGCGTTATCTTTATAAACGGGCATCGCTAGGCTGTAAAAACGCGCATCGCCGCCAGATGTATAAATCGGCAAACGCAAAACAAATTCATCTTTTTCGGGTACTAAACCTTGTTCAATTAACACCACGACCTCACCGCTGTTAGCCGTATGTTTAGTTGGCTCGCCAAAACGCTGTTTATATTCAGCAAAATCTTGATCAAACCCTTGTCGCTTAGCTAAGTGCATTACATCTTGCTGTAAATAGGTATTTTCAGGATTGATTTCTAGCGCTTTTTTAAAATCAATGTAGGCATCATCGTACTGTTTATTACTTTGATAGAGTAAGCCCGACAGATAAAACGTAAAGGCATTTTGGTAGCCATTTTTTACGTTTTTGATTACATCATCCATGCTGGGATAATGCTTTTGCGCTTCTTTTACACTGGCATCAATGTCATCTTGGTTAGCCGTTAGCGCATCGGTTTGTACTTTATTCGCGCGGCGAACTTCAACCAGCGCACCTTCAACATCATTTTTAAATAAATAACCAAGTGCTTTGTAACTATGCAGCATGCTCATTTCGTAAGGAGCGGGAGTATAAGCGATAACTGAATCATTGGTTAAAAGGGCGTTACTTTGTTCAAGTCCGGCACTGAGTTGTACTTTTGCGGCTTGGCGCTTTATTTCCATTTGCTGATAGACCGCTTCGTATTGCGGTTGCGCGGTATTATCTTGATTACTTAGGTTGTTTAATCGGGCGTGTTCTAATTGATTAAGTAAGTAGTTACTGTGCGATTGCCCATTAGTTGGCAATAGTTGCTGGGCTTGAGCCAAATTATTGCTATTAATTGCTTGGCGTACAGGCGTCATTTGAGTGGCATAATCTGTAAAAAGATCACCAAATCCAATGGTACTGCAGCCACCTAAAATAGCACAAAAGCCAAAAATAACACTACGTTGCACAGGGGACTCCTTTTATCACCGTTAATACAGATTAGCATAATCTAATCTGAGAGCGATGATAAACAATGTAAAAAATCGTAAGCACTCATTTTATATTTACGTACCCAAGTTGAAATAGATCAGTGCTGGATACGGTCTTGCTATTTGTAATATCTATAATTACATAATCAGAGGAATACAATTATGAAGAAATTTACTGGCGCAGCAATGGCGGTTATGGTTGCAGGATTAGTTGGTTGCAACAGCACTGAAGCTGAAATACGCACAGTTACCGCAGCCAATACTGGGGCTGCAACAACGGATTTAGTGCATTGCTATGATGTCAATGTATGTGGTGGTCATAATGACTGTAAAACGGCTGAAAATGCTTGTGCAGGTCATGCATCATGTAAAGGTACTGGCTTTGTCGCTATGCCGACTAAAGCATGTGCAGATATTGGTGGGGCAGTTAAAGATAAGTGGGTTGGCTCTATTGCTAAGGCTGACTTAGTGCATTGTAATGATGTGAACATTTGTGGTGGCCATAACGATTGTAAAACCGCTGAAAATGCGTGTGCAGGTCATGCCTCATGCAAAGGCACTGGTTTTGTATCTATGCCAGCAAAATCATGTGCTGATGTTGGTGGCTCTGTAGATTCATAAAGTCGTGCCCTAGGTGGCTTTGCCACCTAGGATTAAAGAGGATGGCTATGCAAACGCAATTTTTAGGTTTTGGTTTGGGGCTTAGAGCCCCGCATTTTGAGCAAATTATCACGGATAAACCTGCAGTTGATTGGTTTGAGATCATCTCTGAAAATTATTTTGTTGGCGGCGGGAAGCCGTGGCATTATTTAAATAAAATACGTGCTGATTACCCCGTTGTTATGCATGGTGTATCTATGTCTATCGGCAGTACTGGGGCACTTAATTTAGAGTACTTAAAAACACTTAAACGTACTATCGCCCGGATTGAACCGCAATGGGTGTCCGATCACTTATGCTTTAGTCAAGTGGGCGATATTAATAGCCATGATTTACTACCGATGCCATACACCGATGAAGCGCTTGAACATTTAGCATCGCGTATTCATCAAGTGCAAGAATTCCTTTCCCGAGAGATGATTTTTGAAAATGTCTCAAGTTACCTTACTTATAAAGACTCACAAATGAGTGAATGGGATTTTTTAGCGGCATTGCACAATAAAACCGGTTGCCGATTTTTGATGGACGTAAATAATGTTTATGTGAGTGCCCGCAACCATCAGTTTGATGCGATGACCTACTTAAACGCTATCCCTAAGAAGGCGATCGCACAAATTCACCTTGCAGGGCATCAAGACTTCGGTAGTCATATTATTGATACTCATGATGAAGATGTGCCACCGGCAGTGTGGGAATTGTACGCAAATTATGCCAAACAGCTTGGCCCAGTTAGTACGATGATTGAACGCGATGATAATATTGGTTCATTGCAAGATTTAATGACTGAGCTTGAACGTGCGCGTCAGCTAGTCGCGCCTATCTGGCAGCTAGGAGAAAATAATGAGTGATCTAGCTACCTTACAACAGCAATTTATGGCTTTACTGCAAGGGCAAAATAACGAGTTGGCGAACCATATTGCCTCTCATGGGCAATTAGCAACAAGCCAACGTTTAGCTATTTATCAAAATGCTTATAAGCTTCGACTACGTGCTGCAATTGAACAAGATCATGCTCAATTAGGTATTTATTTAGGTGATGAATTGTTTGATAAAATGGTCGCTGAGTATCTCGTACAATATCCATCAAATTATACGTCATTACGCTTTTTTGCTGACGATTTACCGCATTACTTACGCAATAACTCACCGTTTAGCGAGCATCCTATTTTAGCCGATATAGCCCAATTTGAAAGGCTGTTACTCACTGCATTTGATGCGCAAGAGCACCCGTTACTCACTGTTGATGAACTCGAAAGCCTAACGGTTGAGCAATGGTCATCTTTGCGATTGGCTTTACACCCAAGTGTGCAGCTGACGCACTTTAACAGCCGTGCGGTAGAATCGTGGCAAGCAATTAAAGATAAGCAATTACCACCAGAGCCTAATAGTGATAGCACGCGATACTGGGTAGTTGCTCGTGATTGTGAACGACGTACCCAGTTTATTAATGTTGATTTACTCGAATATCGATTACTGACATTACTCAGACAACAGGTAAATTTTGTGCAATTATGTCAATCCTGTATAACTGATATACCCAGTGAGCAAATTACTGGTTTTCTTATCAATTTGATAAATCAATGGCTCGAACGGGGTTGGCTGGTGTCAGCGACAAAATAACTAAGGAACACTTTGAAAGCAACATTGTATACGGTACTTGCCTTGCTGGCATTTGCTGCAAACTCTCTTTTATGCCGTATGGCATTAGTTCAAAACTACATAGATGCTTGGAACTTTACTGCGTTGCGGTTACTTAGTGGTGCACTGTGCTTAGGCTTTATCGTACTGATACAAGCAAAACCGAACGTTAATGTCGTTAATAATAACGATGATATTGAACTCGATATAGATGACCGTGGCAGCTGGCGCAGCAGTATCAGCTTATTGGTATATGCGCTATGCTTTTCAATTGCGTATGTGGAATTAGATACTGGCACTGGGGCACTTATTTTATTTTCAGCGGTGCAGCTAACCATGATTGGTTGGGGTATTTATAATAAAGAGCGATTAAGCGCTGTGCAGTGGTGTGCTTTTATTATCGCTGTAATTGGCTTTGTGTATTTGATGTTGCCATCAGCGACCATCCCGTCAGTAATACCGGCGCTATTGATGATGTTAAGCGGTATTGCTTGGGGTATATACAGTATTCGCGGTAAGGTATGTATTTCACCGCTTAAAACCACCACCTTTAATTTTGCCCGTAGTTTATTTGCGTTACCCGTGTTATTTATGATTGGTTTTAGTCATTTATCGGGGCTTAGCTGGCAAGGTGTTGCGCTTGCTTGTGCCTCTGGTGCACTGGCTTCGGGTATTGGTTATAGTATTTGGTATGTTGCTATGCCCTTGTTAAAAAGTAGTCAGGCTGCGGTGGTGCAACTGTGTGTGCCAGTCATAGCGGCATTAGCAGGTATGTTATTTTTAAAAGAAGAACTCAGTATACAGTTTGTGATTGCCAGCGCCGTTATTCTCGGCGCTGTATTGGTCTTTATGTTGGCTAAACAGCCGGTGCACTCACATTCAGCACATATCGCTGATAAAGCTGCGGCAAATGCACCAAAATAGCGGCTTTGCCGGCAACATCGCTATTTTGGATTGTATCTGTCAAAGCTGCAATACTCTGGTGTTGCATTAACTGTTGCGCTTGTTGAATATGACTAATGTGCCAAGGCTCTGGTGCAACGCCGCCTAAGTCTTGTTGATAAGGACGGTAAAAGCCATAGTCTTCTAAATTACTATCAAGCCACTGAGTCATCGCAGCAAACGGGCCATTTCCAGTATATTCACTCGGCTCTAATTGCAATTTATAGTTTGTTGTTACGGCTGCTTGGTCAAAAATATCAAGATCAGTACCGAAGTGATGTCGACTGGTGCCTGGCAGTGCTGAATAAAGCATTATTGCATGGCATTTTTCAATATCCGACATACTCGCTAAATCAACGTGCTGCTGTTGTTTATTTAGCACCGGACGTTGTCCAGTGAATTTAGCATTCCAGATCAACGCTTGGCGTTCAAAATCCCGAAAGCTAGATGCGATAGCTAGTTCAAAGCCCGCATCATGCGCCGCATTTTGTAACCGTATAAAGTCGTCAACAATCTCTTTATGCAGTTTATAGCCCTGATGATCAACAAGCAGTTGCTCATTTTTACCGCACGCACACTCAGCTAATTGTTGTGCAGTGAGTGTACTTTGGCTCATGTTAACAGCTGCTCTAAAATATGTTCGTAAATATCGGCAAGGGCAATGAGATCGTCACTGCTTACACACTCATTGACCTTATGAATAGTGTCATTACGTGGCCCAAGCTCAATCACCTTTGCGCCCGTTTGCGCTATAAAACGACCATCGGATGTACCGCCAGTGGTTTCAAGTACGGTATCTAAACCGGTTACTGCTTTGATTGCTGTAACCGTTGCATCAATAAGCGGTCCGCCTTCGGTGATAAATGGCTGACCGTTAACAATCCAATTAAGCTCATATTCAAAATCATAGTCAGCTAACATATCAACAACGCGTTGCTGTAATTGCTGATGGGTGACTTCAGTACTAAAACGAAAATTAAACTGTATTTCAAGTTCACCGGGGATCACATTACCCGCACCAGTGCCGCCATTAATGTTTGAGATCTGAAAGCTGGTTGCAGGGAAAAACTCATTACCGTTATCCCACACCGTTTGGCTTAACTGCGTAAGCAGCGGGGCGGCCAAGTGCACTGGATTTAAGGCAAGTTGCGGATAGGCCACATGTCCTTGAATACCTTTAACGGTTAAAAAGCCGGTTAAAGAACCACGGCGACCATTTTTAACCACATCACCCAATACATTGCGCGATGATGGCTCACCGACTAAGCACATATCAATTTTTTCACCGCGCGCTTCGAGTGTATCAATCACACGGGTTGTACCGTTGATAAAAGGGCCTTCTTCATCTGAGGTGACTAAAAACGAGATTGAGCCTTTGTGGTCGGGGTGCTTTGCAACAAAGCGCTCCGTTGCAACTATCATCGCAGCCAGTGAACCTTTCATATCAGCAGCACCGCGTCCATGTAGCATGCCATCGGCAAGCAAACCTGAAAATGGCGGGTGTTGCCAGTTTTTTTCAGGCCCAGTTGGTACCACATCGGTATGGCCTGCAAAGCAAAAATGCGGTGATTGTTGACCTTTACGTGCCCACGTATTCAAGGTATCAGTAAAAAACATTGACTCAATATTAAAGCCAATCGCTTGTAGACGCTCATTCATCATCGTTTGGCAATCTGCATCTTCCGGTGTGACTGAGCGACGTTGGATCAACGCTTGTGCAAGTTCAATAACGGGATGGATCATAATGCAAAAATCTCATCGTATTGCGCCACTTTAAAGCCTAAGTGGTAAGTGTCATTATGAATTAATACTGGGCGTTTGATCATCGCAGGTTGTTCTACCAAGATGGCAAGTGCGCTGTCTTTCTCAAGATTTTGTTTTTGCTCATCAGTTAATTGGCGATAAGTTGTGCCGCGTTTATTAACTAACTCTTGCCAATCTAGGTGATTTGCAAACTCGCTGATCATAGCTAGGTTTACGCCGTCTTTACGATAGTCATGAAATGTATAATCAATGGCGTTATCGGTTAAATATTTTTTGGCTTTTTTTATAGTGTCGCAGTTACTGATGCCGTAAAGAGTAGTCATATTTATTACTTCTTAGTGATAGTTAAAAGAGTGTCTATCCCTGCACTTACGTGGGATAAAGAATAATGCATGGGTGTAAGCTGATGGCCGTTGAGCAAAATTAGGCAAGCGAGTAATGGGCTACTGAGATCTCTGAGATCAAAATAGGCGAGTCGCTGACCTTTGCTCACTTTACTGCCATTTAGCTGAGCAATGTGTGTTTGCTTAATATGCTGCTGTGGATCTAAATGCAAATTTAGTAGCACTTTTAAGCCATTATTAGCTTGTAAAATAAATTCAGTGCCAGCATTTTTTACTTGCAATAATGTGCCATCAAAAGGCGCTAATATTTTGTGATTACTCAGGGCAACCATAATGCCAGGCCCGAGTGTACCATAGCTAAAAAATGGTTCTGGATGCTCTGTTAATGACATTACTTTACCGCTAAATGGACTGCAAATTGCAATGCTGCTTGGCGTTAATTGTCGCTGTGGTAAATAGCTAATCTCAGGGGTTTTCATTATGCCAACTTAGCGTCATTAAGTAGCTGATAGCCATCTTTTTTTAATGCTTTGATTGCATCATTGATGCGCTGTTGTTTTACTAACACGTAGTCGGTGTCGTAAGTTGAAATCGCAAAGATAGAGATATTAGCTTTAGCTAAAACGCCTGAAATATTCGCCATGATCCCCGTGAGCGAAAAACCAAGAGGGCCAATGACTTCTAAAGCACGCCAATCATGTTCAGCATCAAGGCTGTCAATGGTAAACTCAGTAGGGCATACAATCGATAATTCATCTTTGGTTTTGGCTACCACAAACATTGACTGGTTAAATAACGCAGGTGGGATCACGGCGGTCACTTCAAGAGAATGAATGGTAAAGGTTGTACTATGTAGCTCTAAAGTTTGCTTAGACATTGCGGACCCTTTGTAATTGTAAAGCTTTCCATCAGCATATACTGGTCAATAGTATAGATTATCAGGGGGAAATAAAAGGCCAATGTTGTCCACAATTTCTGTGGATAACATTGGGAGTAGTGAGGTATAAAGTTAATAAGCTACTTATTTTATTAACTATTTTAAATGGGGTTAGATTAACAGCAAGGTAAAGCGAGCAGCTTTTGATCGCTTTACCTTATACGTTAGTTACCTTGTACTTGTGCCGCTTGAATGGCTGTTAGGGCAATGGTATAAACAATATCGTCGACTAAAGCACCACGGCTTAGGTCATTAACGGGTTTACGCATGCCTTGCAGCATTGGCCCAATGCTGATTAAATCAGCACTACGTTGCACAGCTTTGTAAGTGGTATTACCGGTGTTTAGATCTGGGAAAATAAACACCGTCGCTTTACCTGCGACTGGGCTATTGGGCGCTTTTTTAAGAGCGACATTTTCCATAATTGCGGCATCGTATTGCAGCGGCCCATCGATGATCAGATCTGGGCGCTTTTGCTGTGCTAATTGCGTTGCTAGACGGACTTTTTCAACATCCGCCCCCGTGCCCGACGTGCCTGTACTATAGCTTATCATGGCAACGCGCGGCTCAATGCCAAATGCTGCAGCGGAATCGGCTGATTGAATCGCAATATCAGCCAGTTGCTCAGCCGTAGGATCTGGATTAATCGCGCAGTCGCCATATACTAGTACTTGATCGGGTAAAAGCATAAAGAACACAGATGAAACCAATGATGAACCCGGTGCTGTTTTTATTAGTTGCAGCGGCGGGCGAATGGTATTGGCTGTGGTGTTTACGGCGCCAGAGACTAGACCATCTACTTTACCACGCTCTAACATCATAGTGCCCAGTACCACGTTATCTTGTAATTGCTCAAGCGCCACAACTTCAGTTAGCCCTTTGCTTTTACGAATTTCAACCATAGGGGTAACATAATCGTTGATCACATCTTGTGGTTCGATAATGGTCACGTTTTCGTTAAGCTCAACACCTTGTTGCATTGCGATGCGCTCAATTTCTTCTCGATCGCCTAATAAAATGGTTTTTGCAATCCCACGTTGACCACAAATAGCTGCGGCTTTAATTGTACGAGGTTCATTCCCTTCAGGTAGTACAACGGTTTTTGCAGCTTGACGTGCTTTGTCTGTAAGTAAATAACGAAATGCAGGTGGTGACATTTTACGTGTTTTACCCACGCTTTTAGCAAGGGTATCTAACCAGTCAGAGTCAATGTGGCTGGCATTATGATGTTTAACTTTATCAATACGTTGCACATCGTCACAGGGGACTTCCATATTAAAGTTGTGTAGCAATAATGAGGTGCGCCAAGTATCTGCATCAGTACTTAAAATAGGCAAGCCTGTGGCCATGGCTTGTTCGCATAAAGTCATAATACGTGGCTCTGGTTTAAAGCCACCAGTTAATAAAATTGCGCCTAATTTAGTGCCATTCATCGCCGACAAACAGGCTGCAACTAAGACATCAGAACGATCGCCTGGGGTGACTAATAAAGCACCCGGGGTAAAATGATTTAAGATGTTAGAGACGGTTCTGGCACAAAAAGTAACACGGCGTAGGCGACGATGCGCCATATCACCTTCGTTGATCACTTGTGCTTTTAAATAGGCCGATAAATCTTTAACACGCGGTGCCACCAGCTCAAAATCCCATGGGATCGAGCCTAGTAACATAAAGGGATGTTTTCTAAAAATGGGCAATGATGCTAAACGGTTCAGCTCGTTTTCAAGTGCATCAGGCTCGTGTGATTCAACCAAGTCAGCGCGGGCTCTACCTTCATCATCCAGTGGGGCATTTACTTTATTAAAAATGCAGCCTAGTACGCGAGCATGGTCAACACTACCATAGTATCCGGCAGCAATTTCTAAGCGGTCTTCAATTTGGTCATTTGTGTCATTACCTGGTGTAAGCACAAATACAATATCAGCACCGAGGGTTTGTGCGATTTCACGGTTTACTCGCCCGGCATAAGGTTGGCGGCGGGTAGGCACCATGCCCTCAATAATCGCCACAACATCATCGCCTATGGCGTTTTCAAAGCGCTCGACTATTTCTTCAAGTAAGTCATCACCTTTACCATCACCAATCATTTGCTCTGCGTAATCAAGGGCAAAAGGGACGGGCGGCGTAATAGCTGATCCTTGAGTTACAATTTGGGTTGATTTTTCCGGTCCAGTTTCCCCAGAGCGCGGTTGTGCAATCGGTTTGAAAAAGTTAACTTTAACGGTTTTCTGCTCAAGCGCGCGCACTAAACCAACTGATACTGAAGTTAAACCAACCCCCGTTGAGATTGGCACTAACATAATTCGACGTGCCATTGTTATTGCTCCTGTGCAATTGTTGCAGCATCACGGGCGATAACCCATTCTTCGTTGGTTGGCATGACCACGGCTTTTGTTGAGGCGTTATTTGAACTTATTACACCTTGCGTGCCAAAGCGGGCGGCAAGGTTTGCGTCCTTATCACAATCTAGGCCAAGGTAGCCGAGTTGCGTAATCACTTTTTCACGAATAATATCTGAATTTTCGCCAATACCGCCGGTAAAAATTAAGGCATCAAGACGCTGTAATGGCACCATAAACGCAGCCACTTGTTTCGCTAAGCGATAACAAAACATCTCCAGCGCTAAAATAGCTTTTTCATTGCCAGCTACTGCTGCTTCTTCGATAGTACGGCAGTCGTTTGACAGTTCACTGATACCGAGTAAGCCACTTTGTTGATTTAATAAATCGTCAATTTGTTGCGCGTCATAATTTAGTTGCGTGGTTAAAAAGTTAAATAAACCAGGGTCGATATCGCCGCTGCGGGTGCCCATCATCAAACCTTCAAGCGGAGTTAAACCCATGCTGGTGTCGACACTTTTACCATTTTTAATCGCGCAGACTGAACAACCATTACCCAAATGGGCGCTGATAAAATTACTTTGTTCTATCGGTTGACTCAGTAGCTCAGCTGTTTGACCTGCCACATAATAATGGCTGGTGCCATGAAAACCGTAGCGCCTAACACCGTAATCTGTATAAAGCTTGTAAGGTAAAGCATATAAATAGGCAACTTTATCCATTGTTTGATGAAATGCGGTGTCAAATACCGCAACTTGTGGTAACCCTCTAAAGGCGGCTTGCGCTGCAGCGATCCCTAATAAATTTGCATGTCCGTGTAATGGGGCAAGCGTTGCTGCTTGGGTAATGCCTTTAATAACCGCATCATCAATCAGCATTGACTTAGTGAAGTGTTCACCACCATGCACTACACGATGACCGACTGCGATGAGGTTATTCGCTAAATTGTACTCATTAATGAGTTTAACCAGTGTGTCGATTGCTTCCTTGTGCGCTTGATTTGCTGCCAATTCAAGGAGGTGTTTTCTGCCTAAGTATTTGTATTTAATGGATGGAGATGACGATCCTAAGCGCTCAGCTAAGCCCGAAATTATTTCTTCAGAGCTGGTGGCATCTAAAATAGCGAATTTTAAACTTGAACTTCCACAATTAAGAACAAGCACATGGTGTGGCGATGAAGGTTGCGCAGACATATCAGGATCCCATTTTATGACAATATCGGTAAGTGCACATTAAGCTTAGTTGTTATATAACTAAGAATCGAACTAGATTGACTAAAGTTACCGTGTAAGCGGTCGATAAATTGCTATGGATATAGGCTGTACCTATACTAAAGTCTAGTTGACTAAATGTACGTTTATTTTACCTGATTAATTTATTTATGGTAAGTTTAAACCGTGATCAAAAACATGTTTTGGACGAAAAGGTGGAAGGGATTTTACACAGGAATGTTGCCATCAATGTGTTACACTCATTGGGCTAACATTTATAAATACACCAGCGACACCTAGGAGCCATGATGCAAAAAAGTGTGATGTCACAAGTTCAAACTGGTCGTGAATATGCTAAAAAGTGGCCAATGCGTAAAGAGCTCGCGCCTATTTTCACGGAGTTTAGAGTGATTAAAGCCACTGAGTTGGCAATTACCGTTATGCCAATTCTGGCAATGCTCACTTTATTCATGCAAATTAATTATTTAGGCAGCAGCTTCTTGCCCCAAGCAATCGCCATTGCATTGTTTTTTTTATCGTTACCGTTGCAAGGTTTATTGTGGTTAGGCAAGCGAGCAGATACTGCACTTGAGCCTGCAATGGAGCATTGGTATAAAGAGCTGCACAGCAAAATGGTTGCTAACGGCTACCAAGGACACACCCCTAAAGACAAGCCGAAATATGCAGAATTGGCCCATTTACTCAATGATATGTTTGATAAAATGGACCGTGCTTTTACTAAAGAGAATCTGTAAGACGGGTAAATTGACTTACATAAAATGACAAGGTGACAGCTTGCTCACCTTGTTGCTCTAACTGTTGCCAATGTTCTGGGCGAAACTTCCAGGCAAATGGGGTCATGGTTATGAGGTTCTTCACATCATTAAACGCCAAGCTTATTTGTTGCTCTAACAATGTTTGCTCTATTAGCTCAAAACCACTCGGTACACTAATGGCTGTATGTGCGTTAACGTCACGGTAGATATATTGTTTTAACTCTTTTAAATGCCAAGGGCCGGGGCTTGCAACAATAAGTGTTCCAGCTGATTTAGCTAAGCGTGCTAATTCAGCATCAAATAACGGTGCAAAAATACTTACCAACACATCGGCCACGCCGTCATTAAACGGTGCTTGGCTTATTGACGCTACGCTAAAATTACAATTATCGTATCGTTTTGCGGCGTATTTAATGGCTGACTTTGAAATGTCTACCCCATAAACCTTAGCATCGCACGCATTAGCTATTGCTTGGGTGTAAAAACCTTCGCCACAGCCTAAGTCGATAACACAGTGTGGAGAGTGCGTTGCTACGCGCTGAGCAATGGCTGTTTGTAAAAACTGATAATGCCCCGTTGTTAAAAATGCACGCCTTGCTTGCACCATATCAAGGTTATCGCCGGGTTGTTTGGAGTTCTTTTGTTGTACTGGCAATAAATTTACATACCCTTCTTTGGCCATATCAAAGCTATGATTATTACTACATTTGAGCACATTAATGTGTAATGTGAGCGGTTGTTGGCAAAGCGGGCATTGATAGTCAAGACTCATGAGTCTAGGTAATCCTTATCGTAAAAAGTTTTCACCCAATGTGGGCGATAGGTGATCAATAAAGTGATAGCCATACCATTGAGCATCGCTTCTGGAAACCAAATGATGGCACATAAGTAGAGGTAATTTTCACTTAATTCAAACCAATTGTAATTGCCCGTCGCATAATAAAAGGCACTCACGGTAATAATTTTAAAACAGGCAATTAAAGCAGCACAAAGAAACGCACAGACAAAAATATAGATGAAAAAATGCCGTGGTAACAAGCTGTAACACAGTATAAATAGGCCATAACTTACTAAAATCGGCAAGTAAGCACTCAGCAATAACTGTATTGGTAACTGCGTGATACTAATTTGATTAAAGGCGGCCAATAGCAAGCTGGCAAGCGAAGCGCTTAGTAATGCAAATCGCCAACCCAGAATAAGTGTTATGGCGGTAACACCAAGAATGTGTAATTCAAGGCCTGGTAATATACCCGCTTTAATGCGCCACAGCAGCATAAACACCAAAGCGCAGGCGAATACGCCGGTTTGTCGCTCTGGGGTCGCAAATAATTGTTGATACTGTCTGTTACTAATACTGAGCAAAAAAATACAGCCGACAACAAGCCAAGCAACTGCTTGTAAATTGCTGCTTATTATCGGTACTGTAATTAACTCATGCATACAATTAGCTAAATGTTGACCAAATTGGTGCGTGATCTGATGGTTTTTCGATACCACGCAGCTCATAATCAATACCAGAATCAATACAGCGCGCAGCCAATGCTGGTGTTGCTAATACAACGTCAATACGCAGACCACGGTTATCATCAAAACCTTTTGAACGATAATCGAACCATGAATATTGCTCTATTGTGTCTGGGTGAAGTTCACGAAATGTATCTTTAAAGCCCCAGTTAAGTAAGGTTGCAAGCCATTCACGCTCTTCTGGTTGGAACGAACATTTACCGGTCTTTAACCAGCGTTTACGATTAACTTCACCAATGCCAATATCAAGATCAGTAGGAGAGATATTAATATCACCCATTACAATCACATCTTCATCAGTATTGTGGTGACTATCTAAGTGGGTCATTAAATCGCGGTAAAACTGGCGCTTGTACGGGAATTTAGTCTCATGGGTGATGCTATCGCCTTGTGGGAAATAACCATTCATTACGGTTAAATCACGTCCATTTTCTTGGCTGACAGTGACACTGATCATGCGTTTTTGCGATTCTTCAGTATCGGTTGCAAACCCCTTTACAACAGACTTAGGTTCATTCTTGCATAACATAGCCACACCGTAATGGGCTTTTTGACCATGAAAATATACGTGGTAACCCATTTTTTGCACATCTTCGAGTGGAAAAGCTTCATCGTGTACTTTTATTTCTTGTAAACCGATGATGTCAGGCTGATGTTTATCAATAATAGCTTGTAGTTGATGCAGACGAGCTCGCAG
Source organism: Pseudoalteromonas sp. (assembly GCF_036960685.1). GTDB lineage: Bacteria > Pseudomonadota > Gammaproteobacteria > Enterobacterales > Alteromonadaceae > Pseudoalteromonas. The sequence goes on along the minus strand of NZ_JBALXK010000002.1, from coordinate 194,120 downwards.
CCCATTAATGTTAAATGAAATTACTTTCATGGCTAGACCTTAAATTAGAATTAGCTTTTCGCAGATTATGGCAAATTCTATCATCAAATAAGATCTGGTACATGTGCTTATTTATTAAAAATAAACTGCTCAAATGATGAACAGTTTGTGAGTTGTGATTAAATATTGTTAATGCGATTTTAAATAAAAAATTAAATATATAATCCAGTTGATTTGTGTTTGTTGGTCTATATAATGCGCAAAAAATGCTCACATTATCACTCCACCCAAGGTAAATCATGAAACTACAATTATTAGCATTGTTTGCGGCTACGGCTGCATTTTCTAATACTGCAAGTGCAGCCCAATACTTTAATGCAGACCAGAAAATTGAATCTAAGCTGTGCTCAATTAGCGCTAACCAAGGATTTACTGCTGCGCGTAAAGTCGCTGCGCAACATGGTGTCTATTTATCACGTCAGTCAAAAAGCATTTTATGTAATGGCGAAGATATTCGCCATATTGCTAAAAAGCGCGATGATAAAATTCACCAACAAAAAGTAATAGAAGTGTTTGCTAAAAACAGTCAAACAGAAACGCAATTGTGCATTACGGCATTGCAACAAGGTTTGGCACCGGTGAAAGCAAAGATTACAGACCTAAACTCTTTGAAATGCAATGGTGAAGTGGTTACTGAGTTTGTTAAACGTTATAAAGGCACAACTATTTGATTCAAATAGGTTGTGCTAATGCGTAATACAATATTAGTGGCTGTTAATAGCCGCTAATATTGTATTTTTGAATAATAACTTTTCCAACCGTTGCATAGTTCTGTCATAATAACGCGTTGAATATACCTCAGCGTCTTGGTGTCTATGGTGACAAAATCGGCTACAAAACGAATTAGTGATGAACAACTTGTTGAGATCATTGAAGCGGCTATTTTTGTTGCTGGAAAACCCCTCAGTAAGCGGCACTTAAAAGAAACGGTATTAAGTGACTTGAGTGTGTCGATGACGCGCATTAACCTCGCAATTGAACAAATCCAAATTCACTACCAAACCCGAGGTATTCGGTTAGTTGAAGTGGGGAGTGGCTTTCGATTTCAAGCGTGTGCGAGTTTGGCGCCTTGGTTAAATAACCTTTGGCAAGAACGCGCACCTAAATATTCTCGTGCCTTATTAGAGACGTTATCGCTTATTGCGTATCGACAGCCAATCACCCGAGGTGAAATTGAGCAAGTACGTGGCGTAACTGTTGGCTCTGGTATTATTAAAAGTCTGCTCGAACGCGAGTGGATACATGTCGTAGGTCATAAAGAAGTGCCGGGACGGCCTGCTTTATATGCGACAACAAAACAATTTTTAGATTATTTTTCGTTAACAGGTTTAGATAATTTACCGCCACTGCCAAAACAGCAGCAAAGTAAAATAGACCAGTTATTGAGTGATCCTTCTGTGAGAGAACTATCCGAATGAGTATACAAGGTGAAAAGTTACAAAAAGTCTTAGCAAGAGCGGGCGTTGGCTCGCGTCGCGAGATGGAAAAATACATTGATGCAAATCGCGTCAGTGTAAATGGTAAAGTAGCAAAATTGGGCGATCGTGTTGAAGAAACAGATTTGATCCGAGTTGACGGTCACACCGTTAAAATTGAAGAAAAAGCAGAACGTATTTGCCGTGTCATTATGTATAACAAACCTGAAGGCGAGTTATGTACGCGTAAAGATCCTGAAGGACGTAGAACGGTATTCGATCGCTTGCCGCGCGTTGATGGCGAACGTTGGATTGCAGTAGGTCGTTTGGATATTAACACTGCCGGTTTAATGTTGTTCACCAATGATGGTGAACTTGCCAATCGTTTAATGCACCCAAGCTATGAAGTTGAACGTGAATACTCAGCCCGTGTATTTGGTGAAGTCACAGCAGAAACCATCAAAAACTTAACCAAAGGCGTTGAGCTTGAAGATGGTATGGCTAAGTTCCTAAATATAAAACCACTGGGTGGCGAAGGCATTAACCGTTGGTATAATGTCACATTAACTGAAGGACGTAACCGCGAAGTACGTCGTTTATGGCAATCTCAAGATGTTGAAGTTTCACGCCTTATTCGTATTCGTTACGGTAAGTTAGAGCTTGATAAACGCCTTCCACAAGGTGGTTGGGCTGAGCTTGAACTAGAGACTGTTAACTACTTGCGTAAAACAGTGAAGTTAGGCCGTGAAACACAAACTAAGTTGTCAGTAATGCCTGAAAAGCGCAAAGATAAGCGCGCTAAAATTAATCAAATTCGCAAAGCTGTTAAAAAACATAATAACCGCGTTAAACAAACTAAACGTCGTTAATATTTGTTATACGTAAAGTAAGCCGCTAATGACAAGCGCAGCGTCAATGATCCGTACTTAGTTTTACTAATTACGGATTTTTTTATGGCTATTTAAATCATATTTAGTCGTGTTTAACAGCTTATCTGTCAGCAATAGTTTGCGCAAAGGCTAATAATTCGCGGCGTAACCATTGATGGGGGCTAGCATGGTGAAGCAGCGGACTCCAGAGCATTTTTACTTCTATCGGCACAATTTGAAATGGCACTGGGCTAATAATCAGCTCAGTGTGCTCGGTTAGCAATTTGGCTTGTCGTCGTGGCAGTGTTGCGATTAATTGCGGTGATTGGCACAGCAAGCTGGCTACCATGTAGTGGCGAGTAAACACTCGAATATGACGCGTTTGTTCAAGTTGCCACAGTGCTTCATCTACCCAACCTAGTTTTTGGCTGCCTGATTTATTGGTCACCGCCGCTTCTGCTCCCCAGCCTGCACGATTAACCCAAATATGTTCACTCGCTAAATATTGTTCCAAGTCCGGTTTTTTTAAATAAGGGTTTGCGGGGTGCATTAAGCAACAGTAATTGTCGCGCCATACACTGGCTTGATGAAACGAGCGAGGCAAACCATTAAAGCGATTGATAGCTAAATCAATAGTGCCTTTTTCCATATCTTGTAGGCTAACATCACTTGGGCTGAGTACATCAAAATTAAGCCCAGGGTGTTTGTTAAGTTGCGCAGTAATAAAAGGGGCGACTAAGGTTGATTCTAAATAATCGTTGGCCATGATGCGAAAAGTCACGTGTGCAGTGCTAGGGTCGAAAATGTCACTGGGTTGAGTAATTGCCTCCGCCATTTTTAATAACGCTTCAATTTCGGGCTTTAAACTCAGTGCTTTTGCGGTTGGGGTCATTGAGCCTGCGGCGCGAACGAGTAAAGGATCGTCAAATAAATCACGCAACCGCTTTAAGGCATTACTCATAGCAGGTTGGGTGAGCGCCAGTTTATTCGCTGCTTTAGAGACATTTTGCTCATCTATGAGTACATTTAAGTACACCAGCAGGTTGAGATCGACATTGCGTATATTCATTTGATCAATCTTATTCATTCGCTGTATTAATTATCTAAATTAAAGCCTGCTTGCTAAGGTGTGTAAACCTATAATGAGAAATAGTCGCCATAAGTGATAAAAATATGCCTGAATTAGAGCCGCAATACCCATTATTAAATGAGCCAGAAAACGCGCTACAGCAAGTGATTGCTACTAAATTAGCACGTGCGGTATTTGCAGGTTTTGAAGCCATGTTTGCAGAATTTTTAAATATCACTTTGGGGGCGCAAAGTCGCTTTGAGCAACAGCAATGGCAAGGCGTACAATCGGCAATGCGCGAGCGATTACAAGTCTACGAACGGCAAGTAAAAAATGTCAGTGAAGCAGTACGGATCATTGCTTTTCAAGAACTAAACGAGCCACTACTTTGGCAACGGGCAAAACATATTTATGGGCAAATGGTCGCGGAGCATGAAAATCAGCCAATTGCACATACCTTTTTTAATTCAACCTTTGGCTCAATTTGGGATGACAAAAAAATTCGCACTGTGCATTTGTTTGTACTAAAAGCCAAATATCGTGCAAAACCAAGGCCTTTCGATAATTTAGTCAGTCGCATTTCCTTACAAAATGGCTTTACGCATGCGGTACAGCAACTTATTTACCGCCAAGCTTTTCGGGTTAAATTTACCGATTTAGCTAAAGACATTGATAATTTACAAGCTACGCTCAAGTTAGGTGCGAAGCAACAGTGCCGCCAAGTGTATGAATTAATGAATTTAAACGACGGCTATATCGAATACGCTAATTCGCTGTTTTTTAGAAACAAAGCCTGTTACGTGATTGGCCGCTGCATTGCTAAAAATGGCGATAATATGCCTTTTGCGATCGCTATTTTAAATACTGATGAAGGCTTAAAGTTAGATGCTGTAATGATGGGAGCGGATCAACTCAGTTTATTATTTGGTTTTGCACGTACTTACTTTATGGTCGATACCGATCAACCTGCGCGGTATGTTGATTACTTATCTGTACTGATGCCTCATAAACAACGCTTTGAGCTATTTAATGCTATTGGCTTTATTAAGCATGCTAAAACTGAGTTCTATCGCTACAAGGTTGATACTACAAAAAATAGCCCCATTGAGGATAAGTATATTACCGCCCCTGGCACGCCAGGCATGGTGATGCTGGTATTTACCACGCCCGGCTCAGATTATGTCTATAAGGTGATAAAAGATAAGTTTAATGCGCCAAAAACAGCCACCAAAGCACAGGTAATGGCGAAGTATGACTTTGTTAAACAAGCCGACAGAGTAGGGCGTTTGGTCGACACTCATGAGTTTCGCTATTTGGCATTTGATTTAAGCCGTTTTAGTGATGAACTGCTTGCCCAAATGCAGGCTGATATCGCCAGTAGTATATCGATTGCTGACAAAGCATTAGTGCTTAAGCATGTCTATGTAGAGCGTAAAATGACCCCGCTTAATTTATATATTAATCGCTGTGATGATAACCAACTGAGCAAGGTAATGCATGATTATGGTCAAGCAATTAAAGACTTAGCTGGAGCGAATATTTTCCCCGGTGACATGTTGATGAAAAATTTTGGCGTCACCCGCTGGGGGCGCGTGGTCTTTTATGACTATGATGAAATTTGCCCGCTCACCCAGTGTCATTTCAGGCAATTACCCAGTAGTGAAAATAGCTTTGATGAACTCAGTAATGAAAGCTATTTCGACGTTGCTGAAAATGACGTGTTTCCGAGTCAATTTAAGGTGTTTTTTAGTGCGGATCAGCGTGCATTTAACTATTTTAGTGAGCAGCATAACGACTTATTTAGCCCTGCGTTTTGGCAGCAATGTCAAACGCAAATTAATGCGGGCTACGTTTATGACGTATACCCTTACAAACAAAGTTGGCGATTTGTATAAATTAGCCACAAGTCTGATACGTGTTTAATAAAGTAACAGGTACAATTGATAAAACACTATAAAAAGACAGAACAGGATATTTCATGAAAACACTGATTTTAACTAGCTTATTACTTGCCTCACCGCTTGCATCGGCTAATCCATTGCTAGGTAGTTGGGAGTTTGTAGAAGGGAAATATGCTGTTGATGGTGGCTTTGTTACAGCCAAAGCACCTGAGCTTACGTCAATTAAATTAATTACCGCTAATCACTTTAACTACATTACGCAAAAAAATGGTGAATTTCATTATGCTGGTGGCGGCAAATATACACTTAAAAACCAACAGTTTGTTGAAACATTTGCGTATGGCAATATTCCCTCGTTATTGGGAAAAACCATGGCCTTTGATTACAAAATCGAAGGTAATTTATGGCATCATTCTTTAACTGAAAATGGTAAGTTAGTTGAAGCCGAAGTATGGCGTAAAATTGATTAAATTTAGTCAACCGATCTAGGAGCGACAATGCAATTTATATCTCATCACGACCAGCAATTGAGCTTGAGCGAAACTGAAAAGCCACAGTTACAGCCTTATGAAGTGTTAGTGAAAGTGGCGGCAATAGGAGTTAATCGTGCCGATTGCATGCAGCGCCAAGGCAAGTACCCCGCACCTAAAGGCGACAGCCCAATTTTAGGGTTAGAGTGCGCAGGAACTGTGGTAGCGCTTGGTGCTGAGGTAGATAATGACTGGCTTAATCAAGCGGTGTTTAGCTTGTGTTCGGGCGGTGCGTATAGCGAATATGTGGCTGTTGATGCAAGCCAATTGATGCAGTTACCAAAAAGCCTCACTATGGCACAAGGTGCAGCAATCAGTGAAGTCTACTTAACTGCCTTTGGCGCACTGTTTCAGTTGGGTAATTTACAGCAAGAGCAAACTGCACTAATTCATGCAGGTGCCAGCGGTGTAGGCGGTGCGGCAATTCAAATGGCTAAACGTGTTGGTGCAACGGTGGTGATCACCGCCGGCAGTGATGAAAAATGTCAGCATGCTAAAGATCTCGGTGCCGATCACGTGATTAACTATAAAACCACCGATTTTGTTGAATACATGCAACACCATCAGTTAACGGCTAACGTTATTGTTGATCCTGTCTCAGGGCGCTATTTAAATAAAAATGCTGGGATTGCCGCAATGGATTGTCAAATCATTATGTTAGCGTTTTTAGATGGCCGCTTTGCAGAAGTAGACTTTGCTCGTTTATTGCAAAAACGTATTTCGTTTCATGCATCAACACTGCGCAATCGTAGCCAAGCATTCAAACGTCAACTTCGCGATGAATTTGTTGCAATGTTTTATGATGATATCGCTAATCAACGCTTTGATTTTAATATTTATGAAACGCTGCCGTGGCAACAGGCTATGCAGGCGCATGAAATATTAGAGCGTAACGAAAATGCCGGAAAAGTAATATTAACAGTTCAGTAATTCAATTGTGTAGGTTTAAAGTTGATTTATATGCCCATATAACTGAGGTAACTAAAAAGCGATGTAAGGCAAGAATATGAATCCAATTATAGCAACATTGAAAGAACATAACGTAAGCGACGAAAAAGTGCATGAGCTTTTTCAAGCGTTTACTCAAAACCCAATGATGGCAATGGCCCTAGTACAGCAGCTTGGTATTCCACCAGAGAAACTGCAAGCGTTAATGGCTTTGGTAATGACTCAGCCACAGTTAATTAAAGAAGCAGCAGCCTCTTTAGGTATAACCGATAGCGAGCTTGAAAAAGCCAAAGATCAGTATAAAAATCAATAAGCGTTGATTTGTAAGCTGTCAGCTCTGGTTTTGGTATTTAGAGTAGAGCTGACAGCTGAACTTTGTAATTTAAGCGTTGAACCGCTGAAATTATGATTTAACCATGTATAAGCAATTAGCTAATGGTATTTCATCGGGATAGTCTGCAAATGTGAAGCCAAATTTCTGATAAGATTTGATAGCACTTTCATTATGCGCTAAAACAAACAAAGAATACTCGTTTAGTTTTAACTCTTGTCGTCCTCGCTCACATAAATGAGACATCAGTTTTCCTACAATCCCTTTCCCGCGAAACTGAGGGTTCACTACCAATCGACCTAAATGGCATTTATCTAAACGTTGATAAAACTGCCCGAATGCTAAAAGCTCTGACGTATTTGATGTAAGTGCAAATGAATTCAGTGAGCCCATGTTGAGATCTTCAATAAACGAATATAAATTAAGGGGAAACCTGAAATTTGGACCCGACCAATTGCTTAGTTCTTGTTCGTTAGAAAACCAACCCATCATTGTTGTGAGATGATTCTCTGTAGGTTTAATTAACTTCATATTGAATGGGTACTCATTGGCCAATATCAATTGCGTATGCGGCTAGTAAATTATGCATTTTTTGCTGCTCTGCTCCCGCAAATTCAATCCCAACATTTAAACGGTTGCCTTGCATCTGGTTATTTCGCACATGAGCGCTTATCACTACGGCTTCATTGTCTATGGGGGATAGTAAGTGCACGAAGACTTGGCGTTTTTTAAGAGCCAAGAACCCAGAATTAACATGTACGGTAAAGCGACAACCGGTGGTGGAAATATCAATGATGATCCCTTGCAGTAGATTTTCGCTGTCAAATCTTTGATCTTTGTTGATACTAATTTTGGCTGGAATATGGGTTTGTAATCTATTTACTTCACGTAGTTGTCGGCTTTCAATTTGTTTAGGATAAGTAAGGTAGATTAATTTTTCTGGTCGAACGGCAATGGCTAAAATTGTCGTTGAAAATGCTACACACTCACCTCGTTCACCTTCAACAATGTAACGTACTATTGCGCCATTACCTTCTTTTAACACATCGCTATACTGACTGTTTTTTGCTTGGGGAGGGTACTTTAAAATTAAGTACTTACCTGCCTCATAGCCAATCAAGGTCAATTTAAATCTAACAGTTAATGGGTTGGTAAATTGAATATCAATTATTTTGCCAGGTAAGAGGTCTAAACAAAATTTGGCTTTGCTATCGAGTGTTGTTTTGGCTTGAGTAATTTCCATATATTTTGTAGTAATTATTATTTGTTTCCAAATAGTATCCTTTAAATTAGCTAAAAAATCACTACGACAAACGAGTGGTATTAAAAGCTTATTTTAAGTAGCACAAAGACATACTTTGTTACAAAGTTAACTGAACGGATTGCTTAGGTTTTTGTCTATCTAGAACTACTAAATTAAATAGATCAACACAATGAAATACCTGTATAAAATATGGAAAAATAACCGCTCCCTAATCGTATTTATTTCGCTTATGTGTGTGTTTAGAAGCGCAGTAGCCGACTGGTATGAAGTGCCTACAAGCTCAATGAAGCCAACGATTGTCGAAGGGGACCGCATTTTTACCGATAAAATGGCCTACGATTTACGCGTGCCGTTTACGAAAATTTCATTGTTGAAACTTGCAGAGCCGCAAGCAGGCGATATTATTGTATTTGATTCTGTTGCAGCGCAAAATCGGTTGATAAAACGGGTTGTAGGTGTACCCGGTGACAGCGTAGCTTTGGTCGATAATCAGTTAGTGATCAATGGTGAAAAATTAAATTATGATCCAGTGAGTGAAACCGCTATAAATCGCGTAGAGATAGAGAATCTTCATGGTATAAAGCACGCAGTTAAATTGTCTAAACAGCGCTCTGCAATGCAAAATTTTGCACCCGTTATCATCCCTGAAGACATGTACTTAGCAATGGGTGATAACCGTGATAATAGTGCTGACTCTAGAGTAATTGGTTTAGTCCCCAGAGCTGAATTACTTGGTAGAGCAAAGCGGGTTATCGTGTCCCTTGATTACGATGATTACTATTTACCCCGTAAGGATCGGGTTTTAAAAGCACTCTAATTAGTATTTTGATCGTATTAATTTGAACTAAATTAGGAACTAAGTTAGGCTGCTTTTTTGGATTAATTGCTTCAAGGAGATGCTATGCCTAATAAGTTTATGCCTATAATCGACACTGAACGTCTGCAACTACGACCACTGCATATTAATGATGCTGAGGGTTTACTCGCTATTTTTGCAGATCCAATCGTTATGGAGTATTGGCATACACCTCCTTGGCAGTCACACGATGATGCCGTTGATTTTATTGCCTCAAGCCAGGCTGCCAGCGAACAACAAAAACAAGTTTGTTTGGCCATTATTTTAAAATCCACCCAACAGTTGATTGGTAAATGTATGCTGCATAACTATGTACCTGATTCAAAGCGTGCTGAAATTGGTTATGCTCTCAGTCCTCAATACTGGGGGAAAGGGCTGGTTTTTGAAGCAGTACAAGCATTACTAAACTATGGCTTTCAAGAGATTGGCTTAAGGCGGATTGAGGCAGAATTGGATCCTGACAATATTGCATCGGCAAAAGCACTTGAACGTCTTGGTTTTATTAAAGAGGGATTATTACGTAAACGCTGGGAAATCAATGGTGTGATTTCAGATTCAGCCTTATACGGTTTATTAGTGGATGACTTACAGCAAAATAATAGTAAAGCGTAAAAACTTACCTATCGCATCTGCACTTCTTGATCTCTTAGTTTTCAAAGTAACCTAGCTTAAAGGCCTTGGGCTTAGCACATAGATACTTGCGCTCTCGAAAAAAATAGCAGTGGCTTATTTAAGTGATATTGTTTTCGAGTGTTTTAATTTTATCGAGTATTTGCTCTGCTTCAAAGGTGAGTTGTGAGTAGCCTTTAATATCGCCATTTCGCTGTGAGAACATGGCTTGTTCAAGTTTAGCACTGTATTGTTTGTTGAGTTGTTTCAGTGGATCTTTTTTGAAAAATGAAAACATTGTTGTTCCTTGCTTAACAGCGGAAGTAGTTCCACTGCTTTACCTATCTATACGTTAAATGTACAGAAACCGATTTATTTTTATTAATTTATCTAATCGAGGAAGTCTCGGTTTTCATTCTAAGTTGATAGTTAAGTGATCGGCTACGGATTGATTTTGGCAAAGTAAATGGGTTTGCTGAAAACCCATTTTACTGGTTCTAGCTGAGGTATTAGTTATTAGAGATAGGAGTTAGTCCCTTTTCACGAGATTCGATAGCATCATCTAATGAAAAACCAGCAACTTTCCAACGCTTTGCATCTTCGGCTTTAAATGCGTGTTTTTTCCAATCAGTGGCGCTTTCAAGGTCAAACCCGGCACTTGACCATTGCTCAGATAATTCTGGCGAAAAGCCTTCTTCTTGCCATTGTTGAGCTTGTTGTGCATCAAAGCCAATTTGCTTCCATTGCGCGATATCACCTTCAGACATACCTTCCCACGTATTGGATGATGCACAAGCACTTAGTGCAATTGAAATTAAAACGATGCTAATTCTTTTCATATAATTTCCCTTCCTAATTTTCATTTAGATAATAAAAAAGTTACAGCTTTACTAAAAGGTAGTATGGGAAATAACAACAGGCAAACTTAACTTAGTTTTTAGTTAAATTGTCACATAAAATAAGGGCTAATTAGCGTTAGGACAAGCGGGATGTTCAGCGAGTACTTGAGTAACAATTTGCCCAAACAGAGCGTGTTGTTGTTGCTCTAATTCAAGAGCCGAAGTGAAGGGGATCGCATCGGCTAATTCACCAGTGATAACTTCATAAAAGGTCATGGCGGTCAGCATATTACCTGCATAAGAGGCATGGTTTCCATCAGCATTGTACAACTTAGCTGTTGGCATCGCGGCTAATACACGATTCCAAACCAGACCTACAGGTGCAACACAACTGGGCTCTTGTTGGCTAATCGATTGATGTAAATTATAGACACGATCAGCTTCAGCAGGATTGCCTCGTTGCGGGTGCTCAGGGAATAAAATAGGCATGATATTGTTTGTCTTGGCAGTTGCGATTAAACGCCGGGTCTCATCTGTAGGGTAATCAACGGTTCCTGATTGGGAATATTTTTGTCCTTGAAATATAGCGTGGCTCCAACTGTTTTGCTGTAATTGTTCTAAATTTCCAGTCACGGCGACAATCTCATCTAAAAATCGACCACTTATTGTTATTGTTTCTATTGTACTGTTTGGCAGCTGACTAGTGACAAGTGTTTTAAGCATTGCGCCTAATTGCGCACTGTGACTGTTACCATAAATAATCACCTGGTAATCAGCGATTGCACTATTATCGATAGGAGTCGTCGTATCAGGTTGTGTTGATTGCTCAGGTTTATTACTTGTAGAGCCAGAACCACAAGCTGTCAGGTTGAACAATATTAACACCGACAATGTAATAGCTAAGAATTTTGGCAGCATGATCACTTCCGAATAAGTACATTAAAGTGCACAAGAGTTAGGTACAGGTGAGTGTATATGTAAATTCACAAGTTATCAATTTGGTAACAAAAACGCCACTTTGAAAATATTAACTGATGTCAGTTAGATTCATATTAATTACTCATTAAATGGTATTAGACTAAAGTCTATGAGTTAATTTTATTCACCTATTAGGTTTATTTTTATCGTTTGTCGAGATTGCCCCAACGCACTAAAGTTTAATTGTCGGCAATAAATACGACACAACTTAGGTAAATCACCAAATAGGAATATAATCATGAAACGTACACTTATCAAAACCATTGCTCTTTGCTCATTATTTACTTGCTCAGCGGCTGTTATGGCTGATCAGAGTGATTACAAATTAATGGTTATCGAGCAAGAGACTGCACCTCTGCAATTAGAAGAGTCATTTAATAGCTGCGCACTGAATGTGAAGTCAAAAAATTACGAGCAAGCTGAAGCAGTTTGTACCAAAGCAATTGCATTGTTAAAGCAAAGTGATGGGCCAAGAATGAAAGTGCGTGAGCTAACTTCATTTGCATTAAGCAACCGCGGTGTTTCTCGTATGATGGCAAACAATGATGCGGCTGGCCTTTCTGACTTCTATGAAGCTGCACAAATAGCAGACAGCGTCATGGTTTCTCATAACCTGTCGCGAGCTAAAGAAAATCTTTCATTATAGATTAAAGCAAAGTATTTAGAAAACCCCATATTGAGCGTATCAATGTGGGGTTTTTGTTTTTCGATTATCCAGCCACTGGGGTATTGTCCGTGGAAATGCCTTTAAGACTTTTGATCAGCATATAAATACAGGTGGTGAATAAACAGCCCCCTAAATACAGCATAATACCGTTAGCAGAATCAAATAAATTGGCTGCAAGCAACGGCCCAAAGACCGAGCCAAAGCTGTAGCTCAGTAACATGATTTCCGTTGCTGAGACGATTTTTTCAATTGGCAATGCGTCACACGCTAAGGTGATGGCAATAGGGTAAAGTGCAAAGCTTGCAGCCCCTAAAATAAAGTAACTGGCCATTAATACGTTGAAGTGCACTGCGTGCATAATGCCAACAACGCCCATCGCGCCAAATAAACAAAATAGTGCCATTAATAAGCTTTTTGCCATTCGTGTTGATAAATAACTCACCAGCGGTTGTACTACCATGCCGCCTAAAATAATCACCGCCATCAAGGTGCCAGTAAAAGCGGCTTGGTCACTTTGGGCTGCAATATACACCGGCATTAAACCGTAAATTGGGCCAAGTACTAATCCTGAAACTAAGCAGCCTAAAATTGCTGGGCGACTGAGCTTTTTTAACTCAGTTAATTGTAGTTTTTGCGAGTGTTGACTCTGCGGTTGCCCAGATTTAATTAACAGCGGTGCTAACATCGCTAAAAACAATAAAGCAATGACAAACAAATAGGGGACTGAGCCACTGGTGCCAAGCGGATCAATAGCCAGTTGACCAACTGCACTGCCGCCATATAGGGATGTCATATACAGGCCTAATCTTTTTGCCCGCGCTTTGGCTGTGTCGGTCATTAGTAACCAAGATTCAACCACCACAAATACGCCGGCCACGGCAATACCTGCCACAAAGCGAGCTAAAAGCCACACACTGGCTTTAGGTAAAATTAGCTGTGCTGCAACGCTGAAAATTAATAACCCCAAAAATGCGAGAAATGCATGACGGTGGCCTATTTTGGCAACAATACGCTCAATAAAAAAAGCACCCATTAATAAGCCAAGATAAAACACACTGGCCAGCCAAGAGGCTAGTTCATTATCAAGCTCAAAGGCGCTCAATGACAGTGGTATTAGGCTCATTAAAAAGCCTGATGCGATAGCAAAAAAAGACAAGCCAATGACAGGGGCAAGTGGGTTATTTGGTTTATGACCGACAGCGAGCTCAACCATTAAAATATCCGATTAAAAGGCATAAATAATTGCTTGGAGGTGTTTTAATGGCTGGCAATTATTTTTGGTTGGTTAATTTTGCGGCGAATTTAATCCGATTTTGAGCACAAGTAAAGTTATATTTGAATATTTACGCAACATTTTATTTAGAACGATCAGTTAGGTAAATTAACCGGCTATTTACGTCTTTTTGGTATCATTTTCTTAGCTAAATTGTTTAAAATTTGTAGTTGTTTTATCAATCTAAATAATAACTTGATATGCTGTATTTTGGTTTTCTTTATCTAGTAAGGGCAGCAGTAAAATGAGTCAGCTGACAATCGCTTTAGTAGGACTTGGTGATATAGCACAAAAAGCCTATTTACCTATTGCTACGCAACATGCGCAGATCGACCCTATTTTTTGTACACGAAACCTCACAACATTAACGCAATTGGCAAAGCAGTATCGAGTAGAAAAATATTTTACAGATTACCAGGAAGTACTGGCGTGCAAACCAGATGGGGTGATGATCCACACTAATACCGAGTCGCACTTTACATTTGCGAAGCAAGCGCTTGAACAAAAAATTGCCACGTTTGTAGATAAGCCACTAGCTTATAGCTTTAGTGAAGTGAGTGAGCTTATTGAGTTGGCGACTAAACAGAACACGCCATTATTTTTAGGCTTTAATCGCCGCTTTTTACCAAGTATGGCCGATATTGCAAAGCCAAAAATACGCCATCTTAAATGGCAAAAAAACCGCTTAAATTTACCAGCACAGCCGCGCACCTTTATTTTTGATGACTTCATTCATGTGGTTGATAGTTTATGCCATTTTGCAAATGTAGAGCGTTTTGATCAACTTAACCAGTTACAGGTGTTTTCACAATTAGATCCACAAGGCTTATTGGCAGCCATACATATTTGCTTTGAGTTTGAGGGGCGGTTATTTCAAGGTGCTATGGATAGATTAAGTGGCTGCAATGAAGAAGTTGTTGAAATAACCGGTTTGAATGAAAAGTGGCGGATTGAATCACTAACTCATATGACCACTATGAAAAATGGAATGCAGCAGGGCGCAATGCCAAACGATTGGCAAGCAACGCTTTATAAACGGGGTTTTGAGTCAATGCTAGAGGCATGGATAATAGCAGTTAAAGCACAGCAAGTTGATCAATTACAGCTTAAAAAAGATAGCTTAACGCATGAGCTGTGTGAGTGGCTGGTTGCACGCGTATAAAACACTAGTAAGCTATTTTACTCTGAAACGATTACAAGGAAGCTGTCATGAAAGTGATGAAATACCTAGGATTCACACTGCTTATTTTACTGGCTATCGGCATGCTGATACCTGAAAAAATAGTGATCCCAGTCAAAGGTGCTACAGCAAATGATTGGAATCACAATACCTTTTGGTACGGCCCTTGGGGTAAATCAGGTGTGCATAAAGGCATCGATATTTTTGGTAAAAAACACACACCGGTTGTGTCATCCGTCACTGGCATTGTTGTTTACGCGGGTGAACTTAACCGTGGTGGGAAAGTAGTGGCTGTACTTGGCCCTAAATGGCGGTTTCATTATTTTGCCCATTTAGAAAGTTACGCCGTTAATGCCGGTAGCATAGTGTCTAGCAATGAGGTAATTGGGAGCTTAGGAGATACAGGAAATGCGGCCGGTAAACAACCTCATGTTCATTACTCTATTTTATCACTACTGCCATATCCATGGTTAATGACCGCGCAAAGCCAAGGCTGGAAAAAGATGTTCTTTTTAAATCCCCATGAAAAACTGAGCGGGCTGTAAAATAATTAGTGTTATTTTCAGATTTATTGAGTTGCTTGCTTTAAAATACAGGTAATTAATTTTATTAAGGAATTCAGCAGTAATGAATTCTATTCCAGTTAGCCTGTTTGGTCGGGTGTTTGCGAGCAAAGCACGCTTAGCATTTGATCAGCAAGCGCTTGTCATTCGACAAGGTAATACAGTGACTCCTATCGAGTGGAGTGAGTTGTTGGCGCCATTATCTTTCTCTTATGGGGTTTTCGGGCAAACTATTCGCTTTGCCACAGCTGAGCAAAACTATACATTTTTGATGCGAGCATATGGCACTCACCGACAAATTAAAACGAACTGTGAGCAATATTGGCTACACGCAAATATTGCTAAACTTAATGCAGTATTGACTAAAATATCGCAGTTTGTTGAGTTGCGATATTTACGTCAATCTCATGTGGCCAGTTTAAAGCAAGCTGCGCTTGATGAATCTAAGCGCTGGTTACCTTGGGTAAAACAAAGCCCTGTACTGCACTTAGTTGCTAATAAAATAACCTTACTTGAACAATATGCTAATTGGCGTGAGCAACTCACCCAGCATCTACAACAGCGCTACCTTACTAAGCAAGTTAAATTACACGCCCGCTTTTTTGATGCGGTTGAGACAAACCCTTTAACACTCAGTCAAAGGCAAGTGTGTATTATTGATGACGACAACAACTTATTGTTAGCTGGGGCGGGTACCGGCAAAACCAGTGTAATGATTGGCCGAGCAGGTTATTTAGTCACAAGTGGGCAAGCGCAATACAGTGATATTTTATTGTTAGCTTACGGCCGAAAAGCAGCTGATGAAATGGATGAAAGGATTAAAAATAAACTCGTCAGTGATAAAATAAAGGCTGCAACCTTTCACAGCATTGGTCTTGCGATTATTGCTAAGGTTGAAAATGCCAAACCCAGCATGAGTGTGCTTGCCCAAGATGAACAAGCAAAAGCTAAATGGGTGCAACAATGTTTTGAATCACTGATTGATAACAACGAGCGTTATCGCACTCTAGTGCTGGATTATTTTAGTAAATATTATTACGTCGAAAAAAATGAGTTTGATTTTAAAACCTTAGGTGATTACTACAGTTATTTAAACGATAACGATATTCGCAGTCTTAAAGGCGAAAAAGTAAAAAGCTTTGGCGAACTCTACATTGCTAATTGGCTATTTTATCACGGCATAGACTATCAGTATGAAGCGCCGTATAAAGTGGTGGTAAAAACTGTTGAGCGAAGCCAGTATAAGCCTGATTTTTACTTGCCGCAGTACGATATTTATATTGAATACTATGGTATTGATGATGCAGGCAATACTGCTCCTTATATTGATAAACAACACTATCATCAGTCAATTGATTGGAAAAATACCACCCACGCCACTCATAATACGCAGTGTATAGCGCTCAATTTTGGCCAGCATAAAAAAGGTCAGTTATTAGATGAGCTTAACAAAGCGCTTGCAAGTGCAGGTGTGCGAACTCAAATGCTACCAAAGCAATCACTGCTTGAAAGCTTAAAAGAAACGGGCCAGATCACAGTATTAGCTCAGCTATTTAGTGAACTAATTGGCTTGTACAAAGCTGCTTATTTAAATGCTCATGATGAAGCGGATATAATTAAACGCAGTGCCGATGCTAAGCAAACAAAGCAGGCACTTGCGCTGCTAAATCCGATTATAGCCTCTTATAATAAACATCTTTCGCAGTGCGGTGAAATTGATTTTGAAGATATGATCATCAAAGCAATTGGCTATGTAGAGTCAGGTCAATTTGTCTCACCTTGGCGCTATATTATGGTTGATGAGTTTCAGGATATTTCACACTCTAGAGCGCGATTAGTTAAAGCTCTGCGTGATAGCCGTAAAGGGTGCTCGGTATTTGCTGTGGGTGATGATTGGCAAGCGATTTACCGCTTTAGCGGCGCAGATATAAAGTTAACCACACAGTTTAAAACGTATTTTGGTTTTACCACCGAAGCGCAATTGGACACTACTTTTCGTTTCAATAATAAAATAGCCGAGGTTGCTTCAGCATTTATAAGTAAAAATCCTGCGCAACTTAATAAAACCATAACGTCTTTAACTCAAGTAACGCAGCCTGCGGTATCAATACTAAGACGTGGCAATAAAGCGCCGACTTTTACTTTTAACCCTACTTTTGCCCATAATCACAGCCAGCTCCCAGAGCTTAGTAATGGCGCAATAGCCGATGTACTGGGTGCAATTCACGCTACAGTGTGCAAACCCACGACGGTTTATTTTTTGGCACGGTTTTGGTTTCAACTACCAACCCAAACAGATATTAACGCTATGCAAGCGAAATATCCGCTGTTAAAAATTCAGTCTCAGACCTTTCATGCAGCAAAAGGCAAAGAGGCTGAATATGTGGTGATCATCGGTTTACAAAAAGGGAAACATGGTTTTCCAAGCGAAAAAATAACGCCTGCCATTATTGATGCATTGCTGCCTGAGCAAGAGGATTTCGCATTTGCTGAGGAGCGACGGTTATTTTACGTTGCACTGAGTCGGGCTAAAAAGCGGGCCTATATAATTGCAGATATGACCAATGCAAGCTGTTTTGTTACAGAGTTAATCGCCGAATACGATGTAGAGCTGAATGAATTTAACAGTGACATAGCGCAAAGTCATAGTGGAGAAATTAATTGTATGCGCTGCGATACCGGCGTATTGAAAAAACAAACGGGGCGCTTTGGTTTATTTTACAGCTGTTCGTTATTTCCGCGTTGTGAGCACAAAGAAAAGCCTTGTCAGCAGTGCCAAAGCCCAATGACCCGCAGCCGCCATGCCGGATTTAAATTGTGCGTTAATGAGTCGTGCAATCACATGCAACCTATATGTGATAAATGCGGCGCTGAGATGGTATTGCGCCAAGGTGTCAAGGGGTCGTTTTGGGGGTGTAAAAACTATCAAGGCAATGATCCGCTCAGCTGTAAAAATGGCAAAGACAGTAAAGCAATTAAATGGCCTGAGGTAGTTTAACAGTAGACAGATAAGGACTAATTAGCCCTTATCTGTTGTTTAATTTATTGCATCATTCCTGCCAATTGGTGATACAAACCAATCCCTAGCGTGACGTTAAATGCGAAGGTAATACCCAGAGAGCTGAGCATTGCCAAGCCTATATCTGCTTTTGGAATGGCGGCTTTAATCGCTGCGGGGGCGGCAATATAGGAGGCGCTGGCCACTAAGCTTGCTAGCACAACCACAGAACCTAACTCGAGCTTTAATACTGTGCCGACAGCGACACCAATTACGCCTAAAAATAGCGGTGTGACTAACGCAAATAATGCAACCCGCCAGTGATGCCATGGAATAGGGCGCAGTGTTTTGGCTGCTGTTAATCCCATTTCCAGTAAAAATAACGCCAGCACGACTTTAAAGCTGCTAGTCAGTAGGTTAGTGACTTGGCTGCCTTGTTGTGTGCCGTAAAGCATGCCGATAATCACGCCACCGACTAACAGAATGATGCTTTTATTGGTTAGGGTTTCATGCCAGAGTGTTTTTAATGAAAGCGTGCCTGTATTGTTATTTTCTTTATTAAGACGTCTGTAAAGTAATAACCCTACAATGATTGCTGGTAATTCTAGCATTACTAAATAAAGTGTAACCTCTGCGCCAACAATGAGTTGTGACGATTCTGCATAAGCCAGTGCAACGGCAAATGTCCCTGCGCTTACTGAGCCGTAATGGGCTGCAATACTTGCGCTATTAGCGACAGAGAGTCTTACGAGGTATTTTAAAATGGGGTAGAGCATTAACGGAATAAATGCCCCCAACAACATCACCGAGCCCATTTCTGGTAGTAACTGCCAGCTCAAATTACCATGTAAAACCATGCCACCTTTTAAGCCAATAGTGAGCATTAATAACAAGCTGAGCGTTTCGTAGGTCGCTTGTGGTATTTTTAAATCAGATCGCAACAGCCCTGCAACTAAGCCTAAAATAAAAAACATAACAACAATATCTGGCACACCTTTCTCCTTTATATTTGAAGTGGCGCTATTGTAGTGAAAATATTGCATAGAAAATAATAAAATGATTAGTGGTTATGTATAGGTTATTATCTATAGGTTTTTTTCATTCGTTATTTTTTTACTTTACTTAAGAGGCTGGCATGGATTTAAGGCACATATCATTTCGACTCCTTGAAGTATTTATGAGTGTGGTAAAAACGGGTTCAATCAGTAAGACCGCAAGAGCGCTGCATTTAACTCAGCCTACGGTATCTTTGCAAATTAAGCGCTTACAAGAGGCGGTTGGTGAACCGTTAATTTTAATCCAGCAGCAAAAGTTAACCGTTACCGAAGCAGGGCTAGCGTTATTTAGAACTTGCCAGCAAGTATTCGGTCAGTTTGATGATTACAAAGATTTTTTAGCAGAGCTTAGAGGCGGTGAACGCGGCCGCTGTAAAATTGCTATGGTCAATACGGCGCAATATATTTTGCCTAAATTACTTGGGCCCTATAGTAATATGCACCCGCATGTTGAACTGCCGCTAGAAATTGGTAACAGGGCTGAAGTGTTAGCAAGGTTTGAGCGTGGAGAGGACGACATTTATGTATTTAGTCACCCACCATCTCTAGAGCACGCAAAAGCTGCGCGCTTTTTACAAAACCCACTCGAGTTCATTGTGCCAAGCGAACATCCTCTTGCAGCAGCAACTGAGACCACCTTAGCTGAGCTGACAAATTATCGGTTTTTATTAAGAGAGCCCGGCTCCGCTACGCGGATGTTATTTGAAAGCGAATTACAAAGTAGAGGCTTAGTGCTAAGTGACAGCGTACAAATGGCGAGTAATGAGGCGATTCGGGTGGCGGTTTCATCAGGAATGGGCGTTGCAGTGCTTTCTCGTCATGTACTGCCAAAAGGCGATGAGAGTATTAAAGTACTCAGTGTCAGTGAGTCTCAACTTGCCAGTCATTGGTATTTTGTGATCCGTACCGATCGACATCTATCCCATGCAGCACGCAGCTTTTTGCAATTTGCAGAGCACAATTTAGAGCGCTTTTTAGATGCTCGTTGGGTGTGTAACGAGCTTCACGGTCTTGACCTAAACTGAGTCAATATTGTTATTTACCTACAAGTTATTTAACAGTGGGCGTTGAGTCGCGCAAAATTAAATTTGGCTGGAATACATGACTAATCGTGATGCCGGTGTGCTTATAAATATCTTTAAGTACTAAGTTAGCAGCCATTTTGCCCATTTCTGGCACTGGGTTATTAATTGTTGTAAGCGTTGGGTACAGGTAATTGGTAAAAATAACGTTATCGTAGCCTATAATGGCAAGGTCGCTTGGTAGATTAAAGCCATGCTCTCGGGCATATTTCATGGCTCCCGAGGCCATTTCATCATTAGCGCAAACCAGTGCTGTAAAAGAAACGTTGTTATCGATGAACGACTTTAAGCCATCATTACCGCCTGTTTCTTTGAAATCGCCAATGTAAAATAAGTTTTCATCAAACTCGATATCAAACTCTTTTAGAGCTTGTTTATGGCCTTTAAGTCGATCTGATGCATCTATTTTAAATTGTGGCCCTGCAATATAAGCTATATTTTTATGTCCGCGGGTGATCATGGTTTTAGTCGCTAAGTAACCACCCATTACGTTGTCTAAACTAATGCAGTTTTCTTTGATTTCTTCTACATAACGGCTCATTAAGTAAATAGGTGTTTTACCTTTACTCAGTTCAATTAAGTACTCGTTTGAGACGGCTTCAACATGGGCAATGATGGCATCGCAATTACGGCTGATCAAAAATTCAAAGCCGTTTTTTTCCTTGCTTTCATCACTGTGCCCAGGGGTTATAATGACGTGTTTACCTGCAACTCGAAGTTGCTCTTCAATCGCCGACATCATTTGACCGAAAAATGGACCGTCTAACTCTGAGACTAAAATACCAACACTGCTGGTTCTGCTTGAAGCGAGTGAGCGTGCGATAGAGCTTGGTTGATAGCCAAGCTCTTGCATTGCTTCCATCACTTTCTTTTTAGTTTTTTTACTCACGTAGTCATTATTGTTCAGAACTCTGGACACAGTAGACAGGGATACACCTGCAAGCTCTGATACCTGATAAATTGTAGCCATTGATTTCCTAACGTTAATACTCTGTTTTATATGATATTTTATAAATCAGTTTTGAGTGTTAATGTAATTTACACATTACTGCGCCTAATTGCCAAGTCTTCTGTGATTTTTTGTGTCATTTGCGAAGTCAGTGGGTATATTAGCATCAAAATAGCCCCTAAGAAGGCAAATGCAGCAGGTATCCAGCTCATTAACAACTGCATGCCGGGAAGTGATTGCTTGATAGTTGCTTCGTCCATACCGTTATAGCCGTAACCAGCTAACACAACCAGCACTAGAGCCCCTGCAAATCCACCGCCAGTTTTTTGTACAAAGGTGCCAGCAGAGTAAATTAAGCCAGTTGCACGGCGTTTGTTTTTCCATTCAGAATAATCAGCTGAGTCACCTAACATACTAAAAAACAGCGTAGGCATCATTGCGGCAAAAAATTCAGCTGCACAACCAAAGGTAAATATCGCCACTATATTGCCACTTGGCACCCAATAGAATGCGGTCGTTAATAAACCACTCAATACCAGCGAGAGAACAAATAAATTACGCTTGCCGATCATCTCGGCCAATTTGCCGGTAACAAGGGCGCCAAAAATAGAGACAATTAACAACGCAACAAAATATTGCCCAGCCATAAGCTCATCAGCCACTTGGTACTTAAAGTAATAGGCAATAACACCATATTTAATACCGTTAAACATCATGGTTAAAAAGCCAATACCGAGCAGGATAAGCCAAGGTTTGTTGGTTAATAAATCCACCATGTCGCGCTGCGTACCTGTTAAATTACTCTGATCTTTATTGAGTAGTTTTTTTATTACGAAAGTCATTGCAGCCATAACCACTGCGAAGAATAAGCCACTGTAAATATCACGGTAGTAAAAGAATAAAGTGGTTGCCAGCAGCGGTAGAATAATAAATGGCAGATTTATGGTTAAATCTTTGAGCTCTGATTTTAAACTCCCTTCGTTTGATGCATGCGGCACTACGCGCTCTTTTGTGGATACAAAAGTGATCACCATCAGTGCTATCAATAGCGCTGCAAATAAATACATGGTTAGTTGGTAGCCTTTGGCGTTATCACCCGCACCAAAGTAAGCTACTAGCTCGGGTAAAAACCCCATAACCAGTAATCCGCCTGCAAAGGCCCCAGCAAAACGAAAACTAGATAGCTTTGTTCGCTCTGTGTCATCAGGACTCATAACCCCCATTAAGGCCGAATAGGGCACATTACTCACTGTATAAGCGAGGGTTAAACCAATGTAAGTCACGTAGGCGTAAATTAATTTATTCGTTTCATTAAAGTCAGGGGTGGTAAAACACAACACCATAAATAACCCCAAAAAGGGTGCAGACCAAAGTATCCACGGTCTAAATTTACCAAAGCGAGTGTTTGTTCTATCTGCAATCATGCCCATAATAATATCGGTAACGCCATCTGATAGGCGCACGACCAGAAATAACATGGCAGCCGCTGCTGCAGATATTCCAAAGGTGTCGGTATAAAACACCGCAAGATAGGCAAGGGCACCACGCCAAACTAAATTAGCACCGGCATCGCCCATGGCGTAGCCGACTTTTTCATATAAAGGTATTTTATTCACTGTGTGTTTCTTATCGTTGTTTTAAGTGACTAGCCGATTTTATTTTCATTCATCGGCTAGCATAAATTACCGGCTCGTGATCAAGTTACTGTATGCAAGGCCACTGGCTTTAACTGTACGTTGTTGCGTATGATAATCAACGTATACAATACCAAAACGCTTTAAATAACCCTCTGCCCATTCAAAGTTATCCATTAAGCTCCAAGCAAAATAGCCATCAATGCGCACACCTTGTTGCGTTGCATTGTGAAGCGCTGTTAAGTGTTGCTGATAGTAGCTGATACGATCTAAATCGTTTACTTGGCCATCATCAATAGTATCCTTCATTGCTGCACCATTTTCGGTAATATAAACAGGTGGCAAGGTATATTTTTCGTTTAGTGATACTAGCAACTCAGTTAAGGCTTGTGGGTAAATCTCCCAGCCAATATCGGTTAAAGGCCCTTGATGCGGTCGTTCATCGTAAAAGTCATCGTCACTTGCTTGATAATGTAAGCGGGTATAAAAATTAACGCCGAGGTAGTCTAAAGGCTGCGCAATGATATCCATGTCACCTGGGTGAATATCTGGGCGCTGCTCGCTTGGTAATTGGTCTATGATATCAGGATATTTGCCTTCCATTACTGGGCGCATATACCATTGATTAATGTAATCATCAGCGAAGGCTGTTGCTTTTAAGTCAGCGTCACTTTGGCTAACTGGATAGCAAGGCGTAAAATTAAGCACAATACCATTTAGCGCATTAGGACTATTTTTAGCAAGTTTTTGCATCGCAAGGCCATGGCCGAGTAATAAGTGATGGGCTGCTTTGCGGCCAAATTCTCGGCCAACAATACCCGGTGCATGCACACCAATTTCATAGCCTAAGTAGGAGCTGCAAAACGGCTCGTTAAGTGTTGCATAAGAATAAACACGTTCAGCAAATGCTTCGCTTACCAAATCTACATATTTTGCATATTCAAAGGCAGTATTACGATTAAGCCAGCCACCTTGATCTTCTAAATGCTGCGGTAAATCCCAGTGATAAAGCGTTACAAACGCTTTGATGTCACGACGGGCCAGCTCATCTAAAATATCTGTATAAAACTTAATACCCACAGGGTTAAGGCTGCCATCAGCTTTGATTACCCGTGGCCAAGATATTGACAATCGATAAGCATCAACACCTAAAGAGTCTATTAGCTCAATATCGGCTGCCCAATTGTTATAGTGATCGCAAGCAACTAACCCGTTTGAATTATCGGCAATTTTGCCAGGAGTAGCGCAAAAGGTATCCCAAATACATGGCAGTCGGTTGTCTGCACCGCCTTCAATTTGAAATGATGCTGTAGCAACACCAAAAGTAAACTCATTGCTAAGTAGCGGTGAGTTAGCGGGTAAAGATAATTTTTTCATTAATAGAAAACCTCTGCTTGCTTATACTGTCTGTAAATACGTTTTATAGTGAAAATGCAATTAATCTGAAAGCGCTTCCATGTTTGATTTTATTGTTGCTCTAGCGCGATATTTAATGTTATTTCGGGAAGCGCTTCCATATTTAGATTAGTGGCTATTTCTTAACAGGTCAATAGTTAAATTTAGATAACCAGAAATAGCGTTATATTTAGCATTTTAATCAGTTGGGCAATATTGCTGCAAAAATACTTTATGGGATGGCAGTGCCGCAACTCGTTGGCTGATCTGTTGTTTAATACTCGTCAAAAAGCGGGTTAACTCTTCATCAGTCATTAAACTGGCAATTAAGTGATATTGCTCTGGCTTGATGCCCTGACCAAGCATTACTTGCACCCATGAGTCGACTCTGAATATATCACCATCGTCTAAAAATACCCGCCCTGTGCGTTTAAATAAGCTAATTTTATGGGCTAGGGTGTCGGGCACCTCCATACTATTACAGTGGCGCCAAAACTCACTATCGGTGCGTTCAGTTACTTTGTAATGCAATACGATAAAGTCGCGAATATTTTCGATTTCACTTTTTAGCTGCTTGTTATATTCGCTGACTGCTTGCTCAGTAATGCCATTAAATGGAAAAAGCCGCATAAAGCGAATGATACCCGACATAATTAGGTGAATACTGGTGGATTCGAGCGGCTCGACAAAACCACTAGCAAGCCCTAATGCAAGGCAGTTTTTATTCCAACCTTTACGACGGCGACCTGTTGTAAACTTGATGATTTTCGGCTCAGTTAGCGGGTCACCTTGAATGTTTTCAAGCAGTAATTGCGTTGCTTGATCATCCCCTAAATAGCGACTGCAATAGACTAAGCCATTTCCAACACGCTGTTGTAAGGGGATTTGCCATTGCCAGCCGGCCTCATGGGCAATTGCGCGGGTGTAGGGTTTTATATCTTCATCAATAGCTTTTGTTTGCACTGCCACAGCGCTGTCGCAAGGCAGTAAATGCGACCAGTCTTCGTAACCAGTATGCAGTGCTTGTTCAATCAGCAAGCCACGAAAGCCTGTACAGTCAATAAAAAAGTCACCCTCTATAGTACTATTGTCATTCAGAGTTAAGCTGTCAATAAAGCCTGAACCAGGGCATTTATTTACCTGTGTAATTTTACCTTCGAGGCGGATAACCCCTAAGTTTTCTGCAAACTTACGTAAAAATAATGCATAGCGACTTGCATCCATGTGAAATGCATAGTTAATCGGGTTTTGTTGATTAAAGGCAAACTTATTTTGTTTGGCGGCTTGCAGTTCATAGCAGTATTGGCCAAATTCAGACTCTAACCCTAATGATAAACTGTGTAGCCAAAAATGATGAAATTCTCCCGCCCAGCACTCTTTTCCTGTCATGCCAAATGAGTGAATGTACTGAGTATTTGTTTGCCCCCAGCTCTCAAAACTAATGCCTAATTTGAAGCTTGCTTGAGTGGCTTGCATAAACGCTTGCTCATTAATACCGAGCAATTTATGAAAGGTACGAATGGGTGGAATTGTCGCTTCACCAACACCTACCGTGGCAATGTCATCAGATTCAATCAAGGTCACATTAATATTTTTACCGACTAATTTACTCAGTGCCGCTGCCGCCATCCAACCGGCAGTGCCACCACCGGCTATTACCACATTGTTGATATTGTTATTGTGTCTCATTGCTGAGCCTTTTGACTTGGTGTTTGCTCAAAAAGTTGCGTTAGTAGTGCTCGATTTTTTGGCAAAGCTTGTAAATATTGCGCTATTTTTTCTCGGTTTTGCTGATAAAAATAGTGCCCCGTTTCAGAGTTGTTAAGTGCTTTATTGGCTGTATTATTGTGGGTATTAAATCCCATACCGTAAAGTACATATTGGTAACTCGCAGAAGGGAATACTTCTTCATTTTCAATAAAGTCAAAGCGACTTGGTGGTTGGTATTGCCAAACCTCCATAAGCTCAGCCAAACGGGGTGGAGTACTCGCAGCGGTTTTTATATCCAGCCAATATTGGCTGTCATCACGCTCACTTAAAATGTAGTGCAATTTTAAAAAATCGATAACTCGTTGCCAACGATAGCTAAAGCGTTGATTGAATCGAGTCGCTAATAATGCCATGTGATTACGATCTTGTGGCATTTGTTCACTTAACATCGACAGCGATAGCTCCACCATGGCAAGGGCTGAGGCTTCCAGTGGCTCTATAAATCCTTGCGACATCCCCACTGCAATACAGTTTTTTATCCAAAATTGTTCTCTATACCCTGGGGTGAACTCCAGCTTGCGAGTATTAAGTTGCTCGGCAAGTTCTGCGCCTACTGATTGTGCTGCATAGCTTTTTAAGGTATCAACCGCGGTTTGTTCATCACAGTACTTATCGCAGTAGGTATAGCCAATACCACGGCGGCTAGGTAAGCCGATATCCCAGATCCAGCCTGATGATTGTGCAGTCGATAATGTTGCGCTGGCAATGTCTTGTTGTTCATTTATATAGGGCAGATGCGCGGCAATAGCACTGTTGTTAAACAAGGTATGCTCTTGATTGATAAGTGTTGAATTGTAATGGTCAGCAATTAAGCGTCCACGTGCACCGGAACAATCAATAAATAAGTCACCGGTTACCTCACCATGCAGTTTAGTTGTTAATGAGCAAATATAACCGTCATTGTCATTATTAACAGCCATAACATCATCGACAATATGGTTTACACCGAGCTGCTTTACGCAATGACTTTTTAAGAATTCCGCAAATTTACTGGCATCGAGATGATAACCGTAGTTAGTCACTGCTGCGTACTCAGGTGTGGTAATTTGTTTTGGCGCAAGAGCCGCTTGGCAAACAAAGCTTTGCATATTTAAAGCATCAGCGTATTTTTGGTTGGCTGCATGTTGTTGCCAGTAAGCATGAAGATTGGTCTCTAAATACCCATGTGGCGTCATAAATGGGTGATAGTAGTTTTCACCTGGGTTTAAATTACGCCAGTTTATAAACTTAGAGCCTTGCTTGAATGAAGCATCGCAGTGCTTTAGAAAATCGACTTCTTTAATACCGATGCGCTTTAGCGTATTACGCATTGAAGGCCAGGTGCCTTCACCAACGCCTGAAATAGCAATATTGGCAGATTCAATCAAGGTTATCTGTTTATCTGGGTGCTCAGCGCCAAGTAATCCTGCACTAAGCCAACCTGCAGCACCTCCACCGAGTACCACAATGTGTTGTATTTTTTTATTCATTGTGTGCTCTTATGTTGTCTAATTGAAACGACAAAAGCCGCTAACAAATAGCGGCTTGATACTCATTATTTATGAGTAATACCATCTTAAAAGTTATAGCGCATACCTATGTTATAACGGGCGCCATTTTGTTCCAAGTTCCATAATTGCGCTTGGTAACGGCCATGCTGACGCATGTTTTGCTCAGTTATATTAAGTCCTTCAACGAAGAATGACATTTTTTCATTGAAGTTATATGCAATATTAAAATCTATTTGATAATACTCTTCAGTAAAGCTGGGCTCATTAACATAGCGAGCGGCATTGTTTAAGAATTTATCACGCCAGTTATAGGCAATACGTGCTTGAAACTTATCGTTTTCATACATAGCAATGAAGTTAGCTGTATCACTCAAACCTACAAGGGCAAATTGGGTAGTGGTTGGATCAGCCGCAACATTAAAGTCAATATCACCATTTACGATAGTGTAGTTAGCTTGTAAACCAAAACCACTTTCACCAAAGAAATGTTGCACAGCAAATTCATAGCCATCGATTTTTGCATCTTTGTTATTGGTTGGTACTTGTGCTGTAAAGTCCATTAATGGGTCGTCAGCATTAGGTAAAACATCATAGGCAGCTTCAAACTCGTCATAGCTCATTGAGTCAAAAGCAACGCCATTTTCCATTGCAGCGACCATTTGGAATAAGTTTGCATCGGTAAATGCTAAGCCTCTTGCTTCAAGCTCTGCTTTGGCCGCTTCGGCGCGAGGACCGGCAGAGGCATCACGTAAGCCGTAGTAGTTTTGCGTCATTGGTGTTAAGCCAATAAAATTATCCACTTTTTTATTAAAGTAGCCTACGGACACATAACTTACATCAGTAAAGTACCATTCAGCAGAAACATCAAAGTTGTCAGATTCGAGCGGCACAAGAGCAGGGTTACCTGTCGCAGCAGGTGCATTCGTGGTACCAGGAATAATTGTTGGACCTGTTGGTACGCCTACTGTTGCTGCAGAACTTAAATTATCATAAGTAGGGCGGGCAATCGTTGTGCTGTATGAAGCTCGAAGCGTAACGTCTTCAACAACATTAATATCAAAGTCTAAGCTGGGTAAAAAGTGGTTATAGCTTGAACTTAAAGAATAATCATCTTTATTGGTACCGTAACGCACATTAAAATCATTATTACCTTCCCATGCTACTGCATCCGGCAAATCAATGTTTGCTGTTGAGGTAATATCGGTTGTTTCGTAGCGCGCGCCAATCACTAAATTAAATGGCATACCACTAATTTCGTTACTGTAGTTGTATTGTACAAAGGCTGCTTTGATATCTTCTTCAATGGTGCGGTTGGTTGCAAATGCGCCATCCGCAGCAAAATTAAAACCATATTGCTCTGCTGCCCAGTAACCAATTTGCGATGCACTACCGGTGAAACCTTGATCGAATGAACCACTGGTGTCGTAATCATCAAACTCAGCTAGGAAATTAGTGGGGTCTAAATAGCCATCAGGTAGTTCGCCTGGGTTTTCAATGCCCCAGTTACCCATGGTATTTCTGGTAAGTGATTGCAATGACTGGCTTTCCATAGAGCGTGATTCAATACCAAAATCTATACTGCCGTTGTCCATTACATAGTTACCGTGCAGACGAAACTCATCAACGGTTGATTCTTGACTGGCAAAGTTAGCATCTAAAATAGAGGTACCTACATCAGCTTGCTCTAATGCACCTGTGCAGTTTAGGTTTGCGCGACTGCAATCGTCAAAATCGATTATCATAGAGGGCAGATCTCGGCTGAAGTCAACTTGTTGCGCCGCAACCACATTTGCACCTAAGCCTGCATTGATCCAGCTACCATAAGGCGCGTCAGGCTTGCTAGTTGCTTTTGAACTATGCGCATCAAACATAAAGCGTAGTTGGTCGTTAAAATAGTACTCAAGATTTAAACCAATCGATTTATTTTCATTTACTTGGTTTTGTTCTTGTAACGCTAAACCTAAATCGCGAGTGGATAAATCACGGCGTTCTTCTTGGTAGTAAATTGGCGTTTTAACCTCGTTATCATCAAAGATCAAATGGGTTTTATAGTTATCCATCCAAATTGATTGCTCTGCGCGCGCTTCAAATAATTCTTGTTGAGAATAAGTATAATCAAGCGTTGCGGTGAGTGAGTCTACAGGGCTGTATTGCAAGGTGAGTTGTGCATTGGTTCGAGTACGTTCACGATCAGCAATGGTGTAACGTAAATCAGATGGCATTGAATAATATTGGCCCATTGCAGGGGCGTTTTCTAATACAATATCATCTGCCGCTTGTGGGATGGTGCCATCGTATTCAGTGGTGCGCCATTCGCCAACGAATGCACCTGTTGCCGAGCTGTCACGCTGTTGCATACTGGCGGTAAGTGATGCGCCAAATTTCGCATCTTCATCTGTCCAACTGAAGATCCCCGAAATTTCCGGCGTTACATCATCACCAACACGGTTGGTTGTATCGTGTTGCGCTTTTACCCCGACATTGGCAACTAGGCCTGGATTATCTAGCGGACGAGCTGTATTGATATTTATTGTTGCACCGATACCACCTGATGCAATACTGGCTTTGCCAGTTTTATATACCTCGACCGATTTAACACTTTCTGATGCTAGATTGGCAAAATCATAAGCGCGAGAATTAGGCGCACCGCCACCGGCAGGAAGAGACGCTGCAGGCATAGTACGTCCATTTAACGTTACCATATTATAATCAGGGCCAAAGCCACGAACGGTGACTTTGGAGCCTTCGCCATTGCTGCGGTCAATCGATACACCAGTAATACGTTGTAACGATTCAGCTAGGTTAGTATCAGGGAATTTACCAATGTCTTCAGAAGATATTGCATCAACAACGCCCGACGAATACCGCTTTAGTTGTGTGGACTCTTTAATACTACCTTTAAAACCAGTCACTTGAATTACTTCAAGTTCTTCTTGTTTCTCAACCTCTGCTGCGTAGGCTGATAGCGTGGTTGCTGCACCTAAAATCAAAGATAAGCTGGTCGCTAACTTTGTTTTTTTTAAAATATGACTCGACATTAGGTTTCCCTCGTACTGTTATCATTATTATTAACCGTCTTTATTACAAGCGGTATTACTGTGTGTGGAAGCGCTTCCAGAAAATAATGTGGCAATATGTGAAAGCGCTTCCAGAGAAGGCTAGTGGAATTTTAACGTTACGTCAACAAATGAGTTTAATTAATTGGGATAAAAATGTGTCTAAATTGTATCGTGATGTTTTTATTTAATTATTAATAATTTTTCAAATACACGAGTTCGCTTTCAAATTAGCCAGTAATGTTGGGTGTTAAATATCATGCTAAATAGCAACAACAACTTGATTGCGGCCATTGTGTTTTGCTTGGTACAAACCTTTGTCTGCTTGGGCAAGTAAATCATTGATATTGCTACCTGCAGAGTGTTTTATTACACCAATGCTAAGTGACAGCGAAATACTTTGTTGGTTATAAATAAACTGTTGGTTATTAATAGCTAGTCGGATCCGTTCTGATAAAGCATGGGCATTATTTTCAGAGGTATTAGGCAGTAAAATTGCAAACTCTTCACCGCCGATACGTGCCACAATATCATGCTCTCGTAACTGTGCTTGAATTTGTTTGGCAACCCATTTTAAAGCCTCATCGCCTGTTTCATGACCAAATTTATCATTCACTTTTTTGAAAAAATCAATATCAATCATCAATGCACATAATTCTTTTTGGCACCCATGGGCTTGCTCTAAATGTGTGGCACTGAGATTTAAAAATGCGCGTCGATTAAGCAGCCCTGTGAGTGGATCTAAATTAGCTAAATCGGTTAAAACTTGCTCTGATTCTAAAAACATTAACACAGGCCAGACTAACGCTGTGCAAGTGGAGATCACAATATGGCTAATTAAGATTATAGCCAGAGCTTGCTGAGTATCGATCACTGATGTTGGTGCAGAAAGTAGTAGTGCGGCTTGGCAAAACATCAAGATGGCATGTACAACAAAACAGATTTGTAACAGTAAAAAATGTGTAATACGACCCAAATGTAACTTATTTAATGCATAAGCTGCATAACAAAAGCAGCATGCAATGACTGTTGTGGTATAAAGTTGTCCAAAAGGTGAACTATAAATAGGCAGTAAAATTATCGCTGATGCTAGTAACACTCCAATACATGCCGTGAATTTGGTTTTATCGGTGCTGTTATAAGCATGTATACCTAGTATTGCCGCAAGCGGTGCGGCGATGATAAATAGGTCGGCTAAGTAGTGGGAGACAAAATCTAAATCAATAAATGCACGCAGCGCAGCAGTGACTTGGGCAAATACAAAAATAAAACAAGAGATACACCAATACAAATAGGTTTTTTGTTTTCTGAGCACATACAAAGACATCAAAAATGAGCTAATGATTGAGTTAAGTATTATGGAAATGATGATGATTGTAGGTAAATGCATCATCTATGGTATTTCCTATGCGCCAAACCTAGTTGCCTTTGTGATATATTTTTAATAGTGTTAATTATTATGTACTATTTAACTAATAGCAAGATAATAAAAATGGACTAATAAAACCTTCACGCTAATAAATTTTCAAGTGCGTCGGGTAGTTTTGGATAGTTAAAAGTAAATTGCTGTGTCTGTAACTTTTTAGGCTCAACAAATTGCCCATAAAGCAATAAATCAGCCATTTCCCCCATAACTAATTTAAGTAATAAACTCGGCATAGGTATAAATGCCGGACGTGTGAGAGCTTGCCCTAATTGATGACTAAACTCTTTATTGCTAACAGGGTTGGGTGCTGTGGCATTAATTGCTCCGCTAAGATTTTTAGTCTCTAACACGAATAAGATAAGTCGAACCATGTCATCAATATGGATCCATGACATGCCTTGCTCACCATTACCAATCGGTCCACCTAATCCTAGTTTAAATGGCGGCAACATTTTTGCTAATGCGCCTGCTTGTTTAGCTAATACGATCCCGGTGCGCAGTGTGCATACGCGTGTATTAGCTGATTGCGCAGCGAATGCCGCTTGCTCCCACGCATCACATAGCTTGTGGCTAAACTCTGGATGTACAGCGGTAAAACTTTCATCAATCAAGGTGTTATCTTGGCGGCCATAAAAACCAATGGCACTTCCAGAGATAAATGTATGAGGTGGTGTTTGGCTATGCTGTATTGCAGTGCTTATTTGCTGAGTCAGTACAATGCGGCTATCAAGTAGGCATTGCTTCTGTTTGTCGCTCCAACGTTTATTTACAATGGGCTCACCCGCAAGATTAATCACGCAATCAACAGTATTAAAATCAACATTAGCGAGTGAGTCTACGGCTAAAATATCTGCACCGAGTAATTGTGTTGCTGTATCAGGACTTCTCGATAATACCGTTAGCTGATGCTCTTCAAGCAACTGCTGGCATAAATGACTGCCTATTAAGCCGGTGGCGCCAGTAATGAATATGTGCATAGTGTTGACCCAGTTAATTAATTATTTATACCTGTTATACGTACCATAGACAGCTTTGATCACTTTGCAATTTACGCGTTGCTTAGATTGCTTTAAATTCCAACGAGGCTCGCATCTCGAGGTCGTTTGGGTATACACTAAGTGCAGTGTATATTTTCAAGGATCGTAGTTTGGCTAGTTTAACTGGGGTAAACCGAAGTTTAGTTATTTTTGCAGCATTAGTTATTGTATTGGCAGGTGTAAAAGCAGCTAGTGTGATTGTTATTCCATTTGTATTGGCAGCGTTTATTGCCATTATCTGCAACCCATTATTGAGCTTTTTTGGCCGTTATAAAATCCCAAAAGGTTTGGCTATCATGTTGGTAATGCTGATGGTGGTTGGCATTGGCGTTAGTTTAGCGGGCTTAGTAGGGCAATCCTTAACTGATTTTTCGCAGCAATTACCACAATATAAAGCACAACTTAAAGAGCAGTTTGTTTTGCTCGTGGATATGGCTGCAAAATACAACATCTTGATCAATAAAGAACAAATAATAGCAATGTTTGATCCGGGTAAAATCATTGATGTAGCTACGGGAATGCTCACAGGGTTAGGTGGCGTGATGGCCAATTTATTTTTAATTATTTTGACTGTGGTATTTATGTTGTTTGAAGGACCCATGCTCAGTCACAAAATACATATGGCACTGGATGATCCCGATCGTAAAATGCAACAAATTGACCGTTTTTCAGAGTCAATTAACTCCTACCTTGCTATTAAAACAGTGGTTAGTTTAGGCACTGGTTTGCTTGCAGGTATCTTGCTGTGGCTGTTGGATGTTGATTATTTTGTGTTATGGGCTGTGATGGCCTTTATGTTTAACTATATTCCTAATATTGGTTCTATCATTGCAGCAGTACCTGCGGTGTTGCTGGCGCTCATCACACAAGGACCGTTTGTAGCAAGTATGGTGGGCCTTGGCTATTTAACGATTAATACTGTGATGGGTAATATTGTTGAGCCTAGATACATGGGTAAAGGCTTAGGACTATCAACCTTGGTGGTATTTTTATCATTAATATTTTGGGGTTGGCTGATGGGCACAGTGGGTATGCTGCTATCAGTCCCTTTGACTATGATTGTTAAAATAGCCCTTGAAACCAGTGAAGAAGGGCGCTGGCTGGCAACTTTATTAGGGAATGGCGAAAACCTAGAAGAAAAAGCCTAGCTTTCGATAAGCAAAGCCACATACTTATGTGGCTTTTCTTAGAAATTACTTAATGGGCTGTGTTAAAACCTCAATATGCTGCTCTAAAATACGTATTTCACAACGTTTATAGACCATTGCAGCTTGAGTGGCGTTGGGAACCTTTTGTAGATAACGCCACTTGCAACTATCTTCCAAATATTTATTTTGACTTGCCATACTGCGTTTGAAAATTGGTAATAACTGCGTGTTACCGGTTTCTTCTTCAATCGTGTTTAAATCTAGGGTGATCTTATTTACCCAAGTTTGCTGGATACGCGTTAAGCTTTCTATTTGCCTATCTAAACATTGAATATAGCTTTTCGCTTCATCAGGGGTTGCTTGAGCAACTAAACTGCATTGCTCAGCTGCTTGCGTTGTTACACTTAAAAGTAGCAGTAGTGTGCAACAACTTATTGATAGCTTATTATTTTTTATCATTATAATTAAACTCTAAAATAAATTTTGCGCCGCCCAAAGTATCAGCATCTAAAATAGTTAGGTCACCGTGATACGACTTGACTAAGTCAGAGACAATAGCCATTCCTACGCCATGGCCACTTTCGTAAGTATCTAGGCGAGTCCCACGGGTGAGCAATGACTCGCGCTTATCAACAGGAACACCTGGGCCATCATCACTGATTGTAATTGTCAGAGTGCGCTTTTGTACTACCTGTATATCGACCTGTGAGCGACAAGCTTTACAGGCATTATCAATCAAGTTGCCTAGCAGTTCTAGTAAGTCGGTTTTATCACCTAAAAAATAATGTTTATCGGTAACATCACACGTAAAGATAATATCTTTATCTCGGTATACCTTGCCCATTGCATTAAGAATTGAATCGAGCACGGGTTTAATAATTGTTTGTTTTTTCCATGTGTCGGAAGCGCCCGTTGCAGCACGTTTTAATTGATGTTCGATCATCACATTAATACGATCAAGCTGCTCTTGTGCGTCGGCATCATTTGCCAAAGGACTAGATTTAAGCACCGCTAGGGGCGTTTTTAAAGCATGCGCTAAATCACTGAGTGAGGCTCGGTAACGCTCTTTCTGTCGTTGTTGAGTTTCAAGTAGTAAATTTAAATCGGCTTTTATTGTTTGCAGTTCGACAGGATATTGCCCTTTGATCTCTTGAATATCGCCAGATTCAATGGCTTTTATTTCTTTATCAAGGCGTTGTAATGGTCTCGCACTCCACACAAAACCAATTGCCATTAATGCTGCGATGGCAACACCCATGACATACATCCAGTTTACTAAGGTCTGTTTAAAGCCGTCCATTAATCGAAGTAGGGCATCATTGCGTTTTAACAAGATAAAACGGGCGTGTTCGGATTGGTCAATGTTATTTAAAATAACAGTGAGACTTAATTGCCAGTACACGTTATTTTTATATTCGACACGACGAAAATCTGCAGCACCCGCTTTAGTTTCTATATCATCAGGCACAAAGTTCACGTTTACCGCAGACTCAGAGTGCCAAACTGGCTGCTCATCACGGTAAATCATTGCATAGGTATCAGAGTTTAAACGGTTTAGCTCAGGGGCGAGAATGGTGCTTGGCATAATAATACCGCGCTCGGTAAAATCGACCTCTGAAATTAATGAATATAAATGGGCTTCGAGGGTTTTTTCGGTGGCTTCGACTAATGATGCATAGTACGCCTTACCAATTGAGAAAAATAAAATAGGTAAGGCGACTAATAAAACAAAGACAAGGATAAATCCTTGCCTTACTTTTAACGGTATTTGCGATGCTACCACTGACTTTTAAGCCTGTAACCACGCCCACGCAGTGTTTCTACAGGGTTAAGTGTGCCATCAGGGTCAAGCTTTTTACGTAAACGCAGTACGAATACTTCGATAACGTTAGAGTCTAAATCAAAGTCTTGGTCATAGATATGCTCTGTTAACTCAGATTTTGAGATCACTTTTTGCGGGTTAACCATTAAATACTCAAGTACTTTATATTCGTAAGCTGTCAGGCTTAGCTCTCTATCATCAACCCATACTTGTTGTGAGCGAGTATGAATTTTAATTGGTCCAGCGGTCATTTCAGGATTTGCTTTACCTGCACTGCGACGAATAAGTGCGTTACAACGGGCGATTAACTCTTCAACATGAAATGGTTTTGTTAAATAGTCATCAGCACCGGCATCAAGCCCTTCAACCTTGTCTTGCCAACGATCACGCGCTGTTAAAATAAGGATTGGAATCGTGATCCCTTGTGCTCGGGCTTTATTGATAAGCTCAATACCGTCTACTTTTGGTAAACCTAAGTCAACCACAGCCATATCTAGAGGGTACTCTGTAATATGGAATAAACCCGCTTCGCCATCATGACAAAGGTCAACACTGTAGCGTTCTTTTTCTAATGCATTACGCAAGTTATCTGCTAAGTGTAAATCATCTTCAATTACTAAAATTCGCATTTATTAATCCTTTTTCACTTCGCCGGTCTTTTTATTGACATGAACGTCGACGACATGGCCGTCCGATTTTAAAATTCTCACGGTATAAATATCGTTAAGTACGGTAATTTTAAGAGTTTTACCATCTTCGATTTTTTTAGCAAGCTCCACAGCTTGTTTTTTATTGATCTCAGTTTTATTATCTTGAGATGCAGCTTGGCTACTCGTCGAAAACACACTCATAAATAGCACAATGATGGCGACGCTGAGAGCTGACACAGTACGCATGATGGGAAACTCCTAAACCAGACCTGAATAGTTTAATGAACCAAGTAGCTAAAATTCAAGTAAAACCACTAAATTATATGATTCACTGCAGCGGATCTTAATTAACAACCCGTGAACAAACACTGAATTATTATGGTTGTTACAGATAGCTCATCTGCATTAATTTAAATTTTATTGTTGGCTCAGTACGATTTCATCTGATTGTTGGTTTTATTTAGCTTGGAAATACTTTTTTAAACGGTTTAACTACTGAATTATCATAAACACCACCACTGACGTATGGATCTGCTGCGGCCCATTCACGTGCAGCTTCTAATGAGTCAAATTCAGCAATGACTAAAGAACCAGTAAAACCGGCTTCAGCTGGATCTGCACTATCAATTGCGGGTAACGGGCCTGCGGTAAACAATCGGCCTTGTTCGTCTAATTCTTGTAAGCGGGCTAAATGAGCTGGGCGGGCAGCTTTTCTGTGCTCTAAACTATTTTCAACATCAGTTGAGTAAATCATATACAACATGGCGTATTCTCTAATATTAATAGTATGAAATTGCTCTGATACTAGCACAGCAGATTTAATTGGCGAATAAATTACGATTAGTTTTCGCTTTATGGTCAATCAATAAGCGGGTTTACAGCACTAAACTATTTTTAAACTGAATCTGCTTGAAAAGCTCACTGTAACACTGGTAGAGTCGCTAAAATGATACAAAATAATAATAAGGTTTTTAAATGAGCGATACTCGTGAGCATTTTAGCTCCCGCCTCGGATTCATATTAGCGGCTGCAGGTTCAGCGGTAGGTATTGGTAATTTGGTTGGCTTTCCTGTCTCGGCTACAAAAAATGGTGGCGGTGCTTTTTTACTCGTTTATGCGTTATTTGTGGTGTTTATTTGTCTACCGGTGATGATGGCCGAAATGGCGATGGGTCGCCAAGCGCAAAAAGATCCACTCGGCTCGTATAAATTATTATCAGGCAATGATAATAAATGGAGCTTTGCTGGTTTTTTAGCGGTATTAACACCGTTTATGATCGCCGTTTTCTACATGGTGATAACGGTATGGATTTTTGGCTATTTAAGTCAAGTTGCCGTTGGTAACTTAGATGTGTTAGCCGATCCAAAAAGCTTTGGGGTGTTTATCAATAGCTCTAGCGTGTTTGCTTATATGGCAGCAGTGGCGATCATCGTTAACTTAATTCTAGTCGGCGGTGTTAAGCAAGGTATTGAAAAAGCAGCTAAGTTTTTAATGCCAGCGTTGTTTGTGTTGTTAATTGCATTAGTGGTCTATGTATTAACACTGGATAATGCGATGGCCGGTGTTAAGTATTACATTATTCCTGACTTTACCAAAATGAATGCCAGTGTATTAAATGGGGCACTCGCACAAGCGTTTTTCTCATTATCGTTAGGTATGGGTATTTTGATGACTTACGCATCCTATATCTCGAAAAAAGATGACATCGTAGGCAGTGCTAAAATGGTCGCCCTGACAGATTCATTGGTGGCGTTTATTGCTGGCTTAATGGTTCTGCCAGCTATTTTTAGTTTCAACCCAGATACAGATCCAACTAAGTTATCAGATTCTTCTGTGTCGATGATTTTTGAGTTTTTGCCGAAAATTTTACTCGCATTACAAACTGATATTGGTTATATCGGTGCATCAATCGTGGCATTTATATTTTTCTTATTAGTGTTTTTTGCTGCTATAACGTCGTTAGTCTCGATTGTGGAAGTACCCACAGCAACGCTCAGCGACCGCAAAGGCATCAGCCGTAAAATGGCATTATTGATTTTAACCGCCAGCATTGGCCTGTTGACTGTACTGTGCACTATGTCATTTGGTATGGTCGAGGGCTTAACGTCATTCACTAATTATGGTGGTGGTTCGAAAAGTTTGTTTGATATTGTTTACGATGTTTTTTACGACACGATATTACCGCTCAATGGTTTAATGGTGTGTTTATTTGTGATGTATCGCTGGAAAAAAGTGCGTTTAAGTGAAGAACTAAGCCAAGGTTGCCCGGGCTATACCGGCAGTTTTACTGAAAAATACGTTAACTTTTCACTTTCAACGTTTATTCCAGTCATTTTACTGCTGATATTTGTAAATACCGTGGCAACTAAGTTTTTTGCGGTGAGTATTTTTGGTTTTTAATAAATATTAATTAAACCTCCCATAATAAAGCCGTGCTAAGTACTACCTGTGATGTAGTATAAGCACGGCTTTTTCAGTTAAGAGACTGTCGATGAATCTAAGTACTGCCCAATACCTAAGGTAAACATCCATAATCCCCATAAGCTGTGCTCAATCACGCACACAAAAGTAGAGCGGCTTTGTGCATAGGTAAATGAAAACAATAAGCCACCAACAAATGCTAATAGTACTGCCACCCAGTTCGCATAAACAATATGGGCTAACGCAAATACTGTGGCGCTGATCACGATACGCACGCTCTTTTTTGGCATGATGCGTTTATAACGATGAAAAAAGTAGGTTCGAAATATGAGCTCTTGCGGCACCACAGATAATAACGGATACAACAGTAGCAACATCAGCCAATCGTGAAATGAGTTGCGTGGTAGCAAAAACCAATT
This sequence comes from Pseudoalteromonas sp., assembly GCF_036960685.1. Lineage (GTDB taxonomy): Bacteria > Pseudomonadota > Gammaproteobacteria > Enterobacterales > Alteromonadaceae > Pseudoalteromonas. The sequence goes on along the minus strand of NZ_JBALXK010000002.1, from coordinate 154,437 downwards.
ACCTTGATTGATGATGCCGTAAAATACCCCAGAAAATAGCGCGCCAATAAAAAAGAAGCTAAATATGCGGCGTTTGACCGCAGAAAATTCACCAAAGCTTGTGAGCCTAAAACGTTTGAAGTGGGGATCGCCAAGTAGCAACATGCCGCAAACACTCATCAATACAATAAGTGCGGGGATCAACCAATTAGCAAGGTGAGCGCGAAGGTAAAAGCCCAATAAAGGTAGACAAACAAATATCAGTGTAAATTCAAACCAGCGGTATTGATTGGCGTTCAAGGTCGTCTCAGCGTGATTTTGTATAATAGCCTATCAAGCTAAGACGACAGATTTATGACATTTAAGATGGCTTGCTATCGTCGGTTTTAGGCTCGTCTTCATCAGGTAAGTATTTATACAACATGATGATAGTGACAAAAATACTGACAAAGGTAATAGCCATCAGTCCAAATACTTTAAAGTTGACCCAAAAATCAAGAGAGAAATTATAAGCGATATAAATATTGAGTGCTGCAATAGCGGCTGTAATGGCAACCCATAGTAAGTTGAGTTTGTCCCACAGTGGTTCAGGTACGCTAATGGCTTGCTCTGTATCTGTGGCATTATTTAACACTGAACTCAGTGCTTGCTTAACGAGATTCTTGCCCATCAAGTAGCGGCTGATCAATAAAGTTAAAGACAACACTGCATAAATAATTGTGGCCTTCCATTTTACAAACTGCTCATCATGAAAAACGAGTGTTAACGTGCCTAAAATGACGGCGATGGCAAAAAATAACCACTGACGCGCTGGTACTTTGCCTGTTTTAAAATAAGAATACGCAACTTGAATAAGCGTGGTGCCCATCAATAGCGCTGTTGCCCAATAAATATCAACTAACTTAAACACCGCAAAAAATAAAACTAGCGGGATAAACTCGATTAATGCGTGCATAGACTGCTCAAAATGTGAGAACAAAAAATAATTGCACAGGTTGTATCAACTTATTGTGTTATTTACAAGGTTGACTTAGTGGTTACTAACCCTTAGCCTGCGTGCCTTTGTATTCAATCATTACCAAAATCCACTGAACAGCTATCGGATCAGTGGGATTTTTAGGAGCATTTTATGAATAAAGCAGATCTTATCAGTGCTATGTCGGCGCACAGTGAATTAACCAAGAAAGATTCCCAAGCAGCTTTATCAAGCATGTTAGCTGTGATCACAAAGTCACTTTCTGAAGGCGATCAAGTACAAATAAATGGTTTTGGCACATTTGCTTTGAGTTATTATCCAGCACGCACAGGGCGCAACCCACAAACTGGCGCAGCAATTGAAATAGAAGGAGCCAATAAGCCAGTGTTTAAAGCGGCTAAGGCACTGAAAGACGCCTTATAATGTAGAATCTTCGCACTTTGTTACTCAATTACAGAGTGCTTGTCATTTCCTCGCTATACCCCCTTTAATTTCAACATCTTATATTTGGCATGGTGTCTGCTTTTATATCTTAAGCTTAATAAAATAAGGAGATATCATGTCTACATTACAAACGGGTAGCCAACTTAAAGGCAAAAAAATAGCCATTCTAGCAACTGACGGCTTTGAGCAAAGTGAGCTGTTTTCACCGCGAAATGCTTTATTAGATGCTGGCGCAACTGTTGAGGTTATTTCAATCAAAGAAGGAGAAATTACAGGTTGGGATGAAGATGTATGGGGCGATAAGGTAGCCGTGGATAAACTCGCAAGTGAGGCCAATAGTGATGATTATGATGCGTTGCTGTTACCCGGCGGTTTATTTAACCCAGATAGTTTGCGGATTGACAAAGATGCAAAGGCATTTGTTGATGGCTTTTTTGGCGCAGACAAAAACAAACCCGTCGCAGCAATTTGCCACGGACCATGGTTATTAGCAGAAATTAATAAATTACGAGACCGCACAGTAACTTCTTTTCCAAGTATTAAAACTGACTTGATTAATGCCGGTGCTAATTGGGTCGACAAAGAGGTGAGTGTTGATAGAGGTTTAGTTACGAGCAGAAGCCCTGCGGATCTAGCTGCGTTTAATCGTAAATTTATAGAAGAAATTATTGAAGGTAAACACCAAGCGCATTAGCTGAAAAGGGCGCAGTGAGCGCCCTTTAGTTATGCTTAGAGATCTGTAGCTGCCTTCATAGCGGCTACAAATTCTTTTAAACCATTCAACATCACTTGTGGGTTGTCCAAGTTTGCTTCAATAATTTTAACCACAGCAGAGCCTGAAATGGCGCCTGCTGCGCCCGCATTGAGCGCGGCTTTAACATCTTCTGGAGTAGAAATACCAAAACCAAGTAATGCTGGCGCACTGTGGTATTCTTTTAATTTAGTGACGATAGAAGATGCGGGCATTTGTGCTTTTGTTTCAGTGCCTGTGACACCCGCGCGTGAAAGTAAATAAGTATAACCTCGGCCATAAGAGGCACATTCACGTAAGGTGTCATCCGGGGCGTTAGGAGTTGCAATAAAAATAGGGTCAATACCATTGCTCATTGCAGCTTTTCGAAACATTTTAGATTCATGCAGCGGCACATCTGCCACTAAAATTGAATCCACACCCGCCGCTTTGGCATCTTTGTAAAAAGCCTCTAAGCCACGTTTAAACACTAAGTTTGAATAAAGCAGTAAACCAATTGGAATATCGGCATTATATTCACGTACTTGCTTGATAATATCAAAGCAATCTTGAGTGTTAATATTAACCTCTAAGGCGCGAATGTTCGCCGCTTGAATAACTGGGCCATCTGCAATTGGATCTGAAAATGGAATACCAAGCTCTAAGGCATCTGCGCCGCCATCAATTAAGCTTTTGATGATTTCAACACTGAGCTCTTTGTTGGGATCACCAATGGTTACGAATGGCACGAACGCACCTTGATTTTGTTCGCTTAATGCGGCGAACATTTTCCCGTAGCGATCTGTTTTTAGCGGGGCTGGCTGGCTCATAGTTGATCTCCTTTTGAAAGTACATCCATTACGTGTGCTAAGTCTTTGTCGCCGCGGCCACTTAAATTCACCACTAAGATGGTGTCTTCTGTTTGTTGCTCTGCATATTTTAATGCGTAGGCAAGGGCATGGCTTGATTCAAGCGCAGGGATAATACCTTCATTTTTAGCCAATAATTGAAATGCTTCTAGTGCCTCGGTATCGGTAATACCCACATACTGAGCGCGACCCGTTTCATGCAAAAAGGCATGTTGTGGGCCTACCGCTGGGTAATCAAGCCCTGCGGAAACTGAGTAAGACTCTTCGATTTGGCCATCATCATTTTGCATAATATAGGTGTAAGTTCCATGTAAAATACCTTTGGTGCCTTTACATATGGTTGCACCATGCTCATGAGTATCAAGACCTTTACCTGCCGGCTCTACACCAATCAGTTTAACACTTGGCTCATCAATAAAATCAGTAAACATACCAATGGCGTTAGAGCCACCACCCACGCACGCAAGCACGGCATCTGGTAGACGTCCTTCCGCTTTTAACACTTGCTGTTTTGCTTCTTCACCAATCATTTTTTGGAACTCACGAACCATGGTTGGGAATGGGTGTGGGCCTGCTGCTGTGCCAAGTAAGTAATGAGCTTGTTGGTAATTTGCAGACCAATCACGTAGCGCTTCGTTTACGGCATCTTTGAGTGTGCCAGAGCCTGCGGTGACAGGGATAACGGTCGCGCCCATTAATTTCATTCTGAACACGTTTGGCTGCTGACGTTCAACATCTTTAGCACCCATGTAAATACGGCATTTTAAACCCAATAATGCACAGGCAAGCGCCGTCGCAACTCCGTGTTGGCCAGCGCCGGTTTCAGCAATAACCTCTTTTTTGCCCATGCGTTTTGTTAGCAGTGCTTGGCCTAACACTTGGTTCGTTTTATGAGCACCGCCATGTAGTAAGTCTTCACGCTTTAAGTATAATTTTACTTTTGGATTTTTAATTAAGTTACGCGTTAATGTCAGTGGCGTTGGACGACCTGCATATTCATTAAGTAACTTTTCAAACTCAGCTTGAAATGCAGCATCTGTTTGTGATTTGTTAAACTCGTTTTCTAGTTGTTTTAGTGCAGGTACTAGCAATTCAGGGACAAACATGCCGCCAAATTCGCCGAAGTAAGCTGGATTATTCATAAGAACCTCAATATTTACGGATGCTGATAAACGCATCATTTAATTTGTTTTGGCATTTTTTACCGGCACTTTGTTCAACCCCAGAGTTTAGGTCGAGGCCAAGCGCACCTTGATATAACGCACCGTGAATGTTGTCTGCATTTAAGCCACCAGCAAGCATAAACTTACTGTTGGCATCTTCTAAAATTGACCAATCAAAGGTTTTCCCTGTGCCACCTGCTTGTGTATCACTATGAGTGTCGTATAGATGGCGATCAACTCCAGCAAGCGGTGTAGGTAAACTGTCTTTAACAGCTTGCGCTTTCCAAATTTGACAGCTGCTTGGCAGCAAAGGACGCAATTGGTTAATATAGGCTTGGTCTTCTTGACCATGTAATTGTACCGCCGCAAGCTTTAAGCTCTGCGCGTGCTCTACAACATCTTCAATGCTGGCATTGACAAATACACCAACAAAAGCAAGTGGGGCACTTTGGGTAATTTGTAAAGCGCAATCTAAGTCAACATAACGGGGGGATTTAGGTGCAAAAATGAGCCCACCAAATACTGCACCACTGTTATAAGCATTTATGGCATCTTCACTGCGGGTTAAACCACAGACTTTGTTTTCCCCTAAGATCACACTACGACAAGCGCGCTCTAAATCACGCTCAGCCATCAGCGAACTGCCGATCAAAAAGCCATTGCACAAAGGAGCCAGGCGTTTCACATCTTGATGGGTGTAAATACCGGATTCGGAAATAACCACTTTATCGTCAGGGATAAGTTTGCGTAGCTGTTCGGTGGTCGCTAAATTGGTACTTAAATCACGTAAATCACGGTTATTAATACCGATGATCTGTGCACTTAGGGCAAGCGCACGATGCACTTCTTGCTCATTGCTTACCTCAGTCAGAATAGCCATATTTAAGCTCTGCGCTACAGCTGCAAGTTGTTGATACTGCTCGTCATCAAGCACTGACAGCATTAATAAAATGGCATCACCACCATAAATACGCGCCATATAAATTTGGTATTCATCAATAAAGAAGTCTTTACAGATCAATGGTTGCTCAACTTGGCTGCGAACAAATTCTAAATAATCAAAACTGCCCTGAAAATATTTTTCATCGGTTAGCACACTGATACAACTGGCGTAGTTTTTATACACGCCGGTGATCTCAGCTAAATCAAACGGCTCACGAATAAGACCCTTTGACGGTGAGGCCTTTTTGCATTCCAAAATAAATTGCGTACCAGGCGCTGCAAGCGCTTGATAAAAATCACGATTAGTAGGTACTGCTTGATGTTTAAAGCTTTCAAGCGGGCGTTTGGCTTTACGCGCTTCGAGCTCTATTTTTTTGTCTGCGACTATTTTGTCTAATACATTAGCCATTAGTTACCTCTGAATTTACTACTGCTTTATTACTTTGCTCAACTATGGCGTTCAGTGTGCTTAATGCGCGGCCAGTTTGTAATACGGTTTTAACGTGCACAGCGGCGCTTTTAAAATCATCTGCTTTATTGGTTAAATAAAGTAACGCGGCAACATTTACAATGATGGCTGCATTGTGGGCATCTGTGCCGTTACCTGCTAAAACCGCACGACTTGCCTTCGCGTTATATTCTGGACCTTCACCGGCTAATTGTTCAAGTGAATAGTTTGCAAGACCAAAATCCGCAGGGGCCAATGTGTATTGAGTGATTTCACCATTATTGAGCTCTGCAACTGTGGTTTTACCATGCAAGGCGATTTCATCGGTCCCCGAGCCATGCACGACCATAGCGCGCGGTGTGCCAAGTGTTTTTAAGGTTTGTGCCATTGGCAGGCATAAGCTTTCGTCATACACTCCGAGTAGTTGTACGTCGGGCGCGGCAGGGTTTGCTAATGGGCCTAATATATTAAAGATAGTGCGGGTTTTTAAAGTGGTACGCACTCCCATCGCGTGGCGTACACCGCTGTGGTAATGGGGCGCAAACAAAAAAGTAAAACCTGTTTGCTCTAAACAGGCAACCGCTTGTACAGGTGCCATATCGATATTTATGCCCAGCGCTTTGAGTAAATCGGCAGAGCCTGAGTTACTTGATACACTGCGATTACCATGTTTGACCATATTAATACCGCAGGCTGCAGCAACGATTGCTGCAGTGGTACTAATATTTATAGTGTTTGAACCATCACCACCGGTGCCGCAGCTATCAGCTAAATTAGTGGCCGTGGTGGTAAATGGTACGGCGTTGGCGCGCATTGATGCTGCGGCGCCAGCAATTTCATCACTGACTTCACCTTTGATTTTTAGTGCCACTAAAATGGCGGTCAATTCAATGTCGTTTATATTGCCCTGCATGATGGCATCAAATAATTGCTGGCTTTGACTAAAGCTTAATGATGATTGCGTTAATAACACATCAATCATTGCGCCAATGCTCACCTCATTGGCTGATTGTTGGTTTACTGACATACGATCCTCTATTGCTGTGCATTGGCTAAAAATTGCATACTTTGTTGAAGTAGCGCGGCGCCATTTGGCGTCAAAATAGACTCAGGATGAAATTGATACCCAAGCGCTTTATCATCATGGTGATAAATTGCCATCGGAATTGTTTCATAATGAGCTATTACGGCTACACTCGCGGGTACTTTAGTGGCCATTAACGAATGATAGCGGGCCACTGGCATACGTTTTCCCATTCCGGTAAAAACAGGGTGTTCACCCAGCTCAATAATGGATGATTTACCATGGACAGTTTCGCCAGCATGACCGATAACACCGCCATAACTTTGTGTCAGCGCTTGTTGACCTAAACATATCCCTAGCATCGGGAAACGGCCTTTACATAACTCTATTAAGGCCATTAAACAACCTGCGGCAGTAGGCGTACCAGGGCCTGGTGAAAGGACTAAAATAACCGGTTTAGTCTCGCTGCACATTTTATCAAAAATTACCTGCGCATCTATGTTGTTACGATATACCACTAAATCGCTGCCCAACATAGAAAGTTCATCGACTAAGTTATAACTAAATGAATCAAAATTATCTAAAAAGTAGATTTTTACATCAGTTAGCTTATTGATTAATTGGCTCATGTTAGTGTCCTTGATAAGTCGATTGAATCGCTGTGATCACCGCTTGCGCTTTAGCGCGGGTCTCGTTTGCTTCAGATTGTGGATCTGAGTCATACACGACACCAGCACCGGCCTGCACGTAGGCAACATTGTTTTTAACAAAGGCTGAGCGAATAACAATACAGCTATCCATAGCGCCATCACCGGTTAAGTAGCCAACAGCTCCCCCATAACTGCCGCGGCGTTTACCTTCGGTTTGACGAACCAGTTCTGCGGCGCTCACTTTTGGAGCGCCCACTAAGGTGCCCATATTCATGCAAGCTTGGTAAGCGTGCAGGGCATCTAGCTCTGGTTTTAATGTGCCAACAACTCGTGACACTAAATGCATTACTTGTGAATAACGATCTACTTTTAATAACTCTTTGGCGTGACGAGTACCGGGTACGCTAATGCGTGCCACATCATTGCGGGCTAAATCAACTAACATTAAGTGCTCAGCTCGCTCTTTTTGATCGTTCCGTAATTCAAGTTCAATACGGCTGTCTAAGTCGGGATTGATTTGGCCATTGGCAAATTTGCCGCGGGCACGGGTGCCCGCAATTGGATACACTTCGACTTGTTGAGTTTGCGCACAAAACTTTAATGCAGATTCTGGTGAGGCGCCAAACAAGGCAAATTCGCTATCACGCATATAAAACATATATGGGCTTGGATTTTGTTTTTTGAGTTGGCTGTAAGCATGCAGCGGATCAGCACACGCTAAAGAAAATGTCCGTGATGGCACGACCTGAAAAATATCACCATCAACAATGTGTTTTTTTAATGTGTTTACCTGCTGGCAATAGTCGGCATCACTAATATCAACGCTTACTTCGCTGCTGCCTATGCTTAACTGTGCACTAAAGCTATCTGCTTGATCGCATAATGCATTTAAGCGCTCAAGTTTTTTACCTACTTCAAAGCAATTGGCATGAACATCTGGGCCATTAAATACATTGCCAATCAATTCTGTGGTTTTGGCTTGGTGATCAATCACAACTAAGGTTTCAGCTAGGTAAAATACATAATCAGGGCAACTGTTTTCACCATCAGGCACTTCGCTTAACTGCTCAAAATTAGCCACCATGTCATAAGCAAATACGCCACCTAAAAATAACGAAAACGGATTTTCGGTGGTACTGCTTATGTTATTGATACAACTGCGCAGCGCACTAAAGGCGTTATCGGCGATGAGTTTTGACGCTTCGTCAATATTGCTGTCAGTGCCTTGGTATTCAATGCTTAAGGTTTGCCCGTCTAATTGCGTACGGCAATTATCAAGTTTAGTTTTTAAGTAGGGGAGTAATTGTTGGCCATTGTTAGATTGTGCTGTCACTGTGACAGTTTTACCTGTACAGATAATTTTTAATGCACAATCGACCAGAATTAAACTTTTCACACTGTCTTTAGAGTCAATTTCAGCTGACTCTAATAACAGTGAATTGTCTTTATCAAGTAACCCATATAATGCTAATGGGCTGTGAATATATTCTCGCACTTCGGTGATACTGGTAACTTCACCTGGCGTTGTTGTTATATGACTAAAAATCAAACCTCATTCCCTCAAAAAAATAAACCCCGCAAGCTATGCTGTGCGGGGTTTGAATAACGATACTTAAATAAAATTAAGATAGACCATTACCGTCCCGCTATACCAGGCGCCACCACCAATGATGTGTAAAAGTTGCTACGTTATTCATGTTTGTTACCCTAAAATTTAAATATAAAAAAACCCGCAATAAGCGGGTTTAGAATGTGTTAGACACGACAATTCACCACCCTTAAATTAAGAGTGCCACCACCAGATTGTGTTTTGGATTGAATTGATCATTGTTTTTGTTCTTTATGTGTATTAAGTGGCTACAGTAAACCGTATCAACAGTATTAGTGTCAAGTATTTATTTAAAACAATTTATTAAAAAATTTTGTTATACTTAATAACAACTTTCGCACATTTAATATGAGCAGTCTTCTCTTTTGATAAAATACGATTTACATAGCCACACAACGCATTCTGATGGGCAACTCACTGTTGAGCAATTATTGTTGCGTGCAGTTGAAAAAAATATCGATGTGTTTGCGATCACTGACCACGATACCACAGCAGCGATAAAGCCAGCACAGGCTTATATACAAAGCCAAGCGCTACCACTTAAATTGATCAACGGGGTTGAAATTTCCACCAAGTGGGAAAGTTTTGAGATCCACATTGTGGCATTAAACGTAGATATTGATGAGCCAACGTTAACTAACTTATTGACGATACAGCAACAAAAGCGCGCTGATAGAGCAATCGAAATTGGCCGTCGATTAGAGAAAAATGGTTTCGATGGCATTTATCAACAAGCGCAGGCGCTTGCCGAAGACGCGCAAATTACCCGTGCACATTATGCCCGCGCTTTAATTGCTCGCGGTGTAGCAACAACTATACCTGGGGTGTTTAAAAAGTACCTAGGACGCGCTAAAACAGGTTATGTGCCAAGTGATTGGTGTGATATGCAAACGGCAATCGCAGCTATTCATGCCGCAGGAGGCGTTGCTGTTGTCGCGCATCCTGGACGTTATCAAATGTCGAATAAGTGGCTACGTAAATTATTGACTCAGTTTAAGAGTGCGGGAGGGGACGCAATGGAAGTTGCTCAGCCACAACAAGCACCATCTGAGCGACAGTTTTTAGGCGAATTAAGCCGCGAGTACAATTTACTGTGTTCGCAAGGATCTGATTTTCATTTTCCTACTAGTTGGCTAGAATTAGGAAAAAACTTATATTTGCCAAAAGATTGCCAAGGCGTTTGGCAATCTTGGGAAGGGCAGACAGGAGACGTACATGAGTGATTTTTTTCATATTCATCCGGATAATCCACAACCACGATTAATTAAACAAGCCGTGGATATTATTAAGCAAGGTGGCGTGGTGGTATACCCAACTGATTCTGGGTATGCAATAGGTTGTAACTTAGGTAATAAACAAGCGAAAGAGCGTATTGAACGTATTCGTGGCATTGAAAAACACCATAACTTTACCTTGGTATGTCGCGATTTATCTGAGTTATCGACGTATGCACGGGTAGATAATCAATTATTTAGGCTTATTAAAAACAATACACCAGGGCCATATACGTTTATTTTTAAAGGCACTAAAGAAGTCCCTAAACGATTATTAAACGATAAAAAGAAAACCATTGGTATCCGCGTTATTGAACACCCGATCACCTGCGCAATTTTAGCTGAATTGGGCGAGCCTCTAATGTCCTGTTCACTTATATTACCTGGTGAACAATTTACAGAGTCGGACCCTGATGAAATTCGCGACCGCATAGGGCCGCTTGTTGATTTAATTATCCATGGCGGTTACTTAGCAGAGCAAGCAACCACAGTGATTGATTTATCAGAAGATACAGTTGAAGTACTGCGGGTTGGCTGTGGCGATACAGCACCGTTTGAATAGTATTGTTTGAGTAGCATCGTGCGATGACGCAGTTACCCACTGATAACGTAACTCAACAGCCAGCGCAGCAAAAGCTGCCGCTGGCTTTTTTGCATGGCAAAGAAGTTATTGATACACCTGAAGATTTATATATTCCACCGGATGCTCTAGAGGTTATTTTAGAAACCTTTGAAGGGCCACTTGATTTATTACTTTATTTAATTAAAAAGCATAAGCTCGATATTTTAGAACTGTCTATTTTTAGTATTACTGAACAATATGTTCGCTATGTTGAAATGATGACTGAGTTTCAGTTAGAGCTCGCGGGTGAATATCTAGTGATGGCGGCGTTACTAGCACAAATAAAGTCGCGTTTGTTATTACCGAAACACGAAGAGCTTGAGGAGGAAGAAGACCCGCGAGCAGAATTAATTCGTCGGTTACAAGAATACGAACAATTTAAAAAAGCGGCGGAAAATCTTGATGAAGTGCCCCGAGTTGGCCGCGATATATACCTTGCCGAGGCTCTAGTGCCAGAGCAAGATAAACAAGCACTATTACTCCCCGATGTTGATTTGAAAGACTTATTATATGCACTTAGTGATGTAATGGCGCGGGCTAAAACTTTTGAGCATCATCAAATAACTGCTGAAGCACTGTCAACCCGCGAGCGCATGAGCCTGATTTTAGCGAAACTCTCCAGTGCGGGCACACAATTAGCGTTTAGCGAGCTTTTCACCTTAGAAGAAGGGCGCAGTGGTGTTGTGGTCAGTTTCATCGCCATGCTAGAACTGATTAAAGAAAACCTGATCACGTGTTTGCAAGTTGAACTCACAACGCAGATATACATAGGTTTAGTTGAAAATAATTAAAGTGATTTCCATCAGCCTCTATAATGTGGTGAGTCTATAAAGCTCCACTTGTTTATGGAGTATATTTATGCGAGGATAAAATGCCGATCCTTACCCAAACCACCCATGCGATAAAAGTCTGTTTAAAAATCATTGTGCAATCCGTATGGGAGTAGCATTGGAAAAAGCAGGTGTCGATACTTCATCTTTTGATACGATGTACCCACAGCGACGATGTTACCCTGATTTGAAACATAGCCCAAAACATATTCTTGCTGCACAAGAGTTAGCCAATTGGATTTCTTCTCCAAGAAGCTCTTCATTTGGCACTAAAGAAGTAATTAAAGGAGGTGCTTTGTCTGTATTAAAGGGTAGAAAAGGAATTATTTTTATTATGAACGGTTGGGGCAGTACCGATCACATTGACTTATGGGATGGGGAATATTTAAAAGGTGGTGATGCAGATTGGCTTAATTTGGGAGATCAAGTATGGTTTTGGGAAATATTGGTTTAAAAATACGGCTATTAAGTTTATTAACTTCGTTTATGTTGGTTGCATGTGTTAAGGCTGATGTAAAATTAGACTCTGAAAAGTGCATAGTTAGTAAAGGTAAACAAAGTATTAAGCTTCAATTAGCAGCTCCTTGTTCTTTGGTAAAAGCAGATAATAAAGGTCATAACTTTTTTCTGTATGAAGATGTAAGGGTTTATATTATTGCAGGGGCACCGGCGTCTATAGATGAGTTATCTAGATGGTCAGTAAAAGCTGAAGATGAATGTACGTTACAATCACAAGCTATTTTTATTAGCGATAATAAACTCACTAGCTCAACAGTGCGTGATAAAGGCTTAACTTGCCCTCGTATCGGCTTAGATGAAAAAATCTATTTAGATTTTTTAAAAGAGTCTGTATAGCCTTACTTTAATTAGAGTCATAATGAATAGAGGGTGAGCCAGTCACTCTCGATTAACTATTTTTTTCATTTCATATTTCGTAAATAGCTCGAATTTGAATATTTGCTTCCTCCTGTGCATATACGCACACAACTTGTTTGTTTATCGCTATTTTCTTTTATCTGGGGAAGGGCTATGCTGTTGTTATTGGATAGCGGAGTCAGTAAACATGTTTAAAAACACAAAATCTTCGTATGGTATTGTTGCAATTGCATTACATTGGTTAATGGCTGCAATGGTAATTGGTTTGTTTGGCCTTGGTTTATACATGGTTGAACTCACATACTATGATAGTTGGTATAAAGGTTCTTTAGATTTGCACAAAAGTGTCGGAATTACGCTGGTGGCGTTATTAATATTTCGCTTTGCTTGGCGTGCATTAGGTACACAACCGGAACCTTTATCAAACAGTAGTCCGGTGTTAAATAAAGTGGCACATACAGCACATCTATTTTTATATGTGTTGCTTTGTATCATAGTGATTTCAGGGTATTTGATTTCTACTGCTGATGGTCGTTCGATTGAGGTGTTTACGTTGTTTAGTATTCCCGCAATTGATTTTTCAGTAGCTAATCAAGCAGATATTGCAGGTAAAATTCACTACTATGTGGCGTGTAGCTTAATAGGACTTGTGGTATTACATGCACTTGGGGCGTTAAAACATCATTTTATCGATAAAGATAAAACCTTAATTAGAATGATCAAACCACAAAAGGATGATTTATAAATGAAAAAATTACTTTTATCAGCTGCCGTTGCTACAGCAATGCTTGGTACTACGGCTGTACATGCTGCGGACTACGTTATTGACACTCAAGGTGCCCACGCATTTGTAAATTTTAAAATTAAGCATTTAGGTTACAGCTGGTTACATGGCCGTTTTAATACCTTTGATGGTAGCTTTAGTTATGATTCAGCCAACCCGAATGCGTCACAAATCATGGTAAACATTGATACTAAAAGTATCGATTCAAACCATGCTGAGCGTGATAAGCATTTACGTGGTGGTGACTTTTTAAATGTTGATAAATTCCATAAAGCTACATTTAAAAGCACATCAATCAAATTTGATGAAGATGGCGATGAAGCTGACGTGACAGGTGAATTTACTCTACATGGCGTTACAAAAACAATTACCTTTGAAATTGATAAAATTGGTGAAGGTAAAGATCCATGGGGTGGTTACCGTGTTGGTTTTGAAGGCGAAACTAGCTTAAAATTGGCTGACTTTGGTATTGATTACAACTTAGGCCCAGCATCAACACATGTCGATATTGGTTTATATATTGAAGGTGTTCGTAAGTAATACACTTTATAAACAATAGCATATCTAAAACGCCTCACTTAGTTGAGGCGTTTTTGTTTATTTGTAGGCGTTGTTCAAGTAAGGGTTTTAGATTATCGGGTAGCCAACGCAACAGCACCTCCCTATAGGCGGGTTGTTGTTTTACCTGCTCCAGCGCAGCATTTAATACATTTACCTGTTCAATACCTTGCTCATTATTAGTGCATCCAATATAGCCATAACTAAGCTCAGGGGCTTCTGTTAGCGGCAATTGCATTAATTCATCATCAAAGCCCATCGATTTTGCTAAATAATAATGCTCACTTGGGTAGCCTAATAAAATATCAATACGTTTTTTCTTTAGCATGTAGGTTAAGCTAGCTAAGGTATCTCGCCCGGGGCGAATAATAATCGACGCATCGGCACTATTATTAATGACCGAATCAATTGCATCTCCGTATGAGCGGCTCATAGAAATACCCAAAGCGAGTTGATATTTACTAAGTAGGGCTTGTAATGATACGGGCTTATTAATATCAAGCTTGAGCCGCTGCGCAAGTTCTTTATGAATTGCAACAGAAGGTGATAGGCCAACCGTAGACGTTTGCTCGCTAAAGTAGATGTGTTGCTTACGGTGTGGGCTTTGGTAAAGAGACAACATGCAGTAGGTGTAATTTGGGTTTGTAAGCTCTTGAATGGTTCGACTCGATGGTAAAATAGTACGCTTGAATGTATAAGCAGGAAGTTGTTGCTCAAGTAAGCTAATCACACTTTCATCACGACCGGTGCCTGCATATTGATCGTTAAAAATATAGTAAGGGGCAAAGTCAGCGACGACCCAGTTGATTGTTTTAGCATGTACGGGAGCGCCAAGTAACAGCAATGAAAACGTAACAACAAAAGCAGACTGCATTAATTCAACCACAGATAAATGAATAATATGATTAAGTGTAGCAGTTGTTATTTAAAGGGGGGCATAAAAAGCAAAACGCCAGCATTTGCTGGCGTCATTTAATTGCAATAATGTAAAACACGATTGCTTAGTTGGCTTTTAACCATTTAACAAATTGACGTGCGTCACTTGCTTTAGTGAACAAGGCATTTTTTAAACCTTGCGTATCAGAAAAAATAACACGTTGTTTATTTACTGAAATTGATTGCACTGGATGTGCGATTTGGATCATAGATCCGTTGTAACTATAAGACATAATAAAACTCACTTTTTTCTTGTTATCTTTAATGTGCGCTAATTTCTTTATTAGCTTTCAAAGCACAATTAGATAGACCGTGTTGTGTTTAGCTTCATTACAGTGTTGACGATCTTTATGACATTTATGCGACTATTAAAAAAATATGCCGTAGTCTGAATTGGGGTTCTCGCCGTACAATAACTTAGCTCTATAATATACGTTTTGCGGGGCTTACTGGATCAGGGTAAAGAGGTTAACCGCGAGGCTTTTTTAGGACCAAGAGGCGACTTTACCCCAGCGCTTTTATTTAAGCAAGCGTTATTTTTAAATTTATTGCTAGTCATGTGGTTTTAACTATTGTATTTTATTTAGGTAAAGTGTCGAGAGTAGGTATGTTACTGCATTACTCGCCTTAACCCACAAATAATAAGAAGTAATTATGCAATATATAATCGTGAGTGATATTTTTGGTAGAACTGCGCATTTAACCCACTTCGCACGACAATTGCACGGCACGAGTATTGTGGTGGATCCTTATCAGGGTCAATTGCAGGCTGTAAAAGATGAGCAACAACAATACAATGCCTTTATGGCTAAATGCGGGCATGATCATTATCTTAAAAAGCTTAATATTATCCTCTCCCGTGTTGCAAAGCCGACCACGTTAATTGGCTTTAGTGCCGGTGGAGCTGCTGCGTGGCGAAGTCAAGCAGCTGTAAAAAATCCTCACCTAAAAAAATTAGTTGCTTTTTATCCGAATCAAGTTCGTCACCATCTAGATTTAGTTGCAAATGTGAAATGTGAATTTATTTTTGCAAAACAAGAAGGGCACTTTGATGTATTAGCTATTGCAACTAGTCTAGCTGAGCAAGCCAACGTGACATGTCAATTAGTCGATCACGGTCATGGCTTTATGAATCCCTTATCAAACTGTTTCGATAGTGTTGCTTATCAGCAATATAGCAAATATCTAATAGCAGAAAAAAATAGTCAATTATCCGCTGAATTTTCTACCTTGTAATAAAACACGACTATAATTACTTTTTAAGCTTATAAAATAATTATAAATTATGGCATCACAACACCCGCTTTATAGTCACTTTTTATCTAACCCTGTAGCTAAACCGCCTTGTCGCATGAGCAATGCAAATATGTATGGTTTTTTTGCAAAAATTGATCAGCTCAAAGTTCAAAATTATATTGATTCGACACTGAATCTTGTTGCCACAGATGAGCGGTATTTTAAAGGGATTGGTGAATACGCATTGCTGACGTTCACGGATATAGAAAAAATAGCCTCATTAACTGCCCCTTTTAGTGAGCAGGGTTGGATGCAAGAAACCGATATAATTATTTGGTTGCCGGTTGCACAGGTTGAAAAGCAAGGGAATGATGAAGATATTACCCACCTATATTGGTACCCGGCGTTTATTTGTGTAAATAATATTTATGCGTTAATAAACGGGCGAGAAACGTGGGGATATAACAAATATTTATGTGATTACCAAATGCCCAGCTCAGTTGAGATGCTCACAGATTTCTCCGTATCACTCGATTGTTTTAAACATTTTTCACCAACGTCAAAATTACAATCACAGCAATTATTTACTGTGATGAACACTGCAACAGTGCAAAATGATGGCATATTATCTGCCTTCGAAAATTTTGGAGAACAGGTTGCAAATTTATTCGATGGCGAGCATCTTGGTATTGATTTGGCATTGCTAAAGCAGTTACTGCATGGCTTTGTAAATCCACAGATGGACCAAATATTATTCAAACAATTTCCAGATGGCCAAGGAAATAATGCTGTTTATCAAGCTGTATTACATTCCCCTTCAGAAATAAAGAAAATTCATCAGTTCAAGCTTCTCAGTGGTGATTATCAGTTACATTTGCAGCAAGTAGATAGCTTCCCTTTAGCGCAAATGTTTGGTTTACAGCTAGGATCGCAAGCTGTGTATTTGCCGTTTTATATCAAAATGGATTTTGATCAACTGCAAGCAACACAACTGCTCCCAATGTAAAGGCATCAACATGGAACAAGAAAAAATAGCCATTATTGGTGGTGGCGTAGCAGCAATGACCGCGGCGTTATACCTTACAGAGCAAGCTAATTGGCAGCAGCAACGGAAAATTACGGTTTATCAGCAGGGCTGGCGTTTAGGAGGAAAAGGCGCCAGTGGCCGTAATGGAGCAATGGGACAACGCATTGAAGAGCATGGTTTACATGTGTGGTTTGGCGCCTATGTAAATAGTTTTAAAACTATTGAGACCGTTTATGATAAATTACAGCGCCCAGCTACGAGTGCGCTCAGTACTTGGCAGCAAGCATTAAAACCCCATAGTTTTATCGCCTTGCAAGAGAATATTGATGAGCAGTGGCAAACTTGGCCAATAAACTTTCCAGTTCTAGCGGGTAACCCCGCAAACGGCAGTCTAGATATTACCGTCTGGGATTTTGTAAAAATGACCCTTGCGTGGTTAAAAGAGTGGATCCCGCAATTTGAGTTAGCGGCCACTGCGCGTGCTAAAAGCACGCAATTAGTTACAAAAAAACCGCGTGACAAGTATTTATTACAGCATTTTCACCAGCAAATTCACACACTGGTTACAGATAGCAGCACTGCATGGCAAACCTTTACGGGTGATATAGAAAATCTAAATCATGAAATTACCTCTACACCCAGTTTACTGGTCGATAAGCTCAATAATTTTGTGCAAAGCAACACCACATTACAACCGCATTTATCAGAAAAAAAAGACAGCTTAGTTATTTGGTATATCGTTAGAAAATTAAAGCGTTGGCTAAGTCAAGAAGTCACCGAGTTATTGGATGATAATGCGACGCTTAGACGCATTTATATTTGCGCTGATCTGGCAATAGCTATGCTAATTGGCCTTATTAAAGATAAAGTCTACCGCGATGGTTTTGCCGTAATTAACAAGTATGACTTTCGCCAGTGGTTATTAAAAAACGGCGCAAATGAACAATACAGCGTTGATTCAGCCCCTGTAAGAGGCTTTTATGATTTAGTTTTTGCCTATCCGCAAGGGGATTTTAATAAACCGAATGTTGAAGCGGGAGTTGCTGCACTTGCGATGCTTAGAATCGCATTGTGTTATCGCGGCGGCGTAATGTGGAAAATGCAGGCGGGAATGGGCGATGTCATTTTTGCACCGCTGTATGAACTGTTAAAGCAAAGAGGGGTGAAGTTTGAGTTTTTTCACCAATTGCAGCAGCTCACTCCAGGCGTTGATAACAATGGCAAGCACTGCGTTGATACCGTGTTATTACAGCAACAGGTGAGCTTGAATACCCCTGAAGAATATCAACCCTTAGTGAATGTGAAAAATTTACCCTGTTGGCCAAGCGAGCCGCTTTTTCAACAAATAGATTCAGCACAAGCTGAATTATTACAGCAATATAATATAAATTTAGAATCATTTTGGAGTGATTGGCCAGGGTGTTACGAAACGCATTTTGGCGCTTCACTCCCCACTAAAACACTGCAGTTTAAGGAGGATTTTGATCGGTTGATCCTGGGGGTTTCAGTTGCATCATTAGAACATGTTTGCCCGCAATTATTAGCAATAGACGCAAACTTTGCTGCACAAGCAAAAAATGTACTGTCAGTTGCCACTCAGGCCAGCCAGCTTTGGTTAACTAAAACAGATCAGCAATTAGGTTGGCAATATATGCCAGCAAGTGAAGAAGGGCCTATTTTGAGTGGTTTTAGTGAACCATTTGATACCTGGGCTGCAATGAAAAATTTAGTTGAGAAAGAGCAATGGCCTGTAAATGATACGCCACAAAATATAGCTTATTTTTGTAGCGCATTTCCCTGTCAAGTATATCCGCCGCAAAATGATCATAGCTTCCCGGCTCGGGCTAAAGCACAAGTGAAAGCGAATTTAAGCCAATTGATAACCACAAATTTACAGCCGCTATGGCCATCAGCTTATAACAATAATGATTTTGACTGGTCGGTTTTATATGCCAGCAATGCAACTGAGCAAGCGCGGTTAGAACAACAGTATTGGCGAGTGAATGTTGATCCAAGTGAACGCTATGTGTTGTCAGTTACAGGCTCAAGTCAATACCGTTTAGCAACGGATGGTACTGTGTTTAGTAATTTATTGATCACCGGGGATTGGATAAAAACAGGCGTTAATGCGGGCTGTGTAGAAGCTGCCGTTATGGCTGGCATGCAAACAGCACGAACACTGTGTGGTTATCCGGTGCAGATCAGTGGTGAGGATGCATTTCAATCGCGATAAAACAACTCTCAGAATTAGGTATTTAGGCGACTTTAATCAATAAATTAGTCTATAATCACAAATAATTACAGTATGTTTACATATATTCGGTATAAAGGTTTATTGTTTTATGAAAAGCCACATTTCAGCTTTTTCAAATAGTATAGTGATGCTGTGCTCATCGAGTCTGGTTTTGTCTGCTGCTGTGCAAGCACAAAATGACGAATTGGCTGTCGCCAAAAGTAGCCTTGAAGTGATTGAGGTGTATGCCCAAAAGCGGGCGCAAGCAATTGAAGATGTTAGTATTGCAATTAGTCAGGTGAAAGGGCATACCCTAAAAAATCAACATTACAAAGATTCAACAGAACTGTCGATATTTGCGCCTAATTTAAAAATTAGCCAAAATGCAGCAGAAGGCACGCCGCCTGCAGTTAATATCCGTGGTGTTGGTCTTGTTGATTATAATACTGCTAATACCTCTCCGGTGGCCATTTATATTGATGATGTTTCAGTAGGCTCTGCAAGCAATCAAATCGTAAACTTTTTTGATATTGAACAAGTTGATATTTTACGAGGTCCGCAAGGTACTTTATTTGGTCGCAATGCGACTGGTGGGGCTATCTTAATTCGAACTAAGCGCCCTGAATTTACCGAGACTGGTTATCTAACTGCGGGTATAGCAAATAATAATGCATTTAACATTGATGCTATGTATAACAATCAATTAACTGATAATACAGCATTTCGTATTGCTATAAATCATCAAGATTATGATTACTCAACACACAACGCATTTAGTCAGTCACCGACTGCGGGTATGGAGCAAACGAATGCCCGGTTATCACTATTGAGTGAGTTTGATGGTGTACAATTATTGTTACAAGGCCATATAGAAGATTGGCAGGGAATTGTTCAGCCAGTAGGAAATATTGGTGTAGTTGCTAACCCTTTAACAGGCGAGCTATGCAGCCCAAGCGAGGCGGGTTCAACAAATTGTTTCGATAACTTTGGCTTTAATGATGCCAGTGACGATTTTTATACCGTTAAGGTCAATAATGATTCACCTCATAAAACTGACGGCAAAGGACTAAGCGCGCATATTAATTGGCAACTCAATGAGCGCAATGAAGTCGTTGCGATTAGTAGTTATAACCAATTAGAGCGTACCCATGCATTTAATTGTGATGGCTCGCCAGCACGATTATGTGAAGGGAATTTAGGGCTTGATACTCACTTATTTAGTCAAGAGCTTCGCCTACAAACACAATGGGATGAACATACTTTAACCAGTGGCCTGTACTTCGCGGATGAGTCAATTAAGCAAAATAATATTAATGATATTCTCCGCGATTTTAGGGGGATCCTCGCCCCAGATCTCACTGCTACTTTCTTTTACGATAATAAAATTGATACGCAAAATATGGCTGCTTTTAGCCAGTTAGATTATCAGCTTAATTCCGATTGGTTAATCAGTGTTGGCTTACGGTATTCCTATGAGTCACTTGATTATGACTCAGTCGCACAGTTAAATGTGGTAGTCGATAGCGCGGATTTAGCGGGCGTATTAGTGCCATTTTATGATGTGCATGGGCAGCAGTCCGACAACGGGTTTTCTGGTCAATTTGCAGTGAACTATCAGGTAAGCGATACAACCCACGGCTATTATCGCTTTAGTAATGGCGCCAAAAGTGGCGGCTATAATGGGGGTTTTCTATCGTCCCCTGAGCAAGCTGAATTAGCTGATTATGGCAAAGAGCGGTTAAATGCGCATGAAGTAGGTACTAAATCATGGTGGCCAGAGCAGGGGATTCGGTTTAATTGGGCCGCATTTTATTACGACTATAATGATCAGCAAGTGTTTATGAATCAGCCCTCACAGTCCCCGCAAAAACCACCTGTGCAACTTCTTGAAAATGTCGGTGACTCAGTGATTTATGGCCTTGAAACAGAAGTTGATTATCAAGCTACGGATGCTTTTTCGATGCGTTTAGCTTTGGGTTATATTCCTCATGCGGAATTTGAAGAGTTTGTCGATCCCTTAGGTAATAGTTTAACTGACAACCGCTTACCATTTACCTCAAAGTGGAATGTCAGTGCCGGTATTGAATATCGCTTAGCGCTTTTTGATAACCCTTTAACAACACAATTATTAGTTGATTATCAGTCAGAGTATTATTTTGATCAAAATCAAAATCCCTATGCAAAGCAGGACGGTTATAGTTTAGTAAATGGTAACATTCGCTATCAATTGGATAATCTGAGTTTTGTATTTTGGGGCAAGAACTTATTCGACACTGAGTACAGTAATTTAAAATTTGATTTAAGCTCGTTTCTTGGCATGCTAGAAGACTTCAAAGGGGAAGGCCGTCGCTATGGTCTGGATGTTAGTTATCAATTTTAATAGCTTGCTTATAAAACGAAGGTCTAATGTATGTTGTCAAAGGTAGTATACAGTCTGTGGAGTGTCATTTTTATTGGCCTATTAACAACTTATACTTGTGAAGTGCGCGCAACAGCCAACCCCGATGTATTTATATATACGGAGCAACAACAAGACATTAATTTGTTCCAAGTTGGTACGTTACTCGCCGCCAGCAATGATGGTTTTCCGCGCTCCAGTTCGCATATAAAAAGCTGGCTTGATAATAAGCGGCCGCAATCCACAACCACGTATTTTGGTGGTAGTTATTGGCTGGCTGTGGAACTGGAAAATCAAACGCAACTAGATGAATTAGTGTTGTTTCCTTACAACACTCTAGTGTCGCGTATTGAAACACGTGTCTATGATATGACTGATCCCACCATGATCTTTGCTCGCTACTTGACTGGTGGTATCGAAAAAAATGAATTTGCTTTTCATTATGGCAATAAAATAACGCTTACCCCCGGCAAGCGTTATTTTATGATCACTAAGTATGAAAGCGACTATTTTTATACCCCGCCAAAACTTGTTTTAAAGCCCTATACAGATTACTTCTCACAGATCACCGCAGAAAATATGATCATGATGTTATGTTTTGGAGTGGGCATAGCACTGGGCTTGTATAATTTATTAATTTACTTAGGGGCCCGCGATGTTACGCATCTTTATTATGCGTTGTTTACAGCCTGCTGGGTGTTTGCCTGGAGTCAGTTTTTTCATATACCTGATCAAATTTTTGGTTTTTACAGCCCACATTTGCATTGGGTTGGTTTTGTTTTAATACCGCTGACTAATATTCTATTTTTTAATAGCCTCCTTAAACTCAAAGAAAGCTTTCCGCGATTATCTTATGCATCCTTTGTATTGGCTACAGTATCAACGGCAGGGGTCCCATTTGCGGTATTATGGCCTGGTTTTGGCTTTATTTGGGCAACCATAGTCACCGGTGCTACTTTATGCCTTGGGCTGTACATAGGCATACGCAGTTGGATGAGTGGTTTTAAGCCTGCACGTTTCTTTGTTTTTGCCTACCTGGCTATGGCTATCCCTAACATGGTGGGAAACCTAACTAATCTAGGCGTGTTACCACAAATTACAATTGATTTATACTTGATTGGTTTAATAGGAACTGCCCTCGATGCTATGTTATTGGCTTTTGCCGTGGCAAACAAATTCAGTATTTTGCACGACGAAAATGTTGAGCTGACAAAAAATCTCGAGCAAAAAGTTCAACTGCGCACCCAAGAGTTACAACATTTAGCCGAAGAACTTCGCGATGCCAGTGAAGCTAAAAGCCGCTTTTTAGCGAATATGAGCCATGAAATTCGCACCCCCATGACCTCAATTATTGGTTACGCAGATGGTATTATTTTAGGGGATATTAAACCCCATGAACGTAATCATGGGATACGGGTCATTCTACAAAATAGTCGTCATGTATTGGGCTTAATTAATGACATATTGGATATGTCAAAAATCGAAGCTAACCGTCTTGAGATTGATTTAGTGGAGACCGACTTATTTGCCACCATAGCCAATATTGAGTCATTACTGGGTAAACAAATACGTGATAAAGGCCTTAAATTTAAAGTTGAGTATCAATTTCCATTGCCTGACTGGATAGTTTCAGATCCAATCAGGCTGCGGCAGATATTATTAAACTTAACGGCTAATGCCCTCAAGTTTACGACGGTAGGGCATATTCAATTAGTCGTAAGCTGTAGCAAAGAGCAGTTGGTGATCAAAGTTAAAGACACCGGCATTGGTATGACCGATGCGGAACAAGCTGATTTGTTTACACCATTTTATCAGGCCGATTCGTCAATTTCTCGTAAGTACGGTGGCACTGGACTTGGCTTAAATATTTCAAAAAGCTTAGCTGAAAAGTTAGATGGTGATATCACGGTACATTCTCATGTTGGAAGTGGCAGTGAATTTAGTCTCAATATGGCATTGTACACACCAGAGCGAGTTCGGTGGATCAGCAGTTTTGAAGAAATAGGCGAGAGCACAATAAAAGAGTTGCCAAGCCAGTGCCAACGCAATTTAGTTGGTGAAGTACTAATAGCTGAAGATCATCCAGAAAACCGCGAGCTTATTAAGCGTATTTTAGAGCGGATGGGATTAACAGTTACCGCAGTTGAGAACGGCCAAGATGCAGTACAAGCGACTTTAGACCACCAATTTGATTTAATATTATTAGATATCCAAATGCCGATAATGGACGGTGAACAAGCGATACATATTATGCAGGCAACGGGTATAACGACACCGATTGTTGCGTTAACGGCTAACACCATGAAACATGAAATAGACCGTTATTTAAAACAAGGCTTTATTGATCATATCGGCAAACCGATTGACCGCAGTGAGTTTAGTCAAAAAATCGCCAGCTATTTAGATATTGAAATGCATGAGGAAGTGAACCTTCCTGAACATGAATTTGAAGCTCTTAAACAAGTGTATATTGACGGCCTTAAAGCGCAGCGAATGACATTGAATAAGCAATACACGCAAGGTGATATTGACGGCTTTTCACAAAGTGTGCACATGTTAAAAGGGACCGCGGGTATGTTTGATTGCGATACCTTGTATCAACATGCACTCAAGTTAGACAAAGCATTGAAAGCAGACCGGGTAATTCTAGACAGCGAATTAGTGTTGAATGTACTTAATGAAATCGACGAAATACTTCACAACTCACGCAGTAAAGAAGATTTTCACGGCTAATATCGAGTTACGCGAGACATGTATTATTTAATTGTTGAATACTTACTATAAGCGCTAAAACCACGACATCAGCGGCTAACCATGGTTTAATTGTGGTATCAAAACTCTATAACAAAAAATGGCAACCCTATGAGTTATCAACATATTGAAATTCCGCCTCAGGGCGAACAAATACGTATTGATAACACAGGTGTTTGGCATATACCTGCACAGCCCATTATTGCTTATATTGATGGTGATGGGGTAGGACAAGATATTTCCCCATGCATGCGTAACGTTGTTAATCATGCAGTGCATTTATGTTATCAAGGACAGCGTCAAATTCATTGGATGGAAGTGTTTAATGGTGAAAAAGCGGCGCAGCTATATGATGGCGATTGGTTTCCTCAAGAGACGATCCACGCTGTACGGCAATTTAAAATAGCAATAAAAGGGCCGCTAACGACTCCACTCGGTGGTGGTTTTCGCTCATTAAATGTTGCCTTACGCCATGAAATGGATTTATTCGTCAATATGCGCCCAATCAAGGGTTACTCTGCATTGCCTTCGCCATTAAAACACCCTGAAAATACCAATATTGTGGTTATTCGTGATAGCTCAGAAGACGTCTACTCAGGCATTGAATGGCAAGCAGGCAGTGTAGAAGCTGAGAAAATGTTGGATTTTTTATGCCAAGAGATGGGAGTAACTCGACTGCGGTTCGATCAGCAATGTGGTATAGGGATTAAAAATATCTCTAAAGAAGGCTCAGAGCGTTTAGTACGTTATGCTCTGCACTATGCTTTGGTGCAAAATAGCAGCTCAATCACCTTAGTTCATAAAGGCAATGTACTTAAATTTACAGACGGTGCATTTAAGCGTTGGGGATTTGCTTTGGCTGAACGTGAGTTTGCTGCGCAAGCGCACGCTAATGGACGCTGGTTAGAAATACCTAGACAAGGGCAAGCCCCACTTATTATCAAAGAAGTGATTGCCGATAATATGTTACAGCAAGCGTTAATGACTCCTGAGCAATTTGATGTGGTCGTAACCACTAATCAAAATGGCGACTACCTAGCGGATATGTTGACCGCGCAAGTGGGCGGCATTGGTATTATGCCTGCGGCTAATTTGAATAACGAAGTGGCATTTTTTGAACCCACACATGGCACATTTACACGTATCGCAGGGCAAAATAGTGCAAACCCAACGAGCAGTATATTAAGTGCAGTAATGATGCTGCGTTTTATGGGTTGGCAAGAAGCTGCACAGGCGATTGAAAATGCTTTAAGCCAGACATTAAATGTAGGTGAAGTGACGTTTGATTTACAACAGCAGCAAAACTCGACTATCCTCAGTTGCAGTGATTTCACGCAAAGGATAATCGAGCGTTTAGGCTATTCATGATCTACGCTGCGTTGGCATTTTTAAGCGTTGCACGATATGTACAAGGTCTATTAGTCAAGGTTGCAGCGCGTTGGTAAATCGCTTTAGCACCTTGTTCATCACTTAGTGTTCCACTTAAAGTATCCATTAAAGCAACTACAATAATTGCAGGAACCTGACAGCAATACTCATCTAACACGGCCGTTGTAGTTTGCGCATCAACATGACAATGGGGATGGTTTTGTTCAACCTGATATGCATGTAGTAATGTTTGAACATCTAAACTGTCATTTTCAAAATGTTTGTTTTTACGACATTGACAGCCAAACTCATCCACTAGTGTTGCTAATGCTTGATAAACATCATCACAATCAAGCGTAATTTGCTGACAAAGCTGTTGTTCAATGAAAGTGTGTAAATGACCATCGATGAATAATCCGTCTTGTTGAGTAAAGCTTGCTGTAGTTTGCATCATAATGTTGTCTCTTAATTGTTGTGGTTAACTCATTGGGTATGGGTTTACTTTAGTGCTAAGTTCACTATTTATGAAATTGTTGTTTTCAATAACTGATATTGATTTAATCAATAATAAATTGAGTGGTGATTACAAGGGGATGTTTTGTGTAGGCGATAGTTAAATGATGTTCTGAAAGGAAGGCCATCTTTGAGCACTAAATTAAGTATTTAAAGGGGGGAGGTATAGCAATCAACCAGTCAACTTTACAAACTGGCAGATTGCTTAAGAGCGATTTTACTCAAGCGTCAGCTTATTTTGTTTGTGCATCTAATGATTGACCATTCACATCTTTAGAATCGTCACTCATTAAGTATAAATAAGTTGGCATTAAATCTTCAGGGCACGCTAGTTTGTCACGATCCTCGCCTGGATAGACACTGGCGCGCATTGCTGTATGGGTTGCCCCTGGGTTAATGCAATTGATGCGAATATTCGTTTTACCGACTTCACATGCCCATGTTTGCATCATGCCTTCAACAGCAAATTTGGAAATCGCATAGGCTCCCCAAAACTCACGGCCTTGGCGACCAACGCCAGAAGAAGTAAAGATAATTGACGCTGAAGGTGATTTACGCAACACAGGAAACATGTATTTTGTGATCATCGCCTGAGCCGTCACATTCACTTTCATGATGTTATCAAAGGTAGAAGAACAAAAATGTTCAAGTGGACCTAATGAACCAATGATAGCGGCGTTATTAAGTAAACCATCAAGGCGGCCAAACTGTTGCTCAATGGTAGCGCCTAAATCGCGAAAGTTTTGCTTACTTGCGCCCTTGATATCCATAGGTACGATGGCCGGTTTTGGACCGCCAGCTGCCACTATTTCATCGTAAACTGCTTCAAGTTTGCTGGTGGTTTTACCGAGTAAAATAACGGTAGCGCCATGTTTTGCATAAGTTATAGCGGCAACACGGCCAATGCCATCACCCGCACCTGTGATCAGGATAACTTTGTCTTGTAGGGCATTTTCAGCCGCTTTATAAGTTTGCATAATAAAGGTCCAAAAGAATCAATTTCAATGATTTTAACATAGCAAAACACCAAGTTATCGAATTTATTGCAAAATAAGGTGGCGAAATTTGAAACTTTACGTTAACTTTAACTGGTCTAATGTCTTATTAATAATCTAATTACAATATTTTAACCAAATATTACGCTATAACTTAAAAGAATTTAAATTTAACACACACATAAAAAAAAGATTACGTGCGGAGCAAACAACATGAAAAAAATGCTACTCTCACTTGCAATTACAGCTGCTCTAGCTGGTTGCGGCGGCGGTGAAACGTTAGAAGATGTTAAAAACGATACACCACCGGTGATACCTGCTGCTACGGTGAAATTTGACCCTGCGAATGGGGTGATTTCGGTGCCAAATGATCTATTAATGAGTGGCACAAAAGATGGCACTATTAACATACCTGGTGAACTAGATGCCAGTGGCACCTCAGTACCACGAGCAGCCTATGCGAATCCATCATTGGCATTAGGGGCGCTAGATGGCTGGTCAAGCCAAGTACCTTATAAAATTGATTTAACTTTTCCCGTGGATGTTAGTTCAACAGCTACGCCACAACCTAAGCTGAGTCTAGATCAAGCATCTGCATCTGCACCGGGTGCTGTACGCATTTTTGAAGTGGTTATGGGGGCAAGTTTAACCGATGCTGAGTGTTCACAAGTTCCAGCTGGTATAGCCTGTAAACTGCTTGGCGAACTTACCTTTGGTGTTGATTTTATTACTCAGGGCAGTGGTGACGCGGTTGCGATCATTCCTTTAAAACCGTTTAAAGCCGGTAGTTCTTACATAAATGTATTAACAACTAATTTGAAAGATTCAGCAGGGCGTTCTATTGAGCCATCATCGACCTATGGTTTAGTAAAACAAGAAGCACCGTTAATTACTGATTCTCAGCTTGTTTTGCAAGGGGTGATCAATAGCTACGAAAATGTCATTACATCTGGTGGGGCAATTACTAAAGATGAGATTATTTTTTCAGCTGCAATGACGATTCAGTCTGTAGGCCCAGTACTTGCAAATATTAAAAAGTTGCTAGCGGCAAGTTTACAGAATCCAGCCTTACCTACACCGATGGTACAAATTCCTGAACAACCTATGTTAACGGTTGCGCAAGTGTTCGCTTCTCAAGGTGTTACAGGCCTTTCACCAGCATTTACAGGCGTACAATACCAAAAAGGTAGTGTGACGCTACCTATGTATTTATCACAACCGACAGGTAAAGACATTGCTGATTTAGCAGATACATACTGGCAAGGTATGTGTGATAACGCTGTGGCAGTATTAGGTTATAAGGCCGCGGAGGGTGAAGATTTCCCAACTGAACCGGTTAGTATTAATGATGCGACATGTCAGGCATTAAGTGGTGGTCAATTACGTGATTTTGGTTTAGATACAACAAGGCATCTAACTAAATACAATTCGCTACCTAAAACACAGAGCTTAAATGATGTGCCGGTGCAAGTGACTAAGCCAATTTTACCTGTGATCAATGGTGTGCGTGGGCAACTAGGTTTGCCTGCCATTGAAATGCCTGCAGGTGGTTGGCCAATTGTGATTATGCAACACGGTATAACCTCTAAAAAAGAAGATATGCTGGCATTAACTGCGAGTTTAGCAATTCAAGGCTTTGCTACGGTAGCGATTGATCACCCAGTGCATGGGGAACGTGGTATTGATGTGGATAACGACGGTGTTGATGATTTTAACGCATCAACGGGTTCTGTACTTGCGTATATGAATTTGCAATCGTTATTAGTTGCCCGTGATAATTTAAGACAATCAGCAGCTGATTTACTTGGCCTTCGTTTAGGTTTGAACTTGACCAATGATACGTCTTTAAATAGTCAAGATGTGTCATTCATTGGTCATTCTTTAGGTTCAGTTGTTGCTCCAGCATTTATTTCGCAAGCTAATAATCCGTTAGATGAACAAGTTGATGGTCTATTTAAAGTTAATACCGTGGCTTTAGCGAGTGGCGGCGGCGGGATTGCCAGCTTCTTACTTGAGTCGGCATCTTTTGGGCCATTTGTACAAGGCTCAGTATTATTAGCCGCAGGCACTGCTGAATCAGCTGAGTTTGCAACCTTCCTTGAAACGGATGCCGTATCTAACTGTGGTGCTTTGATTGCTAATCAACAAGCCTATGTTAGTTGTGCTTATCCTGAATACATTACTTCTTTAACTGTCGCTGGTGAGAGCGCCAAGTTAGCCAATATTCAGGGTGTAATGACGCAATTCTCATTTGCGGCACAAACGGCACTTGATAGCGGGGATCCGACAAACTATGCCGCAGCCGTTCAAGCACTTGGGACACCTGTTTATATGAATGTGGTGGTTGGTGACGGAGAAGGTAATAAGCCAGATCAAGTGATTCCACCAACAACCGTGAATAACCCACTTGCGGGTTCATTGCCATTAGCTAATTTAATGGGCTTAACAACAGTAACCCAATCACAAGCGCCAACGGGTGAGGGCATGAGTTACCTAGTGAAATTTACCAAAGGGCATCACAGTTCAGTGCTCACACCTGCACCAAATGAAGCGGCAGGCTCAACTGTAGAAGCGAGCGCGGCAGCGACAACTGAAATGCAATTACAAATTGCCAGTTACCTTGCAACCCGAGGCCTTGCGTTATCAATTGATAACACTGAGATTGTCACTGACTAATTCTCAAGCGTATTAAAAAGATGAAAAGCCACTGAAAAGTGGCTTTTTTTTGTTTGAATGGTAAATTAGGTCAAATTTTTATATGGAGAATACAATTGGAATTTTTATATGAGTACGGCCTTTTTCTGGCTAAAACCGCGACTTTTGTGATTGCCATTGCTGCAATCATCTTGATAAGTGTTGCTGCAGCGGTAAAGCCTAAAAGTAAAAAAGGTGAAATTGAGATTGATGATATATCAGAGCAACTCGATGATTTAAAAAATAACTTTATTGAAAGTACCTTATCAAAAAAAGCCTTAAAAGAGCATCATAAAACCCAAAAAAATGCGGCTAAAAAAGCGCTTGAAGCAGATAGCAAACCTAGATTATATGTTATTGATTTTAATGGCAGCATGGATGCGCATGAAGTAGATAGCTTGCGTGAAGAAGTAACAGCAATTGTATCAATTGCTGATCCTAAGCAAGATAAAGTGCTGGTTAGATTAGAAAGTGGCGGCGGTGTGGTGCATGGTTATGGTTTAGCTGCATCCCAGCTGCAACGTTTAAAAGATAAAGGGATTCACCTGAGCGTTTCAATAGACAAAGTAGCAGCCAGTGGCGGCTACATGATGGCATGTGTGGCGGATGAAATAGTTGCTGCGCCATTTGCTATTGTTGGTTCAATTGGTGTAATTGCGCAAATCCCAAATTTTAATAAAATTCTCAAGAAAAATGATGTTGAATTTGAACAAGTCACCGCTGGTGAGTTTAAGCGCACATTAACGCTATTCGGTGAAAATACTGATAAAGCGCGAGAAAAATTCAAAGAAGAGATTGAGCAAACCCATGATTTATTCAAACAGTTTGTCAGCAGCCAACGACCTAGCCTAGATATAGACTTAGTGGCTACAGGCGAGCACTGGTTTGCAACTCAAGCAATTGATAAAGGTTTAGTTGATAAAATTCAAACCAGTGATGACACCTTACTCAGTCATCAAGATGAGCGACAAATATATAAAGTACACTACAAAGTTAAAAAGAGCCTCAGTGATAAATTTGCTATTGGCCTGAGTAACACAGTGAATAAAACCGGCGTATCGTTAGTTTCGCGTTTTAAAGGCTTAAACCCATAAAGTTACTGCCGTTAAATAACTAGCATTTAGGCTAAATAATAAAAAACCCGCAAATTTAATATGCGGGTTTTTTATTGCTGACTAGCGATTTAACAGAGTTAGTCAGTAGATTTATGATAATCCTCTAAATCTTTGGCTGCATCAGGGTCGTTAAATACGTCCTCATCCAATTGACCTTCAGATTTAGCGACCACACAGGTAACCATACAATCACCTGTTACATTCACAGCGGTACGGGTCATATCAAGTAATCTGTCAACACCGATAATGATTGCAATCCCTTCTACAGGCAAACCAACTTGATTAAGTACCATGGCTAGCATAATAAGTCCTACCCCTGGCACACCTGCGGTGCCAACAGAGGCGAGCGTAGCGGTTAGTATTACCATTAAGTAATCGGAAATGGTTAAATCAACACTGAACACTTGCGCTATAAACACCGTTGCAACACCTTGCATAATTGCTGTGCCGTCCATGTTGATTGTGGCACCCAGTGGTATGGTAAATGAAGCGACTGAGTTTTTTGCCCCTAATTTTTTTGTGGCGGTTTCTAATGTGATAGGCATAGTTGCACTTGAGCTTGAAGTACTAAAACCAAACAGGCATGCATGCTTCATTTTCTTTAAAAATATAATCGGGTTTAAGCCCGTTAATAGCTTTAATAAAATGGTGTAGTTAACAAACGCATGAATAGCAAGCGCTGCCATCACCACACCAAAGTACTTAGCGAGGCTAACGATCAAGTCTACTTCAATGGTTGTAAATAGTTTTGCCATTAAACAAAACACCCCGTAAGGTGCTACGTTCATTAATAGGGTCACTAATTTTAATATAACGGTATTTAAATCTTCAAAAACGACAGCTACTCGTTTACCTGCGCTGCCACTTAATGCCATGGCGATACCAAATAACAAGGCAAACACTATCACCTGTAGCATGTTACCGCTGGCCATTGCATCTATTGGATTGGTTGGAAACATATCAATAATAACTTGTGCAAGCGTTGGCGCTTCTTTTGCACTGTAGGCGGCATCAGTTGGTAAATTAATACCTTCACCTGGGTTCACTAATAAGGCCAAAGTAATGGCGACTGTAATTGCAATCGCAGTCGTAATTAAGTAAAGGCCGATTGATTTTCCGCCTAATCGGCCTAATTTTTTCGGGTCACTTAAACTACAGGTACCACAAACAAGTGAGACAAATACAAGTGGCACCACGAGCATTTTCAAACTGGCGATAAATATTTGTCCACCAATATGAAATAAACCATCAACAAAAAAGCTCTTAATTGGCAAAGAGAATAATCCAAGTGGGATTAGATAATCGTCTTCGCCAGCTAATATTGCTTGGAAAATAAAACCTACAGCAACACCCAAAAACATACCAATCATGATACGGGTGGTTAAACTCATTGAACGGATTTTTGACATAGTAACAATCTATTTTTTATAAATTTGCCATAGCCTACCAGCATGCAGATTTTTATACAGAAAAAATTGATAAATATGAAAAAAAAATATTGCTCAAAAAAACCATAAAAAAGTAATAAAAGTTGTGATTTTAAAGCTTGATATAGGTTAATATTGGGTAAATTTTATATTTAAATAATTAATAACAAACGCTAGGGAGAAGGCAATGCCTTTAATGCGATGGCTCAGTGTCGTAATGTTAAGTTTTTTAATCACGGCGTGTGGTGGCGGTGGAACACTTGAAAAGGACGGTGGAACAATTGGCGGTGATGAAACTGCTGAATATACAATAACTGTCCAAGGTTTTTCAGTGAACGGTGGCGAGCAAAAAAATACTGTAGAAAATGCAGCGCCATTAGAGCTTATATCTCAGGTAATGAAAAATGGCGCGGCTGTTTCTAATCAGCGGGTTACGTTTACATTAGCCGATAGTATCGGTTCACTAAACCCTACTTCTGGCTCTGCCCTAACAGACAGTGATGGTCAAGCACGTATTCAACTCCTTGCTGGCACCACTGAAGGGGCAGGTCAAGTCACTGCAACCTTTTCTGGAGGAGAGCAATCTTATTCTGCTACCTTTGCATTTATGTCAGCTGGGGATGGTGGAGATACCAGTGTCGTTGGGACTTATGCCCTGAACTTACAAATACTGGATCAGTCTGGAGCTGCTTTTACAGAAGCAAACCCTGTCAGTAAAAATAACAAAGGGGTGGTAACCGCAACGCTTACAGAAAGTGGGGTTCCACTTGCTGGACAGTTAATCAGTTTCACAGCGAACTTTACAGGTAAAATAACCCCTGAACTTGGTACTGCACTGACTAATGAAAATGGTATTGCCAAAGTTACACTCAGCAGTGGCACGTTAAAAGGGGCTGGACAAGTAATAGCTAGTTATCAGCCTGAAAATAGTGATTCGGTAACGAAGATGCTCGGCTTCATATCCAGTGGTGATGACGCATCAATTGCGACTGCTGTTGCAAATGTGGATGTTAAACTTTTGCAAGGCTGTAACGAAGGCTGGGATGCTAACCGAAGCTCAGTATCTTTAGAATCAACTTATCTTACATCTGGTTGTATTGAGGTAAATCAATTCTCATCAGAACAATTGATTGATGTTTTAGTTAAAGTAACAGATACAAGTTCAGGTGATGGGTTTGCAGGTATTATTAGCGAAGCAACGACTGATCTAGGCAGTTTATTACCAGAATCTGGTAAAGCGTTAACTGATAATTTTGGTTTTGCTTTGTTAAAACTGCAACCAGGTGCCAATAGTGGAGCCGGAGAAATTACTGCAACTGCTAAATCGGCTGATAATAAAAAAGCGTTTGAAATTGCGACGGCAGATCTTACCGTGACTATCACGAATGGCTTATATAATAAACTTGATGCTAATGGAAACATTATCGCGAATGAGTTTATTCCACTCGCTGCAGGTGCTACGACTGTAATCACAGTTAAAATATTTGATTCAGAAGGTAATTTGGTTGTTTCAAATCTCGATGTAGAATTTACCTCTGGGTGTGTTCAGAATGAGTTATCTGTGATGGACACGAGTACAACTAGTATAAGTGGTGTGGCAACTGCAACATACCGTACTAATGGCTGTAGCGCTGCTCAAGGAGATACGATAACTGCAACTGTATTAACTGGTGGAGCGCCAGTTGTAAAAACAGTTAATATCCCGGTTTCAAGTGCTGCAATAGAATCTATAGAATTTGTTGATGCGACAGAATCTGTAATTGCACTAAAGAGCACGGGGGGGCAGTCACGCTCAGAAACGTCTGAAATAACATTTAAACTAAAAGATAAAATTGGCAAAGTAGTACCAAGCAAACGTATAGATTTTCGTTTAAGTGCAGAAAATGGCGGTATTAGTCTATCCCATGACCGTGTTTTTACGGATGCTGAAGGTTTAGCGCGAGTACAAATTAACGCGGGTTTTGTTCCAGTAGCTGTTCGAGTGCAAGCATGCTTTATCCCGGAAGAACAAATACCAGAAAATCAAACCGATGATATTACATGTTGGCAAGATGTTTACCTTGAGTGCCAAAAAGATCCGACATTGCGTGATCCAAGTGTATCATGCCCACAAGGTGAGATGCTGTTAGTTGGTCTAGACGAGCAAGTTATCACCGTGTCAGATTTAGTGTCAATTAGTTCAGGTTTGCCTGACGGGAATAGCTTTACCGCTGGCGCAGAAATCATCAATATTGAAGCACTAGACTATATCGGTGTGATAAACAATATTTCAGTCTATTTAGCTGATCATTTTAATAATCCAGTCCCTGATGGCACCGCCGTTTATTTAACAACAGAAGGTGGTGCAGTTGGCACTATAGATGATGAGGCATTTAATCCACAATTAGAATGTCGTACCGTTGATGGTGAGTGTAATGCACAATGGCGTAGTCAAAATCCTAAACCATTTACTGAGGCCAAGTGGGGTAATGAAATTAGCTCAATAAACCCAAAAACTAACTCGATAAATTGCGATTTGTATATGGGAGTTGCTGCAGCACCTTGTATCGCTGGGATTTTAAATAATAGAGTAAGTCCCCTTGGTGTACCTTTAGGTGGTAGAACCACTGTACTTGCAACAGCTAAAGGTCAAGAGTCATTTATTGATATCAATGGTAACGGTCGATTCGACACTAATGAGTACTACAGCGGTTATGACTTGCCTGAAGCGTTTGTAGATCATAACGAAAATGGTATTTATGACGGTTTGGCTAGCATATATGACCCTGTCACTGCTCAAACAATTAAAGACGGCAGTTTTTGTAATGATGGTGATGCGAACGACCCATGTAGTCCTGTAAATACTAATGGGGGGCACTTCGAGGAAAGCTTTGATATCGATCTAAATGAAATGCATACCTTAGCTGATGGTAAATATAATGGACTGTTGTGTACTGAAGCCGCAACATCACCTTCACCAGATGCAACTTTTGCAAGTTTATGTAGTAAAGATTTAATTGACGTACGTGATTCGTTTGTAATTGTTATGTCGGGAAGTACAGTATATAGCCGTTTTGTCGTCGCAAAAACCGAGTTAGAAAGTCAATTTGCGAGTTCATTAAATGAGTTTGAGGTTGATGGAACAGGCGCACCAATTTTAGATGGAAATGGCAACACTATTCTTACTGCCAATGCTATTCAGTTAGCACTGGACATCCAAAGTTGTAGCTCAATTTATGCAGAGGCTGGAAATTCAGCCACAGACTTAGTTGTCGCATTAGATCCTACAGATGATACAAGCAACTGTGATTTGGGCACCATTGATTTAACCCCATCAGCAGATGGAAGTAACGAACTCGAGGCACTATCTTTTGCGCTGTATTATTCTGATCGGTATAACAATCCAATTCCATCAGGTACAGTTATTTCAATTAGTACTGATAATGGCAAGTACAGCGGTACAGATGGATTTGCAATGTTAGAAAGTGCGGCAACAGCAGCACACTCAATTCCACTTTCGATCAGTCGTGAGGCTGAACCTAATAAAAGTGAAAGTGGCTTCTTATCAGTAAGTTTTATTACACCTAGAGAAGTAGAAACGGTCGCGCAACTCGCTATTAGGGATGCGGGCTAATTTCATCTTAATCGATATAAATTAAAAAATGCCAACCTTAAGGTTGGCATTTTTGTTGCTATTCTATATATTCCACTGCAAATACCGAAAAACATCGTTTTGTCTAAATTAACGGCAATAATTGTTTAATTAATCATTAAAAACAGAAAAGTTTGTATTAAAAGCTTGTAACAATTGGTGTTTGTAGATATACCTATAAATATTCGCGCTCGTAAATGGGCAAAACAAATTAAAATACTTGGTTAGAAATAGGCAACTATGGGCAAATCGCTAGTAATTGTAGAGTCTCCTGCTAAGGCTAAAACAATTAATAAATATTTAGGAAACGATTTTATCGTCAAGTCCTCAATTGGGCATGTACGAGATCTTCCTACCTCCGGTTCAGGCAAAACCAAAACGGCTGCTGTAAAAACGCCTGCAGAAGTGCGTAAAATGGCACCAGAAGAAAAGGCCGCGTATAAAAAACAGCGTGATTATACTAACCTAGTTGCTCGAATGGGCATTGATCCAGATAAAGGCTGGCAGCCACATTACGAAGTATTACCAGGTAAAGAAAAAGTTGTTCAAGAATTACAAAAGCTTGCTGAAAATGCTGACCAAATCTATCTCGCAACGGATTTGGATAGAGAAGGGGAAGCGATTGCTTGGCATTTGCAAGAGATCATTGGTGGCGAGCCAGAAAAGTATAAGCGCGTAGTATTTAACGAGATCACTAAAAATGCCATTCAGGCTGCCTTTGAAGCGCCTGGAGAGCTAAATACCGACATGGTCTATGCCCAGCAGACTCGTCGCTTTTTAGACCGTGTGGTTGGTTTTATGGTGTCGCCATTGTTATGGGCTAAAGTTGCCCGTGGTTTATCTGCTGGTCGCGTACAGTCTGTTGCAGTACGTTTATTGGTGGAGCGAGAGCGCGAGATCAAAGCATTTATCCCTGAGGAATTCTGGGATATTCATGCTGATGTTAAAAATACAGAATCTAAACTTCGTTTAGAAGTGGTTAAACAAGGCGATAAAGCCTTTAAACCTGTTAACGAAGCCCAAGCTATGGCTGCAAACGCAGCACTAGAAAAGGCTGAATATAAGGTTATCAGTGTTGAAGAAAAACCAAGTAAGAGTCGTCCAAGTGCGCCACTTATTACTTCAACTATGCAACAAGCGGCAAGTACTCGTTTAGGTTATGGTGTTAAGAAGACCATGATGCTAGCACAGCGCCTGTATGAAGCCGGTTACATCACTTATATGCGTACTGACTCGACGAATTTGTCCAAAGATGCGGTGGCTATGTGCCGTGATTATGTAAGCGAGCAATACGGCGATAAGTATTTACCGAAAGAGCCTATTAATTATAGCTCTAAAGGAAATGCACAAGAGGCGCATGAAGCTATCCGTCCTTCAAGTGTTACGGTTTTATCTGGTCATTTAGATGGCGTAGACCCTGATGCTAAAAAACTTTATGAGCTGATTTGGCGCCAATTTGTTGCCTGTCAGATGGTTGCTGCGGAATATGATTTAACTACCTTAACGGTGAACGCCGCTGATTTTCAGCTCAAAGCAAAAGGCCGTGTACTTCGTTTTGATGGTTGGACTCGAGTACAACCTGCCGTTCGTAAGAAAAATGAAGAAGACCAATCTCTGCCAGCAATAAAAGAAGGCGAGATATTAAGCCTTGTTGAGCTTGATCCTAAACAGCATTTTACCAAGCCGCCAGCGCGTTTTAGTGAAGCGAGTTTAGTTAAAGAGCTTGAAAAACGTGGCATTGGTCGCCCATCTACGTATGCCTCTATTATCTCAACAATTCAAGATCGTGGCTATGTACGGGTTGAAAACCGACGTTTCTTTGCAGAAAAAATGGGTGAAATTGTTACTGATAGATTAGTTGAAAACTTTACTGATCTGATGAACTTTGACTTCACTGCAAAAATGGAAGGCCGCTTAGATGATATTGCCGAAGGTGAGCGCGTTTGGACTCAGGTACTCGACAAGTTTTACGCTGATTTTTCTACTCAATTGACTTTAGCCAGTGGCGAAGAAGATGAAGGTGGAATGCGTAAAAATGAAATGGTTGAAACTGACATTGACTGCCCAACGTGTGGCAGAAAAATGGGTATTCGCACCGCTTCAACAGGAGTATTCTTAGGCTGTACCGGTTATAACTTACCACCTAAAGAGCGTTGTACTACAACGATGAATTTAGTGTCAGGTGACGAAGCGGTTGCTGCTGATGTTGAAGATGTTGAAACCGAAACCTTAATGCAAATGAAGCGCTGCCCAATTTGTGAAACGGCGATGGATTCTTACCTTATCGATGAAACTCGCAAATTACATGTCTGTGGTAACAACCCTGCTTGTAAAGGTTATGTAGTCGAGCAGGGCACATTTAAAATCAAGGGTTATGATGGCCCTATCATTGAATGTGATAAATGTTCATCAGATATGCAACTTAAGTCAGGACGTTTTGGTAAATATTTTGGCTGTAGTAATGATGAATGTAAGAATACTCGTAAACTACTGCGAAGCGGTGAAGCTGCGCCACCAAAAGAAGACCCAGTACAATTACCAGAGCTTGAATGTGAGAAATCTGATGCGTACTTTGTGCTACGTGATGGTGCTGCAGGTATTTTCTTAGCAGCGAATACCTTCCCTAAATCACGCGAAACGCGTGCTCCGAAAGTGGAAGAGTTACAACGCTTTAGAGATCGTATCTCACCTAAGTTTTATTATCTTGCGGATGCCCCAGCCAAAGATCCTGAGGGTAACTTAGCGGTGGTACGTTACAGCCGTAAGAATAAAGAACAGTATGTAATGACTGAGGTTGACGGTAAAGCAACAGGCTGGACTGCGCATTTTAATGCAGGAAAGTGGGTTGAAGAGGCGAAGAAAAAAGCCGCTGTGAAAAAGAAACCAGCCGTTAAAAAGGCAACAGCTAAAAAAGCGGCACCTAAAAAAGCAACTAAAGCGAAGAAAGACGCTGAGTAAATAGACTAGCAAATGCGCTTAGCGTATTTGCTAGTTGCACAACGGATAACAAAAAAACCGGAACGCACACCCTTGTGACAGTCCGGTTTTTTTTATGTCAAAATTTCGCAATGGCAATTTTGAAATTAAATTTGTACGTCAGTGACTTTTTTGTAGCCTTCAGACTCAAGCTCATCATTAACGCATTTTAAAACGTATGGCTTAAGCGCTTCATTGCTGATGTCGTCGTCTTTAGCCCAGTTTAAACACATTTCTGTGTATTCTTTAATTGTTTCGGCTGAAGCGTCAACAGCATCATCTGCAACTGCAAATGTTGTATAAACAGCAAACAGAGGTGCGACGATAAGTGTTAGCAATGCTTTTTTCATTCGTTCATTCCTAAAAAAGTAGTGACAATTGTTTTTGATAATTAAAAACAAGAGTGATCCAATCAAGCAATACGCTGTTGGTAAGTGGATTTTTAAACGAAATGACAATAAAAGATAACGAAATATTTTTATCGTAAAGACAAATATAATGTAATTTAAATAGAGCAGGCATTTTATAAAATGGTATCTTAGACAATAAACCATTTTAGGAACTAATATGTCTCATAGCCAACCACCAGAAGTGACGCCACGGGTCGCATCTAAATTAGAAAAATTTGTTGAAAACTTCATTTTTAGTGCCCGCTGGTTACTGGCGCCTTTTTTTATAGGGTTGCTAGTTGCAATCGTACTGTTGCTGCTAAAATTTTTTAAATACTTGTATCACATGGCTGTTAATACATTCAGTGCCACCAATGAGCAGTTATTAGTAGGGATTTTAACCTTGGTTGATACCGCTCTCCTCGCTGGTTTATTGTTGATCATAATTTTTAGTGGTTATGAGAATTTTGTTTCTAAACTCAATATTGGTAATCATGAAGATCGTCCTGCCTGGATGGGGAAAGTGGGGTTTTCGGGCTTAAAAATGAAATTGATCAGCGCTATTGTCGCCATTTCTGCGGTAGAACTGTTAAAAGTATTTATTAGTTCACCGAGTCAAACCAGTGACGAGTTAATGTGGAAGGTGATCATTCACGTTACCTTTGTAATATCAGGTGTACTGTTTGCACTCACTGATTTTATTAATAGTAAAACGCACAATCATTAAAAAGGCAGCGAGACAAAGGCTCGCTGCTTGTTTAAATTGTTAAAACATAGCTGAGCCGATTAATTATCCGGCTTTAGAATTAAATATACTTTGCCACATCACTTTTAGGCTCGGCTCTTTTGCATACATATTCATACCCATTTTAAAGGTGCGCGCGGCAAAAATACGCAAGAAATAAAAGCAAATGATACTCAGTAATAGTGATAGCAGCGGTTGCCAAAATGAAAGTTCAACTACCGACATGCGTACCGGCATTACGGCAAATGCAGTAATAGGTAAGTAGCTAAGTGCAATAGTTAAAATACTATTTGGCGATTCTATAACAAAAAAAGCAATAGCAATCGGGGCTAGCGGAAGCATCATTAAAGCGCTTTTACTGCTGTGGTTAGGGTCATCAATTCCAGCTGCAACTGCGGCCATAAATGCGGCACAAATGCCAAGTCCAGCAATTGCAAACGCAAAAAACCAAGGCAGTAATGACCAATTTACAAAATGTAGATTAAGCGCTTGTTGTTTAATTACCACAGTAAAAAACAACATTGATAACACAATCGATAATAGCGTACCAAACATAGTCTTAATGGCGAGCAAAATTTGCCCAAGTAATTTGCCATCGATCCATGTTTGTGGGGTCATAGCTGCCAGTAACTGTTCGGTTACCCGGTTTTGTTTTTCGCCAGTTATACTTACAAACAGCTGACCAAAGACCCCGAACATTGCGACAAAGAGTAATATCAATACCCCAAATGCGGTGTATGTTTGACTACGATCAGCTTGATTTTTCAAAAGTTCATCTAGGACTTTATGTTCAATTGCAATACCTTGTGTTAACTCTAGCTGTTGCTGTTCACTTAAGCCTAAACTATCAAATTGAGCCTGTTGCAACTGGGCTGTGAGTAGTGATTGCAATGACGTTTGCCATGCTGATTTCGTAGCGGTAATTAAAGTATACGCGTTACTCGCTTGGTCAAACTTAAGCACGCCATCGAACTCAG
Source organism: Pseudoalteromonas sp. (assembly GCF_036960685.1). GTDB lineage: Bacteria > Pseudomonadota > Gammaproteobacteria > Enterobacterales > Alteromonadaceae > Pseudoalteromonas. The sequence goes on along the minus strand of NZ_JBALXK010000002.1, from coordinate 113,248 downwards.
AGTCTTGGGTTAAATTTGCAATGATGGCGGTCAAGTCATCGTGTTTAGTAAATTTAAATTGAGTTGTAGAAGGCTCTGTCTTTACGCTAATTGGCTGATTACTTGCTAAATGATAGCTTGTTTCGAGTTGACTACTCGTAGTGGCAAAAAGATAAATAACCCCTGCAATGGCGAGCATGATCAACTTTGAAATGATCTCTTGTTTAAGTTTAAAAAAGTGTAAAAACTCCCATTTAGCCACAGTCCATAACTGTTGTTGAGTTAATGATGGTCTGCTCATTGTGTAATTCCTTGCACTTGTTTCGCGTTATGCTCTGCAACTGCTTGTAAATAAATTGCATGCAAAGACTGGGTATGATTTTTAAACTCACACACTTCACCAATCGTTAGTAACTGAGATAGCAATTGATTCAGGGATTGCTGCTCTGTCACAGTGATGGCTAATTGATGAGCGTGCATGTGCTCTATACAATACGTTTCACTCAACTGGCAAATGGACTGCGGTGTAATGACATTTTTAAAAGTGATGTGAATAACGTTATTTTGTGCGTTTTTCAGGACATCACTAAGTTTGCCATATAGTACACTTTCACCTTGGTTTAACAGCAATACCCGATCAGCGAGTTTTTCTACCATGGCCATCTGATGAGCGCTTAAAATAACGGTCATACCTTGTTGTTTTAATTGTGCTAAAAACTCAACAACTAACTCTTGGTTAATTGGATCTAGGCCAGAAAAAGGCTCATCTAAAATTACCCACTTTGGTTTATGTAAAATAGCCGTGATCAATTGGATTTTCTGCTGATTCCCTTTTGATAGTGATTTTAAAGGATCGTTCAAGCGCTCAGTTAAATTAAACTTACCTAACCAATAGGCGCACCGCTGCGTAAATTCGCTATCTTTTACACCGTGTAATGCAGCAAAAAATTGTAGATTTTGTTTTAGTGTTTTTTCTGGATAGAGGCCACGATCCTCTGGTAAATATCCAAGTAAGTGAGCTGGGATTGACGTATATGTGTGTCCATCATCAGTCAGTTCAATGGAGCCACTGTTTGGGCTGGAAAAGCCAACTAGCATTTTGACTAACGATGATTTACCTGCACCATTGGGGCCAAGCAGAGCAAAAACTTCTCCCGCTTGCACCTCAAAAGAGAGTTTATTCACGGCCACAACGTGTTGGTGGCGTTTCACAAGATTGTTAATGATTAAAGACATGTGTTCCCTACATTGTTTTTGCTTATCTTAATAGTTAAAAGCTATTTATGTAACCACTTATATTGTAAGTAAAGATGTATATACCAATGCGAGCCCTAGATAGTAAATTCAGCGTTTCACAGCGGCTCAATATCAAGGCATAATGTTCGTGATATTTCGCGAATCTGGTGTGATGTAATGATAAAACAATTTTTAAATGATCCAAGTCTATTGTTAAACGCTGTGGGTGAGGGCATTTATGGCTTTGATTTAAGCGGTAATGCAGTGTTTGTAAACCCGGCGGCAGAGCGGATGACTGGCTGGCGTGCAGATGAGTTACTGGGTAAAAAAATTCATCAATACCACCATCATAGTCATGCGGATGGTCGCCCATACCCAGCAGACGAATGCCAAATATATTGCACTATGTTTGATGGCAAACATCGTGAAGTTAAAGGCGAAGTATTTTGGCGTAAAGATGGAAGTCGCTTTGCGGTGGAATACACATCAACTCCAGTATACAAAGATCAGCAATTGATTGGTGCTGTCGCGATATTTCGCGACGTGTCAAAGCAGCAGCAAACAGAGCAGGCTTTGCGAGATGCTTTAGCACGAGTAAAGCATCTAAGTGATCAGTTGCAAGAGCAAAATAACTACCTTATTGCTGAACTTAATGAAGATTGGCAAGAGTCTGGTTTAGTAGGCAAAAGTCATATTTTTCAAACCATGCTAGAGCAAATTAAATTGGTTAGCCCGACCGATAGCACTGTATTGATATTAGGTGAGAATGGAACGGGTAAAGAGCTTGTCGCTCGCAACTTACACCGTTTAAGCGCACGAAGTAAACACTCGTTTATTAAGGTAAATTGCGCCGCCTTTACCGCTAGTTTATTGGAGTCGGAGTTATTTGGCCATGAGAAAGGCGCGTTCACGGGGGCTAATGAGCATCGTAAAGGACGATTTGAGTTAGCCGATAATGGCACGCTGTTTTTAGATGAAATTGGCGAACTGCCACTTGAGTCACAAAGTAAGTTACTGCGGGTACTGCAAGAACATGAATTTGAACGAGTAGGCAGTAGCGTGACTCGTAAAGTTAATATTCGGGTGATTGCAGCCACTAATCGTGACTTGTGGGAGATGGTGCAATCAGGTCGCTTTAGAATAGACTTATATTATCGGTTAAATGTTTTTCCAATAACAGTTCCCTCGCTAAAACAACGTAAAGAAGATATCCCTTTATTATGCAGTAACTTAATTGCACAGCTAAATAAACGCCTCGGTAAGCAGCTAAAAGGACTGAGCAAAAAAGCCATTACACAGTTACAAGCCTATGACTGGCCGGGCAATATTCGCGAATTACAGAATGTGTTAGAGCGTGAAGCGATTTTATCTCAGCAGTCTGTATTGCAGTTGAGTCAAGCCCTAAATAAGGGGGCAGTCTTGAGTAATAATACGGATTTGAATTTAGATGCCGTACAACGGTTACATATTTTGGCGGTGTTAGAGCTTTCCAATTGGCAAATTTCAGGCAGCCAAGGAGCAGCGGTTAAGCTAGGAATGCCAGAGAGTACATTGCGTTCAAAAATGCGTAAACTAGCAATCAATAAAAGGTCGTGATATATCGCGTAGTCGATTTCAGTATTTTGTTTTAATTCCTTAATATTCATATGGTTATTTTATCTTTCAGTTTGGTCTGAAAGTTGCAAAAGAGTATTTAACCGTCACATTAAGTACTCGTAATTATGAAATTTGATATTAAAGAAGAAGACATGATCATTAAGCCCTATAACCACGAAGGGCCAATTTATATTCGTGAGCAAAAAGGGTTTTTTCAACGTATTCGGCGCAATCTTGGCTGGATACTGATGCTTACATTTATCGCTATTCCCTGGATCCCATACCATGGCAAACAAGCGGTGCTACTGGATGTTGCAAGTCAACAGTTTACAATTTTTGGGCTGACCTTGTTGCCACAGGATTTCATGATCTTGGCATTGCTATTTATGTTAGGCGCCTTTGCATTGTTTTTTGTGACGAACTGGCTTGGCCGAGTATGGTGCGGATATACTTGCCCGCAAACTATTTGGATGCTGATGTTTTCGTGGGTGGAGCAACGAGTAGAAGGTACACGTAATCAGCGTATCAAGTTAGATAAATCTGGCTGGACATTATCAAAATGGCAGAAGAAAATAATCAAGCATAGCGCTTGGTTACTTATTTCATTATTCACTGCCACATCATTTATGGCGTACTTTATACCAGCAAAATCCTTGTACACAGATATGCTTACGCTGCAGTGGTCGGGGGTAACCAGTTTTTGGGTCTTTCTTTTTGCCTTTTGTACGTATGGAAATGCAGGGTTTCTAAGAGAAAAAATGTGTACGGTTGCTTGTCCATACTCTCGCTTTCAGGCGGTGATGTTTGATAAAGATACTTTACTCGTGACCTATGAAGCTACCAGAGGTGAACAGCGCGGCCCACGCAAGCGCAAAGCAGATCATCAAGCATTAGGGCTTGGCGATTGCGTCGATTGTAATTTATGTGTTGAAGTGTGTCCTGCGGGGATTGATATACGCAACGGCATGCAATATGAATGTATTAACTGTGGTTTATGTATTGATGCTTGCGACGATACAATGGAAAAATTTGGTTACCAAAAGGGCCTTATTAAGTACGCCAGCGAAAACCAAATGGCGGGAGGAAAAACGAATCCGTTTAGATTAAAACTGATAGGCTACGGTTCGCTGACCGTCCTTTTAATGGTTTCAATGTTGACCTGGTTATTACAAAGAACACCAATTGAGGTATCAGTGTTGCGTGACCGTAACGCGTTATATCGGGTAAATTTTGAAGGATTAGTAGAGAACCCTTATACTTTGACGATTATCAACAAAACTCAACAATTAGTACATTATCGAGTTGCAATAAATGGACTTGCAGTGGCTACGCTACAAAGTCCTGAATTAACCCCCGTTGCTGCAGGGCAAATGAAGCGCATTCCTGTAACGGTCGTTGCAGATGGCTATGATTTGCCTAATAAGGTTAATCAGTTAGACTTTGTTATAACTGCACAAGAAGACAGTCGAATTTCAAGCACAATCAGTAGTGTCTTTTATCGTAATTAAACGAGTAATTGCATCGCTTTCTCGGTCATCGTTTTACTAACAAATGCTTTAGCTTGGGCTAAGTTGTTAAAAAGACACGGGCGAATATCCATATCTAGCCCCGCATTATCGAGAATGCGTTGCATTTGATTGATTACGATCGATGAATCAAAAATATAGGCACTGGCAACACAGCCTTTGCGAGCCATGGTGGATGTTAATAACGTCAGTTGTTGTTCTGCCTGTGGGGTTGCTGCTAAAAGTTTCTGAGAATGACTAATGTATCCCCATGGTTTATTTGCAAACTGTGCTACTTGCGTAGATAAACCATTAGCAAATGCAGTCACTAAACTGGCATTCAGATTACCGCAGAAATCAGCGATGATGATATTTTGTTCAGAATGTAAACTAACTTGGCCATATTTATTGATAAATTTCAACGTGCTTCCTTGTGAGAAAATTTAAGAGCGCGAATTTTATACAATTAAAGCGTAAAGTCTAGTTTTTTATCAAAGTTTTATAAATTTGCATTGAATAATCATTTTGAGAGATTTTGTTGATTTGAATATGCTGTTCTGGGCCTGTTTCATGCACAGGCCCAAACGTTTATGACTCACTAATGGCTATGCTAGTAAATGATCTAAGGCTCCTGTAATGGCTGCAACTTGCGCTAAAATACATTCTTCATCAGTTGCTGTTGGGCTATCAGGGTATACTTCCGTTGTGGTGACATACGGTGCATCAGTAAAGCCCATGCATAAACCAAGCTCTCTTGCTGGGTAATTGATCACGCCAAATTGCTCGAGTGGCACACCGATTAATTGGTTATTCTCATCGCTTGGGGCAATGTGCGTTACTTTAGCAACGCTATCAATGATAGCTTTTTGAAACTCAGGCATTGGTTTAGTGCTATCAGCTACAAGGTAAAAACCATCAGGAATATTCCAGTTTGTATTGGTTTTACCATCACGGGCAGCTAAAGCTGGACGAAACTCACTGTTATCGGAATCGGTTGTCTCATGCAAGTCAATATGAACATGTGGTTTTATATCATGGTCGTTCATATACTGAATCAGCGCTGCAGATTCCGGGGCAGAGCTGTCAGCATGAAAAGAGCGATTTGGATCTATAGCAGCTGGATCCCAGCGATTAATCGTTTCATAACCCCATGGACTAATACAAGGCACAACGATCACGTTAAAATGGTCCGCATAATGTGCGGCTTTTGTTTTTGCAAAACGTAATGCGCCATGAACACCACTGGTTTCATAACCATGAACGCCACCAGTTACTAAGACTGTGGGCTTAGTTTCTTGCCAATGTTTAGATTTGATAACATAAAGAGGGTAACGTTGTGGATCAACATCAAGCGCGCCATATTGCTCAACATCAAACTGCCCACTAAGCTCGTTAACTAAGGTGACTACTTGAGATTGATAGCACCGTTTAATTTTTTGTTTATCAAGCCATTGTTGTTTATTTTCAGCATTCCAAGGGCTGCCTTGAGTGCCAATAGGGTAGTTACTTTCGCTCATAGAACCTTCATATTTTTTCATAAAGGCTTAAGCTTATCGCTGTGCTAACTTAGCTGCAACCACTCAGTAGAAGAACATCGTTTTTCATAGCCACTTTAATTTTAAATGTATTCGTATAAATTGGCATGTTTGCGCTTATGGGCTGCAAATAAATAGGCTCTTAGTTGTTCTCGGCCATGATATATCTGCGTAATTTTTGCTGCAATACCCTGTTCACTGACCCGAACAGGTTCAATCTCTATGCTAATTTTTTTCTTATTTGGTAAAATAAACTTTAACTGCTGGGGAGTTTTTCTTAGCTGCTTTTTTGACAGTGGCTTTAAAAATAGTCCAGTGCTTGAGATTGATTCTATTTTAAAATCTTGGTTTTGGATTTCGAGATTGTCCCAGCGCCAACAACGTTTTACGCCTTGGGTATCGATCACTTCTGGGGCACTTAAATAGGGTGTTATAGTGCCCGTTTCATCCACTTTTAGTTCAAGTGGAAACCACAGTTGATAGTGGGCAATTTCAGCGAGCAGGGTTAACTTAGCATGATTAAATAAATGGGCTATACCCATCGGGATCTCACTTTGCAAAGTCAGGGTATGCGTAGGGTTTAATTGTGTCGGACCATCAGTTTGATATAAGTCCAATATATAATTTAGTTCTTCCTTCGAAATATTCATGTAACACCTCAATCCATTAAAGCGGTAATTTTTTTATAAACTAAGCAAGTTTAATGCCGAGCTTTGGCCCTGTTCAAAACAACCCATTACGATAGTTAACTATTAATGTGTATGAAAATTAATAGTCTCACAGTACAGATAACGGCAAGTTTACATAATTCTTTAATAATTTAATATGACTACGTTATTAGTAAGGCATCATTATGAGTTATTAAACTTTTTACTGTTGTGTGATCTGTTGTGTGATCAGTTGCCTCAGGAAAACTATATGTAATAACATAAATAGCTGGATTTAACCGTTTAAAAAAAGTATTTTAAAGTTGTATTTTGTTTACACCTCACATTAACGCTCATTGTAAACGTTGTTTTTTGTTAATTTTTCACGCTGTTGATTTCTGACACTTTGGCATGTAAAAATCCTTCACGTGAATTATCTTTATATCATTTCCTCGGGCATCAATTAAATGGTTAAATTAGTCACCGTTCATTCATCACACAGCCAACTTTTCGTTGATTTTTTGCAGCGTTACGCAGTATACAATGATGAGCAGTTAGAGGTCATGAGCTCTGAAATGACAAGTACTTTACGGTTGGATGCATACTGTCTATTTGAAACTATTCAGCAAAGCCTTTTGCAACAAGACACGCTCTATCAGGATTTTGATGAGCTGCTTTTAAAACTTACCAACAGTAATCAAATAGCAAACGTGGATCAATGTTTGTTGTTACACCTGCTAAGGCAATGGTGCAGAGAATGGTCATTTGCTTTGTCTATGGCAACAAAAAAGCACGGGCAAGCTGACATTAAAAATAATGTGCATAGAGCAACAGAATCCACATCATTAGATATAAGTAAATATGCTAACTTGTTCGCTCAGGTGCCTATTCCATTGTGTAATGTATGTACGCTTACGGGTAATATAATTAGCGTGAATCAGCGTTTTATAGATGCTTTTGGCTATGACCTTGACGATACCCCCACGTTAGCTGCGTGGTGGTTAAACGCTTATCCAGATCCTCAGTATCGCGCGCAGGTGCAACAACAATGGCAACAGGCGATGATCGACGCGCGTATTAACAATACCGATATAGAGCCACAAGATTACCAAGTTAGTTGTAAAAATGGTGAGCAAATTACCATGGAAATATCAGGGACCATCATAGGGCATGAGTTTTTAGCCATTTTTAAAGATGCTACGCAGCGCTTAGCGGCTGAAGATATTCTTCGTGATATGGCATTTTTAGATTCATTAACCCAGATTGCAAACCGCCGCTGCTTTGATGATACTTTAAACAAACAACTTGAATTAATGCCTAAACAATTAAAACCTCTGTCGATGATTTTGCTTGATATAGATTATTTTAAGCAATATAACGATAACTACGGCCATGTTAAAGGCGATCAATGTTTATACCAAATTGCTCAATGCATTGCGTCTTTATTAACCAACGAACAGGATTTTGTAGCGCGTTTTGGGGGCGAGGAATTTGTTGTGTTAATGCCAAACAGCAACGCAAAGCAGGCGCTCAATACCGCATTACAGATCCAACAAGCAATTGCTCAATTAGCTATTAAACATGAATATGCTGAATTGGGTTATATTAGCTTAAGTATGGGTATTAAAACGCTCGATAATCTCAGCGATGAAGGGGACCTTTATTTTGTTGATGCTGCTGATAAGGCCTTGTACCAAGCAAAAAGAAAAGGCCGAAATGCTATTGTCGTTAGTAAAGATTTATACCACGATTAATCAACAACTGGCCGTATACAATCAACGTTATTTCCTCAGCTTATTGTTCGCCATCTATGACTCTATACTCACCGCTGGCTATCCCTTTTAACGTATAGTCACCAATTCGATAGCGGATCAAACGTAAAGTTGGGTGATTGATGTGAGCGGTCATACGCCTTACTTGTCGATTTCTTCCCTCTGTAAGAGTGATACTTAGCCAACTGGTAGGAATGCTTTTTCGCTCTCTTACACAAGGATTGCGTGGCCATATAGTTGGCTCAGCAATACGCTTTACCTCAGCGGGTAGGGTAAGACCATCTTTAAGCTCAACCCCCTGACATAGGCGTTTAATGGCTTCATCCGAAGGCTCTCCTTCAACTTGCACCCAATAAGTCTTGCTGGTTTTTTTATTTGGCGCAGTTAGAGTATTTTGCAACTTGCCACAATTAGTCAGTAGTAATAGACCTTCACTGTCTCGGTCTAACCGCCCAGCAGCGTAGATATCTTTGATGGTGATAAAGTCAGCCAAGGTTTGTCGGTCTTGCTCATCAGTAAACTGGCACAGCACATCAAAAGGCTTATTGAATAACACCACTTTACGTTCACTTGCGGCAATTGCTGGCTTTATTTCACGTTTTACTGAGCTATTGATTTTTTTTGTGATAACGCCGCTGCGATTATAACTACGGCCACTGTTACGACGTTTAGTTGTATTACTTTTCGGTGTGCTTTTTTTAGGTCCATTGCTTTTAGGACCATTGTTTTTAATAACAGTCATGGTTAAATACACCGTGCAGGTTTTGGCAAACCGGCGATTTTAGTTGCTTGCTTTGCTGGGCCCTTCGGAAACAATTTATAAAGGTAAATACTATTGCCTTTATCTTCACCTAACGCTTTTGCCATTGCTTTTACTAACATTCTTATTGCAGGACTGGTGTTGTACTCTAAATAAAAATTACGCACAAAGTGGATCACTTCCCAATGTTGGCTGGTTAATTCTATATTTTCCTGGGCAGCAATAATGGGCGCTAATTCTTCACACCATAAAGTGTGATTGAGTAAATAGCCTTGCTTATCTGTGTCAATAAGCTGATTGTTAAATTCAAGCATGGGTTACCACGTGATTGAGTGAGAAGTCGATAAAGTAAGTGCGACGAAGTCATCATAACTAAGCGCAAGGTCAGGTTTATTTATAGCTATATCGCGTACTTTTGCGTCATCGGCAAGAATTAGTAGTTGTGTTGCAAGTTGCCTAAATTGCGACGTTGCAAAGCAGGCGTCGCTTAGTAATAGCACCTGATCACTAGGTTGAATAAGATTAACCAGTTGATCAGTATTGTAATAGCTAAGTGGCTTAGAGAATATATGCAAAGTGCTCATAGGGTCACTATTTGTTGTTGTTGGCTAATAAGGGTATGTTGTTGCTGATAATTAAGCGCTTTAACTGGTATTAGCAGGCTATTTTTATCAAGGCCATATTCAAGCAATGATTTTTCACAAACATAGATGTTTTCAACATCATAAATTTCCAATGTTTTGATGCTTTTAAAATAGTTTTTTAAGCCAGCATGTTCTGGTTGTTGCTGTTTTTTTAAGGCAAGTACCGCTGGGCCTGTGAATAACCAGCTGATATTTTGCTCCACTGCCGCAAAGATCAAAGTCATATCCAGTGCATCACGAATATGTAAGTCATCAAAAGGACTATGTTGGCTTAAAACAAGTACATTAATCATTTAAATTGCACCCATTTGTCGGCATCACTTGCGAGCATGGCAAACTCAGCAAGACCTGCAACAGTGAAAACACCAGTATTATTTATATCTAAACCGCGTTTTTCGGCGGCAGTAACACAGAGCATTAAATTAACCCCTCGATTATATAATTGCTGCCAAAGAGAATTGATAGGTAATTCATCGCAAGCGAGGCTTAATTGTTCACTGGCATGAAATACACCGTGCTGATACAAAAAAAGTGCATCAATTTGATGACCTAAGCTTAAGCAAGCATCAGCAAATTTAATTAACCGCTGTGTGGCGTCATGATCGGATGGTGCGCTGTGCAGAGAAAGTACAAATCGTGCCAAAATTTTTCCAATAAAAAAGCCCCTAAAGAGGGGCTATTTTAACAGAACTATTTAATTAGTCATTATTTGCGCCAAGAAGAGCAAGTAATGAAGTAAATAAGTTATAAACACTTAAATATAGAGAAACCGTTGCACGAATATAGTTAGTTTCGCCACCATTAATGATACGGCTAGTATCAAATAAGATAAGACCAGACATAATTAATACAACCGCTGCATTGAGCACCATAAACATCAATGAACTACCAATAAAGATATTCACGATACTGGCGATGATCACAACGATAAGACCAACTGTTAAAAAGCCGCCCATAAATGAGAAGTCTTTTTTAGTATTAAGTGCGTAAGCAGATAAGCCTAAAAATATTAGTGCAGTAGAACCTAACGCTTGCATAATAAGCATAGGGCCATTAGGCATAGCCGCGTAATGGTTTAGTAGTGGACCAAGGCCTGCGCCCATTAGACCAGTGAAGGCAAAGACCCAGGCAACGCCTGATGCACTGTCAGCTTTTTTATTTACAATAAATAATAGGCCGAAAGAAATAAGTGTGAAAACTAACCCCATAAAATAAGGAAGTTGTAATGCCATTGAAATACCAGCCGTCACAGCACTAAATGCTAATGTCATAGCCAATAAGAAATAGGTATTTTTTAATACCTTGTTTGTTTCAATGGTCGACATAACCGGTCTAGCGGTATTGTACGATTGATTAAATGCCATTTTAGAGCTCCTTTAGAAACCTATTGTAAGTTCCGATAATTAAACTGAAGTTAGATTACCAAGACTTCTATATTTGGGCAAACCTTTGTAGTTCAATAGACCAATAATTAAAAAGAAAAGTTCAAATTTGTATGGTTTTTACACTTCACTGCGTTAAGAGTGTACAAATTAATTGTTTTTTAAGCACTTAAGCATTTTTTTGAAAAAAAAGCTTCACAAAGACCACGGCCTTCTCTATTATGCAGGCCGTGCGGAGAGATGGCAGAGTGGTCGAATGCACCGGTCTTGAAAACCGGCAGGGGTTTATAGCCCCTCTAGGGTTCAAATCCCTATCTCTCCACCACCTAATTACAATAGTTATGAGTACACTCTTACTCGTGACTTATAAAGTTTCGGAGAGATGGCAGAGTGGCCGAATGCACCGGTCTTGAAAACCGGCAGGGGTTTGTAGCCCCTCTAGGGTTCAAATCCCTATCTCTCCACCATTTATTAAAGCCCGCTTACTAAGCGGGCTTTTTTGTATCCAAAATTCGTAGTTTGAAAATTACGACCATAGTCTCTATTTCGCTGTTGTAAAACATCATGCATCCTTAGTACTTATTCTTAGCCTGATTTTAAGGACGTATTATGAAACATCGGCTTGCGAAAAGTGTGGGTTTATCTTTGTTGTCACCGGTGATCATTGGCACTGTGCTCGGTATTTATTATGCACTAACGCTAAGTGGTGAACCAATGACGACTTTTTTCAATTTATTGATGAGTGCGATAGCCAATGCCCATATTGTAGGCTTGACCATGGCTGCATTTGTCGTCCCGGGTTACCTATTAATGTACAAGTACGCAAAAGTAAATTACTCAGGTGTGCTGACATTGGGTTTACTCGGTGGGGCAATATTTAGTTATTTGCTTAGCGCCACAGGCGGTATGGTATTTTTAATTAACACCGCAATGTCTGCACTTGCCGCTGGGCTATTTTTATATGGCTTAAGACAAGGTGCTGTAAAACAACAATCTCCTCAATAGCAGAATTATTAACCAAGCTTGCTGAAATTTAGGGCAAATTGTTTTTTTTTGCCTTGAAAAGGTTTCAATTATTGGCGACAAAGAGTACCTTTAGCTACTGTATGTTTGATAAGAAGTAGTTTGGTATGCAAAAGCAAGAATTTTACCAGTCATTAGTTAAACAAACTGAATCGCTAATTACTGGTGAGCCTAATATTATTGCCAATATGGCGAATATCAGCGCGCTGTTATTTACATCACTTGATGATGTTAATTGGGCTGGTTTTTATTTAATTGACTCACCAACTGAATTAGTGCTTGGTCCGTTTCAAGGCAACCCTGCATGTATCCGTATTCCAGTAGGAAAAGGGGTCTGTGGGACTGCTGCTGCAACTGCACAAACTCAACTTGTTGAAGATGTACATGCATTTGCAGGACATATTGCCTGTGATGCAGCGTCTAATTCTGAGATAGTAATACCGATCCATAAAAATGGTGAAGTATTTGCAGTATTAGATATAGACAGTCCAAGTATTGCTCGGTTTGATGCGGATGATAAGCTAGGTTTAGAAGCACTCGTAGCGTGTTTTGAGGCAACAATTGCATGAAAGACTTAGTAAATGTACAGGATTATCTGTTTGCCATCACCGATGTGGGTGATTGGGAAGGGGATGAAGAACACGTAGCGGAAACGCTCAATGATTTAATTCATATTGCTTGGGATCGTCTTCCTGATGACACGGAATGTGAATTAATTGATGAAATAATTAATGGTATTTGGGAACACCTTCGAGGTGATATGGCTGTAATTGAAGCCGACTTTGAAGAGCTGGTCGACTGGGTAACACACTACGTCGATTCGTCCCTTGATGAAAAGATGTGAAACATAGGTTCTAAAATGGAAACCACAAACAAGCTAAAAGATATTAATGAAGTGTTGGAATTTTTATATCAAGAATTCCCGCAATGTTTTAAACAAAAAGACGGCATCAAGCCGCTGAAAGTAGGTATCTTTAAAGATATCGCTGAGCGAATTGAAGGGTCTGAAAAGGTAAGTAAAACGCAGGTTCGTCAAGCGCTTAGAAAATACACGTCTAATTGGCGTTATTTAGAAGCAGTGACTAAGTCTGAGTTTCGCATTGATTTAGATGGCAACCAAGGGGCTAAAGTCGAGCAAGAACATATTGATCATGCTCAAAAAGCCCTTGAGGAAAGCCGTGCGAAAATGGCTAAGCGTAAAAAAGCTCAGCGCCCACGTAATGACTCAGACACAAAATCTTTCAAAAAGAAACCTGGCCAATTCGGCAAATCAGCTGATAAAAACGCTAAAGTTAACACTGCACCAGCGAAAGCTGCACCGGCTAAACGTTCAGGAAAAATTGAACCTTTACCTGCAAGTGAGGTCAAGGTTAATAACAAAGTTAAAGTTAAACTTGGCCAAGCACTTGTTAATGCCGTAATCACTGAAGTGAACAAAGATGATGTTCACGTTGAGTTGGTAACGGGCATGCAAGTTAAAACTAAAGCAGACAGCCTGTACATTATCTAAAAGCTGTATATAAATTAAGGAGTTGTGTATGAGTAAGAAGTTTAAACTCATTCCGTTAGTTGCGGCCCTGTATTCGGGTTTATTATTTGCATCAGATGTTGCTGATGTCGCTGATGTTGTTACGGCAAAAGATTTGCCAGTCCTTACACAAGAAAGTCAGCATAGTACGGCTAGCAAACGGGTGACGAACTTATTTACTCGTGCACATTACAAACCAATTCGTTTTGATGATGCACTTTCAAGTAAAGTGTATGACCGTTATATCGAATCCCTTGATTTTAATAAAAGCGTCTTTTTGGCTGCGGATATTGCTTCATTTGAGCAATACCGCAACCAATTTGATAATGCGCTGACAACAGGCAAACTTGATTTTACCTTTGATATTTTCAACCTAAGTATGAAACGCCGTTTTGAACGTTATGAGTATTCATTAAGTTTACTTGAAAAAGAAATGACGTTTGATGAGGCTGATGAATATTACTTTGATCGTGAAGATGCTGATTGGGCAAAAACGCAAGATGAGCTTGATGAGCTTTGGCGTGAACGTGTTAAATATGACGCACTACGTTTAAAAATGACCGGCAAAGATTGGGCCGGTATTAAAAAAGTACTGACAAAGCGTTACCACAATGCACAACGCCGTCTAGTGCAAACTAACAGTGAAGATGCATTTCAAATAGTAATGAACTCATTTGCGCGTAGCATTGAAGCGCATACTTCATACTTATCACCACGCAGAGCTGAACAGTTTAAGATGGACATGGATCTTGAACTAGAAGGTATTGGTGCCGTACTTAGCTATGACGAAGACTATACCGTGATCCGTAGTTTAGTTCCCGGTGGCCCTGCTGACAAATCTGAGCAAATTAAAGCGGACGACCGCATTATTGGTGTTGCTCAAGATCAAGAAGAATTTGTTGATGTAATTGGCTGGCGTTTAGATGATGTTGTCGATTTAATTAAAGGCCCGAAAGGCACTAAAGTACGTTTGCAGTATTTAAAAGGTGTTGACGACCATGGCGCACCAAAAGTCGTTGAAATTGTACGCGACAAAATTCGTTTAGAAGACCGCGCTGCAAAATCAGAAGTCTTTGAGGCACAATATTCTGATTTAACCAGTAAAATAGGGGTCATTGAAATCCCAGGTTTTTACAATAATCTGTCTAAAGATGTAAAAGTTGAACTTGCTAAGCTAAAAGAAGCTAAGGTTGATGGCATTATTATTGACCTACGTCAAAACGGTGGTGGCTCGCTTTATGAAGCAACACAATTATCTGGCTTGTTCTTCGATCAAGGCCCTGTGGTACAAATTCACACGTTGAATAATCGTATTGAAGAGCAAAAAGACCGTGACGGTGTAACATTTTACGATGGTCCATTAACTGTATTAGTTGACCGTTATAGTGCGTCTGCTTCAGAGATTTTTGCCGCAGCTATGCAAGACTATGGGCGTGCAGTTGTTATCGGTGAGCAAACCTTTGGTAAAGGTACAGTGCAACAGCATAAAGGCTTAGGCCGTGCTTACGATTTATATGATAATCCTCTTGGCAGTGTACAGTACACCATTGCAAAATTTTATCGTATTAATGGTGGCAGTACTCAGCATAAAGGTGTTATCCCAGACATTTCATTTCCATCAGCAATAGATCCTGCAGAGTGGGGAGAAAGCCAAGAAGATAATGCTTTACCGTGGGACAGTATTATACGCGCAAAATATACGTCAGTTGATGACTTACATGCGGCAATAGCGTACTTAAGCAAAGCACATGATGAACGTATTAAGTCAGAACCTGAATTTAACTATGTGTTTGAAGATATTACCCGCTATAAAGAAGAAAAAGATCGTAAAACAATTTCATTAGTTGAAGCCCAGCGTATTAAAGAAAAAGACGAAGGAGAAGCGCGTGCATTAGTACGTACTAATGAAAGGCTCGTACGTTTAGGTGAAAAGCCTGTTGAAAACTTGGATGATGTTCCTGACGTGTTAGACGATTTAGACCCATTTTTAGAGGAAGCCGCATTAATTACACAAGATTATATTAAATTTGGTCGTGTAGCTAAGAAATAGGGCGATTTTCCCGATTAATTTAAAAAGGCGCTGTTGCGCCTTTTTTACTGCCTAAAACTCTTGATTTGGGTATAATTACCGATTAAACGCAGATAATTAGTTACGCTCAATGTCGTGTTCGTGCTAAAAATAATAATTAAACGCGTATATAAATACGTGTAGGAGCCTCTATTTTGAAGTCATTAGAAGAAAAACCTATCCAACAGGCCAGCTTTTTTGATGCCCTGATCCCCATTACTGTACTGATCTGTTTACTCGGTGCTGCGGTCTACTTATTTGGTGATAGTTCATCATCAGGACCAAACCAAATAGCTTTATTGTTTGCAACCTTTACAGCGGCATTGATTGGCCTCAAAAATGGTTATACCTGGAAAAAACTTGAACAAGCAATGATTGAAGGGATCACGTTATCATTGGGCGCGATATTGATTTTATTGATGGTGGGCGCCCTGATCGGTACTTGGTTACTCTCAGGCACTGTGCCAACGTTGATTTATTACGGCTTACAAGTCATCAACCCTAGTTGGTTTTATGCTGCTAGTTGCTTAATATGTGGCATTGTCGCAATGAGTATTGGTAGCTCTTGGACTACAGCGGCAACAATTGGTGTTGCGTTACTAGGGGTTGCCACCGGACTTGGTTTAGAGCAAACAGTGACCGCAGGGGCGGTAATTTCCGGTGCATACTTTGGCGACAAGCTCAGCCCATTGTCTGAAACAACAAATTTAGCCCCAGCAGTTGTGGGCGCAGATTTATTCGAACATATCCATCATATGCTGTGGACTACGGTGCCAAGCTTTGTTATTGCTTTGATTATCTTTATTTTTATGGGCTTTAATGCCACTGCATCCAGTGAAGCAGGGCGTATCGATGAAATAACAGCCATTTTACAGCAAAACTTTAATATCGGATTTGAAATGTTGGTACCATTATTAGTTTTACTCGTTTTAGCGATTAAAAAAATGCCTGCATTTCCAGCGATTTCAATAGGTGCGGTGATTGGTGCCGTTTGGGCTATGCTATTTCAGTCAGATTTAATTGCATCGCAAATAGATGGCTCTAAAGGTGAAATTGTTGGTTACTTTAAGTTAGTTTGGACGACTTTTTTTGATGGTTTTACTATCGCAACAGGCGATGAAAAAATGAATTCATTACTCAGTGGTGGGGGTATGTCAGGTATGCTTACAACCACTTGGCTTATCATGACTGCCTTGATGTTTGGTGCCATTATGGAAAAAACGGGGCTACTTGATATTTTTGTAAAAAGCATTCTTAAAATTGCTAAAAGCACTGGTTCGTTGATCACCGCGACAATCGCGACTTGTATTGGTACAAACGTGATTGCAGCTGACCAATACATCGCTATCGTGGTGCCTGGGAGAATGTTTAAAGAAGAATATGAAAAACGTGGCTTAAAGCCTGTTAACTTATCAAGAACCTTAGAAGATGGTGGCACAATCACCAGTCCACTTATCCCATGGAACACCTGTGGTGCTTACATGCAAAGTGTGTTGCTGATCAACCCTTTTGATTATGCGTTGTATGCATTTTTTAATCTTATTAATCCATTCTTAGCTGTTGTGTATGCTTACCTAGGTATTAAAATTTTACGTATTAAGCCTAAACAACAGGCATAAATTAGTTGCTCCCCGGATAGGGGAGCCCTTTTTGGAGTTTTCCATGACTGCATCAAAAAAACCTCAAGCCCAGTATCTAAAAGACTACCAAGCTACCCCGTATTTTATTGACCATGTAGATTTAACCTTTGATCTTGCCCCATTAAACACCCGTGTAACAAGTGTGATGACCATTAATAAAATGGTTACAGGCGCGGCTGATTTAGCGCTTGATGGCATTGATTTAACATTAATTTCTATTGCTGTAGACGGCGTAGCTTATAGCGATTATACACTTGTTGATGAGCAGCTGGTGATCCATAATTTACCAGCACATTGTCAGATAACTATCGTTAATGATATTGCACCAAAAACGAATACTTCCCTTGAAGGATTATATTTATCCGGTGGTGCGTATTGTACGCAATGTGAGGCACAAGGTTTTAGAAAAATAACTTATTATCTTGATAGACCGGATGTGCTTGCCAGTTTTGATGTGACCATTATAGCCGATCAGCAATTTACTCATTTACTGTCAAATGGCAATAAGTTAGCTGCGGGTAAACTAGATAATGGTCGCCATTTTGCTAAATGGCAAGACCCATTCAAAAAGCCAAGTTATTTATTTGCCTTAGTTGCCGGTGATTTTGATGTACTTGAAGATACCTTTGTCACCAAAAGTGGTCGCAGTATTGAATTAGCCTTATTTGTTGATAAAGGAAACCTAGCTAAAACACCTCATGCAATGACTTCACTTAAAAAGTCGATGCAGTGGGACGAGCAACGCTTTGATCTCGAGTATGACTTAGATATTTACATGATTGTTGCCGTTGACTTTTTCAATATGGGAGCGATGGAAAATAAAGGTCTAAATATCTTTAATTCGAAATGTGTGTTGGCTAATCAAGAGACTGCAACAGATAAAGATTATCATACGATAGAGTCAATCGTAGGACATGAATATTTTCACAATTGGACGGGCAACCGTGTTACCTGCCGCGATTGGTTTCAACTGTCGTTAAAAGAAGGCTTAACGGTTTTTCGTGATCAAGAATTTAGCAGTGATTTAGGATCGCGAGCACTCAATCGTATTGATGCGGTCAAAGTAATGCGTACTCACCAATTTAGTGAAGATGCCGGCCCTATGGCGCACCCAATTCGTCCAGAACAAGTGATTGAGATGAATAACTTCTATACAGTGACTGTGTACGACAAAGGCGCTGAAGTGATTCGTATGATGCATACGCTTTTGGGGGAGCACAAGTTTCAACAGGGTATGGCCCTTTATTTTCAGCGCCATGATGGACAAGCTGTTACATGTGATGATTTTGTTGCGGCCATGAATGATGCCTCAGGGATTGATTTAACCCAATTTAAACGTTGGTACAGCCAAGCTGGGACACCACGCTTAATTGTTGAGCAAAATTATGATGCCCAGCAAGGCGTTTTTTCGCTCAACATAGAGCAGCTCGCGCCTGTCAATCAACCCGATAACGCGCCTTTACATATTCCATTTGCTATAGAGTTACTTGATGCGCAAGGGCGTTCTGTGCCATTAAGTTTTGCTGGAAAGCGCGTTGACCATGTACTGGATGTGATAAACAAACAGCAAAGTTTTATCTTTGACGGTTTAACGGCAAAACCCGTAGCAGTGCTTTTAGAAGATTTTTCAGCGCCATGCATAGTTCAACAACAAACTACACAGGCTGATTTATTACATATAATGCGTTTTGCCCGCAGCGATTTTTCGCGATGGGATGCCCAGCAACAGTTATTAATCAGTGCTGTTAAAACTGCCATTGAAAACCCTGGCAATAACTTGCTTGATGACAATATTATCAATGCGCTGCGCAGTTTACTTATTGAAAGAGAAGGTGATTTGGCTCTGATAGCTGAGCTGTTAAAATTACCAAGTTTTGATACTTTAGCGGCAGAATTTGCAGTGATCCCAGTGGATGAAATTGTTGCTATTAGCCAGCAGTTTGAACTACAAATTGCCGAGCAACTGCAAGACGAATTCACGACTTGTTATCAAAGTTTAATCGATGATGGCTCTGTCAGTGCTGAAGCTGTCGCAGTGCGTGCTTTAAAAGGCATGTGTTCACACTATTTGGCAAAAATCGATGAGCTTGCAAATAATCAGTTGCTTGTCAGTGGCGCTAACTCTCAGAATATGACTAATGTTTTAGCGGCCTTGAGTGCTGTAGTAAAAGCTGATAGTCCATTAGCTGCTGAGCTTTTAAATCAATTTGACAGCCAATGGCGCCATGATGTGCTAGTGATGGATAAATGGTTTGCGCTACAAGCAATGCAAGGTGGTGACAACGCCATCTCCAACATCAAAAAATTATATGAACATCCGTGTTTTGACTTCTCTAACCCCAACCGTGTTCGGGCGTTAATAGGCAGCTTTAGTCATTTTAATACCGCACAATTCCACCGTAAAGACGGCGCAGGTTATCAGTTATTAGGTGATTTACTGATTAAGTTAAACGCTATTAATCCACAAAACGCATCACGTATGCTTACGCCGTTTATGTCATGGCGTCGCTATGATGAAGTACGGTCTGTAGCGATGAAAACTCAGCTGCAGCGTCTTGCCGATCTCGATAACCTCAGTGATGATTTATATGAAAAAGTAGATAAAGCATTGCAATAATTTATGATTGAATATTATTTTCTACTTAATCTTACCTACAAACAGTGTATGGATTATTACGAAGGTAAGTACACTTCAGTACAAGTAACAGAAGATGGCGGCAAAAAAGTTCGTTTTGCCGCAAGTCATTTACGCCCTTTTATTTCTTCGTTAGGAGTGAGGGGGCGCTTTCGACTATTACTGACTCCTGAACATAAATTCTTACGTTTGGAGCGCGTAGCTTAAAACAGTATTTTAAAATAATTACTTACAATATTGTTTTTTTTGTTAATTCAATTTGTCCTATTGTTAATTTACGTGTATAAATTATCTGGTAGGACGTCTTACCATTACGTAAACGCCAACTAAACTGAAAAATTATGACGGATTGAACGCGTTCTATTTGTAATTTCTTTATTTCGCTTCTATCGTTACGACTACACTAAAAACAATAACTTGATCACAAAATTACCCGCGACAGGGGGAACACACAATGATAAGAAGATCGCTTTTTGTTAAAAACAAAATATTTTTAGGCCTAGCTGCTGCAACATTAGGTTTATCAACGGGCGTAACACAGGCTGCTAACTTCGAAGTTGGCGATTTTGATGTCACGTTTGATTCAAACTTTTCCTATGGTCAAAGTATTCGCGTTGAAGACCGCGATTTTTCTTTGATTGGTAAAAGTAATAACCCCGCTTTTAATTGGACTGGCTATGATCCTGCGCTAAACCCAATCTACACAGCGCAAGACGTGTGGGCACAACCCGGTGCGTACTCAAATAATGGTGATGCAGGGGATTTAAATTTTGATAGTGGTGAATCGTTTTCAAAACTATTAAAAGGCACTCACGATTTATCTATTAATAAAGATAATTACGGTTTGTTTACCCGCTTTATGTATTTTTATGATTTTGAGTTAATGGATGGCGATCGTGCTTACGTTAACCCTGTATCAGGTGGCGGAGTAGATCCATGTGATGACCCGGACACTAAAAAGCAAGTGTGTGCGGATATCCGTTTACTTGATGCCTTTGTCTGGGCCGATTTTGATCTAAACGATGGTAAGAATCCATTATCAGTGCGTTTAGGTCAACAAGTAGTGAACTGGGGGGAAAGTACGCTTATTTCCCATGGTATTAATGTTAACCCCGTTGATATTGATCGTTTAAAAGCCCCAGGTGCAGAATTAAAAGAAGCCTTTATTCCGGTTGGGATGCTTTGGGCATCACTCGGTATCACAGACAACATCAATCTAGAAGCGTTTTATCAATATGATTGGCATGAAACACGCCTACCAGCAGCAGGTAGTTATTTTTCAACCAATGACTTTGCATCTGAAAACGGTTATCAACAGAATATCCAGCTAGGTTTTACTTCAAACCCAGATATTGATTTGGAATTTTTAACGCAAAGCTTAAACAATTTACAAGCTAAATATGGCGCTGCAGCAGCCGCGCAAGGTATTGATCCTACCAGTGCTGAAGGTCAAGCCTTGCTTGCTAATATGTACCTAGCTTACCCAACCAAAGTTGCGCTTAAAGGTAAGGGCAGTGCAGGTAAGACTGAGCCTAAAAATGGCGGCCAATACGGTTTACGTCTAGGTATGTTCTTACCAGAATTAAATGATACAGAAGTGGCGTTATATCACATCAATTATCACAGTCGTCGCCCACTCATTTCAGGTCAAGTTTCTAACTTTACCTCTGATGCGATTGCGGAAGATTTGGCGATGATCCTATCGCCTGATACAACTATAACAGAAGATAATATCACTCAGCTAAACGCATTTACGCAAGGTAAACTAGTTTACCCTGAAGATATCAAGTTATATGGCGTTAGTTTTAATACTTCAATTGGTGAGACTGCGTTTGCCGGTGAATTTGCATTTCGTGAAGATGAACCTTTGCAGATTGATGACGTTGAATTGTTGTATGCAGGTATGCCAGAGCAGTTAGCTGTTGCAGGTATTCGCCCTGATTTTGCAGGTATTTCGCAAATGAGCAAAGGCGATGCAATTAGCGTTGTAGGGCCTGGTGAAACTGCACAAGGTTATATTGAACGTAACACTGCACAGCTACAATTTACCGCTACGCATTTATTTGGACCTTCGCTAGGTGCTGATAGCTGGGCTGTGGTCGGTGAAGTAGGTGGTGTGCGGATCAATGACTTACCGGAATATGATGAGTTACGCTTAAACGTTTCTGGAACAGGTCGTAGTGGTGTTATCACAGGACCTGGCACTGATGATTATTCAACGCTTCATTTGGGTTTATCAAATGGTCCTGAAACAAATCCTTTCCCAAGTGCCTCAGCATGGGGTTACCGCTTAATTGCCAAAGGAGATTATTTTAACTTCTTTAAAGGTGTTAACTTCTCACCGAGATTTGTTTTTTCTCACGATGTTAATGGTATTACACCGGATCCAATGTTCTTATTTATTGAAGACCGTAAATCATTAGGTGTAACAGCAAACTTTAACTATCAAAACGCGTGGTCGTTTGACTTCAGCTACAACTCATTTTGGGGTGGTGGTCAAACTAATACATTCTCTGATCGCGATTTTGTTTCTTTCAATATTAAATATTCAATTTAAGGGTATCATCATGATAAGAAAACCTACCCTCATTGCACTGACGCTATGTAGTTTATTTTCTACAACGGCGGTAGTTGCTAAAATGACTAGCGAAGAAGTAGCACGTTTAGGTGCCGATTTAACACCAGTAGGTGCTGAAAAAGCAGCCAATGCAGATGGCTCAATTCCAGCATGGACTGGAGGTATCACCACGCCACCTGCAGGCTATTCGCCTGGTATGCATCATCCAGACCCATATGCCAGCGACAAAGTGCTTTTCACCATTGATAAATCCAATGTTGAAAAATACAAAGCAAACTTAAGCCCTGGTCAAGTCGCCCTTTTTGAAGCGTACCCTGACACCTTTAAAATGAATATTTATACCAGTCATCGCAGTGCTTCAAACCCGCAGTTTGTTTATGATGCAACTAAACAGTACGCGCCTACAGCAGAACTTATTGAAGAAGGTAATGGCATCAAAAATACCGCTATTGGTATTCCGTTTCCAATTCCTAAAACTGGTTTAGAAGCGATTTGGAATCACCTACTGCGTTATCGTGGATTGTCTATTGAGCGTTTTGGCGGCCAAGCGGCACCTACGGCATCAGGTTCTTACAATATGGTTGGCTTTGACGAACAATTATTAGTTAAATACTCAGATCCAAAAGCAACCCCAGCAGAGCTGCAAGAATCGAACATTTTGTTTAAATTTAAACAAAAAGTAACAGAGCCTGCCCGTTTAGCCGGGACTGCATTACTTGTTCATGAAACCATGGACCAAATTTTAACTCCTCGTCAAGCATGGACTTACAATACAGGGCAACGTCGTGTTCGTCGTGCACCTAATGTAGCATATGATGCGCCGGGAACTGCGGCAGATAGCTTACGCACAACCGATGACTTTGACATGTTTAATGGTTCACCAAATCGCTACACGTGGACACTTAAAGGTAAGCAAGAACTTTATATTCCTTACAATAGCTATAAGCTACACAGCGAAAAGCTAGCTTATGATGATATTTTAATGGCGGGTCACATCAACCCTGAGCATGTG
Organism: Pseudoalteromonas sp.; assembly: GCF_036960685.1. Taxonomy (GTDB): domain Bacteria; phylum Pseudomonadota; class Gammaproteobacteria; order Enterobacterales; family Alteromonadaceae; genus Pseudoalteromonas. The sequence goes on along the minus strand of NZ_JBALXK010000002.1, from coordinate 89,708 downwards.
CGTTATGAAAAACACCGTGTTTGGGTGGTAGAAGCAAACCTTAAAGCTGATACACGCCACATCTACAAAAAACGCGTGTTTTATATAGATGAAGATAGCTGGCAAGTTCAAGTAACCGATATCTATGATAATCGTGATCAAATGTATCGTGTCGCTATGGCGCATACAATTAACTACTATGATGCGCTTACGAACTGGAGCACGCTCGATGTGTATCATGATTTGAACTCACGTCGTTATCTTGCTATTGGTTTAGATAACCAAGAGAAAATGTACGATTTCTCACAATCGTTTAACGATAATGAATTTACCTCAAGCGCACTGCGCCGCGAAGGTCGTTAATATACTCAAGCACCTGGCATGAACCAGGTGCTTTTTTGTTCCAAATCGCGTTTGTCACTCTGACACGTACTGGGTTCCCCCAATTGCTCGTTATCTACCGACAAACACACTCTTTCAAGGCGATTTAAATATATGAAGTACATGCTCTATGCAGGCCTTGCGGTTGCTGCAAGCCTTTCAACTCAATCACTAGCGTCTGAACCACTTGCGGCTATTACTGCAATAAAAGCAGATAAAACGCTGTTGACTGATATTGAGTACACAGGAAAGCAATTGGTCGCTGTAGGGAAGCACGGCACTGTTATTACAAGTGTTGATGCAAAAGACTGGCAACAAGCAAGTGTGCCAACCCAGGTATTATTAACTGCGGTTACGTTTAATGGCACTGAACGTGGTTGGGCGTGTGGTCATGATGCAACTATCATCAACACGACAGACGGTGGTGCTAACTGGCAATTACAACAAGTAAACACACAACTAGATAAACCTTGTTTAGATATTTTATTTACCACTGAGCAACACGGTTTTGCCGTTGGCGCTTATGGTATGTTTTATGAAACCACAGATGGTGGAGAAAACTGGCAAAAACGCTTTTTAGATTCATTGTTGTTTGCAGAAGACCAAGAATACTTAAATGACTTAAAAGGCTCTGATCCAGATGCCTATGAAGCTGAAACAGCCTCAATACTGCCGCATTTTAATCGTATTGTTGCAACGGGCAATAAACTTATGCTGGTTGGTGAAATGGGCTTACTTGCTCACAGTACAGATAACGGCAAAAGCTGGCAACGTGATGAAGAAATTTATATGGGATCTTTTTTTGCGTACGCCAGTGACGAACATGGCGAGGAAATTGTGGCAGGGTTACGCGGCAATATTTTTAGCCGTCAACGATATGAACAGTGGCAACAAATAAACAATAATAAAACAGCCACAGTAAATAGTATCATTAAAGCAGCTAAAAACCATTGGCTGCTGCTTGCCAACAGTGGGGTAATTTTTCATTACATAAATAATCAATTAACAGTTGAGCAGTTAGCAGATGGGAAAGCCATTTTGGATGCGGTTATTTTTGACAAGCAATTGGTTATGGCATCTGAGAATGGCATTAAAGTGAAGGGGATGGCTGAATAATGCATGCAATCGTAGAGTTTTTAGAAAAAGCTGTTTTTCGCCATCGTTTACTAATGGTGATGAGTTTTATTGTTATAACGTGTTTTTTAGGCTTTAAGGCTACTCAAATCCAACTGGATGCTTCATTTAATAAAAATATTCCACTTAATCATGATTATATGAAAGTGTATTTAAAGCATGAGAAACAATTTGGTGGTGCAAACAGTATTTTAATCTCCGTGTGTGATGACAGCGGCGATATTTTCAATCCCGAGTTTTTTACGCAATTAAAAGCAGTACACGACCAGTTGTACTTTATACCAGGGGTGAACCGTCCTTTAGTGAATTCAATCTTTGCCCCAAGCGCACGTTTTGTCGAAGTTGTTGAAGATGGTTTTGCCGGTGGGCCAATTATTCCAGCTAATTTTACCGCAGACAAACGTGGTTTGGCTGTTGTTAAAGAAAATATTGAGAAGGCCAAAGTTGTAGGGCGCATGATAGCGTCAGATTATTCTTGTGCGATGGTTACAGCGCAGTTAATGGAAACGGATCCGCAAACACAAGAAAAACTCGATACCCTAGCATTTGCAGAAAAACTAGAAAGCGAAATTAGAGAGCCATTAAGTACGGATAAAGTCAGTATTCATATTATTGGCTTTGCGAAAATGGCTGGCGATATTGCCGAAGGCGCGAAGGGCGTTGTACTATTTTTTGCCATCGCAATTGCCTTTACTTTCGTCATGGTTTGGTTATTTTGTGGCAGTTTAAAGCTCACTATCTTACCTATTACGTGCTCTATTATCGCCGTGGTCTGGCAGTTGGGTTTATTATCAAGCTTAGGATTTGGCTTAGATCCAATGTCAATTTTAGTGCCGTTTTTGGTGTTTGCGATAGGTGTCAGCCATGGCGTACAAATGATTAATGCAATCGGTAAAAAAGTTGCAGAGCAAGGCAGTGATACGCGTCTTTGTTGTCAGGCAAGTTTCAGAGCATTATTAATACCCGGTGGCATTGCTTTGCTATCTGATACGGTTGGCTTCTTAACTTTATTGACGATTGATATAGGCATTATCCGTGAGCTGGCCATTACGGCAAGTTTAGGTGTCGCGGTTATTATCTTCACTAACTTAGTGTTATTACCTGTGTGGGCATCTTATATGCGTTTTGACAACACAGTTCATATTCAATCAGGTAATAGTAGCAAGCCTAATATGCTTGATGCCATGCGTGATTTACTAGTGAAAACCACCGATCCTAAATGGGCTAAAATCATTATAGGCAGTACCTTAGTACTATTTGCTTTGGGCTATTGGCAAGCAGGTAAAATGCATATCGGTGATTTACATGCAGGTGCTCCGTCATTGCATCAAGATGCACGTTATAACCAAGATACGTTTTTAATATCGGACAAATACACCATTTCATCAGATATTCTTAAAGTGATTGTTGAAGCGTATCCGGCAGCGTGTACAGAGCACGATGTAATGGAGCGGATCAGCCGTTTTCAGTATAAGGTTGAAAACCTTGCTGGAGTTCAGTCTGCGGTGACATTGAGCTCTGTTGCGCAATCGGTTAATGCAGGCTACAACGAAGGTAATTTGAAATGGCAAAGTTTACCCCGTAACACTGCAAGTTTAGTGCAATCAACGGCAAGAGTTGAAACAAGCACCGGATTACTCAATGGTGATTGCTCAGTCATGCCAGTGATCATCTTTTTAGAGGATCATAAAGCGCAAACCATTGAGCATATTATTGCCAGTGTTAAGCAATTTGCGATTGAAGAGCAAACCGACACGTTACAATTTAAGTTGGCATCAGGGCCTGTGGGCGTAATGGCTGCAACCAATGAGTCAGTCTCCGCAGCACAATTACCAATGATGCTCTATGTTTATGGTGCGGTGATCATCTTATGTTTAATTAGCTTTAGGAGCGTTAAAGCGACCATTGCCGTGGTGTTACCTCTATACGTTGTATCAACCTTGGCGCAAGCTTTAATGGTACAACTGGAAATAGGTTTGACCGTATCAACTCTGCCGGTGATTGCATTAGGCGTAGGTATTGGTGTTGATTACGGGATTTATATTTTGTCATCTATGATGGGGCAATTAAAGCAAGGTGTTGCATTGCCGGTGGCGTATCGAAATGCGCTTATTGAGCGAGGTAGTGCCGTATTATTTACTGGTATTACTTTGGCTATCGGTGTCAGTACCTGGATATTCTCTGATCTGAAGTTCCAAGTTGACATGGGAATATTGTTAACCTTCATGTTCTTGGTCAATATGCTCGGTGCAGTGTTACTTTTACCGGCAATTGGTAGTTTGCTCTGGACTGACCAGAAAAAATAATGTGAATAATTTTGCTCCTAAATGGCCTGTATAGGCCATTTATATCTATAATTTGTGAATAGATGACCAAATAGCTGAAATGCTTAAAATGTTTTCATCGAAAGGGCTGTTTATTAATTTTAAAAGGGTTAGAATTTGCCTGACTCCACACAATAAATTGCTGTACAAATTTTCCATCTAATTAGGTGGTATAGATTTAAGGAACATGTAATGACACGAAATGAAGGGCAAGCCTCGGTTATCTTAGATAATGTCTGTAAGCTGATCCAGAAAAAAGTTCACGCTGATAATGTGTTACTCGTTGAGAAATTCGCCAAATCCTTGTACAGCAATATGTCTAAAGAAGATTTGGCACATCGCAATGATAGTGACTTATATGGCGCTGCACTTAGCCTATGGAACTCGCTAGAAAAAAATACCTCTGATGATGCGGTGATCCGCGTTTTCAATCCTGAAGTAGCAAAAGATGGCTGGCAGTCATCGCACACAATCGTAGAAATTATCGCTAAAGATATGCCGTTTCTAGTTGATTCGGTGCGCATGGCCATGACCCGTGAAAACATCGCTTCTCACTTGCTACTACACAGTCCACTTAAAATTCAACGCGATAAAAACGCCAAAATCTCAGCCGTTTCTAATTTAAAAGCGGAACAAGAGTCAAGCTCTACAAAAACGGTGTTTTTTATCGAAATTGATCGTCAAACTGATTCTTCAGTCATCGACTCGTTCAAAAAAGAACTTGAGTCAGTGCTCAGTGATGTGTCTACTGCGGTAGAAGATTGGCAACCAATTCGCAAAAAGTTGATTGCGGTTAGTAAAGAATTACCAAAACGTAACCACAAAAACAATGCCAGTGAAGTGGCTGAAACAGTTGAATTTTTAGATTGGTTAGTGAAAGATAACTTTACCTTAATGGGTTATCGTCAATACGATTTATCGCCAGTACAAGGTGATTACCAGCTTAAAGGTAAAATCGAAGGCAGCTTAGGTTTGATGAAAAATTCAACCGAAGAGCATTCTCGTCTGTTATCTGAATTACCTGAGTTTGCTCGCCAAGAAGCACGCAGCAGTAATCTACTGATCTTGACTAAAACCAATTCGTTATCACGCGTTCATCGTCCAGCCTACATTGATTATGTTGGTATCAAACGTTTTGATGATGAAGGTAACGTGATTGGTGAAGACCGTTTTATTGGTTTATTCTCATCAAGTTTTTACAATAACAGTGCCGCTGATGTACCTGTGCTAAAAAGCAAAATTAACCGCATTATGGAGATGTGTGATTTTGCCAAAGGGACGCATGCTTACAAAGCCGTATTAAATATTCTTGAGACTTATCCGCGTGACGAGTTAGTGCAAGCGCGTGAAAGTGAATTGCTTGAAGTCGCGATGGGTGTACTACAAGTACAAGAGCGCGACATGTGCCGTTTATTTGTGCGTAAAGATGCTTATGGCCGTTTCTTCTCTTGTATGGTGTATGTACCTCGTGAGCGCTATAACACTGCCTTACGTCGTGAAACGCAGTCTATTTTAGGTAACGCATTTAATTCTGACGATAAGGTCGAATTTACCACTTTCTTCTCTGAGTCAACACTGGCGCGTACTCACTATACCGTGCGTGTGACTGACAACAATATAGAATATAACGTGAAAGACATCGAAAATAATTTAGTAGAAGCAGCTCGTACTTGGGAAGATAAATTACAATCGGCCTTATTAGAATCAGCAGGTGAAGCACGCGGTAATGAACTTAACCGTAAGTATTGCAGTGCGTTCGCTCGTTCATACAAAGACGAAGTGTTACCAAGTGCCGCTGTTGTTGATATTGAAAAGCTTGAATTACTTAATGACGATAACAAACTGGAAATGTTGTTTTACCGTCCGCAAGAAGAAGCTAATAGTAATATTGTTCGTTTGAGTTTATTCCATAAAGATGAGCCAATTCACTTATCTGACGTTATGCCAATGCTTGAAAACTTTGGCTTACGTGTAATTGGTGAAACGCCTTATTCAGTGAAAACCAGCGATGGTGGCATTAACTGGATCATGGATTTCTCTATGCTATTAGATAGCAAAGGCATTGCTGACTTTGATAAAGTATCGGCGCGTTTTCGTGCAGCATTGACCAGTGTTTGGAGCAACCGTCTAGAAAATGATGGCTTTAACCGTTTAGTGTTAATGGGTGGGTTAACTGGCCGTGAAGCATCAATCCTACGCGCATATGCTAAATATATGCGCCAAGTTGGGGTAACGTTCTCACAAAGTTACATCGAGAGCACGCTAGCAAATTATCCGCATATTGGTACGCAAATTGTTAATTTATTTGCTAAAAAGTTCTCAGTAAAAAGCCCTGCGAGTGTTAAAACACTTGATAAGCTAATTGCTCAAATCTATGTTGAACTTGAAAACGTCGCGAACTTAGATGATGACCGTATTATCCGTTTATACGTTGATATGATCATTGCTACACTGCGTACAAACTACTTCCAAAAAGATGCCACAGGGCAGTTTAAATCCTATGTGTCATTTAAAGTGAATCCTAGCCTAATTCCAGATATGCCATTGCCATTACCGGCATTTGAAATATTTGTTTATTCTCCACGTGTTGAAGGTGTTCACTTACGCGGTGGTAAAGTGGCGCGTGGTGGTTTGCGTTGGTCTGACCGTCGTGAAGATTTCCGCACAGAAGTATTGGGCTTAGTTAAAGCACAACAAGTTAAGAATACAGTAATCGTACCGGTGGGCTCTAAAGGTGGCTTTGTTTGTAAACAATTGCCAACAGATCGCGATGCGTTCTTCAAAGAAGGCCAAGAGTGTTACAAAATCTTTATCCGCGGTTTATTAGACATTACGGATAACATCATCCAAGGTGAAATTGTACCGCCAGTTGATGTAACTCGTCATGATGAGGATGATGCATACTTGGTTGTTGCTGCTGATAAGGGCACTGCTACTTTCTCAGATATCGCCAATGGTATTGCGAATGAATATAACTTCTGGCTAGGTGATGCGTTCGCATCAGGTGGTTCAGTGGGTTATGACCATAAGAAAATGGGTATTACAGCTAAAGGTGGTTGGGAGTCAGTTAAACGTCATTTCCGTGAAATGGATATTGATACGCAAACGACAGACTTTACGGTGGTTGCAATTGGTGACATGGCAGGTGATGTATTTGGTAACGGCATGTTGTTATCTAAGCATATTCGCTTACAAGTGGCATTTAATCACTTGCATATATTCATCGATCCGACCCCTGATTCGCAAACGTCATACCCAGAGCGTGAGCGCTTGTTTAACTTACCGCGTTCATCGTGGGAAGACTATAACAAAGACTTGATTTCAACCGGTGGTGGGGTGTTCTCACGCGCGGCAAAATCAATCACTTTAACGCCAGAAATGAAAAAAATGTTGGGCACTAAAAAAGCCAGCATGACACCAAATGAATTGATCAAAGCCTGCTTGATGATGGAGTTTGATTTACTCTGGAATGGCGGTATCGGTACTTATATTAAGAGCAGCAAAGAAAGTGATGCAGATGTAGGCGATCGTGCCAATGATGCACTGCGCATTAATGGTCGCGAGCTAGGTGCAAAAGTATTTGGCGAAGGTGGTAACTTAGGTGCGACGCAATTAGGTCGTATTGAATTTGCAGCTAAAGGCGGTCGTGTAAACACCGACTTTATCGATAACGTCGGTGGTGTTGCCTGCTCTGATAACGAAGTAAATATCAAAATTTTACTTAACGGCTTAGTAACCGCGGGTGATTTAACGCGTAAACAACGTGATGAGTTACTGTACTCAATGACTGATGAAGTTGCGCAATTGGTATTGAAAGACTGTTATCGTCAAACGCATACACTGTCTATTACACAATCAAAAGGCTCATCAACATTAAAAGAAAAAGTACGCTTTATTCATGCTCTTGAAAAAGAAGGCAAGTTAAACCGTGCGATTGAATTTATTCCAAGTGATGAAGAGTTAGCCGAGCGCGCGGCAGCAGGTAAAGATTTAACTCGTCCAGAGCTATCAGTACTTGTTTCTTATGCGAAAATGGTATTAAAAGAGTCATTAGTGACAGACGAGATTACAGAAAACCCGTATTATCGTCAGCTGTTAGTGAAATCTTTCCCATTACCACTGCGTGAAAAATTTAATGCAGCGATGGATAATCACCCACTGCGTAAAGAGATCATTGCAACTAAACTTGCTAACAATATCGTTAACGATATGGGCCTTAACTTCATGGTACGTATGCATGAAGAAACTGGTGCTAATGAAGCTGAAGTTGCACTATGTTACTCGGTTGCAAGTGAAGTTTTCCAAATGCGTGATACGTGGTCAGCGATTGTCGCGCTGGATAATAAGATCCCAGCTGCAGTACAAACTGAAATGCTGTATCAGTTACGTCGTACGGTACGCCGTGCAACGCGTTGGTTCTTACGTCACCGTAATAAATCACAAAATATTGAGCAAACAATTGCTTTCTTCGCGCCAACGTTTGCTGACTTAAGTGCTAACTTAACGAGCTACATGGTTGAAAAAGAAAGTGAGCGTTTAGACAACGCTGCAGAAAAGCTAATCGCTAGTGCAGTACCAGCAGAATTAGCAACACGTATCGTGTCACTCTCTAGCTTATTTTCAGTTATGGATCTTGCAGAAGTCGCGGCAAGCTCAGGTCATAGTATTGATATGGTATCAAACACGTACTTTAAACTCGGTGCGCGTATGGGGTTACATTGGTTCTTAGATCAAATTACTAACCAACCTGTTGCAAACCACTGGCAAGCATTGGCTCGCGCTTCTTACCGTGAAGAACTTGATTGGCAACAACGTACGTTATCAGAAGTGGTGTTAAATAACTTCAGTGGTGATGACAAAGATGTTGACGGTCAAATTGATCAGTGGATGGACAGCCAAGATTTATTACTGCAACGTTGGAAGCAAATGCTGGCTGAATTTAAAACATCACAAAGCCATGATTTTGCTAAGTTCTCAGTCGCGCTTCGTGAGCTGATGTTACTGAGTCATAACTGTGATACGTCAACAAAATAAACGATTACTAGTGCCTCACTATTTTCTCAACTGAAAATAATGAGTTAATCACTAAAATTGTTATACAATACCTCAGCCTAGTCTGGGGTATTTTTTTATATAGAGGATTATTTCATGTTTTACGATCTAGCTCGCCGTTTTATGTTCACCCGTGATGCGGAATGGGCCCATGAATTTGCACTGCATAACTTACGCCGTTTTAATAATACGCCATTCAGTGCTGCATGGTCGCAATCAGTGGCAGATCGCCCCTTAGAGTTTCTAGGCTTACAATTTAAAAATCCAGTCGGATTAGCCGCTGGGCTTGATAAAAATGCTGAATGCATCGATGCGTTTGCAAAAATGGGTTTTGGCTTTATTGAAGTGGGCACAGTGACACCACGGCCACAAGTGGGCAATGATAAACCGCGTATTTTCCGCCTGCCAGAATCTAATGCGATTATTAATCGTATGGGCTTTAACAATAAAGGGGTTGATAATTTAATCAATAACGTTAAAGCTGCTAAATACGAGGGTATTCTTGGTATCAATATTGGTAAAAACAAAGATACCCCGAATGAACAGGGTAAGGACGATTATATCCACTGTATGCGCAAAGTGTTCGAGCATGCATCTTACATCACGGTTAATATTTCCTCGCCAAATACACCAGGCCTTCGAGATCTGCAATATGGTGCTGCATTAGATGACTTATTGCAAAGCTTAAAAAATGAACAATTAGATTTAATCGCTAAACATAATAAGCAAGTACCTATGCTGGTAAAGATCGCTCCTGATCTTGATGAAGTACAAATTGGTCAAGTTAGTGAGTCGTTGATCAACAATAAGATCGATGGTGTGATCGCAACAAACACAACATTAGAGCGTGCAGCAGTGCAAGGTCAGCAGTATGCAAATGAAGCAGGTGGTTTGTCAGGTCAACCGGTCCGTGAGCGCTCAACCCACGTAGTACAAGAGCTAAAGCGCCTAACTGCAGGGAAATTACCAATCATAGGTGTTGGCGGTATTGAAGATGCGGCCAGTGCTAAAGAAAAGTTTTCAGCAGGTGCTGATCTTGTACAGGTATACACAGGATTTATATACAAAGGTCCACAATTGGTAAAAACGATCCTCCAAGGCTTATAAGGATCAGTTATTTAAGCTTTTGATCATTCAATAAATGTTCTAAAGAAATGTTTATTAATTGGTCAAAAGCCGCTATAATTCGCTATTCATAAGATTAATTTATAGGGAGCATAGACAGCGCATGTTACAAGCATCAAAACAATGGAAATGGATTGCTTGTCCAGTACGAAACCGCTTGTTGATCGATTTAGATCAAGATATGCAACTGTGCACGCCTTATAAACTCCGCCAACTTACCGATTCAGTCCTTTCAGACCCTAATTTTAGTTTAGAAGACGCTGCTTTTTATCAGCAAGTTTATCAATACCTTGATGGTTTTAATGTGTGGAAAGCTGCGCAACTGTGTCAAATAGCACTCAATGCTACTGCTGCAAAGTTTTACTTAAAACCTATGTTGGCAAAAAGTTGGTTCTTTGACCCTTATACTGGCAGTGAGCCAAGTGTCGAAGCGGTAATTAAACTACAAAGTCGACTGCAAGCAGGTGAATTTTTGATAATCGAGCACTGCAAAGACGCCTCTTTGTGTATTAGTTTAGCCGAACACTTCCAGTTAGATGAAAACTTAAGCTTGAATCAGTTTGAGGCTATTCGCGTCCTTAATAATCGTGTTCACCCAATTTATAATCATGCTCAAAACAGTAAAACAGCTTAAGCATATTTTTTGTAGTTCCTGCCTTTATCGCGTGTTTGTCTGCCAACCTATGTTATAATCCTGCGCAATTAGCTATCAAGGGTTATTACTTTGCATTTTATCGCACTTACTTCTATCGGAATCGAAAATTTATTGGTTGAAGAACTTACTGACATTGGCGCCACGGTGACCAAGCAAACAGTGGGTTCAGTACGCTTTGAAGGTGACACTACATTAGCACAAAAAGTGTGTTTAATGAGCCGCTTTGCAACTCGTGTACTTATGTTGATCGAAGAGAAAGAGGGCGTAAATGATAAAGACAGCCTATATAAATTTGCTCGCTTGCAACCTTGGCAAGAATGGTTTGGACCGAGCCAAACATTTGCGGTTGACTTTAATGGCACCAATGATGCGCTTAAAAATACGCAATTTTCTGGTTTAGTCATCAAAGATGCCATTGTTGATTACTTTAATGATTTATATGAACAACGCCCAAATGTAGATAAACAAGATGCCAATGTACGTGTTGTTGCGCGTTTATCGCGTCAAGGCGTTGCCATGTATATTGATTATTCAGGCCCGCGTTTATCTGAGCGTGGCTACCGTGAAGGCCAAGGTAAAGCACCGATTAAAGAACATTTAGCAGCGGCACTTATCAAGCGCAGTGGTTGGCTTGAAAATGTTCAGCAGCCATTATTCGACCCATGTTGTGGTGCAGGTACTATTTTAATTGAAGCCGCCGGTATGGCACGTAATGAAGCTCCTGGTTTATTTCGCGAGGGTTTTGCATTTGAGCGTTTACCAAGTTTCAGAGTCGCCAAGTATAAAGAATTAAAAGAGCAGTTAACGGCGCAAATCACCGATCCAAAGTTGTGGCTTATCGGTCATGACAATGATGCCAATGTATTAAGCAAAGCGGTTGATAATGCTCGCAGGGCAGACTTAGGTGATGTGATCAAGTTTAAACAAAGCGATGCAACTAAGCTTACCTCGGTCGCAAAACTGCCGGGCGTGGTTATTTCAAACTTACCTTATGGTGAGCGTATTGGTTCTATGGCTGAGTTGGTCAGTTTACACAGTGCGCTAGGCACTGGCTTTAAAAAGCATTTTAATAACTGGAAGCTTGCGCTATTAGGCATGGATGAGAGCCTGTTTAAATTATTAAAGCTGGTGAAACTCAAGCGCTATAAGTTTAAAAATGGTCCGCTTGATGTCGTGCTGAACTTATATCAGTTAGATGATAAACAAGTAAGCCAAAGCTCAGAAGATAAACCTGCCTTGAACTTTGAAGGCTCGATGTCATTTGCCAATCGCGTAAAGAAAAATAAACAAGGCTTAAAAAATTGGCTTAAGCAAAATGATATTCAAGCTTATCGTGTTTATGACGCCGATATTCCTGAATACAATGTTGCAGTGGATGTCTATGGCGATTCTGCGGTTATTTTTGAATACGCTGCGCCGAAAGAAATTGACGACACAACAGCTCATAAACGTTTACAAGACGTGATTTCATTAACAGCACAACAACTTAATATTGCGCCGGGAAATATTGCTGTAAAAGTTCGCAAAAAGCAAAAAGGTGAAGAGCAATATACACCAATGGCCAAACAGAATCGTACCCAAGTAGTTGAAGAGTTTGGTGCAAAATTTAAAGTAAACTTATTTGATTACTTAGACACCGGCTTGTTTTTAGATCATCGCCTTGCGCGTCGCTATATTCAAGAAAACGCCAAAGATAAGCGGTTCTTAAACTTGTTTGCTTATACGGGCACAGCCTCTGTGCATGCAGCTTTAGGCGGCGCGAAAGCGATAACCACCGTTGACTTGTCAAAAACCTACTTAAAGTGGGGGCAAGATAATTTTGAACTGAATAACATCAGTAATACCCGTTACCGATTTGAGCAAGCGGATTGTTTGAAATGGCTTGAGCATGCAACCAGCCAGTACGATTTGATCTTTTTAGATCCCCCAACGTTTTCAAACTCAAAACGTATGAAAGACGCATTTGATGTACAAAATGACCATATTAAGCTGCTCACTTGGGTGAAAAAAATCCTTAGTCCATCAGGCACATTGATTTTCTCAAATAATATGCGCGGCTTTAGCATGGATGAAGTCGGTTTAATTGGTTTAGGTTTGAAAGCCGTTAATATTTCTGAGCAGACAATTTCTCCAGACTTTAAACGTAACAAAAAAATACACAATAGTTGGTTGATAACCCATGGCTAGTTGGGTTTTATATCACACTGATGGCTGCCATCTGTGTGAACAAGCACAGTGTTTGATCACCCCATTGTTAGGTGATGATTCATTACAGCTAGTTGATATTATGAGTGATGAAGTGCTCATAGCAGAGTATCAAACCAGCATACCGGTTTTAAAAAGCGAACAGGGCCTACAATTATTTTGGCCTTTTACTGCGCAAGATGTGCGTCAGTTTTTTACGCAAACAGAATAAGAGTAAATAGATAATATGGATTTAATTAGAATTTCTAAAGCGCAACTGGCTTATGGCACGCATCCGTTACTTGATAATGCCGACGCAGTCATTGAAACCGGCGAACGGGTGTGTGTGGTTGGCCGTAACGGTGCAGGTAAATCAACCTTATTAAAAGTACTCGATGGCCAAGTTATTTTAGATGATGGTGAAATTAATCAGTTAGGTAGCATTAAAATATCGCGCCTAGAGCAAGATCCACCAAAAGGTGCCAGCGGCTCGGTGTTCGATTATGTTGCTCAAGGTATGCCTGAGATAGCTAATTTACTCATTGATTTTCATCATGTTAGTACCCAGTTACAGACTGAATGCACAGATCAACTGCTGAATAAGTTAGAGCGTTTATCAAATCAGCTCGAAGCGGCTGATGGTTGGCGTTTTGATAGTCGTATTCAATTGGTATTAACCCAATTAGAATTAACCCCCGAAGCGAAATTAGAGTCGCTTTCCGGTGGTTGGTTACGAAAAGTAGCCCTTGCTCGTGCACTAGTCAGTGAACCTGACTTACTACTACTTGATGAACCAACCAACCACTTAGACATGGAAAGTGTCATGTGGCTTGAGCAGTTTTTAAAAGAATTTAAAGGCGGCATTGTTTTTATTTCTCATGACCGTGCATTTATTCGTGCTGTGGCTACCCGTATTTTAGATTTAGACCGCGGTAAGTTAATTTCATACCCAGGTGATTATGCTACTTATTTAGAGCAAAAAGCCCATGATTTAAAAGTTGAAGAAACACAAAATGCGTTATTTGATAAGCGTTTAGCTGAAGAAGAAGCGTGGATACGTCAAGGTGTTAAAGCACGTAGAACACGTAATGAAGGTCGTGTACGTGAACTAAAACAGTTACGTAATGAACGCAAGCAACGTGTTGACCAAGTGGGTAAAACTGACTTCAACATAGAAACTGCCGATCGTTCTGGCAAATTAGTATTTGAAGCTAAGCACTTAAATCATGCATTTAATAAAGACAAAGTGATTGCTCAGGATTTCTCAACCATCGTTATGCGTGGTGATCGCATCGGTTTAGTGGGTCCAAATGGGATTGGTAAAACAACCTTATTGAAATTACTGTTTGGTGATATTGCAGCAGATGCTGGTGTTGTTAAACAAGGCGTTAACCTTGAATTTGCTTATTTTGATCAGTACCGTCAAAAGTTAGACGAAGAAGCGACAGTGCAAGATAACGTAGCAGAAGGTAAGCAAGAAGTGATGATGAATGGTCGTTCACGTCATGTGCTGGGTTATTTGCAAGACTTTTTATTCCCGCCTGCGAGAGCGCGTACACCAGTTAAAGCATTATCAGGTGGTGAAAAGAACCGTTTACTACTTGCAAAGCTATTCCTTAAACCGTCAAATATTTTAGTGCTGGATGAGCCAACCAATGATTTGGATATTGAGACACTAGAATTGTTAGAAGATATTATTAACCAATATCAAGGCACTGTGCTGATTGTTAGCCATGACCGAGAGTTTATTGATAATACCTGTACCAGTGTCTGGGCGTTTGAAGGAAATGGTGTGATCACTGATATTGTGGGTGGTTATAGCGATTATGAAGCGTATGTTAATTATTTAGCGCAAGAGCAAAAAAAACAGCTAAGCACGCCCGCTAAAAAAGAAATTACAGTCGCCCCAACGCCAGTTGCTAAAACAGAGAATAAAGCGAATAAACTCTCTTACAAATTAAAACTTGAATTAGAACAATTACCCAGTAAGCTGGAGCAACTTGAACAAGCGCTAGAAGCGCAACAAGTTGTGGTTAATGATGCTGATTTCTTTAAACAAGATGCCAGTGTAACCAGCAAAGAATTGAACCATTTAGCACAACTTGAGTCTGACCTTGAAGCCGCTTTGGAGCGCTGGGAAGAACTTGAAGATTTAAAGAATCAGTAGTAAGGACTAAAATGAAATATAAATTACTCGCTGCTAGTATTTTAGCTACTATGAGTACATCGGCACTTAGCGCAACGTATCAGTTAACCGAGCTGAGTACATTGGATGGCGCTAAGCATAACTACGTTAAAGATGTCAGTGAAAGCGGCCATATTCTTGGTCTTGCTAACGGTATTTACAATTTACCTATTGATGTAAGTTATATCGATTTTACAGATAGCTTAATCGAACGAGCCTACGATCAGCAAGAAGACTATTTCGAGTTAATTGATAAGCAAATTACCTTTACGCTAGATGATATTGAAAACAATAATGCGGCGGCTACCAATCCTGACGCGCACAGTTTTATGCTGAGTTTTCTAACAGCACAAGCAACGAATCCTGAATATCAAAAACTGGCGAATATTGTTGGTTACAATGTTTTAAATGGTGAAGCTCACGAGCAAGTACTGTTTGACATTGCATCGGTTGATTATGATGGCTTAACACGCTCGGTTAGCAACTTTTATAATGCCGTAGCAGAAGACGGTATCGCAGTAGGTTGGGGCAGTGCGCCCTACGATAAAACAGTTTTTACCCCAGATGGTGAAACTGAAGAAGAAACCCGTTTTGTTCGTGATTTTATCTCTCGCGGTATTATTGTCTCACCTGACGGTTTATTAAGTGTGCCATTAGTCCCTGAGTTTGATGAATATGGTGGTATCAGTATCGCCAGTGATATTGTCAAAACAAACTCAGGTTATACGGTGGTAGGGCAAGTTTCCACGGGTATCCCAGCTGATCGACAAGAAAATATCGATGATAATTGCGATGGTGAAGACCAGCCCATATCTGTGTGTATTGAAGGTTTACAAAGAAGTACTTCATCGCGTTTATTTGATACCCGTGCTGTTAAGTGGAGTTTAGACAGCAACTTAAATATTACCAATACTGAGATATTAGGTCTAGGTTTAACACCCGAAGATGACGATGACTTTGCGTTTACAAGTAATGCACTTGCTGTTAATAGTAATGGTATTGTGGCCGGTGCTTCTGATATTCGTGATAACAATAGCTCTTCGTTAATTCGTACTTTACCTGTTTATTATAAAGACGGCAAAGTTGTTGAAATGCTTAACCAAGAAGATGACTGGACAGGGGGCAAAGCATTAGCGATTAATGAAAATGACGTCATTGTAGGTTATGGTATCAGAGCAATTGAAGGTGCAAACCGACTTAAGTTTTTCTATCATGACATAGCAAGCAACAGCACAGTATTCCCAACTGATTTCTTTAATAGTTCTGCTTCAATCGCCAATGATATTAATGATAATGGTTATATCGTAGGTGAAGGTGAAACCGATGTATTTAATGTTGGCTCACGTCGTCGTGAAGGCTTTTTATACCAGATTGGTGAAGATTCAATCACTAACGTTAATGACTTATTACCCTGTTACGAAGCTGACGGTGAAACGCGCTATAAATATGTCGTCTCAGAAGCAAAAGTAATCAACAACAACAATGAAATCTTTGGTGTTGCGACCAAAACAGTTGAAAAAACGGATTCTTTAGGTGGTGTAGTACGAGATATTAACGGCGAAATCGAATACGAAAGTATCGCCGTACCAGTAAAATTAACGCCTATTGATGGCGAAGTTGAGAGATGTACAGATCCTGAAACAGATACTTATGAACGTCAGTCAGCTAGTTTCCCTTGGTATACATTGTTATTATTACCGTTACTTGGCTTACGTCGCGCGTTTCGTAATAAGTAAACTAATTAATAAAATAAATAAAAAACCCTGCTTTACTCAGCAGGGTTTTTTTTGTCTATACTTTAACTAAATTAGGAACGGTTGCTATTTGTGGCGATTTAACCAGGCTTTACGTACTGAACGACGCCATAAAAAATCAACACCAAAATAGCCAATTGCGGAGGCGAGAGTCGCGCAGATCAGTGAGCCAACTAAAAATGCAGGGCCGATCGTTGTCAAACTTTCTATAAACCATTGCCAACTTGGTTCAAATGCAAAATGTTGCTCTGGCTGGCCAAGTGCAATTGTACCTACCAGATAGCAGCAATAAAAAATTGGTGGCATGGTGAGGGGATTGGTGATCCACACTACGGCGACTGAAATAGGTAGATTAACTCTTAATGGTATAGCCAGTGCTGCAGCAAGCACCATTTGAAAAGGAACAGGGATGAAAGCGAAAAATAAACCGACGGAAAAAGCTCCCCGAGCTGAACGACGATTTAAATGCCATAAATTGGCATCGTGGAGTAAACGACCAAAAATTTTTAAAGATTTATGATGTTTAACTTTATTGTGATCGGGTAAAAACCGTTGGATCGTTTTCTTAGCCATTTAAAGCAACCATTTACATCTGTTTGGTTAAGCGTTGGGTTTGTTGTTGGTTGTATTATAACCGTTTTTTATTATCAGACCCTTGTATTTACAGTTTTCGCTATATCTCTATTAATCGCGAGCGCTTATTTTAAGCCGTTTTCCATTGTAATGTTAGGTTTTATTTGTGGAATTTGCTGTGTATGGGGACATTTCTCTAGCTTCTATACAATTCCACCGGCCGTTTTGCATGAAAATCAACCACATTACAGTCACATTACCGTTGTTGAGATTATTTCTCAGCGCGATCATTATTATTTAAAAGCTCAGCTGAATAAGATAAACCAACAACCTCAATCAATTATTAAACCTCCATTGGCACTGCTGACGTTAAAAAGCGAGCAATTACTTGAGGTTGGCGACGATATTACAATTTGGCTGTATTTAACTAAATATCGCAGCCAAAAAAACTATGATGTGTTTGATAAAGAGCGTTATGCATTTAGCGAACGGATCTTTTTTAAGGGGAAACAAATTGGCAGTTATATTGAAATATCTAAAAACAGTAACGCAGACCTAATTCAATCATATCGGCTATTTATCAAAAATACTTATGAAAGTAGTGCCTTAAGTTGGTTGTACTATCCCTTGTTAACCGGTGATCGAAGTATGATGAGCTTTTCACAGAAGGAGGAATTGCAGCAATTTGGTATTAGCCACTTATTAGCAATCTCAGGCTTACATATTGGTTTAATGTTTAGTATTGGTTTTTTCATAACACGCAGTCTCATAAGTTATCTGAGCTTTATGATTAAACCAATGAGTCAGCAGTTAAATTTATCGCTTATCTATAGTATTGGCGGTTTTTTATTGGCTTTTAGTTATGTTTATTTAAGCGGTTTTATCGTTTCAGCTACACGGGCTTTACTCATGTTAGGCTGCTATTTGGTTATTTACTATTATGCTAAGCAAGCATTGCGTTGGCGCAGTATATTGTTTGCATTAGTGGTTGTTTTGTTAATTGACCCATTTAGCTTACTTAACCCTGGGCTTTATTTTTCATTTACGGCGGTGATAGTTATTTTTTGGGTATTCAGTGTTATATCTATACCCAAGGTAGGTGTGCTGTCATTCATAAAAACACTTATTGTCTTACAAATAGCGCTATTTATAGGCTTATTACCTTTATCTGTTTATTATTTTAACGGGTTCAGTGTGATTGGCTTAGTCGTTAATTTAGTGGCAATACCAATACTTGGTTTTATAATCATGCCAAGCTTAGTGTTGCTTTCAGGGTTGAGCCTAGTCGTTGATATGAGTGGCTTAATTGCTGTGTTTGATTATTTATTGCAGCACACGTATCAGAGCTTGCTCTTGATCCCCGTTGATTATCGCTGGTTGGATACCGCAAAATTTAGTATGCATTGGCTTATCAGTTGTTACTCGGCGCTTTTAATCGCGTGCTTTTTACCGTGGCGGCTAATGGCTTGTTTACCAATTATAATTGCCTTTCTCGATCAATACTTACTGCCAAAACCAGTTTGGCAACTAGATGTGTTTGACGTAGGGCACGGCACTATGGTGCTAGTCAGTAACCAAGGCAAAGGTTTTATTTATGATTTAGGCCCCGTGTATTTTAATACATATACGCGAGTTAATAGCACTTTAGTTCCTTATTTAATTAGTAATGGAGTTGATGTTGAAGTGACCTTAATAAGCCATATGGACACAGATCATGTAGGCGGACTTACTCATTGGTTGCAGCATGGTTATCAGCATACCTTTAGTTTACTTCAACCTAATGGGCCTGAGCAGGTCTGTATAGCAGGCCGTTATGATTTTTATGATTTAACGATAACGGTTAGCAAGCCCGCTGAGGGTTTAACCACAGACAACGATAAATCCTGCGTTGTGCATATTAGTGATGGTCAGTTTAGTGTTTTATTACCAGGAGATATTTCAGCAGCAAGAGAAAGTCAGTTAATTGCACAACAAAGCGTACTTAACAGTACTGTGCTGCTAAGCCCTCATCATGGCAGTAATACATCATCAAGTGAGGTGTTTATCAGCGCAGTTGCCCCTGAGCTCGTTATTCATTCAACGGCCTATAAAGGGCAGTGGCAATTACCTCACAGACAGGTTGTTGCACGCTACGCTGATCATAATGTGAAGCAATACGCAACAGCCGCACACGGTCAGGTAAAAATAGCATTTTATCCACATCAATACACAATTAACCTTGCTCGCAATGATGAAAGTTATTGGTTTCTAAAAGATTGAGTTTAGTTTTGTGTTACTGGAGGCTACAATAGCCACAGACTATGAATAAGAGAGTGTTATGGATCAAACTACATCACAAATTTATAAGCGTTTATTGACGTATGTGGGTGATTATAAGAGCGTTGCTATTTTAGCAGTGGTCGGCATGATTGGTTACTCAGCGATGGATGCTTTATTTATCCAATTAATGAAACCATTTATAGATGAGGGTTTAAATCAGCGCAACGCCGATGTGTTAAAATATGCGCCATTAATCGTCATAGCATTAGTGATAGGCCGTGGCATTTTTAATTATATGTCGTCTTATTGCTTAAGTTATGTTGGCTCACAAGTTGTGCGCGCATTACGTCAACAATTGTTTGAACATATCTTACATTTACCGGTTGCCTTTCATGATCAAAATTCAACGGGCGATTTAATTTCAAAAATTACTTTCGATACCGAACAAGTCCAACAAGCTATCACTAAAGCAATGCTAGTTGTTGTGCGTGAAGGTGCTTTTGTGGTGTTTTTATTGGCGGTAATGTTTTACACCAGCTGGAAGTTGTCATTAATTTTCCTAGTTATCATTCCATTAGTGGCAGTGATTGTTTCTGTTGTTTCAAAACGATTTCGTCATATTTCTAAAAATATTCAATCTGCGATGGGTCAAGTGACTCGCAGCTCAGAGCAAATGCTCAGTGGCCACAAAGTCATTCATGGCTTTGGCGGTCAACAGCAAGAACAAACTCAGTTTGCGAAAATCAATAATCATAACCGTCAACAGCGGATAAAAATGGATGCAACGAAAGCCCTGAGTGTATCGGTGATCCAAATATTAGCGGCCAGTGCAATGGCGGTTATTTTATGGGTGGTGGCAATGCCATCGATGATCGATACCATTAGTTCAGGTGATTTTGTGGTACTTATCTCTTCGATGATGATGTTATTACGCCCCCTTAAACAACTTGCTAATGTTAATAGTGACTTACAACGCGGTATTTCAGCAGCACAAAGTATCTTTTTAGTACTCGATGAAGAGGTGGAAAAAGATACTGGCACAGTCAGTGTTGATAAAGTACAAGGGCATATTGAAGTTAAACACGTCACATTTAGCTATCCCACTAAAGATGAGCCGGTATTAAAGGATTTATCACTGACCATTAAAGCGGGTGAGAGCATTGCTTTAGTGGGGCGTTCAGGGTCTGGAAAATCAACCATCTCTAATTTATTACCCCGTTATTATGACTTACAAGCACCGAGTGAAATATTGCTAGATGGCATCGCACTCAGTGATTATAAATTGACTGATTTACGTAAGCAATTTGCCTTGGTATCGCAACAAGTGGTGCTGTTTAACGACACCATAGCTAACAATATAGGTTATGGAATAAGTCGTGAATTAACTGAAGATGAGTTATTCAACGTTGCCAAGCAAGCACACGTTTGGGAGTTTGTTAAAGATTTACCCGATGGTTTAGATACCATGGTTGGTGAAAATGGGGTGATGTTATCTGGCGGGCAACGTCAGCGTATAGCGATTGCACGGGCAATCTTAAAAGATGCGCCAATTTTGATTTTAGATGAAGCAACATCGGCATTGGACACTGAGTCTGAAAAACTGATACAGCAAGCGCTTGAAAATTTGATGAAGAATAAAACGTCGATTGTCATTGCTCACCGTTTATCGACGATTGAAAACAGTGACCGAATTTACGTTATTGATAATGGTCAAGTGATTGAAAGCGGCGACCATCAATCTTTAATCGAAAAAGACGGCACCTATTCCGCTTTGTGTAAAATGCAGTTTGGTGAGCAAGGGTGAGTAAAATAGAGCAAAGTTGGTATCAAGGAACGAGCTTGATCACCATATTGTTACTGCCTTTGAGTTTACTTTTCTGGCTGCTCAGCATGTTACGCCGTGAGGCGTTTAAACTTGGGTTATGTAAAGCGTACATAAGTCCAGTGCCTGTGATTGTGGTTGGCAATATTAGTGTTGGCGGCAATGGTAAAACACCTTTTGTGATTTGGCTGGTTAGCCACTTACAACAGCGTAATTTAAAGGTTGGGGTGATCAGCCGTGGTTATGGTGGTAACAGTGATAATTACCCGCTGATCGTGACTGCTAGCACCAGCGCGGCTAAGGCTGGTGATGAACCGGTGTTAATACAGCGTAGACTAGGGTGTCCTGTAGTGGTAGGTCCAAACCGAGAAGCTAATATTAAGCAGTTACTTGCCGAGCACCAACTTGATGTAATTGTCTCAGATGATGGTATGCAACATTATAAAATGGCCAGAGCTATTGAGTGCTGCATCGTCGATAGTCAACGTCGTTTTGGTAATGGTTTTATTATGCCTGCAGGGCCACTTAGAGAAACCCAATCGCGTTTAAAGTCAGTTGATTTAGTGATTGAAAATGGCGGGGATAACCCATTTAACTATCAATTAAATAGTGGTGAACTATTGACCGTTGCTAATGCAACAGCAGCACAAACCCCCTTACTTGAAGGTCATGCTGTGAGTGCAATAGGCAACCCACAACGCTTTGAGGATAGTTTACGTGAGCAGGGGATATCTCTATTAAGTTGTCATCATTATCGTGATCACTATGCATACAGCGCAGCTGATTTTACGCAATTTAATGATGAAATAGTGTTTATGACAGAAAAAGATGCGGTAAAATGTCAACCATTTGCAAAGCCAACGTGGTATTTTCTACCTGTTAATGCAGAGCCTTCTGCAGCGGTGGTTACTAAACTAAATTTATTACTAAAAGAAAAAGGGATCCTCGATGGCCTTTGATACAAAGTTACTTGAAATAATTGCCTGCCCAGTATGTAAAGGCAAATTACGTTTAGACAAAGAAAACAATGAATTGATCAGCACAGCAGCAAAGCTTGCGTATCCAATTCGTGATGATATTCCTGTATTGCTTGAAAATGAAGCGCGTGAGTTATCACAACAAGAGATTGAAACGTGGAATTCGTAGTTGTTATTCCCGCGCGTTACGCGTCTAGTCGGTTACCGGGTAAGCCTTTAGCGGATATTTGTGGCAAGCCAATGATCCAACACGTGTACGAAAAAGCCATGGCAGCAGGTGCGAGCAAAGTAGTTATTGCAACCGATCACCAAAAAGTTTTCGACGCAGTTAGTTTATTTACAAAAGATGTATTAATGACCAGTGAAGATCATCAATCGGGCACTGAACGCCTTGCCCAAGTGATGGATTTACTCGCATTGGCTGACGATACAATTGTTGTTAATGTACAAGGTGATGAACCATTGCTTGCCTGTGAAAATGTAGCGCAAGTTGCTGCATTGCTTGCAGACTCGTCTGCGCCGATGGCGACTTTAAGTGTTGCCATTGATGACATCGCAGAAGTACTCAACCCTAATGCTGTCAAAGTGGTCAGTGATATTAATAAAAATGCCTTGTATTTTTCCCGTGCCAGCATCCCTTTTGATCGTACTAACATGATGGACGCTGCAAATAATCATCAGCTCAATTGCGCAAACTATCAACGTCATGTTGGAATTTACGCGTATAGAGCTGGGTTTATCAAACAATACATTAAGCTGACACCTTCGCCTCTTGAGCAATTAGAATCATTAGAGCAATTACGCGTGCTTTACCACGGTCACCAGATAAAAATTGAGCAAGCGCAAATAGCGCCTCATGCAGGAGTGGATACGCCTGAAGATTTAGCGCGTGTGATAAGCTATTTACAAAGTAATGCTGCGAGTGAATAAACCTAATTTAATGATCCATGCGCAGCATGCAGACTTTTATGTTATAGAAAAACCAGCGGGCCTTAACTTTCACAGCGAAGGTGGCCCCGGTTTTGTGGTACTTGCTGAGCAACAGCTAAATGAAAAGCTTTATGCGGTTCATCGTTTAGATAAAGTGACATCAGGTTTGATTATCTTAGCGCGCAGCAGTGCCTCAGCGGCTGAGTTTACCCGCTTATTTACTGCGCATGAAATTGATAAATTTTATCTCGCATTATCAGATAACAAACCGAAGAAAAAACAAGGTTGGGTGAAAGGTGATATGGCTAAATCTCGCCGTAGTAGCTTCAAGCTGTTAAAAAGTATTGATAACCCGGCAATTACTCGTTTTTATTCGCTCAGTGTTGCGGCTAATTTACGTGCTTTTATTTTAAAGCCGTATTCAGGGAAAACTCATCAATTACGGGTTGCTTTAAAAAGTTTAGCGGCGCCTATTTTAGGTGATTCACTGTATGGTGGAACTTCTGCAGAGCGTACCTATTTGCATGCTTATGCACTTAGTTTTAGTTGGCAAAATCAGCAGTACCAGTATGTGTGTAAACCTGAATGTACATCACTGTTTGGACAATTAACTGAACACGAAAATTTTCACACCTGGCAACAGCCATGGCAATTGGATTGGTAAATGACAGACTCGGTAACCGATATTCGTTTTGGCGGGATAAAACGCTTATATGGACAACAACAATTTGCATGGCTGCAAAGTGCACATTTTTGTGTCATTGGCATTGGCGGTGTGGGCTCTTGGGCCGCTGAAGCACTAGCACGAACGGGGGTTGGTAAACTCACGCTTATTGATCTTGATGATATTTGTGCAACTAACGTAAACCGCCAAATACATGCCTTAACAGGTACTGTGGGTGAAGCAAAAGTAGAGGCAATGAAAACCCGCTGCGAGCTAATTAATCCTAAGTGCGAAATTGAAATCATTGATGATTTTATTACTTTGGATAATATTCGCGAGCATATCCAAGGTTTTGATTACGTGATTGATTGTATCGATGCAGTAAAAGAAAAAGCGGCTCTCATCGCTCATTGTAAGCGCAATAAAATACCGGTGATCACCACCGGTGGCGCTGGTGGGCAAACCGATCCGAGCCAAATTACTTTTGGCGATGTGGCAAAATCTACCCAAGATCCGTTACTTGCTAAAGTGCGCTATATTCTTCGTAAGCAGTACAATTTTAGTAGCAATCCCAAACGTAAGTTTAATATAGATTGTGTCTACTCAACTGAGCAATTAGTTTACCCTGGTACTGATGGCAGTGTCTGTCATGCCAAGCAAAATGCTGATGGCTCAATGAATATGGATTGCAATAATGGTTTTGGCTCTGTGACTATGATCACGGGCAGTTTTGGCTTTTTTGTAGCCGCTAAAGCGGTACGAAAATACCTAGACAAAAAACAACGTTTAGCAAAGGCTTAAAGCGATTTATCAGCAGCCATGGTTTGAATTCGCTCGACCATGGCCTTGATACCATTACCGCGAGAAGGACTTAAATGCTGTATTAGCCCCAATCGTTCAAATTCAGCAAAGGCATTGGTGTGGATCACTTGCTCTGGGGTTAAGCCATTATACAAGGCTAACACAATGGCCAGTAAGCCTTTTACTATCCGAGTATCAGAGTCGCCAACAATGACGAGAGTATTCTCTTCTAGATCAAAATCTAAATACATCCACACCTTACTTTCGCAGCCCGGCACGAGGGCATCATCTGTTTTTAAGACTTCAGGCATAGGGGGTAATTGCTTGCCTAACAGCATTATTTCGCGGTATTTTTGTTGCCATGGCGGCGCATTTTCTAAGGTTAGCGCAATCTCTTTAAACGTTTTAATCATGTCTTATCCGAATTTAGTCTAATAACGCGATGCATTCTTGCAGCGCAGCGATGAATAAATCAACGTCTTGATGGTTATTATAAAATGCAAAACTGGCTCGAACAGTGCCATTAATACCTAAATGTTGCATCAGGGGTTGAGCACAATGATGACCACTGCGCACAGCAATGCCATATCCGTCCAATAAAGTGGCAATATCGTAAGGATGTTCGTCTTTGTAAGTAAAACTTAGCGTGCCAATATTGTTGTTTAGGTCGCTATAGAGGGTGATCCCATCGATGGATTGCAGTTTTTCTGCGGCATAATTAAAAATAGCTTGTTCATGAGCATATACATTAGTCGTATCTAACGCTTTCAAATATTTAATGGCGTGGGCAAAAGCAATCACCGCAGCAATATTTGGCGTACCAGATTCAAATTTTGCCGGTGCTTGGCGAAAAGTTGTTTCTGTTAATGTGACTGATTCGATCATTTCTCCACCGGTTTGATACACACTAAGATTATTTAATTGCTCATAACGTCCATATAAACCGCCGAGACCCGTTGGACCGAGCATTTTATGTGCTGAAAAAACATAAAAATCGCAATCCAGTTGTTGCAAATCAGGTTGTAGATGCAGGGCTGCCTGAGCGCCATCAACTAGAGTGATGGTATTTTGTTGTTTTGCTGCGTGTAAAATAGCTTCAAGTGGAGTGATATTACCCAGTGCGTTTGATGCGTGCGTTATTGCCAGCACATTAGGTTTGTGTTGCTTAATGAATTCAATACATTGGCGAGTGTTAAAACGGCCATTTGGTTGCACAGGCAAAGCCAGCAGTGTTGCCCCTGTACGTTTTGCAAGTTGTTGCCAAGGTACGATATTGGCGTGATGTTCTAAGGCAGAAATCACAATGGTAGAGTCTGAATTGAGTTGCTCAGTTAGGCCGTTCGCAACGAGATTTATCGCCTCTGTAGCCCCTTTGGTCCAAACTAACTCATTGATTGCAATATTAAAGAAATCAGCGGTAGTCGCTCTTGCCTGTTCATAAGCGTGAGTGGCTTGTTCGCTTAAGGTATGGCGGCCGCGATGCACATTGGCATTAGTGCGAGCATAAAATTGCTCAGTAGCCGTTATTACTGCTAATGGCTTTTGTGTGGTTGCTGCAGAATCAAGGTAGACCAGAGGTTGCTCGTTGATAAGTTGCGCCAGAGCAGGGAAGTCCGCACGGATTTTTTCTACATCAAACATAACGTTTCAACATCTAACATAACAAGCCAAATTTAAAAGTGAGCGAGAATTGTAATCACTTTATGATTTTTCTCAAGGGCTGCACACAAAAAAGGCCGCAAATGCGGCCTTTTTAGCATTAAATAATGCTTAACGCTTGTCAGTTGCTACGTAATCACGGTGAGTGTGACCAGTATAAAGCTGACGTGGACGGCTGATCTTATGACCAGGTTGAGAAAGCATCTCATCCCAGTGAGTGATCCAACCTACAGTACGCGCCATTGCGAAGATCACAGTGAACATGCTAGTAGGGATACCGATTGCTTTTAAGATAATACCAGAGTAGAAATCTACGTTAGGGTAAAGTTTCTTCTCAACAAAGTATGGGTCTTCAAGGGCGATTTGTTCAAGCTTCATTGCAATATCAAGCAATGGATCTTGAATGTTAAGCTCAGCTAACACTTCGTGACACGTTTGACGCATCACTGTTGCGCGTGGGTCAAAGTTTTTGTAAACACGGTGACCAAAGCCCATAAGACGGAACGGGTCCGCTTTATCTTTTGCTTTAGCAACGTATTCATCAATACGGTCAACTGAACCAATTTCTTCTAGCATGTTAAGGCATGCTTCGTTAGCGCCGCCGTGAGCAGGGCCCCAAAGTGATGCAATACCCGCTGCAATACATGCATATGGGTTAGCGCCTGAAGAACCAGCAAGACGTACAGTAGACGTTGATGCATTTTGTTCGTGGTCAGCATGAAGCATAAAGATTTTATCCATTGCTTTAGCTGTAACCGGGTTCACTTTGTATTCTTCAGCTGGAACAGAGAACATCATGTGCAGGAAGTTTTCTGCGTAGCTTAAATCATTACGTGGGTAAACGAACGGTTGACCTACGTTATATTTATACGCCATAGCTGCGATAGTTGGTAACTTAGCAACTAATTTAATGGCACTGGTTTTACGCTGTGTTGCATCGGTAATATCAAGGTCTTCATGATAGAAAGACGATAACGCACCTACTACACCACATAGCATTGCCATTGGGTGAGCATCAAAACGGAAGCCTTGAAAAAAGTTTGCAATCTTTTCATCTAGCATAGTGCTATGTGTGATTTCTGATGCAAAATCAGTGTATTGCTCTTTAGTTGGTAACTCACCATTTAGTAGTAAATAGCATAGCTCAACGTAATCTGAGTCTTCTGCTAACTGCTCTATCGGGTAACCGCGATGCAGTAGGATACCTTTACCACCATCAATGTAAGTTATTGAAGATTCACAAGAACCAGTCGACATAAAACCTGGATCATAGGTAAAGTGGCCGTGAGCACCTAACGTACGTACGTCAATAACATCTTGACCGGCAGTGCCTTGGTAAATTGGAAGTTCGATTGGATCTAGACCATCAATATGGACCGTGGCTTTCTTATCCGCCATCTATTTATCTCCTATTAAGATAACAACTCTGATTGTTATGTTCTGAATCTGTTTAAGCACATTCTTTTCATTTTAACGTGAAAGAGGGGGTTAAAGTCAATTTTTATAAACATTATGCACAAATGTATAATAAATATTCTGACAGGATTAAATATTATACCATTGGCTAATTCGCAAACGTCTCTAACTAAACAAGAATTGTAAAAAGACCTTTGGCTATATATACTATCGAAGGTTTTATACCGTATTGTCTGTAGGTAAATGTAATTTTTGCAGCTAATTTTTGCATAAATGTGAACTTTGTTGCTAAAAAGAGCTTTGCTTAGATAGTTCCATCAGAAAAATCGTTTTTGATGGGTTAAGAAAAACAAGTAGATGAGCTCCTAGTGGGCAAGATGGGCAAGTAACTGTGAAAAAGCAAAGACCTGTAAATCTAGATCTAACAACTATATCTATGCCGGCAGCGGCTAAAGCATCAATTTTTCACCGCGTCACCGGTGTTGCATTATTTTTTGCTTTAACGTTTGTCATTTGGGCTTGGTCAGAGTCTCTTTCTTCAGCTGAAGGTTTTGAATTCGTCAAGGGTCTGTTTAGCGGATTCATTGCCAAATTTATAGCTTGGGGCACCATTTCTGTATTGGCGTATCACCTTATTGGTGGTATCCGTCATATCATTATGGATATGGGACATTGGGAAGAACTTGAATCAGGTAACCTTAGCGCTAAAATTGCAATGGCACTTGGCGTTGTGGCTTCTGTATTAGCAGGGGTGTGGATATGGTTTTAAATCAAGCAACTCTAAAACGTGACGGCATACAAGATTATGTCTCGTTACGTACCACGGCACTAGTAATTACCGCGTATGCGATTTTTATTATTGGCTACTTCTTATGTACACCAGAAGTCACTTTCGAAGCATGGCAAGGCCTGTTTTCAAACCTAGCAATGAAAGGGTTCACACTAATTACCCTTGTTTGCATTATGGTTCATACCCGTATTGGCCTTTGGCAAGTACTGACTGACTACGTTAAATGCGCAAAATTGCGTGCTGTTTTAGGTTTTGTTTTGAACCTAATGGCCGCTGCATACGTAGCAATTGGTCTAATCGTTCTATGGGGTGTTTAAGTGAAATATTCTGTTCGTGAATTTGATGCCGTCGTGATTGGCGCAGGTGGTGCGGGTATGCGCGCGGCACTTGCAATCACTGAATCAGGTAAAACCTGTGCACTTATCTCTAAAGTTTTCCCAACGCGTTCACACACTGTGTCTGCACAAGGTGGTATTACGGTTGCGCTGGGTAACTCACATGAAGATAACTGGGAATGGCACATGTACGATACCGTTAAAGGTTCCGATTTCATCGGTGACCAAGACGCTATCGAATATATGTGTAAAACTGGCCCAGAAGCAATTACTGAATTAGAAAACATGGGTCTACCGTTTTCTCGTTTTGAAAATGGCCGTGTTTACCAACGTCCTTTCGGTGGTCAATCGAAAAACTTTGGTGGCGAGCAAGCAGCACGTACCGCTGCTGCGGCTGACCGTACAGGTCATGCGTTATTGCACCTTCTTTATCAACAAAACGTTAAAAACAAAACCAATGTATTCTCTGAGTGGTATGCATTAGATTTAGTTAAAAACGATGATGGTAATGTAGTTGGTTGTACTGCTATTGATATTGAAACAGGCGAAGTTGTTTATTTCAAATCAAAAGCTGTGGTACTAGCAACAGGTGGTGCGGGTCGTATCTTCGCTTCAACCACTAATGCTCACATTAACACCGGTGACGGTGTTGGTATGGCGACACGTGCTGGCATTTCTATGCAAGACATGGAAATGTGGCAGTTTCACCCAACCGGTATTGCTGGTGCGGGTACACTGGTAACGGAAGGTTGTCGTGGTGAAGGTGGTTATCTTTTAAATAAAGATGGCGAACGCTTCATGGAACGTTATGCACCGAATGCGAAAGACTTAGCGTCACGCGATGTTGTTGCCCGTTCAATGATGACAGAAATTCGTGAAGGTCGTGGTTGTGATGGTCCTTGGGGTCCACACATTAAGCTTAAACTTGATCACTTAGGTGAAGAAACGCTTAACCTACGTCTTCCAGGTGTATGTGATCTTGCTAAAACATTTGCTCACGTTGACCCTGCAAAAGAGCCAATTCCAGTAATCCCTACTTGTCACTATATGATGGGTGGTGTTCCTACTAACGTAAATGGTCAAGCGCTACAAATCGATGCTAACGGCAACGAAAAAGTAGTTGAAGGTTTATTTGCTGTTGGTGAAATTGCCTGTGTATCTGTACACGGTGCAAACCGCCTAGGTGGTAACTCATTACTTGATTTAGTTGTATTTGGGCGTGCTGCAGGTAACTTCCTTGGCACTTACTTAAATGACGTTGAAGTATCAAAAGATGCCTCAGAATCAGATTTAGACGCTGCACTCGCTCGTTTCAATCGTTGGGAGAACTCAACAGTTGGTCAAGGCGAAGATCCAGTACAAATCAAGAAAGACCTACAGCAGTGTATGCAACTTAACTTCTCGGTATTCCGTGAAGGTGAGTCAATGGCAGCCGGTCTAAAAGAGCTTAAAGAAATTCGTGAACGTCTGCAGCATGCGCGTCTTGATGATAAATCATCAGACTTCAACACTGCACGTATCGAATGTCTAGAGTTAGATAACATGATGGAAACAGCATACTCAACAGCAGTTGCTGCAAACTTCCGTACAGAAAGCCGTGGTGCACACTCTCGCTTTGACTTCCCAGATCGTGATGACGAAAACTGGTTATGTCACTCAGTATTCAATCCGGTAACGGATGAAATGAGCAAGCGTGATGTAAACTATGCGCCGAAACTGCGCGAAGCATTTCCACCTAAAGCACGTACCTACTAGGAGCGAGACGATGGCACAAGTACAATTTTCTGTTTATCGTTACAATCCAGATGTTGATAACGCCCCCCGTATGCAAGAATATACTTTGCAAACGGAAGAAGGCCACGACATGATGGTATTGGATGCACTTTTATTATTAAAAGAGCAAGATCCAACGTTATCATTTCGTCGTTCATGCCGTGAAGGTGTGTGTGGCTCTGACGGTGTTAACATGAATGGTAAAAATGGTTTAGCATGTATTACTCCTTTATCAACGCTACAAAAAGGTGGCAAAGGTAAAATCGTAATTCGTCCATTACCAGGTTTACCAGTGGTACGTGACCTTGTTATTGACATGAGTCAGTTCTACACTCAATACGAAAAAGTAAAGCCTTATCTAATTAACGATACACCTGCTGCAGGTGAGCGTCTTCAATCAATTGAAGAACGTGACAAGTTAGATGGCTTGTATGAGTGTATTCTATGTGCATGTTGTTCAACATCGTGTCCTTCGTTCTGGTGGAATCCAGACAAGTTCATCGGTCCAGCTGGTCTTCTTCATGCTTACCGTTTCTTGGCAGATAGCCGAGATACAGCAACAGAAGAGCGTTTAGCTGACTTAGACGATGCATTCAGCGTGTTCCGTTGTCACAGTATCATGAACTGTGTTAGCGTTTGTCCTAAAGGTCTTAATCCAACTAAGGCAATCGGACAAATCAAATCAATGTTAATAAACCGTTCAGTTTAATAATATTGATAAATGTAAGATGGCTAATGTAAATTAGCCATCTTGTTATAACAATTAATTTCTGCGCTAAAGAAAAGGGCTTATAAATGCACGAAGGTGTGATGAAGGCATGGCTAGAATCTTCACATTTAAACGGCGGAAACGTTGCTTATATAGAAGAGCTTTATGAAGCGTATTTAGACAATGCGACTTCTGTGCCAGAAGAATGGCGAGAAGTGTTCGAACAATTACCAAAAGTAGATGGTGTGGATGTTGAAGTAAAGCATTCAGAAGTTCGTGCACAGTTTGCGGCGCTTGCGAAAAACAAGCATAGAGAAGTAGTGGTAGCAGAGGGCAGTGGTAGCGGCGATCCTAAACAGGTCAAAGTACTGCAGCTTATTAATGCTTTCCGTTTCCGTGGTCACCAAAATGCTAACTTAGATCCATTAGGCATTTGGCAGCGTGAACGTGTTCGAGATTTAGAACTTGAATACCATGAATTATCTAAAGCTGATTTTGACCGTGAATTTAACGTGGGATCGTTTGCCGTTGGCCGCGATACCATGCCTTTAGGTGAGTTATATCAAGCACTAATGACCACATATTGTGGTTCAGTAGGTGCTGAGTATATGCACATCACATCAACTGAAGAAAAACGTTGGTTACAACAACGTTTAGAATCAGTGCAATCACGACCAACATTCAGTAAAGAAGAAAAGTTGCGTATCCTCAAAGGATTAACCGCAGCCGATGGTCTTGAAAAGTATTTAGGGGCTAAGTTCCCAGGTGCTAAGCGTTTCTCACTCGAAGGTGGTGATGCGTTAGTACCGATGCTGAAAGAGCTTATTCACCGTGCTGGCGAAAGTGGCCAACAAGAAGCGGTAATTGGTATGGCTCACCGTGGTCGCTTAAATGTTCTTGTCAATGTACTTGGTAAAAATCCATCAGAATTATTTGATGAGTTTGCTGGTAAGCATAAAGAAACATTAAGCTCTGGTGATGTTAAATACCACATGGGTTACTCTTCTGATTTTGCTACTAAAGGTGGCAAAGTTCATATGGCACTTGCCTTTAACCCATCGCATCTTGAGATTGTAAACCCTGTAGTTATGGGATCAGTGCGTGCACGTTTAGACCGTTTGGGTGACAGCTCAGGTATTAAAGCACTGCCAATTACTATCCATGGTGACTCAGCAGTCGCAGGCCAAGGTGTTGTTCAAGAAACCTTCAACTTATCGCAAACTAATGCGTTTAGTTGTGGTGGTAGTATTCGTATTGTTGTAAATAACCAAGTTGGTTTTACAACAAGCAAGCAAGACGATGTGCGCTCTACAGATTACTGTACTGACATCGCAAAAATGGTGCAATCACCAATTTTCCACGTAAATTCTGATGATCCTGAAGCGGTAGCATTTGTAACTCAAATTGCGCTTGATTTCAGAAATCAATTTAAACGTGATGTGGTTATTGACCTAGTTTGTTATCGCCGTCATGGCCATAATGAAGCGGATGAGCCGAATGCGACTCAACCGATCATGTATCAAAAAATCAAAAAACACCCAGTACCTCGTTTGATCTACGCAGATCAATTAATGGCAGAAGGGTCGTTTACTGAAGATGAAATTAAAGCACTTGCTGACGATTACCGTAATGGCCTCGATGATGGTCATTGTGTTGTTGAAGAAATTCAACCAGAAACATCACACTCATCTGATTGGGCTAAATATGTGGGCCATGAGTGGAGTGTTGATTATGATGCAAGTGTGCCAGTTGAAAAGCTAAAAGAGCTAGGTGAAAAAGTAGCTAACTACCCTGAGCAATACAAAGCGCAATCACGTGTTAAAAAGATTTACGATGACCGTAAATTAATGGCCGCAGGTGAAAAACCGCTTGACTGGGGGATGGCAGAAACACTTGCTTATGCAACAATCGCCACTGAAGGTACTGATATTCGCTTAACTGGACAAGATTCTGGCCGTGGTACATTCTTCCATCGTCATGCCGTTGTTCACAGCCAAACTGATGGTGCAACTTATACACCGTTAGAGCATTTAAGTGAAGAGCAAGGTACTTTCCAAGTATTCGATTCTGTATTATCTGAAGAAGCCGTTGTTGCGTTTGAATATGGTTATGCAACAGCAGAGCCTACATCATTGGTACTGTGGGAAGCACAATTTGGTGATTTCGCCAACGGTGCTCAAGTAGTATTTGACCAATTCTTAAGTTCAGGTGAGCAAAAGTGGGGCCGCTTGTGTGGTCTTACAATTTTATTGCCACATGGTTATGAAGGCCAAGGTCCAGAGCACAGTTCGGCACGTTTAGAGCGTTTCTTACAGCTTTGTGCTGATCACAACATGCAAGTATGTGTGCCTTCAACACCAGCTCAAGTATACGCCATGCTTCGTCGTCAATCAGTTAGACCACTACGTCGCCCACTAATAGTTATGACACCCAAATCGTTATTACGTCATCCACTTGCGACATCAACACTTGAAGAGTTATCGGAAGGTGTGTTCCATAATATGATCGACGAAATCGATGATATTGATGCAGCTAGCGTTGAACGTGTGGTTTTCTGTAGTGGTAAAGTGTACTACGAATTACTACAAGAGCGTCGTAAACTTGAACTTAACAACATTGCTATTGTGCGTGTTGAGCAATTATATCCGTTCCCTCATGATGAGATGGAAGCCATTATGGCCCGTTATCAACATGTGAAAGATTTTGTTTGGTGTCAAGAAGAGCCACAAAACCAAGGTGCTTGGTATTGTTCACAACACCACTTTGTAGAAGCAATTCCGCAAGGTGCGAAGCTTAAATATGCAGGTCGTAAAGCATCAGCTTCTCCAGCATGTGGTTACATGTCAGTGCATACTAAAGAACAACAAGCGCTAGTCGCAGACGCGCTTACTATTGAAAATAAAGGATAAGCAATGAGCACAGAAATTAAAGTTCCTGTTCTTCCTGAGTCGGTTGCTGATGCTTCCGTTGCTACATGGCATGTAAGTGTTGGCGACAAAGTAAGCCGTGATCAGAACTTAGTAGACATCGAAACAGATAAAGTTGTTTTAGAAGTTGTTGCACCAAATGACGGTGTGATCACTGAAATTTCACAAGAAGAAGGTGCAACCGTGCTTGGTGACCAAGTGATCGGTATTATTGGCGACGCTGATGCAGCTGCGCCAAGTGAAGACGCTAAGAGCGAAGCTGCACCGGCTTCTGCTAAACAAGAAAATGCGCCAGAGGCGCCATCAGCACCAGCATCAGAAGGTAAAGAAGTGGACATTAAAGTACCTGTACTTCCAGAATCAGTCGCAGACGCGACAGTAGCTACTTGGCATGTGCAACCAGGTGACGCGGTAACACGCGACCAAAACTTGGTTGATATCGAAACAGATAAAGTTGTTCTTGAAGTTGTTGCTCAAGAAGACGGTATCATGGGTGAGATTATTCACGCAGAAGGTGAGACAGTACTCGGTGATCAAGTGATCGGTAAAGTACAAGCCGGTGGTAAACCAGCATCAGCACCAGCAGCAAAAGAAGAAGCAGCACCTGCTGCAGATTCTTCTAGCGATAGTTCAGACGTGTTAACACCGTCAGTGCGTCGTTTAATTGCTGAAAAAGGCCTTGACGCTTCTAAAATCAAAGGCACTGGCAAAAATGGCCGTGTAACGAAAGAAGATGTTGATACCTTCTTAAAATCACCAGCACCAGCTGCAAAAGCAACTGAAGCAGCACCTGCGCCTATGGGTGACCGTACACAAAAACGTGTACCAATGACGCGTTTACGTAAAACCATTGCTAACCGTCTTCTTGAAGCGAAAAACTCAACGGCAATGTTAACAACATTCAACGAAGTAAACATGAAACCAATCATGGACCTTCGTAAGCAGTATCAAGAAGTGTTCGAGAAACGT
The DNA here is from genome assembly GCF_036960685.1 of Pseudoalteromonas sp. GTDB lineage: Bacteria > Pseudomonadota > Gammaproteobacteria > Enterobacterales > Alteromonadaceae > Pseudoalteromonas. The sequence goes on along the minus strand of NZ_JBALXK010000002.1, from coordinate 54,331 downwards.
CACGGTATCCGTTTAGGTTTCATGTCTTTCTACGTGAAGGCAGTAACTGAAGCGCTAAAACGCTTCCCTGATGTAAATGCTTCAATTGATGGCGATGATATCGTATACCACAACTATTTTGATATCAGCATTGCAGTTTCTACGCCGCGCGGTCTAGTAACTCCAGTACTAAAAGATTGCGATAAGCTATCTGTTGCTGAAATCGAAAAAGGTATTCGTGAACTAGCACTTAAAGGTCGTGACGGTAAGCTGACGCTTGACGATATGACCGGTGGTAACTTCACTATCACTAACGGTGGTGTGTTTGGTTCATTGTTATCAACACCTATCATCAACTTACCGCAGTCGTCTATTTTGGGTATGCATAAAATCCAAGATCGTCCAATGGCGGTAAATGGTAAAGTTGAAATTTTGCCGATGATGTATTTGGCACTATCTTATGATCATCGCCAAATCGATGGTAAAGAATCTGTTGGCTTCTTAGTAACAATTAAAGAGTTACTTGAAGATCCAACTCGCTTATTACTAGATGTTTAATCTAGTTGTATAAAATCTAAGCTGTGAGTTACATTCACAGCTTTTTTTTTGCGTCTATTAGTCTAACTGGGGTTTTCATGTTAAGCCTTGGGATCTATACTAGTTGCGCAATTTGGGATAGCTGTCTGTTAATCGAAATAGTCAGCTCTTTTAGTATAAAAAATTGGATAAAGCATCATGAATTTGCATGAGTATCAGGCAAAACAACTTTTTGCCGAATATGGTTTACCAGTTTCTCAAGGTTTCGCGTGCGATACACCTGAAGAAGCTGCAGCAGCTGCTGAGAAAATCGGCGGTGATATGTGGGTTGTTAAAACTCAGGTTCACGCAGGTGGACGTGGTAAAGCTGGCGGTGTAAAGCTAGTTAAAACTATCGACGAAGTTAAAGCGTTTGCAGCTAACTGGTTAGGTAAAAACCTAGTTACTTACCAAACAGACGAGAATGGTCAGCCAGTAGCTAAAATTTTAGTTGAAAGCTGTACTGATATCGCCAACGAATTGTACCTAGGTGCAGTTGTTGACCGTGCATCTCGCAAAGTTGTTTTCATGGCGTCTACTGAAGGCGGTGTTGAAATTGAAACTGTTGCTGAAGAAACACCAGAGCTTATCCACAAAGCTGAGATCGACCCGTTAGTTGGTCCTCAAGCTTACCAAGCACGTGAACTAGGTTTCAAATTGGGTCTTAACCCAGTGCAAATGAAACAGTTCGTACAGATCTTCATGGGTCTTGGTAAAATGTTCACTGATTTCGATTTCGCACTTTTAGAAATCAACCCGCTTGTAATCACAGACGAAGGTAACCTTCACTGTCTTGACGGCAAAATCGGTATTGATGGTAATGCACTTTACCGTCAACCTAAAATGCGTGATTTCCACGATCCATCTCAAGAAGATGCACGTGAAGCACATGCAGCAAGCTTTGAGCTTAACTACGTTGCATTAGACGGTAACGTTGGTTGTATGGTTAATGGTGCCGGCCTAGCAATGGGTACAATGGACATCGTAAACCTACATGGTGGCAAGCCAGCTAACTTCTTAGATGTTGGTGGCGGCGCGACTAAAGAGCGTGTATCTGAAGCATTCAAAATCATTCTTTCAGATGACAACGTTAAAGCTGTTTTAGTTAACATCTTTGGTGGTATCGTTCGTTGTGACATGATCGCTGAAGGCATCATTGGTGCAGTTAAAGAAGTTGGCGTAAACGTACCAGTAGTTGTACGTTTAGAAGGTACTAACGCTGAACTAGGTCGTGAAGTTCTTAAGAACTCTGGTCTAGATATCATTGCTGCTGAATCACTAACAGACGCGGCTGAAAAAGTTGTTGCTGCTGCGGAGGGCAAATAATGTCTGTATTAATCAATAAAGATACAAAAGTTATCTGTCAAGGTTTCACTGGTGGCCAAGGTACTTTCCACTCTGAGCAAGCGCTTGAGTACGGTACACAAATGGTTGGTGGTGTAAGCCCAGGTAAAGGCGGTCAAACGCACCTTGGTCTTCCAGTATTTAACACTGTACGTGATGCTGTAGAAGCAACTGGCGCGACTGCATCAGTTATCTACGTACCTGCACCTTTTTGTAAAGATGCAATCCTAGAAGCAATCGATGCTGGCATTGAGCTAATCGTTTGTATCACTGAAGGTATCCCAACGCTTGATATGGTTGACGTTAAAGTTAAGCTTGACGCAACGGGTACTCGCATGATCGGTCCTAACTGCCCAGGTGTTATCACTCCTGGTGAGACTAAGATTGGTATCATGCCTGGTCACATCCACAAGCCTGGTAAAGTAGGTATTGTTTCACGCTCTGGTACTTTAACGTACGAAGCAGTTAAACAAACTACAGATGCTGGTTTTGGTCAGTCTACGTGTGTTGGTATTGGTGGCGACCCAATTCCTGGTACTAACTTTATCGACGTTCTAGAAATGTTCGAAAAAGATCCACAAACTGAAGCAATCGTAATGATTGGTGAAATCGGTGGTACTGCAGAAGAAGAAGCTGCAGAGTACATCAAAGCAAACGTTACTAAACCTGTTGTTTCTTACATTGCTGGTGTTACTGCACCAGAAGGTAAGCGTATGGGTCACGCTGGCGCAATCATCGCTGGTGGTAAAGGTACTGCTGATGAGAAATTTGCTGCATTAGAAGCTGCGGGCGTAAAAACTGTACGTTCACTAGCTGATATCGGTAAAGCACTTAAAGAGAAAACAGGCTGGTAAGCAGTTCTTTCTTTTTAAAAAGGCTCGCTAATGCGGGCCTTTTTTGTTTCTCAATTTCCTAGTATGGCAATTTAGTATTTTATTTGCATGTGCGAATAATAATGCTTTATTTGTGAATTTAAATTCTTTAAACTGGTGCATTGTTCATTCGTATTTCTTAAAAATATTCGAATTCTAAAAGGTAATAATGACGTGCGTACCACAGAGTTGGTAGACGGTTTTCGCCAGTCTACTCCTTATGTTAATGCCCATAGAGGTAAAACTTTCGTTGTAATGCTTGGTGGTGAAGCGATTGACCAACCAGGTTGTCGCAGTATTATTAACGATGTTGCTTTGCTAACGAGTCTTGGTATAAAGATAGTTTTAGTCTTTGGTGCGCGACCACAATTTAATGCTGCCTTAGATGATGTTGGCATAACTAGTCACTTTCATAATGCTATTAGAGTTACTGATAACGCGACATTTGATGTCATAAAAAAAGTTGCCGGTGCTATGCAGTTTGATATAACTGCGCGTTTGTCCACGTCATTGAGCAGTACCCCTATGTCCGGCTCATTTTTAAATGTGGTCAGTGGCAACTTTGTTATTGCTCAACCGTTAGGCGTAGACGAGGGGATTGACCACCATCATTCCGGCCGCGTTAGACGTATCGACGTGGATGGCATCCGTCATCAGCTAAATAACAACAGCATTGTATTATTAGGGCCCATCGCTGCATCGGTAACGGGTGAAAGTTTTAACTTAACAGCAGAAGAAATAGCTACGCAAGTCGCGCTTAAATTAAAAGCAGATAAAATGCTAGGTTTTAGTCAAGATGCCGGTATTTTAGATGAAAATGGCGAAGCCATTGCAGAGCTCATGCCAAATGAAGCAGAGCGACTATTAACGCATTATAAAACGCATACTTCTTCATGCTCAAGTGCGCCCGTTTTCTTACAAGCCGCTATTGATGCTTGTCGTGGCGGTGTGCATCGCTGTCATTTAGTTAGCTATAAAGAAGATGGCGCCTTACTACAAGAGCTATTTTCTTTAGATGGGATTGGCACTCAAATTGCGCCACAAAGTTCTGAGCAACTGCGCAGCGCAACAATTTCTGACATTACTGGTATTATTAATTTACTTAGACCGCTTGAAGAGCAAGGTTATTTAGTGCGCCGCTCAAGAGAGCAATTAGAAATAGAAATTGAACAATTCACAGTGATAGAGCGTGATGGGTTGATCATCGCCTGTGCAGCCCTGTATCCATATGAAGAAGAGCAAGTTGGGGAGTTTGCGAGCTTGGCTGTGCACCCACAATATCGCGATGCTGATAGAGGAAGTTATTTATTACGCTTTATTATTAATAAAGCTAAAAGTGTTGGTTACAGTGCATTATTTGCTTTGACAACACGCAGCATCCATTGGTTTTTAGAGCAAAGTTTCGAGTCTGCCACAGTGGATGATTTACCCGCGAAGAAAAAAGCGCTCTACAATTATGAACGACGCTCAAAAGTGTTACGCTTAGATTTAACTAAATTAACAAAAAATCGTTAATCTAAAGGTGACACTGAGTGTCACCTTTTATTGCTTTAGTATTGATAGTTTATGTGCTGGAAGAAACGCACCAATAGTTCTTGGCGGGTTGGGTTGAAAGCTAACTCATCAGTCACTTTATTGATAGCGCTGTGAACGTTATTCATGAACTTACCAAATCCCATATCATGTTCATCTATTTTGCCTGCAGCAATGACAAAATGAATCATATCGACAAGTTTGTCACCTTGCCAAGCATACTCCATTTGTACAGCGTGATCATCACAGTTAAATGTCAGTTTATGAAGTTCACTGTTGCTAGCTACTTTGTCTATCATGCTGTTTCGAACGATAGGTCGACTATCATCCGCGATCATCGCACCACGCGTAATATCTCGATTGATACAAGCACGTTGAAACGCATCAAATAAATAACAATAGAATTGATCGTAGTGTTTATCATTGAGCATCGCTTGGAACTGGGTTTTTATTTCTCGCGTTACAGGGATAGAAAACGTTACATAGGTCATATCGTTATATTGCTCAGGCAATTGACAATGACGTGATTGATAACGTGGGTAGATACTGCGTAATTTATAGCCGTAACTTTCTTTATTACCTTTTGCCTTAGCAAATAAATCATAGGTTAAATGTTGATGATCACGAATTTTCAGCTGTGCTTCGCCACTGAGTAAATGTTCTTGCAGCGATGAAATTGCTTTTTGTACTCGGCTATGAAAATGTGCGGCATTACTGCGTAAATCATCCCCAGTTGCTAAAAATAAAAAGCGGATTTTGTCGCATCGATTATTACTGTCAGCATAAAGGCTGTGGCTTTCATGGTATTTAGGGTTGTAAAAAAACAGCATTTGCTTTGGTGTTTGCAAACAGTAGGGCTCATCATGATAGCGAACCACAGGTAATTTATCATTTGCCAAAATCTGCACATTATGAAGCTCATATTCATCACAAAATGAGAAAAGTTCACGGGCTATACGGTTATAACAATTAATATAATCATTAAATTGCAAGTAAAACTCATCACTTGGTTTAAATTCTACCAGTAAGTAGTGATTTGCTCGTGCATTACTTGCGATATAAACGCGATGTTGCTTACTTGATGCCATTATCTTCCCTTATTTACTAAATTACATTGGTTGGCACTATAAGTGGATTCTATGAATGTTTTATTGCGTTAACACAGAGTTTTTATGTATATGAGCAAGTTAAATTTTGCACTTGAGTATAATAAATTAATATCTTTAATAAACTGGCATCTATTGCTGTATGTTAAGGTTTGTTTTTGTAATAATGACTTAGTTTTGTCACCATGCACTATTGTGAGGATTGTACTCCTATGGCGGAAATTGAGAATCGCCCAAGTAACTTTATAAGAACCCGTATTGATGAAGATTTAGCATCAGGTAAACATGCGTCAACACATACTCGTTTTCCACCTGAGCCAAATGGTTTTTTACATATTGGTCATGCTAAATCAATTTGTTTAAATTTTGGTATAGCGCAAGACTACAGTGGCCAATGTAATTTACGTTTTGATGATACTAACCCTGAAAAAGAAGATATTAACTACGTTAATTCAATCAAAGAAGATGTTCAGTGGTTAGGTTTCAACTGGGATGGTGAAATAAAGTATTCGTCAAATTATTTTGATACTTTGTATGACTATGCGGTAGAGCTTATCAATAAAGGCTTAGCCTATGTTTGCTTTTTAACGGCTGATCAAGCGCGTGAATATCGCGGCACGTTAAAAGAGCCAGGTAAAAATAGTCCAACACGTGATACCAGTCCTTCAGAAAACTTAGCACTATTTGAAAAAATGCGTGCGGGTGAATTTAAAGAAGGTGAGTGTGTACTGCGTGCTAAAATAGATATGGCCAGCTCATTTATGGTGCTGCGCGATCCTATTATTTATCGTGTTCGATTTGCACACCATCATCAGACCGGTGATAAATGGTGCATCTACCCAATGTATGACTTCACCCACTGTATCTCAGATGCGCTAGAAGGCATTACCCATTCATTGTGTACACTTGAGTTTCAAGATAACCGCCGTTTATACGATTGGGTATTAGATAACATCAGCCTTGAATGTCATCCACAACAAATTGAGTTTTCACGTTTAAACCTTGAATACACAATTATGTCTAAGCGAAAGTTGAACGACTTAGTGGTCAATGGCCATGTTGAAGGTTGGGATGATCCACGTATGCCAACGATTGCGGGTTTACGTCGTCGTGGTTATACACCAGCATCAATCCGAGAGTTTTGTGCTCGTATCGGTGTAACCAAACAAGAAAACATGGTTGAGATGGGCATGCTTGAAGCGTGTATCCGTGAAGACTTAAACGAACATGCACCACGTGCGATGGCTGTGCTAGATCCTGTTAAAGTGATCATTGAAAACTATGATGCCCAGACAGTTGAAACATTATCGGTTGCAAACCACCCGAATGATGAAAGCATGGGTCGTCGTGATGTACCGTTCACCCGTGAAATTTATATTGAACGTGAAGATTTCAAAGAAGAAGCTAATAACAAGTTTAAACGTTTAGTGCTTGATAAAGAAGTACGTTTACGTGGTGCTTATGTTATTAAAGCGGATCGTGTTGAAAAAGACGAAAATGGTGAGATCACAACAATCTTCTGTAGTTATGATCCAGAGACTTTGGGTAAAAATCCAAGTGATGGTCGAAAAGTGAAGGGCGTTATCCATTGGGTTTCAGCGAGTGAGTCAATTACTGCTGAAGTGCGTTTATATGATCGTCTATTTAACGTACCAAATCCAGCTGCCGCGGAAGAGTTTTCGTCAACGTTAAATCCAGATTCACTTGTTGTACTAAGCAACGCGAAACTTGAGCCTGCACTTGCTAATTCAGCACCGGCACAAGGGTTTCAATTTGAACGTACTGGTTATTTTAGCCGTGATACTAAGTCTGAAAAAGTAGTGTTTAACCAAACCGTTGGTTTACGCGACTCATGGACTAAAACACAGCAATAGTCTGTTATACCAATCGACTTAACACGATTGGTATTATCCCTTCACTGAAGGCGCGGGGATAAAAGCAACAGACACAAAAAAACCTGCATAAAGCAGGTTTTTTTATTTCATTTTAGCGAAGAAATAAAACGAAATTATTGGCTATCAGCAAATGCTTTACATGCAGCAGTGTCAGTACACTCACCATACAAGTAAAGCGAGTGATTGGTTAATTTGATACCATTTTCTTCTGAAATTTCAACTTGACGACGTTCAATCATCTCATCTTCAAATTCAACTACTTTACCGCATTTTAAACAAACAAGGTGGTCATGGTGTGTGCTACCTGAAAGTTCAAACACTGATTTACCACCTTCAAAATGATGACGGCTAACAATACCAGCATCATCAAATTGGTTAAGTACGCGGTACACTGTAGCTAGACCAATCTCTTCACCTAGGTCCAAAAGAATTTTATAAACATCTTCAGCGCTGATGTGTTGGTTATCTGGAGATTGTAAAATCTCTAAAATTTTAATACGCGGCAGAGTTACTTTTAAGCCGGCTTTTTTTAATTCCAAGTTATGATCAGTCATTAAATCTGTCTCAATTATATTTGGTTATACTAGACACCTTACAAAGATGTACACGACACATTAGCAAAGATAAGAATAACGCGCCTAGTCATTAAGTGCAAAGATCAATTGCTAGAATTACTTATAAAAAGTGAAATAGTAAATCGAACGTCACTATTTTATCCAATTACTAGCAATAAAGTGTATTTAATCAGCAAGTTCGCTTAAGCACATTTCTTCATAAACTTGTGCAGACCATGCTTTTACACGTTGTTCAGTCAGCTCTGGTTGACGGTCTTCGTCAATACCTAAACCAACAAAATGGTTGTCATCAGCCATGCCTTTAGATGCTTCAAAGTCGTAGCTTTCTGTTGGCCAGTGACCCACAACAATTGCGCCGCGCTCGGTAACGATGTCGTTGATCATACCCATCGCATCAAGGAAATATTCAGCATAATCTTCTTGATCGCCACAGCCAAAGATAGCAACCAGTTTGCCATCAAAATCAACTTCTTCTAATTCAGGGAAAAAGTCATCCCAATCACATTGCGCTTCGCCATAATACCAAGTAGGGATACCAAATAAGATCAAATCAAATTCAGCGATCTCTTCTTTAGAGCTTTTAGCAATATCGTGCACAGCAACAAGCTTTTTACCCAATTCTTTTTGGATCATTTTAGCTACGTGCTCTGTGTTACCTGTGTCACTTCCGAAAAAAATACCTACACTTGCCATGGATTTAAAACCTTTTATCTATCAATAGCCAATCTTTCTTGTAAAATAGTTTCAATCAGCGCACTACGGCTAATATTTTGTGCATCGGCCATATCGCTTAACGCTTGATACAACTGCGATGAAACTTTAAATTCGACACGTTTTAAACCACGTGCTTTATCTCTTTTTATTTGATTACGTTTATTTACCTTTAACTGAACCTCCCTCGGAAGGGGATTCGTTTTTGGTCTGCCGGGGCGTTTTTCGTATTCAAATAAATCGAGTGTTGTTCTATCTGTTTCAGACTTAGCCATGGTTAACCCACACCCGCACCTTGCCAAAACACTTGAATAAGCCCTTTAGCGATAAAACCAGAACACCCTAAAAATAGCACAAGCCATACTATATAGCGGCCAAACTTAGGTACATTACCTCTTTTAAGTACGTCTTGAATAGCCATACCAATAAAAAAGAACACACCGGCTAAGCCAAAATACAACCCAAGGGTATCAAATTCGTTAATTAACTGACTGACCATCAACGTATAACCTTTAAATTAAACGGCGCGTACTATAGCATATAAAATCGCAATAATTTAGTGCGCTTAGTCAAAAATACATGATTAAATTTGGCTTTATCAAGCCATTAAAAAATCATTGATAGACTTATTCACGGCTTGTGGTTTCTGTGCATGTAACCAGTGACCAGCTCCATGAATAATTTTTGCTTTTGCATTACTAAATTGCGCCATTATTGCACCGCGGTATTCAGGCAATATATAGTCAGAATCGTTCCCTTTGATAAATAAAGTATCGCATAAACAAGAATCATTTGCTTTAATATTTGTTAGGATATTACTATATTTTTCACTCAGTGCCGCTAAATTAAAGCGCCATTGTAATTGGCCTTGGTCATTTTTAGCATAACTTTTTAATAAAAACTGACGTACACCAAGCTCAGGAATAAGCTGCTGCATCAATTGGTCAGCTTGTTTACGGTCATTAACTGCGTGCTGTTCAACGAGTTTTAAAGCCGCAATAATATCATCGTGTCGACTTTGGTACGCCACCGGTGCGATATCTAAAACAACTAGTTTGTTAACTAATTCAGGGCTTGAATGCGCAATTTGCATGGCTACTTTGCCACCCATTGAATGACCAACTATGTGTGCTTTGCTTATATTTAAATGCACCATCAAATTTAGCACATCATCCGCCATTACAGGGTAATCCATTATTTCGCTGTGTGGTGAACGGCCATGGTTACGTAAATCAATATTGGTTACTGTAAAATTTTCTGCTAATGAGTTAGCGATAACATTTAAATTTTCCAGTGAACCAAATAAGCCATGGATCAAAATTACATCTGGCCCTTGGCCTAGTTGTTTGTAATTTAACAGCATCACAGTTTCCAAAATATCTCTAAAAAAGTGTGCCTAGTTTGCCTAGTGAAATAACAAATTGCAAAACATAGAGAATTAAATCAGCTTTGGGTATAATCAAGTGAGAAAAAAGAATGTGACCCGTAACGACAGGAATAACATGAAAAAAATTGACATAGACGACGAGTTATATCAATACATTGCAAGTAATACACAAAGTATAGGCGAAAGCGCTTCAACTATTTTACGTCGTTTGTTAAATATTCACGACGAGAATGATTTAGTCGTGCCAGAAAAACCAGTGCTTGCTGATATGCCAGCGAGCAAAGATGCGGCTGTTGCAACTGCTCAGTCATCTGAAACGACATTAGATGTTGAGGATAAAAAGCCAGCCCCAGTCACACAATTGACACAACAGCATGCGAATGTTTTTAATATACTCAATAAAGAAGAGTTAGCGATGCAAAAAGGGGTGGTTGGCCGCTTTTTGTTTATCCTCTCTGCTTTACACAGAACACATAAAACTGATTTTTCAGCAGTACTGGATGTGCAAGGTCGTGATCGTGTTTACTTTGCGACTAGTAAAGAAGCACTCGTTAACAGTGGTAGTAGTATGAATCCAAAAAATATCACTGACAGTGAATATTGGGTAATGACTAATTCAAACACCACCCGTAAGAAAATGATGTTGCATGAAGTGGCGCTTGGCTTAGGCTATAGCGCTGAACAAGCTGAAAAAATTCGAGACTACTTATAAAGGAAGTGTAATGGCGATTCATTCCGGTGCAGGGAAACTTGCAACACAATCAGATTTAGTAAATGTACCAAAATTAGTGTCGGCTTATTACTTAAATGAGCCTGATTTAGAACAAAATCCTGAACATTGTGTTGCCTTTGGTACCTCAGGACATCGAGGTTGTTCGTATGATGTGAAATTCAATGAATCACATATTCTCGCCATTACCCAAGCAATTTGTGACTACCGTAAACAAAATAATATTTTTGGTCCGCTTTATTTAGGCAAAGATACTCATGCCTTAAGTGAAGCTGCCTATAACTCAGCGATTGAAGTTTTAGTTGCAAACGAAGTACAAGTGATCACTCAAGAAAATGATGACTTTACACCAACACCTGTAATTAGCCACGCCGTTGTTTGTCATAACAAATTGCATCCGCATGAATTAGCGGACGGTATTGTTGTTACTCCTTCGCATAATCCACCAGAAGACGGCGGCTTTAAATATAACCCACCTAATGGCGGCCCAGCTGATACCGATGTAACTAAATGGATAGAAGATAGAGCAAATCAATTACTACTTGAAGATTTAGTTGAAGTTGAGTTGTTTCCGTTTGCTAAAGCATCACGTTCTGGTTTTATTAAATACCAAGATTTAATGACCCCATACATTGAAGACTTAATTAATGTGGTTGATGTTGCGGCTATTAGTAAAGCAAATATTAAAATTGGTATTGATCCACTGGGTGGCTCAGGAATCAACTTTTGGCCCGTTATTGCAAAGAAATTCAATTTAGACTTAACAGTCGTAAATGAACAAGTTGATCCGCGTTTTGCATTTATGCCGCTTGATAAAGACGGTAAAATCCGTATGGATTGCTCGTCTCCCTATGCAATGGCAAATCTCATTGCCCTAAAAGATGATTTTGATCTTGGCATTGGTAACGACCCCGATTATGACCGTCACGGTATTGTTACTCCTGATGGTTTAATGAACCCGAATCACTTTTTAGCTGTTGCTATTGATTACTTATTAAATCATCGTAATTGGTCTGCTGACGTACAAATCGGAAAAACGCTGGTATCAAGTGCGATGATTGACCGCGTTGTTGCGCGCAATAAACGGCAAGTACAAGAAGTGCCTGTTGGCTTCAAATGGTTTGTTGAAGGCTTGAGCACGGGAACGCTTGCGTTTGGCGGAGAAGAAAGTGCAGGGGCCTCATTCCTGCGTTTTGACGGAACCGTGTGGAATACCGATAAAGACGGCTTTATTATGGGCTTATTAGCAGCTGAAATTCTAGCTGTGACAGGTAAAACACCTTCCGCACTTTATAAAGAGCTTGAACAAGAATTTGGCGCGCCTTTATATAAACGTATCGATGCGCCAGCAAGTGCTGCTCAAAAAGATCGCCTAAAAGCCCTTAGTGCCAAAGACGTTACTGCTGATACGTTAGCCGGTGAGCCAATTTTACAAAAGCTTACTCATGCACCAGGTAATAACGCAGCAATTGGTGGCTTAAAAGTGGTCACTGAAAATGGCTGGTTTGCAGCGCGTCCATCAGGGACTGAAGATATTTATAAAATCTACCTTGAGTCTTTCAAAGGTGCAGAGCATTTAGCATTACTTGAAAAAGAAGCGAAAAAATTAGTTGATTCAGTGATCAGCTAATCATCAAAGTGTTAAAGAAACGGCTGACTTGATCAGCCGTTTTTGTATTTACTCCACACAAAAAGGCGATTCAATGTCAGCCACAACAAATTATATCAATGAGTTAAAACAAACTGGTGACTTTTTAACCCTCAGTCGTGCTAACGAATGGCACTTAGATGCCAGTGAGTTTATGTTAGCCAACGGTACAAAAGTAAATGTTCATGATACTGGCGTTATAGAGTTTCAACCACAAGTGCACAGCAGCAAAGATATTGTGCTATCCAGTGCCATCCATGGTAATGAAACCGCACCTATCGAGATTTGCGATCAATTAATTAAACAAGTTCTGCTTGGTCAATTACAGTTGGCGCAGCGCGTACTGTTTATTTTTGGTAACCCGCAGTCGATTAATATCGGTAAACGATTTGTCACAGAAAACCTGAACCGCTTGTTTAACGGCCACCATAGCGTAGACGGCATTGCAATGAACAATGAACGCCATCGTGCTAAAAAGTTAGAAGATTATGTAAGTGACTTTTTTACTCGAGGCGGAGCAGAGCGTGCGCGTTGTCATTATGATTTACATACTGCTATTCGTGGCTCTAAAAATGACAAATTTGCTGTTTATCCATTTTTACACGGTAAACCATGGAAAAAATCACAGCTGCAATTTTTATTGAGCTGTGGTGTAAATACAGTTTTGATGATGAAATCTGCGGCAACAACATTTAGTTATTATTCATCATTCATCCATAATGCAGACTCTTTTACTGTGGAGCTTGGCCAAGTAAAGCCATTTGGTGAAAATGACATGAGCCGCTTTGCTAAAACGCGCGACACGCTTACTGCATTAATTAGCCAAAAAGAAGTTTCATACAAAGAATTTAATGCAAGTGACTTTGAGTTATTCTCTGTGCATCGTTCAATTAATCGTACAGCACAAAATTTTTCTTTTCCTTTTGCTGATGATGCAGAGAATTTTACGGGCTTTAGTAAGGGAGAGTTACTCGCAACGGATGGCGAAACACATTATTACGCCGATGTAGAGGGAGAGGCAATTATATTTCCCAATGCAGATGTTGCTTTAGGTCAGCGAGCGTTATTAACCGTAATTCCGCTGCAATTAACAGATAATATTATTTAAATTAGCGTTAAAAAATCTTACCTAAGTTGTTAACTATATGATTGTATATGTTTTATATTTTTGTATAGTTAACTTTCCAGTCCCTCTCTCGCCAATTCAATTTGTTTCGTCTATGCTTAGTTGAATAACACCTTACGTTAACGTAAAGTGTCGACAGGTTTAATTTAAATACAGTGTAATTTCTGCAAACTTTAACCAGCAGAATTCATCCAATAATAACAAGCGATTTGCACTGTGTTGACAACAAAAGAAGGTAGGTTATGAGTAATCCAAATAACGTATCGCTGAATATCAGTCACGATCTTGAATTTATTGACGGTCATGCCTTGAATATTCCGACCTTGAGTATTTTAAACGAGGATGGCGATATCCACGACGGTGCAACAGCCCCTGATATTGACGAAAGCACAGCGCTGCGATTATACGAAACAATGCGATTTATTCGTGCGCTTGATGAGCGTATGCAAGCCGCGCAACGCCAAGGGCGTGTCAGTTTTTATATGCAGTGTTTGGGTGAAGAAGCCGCGGTAACTGCATCAGCGGCAGCCCTTGATCAAGATGATATGATCATGGCCCAATACCGTGAGCAGGCAGCATTGCATTATCGTGGATTTACCCTTGATCAGTTTATGAATCAAATGTTTTCAAATGAACTCGATTTAGGTAAAGGTCGCCAGATGCCAATCCATTATGGTAGTGCGGCGCTTAATTATATGACTATTTCTTCTCCGCTTGGTACGCAAATTCCGCAAGCGACAGGTTATGCCTACGGTCAAAAAATTAAGCATATTGATGCCAAAACGGGTGAGCTAAATTCGGCCATTGATAACATCACTATTTGTTATTTTGGTGAAGGTGCTGCATCGGAAGGTGACTTTCATGCGGGTTTAAATATGGCTGCGGTACATAAGTCTCCGGTTATCTTTTTTGCTCGTAATAATGGTTATGCAATTTCAACGCCTGCAGATGAACAGTTTAAAGGGGACGGTATTGCTTGTCGCGGTGTCGGCTATGGTATTAAAACAATTCGTGTGGATGGTGCTGATGCATTGGCTGTCTATGCAGCAACCAAAAAAGCACGCGAGATAGCCACAACTACCGGCGAGCCAATTTTAATTGAATCAATAGCTTATCGCTTAGGCGCGCATTCAACTTCAGATGATCCAAGCGGTTATCGTTCTAAAGATGAAGAAGCGAATTACCAAGCATGCCCAATTGAACGTTTTCGTAAATGGTTAGTGAAACAAAACTGGCTCAATGAAGAAGAAGACGTGAAAGCGAAAGAAAGCATCCGTGAAGACATTCTTGCGGCATTAAAACGCGCTGAAGTGATTGCAAAACCGGCATTAGAAGAGTTGATATCGGATGTATATGATACGCCGATCCCTTCTTTACAACGTCAATATGAGCAATTAAAAACCCATATCAAGCAACACCCAGATGCTTACCCAATCACAGCAGGGAGAATTAAGTAATGGCTAAAATGAATATGTTACATGCAATTAATTCAGCCCTTGATATTACTATGGCTGAGCACCCACAAGCGTGTATTTTTGGCGAAGATGTGGGTTTTTTTGGTGGGGTATTTCGTGCCACATCAGGCTTACAAGAAAAATACGGCCAGCATCGGGTGTTTAATACACCGCTTACTGAGCAAGGTATTATGGGCTTTGCCAATGGCTTAGCTGCGTTTGGTGCACCAGCACTTGCTGAAATTCAATTTGCTGATTATATTTTTCCTGCGTTTGATCAAATAGTGAATGAATCAGCCAAGTTCCGCTATCGTAGTGGTAATGAGTTTAATGTTGGTAACTTGACTATTCGTACTCCTTACGGTGGCGGTATTGCCGGTGGTTTATATCATTCTCAATCACCAGAAGCGTATTTTGCGCATACACCAGGACTTAAAATTGTTGTCCCGCGTAACCCGTATCAAGCAAAAGGCTTATTACGTGCAGCGATAAAAGATGATAACCCAGTTATCTTCTTTGAGCCGAAACGTCTATATCGTGCCTCTACAGGTGAAGTACCTGAAGAAGATTACAGTATCGAACTGGGTAAAGCTGAAGTTGTTATAGAAGGTACAGATGTGACACTGCTCGCGTGGGGCGCTCAGATGGAAATCATCGAAGATGCTGCAAAACGCGCCAGTGAGCAGGGTATCAGCTGCGAAGTGATAGACTTGCGCAGTATATTACCGTGGGATATGGACACAATTGCCAAATCTGTAACCAAGACAGGCCGCTTAATTGTCAGTCACGAAGCGCCAATTACGAACGGGTTTGGTGCAGAAATTGCGGCGACAATTCAGCAAGAATGTTTCTTGCATTTAGAATCACCTATTTTACGCGTCTGCGGCTTAGATACTCCGTATCCACTAGCACTTGAAAAAGAATATGTACCGGATGCATTAAAAGTACTTGCTGCAATTAAGCAATCGGTCGAATTTTAGGAGTTATCATGGCAAAAGATTTTATTTTACCGGATATCGGTGAAGGCATTGTTGAATGCGAAGTGGTTGAATGGCTGGTAGCCGAAGGTGACAAGGTTACTGAAGATCAACCTATTTGTGATGTAATGACTGATAAAGCGCTAGTGCAAATTCCCGCGGTACATGATGGTGTGATCAGCAAGCTATATTACGGCAAAGGCGATATTGCTTTAGTGCATGCGCCGCTTTTTGCAATGGATGTGGCTGGTGAGACGAGCGCTGAGCCAGAACAACAAGCAGCCCCTAGTGAAACTGCAACTACCAGCGACAGTACAGAGCAACTCGAAGACTTTATTTTACCAGATATCGGTGAAGGCATTGTCGAGTGTGAAATTGTTGAATGGCTAGTTAGTGAAGGCGATGTTATAGAAGAAGATCAGGCTGTTTGTGATGTAATGACAGATAAAGCCTTGGTGCAAATTCCCGCCAAATATACAGGCACTGTGGTCAAGCTTTATTATGCAAAAGGGGAGGTGGCTCAAGTACACAGTCCACTTTTTAAAATGTCGATTGCAGGTACTCATTCAGCTAAAGTTGATGTCAGTGATGCGCTTGTTAAAGCACAAACAAAAGCCGTAGAGCCTAAAGCTGCAGCCACTGAGCTAAAGGTTTGCGCCACCAACAATCAACAAGTGGCAGCACAAGTTAATCAAAAAGCAGTCGCTTCACCTGCTGTTCGACGCAAGGCGCGAGAACTTGATGTTGACTTAACCACCGTTCCAGGCACTGGTAAAAATGGTCGTATTTATAAAGAAGACATTGAACGCTTTGTAAAAGGTGAAGTGCCAAACAGTATCGATACCTCGCCATTGCAAGTTAACACTGATGTTGCAAAGACCGCTAATTCTACCGCAAGTGACACACGAGTTGAGCCAATCAAAGGCATTAAAGCTGCGATGGCTAAGCAAATGGTTGCCTCTGTTAGTACTATTCCACATTTTACATTTTGTGACGAAATTGATTTAACTGCGCTTATTGCCCTACGTACTGAATTGAAAGAGCAGTATAAGCAACAAGGCGTTAAGTTAACCATGATGCCATTTTTCATCAAGGCCTTATCGCTTGCGATGAAAGAGTTTCCGGTATTAAATTCAAAAGTAAATGATGAGTGTACTGAGCTTACTTATTTTGCTGATCACAATATTGGTATGGCAGTCGATTCAAAAATCGGCTTGTTAGTGCCTAATATCAAACAATGCCAACTGAAAAGTATTGTTGATGTTGCCAATGAAGTAACGCGACTAACGGATGCTGCAAGAGAAGGGCGCGTATCACCTGATGACTTAAAAGCCGGCACTATTAGTATTTCTAATATTGGCGCAATTGGTGGCACCATCGCAACGCCGATCATCAATAAGCCAGAAGTGGCAATTGTTGCCTTAGGTAAGTTACAGCATTTACCTCGCTTTGATGAGCAAGGTCAGGTTGTGAGTAAAGCTATTATGCAAGTTAGTTGGTCTGGTGATCATCGAGTGATTGATGGCGGCACGATTGCACGTTTTAACAACTTGTGGAAATCTTACTTAGAAAACCCAGCCAAAATGATGATGGCAATGAGTTAACTTTAGACGTTTCCTATTTTAAAACCAGCTTAATGCTGGTTTTTTGTTTTCATATTGTTGCTTTTTATTTATTATATTGTTGTCGCTAAAAAGCGACACCCGGAAGGGAATTTAAAATAATTAAGGAGTTGATATGGAATATTTTATGGAAGCACTGCGTCGATACGCCGATTTTAACGGCCGTATTCGTCGTAAAGCATATTGGATGTTTGCACTTTTCTATTTTATTTTTTATGTAATTTGTGTTTTGTTGGACAGCGCATTAAATACAGTTTGGATCTCAACAATCTATAGTTTAGCATTGCTTGTTCCGAGTCTCAGTGCTGGTGCAAGACGCTTACATGATACTAATCGTTCAGGTTGGTGGCAGTTAATAGCGTTAATACCATTGATTGGTACGATTGCTCTAATTATCTTCCTAGCACAAGACTCGCAAGAAGGTGAAAATGATCATGGCGCTAACCCAAAAGAAGCTGAACTACAAAGCGCTTAAAAGTACTTAAGTAAATAATTAAATCTTAAGCTCAGCGATCGCTGAGCTTTTTTATTATTGAATTTTAAACACCATAAAAATACAAGCCATAACCTACAAGTATTGCTGGCAAAGCAGAATAAATAGTTGCCACTAATGCAGCACGCGGCGCCATGGCTATTGCTGGGAAAAGCGCATCGCCATCATTTGATATGGCATTAGCTGCGAGAGCGCTAAACGGAATGATCCCTTGAATATAAAGAGTGGTGACCACTATTTGCGGACCACAGCCAGGTAAAAAACCAATCAACACGGCAATTAAAGGGGCTAAATAAGCATAATGGGCAAACCAGGCTTTTAAATCAATGCCAGCAAAGGTGATCAATAATTCAAACAGCATAAATGATGCAACCACCCAAGCAGTCACAAAATGCGTGTCTTGCAAAACTTTATAGAGCTTTGAAGGCGGCGTAATGGTCTCTTCCTCTGAGGCAACGTCTTGGTAGCTTTGTCCTTTAGATGATAATGCCCAGGTTGCTACGGCTATTAACGCCATACAAGCGCCAAATAGCGTAATTGAGTCTGCCAAAACGGCATCGAAGCTATTGAAATCAGTATTAAGAGCGATCATTACAGCAATAATGATACTGGGGATCAATACAACTTGCCAAATAGACTTACTCATTATCAGTGCTTTACTTGGTTGGTTATAGCAGTCATCTGTGTAGTTGTTTTTTGCAGGTCGAAGGTGATCAGCTTTATGTAAGGCATTTACTACGCTGCCACTGATGATGCCAACGCTCAGACCAATAAGCATGATCATGAGACCTTCTAGCGGTTTGGTAGCTAATAATAAAAATGCGGCATCCCCCATGGTCGCTGTTAACACTGCCACCACAGAGCCAAAACTGGCTTGCCCTTTAGTAAATTGTGTTACCACGATTATTGCGCCACCACAGCCGGGCAGAGCACCGAGTAATGAGGCAAAACTGACCTCTAGTAATGGCGATTTTTGACTTAAATAACCCAACTCTAACTGCGGCAGGCGATCAATGGCGAAATAATAAATAAACAAAGTGGCTGCTACAAACACACTTACTTGAAAAAACGCATCGCTCATTGCCGCTAATGTCAGTGATCTGATTGGCGAATAAGCTAAACAAATTAGTAGCAATAGTGGCAGCAACAGTCGCTTATTACTGAAAATAAAATGGCTGGAAGTTGGAAAACTTATTTTAGCTAGTGAGAGAGGGGGCATAAGTGCAACCTAAAAATAATCTAGGTTGCACTTTAAAATTAAATCAAATGAAAATCAATATCATTTGCGTTATTTTCTTTGGAATTCAGAATTTTTATTCCACGTTGGCCACTGAGCTTGCTCAGAAATGTCAAAACCTACTTGATAAAACAATTGTAAGTCTTGCACTGCGCCAGATAAATCCCACTCATCACGGTATCTATCGCATGGCTGATGGTAACAACCACGTAGCACTAAACTCATGCGTTTACGATAATTAGCCGTGTCTTCATCGAGCGCTTCGCTGCCACCACCTGCATACATGGCTGGAATACCCATATTAGCAAATGCAAAGTGATCAGAGCGGTAGTAACCTCCTGATGATGGCTTAGGATCGCCTGATACAGTGCGTCCTTGTGCTTTTGCTGCTACTTCTAAAAGCGAGTCCATTTCAGATTTACCAAGACCCACCACGCTGATATCTTTTACCTTGCCTAATAAATTCAGGCTGTCCATGTTGATATTCGCAACCGTTTTACTTGCCGGGATCACTGGGTTTGCAGCATAATATTTAGACCCTAATAAACCTTGCTCCTCAGCTGTAACAGCTAAAAAGGTCATCGAACGGCTAGGGTGTTTAGGTAAACTTGCAAAGGCTTCGGCTACTTCAATTAATCCAGCGGTGCCTGTCGCGTTATCATGAGCGCCATTGTATATTTGGTCACCTTTGCGGTTTTTATCTGTGCCTAGATGATCCCAGTGTGCTGAATAAATAATATGTTCATCGGCTTTTTCACTACCAGGTAAGGTGGCGATGAAATTATACGAAATAGACTTTTTAATGGTGTTTTTAACCGCAACTGACGCTGTTAAATCGCCCATATCAACATGGTATGCACCTTTAGCTGCATTAGCTTTTGCTGTATCAAAGTCTAAACCAGCTTTAGTGAAAAGTTCTTTGGCAACGTCTGTGGTTACCCAACCTTCAACGGCAACTCTGTCCATATTATTGTTTTCTTTTTGAAAACCGAACTGTTCACCACTCCATGAATTTTCTACAACAGACCATGGGTATGACGCAGGCGCTGTTTCATGAATAATAATGGCACCTGCAGCACCTTGACGGCTTGCTTCTTCGTATTTGTAGGTCCAGCGACCGTAGTAGGTCATAGCATCGCCAGTAAATAAAGCAGGATCTTTAGTTGCAAAACCTGGATCATTAACCAGCATAACGACTGTTTTACCCTTTACATCTAGGCCTTCATAATCGTTCCAGTTGTATTCAGGTGCATTAACACCATAACCCACGAACACTAACTCAGAATCTTTAATGCTTTGTTGTTCACTAATACGGCTGCTGCCCATTACCATGTCTGTTTTATATTGGTACGCTTTACCACCAATATTAAGCACCATATCTGAATCAGCTTCTAGCGAAACCAACGGCACTTCTTGTAAAAAACTATCACCGTTGCCTGGCTCAAAACCCAGTTTTTTAAATTCAGTTGTCAGGTAGGCTAGTGTCAGCTCTTCACCTTTAGAAGATGGTGCACGGCCACCAAACTCATCCGATGCCAGCACTTTTACATGCTCAGCGAGTTGTTCGGCATTTATTGAATCATACCCTTTGCTAACATCATCAGAGGTAAGACTTGTTGTTGCACATCCTGCAAGTACCGCAGTTGCAAGGAGTGTAAGAGAAAAATAACGTTTCATAGTCGCTCTTTTTTTGTTTTAAGTGGGCAGAGTATAAGAACTTCTATTAAATAGAACCAGTTTTTGCGGTAAACTCCCCCTAAAATTACTGTAAAGCTAAAGATACTCATGAAGCGTTTTACTCCTCACGAACAATGGCATAGCGCCAGCTTAGAAAATGGCGCATTTAACCACTTAAATAGATTATTTTCTTTGAACAGTTTAACTGACTGGCCAGCATGTGCATGGTTTTCAAGCTTTCTTGATGCTAAAAACGCTAATCAACAAGTCATTAGTTTCGTTGACGATGCCTGTTTTACTGAGGAAGAGCGCTACTACGAACAAATCATTTTTGACACCGGTAAAGTACCTACGCGGCAACAAAATTGGCATGACCTATTTGGTGGTTTGAGCTGGTGTTTATTTCCTAAAACAAAAGCATTAATTAACCAGCGTCATGTTGAAGAGATCACCTTGCACGGCACAAAGCAACGCTCTAAACACCGTAATGCACTGACCTTATTTGATGAATGTGGGGTGGTACTTGCGGTGTGTGATGATGTTTGGCCACAGCTTCTAAAAAATCACCAATGGCAAGAGGCATTTATTACACACAGAGCTTTATGGGGTAAAACTATTGCACCGTTTATGTTCGGTCATGCTAATTATGAAATGCTGACAAAACCGTATATTGGTTTAACAGGGAAAGCGTTATTTGTAAAAGTACCGAGTGACATATTTTGTAAAGATTTAGCACAGCAGTACCAGTATATTGATCGCAGACTTTATGAGATGATTAAACTTGATAACTGTTTAAGGGACAACAGCCAGCTGTCACCGTTACCCTTGTTAGGCGTACCGGGCTGGTATGACAATAATAACCCCGAATTCTATAGTAATACGGATTACTTTAGACCGAAACGAAGGACGCGAATATGATAGAAGTAAGAGGGCTTAAAAAGAAGTTTAAGCTGACCAAAGATCATAAAAAAAATAAACAAGATAAAGTCGATCCTCGAGAGGATAAAGATTTTTTTCACTCAGTACGTGATGTAAATTTTCATTGTAATAAAGGTGAAGTGCTAGGTTTACTTGGGCCAAATGGTGCAGGTAAAACGACCACTTTAAGAATGATCTCCACAGCCCTAAAGCCAGATGCTGGCAGTATTCACATTGCGGGTGAAGATATTATTAAAAAGCCATTATTTGGCCGAAAATCTATTGGCTTTTTATCGGGTAGTACAGGGTTATATGGCCGTTTAACTGTTAAAGAGAACATTGAGTACTTTGCTAAACTGCACGGTATGAGTAAAGCGGCCATTAAATCTCGTTGCGAGGAATTATTTGATTTACTCGATATGCACAGCTTTATTGATAAGCGCGCAGAAAACCTATCAACCGGGATGAAGCAAAAAGCCAATATTGCTCGCGCCGTTGTGCATCATCCGGCAGTGGTTGTGCTTGATGAGCCAACTACAGGGCTTGATATTATGACCACGCAAACCGTGATCAACTTTATCAAAGGGTTAAAAGCGCAAGGTACGCCGGTTATCTTTTCAACCCATCATTTAGATGAAGTGGCCTTATTATGTGACCGCGTTGCAGTGATCAACGAAGGCATAAGTTGTTTTGATGGCAGTCTTGAGGAATTTAAAAAAGTAGGCAAAAGCGACGAATTGAATCAAGCATTTATGAACATTCTAACGGAGAAAAATGATGTTTGAAGTATTTAAAAAGGAAATAAAAGAGCTATTGCGTGATAAGAAAACGTTAATATTTATCGTCGCACTGCCAGTTGCTATCTTTCCACTGTTATTCGCTGTTATGGCGTTTATAAGCTCTCAAGCTGCGCTTGAAGCAGAACAAAAAGTAAATACGTATGCCATTATTAATGGCCAGTACGCACAGTCGTTCACTGATAAAGTGTTTTACCATAAAAGTTTTGAACTCTACAAAGGTGAGCAAACTTTTACCAGCGTTGCAGAGCTCACTGAGGCAGTAAAGGCGGGCACCATAGATATGGGGATTTACCTGCCATCGGACGCCAAGCAAGCATTAGATGAAGCTAAACAAAGTCAGTGGCAAGTGGTTTATAATGATGCCAAAACAATCAACTTTTTATTTGATCGTGTAAAAGAATTAGCTGAAGAATTTGGTGATAATTTACGCACCGAAAAGCTACTTAGTTACGGTATTAATGAGCAACAACAGCAAGCAATCATTGCACCGATAAAAGTTGTAAAAGTTGATACCGCCGATAAACGAGAGAACCTCGGTGAGAAAATAGGGGGCTTAATACCTTATCTACTGATCCCCTTGGTATTAATGGGTGCAACTTACCCAGCAATTGATTTGGGTGCGGGTGAAAAAGAACGCGGCACATTAGAGACGCTATTACTTACCCCTATTACTCGCACACAACTGGTATTAGGTAAGTTTATAACCTTACTTGCGGCATCCATTGCGACCACCACAATTACGGTACTGAGTATGGGGATTTGGATCAGTATAGCGATCACGTTTGTAGATTTAGCCGTTGTTAAAACAGCATTTAGCTCGTTACGCGTGTTAGATCTTGCTTTAATATTTATTATATTACTGCCTGTTGCAGCAATATTTTCATCACTTGCCTTAGCGATTTCAATCTATGCACGTAGTTTTAAAGAAGCGCAAAACTACATGACACCGCTGACCATGGGGGTTATCTTTCCAATTATTGTTGCACTATTACCTAACGTAGAGCTGACGGCTAAAACAGCGTTTATTCCTGTTACCAATGTAGCACTGGCCATAAAAGAAATTATTAAAGGTACGATTGATTACACCTTACTTGGTTTGATTTTCTTAGCCACAGTATTGGTTGCGGGTGCGTTACTGGCATTTTGTGTTAAATGGTTTAATAAAGAAGAAGTCTTGTTTAGGTAAGCTGATTTAAATAGCACACTCAAAACTAACTAATTTAAAATGGCGGCATATCCGCCATTTTTATTTTAACAAGCGTGGGAAATATCGTAGTAAGTTATCTATACTGTGATTCAGATAATAGACTGTAGAACGTGTTCAATGCCAAATAATAGTCCAGTTAACCGTTTCGTAAGTGGTAATAAAGTATTTCTGATTGCACTGCTCGTTTTTTGTATTTTATTGATCCCCACATTGTACTTTTTTGAATTAAAAAGTAGAAAAGACGCCTACCAATTAGCATACGCTAATTTACAAGAAGAATTAGATACCAAAAGCCAAGCATTACGAGGGCACTTGCAACACAGCATTGCTGCGATTCATTTTTTTAATGTCACGCCACCCGTTACAGGTATTATACGCGCAGCAGAGAATGACTTGGTTGATCCTGTATTAAAAACACCAATAGCGGTTTGGCAAGCACGTTTAGCTGAGATTTTTAGTGGCTTTATGCAAACTGACAGCTACTTAGCGCAGTCGCGTTATATAATGTTGGCTGAGCAAGGCCAAGAAATAGTTCGCATCGATAGAACTGAGCAAGGTATTAAACGCTTAACGGGGCTACAATTACAAAAAAAGGGCCAACGTGATTACGTAAAAGCGGCCAGTAAACTTGATAACAACACGGTGTATATTTCTCCCATTAATTATAATCGCGAAAATGGCGAAATGCAGATCCCTTACGTCAGTATGTATCGTGTTGCAAAGCCTGTTTTTGATAGCGAAGGACAGGTTTTTGGTGTTTTGGTTACCAATTACTTCGCTGAGGAACTCATTAACAGTTTAACCTTTAACACACCGGTAGGTATCAATCTGTACTTATTGAATCATAATGATCAGTTTCTATATCATCCTAATCCTAAACTGAGATTCGCATTTGAATTTGGCCAAACAACTAATTGGCATGATGAGTTTTCAACGACTCAGCTGATGAGTGAATACACGGCATTACCATTAACCGATCTGCCTGCACACTATTACCTAAGTAAAGAAATTACATTAGCGGGGGATGTTGCAATGCACCCCCTTAAATTAGCGGTAGCAATCGATACAGACTATTTACTAAAAGAAGTTACACAACGCAGAGATAATTTAATGCTTGTTGTAATTGGCTTGTTTTCAGCTTTACTTGTTTTGGTATGGTTATACCAACGCTATATAAACCGTAAATTAGAGTTACATTCACTAAAAGAGCAGAATAATAAAATTATTGAAAACTCACTCGATGCAATTGTGACTGTAAAAGCCGATGGCGTGATCTGTAATGCAAATCAAACTGCAAAAGCCAGTTTTAACTTAATTGGTGAGAAAATCGTTTTTAATGAGCTCTTTCACTTAAAAGACCAAGATAAATCTTGTATTGCTACGACAATTGTTGATGGCAATAAAGCCCCCTTTGAAGGCATGTATATAGCAGCTGATAATCTAGAGCATTATTACTCTATTACGCTAACCGCGGTTTTTGACGTATTTAGCCAGCAAACTCAAGTCGCCGCTATTTTGAGGAATATTGATTCACTCAAACAAACGCAAGTTGAGCTTAAAAAGCTCAACGATTCACTTGAACAAAAGGTAGCCCAACGTACCATTGAATTGGAAACCGCGATAGAGGATGCACTGGCAGCAAGCCAAGCCAAAAGCGACTTTGTCGCTAATATTTCCCATGAAATACGCACACCTATGAATGGTGTGTTAGGCATGTTAGACATGCTTCGAGATGACTCCTTAAACGAGGAGCAACAACATTATTTGAAGCTCGCTAACAACAGTGCTAATTCGTTGATGACACTCATCAATGATATTTTAGACTTTTCAAAAATTGAAGCGGGCAAACTTGATATTGATAACCATAGTTTTGACATTATTACAGTGTGCAGTGACATGATCACATCAATGGCATTACAAGGGCAACGCAAAGGTTTAGAAGTCATACTTAATACTGGCAAAGTTATAGATCGCTTGGTCGTTGGAGACAGTCATAGGCTAAAACAAATCTTAACTAACCTGTTAAACAATGCATTTAAGTTTACTCATAAAGGAGAAGTGAGTTTAAGCTTAGATTGTAATTATTTAACGGACGATAAATTAATAATGAGCTTCGCGATAACCGACACCGGTATTGGTATTGAAGCCGCTAACCTAGATAAGTTATTTGATGTATTCACCCAAGAAGACACCAGTACCACCCGTCATTTTGGTGGTACAGGGTTAGGTTTATCAATTTGTCGAAAGCTTGCTCAATTAATGGGCGGAGACATCACAGTAACAAGTGAAAAAGGCAAAGGGAGTTGTTTTACCGCATTGGTAGAATTACATGTTGCAGCAGAGAAAAAACTAAACACGGCAATAGAATTAAGCACAGATATACATGTTGGCGTTTTGATAGCTAAAGACAGTGTGTTTAATAACGTAAGCAATTTATTAGTGAAAAATTGTAACGTAAAAGCTAATAATATTCAGCGCTTTGATTATCTTTTAAAGCATCATGAGCTTAACGTCGATTTACTCGTGATTGATAATGAGCACCCTGAGCTAGAATCATTAATAGCGCTGTGTGATCAACTAAACAAAAAATACATACTGATTTTAAGAGATTTATTGCTCAGCAAAGAAGTTAAAGCCACCTTTGCAGAAAACTGCCACGTACTCAATAAACCACTCACTCAAGATCAATTTAGTTTTAAATTAGCCAGTATTTTTGGTGCAAATAATAGCTTTTTATTGCCAGCACAAAAACAGCCTCACATCGACGAAGCGCAGCTAAATCTTTCACAATTTCATGTATTACTTGTTGATGATAATATGATTAACCTTGAAGTAGCCAAAGCAATATTGAAAAGTACAGCGATTTCGATAAGCTGCGTAAATGACGGCCTAGAAGCAATTGAGGCATTAACATTACAGCAAGCCACACCTTATGATTTGATCTTAATGGACTGCCAAATGCCAAACTTAAATGGGTATGACACAACAGCGGCTATCCGTAAGGGGCAAGCTGGCACTATTTACAAGCATGTGCCCGTCATCGCCATGACCGCAAGTGCAATGGCAGGCGATAGAGAGCGCTGTATTTCAGCCGGAATGAACGACTATATAACCAAACCGATAAAACCCGACACATTAAAAAGTAAATTAATAATGTGGTTAAACCGCTAACCGAGTGGCACTTATATAGTGCAATTAGTTGAGCAAAGTAAGTGATTTAACATTCTTACTGTTGGATTTTTAAGCTATATCATAATTTTATCTGTCGTGTTGAACGCTTCAGTATAAAAAGTAAACAGCGCATGCGTTGGTTATAATACTTTCGCCAAAAACTAAATAACGTCCTGCAAATGCCGAGCTCAATGCTAACGGATGAAAGCTGACTATTACTATCCAGAATGATTTATTTAACAGGCGAACTTATAATAGGCCGATGAGAACGAAAGTTATTCTTTGCAGGACTTGCGTCAACTTCATCCTGCGGCAACTGTATTGCTTAGTTCATAATATAGAAAAGCTGCAAAACACGATGCATTAAAAAGGGTAGGCCCTGCTAACCTAAATACAGCCACTCAAACACCTGTGATACCTTTCAAAACGCCAATTAGACCGGCACTAAATCCTCTTTTTATATTTTACGTAAAATCGAAGTAACTAATTGAATCAAAATAGGAAATCGGCTATGGTTAATGCATCAATAAAAATAAATTTAAAACGAGTTATTCTACAGGCTCGTTATAAGCACTTTAACTTATGAGTAAGTTTTTAATTGTATTTCTATTAATTTCGTTCAATGCTTTTGGTGATGTTATTTCTTTTGGCTGTGGCGAAATCTTCGTTTTTGGTCGAGGAAATCAAAATATCTACCTTTCTAATGATGATTTTCTAAACAGCTCTGACTGGAAATTAGGAGATGTGGAGCCTCCAGTTTCACTTAATATCGCAACAGAAAAAGTTGTTTCACACATAGAGAATAATTATCCCAAAGAAGACATTAACTTTGCCTTTATTCACTTAAAGCACGAAAGTTGTATTATTGATGGGGAGATGAAAACAATATGGCTCTACATATTTGGGCTAGATTCACCAGATGTTCTAGTTGGTGTAACAATGGTTGGGCGTCTAATTGAATCGAAAACCAAAACTGAGTAGTATGCTTATAATCGGGTAGCTGGAGGTCTCCTCCATCTCCCACACCACCCATCAGGCGCTTTTTATTAACAGGAAGTGCAATGGGCGGTCCACCTCTCGTAATGAATATTGATCCAAATATCTTTCAATGACACTAAACCTTGTGACGCTAAATAGTCATTGCCCAGCACAATGTTAATTCCTTTTGTTTTTGAGCTTTGACAAGGGTCTTCGCTTCTAAGCCCTACTTTTGGCAGCATTTACTTATTGCCCTCTAAAGCGCAGCTTCTCTTAACCTCTTTGTGAATAATTCACTAAATTTTTTTTGCACAAAGAGAAGGGAATGAGAAGTAAATGAGGGAAATTTAGCGCTTAGTTTAGGCACATCTTGACGGTCAGGCTTGCTTCCGCCTGTAAATCAAATCTAACCGTTCAAGTTAAGGCTTATTCAGCTAATAATTATTCATCTAAATGTTCACCTAATAACAAGTGTAAAGCGCTGCATTCAATACAACGCTTTCAATTACCTTTTTTCTTGCCACTTCTAAGGTATTTCAACGTATTGTTTTGCCAGTTAATCGAACTAGACTTTTTATTGATCAAAAGGCTGATACACTGCGTATCATAATGGAAATAATAATTAATTAGGTGATCTTTTGAAATTTCGCGTGCTTATAACCTGTGTTTATTTTTGCTGTGCTGCGGTTGTACCTTCGGCATTGGCTGCCAATGTACTTGTAGAACACGTTGCGATGGAACATGCCAAAGAGCAAGTGCAAGCCGTTGGTAATGCTGAAGCTATCCGCTCCGTAATCCTATATCCTGCAGTAGGTGATAAGGTGACAGCGGTACATTTTAAGCCCGGCGATCAAGTATCATCTGGTGCTGTGTTACTCGAACTTGATTCGCGTAGACAAACAGCGGCATTAAACGAAGCGAAAATAAAGCTTGCTGATAGCGAGCGTATCCAAACTCGTTTACAGCAAAGTCATGCAAAAGGTGCGGTTCCGCAAAGTGACTTAGACGATGCTAAAACCGTGTACGAGTTAGCAAAAGTGGCAGTCACCAAAGCTGAAACTGAATTACAAGATCGCCAAGTCCGTGCGCCATTTAGTGGCACTATGGGGTTAACTGATGTGGAAGTTGGTGACCGTATCACCACACAAACGGCCATCGCCAGTATTGATGATACCCGTGCTTTGTATATCAATTTTAACGCGCCAGAATCAGCAATTAGTATGCTCAGAAACAGCGCAAATGTGCAGGTTATTCCATGGCAAGGCAGTACTGCTGTTAATGCTAAGGTTGCTTACCTTGATTCACGAATCGATCCTCAAACGCGTACGTTGCGGGTCAAAGCAAAATTAGAGAATAAAAACGCACAATTTTTACCTGGTATGAGTTTTAGAGTGCATATAGAAATTCAAGGTGAACGTTATGCGGCAGTGCCGGAAGCGGCATTACTGTGGGGCGCTACGGGTCCGTACGTCTGGAAAAGTGTTGAGCAAAAAGCCACCCGTGTTGATGTAAAAATTCAACAACGTTTAGCGGGTCGTTTATTGGTTTCTGGCCCTTTACTTGAAGACGATCTTTTAGTAGTTGAAGGCGTGCAACGACTTCGTCCAGCGCAAGCACTTGAGTTTGTGCAGCCACTTGCAAACGTACAGGAGTAGCAAGGATGCAATCACCTACGATGCAAGACTTGCCGTCAATGGCAATTCGCCGCCCAGTATTGATAGTCGTTCTTAACTTATTAATTATAATCGCTGGTATTGCTGCCATTGCGGGGGTTGAAGTACGTGAACTGCCCGATGTTGATACGCCGAGGATCACTGTATCGGCTTCTTTTCCAGGTGGCTCACCTGAGACGGTTGATACCGAGGTAACCAGTAAACTTGAAGGTGCTGTTGCGCGAGTCAGTGGTGTTAAAACGATTCGTGCACAAAGTGAAGAAGGTAGTGCGCGAATTGTGGTTGAGTTTCGTGCGGGCGTTGATCTTGATGATGCCGCAAATGAAACCCGTGAGTCCGTAGCGCGCGTGCAACGTGATTTACCTGAAGAAGTTGAGCGAGTGTCTATAATCAAAGCGGATAACGATGCTGAAGCCGTCGTATCGTTAACCGTTTCCAGTGAGTCATTAGCGCTTGAGGCTTTAACAGAATTAGTTGAGGTTGATTTAGCCCCGCAGTTTTTAACCATTCCAGGGGTTGCCGATGTCCGCTTAAATGGCGACCGTAAACGAGTATTACGGGTACGATTAGATCCCCTTAAATTAACCAGTTTTAATTTAACGGTCCCCGATGTGGCACGTGTGCTGCGCCAAGCTCCCTTTGATGTACCCGCGGGTAGTTTAAAGTCAGCGGATCAACAAATTATTGTTCGCGCAGATGCTACATCGGTCACAGCAGAGCAAGTAGCGGATATTATCATTCGCGATGGCACGCGTATTGGCGACATTGCAGCGGTTTATTTTGGCCCCGCAGATCCACGTTCTATGGTGCGTTTAAATGGCCAACCTGTGATTGGCATGGAAGTTATCCGTCAAGCGCAATCAAATACCATTGAGATATCCGATGAAGTGTTAAGTTTATTAGCGAAAATGCAAACACGTTTTCCTGAGCTTGAATTTACCCTGACATCGGATGATGCACAGTTTATTAGAAGCTCAGTTGATGAGGTGATCTCTTCATTAGTACTCACTGTATTATTAGTGATCATTACGTTGTGGATATTTATTGGCTCATGGCGGGCAACTCTAGTGCCGGCATTTGCCATTCCTGTTGCCCTGATTGGTTCATTAGCCTTGATTTGGGCGCTGGGTTTTTCAATCAATATACTTACGCTGTTAGCATTAGTGCTTGCAACCGGTTTAATTGTTGATGATGCGATTGTGGTTAGCGAAAATATCCAACGTCAACGTGGTTTAGGTCTTGGCCGACGCGCTGCTGCCGTGGTGGGCACCCGTGAAGTATTTTTTGCGGTCGTTGCCACAACTGCCGTGTTGGCTGCCGTATTTGTACCCATCGCATTTTTACCTTCAACCGCAGGGCGGCTATTTAGAGAGTTTGGTGGAGTGCTTGCGGGCGCGGTGATTATCTCAAGTTTTGTCGCACTGTCCTTGGTTCCTGCATTAACCTCTAAACTAAAACTTAAGCAAGGTGGCAAGCACCCGTTTGCAAAAATAGGCCATTGGCTTGCTAATGTTTACACTAAAACCATTCATTGGGTGCTTGATCACGCATGGCTAACGTTTGCAGCGTGCGTATTGATTGCAGCGGGGTCGGGTGCTTTGTATGTCAATTTAGACAATGAGTTACTCCCATCAGAAGATCGCGGAAAAATTCGTATCTTTGCCCGTGGACCAGATGGCGTTGGCTTAAACTTTATGGACAGACAAGCCATGCAAATGGAAGACATTTTATTGCCGTACGTAGAAAGCGGTGAGATAGAATCCATTTATACTGTAGTAGGGCAATGGGATCCTAATATCGTGTTTATCACCGTGCCATTAAAGCATTGGGACGAACGCCATTTTACCCAGCAAGAGATCATCAATAAAATCCGTACTCCATTGGGCAATGTGCCCGGTGCAGCAGGCTACCCAAATGGTTCAAATAGTTTAAATTTACGTGGTCAAGGTGGCGGCATTGAACTGGCGTTATTAGGGCAAGATTACCTGCAAATTTATAAAGCCGCACAGCAATTTGCAGCCCAAGTTGAGCAGCAAATTCCGGCCATTGATAATGTTAGAATTTCATATCAACCATCTCAACCGCAGTTACGCGTTAATATAGATAGACGCCGCGCTGATGAATTAGGTGTTTTATTAAGTGATATATCAGTGACATTGCGTGCTGCAATTAACGGCGATGATATTGCCGATCTCAATATTGGTGATCAATCAGTGCCTATTATGTTGCAAGCACAAAATCAAACCATTAATGATCCCAGTGATTTAGCAAACCTCTATGTCAGTGCATCAAATGGCAGACTCGTACCATTGAGCAGTGTTGCAACTATTAGCGAAGAAGGTGTTGCGGCAGAGCTTGAGCGCCATGCACAGCGCCGCGCTATCGAATTGGACATGGAATTGCCAGAAGATATGAGTATTGCAGAGCTAGTTTCGCAGCTCCGTGATATTGCAGAGCAAACTTTGCCAAGTGGTATTAGCTTAGCATTCAAAGGTGAAGCTTTAACGTTTGAAGAAACCTCTAATGAAGTGTTTATTACCTACATACTGGCATTTTTAATTGTGTTCTTAGTGTTGGCGGCACAATTTGAAAACGTAAACAGCGCGATAGTGGTGATGATCACCGTTCCATTTGGTATCACTTCGGCAATCCTAGCGCTGTATCTTACGGGGACTTCTCTTAATATTTACTCGCAAATAGGCTTAGTGATGCTAATAGGATTAATTGCTAAAAATGCGATTTTACTGGTTGAATTTGCCGATCAATTACGAGATCAAGGTTTAACGGTACGTAAAGCGGTTGAGCAAGCGGCACTGGTGCGTTTAAGACCAATCACTATGACCTTAGTATCTACCTTGCTTGGCGCTTTGCCGTTAATATTATCAACGGGCGCAGGGGCAGAAGCACGCAACGCTATCGGTTGGGTGGTGTTTGGTGGCTTATCACTTGCGGTATTATTTACCTTGTATTTAACGCCCGTTATTTACTTAGGTCTTGCGCGTTTTACCTCACCTCGGGGTGATGAAACTAAACAATTAGCTCAGGAGTTAGAGCAAGTTTAACCTCGTTACTTGTACTAATCGGTTATTTTTCTTTGAAAAAATAGCCGATTAGGCCCACAATCAACAAAACGCATCAAAACGGACAAGTTAATGCAAGCCGAACATGTTGATATCGCTCATTTCCTGTGTGAGCACGCTCCATTCGATGATCTACCAGAAGAAGCTTTAAACCAACTAGCGTGTCAAATCGAAGTTGCTTACTTTCGCGCTGGAACCAATATTCTTCTCTATGGCGATGATATAAATGACTTATATATAATTCGCAGTGGTGCAGTTGAAATGTATCGACGCGATGGCGAGCTGTACAACCGATTAACGGTTGGTGGTATATTTGGGCAAATGGGTTTATTAATGAATCGCAAAGTTCGTTACCCTGCAAAAGCACTTGAAGATACTTTAGTTTATTGTATTAACGTTGAATTCTTTAATAAATATTGTGATAAATTTGACGCATTTGCAGACTATTTTGAAGCCAACGGCACGGTAAGGTTGCATCAAGCAATTGTTGAACAAGCCGATAGTAATGATTTAACAACGGCTAAAGTAAAATCTCTACTCCATCGCGACGTTGTCACTGTGGCAAAAGATGCCAGTATACAGCACGTAGCGCAAGTGATGACGGATGAATCGGTATCGTCGGTACTTGTAACCGATGTTGATAAGCCAATTAGTGACGATCCTGAAGATGATGATGGTCAAGTTGTTGGTATTATCACAGATAGAGATTTACGCAGTAAAGTCATTGCCGCAGGTCTTGATTACACGATGACCGCGCAAGCTATCATGCAGCAAGATTTAATTTTACTAGACAGTAACGCGTATATCTTTGAAGCTGTTTTAGCGATGCTACGAGAGAATATCCATCACTTACCTGTTGTTGTTAAGAAAAAGCCTATTGGTGTGATTTCACTTTCCGATATTTTACGTTACGAATCGCAAAGCAGCTTACTGTTAGTTAGAGGGATATTATCGCAGCCCTCTGTTGAAGATCTTGCATATTATGCACGGCAATTACCAAACGTGTTTGTACGTATGGTAAATGAAGACGCTAATTCACACATGATTGGTACTGCAATGGCTGTGATTGGCCGCACCTTTAAACAACGTTTGTTAAGTTTAGCTGAGGAAGAATTTGGCCCTCCGCCAGTGCCTTATTGCTTTATCGCTTTAGGTTCAATGGCCCGTGATGAACAGCTTATTGTTACCGACCAAGATAACGCCATTATCCTAGATAACAGTTTTGATGAAGCAAAGCATGATGAATATTTTCAAAAGCTGGCTGACTTTGTGTGCGATGGTTTAGCTGAATGCGGCTATACATATTGTGCTGGTGAAATAATGGCTTCATTTAAAAAGTGGCGATTAACCAAAGATCAATGGCAGGCGCAATTTGCTAAATGGATTGCCGAGCCAAAACCACAAGCTTTACTCAATAGCGCCATTTTTTTTGATTTAGATGGCGTATACGGCAAAGTTAAATGGGCGCAAGAGCTGCAACGCTTTATTGCCATAGAAGGGCGCAACAATAAACGCTTTTTAGCAAATATGGCTGCCAACGCGCGAAACCGTACACCGCCACTGGGCTTTTTTAAAGACTTTGTGCTTGAGCACAATGGTCAACATAAGCGTTCGATGAACCTTAAACGACGCGGTACTGCGCCATTATCTGATGTGATAAGAGTGCATGCTTTGGCCGTAGGTTCACGTAAACAAAATTCATTTGAGCGCTTAGAAGATATTATAGATGCTAAATTGCTGCCAGAAGGCAAAGCACAGGATTTAAGAGACGCACTTGAATACATTGCCATGGTGCGTATTCGCCACCAAGCGTGGCAAATAGAGCAACTCGATGAGCAACCGGATAATGATTTAGAACCACATTTATTATCGCCGTTTGAGCAGCGCAATCTAAAAGAAGCATTTGCTATTTTAGACAAAGCACAAAACTTCCTTAAATTTAGATACTCAGCTAATTCAGGTATTAAATAATATGGCGGGGAATAAAATTGATTGGCAAAAACGTTATAAGCAGCTAGAAAACAGCAGCAAACATGACTGTATCAAAAACTATTACAGGAACGCTATTTTTGATGGTAATACCGCGATTAGTGACGTTCCTTTAGTTGCTTTAGATTTTGAGACGACCGGTCTAAATTTTAATCATGATGATATTGTCAGTGCGGGTTTAGTGCCGTTTAATACCCGGCGTATCAGCTGCAGTGGCAGTAAACATTGGCTGGTAAACCCGAAACAAAAGCTTGATGAAGAATCAATTGTTATTCATGGCATCACCCATTCTGAATTGATTGATGCTCCTGATTTTTCTAAAATCATTGAGCCTTTATTAGCGGCATTGGCAGGAAAAGTGGTGGTTGTTCACTTTGCGCCGATTGAACGTCACTTTCTATATCAGGCTTTACAGGCTCGACTAGGCGAGGGGCTTGAGTTTGCAGCGATTGATACACTTGAGTTAGAGAAACGCGCGTTAAAAGCCAGACAAGGGCTAATTGGCCGGTTATTTAATAAGAAACTTGATTCAGTAAGATTGGGCGACTCACGTAAACGTTATTCACTGCCTGCTTATCAAAGCCACAGTGCACTTACTGATGCATTGGCTACCGCAGAGTTATTACAAGCACAGCTGGCATATCATTATCGTGATGACACACGGCTTGCAGATTTATGGATATAAAAAACGCCGCTAATTTTAGCGGCGTTTTTAGATTTTAGTTAACTGTGTTTAGCTTCTTGGTTCGGTTCTAAGTCCTAACAGTAAGCTTACACACATCATTAGTAGTACAATCGTGAATGGTAAGCCTGTGGACACGGCACCGGCTTGCAGTGCCTCCATTGCTTTCGTTCCACCTACCCAAAGTAGTGTTGCTGCTATGGCGCCTTCAACCGTCGCCCAAAAAATGCGTTGTGGTACTGGCGCATCAACTTTACCACCGGCAGTGATCGAATCAATAACTAATGACCCTGAATCTGACGAGGTAATAAAGAATACCAATACTAGAACAACCGCAGTGAATGACAGTAATTTAGCCATTGGTAATTCATCAAACATTTCAAACATCGCCAGTGGTACTTGCGTTAATCCTTCGGTACCAAGTTTACCAACCCCATTAATGACTTGATCAATTGCAATACCGCCATAAATTGACATCCACAGTATCGTGACCATAGTTGGAATAAGCAATACCGCAATTAAAAACTCACGGATAGTACGCCCCTCAGATACACGTGCGATAAACATACCAACAAATGGAGACCAAGAGATCCACCAAGCCCAGTAGAACACAGTCCAACCGTGCATCCAGGTTTCATCTTCGCGACCATGCGGGTTACTTAACGGAATAATGTTTTCAACATAGCCCATTACTGTGGTTGGAATGTTTCCTACAGACGCTGCAAAGCCAACTAATAAAACGAACATTAGCAAGGCAAAGGCAATCAACATATTAATATTACTGAGTAGCTTTACGCCGCCATCAATACCGCGTACTACCGAAATAATCGCTAATAAGGTGACGACGGAAATGACTATGATTTGTAAACCAACACCGGATTCAATACCAAATACATGGTCTATACCCGCTGAGGCTTGTTGCGCACCTAAGCCGAGGGAAGTTGCTAAACCAAATAACGTCGCCAGTACTGCTAAAATATCAATAACGTGACCTGGCCAACCCCATGTTCTATCACCTAAAATAGGATAAAAAATAGAGCGAATTGAAAGCGGTAAACCTTTATTATATGTAAAAAAGGCCAATGACAAAGCAACAACGGCATAAATAGCCCAAGGGTGTAGTCCCCAGTGAAACATGGTCGCGCCCATGGCAAGTTTTGCAGCTTCAGGCGTATTAGGTGTGACATTGAGTGGCGTTTCATACCAACCGGTGTAGTAGGCGACTGGCTCTGCAACCCCCCAGAACATTAAACCTATACCCATACCCGCAGCAAACAGCATTGCCATCCATGAAAGACGTGAATGAGTAGGGCGCGCGCTTACACCACCTAATCTAATTTTCCCGTAAGGTGAGAAAATTAAACCGATACAGAACAATAAAAAAATATTAGCGGACCACATCAAAAAGCTATCAAATGTATTAATGATGTCGAATTTTATCCCGTCTAGCATTGCTTTTGCTGAGTCAGGATCACTAATTAACACTGCGATTAAAAAAATTAAAACTAAGCCAGCACTGGTACCAAAAACTGGATTATGTACATCAAATCCCCATTTCTGAATATTATCCTGGCCTACCGTATAGTCCGTATTATCAATACTATATTTGTCATGATTATCACTCATGAATAAGCCTCTTTTGTTAAATTTCCGTTTGTTTTAATGGTTTGAGCAGCGATCCCGAACAGGATTATTACTTCGTAGACAAACTAAAAATAGCACTTAGTAATATGCTAAAGTGTAGAAGTAATCGTCAAAATGTAAACCTAGATTATTCGTAAACCGCTGAATTATAGCCATTACGGTAATGAATAGCTTACAGGATCGTTTTGGTGCTGTCATGATGATGAGGAAAAATAAGCAATAATCACTAATTTAATATCCAACTCTAATTAATATTTCATCTAAGTGTCACTTAAATGCCTTTTAACTAAACTTAAACTATAGTTAATACAGCTAGTTTGTGAGGGATAATATGATAGCAAAGGATAACCAAACGCTTTTGCGTAACTTTAATAAAGTAAGGCGGGATTCAGAGCAATTAATTAGCAACCTCAGCGTTGAAGATTGCCAGCTTCAAGCAATGCCAGATGTAAGCCCTATGAAATGGCACCTGGCGCACACCACATGGTTCTTTGAAACTTTCTTATTAGTACCGCACCTTACTAACTACTGTATTTTTAATGCCGAATTTAAGGTGCTATTTAACTCTTATTACAATGGTGTTGGAGAGCAGTTTAGCCGAGCTTATCGGGGGACTTTATCACGACCAAGTTTAGAATCAGTACTTGAGTACCGTCGGTATGTTGACCAAGCAATGGCTGAATTGCTGACAAGTGATAATGGCTTAGAAGAGATTGTTGAACTTGGCATTAATCATGAGCAGCAGCACCAAGAGCTGATGTTAATGGATATTAAATATAACTTTTCATTTAATCCCTTGTTGCCAGCTTATCACCAACCTGCGGTAGCAACCGCGAACAAGGTATCAACACCACTCGAATTTGTGCAATTTAAAGAGTCTATTATCACTGTAGGGGCAGCACTAGATGAGCACTTTTCTTATGACAACGAGCGGCCAAATCATTCAGTGTTGATGCACCCTTTCAGTTTAGCAAATCGATTAGTGACTAACGGTGAATACCTCGAATTTATTAATCAACAGGGCTATCAACAACCCATACATTGGTTAAGTGACGGCTGGAACTATATTCAAAAAGAGCAACTAACACAGCCTTTGTATTGGCATTTTATAAACGCAGAGTGGTTTGAGTTTACTTTAAATGGCTTACAGCCGCTGGATTTAAACGCTGCTGTTACTCATGTGAATTACTATGAAGCATGTGCTTATGCAAATTTTGTAAATTCAAGGCTGCCGACAGAGTTCGAGTGGGAATACGCGGCTCAACAACCCGATACACTCCTACAACTAAGTGATAGTGGCTGGCAGTGGACAAACAGTGCTTATTTGCCTTATCCCGGCTTCAAACCTATCAGTGGTGTCGCAGGTGAATACAATGGCAAGTTTATGAGTAATCAAATGGTACTGCGTGGTGGTTGTCAATTTACACCAAGCAATCATTTACGCACCACATATCGAAATTTTTATTATCCACATCAAGCGTGGATGCAAAGTAGTATAAGACTAGCGAGGGATAGCGAATGAGTCACCTTACAGCGGTAGCAAATAAAAACGTTTTAGATCAGCAATTTTTAAATGATGTTTTAAATGGCTTAACGCAGCACCAAAAGTCTCTATCGTGTAAATATTTCTATGATGATAGAGGGGCTGCATTGTTTGAGCAAATCACCAGCGTTAGTGAATATTATGTCACACGTACTGAGCTGAGTATTTTAGATAAGTATTCTCATGCGATTGCTCAATTATTACCACAAGATATCTCGATCATCGAGCCGGGCTGTGGATCTGGAAAAAAGGTGGCTTATTTGCTTGCTCATTTAGTCA
Organism: Pseudoalteromonas sp.; assembly: GCF_036960685.1. Classification (GTDB taxonomy): domain Bacteria; phylum Pseudomonadota; class Gammaproteobacteria; order Enterobacterales; family Alteromonadaceae; genus Pseudoalteromonas. The sequence continues at coordinate 15,425 of NZ_JBALXK010000002.1, read as the reverse complement.
ATGTAAAAACCTTTGTTCCTTTTGAAATCTCCAAAGAGATGCTCAATTATTCCTTAGCACACTTATCGCCGCTTTTTCCTGAGCTGGTTATCTCGCCACTGTTGGGGGATTTCACACACAGTCAGATGGTTAAGCAATTGGCAAAAAAATCTGCATTGGTGGATCAAACAAACCTAGTTTATTTTCCTGGCTCTACATTGGGTAACTTTGCACCCGTTCAGGCTATTGAAATTTTGCAAAACTTCCACCGCTTATGTGGCATCAACGGCTATGTTCTGATTGGTATCGATTTAGTTAAAGACCGCCAAGTGCTTCTTAATGCTTACGATGATAAAGCGGGTATTACGGCTTCATTTAATAAAAACATGTTATTGCGTATCAATAAAGAGCTAAATGGGACATTTGAACTGGATAATTTCACTCATCAATCTCGCTTTAATGAACAACAAAGCAGGATTGAAATGCATCTTGTCAGTAACTGCGCGCAACGCATTTTTATAAATAATGTTGAAGTGAATTTTAAACAAGGCGAAAGCATCCATACCGAAAATTCACATAAATATACATTAACGGCCTTTGAGCTTTTAGCAAAACAGGCGAACTTGAAGTTAGAACATACTTGGTGTGATGATAATGATTACTTTGCACTGTGTTTATTGCGCCCTTGCTAAAAGGTTAATAAAGTCTCACAGATTGTTTTTTTAATTGGTAATTTATTACAGCGCCGTTTACAGATGCTTGAAAAAGTACGCCTTTATATTCTGTGTTTAGCTGTTTAATAAGCGGCGCAAGCACACTTAACGCAGATCCAGTTGCCTGATCTTCTGCTATGCCATAGTAAGGAGCAAAATATCGAAATGAGAAGCAGCCGTTATGGGGATTTTGCTGAAGCACAATAACAGCATTGGGGTAGTCTGTTAATTCTTTCACTCTAACATTAAGCTCTTTAAGTGGATGCTCAGTATTAATTAAAACAGTGGTATACCCATGTTTACTGGTTGTTGAATAGCTTTGCAGGATCGGCGCTTTAATCGCCATTTCGATGGCGTGCACAGGGGCAATTTTTTCGCTGTTTATGGCCGTGATCTCAAGCTGTAAGTTATTAATACTGGTTTGTATTTTAAAAATTTCACCCGTTAATGAATAAAATTGACGAGGTGGGTTACCTTGATATTTTTTTAAATACAAAGCAGCTGCTAGGGTACCGTGTCCACAACGCTTTATTTCATTGTGTTGGTTAAACCAGCGGATACTGCAGCTGGGGCTTTTAATTTCAGTTTGTTTCAAAAATACAGTGGCGCTGTGATGAGTATGGCTTGCGATATGCTGCATCATAAAACGGCTTAAGCCAGATTTATAAATAACGATCAGTGCCGATGAGCCTTTATTGTGGGGAGGATTATCAAAAACAGTTTGTTCAGCAAACACCTGCACAAAGCGCGGGGCTTTATGCAGGTATCTAGGTAATAATTGCGTAAACTTATTACTTTTGCTTATAGGCATCGTTATGGATACCCGCAGCGCGACCCGATGGATCAGCATTATTTTGAAATGATGCATCCCATAAAAGTGCTTCAGGCGTTGAGCAGGCAACTGATTTACCATGCGGTACACATTTCGCTGGCGCATCGCCTGGGAAGTGTGATTCAAAAATGCTGCGATAAAAATACGCCTCTTTAGAATCCGGTGTGTTGATTGGATACTTAAATTTTGCATTCTCTAAATCTTGGTCACTTACTTGCTCTGCAACGTATTCTTTTAATGTGTCGATCCAGCTGTAGCCAACGCCATCAGAGAATTGCTCTTTCTGACGCCAAAGTACTTCATCCGGTAAGTAGCCTTCAAAACCTTCACGTAAAATATGTTTTTCAATTTTACCATTGCCACACATTTTCCCTTCAGGATTAATACGCATTGCCACATCTACAAACTCTTTATCAAGGAACGGTACACGGGCTTCAACACCCCATGCAGCCATTGACTTATTGGCACGTAAACAATCAAACATGTGCAGTTTAGACACTTTACGATTTAGCTCTTCATGGAATTCTTGTGCATTAGGGGCTTTATGGAAATATAAGTAGCCGCCAAATAATTCATCGGCGCCTTCGCCGGAGAGTACCATTTTAATACCCATGGCTTTAATTTGACGGGCCATTAAATACATCGGTGTTGAAGCACGAATGGTTGTCACATCGTAGGTTTCAATGTGATAAATCACTTCGCGAAGCGCATCAATGCCTTCTTGAATAGTAAAGTGGATAGGGTGATGAACAGTGCCTATCATATCGGCTACTTTTTGCGCTGCGGCTAAATCAGGTGAACCCTCAAGACCAACCGAGAAAGAATGCAGTTTTGGCCACCACGCATCACTTTCATCATTATCTTCAATGCGTTTAGCGGCAAAGCGTTGCGTGATTGCTGAAATAACCGATGAATCTAAACCACCTGAAAGTAATACGCCATAAGGGACGTCGCACATTAGCTGGCGTTTAACAGCAGCTTCGAGTGCTTCTTTTACGTCTTGCGCTTTGGCATCATTGTCTTTAACTGCTGCAAAGCTTTGCCAATCACGAGCGTAATAAGGACGTAGCTCACCATCTTTGCTCCATAAAAAATGCCCCGGCGGGAATTCTTCAATGTGTTTACAAATAGGTGACAGCGCTTTTAATTCTGAGGCAACATAAAAGTTACCGTGCTCATCGTGACCGGTATAAAGTGGAATAATACCTATATGGTCGCGGCCAATTAAATAAGCATCTTGCTCTTCATCGTATAAACAAAAAGCAAAAATACCGTTTAGGTCGTCTAAAAACTCAGGGCCTTTTTGTTTGTACAACGCTAAGATCACTTCACAATCTGATTGTGTTTGGAAGGTAAAATCAGTCTCTAAATTAGCCGCTAGCTCTTTGTGGTTATAAATTTCGCCGTTAACCGCTAAAATATGTGTTTTTTCTGGGTTATATAAAGGTTGTGCGCCGCTTGAAACGCCAACAATGGCTAAGCGCTCATGCACTAAAATCGCTTTTTCAGATGAATATACGCCAGACCAATCAGGCCCACGGTGACGTAATAATTTTGACATTTCAATTGCTTGAGTACGCAACTGAGCGGGATCAGATTTTATATCTAATACACCAAAAATTGAACACATAGTAACTCCTCATTCCTATCATGTGTGTTAGTTAGGCCTAAAATACCTAACTATTCACACTTGTTTTAACAGAAATAATTAACTAAGTCACATAGCTTTTACAATATTTTCAGAATAATTTATGCACCAACGCGAGCATGCGTGCACCAAATTGATCGGTGCGTGGTGCCAGCTGCTACTTTTGTATCCAGTTTTGTACTGATCGCTTCGTTGATCAGCACTTTTAAAGCACTTAGCACGGTGTCTTCGCTCATACTGGGTGCGCCATTGTGGTGCAATGCTTGGCTGGGTAAATACGGAATATGAATGAAGCCGCCTTTGATATGTGGTTCGTGTTGGTTAATATGGTGCAACAGTCCATACATCACATGATTACAGACATAGGTCCCCGCGGTATTTGATATAACAGCCGGGATCTCACCTTGATGTAATGCCAGCAACATGCGCTTAATGGGTAGGTTTGCAAAATAAGCTGCAGGCGCGTCTGCGATGACTGGCGTATCAATTGGTTGGTTACCGGCATTATCTTTAATGCGCGCATCATCAATATTAATAGCAATACGTTCAATGCTAATTTCGCTGCGCCCACCAGCTTGGCCAACACACAGTACCAAGACGGGGTGATGCTGCTCTATTGCTTGGTACAGAAGGGCTAATGAACGATTAAATTCACACGGCAATTCTAAAGCGATAACGCGATGTTTTGCTATTAAATTGTCGTCCAACTTGCTGACAGCTTGCCAAGAGGGGTTAATCGATTCCCCTGCAAATGGGGCAAAGCCGGTGATCAATACACAGGGCATACTTGATGTCAGTTTAGTCATTAAAAATCTCCATATAGATTAAAAAACTATCAACCGCCAACAGTATGAAGGCGCCAGCATTTGACCCTTTATAGCATGGTAAGTGCATTTTAAAGCGAATTATGTCTATTTAAATCTAATGCTTATTCTTAAGGGCAATAGCAAGTTGCTGTAAATGCGCATCTAGCTTGGCCTGTGCGGCATTCGCAGTTGTTAAATCGACATAACTAAAGTTGATACTGTCGCCTGGTTTTAGCTGCGCAAAATGATAAAGATCGGCACTAATTACGGTGCCAAGTAATGGGTAGCCACCGGTCGTTTGGCCATCATTTAACAAAACGATTGGCTCACCATTGGGTGGTAACTGAATTGAACCTGGACTGACTGCTAAAGACGGCAACGAGTGCGAGTGCGCTAATTGGTTATTTTTTACCTGCAATCTTACCCCCATGCGATTACTTTGCGGGGTTACTTGCCAGGTTTTGGCACAAAACTCATCTAGCGTAGCTTGACCAAGTAGCTGGGTATGAATACTTGGGTGGATACGAATTACATTACGCTTTGGTGGGGATATTGCCCCCAGTTTTGGCCAGTTTTGCGAATATGGCGTAATCGCAATGGTATCGTTTTCTTTGAGTGCTGCGCCAGTTGTACCGCCAAAGCCTGCTGCTAAATCGGTCGCTCGAGAATTCATAACGCGTTCACAGTTAATGCCCCCCTTAACAGCTAAGTAAGCTCTAAAGCCATTTCTAGCCGCAGCAAACGTCAGTGTTTGGCCTTGTTTAATGGTGTATGTCCAACCTGGGTAAACTGGTGTGTCATCCAATTTGGCTTTCATATCGGCGCCCATCAGCGCAATCTGGGTATCGCAATTAAATTGCAGTTGAGCCAGTCCTAATGTTATTTCAATAACGGCGTCGTTATCATCGTTATCGAGCAGGCGGTTTGCTATGGTCATAGCGTAACTGTCTATGGCCCCTGATTGTGCAACACCTAAATGACGAAAGCCTGTTCGGCCTTTATCCTGAATAGTCATTAATAAACCGGGTTTTAGTACCGTGATCATGATGTAGACTCCTGACAAACAAATTGCAATGTATCGCCAGGTTGAATAACACTGGGTGGATTAGCGTGGCAGTTAAATAAAGTAAAATCAGTGTGGCCAATAATGTGCCAACCGCCGGGAGAGTCAGCAGGGTAGATACCGGTTTGACCTGCACCAATCGCAACAGAACCTTTAGCAACGTGTGTACGCGGGTTTGCTCTGCGCGGTGTATGTAATTGCGCTGTTAAACCATGCAGGTAGACAAAACCAGGTTGAAAACCTAAAAACAGCACTTGGTAATGGGCACTGCTGTGTAATTCAATCACTTGTTTTGGCGTAAGGCCATGCACATCGGCAACATAATCAAGATCAGGGCCGTGATCACCGCCGTAGTGGGTGAGTATTTTATGATGTGCACCTTGATAGTTTTGTGCATTTATTTCGTCCCACCAAGTTGCTAAGGTGGCTTGCCAGTGGCTGAGCTCTTCAGTATTGAGCAAATAAACGCTAAGTGAGTTCATTGCCGGTACGATATCAATAAAGGCTTTACTCTGTTTGCATTTGCTCACCAAAGCCCAGATCTTCTTTTGAATAATTAAGCTGTCTTCGCTTAAATGTGTTGCATCTAAATACAGACTATTGCTACTGAGTATTGCAACAGACACGGTTGCTTGTGAGTTCATTGATGATTATTTTTTATTAATTCTTAATCATCCCAAACTAGCACACTCAGTATTAAATGTTTACAGCAATGCGATTAGATTTACGGATTTTAATTGTTTGCAGACAAACAGAAGCTACGCATAAGCACGCAGATTGCGGCTTATGCGTAGTAATGTAGTTTAGTTGCTCAAAAGCCACTCACTTAAGAGACGAACACCATAGCCAGTACCGCCGGCTGATATTTCATCCTTACCTTTGCTCGCTAATGCATTCCCAGCGATATCGATATGAACCCAACGAGTATCACCTGCAAAGTGTTGTAAAAAGCTTGCCGCAGTCGTTGCGCCTGGGCCACTTGAACCTAAGTTTTTAAGATCAGCAATATCCGATGATAATGTGTCTTTATAGCCTAAAGGTAAGCGCCATAGGTTTTCATTAACTTGCTTACCAGCTAAAGTTAATTGTTCTATTAAAGTGTCATCGTCAGAGAATACGGCTGCATAGTCATTGCCCACAGCTTTAATTTTAGAGCCAGTAAGGGTTGCAACATCAATCATTATTTGTGGTTTAAAGTGTTCTCTGGCATACCACATTGCATCGCTTAGCACTAAACGACCTTCTGCGTCGGTGTTTACAATCTCAACGCTCAAACCTTCTGCTGTGCGTACTACATCGCCAGGTGCGACTGCAAACTGCGACACCATGTTGGCAGCCATGCCCATTACAGCCACTACATTTTTATCTGCTTTTGCTAATGCCATAGCTTTAACTGTACCAAGTACGGCTGCAGCGCCTGCCATATCAGATTTCATCCGCGCAATCGATGCGCCAGTTTTTAAACTGTAGCCACCTGAATCAAAGGTGATCCCTTTGCCAACTAGTGCAATAGGGGTGTCGTTTGAACCTTTGTAATGTGCAACCACTAAACGCGCGCCTTGTTGGCTACCACGACCAACAGCTTCAAGCGCACCCATACCCAGCTCTTTCAATTGCTGCGGTTCTAAAATGGTGATTTCAACACCTAAAGACTCCAACTCTTTTGCTGCATTAGCAAAATCTACAGGGGTCATTTCGGTGGCAACTTCTGAGGTAAGGTCGCGGGCTAAAAATACACCCGCCTGAATACTTTCAAGTTGTGAGTATGCGCGCTGTGTTTGCTTAGCGTTTTCAACATCAACACTATAACTAATTGTTTCTGTATTTGGTTTTTGTTTGTATTTTTCAAAGCGGTGATCACGCAAATTTGCACCATGAGCAAAATTAGCGGCTAAAATGCTATTACTATTTACACCGTTTACTTCATCAATAGCCACCGTTGCAGTGGCGGTTTTATTGGCAAGTAATTGTGCGTGAATATTGCCACCTAACTTTGCCATTAACGCTTTATCAAGTTTTTCTTGCTCGCCAGTGCCCACGATAAGCACACGGTTATAGTCACTGTTGTGAGGGGCTAATACTTCAACAACACTGGCGTATTTGCCACTAAAATCATTACTTTCAATTGCACGCTGTAATTGGTTGTTTAGTGTTTTATTAACAGATTTGAACTGCTTATTATTGCCATCTTGAGCATAAAACAGCACTAATGCATGGGCATTGTCATCAATTTTGTTAGTAAAACTAAACTCTGCGGCCTGCGTGTTCGTACTCATTGTTACAGCAAGTGCCAGTGCCGATAGATTGAAAAGCGTCTTCATTGTTTAACCTATATTAAATAAAAGCCTTTTTACCTTATTTGGGTTCGCAGGTTAAGTCGAATTCGGTAAAGCTGCGATATTGAGCGATAAAATAATGCTAACCGATGAAATAATAGTATCAGCGCTAAGGTCTACTAAAATGAAGCAATTAATAGAGTGAGGTAGGACAATGATGACATCAAATAATTGGCTTAAATTAGCCACTTGTAGCGTTTTGTTCAGCGCGGCAAGTTATGCGCTGTCGCTTGAAAGTGATAAAGGTACTGATGTGCAAGCAACTATGCATTTAGAAACGATTGTATTAGGCTCAGGTTGCTTTTGGGGCGCTGAAAAACGTTATGAAGCATTAAATGGTGTGATTGATGCAGAATCTGGTTATGCAGATGGTAAAGGGTTCAAAGCAACTTACCGCAATATAACTAAACAATCACGCCGCTTCGATGAGAACAATTACGCTGAAGTCGTTCAAGTCACTTTCAACAGCAATATTATCAGCGCCGCAACATTATTGAAAAATTATTTTGAAAGTCATGATCCAACCCAAAAGAATCGCCAAGGTAATGATATCGGCACTCAATATCGTTCAATTATTTTAACCACCACTACAGAGCAAGCAGAAGTGGTTGAAAAATTACGAGCGCAATATCAAAGTAAACTAACCGCAGCTGGGTTTGGAGAAATTCAAACTATCGTTAAACCGCTGACTGAGTTTTTTCCAGCAGAGGAATACCATCAAGACTATTTAGTCAAAAATCCAAATGGTTATTGCCCTGATCATTCAACTGGCGTGGTATTTGAAAAAGTTACCGAAGATGCAATCGACAATACGGCATTACTAGCAGGGAAACAGATCGTTGTGATTGATTCACGTGATTACTGCCCGTACTGTGAAAAGTTTAAAAAAGAGGTTAGTAACGAGTACAAAGGCAGTATTGCGTTAACTTATCGTAAGGCCGATCAACTTGACGGTTTAACGATTAAAACGCCAACGTGGGCAACGCCAACCATCTTGTTTTTAGAAGATGGCAAAGAGGTGTATGGCCGTCAAGGCTATGTTTCAGCAGCTGAATTTTATAAAGCACTAGGCGCTTTTAAGTTAGGTGATACTGAGGCTTACTCGGTGGCATTTAATGCCAGAACAGATAGCCCATTTTGTAAGCAATACGATATATTCAAAAATACGCCCGATGGTATTTTTATAGATAAGCTCAGTGGTGTGGCGTTATTTGATACTCGTGATCGCTTTAAATCGGGCACTGGTTGGCTGTCATTTACTCACCCAATAGGTAATAGTGTGACCATGCATGAAGATAATAGTTATGGTATGCAGCGTATCGAAATTAAGTCTAAGTCTACCGGTATTCATTTAGGACATTTATTCCCAGGTGAAGGTCCAAAGGGGGAAGACCGTTATTGTATTAATGCGACGGTGTTAGACTTTGTTGCTCGTAATGACTAAATATAGCTAGAGAGCTAGTTAATTGTGTTGTTATGTTCTAAGTTTATACAACAAAGGATAAAAAGATTTGGTAGTGAATAAGATTAAATTAAAGTGGTTATTGCTTTTTGTAATAACTTTACAGTCCAAAGTAGTGGTAGCTAGAACGGCTACGCCTTTAATGATTGGTGTCGAAAACATAGAATATCTACCATACTATGATGGCAGTGACCAGCAAGGCAGTAATTATTACGGATTTAGTGAGCAATTATTAAAATTGTTTGCTCATAATTATGGTTATAAATTTGATTTTTATTCATTACCAATAAACAGACTTTACAAAGATTTTATCGTTCAAGATTATATTGATTTCAAATACCCCGATAATCCTCAGTGGCATCAAGCTTATAAGAAAAAATACGCTGAAATAAAACCGGTGACTTACTCTAATAAAATTTTAACAACCGTGACGGGCATTGCGAGCCTGAAAAAAAGCATTGAATTGTCAGAATGTTTGAGTTTTGCAAAAGTAAGAGGCTTCACATCACAAAGCTATAAATCTTATTTTGATAAAAAGGAAATTGAAGTAGTTGAAACAGCCGATACGAGTGAGTTAATCAGCTTATTAATTTTAAAAAGAGTCGATTGTATTTATATATCACATGATGTTTTACAGTATCAATTAAGTAAAGAGTTTGCTGATGCAACAATTTATTTTCAAAACCACCTAAAGGTTGATGCACAAAACTTTTATTTGTCGAGTATTAAGCACCCTGAAATTATTTTGCAATTTAATCAGTTTTTATCACGTTCTAGTCATGAAATAGCAATATTGAAGAAACGTTTCAAGATTAAAGGGATGGAGGAATAAATTAGTTAAAAGAAAAGCCTAGCGATAGGCTTTATTTGAGGTGTTTAAAGGTATCGAGTAACCACTTTATAAATAGTTCAAGTGAGGCGTTGGTTTCGCTCGGCTCATGTTGCACTAAGTAATATTTGTCTTTAGTCACTAATGGTTCTTCGGTGAAGTTAAATAGCCAGCTTTCATCAAACCAAGTTTGACTAATTGGTAGCGGAATTAGGGCTATTCCCATGCCCTGTTGGGCTGCTCGGGCGACACCAAACATGCTATCAATTTGGATGATTTGTTTAGGTGAAAAGTCATCAAGGCCTACATGTTCAGCCCATTGGTGCCATGCCCAAGGACGGGCTTTATGTAAAATCAGCGGTACTTGTTGTAACGCTTCATGGGGATTTTCATGCCATTGCTGCCAGTTTTCTTTATTACACGCTGGAGAGTATTGTAAAGAGAACAGCTCGTGAACCACGCCTTCAAGTGGTTTTGACGACGATAACACAATCGATAAATCACTGTTAATGGCCAATTCTTTACGGGTTTTCATGGTATTAAGTTGTAAATTGGTTTTCGGGTGCTCGGTGGTCCACTCACTGAGTTTTGGCATCAATAGTTCACTGGCAAAAAACTCAGGTAAAGTAATACTGATAGTGACATTCTCTTGCAACTGACTAAATTCAGTGATGGTTTTTTCAAGCGCTTTGATCAGCGGTGACACAGAATCATAAAAGTTTTTACCCGCGGCAGTTAAATTGATAGAGCGAGTTTGGCGTTCGAATAGCTCAATACCTAACTGCTCTTCTAGCTGCTTGATTTGGTGACTAACAGCCGAAGGCGTAAGGTAAAGTAAGTTAGCGGCTTCTTTAAAGCTTAACGTTCTTGCCGCAAAACAAAAAGAACGTAATCCTCTAATAGGTGTTTGCATAATCGATGTTAGTAATTCTCAATAACGTTAGTAAAGCAATAACTATCCCAACTTGCGAGACATTAGCAAAATTAGTTTGCAACATAGCTATTTTCTGCATTTATAATTAAAAAATAACCAATTTAGGGTTATTTAATTTGTGTGATATTAGTTATCAGGTTAATCGTTGCTTTGACTTTTTGTCTACAACAACTAGCTGAGTTATCCAATTGTAGTACAAATCACAGTTATGGGGCACAAAAAAATGTTTTGCTGTAATTTGGTGCAGTTAAATGGCGAAAAAAAATCCCTCTTGCGAGGGATTTTGGGTAACTCAGCGCCATTGGCACTGGGAATGAGGTCGGTACAAGGTGAATGAGTGGTAAAGTTAAAACACCATCTCTGGAACATCACCATTAACAAGCAATTTTCCTGCCGTTTTACTTATGATTTCGTCCACTGATACGCCAGGTGCGCGCTCTAGCAGATGAAATGCGCCGTCTTTAACTTCTAACACGGCTAAATCCGTTACTATTTTCTTTACACAGTTAACACCAGTTAACGGTAAAGAGCAACTTTCAAGTAATTTTGAGTCACCATGCTTACTAGCGTGAGTCATAGTAACAATTATATTCTTAGCGCCAGCGACAAGGTCCATCGCGCCGCCCATGCCTTTGATCAGCTTTTTTGGGATCATCCACGATGCGATGTTGCCGTTCTGGTCAACTTCAAATGCACCTAAGACTGTTAAGTCTACATGACCACCGCGGATCATTGCAAAACTATCTGCACTATTAAATATGGCTGCACCAGTGGCTGCTGTCACGGTTTCTTTACCCGCGTTGATCATATCGGCGTCAAGCTCAGCTTTAGTAGGGTATGGCCCCATGCCTAATAAGCCATTTTCAGACTGTAACATTACTTCAATACCATCAGGTACATAGTTAGCAACGAGGGTAGGAATACCAATCCCCAAATTTACGTAGTAACCGTCTTGTAATTCTTGCGCAACACGCATTGCGACTTGTTCACGTGATAATGCCATGATGTTGCTCCTAATCGCTGGTGGTGACGCGTTCAATGCGTTTTTCAAAGCTGCCTTTGATAACGCGATTAACAAAAATACCTGGGGTATGAATTTGGCTTGGCTCAAGTTCGCCTGGTTCAACAATTTCTTCAACTTCAGCAACGGTAATTTTACCCGCAGTTGCAGCCATTGGGTTGAAGTTCATCGCCGTGTGTCGAAACACTAAATTACCGTAACGGTCGGCTTTCCACGCTTTTACAATAGCAAACTCGCCAGTGATTGATTCTTCTAGAATATACGGGCGGCCATCAAACTCTTTAACTTCTTTACCCTCAGCAACCGGTGTGCCGTAACCTGTCGCAGTATAAAACGCAGGAATGCCAGCACCGCCAGCGCGCATTTTTTCAGCTAAGGTACCTTGTGGGGTTAGCACCACGTCAATTTCACCACTTAATAATTGTTGTTCAAAGAGAGCGTTTTCACCGACATACGAGGCAATGATTTTTTTAATTTGTTTGTCGTGTAATAAAATCCCTAAACCAAAGTCATCAACACCACAGTTATTTGATACCACAGTGAGATCTTTGGTTTGTTTACGTTTGATCTCGCTAATTAACCCCTCCGGGATACCGCATAAACCAAAGCCACCAGCGATAATGGTATCGCCATCTTTTAAACCTTCCATTGCAGCTTCATAACTTGAAACTACTTTATCGAAACCGGCCATGGGCCCACTCCTTATAATTATGTGTATAACTGCTGTTATTGCTCAGCAGCTTGATTTTTAAGGGCAAGGGAAACCTTGCTTACGGGTTGTTTGTTTAATGCACTACAAATAGCCCAACCAGCCTTAGCCAGTCTTTCTAAATCAATTCCATGCTTAATGCCAAGCCCTTGTAGTAAGTAAACCACATCTTCAGTGGCAACATTTCCTGACGCACCCTTGGCATAAGGGCAACCGCCAAGGCCTGCAACTGCACTGTCAACCGTTGCTATACCTCGTTTTAGGGCTGTGTAAATATTTGTGAGCGCTTGCCCATAAGTGTCGTGAAAGTGAACCGCTAACAATGACTTATCAATATGAGTAAGCAGTAAGTCTAGTAGCTGATCGACTTTTTTTGCAGTGCCCACACCAATTGTGTCGCCAAGGCTAATTTCATAACAGCCAAGTGCTAATAACTTTTCTGTTACCGCCAGCACTGCCTGAGGGTCAATATCACCTTCGTAAGGGCAACCTAAAACGCAGCTTACATAACCACGAACACGAATGTTATGTGCTTTAGCAAATGCCATTACGTCAGTAAAACGGGCAATACTTTCTTCAATTGAGCAGTTGATATTTTTTTGGCAAAACGATTCGCTGGCTGCGGTGAAAATAGCAAATTCTTTAATACCCACCGCATGTGCTGCTTCTGCCCCTTTTAAATTGGGGGTGAGGGCGGTTAGATTGCAATCAGGCAACTCAAGTGCGCTAATTACTTCATTTGAATCGGCCATTTGTGGCACCCATTTGGGCGAGACAAAGGCACCTGCTTCAATATCTTTGATACCGGCAGCGGCAAGTGCATTAATAAGCGCAATCTTGCTTTGAGTGCTCACTGCGCTTTCGTTTTGTAAGCCATCACGGGCACCCACTTCAACAATCCGTACATGACTTGGGAATTGGTTTGTCATTGCATTACTCATCAGCTTTGCTCTCATCAGTGACTATCGCAAGCAGTGCGCCATGACTTACCAGTTCACCTTCAGCAAAACAATAACTTTGCAGTACGCCATCATGTGGGGCGGTGAGTGTATATTCCATTTTCATCGCTTCGATGATCACCACGGCATCACCTTTAGTAATTTGACTACCTACATCCACTAAATGCTTAACAACAGTACCATTGAGCGGGGCTGCAAGTGGCAGTGCATCACTTTCGTGTTCGCTGACATAGTGCTTATCAACAATCTCATAACGGCTTTGTAGCGCTTTATACATCACTGTAATGGTGTTATCACACGTATCTACGTGGGATGTGTGTTTCTCACCATTTATAAATACACTACAAAGTTTATTTTCAATGTCGCCAGAGGTTGTATAGTCAACTTCATCAACGTGAATAATAAACCCTTCGGCAGTTGCTGTAGCAAGTAGATGCTGCTCTGCAAAAGGGACTGTGATGGTGGTTGCACTATTTAGTTTAAAACCGGCTAAATTATCCCATGCAGAGCATTTATCCTGCTGATTTAGTGAGGTTACATAGCTAAAAGCAGCAATAACTTGGCTAATATCACGGTGCTTTTGATCAACTTTGATTAAGGCATCACCTTGCTCTTCGATAAAGTGGGTATCAGGCGCTCCTAGTTTAAAGGTAGGGTGATTAGCAAGTGTATGTAAAAAGCTCACGTTACAGCTAAAGCCCGCTAAATGAAATTTCTCAAGTGCAGTACTTAAACGGGCTAAGGCTTGTTCACGGTTTTCATCGTGAACAATAAGTTTTGCGATCATGGGATCGTAAAACGGGCTAATTTCATCCCCTTGCATTACACCGGTATCAATACGTACATACTCTGATTGAGCTGGTATATACAAGCCATTAATCGTGCCAGAGCAAGGGATAAAGTCATTACTTGGATCTTCGGCGTAAATACGGGCTTCAAAACTATGGCCATGTAATTGAATATCACTTTGCTTAAGAGGCAATGGCTGACCTGCAGCAATATTTATTTGCCAATTAACTAAGTCAACGCCGGTGACCATTTCAGTTACTGGATGCTCTACCTGTAAACGCGTGTTCATTTCCATAAAGAAGAACTCATCGCCACATAATAAAAACTCAACGGTACCAGCACCGCGATAGTTGATTGCAAGGGCACAACGTACAGCAGCTTCACCCATTTCTTGGCGTAATGCATCGCTCAAGCCTGGAGCTGGTGCTTCTTCAATTACTTTTTGATGACGGCGCTGCAACGAACAGTCACGGTCGCCTAAATAAACGCAATTACCATGGTTATCAGCAAATACTTGTACTTCAACGTGACGAGGTTTATTTACGTAGCGCTCAAGCAGCACTAAGTCATTGCCAAACCCTGCTATGGCTTCACGCTGAGCGCCTTGTAGTGCACTAATAAAGTCTTTCGCATGTTCTACAATACGCATGCCTTTACCGCCACCGCCAAAGGCCGCTTTGATAAGCACTGGGTAACCAATTTTTTCTGCTTCAGCTTGTAAAAAAGCAGGATCTTGTTTGTCACCATAGTAACCCGGTACTAAAGGCACATTGGCTGCTGCCATGATCTCTTTGGCACGGGTCTTAGAGCCCATGGCTTCAATACTTGTCGCTGGTGGACCAATAAAAGCAATGTTGTTTTGTTCACACGCTTTGGCAAATTCACTGTTTTCAGATAAAAAACCATAGCCTGGGTGAATACAATCAACACCGGCATACAGCGCCACGTTAAGAATTTTATCTGCGACTAAGTAGGAGTCTTTACTCGGTGCTGCGCCAATATGGTAGGCTTCGTCAGCTAACTTTACGTGTTGTGCGTGCTTATCGGCGTCTGAGTAGACAGCGACAGTTGTTAAACCCATTTGCTTGGCAGTGCGCATTACCCGACAGGCAATTTCACCACGGTTAGCAATAAGAATTTTTTGTAATGATTGTGTGCTCATGGTGATCCCTATTTCTGCCAATTTGGTGGGCGCTTTTCAAAAAAGGCAGTTAAGCCTTCTTGGCCTTCTTCAGATACGCGAATTTCTGCAATTCGCTCGGCGGTTAAATTAATGATTTGACCATTAATATCATGACCTGCCACATCGTTAATTAATTGCTTAGCTGCGCGTACAGCGACAGGG
>NZ_JBALXK010000029.1:0-53280 GCF_036960685.1 Pseudoalteromonas sp. | reverse complement strand
TCGCTAGGGCTGCGCATATTACGCTTTCCTATTTTTTTGTCAACACTTAATTTTAAACTTTCTAAAAAATCTAAACTTAAGTTTTACTCGACTTACTAAGTAGCTCGTGCCCCGCTATGCGTCGCGCCTGCCGTCTCAGTGGGGTCGCATTATAGGGAGTTCCAAAAACAGATCAACACTTTTTTTCGATCTTTTAATCGTTCGCTCAAAAAGCATGCAAAACCACCTAAAAAACACATTAAACACCCTTTTTACTCACTTTTTTTGCTGTAAATTAAATAATTTCACACAAATAACATTGCTATGTTCATTTATCGCGTTAAGATAGCAAGTTCACAATGTTAAATTAATGTTTATTTCCTGTTTATTGGTAGATCAAAATGAAATTACCCGATCAAAAATCTCTTATCTCTTCAGTTATCCTTGCTGTTATTGGTTTCGTTATAGTTAACTTTGCACTTTCAAGCCTACAATTAAGTCCTGCACTATTATTTGCTGCTGGTTTATTAATTGGTGGTGTGGTTGTTGCTGCAATGTCATCTGGCGATGTAGAAGAAGCCGAAGTAAAAACAAAAACACTTTATGTTGGCAATCTTCCTTATCGTGCAAATGAAGGTGTAGTACGCACTTTATTTGAAGAACAAGGCAAAGTATTTAATGTTCGTTTATTAAAGGATAAAAATACTGGCAAACGTCGTGGCTTTGGTTTTGTTGAAATGGCAGAACTAGATGCAGATAACGCGATTGCTAAACTAAACGATAGCGAGTTCCAACAACGTACGTTGAAGGTTCGTGAAGCAAAACAAAAACAAGATGATGAATCTAACTCTTTTCGTTCTGAGTCAGATCAATCAGCGTAACTAGCTCCACCGGTTGCTTATCGATACAAATAGAAGCCGTTGCATAATAGTGCAGCGGCTTTTTTTTGCCTGTAAAACTGACTTTTTGCCCGGCTAATAATGTCACTACTCTGTTTGCTATCGCAGCACCTGAGTCCAACAAAACTACCGTTTTGTTAAAATAGCTATTTATACCATCCGCTAGAATGGGAAAGTGTGTGCATCCCAATACCAGCACATCAACACTTGGATGAATAGCGAGCTCATTAAGTTCTGCTGCTAATCTTTTTTGGTCTAGCTGTTTATTTATAACTGTTTGCTCAGCAATGCTGACCAGTTCCACACTTGCATAGAGGTGCACCGTAACACCTGCTGCGTATTCGTTTATTAGTTGCTTTGTATAGCTACTTTGTATCGTTGCTGGGGTTGCGAGTAATGCAATATGCTTTGTTTGCGTTACTAAGGTGGCAGGCTTTATTGCTGGTACAACACCAACAATGGGAATATCGGTTAATTTCCTAACTGCTGACAGAGCTGCTGTTGAAGCGGTATTACAGGCGATCACTATGATATCAACCGCTAATTGATTAACTGCGATAAACTCAAGCAAAGCACTAAGACGGTTAATGATGGTTTGTTGACTTTGCTTACCATAGGGTAAGTAGGCATTATCCATAAAATAACTAAATTGCGCTTCTGGGAGCGCGCGTTGAATATGCTCAAGTACTGTGGTGCCACCAAGGCCTGAGTCAAAAACTAAAATATGTGCAGACAAACTACTCGCCTCGTATTACTTTAAGCGAAGCAGTTTGCCATGCAGTTAAACAGAAATAAAGTTTACGCTTCGCTTTCTGACGCGGCTGAGCGTAGCTTATTCATTTGCTCAAACATCGATTTAGTATATTCAACCAACTTGCCAATCTCTTCTTTATCTTGATTCAGCCATTGTAAGATACCTGCAAGCTCATTTTGTAAACCTAGATCACCCGCTTTATTGAATGCTTCCTTCAAGTCATCGTTAAATGGCGCAATCTGTTCGGCAACTTTTTTCTCTGGCGCAGGTTTATTCTCTTCATAACCTTTTATAGCGGCGAAGGTTTTGGTTTGCCTTAAGTCCATTGAAAATGCCACCAGCTGTTCATTACCAAGATTTAGCTCTTGTGCTTGCTCAAACGCCTGTTCAAATGACCCTGAGAAGAAGGTTTGGCTCACACCTTGTAAGTCTTCCATTAGCTCATTAATAGCCTGCTGTTCATCCTCGTTCAAATCACCATTGACCGACATACTAAATGATAACTGGCGCGATTGTGATGATTCACTGGCATAACCTTCATTTTGGCCATTACGTTGATAGCTACTAGCAGATTGCTGTTTAAAGGCATCGGCAAAGCTAATCGTCACTTCATCACCCTCTGCAGTGGTAAAGTTATATTCTGCGTTATTACTTAAACTTAGATACTGTGCTTGGCTCACACTCACAGACTCAGGTTTTGGGTTAAATAAGTTTTCTTCAAATTCATCAAGGCCACTAAAAATACCTGCTTTTGATTTTTCGATGCCTTCTTCTATTTCGTCATTTAAAACCCCAGTGCCTTTGAGCTCTTCATAAGCATCATCGATACCTATTTGCACACCTTTACGAGCATCGCCTAACATGCCTTTGAGTTTTTCATCATCGGCACCATTAGCTTGAGCTTTTTTTACTGCACCAGTTACAAACTCCAGTACATTTTTGACGATTTCGTCAAAATCAAATAGCGGCTTGTCCTTTTTCTCTTCAGCAATAGGTAAACCCAAAGCTTGTGCCATTTTATCACCTAATACTTTTGCGGCTAACTCCCTACCACGTTGCTGGTAACTATCTTGGGGAGACTGTATTGTAGGTTGCTGTAATGCACCTTTGTTACTGTATTTATTAACATTGTTATTTGGAACAAAGCCAAAGTTACCAATTTTCATGATCCGACTCCTATAGTTGCATTCTTTAGTATCGGCCTAAAAATAAATAACTGAAGCGAAATGTACAAAAAAACAGCACCTTTCATTACGCAAAACTAGACAAATACTCCCTGCCCCCTACAATAGCGCCGATAAATAGCTTAAAGATAGAAGGTAGTGGGCATAATGGCAGTTATTAAGATCGATACATCAATATACGATGCGCAATTAAGCGAAAAAGAGCAGCGTATTATTGCGCAATTCCAACGATTTGGGGTTGAGCAATTAGAAGTATTTGGCTCAGAGCCTATTCACTACCGTCAACGCGCTGAGTTTAGAGTGTGGCATGATGGGGATGATTTATTCCATATTATGTTTGACCAAGCTACCAAAGAAAAAATTCGTGTAGATACCTTCGATCCAGCAGCACCGCTGATTGGCGAAGTTATGCAAGCGATGATCGAAAATTTAAAGGGTTGTGAGATATTACGCCGCAAGTTATTTCAAATAGATTACTTATCAAGTCTCAGTGGTGAAATTCTTGTAAGCTTGCTTTACCACAAACCATTAGATGATGAATGGCTAACAGCCATTAAAGCGTTAAAAGTGGCGCTGAGTGAACGCTTTAAAATTGATTTTATTGGTCGTGCCCGCAAACAAAAAGAAGTGTTGGGTGATGACTATGTTACCGAACGTCTAACCGTTAATGGCCAAGAGCTTATTTATCAACAAGTAGAAAATAGCTTCACCCAGCCTAATGCCAAAGTAAATATTAAGATGCTAGAGTGGGCCCAGGATTTATGTAAGCCATTAAAAAATGATTTGCTTGAGCTGTATTGTGGCAATGGTAATTTTTCGATTGCATTGGCAGGCTCGTTTAATCGTGTGTTAGCTACAGAGATCTCAAAGTCATCAGTGCACTCTGCACAGTATAATATTGCCAAAAACAAGGTGACTAACTTAGATATTATTCGCATGTCTAGTGAGGAGTTCACTCAAGCGATGAATGGCGAGCGCACGTTTTCACGCTTAGAGGGTATTGATTTAACAAGCTACGACTGCCAAACCATTCTAGTTGACCCGCCACGGGCTGGCATGGATACACTCACTTGTGATTTAGTCGCTAACTATGAAAGCATTATTTATATTTCATGTAACCCAGATACTCTCGAGCGAGACTTAGAGCATTTAACCCGTACTCATGAAGTTAAGCGCTTCGCAATTTTTGACCAATTCCCTTACACCCATCACATAGAATCTGGGGTGTTTTTACAACGCAAGTAACTTAACTTAGCTATTGTGCTTATTTAGCACAATAGCTGTTGTTCATCCATGACCGCTTAATTTCCTCAAACCGACTATCCTTATCAAGGATTAAACACACCAGTGGTAATTGCTGAGACTGTTTTGCAATTTTTAGTATCTCTACAAATTTATAACCATGGCGTAGTGCTAGAAGCAAATGCTTAAAAAAATACGCTTTATATTGCGGTTGTAAATTTGACCAGTGCTGAAGCATGATTTCTACCACTGCTTTGTGTACATCAAAATCATAGGGGCCAACCTCCTCAGCACGAGAAATATAGTTGATTACTTGCTCATCCACACCTTCTAAATATGCTTGAACCCGCGCAAGTTCAATCCAACTTTTAGGCCACGCTTTACGGTTGTTAATAGAATCAAGCAATAGCTCTCTAGCTGTTACCAACTCAGATTTAGGTAACCAATGCTGGCTAATACCTAGGGTAATTATATTCGCTTTGATATGTAAGTAATGTGGCTGCGTTGGGTCTTGCTCTACAGCACGACCAATAGACAATAGCATTGACTGGTAATCACTTTCTTTAAATGCCGCGGGATTCTGCTGCCAGTTTTGCAGGCTATATAATGAAGAAAAGTACCAAGCATTAGCCGTTGCTTTTTGTAAGCTCCAATAAGCAACAGTCACAGCCCCCAAAATTAAAGCTACGCACTGTAATAAGTAAACCGCACTACGCTTGTTTATCATACTGACTAAACAGTGATTGCGTTAAGCGCTTAGGATTACTATAAAAAAGCTCATGGGCGTATGCTAAATCACTGAAACGACAAATACGCTCGTGGGCTAACGTCAGCATTGGTGGCCGGCGTTTAACACTATGCATATCAGACGCTACATAATCAGCTAAGCGATGCGCTAGAATATATTCACTCAGTTGTTGTGCTTGAACACCAAAATGACCTATAACGCTCGCTGCTGTCAGTTGTAATTCGCAACCTAATTTCTTTAACTGTGTTAAGTAAGCCACATTTTTTTGAATATCACGATTGCGCTCTGGGTGTGGAATTACAGGTACTATATTTTGCTTTACTAACCAGCGAATAAAATTTTCAAAACCAACTGGCATGTGCGAATGGGGTAACTCTAACAACACATAATTAACGCCATTTATCTGTCCTATAAATGGTAGCTTTTGTTGTTTGACGAGTGGCATAATTTCCAAATCGAGTCGCACTTCAGCTGCGACGGCCAACTTTATATTTATATCCGCTTTCGCAACAATGCTGCGAAAAATATCAAACTGTTGTTTAATCAGCTCAGCACTATTATCAAAACGGCCAAAATGCATATGTGGCGTTGCTACAAGATGTGTAATTCCATCTTCTTGCGCTAATCGTAATAATGCTAAAGATTCGGATATATCCTTAGCACCATCATCAATTTCAGGGAGAATATGACTGTGAATATCTATCATGCCACTTTTTTCGGATCCGACACAGTATTGTGCCCGTAATCGTAATAATCATAATAGCCTTGATAACTACCATCATGATCTTTAGTCACATCAACTTGATTTAGTACTACGCCGGCAATATTCGCTTTAACTTCAAATAACCGGTCTAAACCACCTTTAATTGCTTTGATCCGTGTACTGTCTGATTTAACAACATAAACAACGGCATCTGCCAGTTGTGCAATCACTAATGGATCACTCACAGCTTGTGTTGGCGGCGTATCTATAACAATGTAATCAAACTGGTTTTTTAATGAATTAATTAGCTTAGTAAACCGCTCTGATGCCAGCAGTTCCAGTGGATTACTTGGCACTGGTCCACTGGGCATTATCATAAAGCTTGCTTCTTTATCCATAAAAATACACTCATCAAGTTTTTCAGTGCCTATGATTAAGTTTGATAAACCCGGATGATAAGCTGGGATATCAAAACGTCTGCAAATGCTTGGTTTTCTTAAATCAGCATCAATCAATAATACCTTGCCCAGCTGACCAAGCGACATTGCAAGGTTAGCTGAGGTGGTCGTTTTCCCCTCACCTGGCACTGTCGAAGTAACCGCTATAACATGATGGTTACGCTCCATTTGTGTCAATATCAAACCGGTACGAAATGTTCGCACTGCCTCTGCAAAGTTTTTATAACCATCCTGTAGGTAGGCATGGATAGGTAAATTTGCTTTTTTAGGTAAGCGCACCAAAGGCAGTAATCCTAGCATACGATGCATTAAGCGATTTTCGATATCAGCTTTACTCTTTATCGTATCGTTTAAAGAGTCGAAAATTAATGCCATTATCATTGCAAAACCAAGACTTGCTACAAATGTAAGTAGTACAATCACTTTTTTATTTGGTTTACTTGGGTTAAGTGGAGCAAAAGCACGATCAGTGAAGCGTGCTGCGGCCGAGCTAAAATCACTTGTTACTTCAGTTTCTTTCGAGCGAGATAAAAAACTATTAAAGATAGTTCGGTTAGTATCCACCTCTCTTTTCAGCTGGTTATAGTCCGTTTCTTTACGAGAAATATCTTGATAACGCGCTCTTACATCTGCGACATCTTGTTCAAGTGCTTTAACTGTACGAATAGAGCGATTCAATTCTTTTTCAATCCCCGCAACCAGTCCCATTATCTGCTCGTGCAAGTTTTTGGTAACCGTTGCCAACTCTGCTTTAGCTGAAATGATTTTTGGGTGCTTCGGCCCGTATACTTCCCCAAGTTCACTCACCTTACGCTGTGCAAAAACCATCTCTCGTTTTACATCTTGAATAACACGATGAGATGTAATTTCAGGCATACTACCTAAACGCTCAATGTTTTCTTTTCCATATTCAGCAATCACTCGGTTAATACTATTTAGATTGTTTTTCTCGTTGCGGGCCACGACTAACTGTTGTGAGGTTTGTTCAAGCTCTTGATTGATAAGACCAGAAACCCCTTCAATATCGATCAACTCTTGTGATTCACGGTATTCTTGTAAACGCGCTTCAGAGTCATCAAGCTGAATACGTAACTCTGATAACCTCACATTTAACCAATCAGATGCCTTTTTAGTAATTCCCATTTTTGCACGCATATTACTGTCGATATACACTTCGCCAACAGTGTTTGCTACTAAGGCAGCAAGCTCAGGATCACTCGATTCGAACGTAATATGGACAAGCTGAGTTTTACGGATCGGATTAACTGTCAAGCGTGATTGAAAAGCCGCTACCAACCCCAGCATTTTCTTTTGTTGCTGTACATCTGTAGCACTTGAATCAGGTTCTTTTTGAGGTAAAAATGGCAGTAACCCTTTCAGGTAATTTTTAAATTCGGCGCTTAGTGAAGGTTTGGAAATAAAATCAGGATGCTCTGCTAAATTAAGTTTTTCAATAACCTCACGCGCAATGCTATTAGATTTAAGCACTTCAAATTGAGTTAGGTAATACTCTTTCCGTGAGGAGTCTAAGCCATACACTTCCTCGATACCAATTGCTTTGGTCTGTGAAGATTCAATTAACAGCGTTGCTGTAGCAAGGTATTTTGGGGTCAAAGTCATTGCAATCATACTGACAGCAATGGAAACAATTAAGGCAAATCCAAAAATAGACCATTTTTTTTGTTTAATAACACGCAGATATGCTCCAAAATCAATAATATGATCTTGTGACCCTGCTGCCTCACTGCTTTTTCTCATATGTTCCATATACTTATAATCCTAAAATAAACGCTGATCAATTTTAATGGTATCACCAGCATTTACATCGGTATTTAAACCAGCTAAAGCTTCCTGGCTTTTAGACTTTTCTTGTGACAAGTAAATTTTACTCTCAGAAGCTCGTTCGGTCATTCCCCCAGCAAGTGCCACAGCTTGACTGACGGTCATGCCTGGTTGATAAGGGTATGCACCGGGTTTTTTTACTTCGCCATGAATATAAAATGGACGATATTCAATGACCTGAGCGTAAACATTAGGCGCTACTAAATAACCATTTTTCAAACCTACACTGATTAAGTTTTCTACTTGCTTAACAGTTAAACCAACCAGTTTAACCTCTCCCAAAAAGGGGTAATTAACTAAGCCACTATTACCTAATAATGCTTCAACTTCTAAATCTGGCTGTCCAAAGACGCGAATATTAACCTTATCGCCAACTCCTAGTTCATAGCGCTCAGCATCACTTGCGATCACTATGTCACTAAATAACATTAGTATTAGTGCTAACACAAAATAACGGCTGCGCATTATCACCTCTGTAAACCTAACGTTAGTGTTATACCGACAACCCCTTTATCGTATTCATAAATAGGGCGAGACGAGTTTTTATCATTATGTTCATAATAAAGGCTAAAGACACCCATCGAACTTTTATAATCGAGTGATGCATGGATAGTATTGGTCTGCTCATGACGAGTCACACCAATGTATTTATCTTGTACGTGGTTAAAAGACAGATGAGTGCGCAGTCGCTCTTGCCATTCATGCGACCACTTAACGCCATAAAGTGTGGCTTGCACGTAATCACCTTCAACCAACGGATCTTCAGCTGCTTGGGATGTTACCAACTCAATTTTCGTGTAACTCAATGGCTTCCATGTAACGCCAGCCAGCCAACTTAGACCCGTAAAGTTCTCTCGTAACGACGAATCAAAATCTTTCTTCTGATAACCAAGCTTTATCTTGCCTGAGGTTAAAGCTGATGCTTGCCATTGCATACCTAACATGGCACGGTAATCTGATGAATCTCGATCAGTTGTACCTGTTCTCAATTGATCGTACTCGATATTTTCTGAATTTAATTCAATAAACACGTCCGTTCCAGCTTGAGTATTATAAAATCCTGTTACGCTAAAGCGGGTTTTTTCTAAGTCTCGGAACTGTGAAATCGCACGAAAGTTTTTATAACGCTTATCATAAAAACGAGCACCTAAAGCAACGCGCGCAGCAGAGCTTGTGGCTCCATACTCATATGTACCTGACAAAGTAGAATCAATGTATTCAACTGGCTCGGAAATTAAAGCTCCAGTACCTTCACTCAACCCGGTACCACGTGGCTCTGTTTTACCATCAAGAGCAACGGATAGATCAAGCCGTTGCTTGCTAGAAAACTCATTGTGGGATGAAAGCTTAACGTTATAATCCAAAAAATTATCAGCGGAGTCTAGTCGGTAGTAACCACTCTCAAGGCCTAAATCTAAGGTGTATTGATTGACACCGTCATCCAAAAGGGTTTGCAACTTTGGAGTGACTCTCAAAAACTCGCTGTTTTGCTCGTTTTCCGGTTGATAATAGAGGTTATCATCATAACCAAGTCCTATACTAAGCGATGGCTTTAATTCAATACCTCCATCGGTAATGTAACTTCCAGGTTCAAAATTAGCACTCGCAGTCGTACTAAGTAATAACGTAGATGAGAGCAGAATAACTCTGTTCAAGTCCATTTTAATAAGCATTTTTATTCACAAACCCTTTGAATATAGTTAAAAAAATAATTTTTATATCAAACCATAATGACCAATGCTTTATATATTGCAGATCATGCTCAACACGCTTACTCATTTTCTCTAGCGTATCTGTTTCACCTCGCCAACCATTAATTTGCGCCCACCCAGTGATCCCCGGTTTAGCTTTATGACGCAACATATAAAACTCAACTTTTTTACGGTATTCCTCGTTGTGAGAAACTGCATGCGGCCTAGGCCCAACAATCGACATATCCCCCCACAACACATTAAAAAATTGCGGTAGTTCATCTAAACTTGTACGACGCAAAAAACTACCAAATGGGGTTATTCGGCTATCATGCTTTTTAGCTTGAGTGACAACTTGGCTATTTTCCATCACCTTCATAGAACGAAATTTCCAGACTTTTATTTTTTGCCCAGCAAGCCCATATCTATCCTGCATAAAGATTGCGGGACCTTTAGAGGTAAGTTTTACACCAATAAAAATAGCAAGTAATAAAGGGGAAATTAACGCCAGAATAACAATACTAAGAACAATATCTTCAGTACGTTTTATCCATTCTTTAGCGCCTAAATAAGGGGATTCAAATACACTTAAAGTATCAACGGCACCAATATGCTCGATACGCGCATGAATTAAATTAGATAATAAAAAATCAGGAATAAAGTGCACATCAACGGTGGTATCACCTAATTGCAGCAAAATATCTGCAATCCGCTTTTCTGCTTTCATTGGCAGAGCAATAAATAGCACTTCAATTTCACCGTGACGCGCCTTGTTGACTGCGGTATCAATCTCATCAGCTACACTTTTATGTAATTGCGTAAACACTCGGTCAGGACTACGGTCATCATAAAAACCTACAAAATCATAGCCTAACTCGGCATGTTTAATGATCTCTTGATATAAATATGCTCCGCTTTCTGTAGCGCCAACGATAGCGACCTTTCTCGCACCAACACCCAATTTACGTTTATGCCGTTTATACAACATCACAGCTAGCCGCCAGCTATATAGCATCAAGAAGCTAAATCCGAGCCACAACAATAAACTTACGCGTGACAACGATTCTGTGAACTTGAATAAAAATGCAATTGCAAACAATGCCATAAATGCAAGAGCCAGGGCAGCCCAAGCGCATAACACCATGTGTCTAAACTTTCCCGCACGCCAAGAGCGATAAGCAGCTAAAGCTTCTGTACTGTAAAGGTAAGTTGTAATAACGACTAACAAAGAAATAACGTAATAAGGCGAAAATACAACGCCATAGATAAATATTGCTAACTGCAAAGATAAGCACAAAGAAGCAATATCGAGTAGGCGATATAAACTCGCACTCGACGAACCTGAATCTTTAAACGTCCTTGAAGAATTCATTTTACATGTCCCTGTAGAATTAAATTATTGCAATCGCAAAAAACTTAAAAAATCACAATAAGCAAGACTATATTACTAGTAAAACAGTATCAATATTTATTATGTTTAAAGCTAAGCAAACAATTTTATTCATCAAAAAAAACCAAGGAACATATATAAACATTTGTTTATAAACAAACTAAAAAAGCAAAGCAACCAATCGCTAGCTATTTATTATAAAAGTAAATTTTATCTTTTAACTCTATACAAATAAAATACACGTTATAATTTTTAGAAAAACATTTAGCTAAATAAAAAATTAAACTTATCAAAGCCAAAAAGCCAACTTAATTGGCAGAACAATTAATGTCATTCGTAGATTAAATAGGAGGAATAATAGAGAAAAAAGCTTAAATTAGCTTCACCATGTATTAAGTGGGTTATTATATTTAAATATATATTTCAGGTTAGATAAAATAACTTAAAAGAAGCGAGGGTTCTGGAAGAATTACTTGGGGCAGAAAAACAGGCCCCAAACCTCAGCTAAACTACTTTATTTCAAAACTCAGGATTGTTGTCAGCAATATCTGCATTCATTTTCTCAAAGTCTGCAAACTTGTTACCTACACGAATACGATCATAATACATAATTCGAGATTCAACAGGGTCATCTTCTTGCCAGTTCCAACGATACAATCCGAATTTAGCATACGTTTTATGATCCAATGAGTCCGCAGCATAACCAACTGCACCAGAGTAATTTATAACAAGATCCTCACCTTTCCATAATTTAAGAAAGCCAACATCAGCATCTCCACTGTATTTAATATGCAGCACCCAATCGCTCCACAGGCCAAAATCAGCACTATAATCCCCAATGTCTAACACCAATTTTTCATGATCAAGGTTTGGACTTGGCACTTCATTACTGCCCGCTATCGTTATTCTATAGTGCCCCTTGATCGTTTGTAGTGATATTGGAGTGGTAACATAGCGGTTCCAATTTCCATCCGCAGGAGACGTATGCACTTGAAAGAAAGATTCAGGATATGAGCTGTAAACATAGTCGCTATTTAAAAGAGTTGAAAAGGCATACCATCGCTCTATTTCCTTACCTCTTTCCAATGGCGCTAATAACTCAGCACGCTTTGCGCCATATACATCAACATCACTTTTTCGAATAGTAACTTTCGCGCCGTAATTCCCCTCTCTCGCTTGAGTAGCCCATTTCAAATTAGATGAATGAGCCCTTTCATACTTATAATATGGATTGATTTCCCAATCGAGAGACCAAATTATTTCATCATGTTGCTCACTAAAGTAACCATTGTTCAAACTTGCGGCTGTTAACTGAAAAGGAATAATGATGGCGGCACATACTGCGATTTTCTGAACGTATAACTTATACATGGAGTTCCCCTTATTAAACATAACAATAAGAAGAAAAGCATAATTGAGCGTTGCTCAACTATGGAAGTCATCCGACCATAACTTGATGTCTTAGGCGATCACTTTGCGTCCTTGGGTTTCCCCAAGCTTGCCCTTTCTCATAGTAAGACTAATAACAAAACATCAATGCATCAAGTTAAAAGCAACAATAAAGAATTAAAACATATAAAGTAAACTAACACTTATTCCCTAAATCTTCGTTACTAGGAAGATTCAGGAGCCGAGCTTTTCTTTCAATAATAACCAGGCAAACTTTGAGTTTGTGACTAGGTATCTTTTCCACATACGTCTAGGTTCTTGCAGCACCCTATAAAACCACTCAAGTCCCGAGTTTTGCATCCACAAGGGAGCTCTATTTACTTTGCCAGCTACAACATCAAATGTACCGCCAACCCCCATCACAAAATCAACACCTAATTTGTCTTGCCATTTATTTATAAAGTTTTCTTTTTTAGGGGAAGTAATTGCAACAAATAACAATTTAGCACCAGATTGCGCAATTTTATTAACCAGTGCTTCTTCGTCATCCCAAAAGTAACCATCATTAAAGCCAGCGATATTCAAATTTGGGTAGAGCTCATACGATTTTGCTACCGTTTTTTTAACAACGTCATCCGTTGCGCCAAGTAAAAAGATAGGAAAATTATTACGCTCACTCATAGCGAGTAGATTATGAAATAAATCAACGCCGGCAACTCGTTGTGGTACTCGATGCCCCAAGAGTCTTGCACCCCAGACAACTCCCATACCATCAATGTTGATAACATCACAAGATTTTACAGATTCAGCTAATTGTGGATCTTTTTGCATATTAACAAGCTTGGCAACATTAACTACAACATGCTGTAAAAACCCGCCAGCTGACACTCTTTGCTCAATGTAAGAGACCGTTTCTTCCATGGTTGCGACATCCATTGGCGAGCCTAAAAATTCAATGCGTTTCATAACTTCCCTATTTAATTATTTTGATATCGAGTGCTTTAAACGATATCTGGTTACGTGTGGGGATTTTTGAATGGCGATATAAGCCTATTTTTAAATAATGCTGAAAATCATTAAGCATATTTGCACCCGTAAAGAAAAACCGTGTTTCATCATTGAGTGCAACCGTTAATTTACCATCCTGCTTGTTTGACCATAAAAATCTAAATTGAAAGCGGTGCCATTGCCCTTTTGATAATGGTACCCACTCTCGATGTACCCCCCCATAATCAATACCGATGCCAAAGACCCCCTGCTGAGATTCAGTAAATAATGACACCGGAGGGCTATTACCGGGAAAGTTTTGCCACGTTTCACCTCTTTCAGGGTTCGGCTGATCGTGCCATTGTGCAAATAAACTCCAGCGATTTTTTTTATCATTTTGAAAGTCATCTGGAACTTTCATCTCAAAACTATAACTTACTGTCTGCCCCAGCTGGTAAGGGTAATCAATAGACAATTCAGAGCGAATGCCTGAATGGAGTCGAGCTTGGTTTGGGCTAATTTTAAAAGTGATACTATGTTCAGTATACGTGGCTGTTTCATTAGCTACCGCTTCTAAAAACATATACTTATATAAATGTTCAGCACTCAACGATTTCGCTAATTGTGCGGTAAACTCTTTGTCGTCAACCGGGCTTGATTGTGCACAACAGGTAAAGCTAAGCGTTATTAACCCTGTTATGGCGAGCCGCCTAACTACTTTTTGCAGTTGCATAAACTGACTCCCACAACGGAAGAATAACTTTAGATGTAAAGCGCGCCTGATACACTTCATTAGCACTTTTCACCACGGTGTTTAACTCTGTTGGTTTAGCCAAAACGTAGGCTAGTTTTTCGCGTATTTGTGCAACATTTCCTGGCTCAACTAAATACCCTGTTTGCTGATCAATAATAACCTCGGGAATAGCGCCAACAGGCGTGGTAATAATAGGAATACCGCAGGCCATCGACTCTATGATGGTCATTGGTAAACCTTCATTAAAAGTGGGTAAAATCATCACACTACAAGAGCTCAACAAAGCCTTCTTTTGCTCTGTATTAACCCAGCCATGAAAAGTGATTTTATCTTCTAACTTAAGTGCTGAGACTAAATCGGCAACTTTTTTATTTTCACCACTGCCGCATAAGTGTAAATGAAAATTAACCTCTAGTTCAGAGCAAGCCTGTAGCAGTTCATAAATACCTTTACGATTAATAAACGCACCAAGAAATAATATTTGGTTGCTCTCACGCGGTAAATCTAATTGGCACACATCCACATAATTATTGATAACTCGCGCTTTACGCCCAGAAATACTTTCTATGTAGTCACTCCACCCTTGAGATAAAACCACAAACTCATCTGCATGTTTGATTAGCCATAGAATGAGCTTTTTAGTTAATTTGGAACGAGAGCCAAAATAAACCCTAAACTCCGAACCATGTAAATGGATAATGCTGTAGTGATTAAAAAGCTTTGCAGTAACAGTGAATACCAACTTACGCCAAAAGCTGCCTTTATAAGACATATGACAGTGCACGATTAGATCGCGACGCGTTAATGCCAGCCAGCTAAATTTAAAAAAAGCGGCGATAAACAAGTATAAATCTTGCCACTTATTGACGCCTAAATGACTGGTGATTCGAGTATGTATTTTATTATCAAATAGGCCATTTTCTACATAGCCATTGATCACTGAATCAATACCACCGGGCGCGCTTGTTGCAATGGTTACAATGTGAGTTTTCATTTTTAACCTAATTTCCATATATTTTGTTGAGCGGCATCCGCTCCGTTAAAAGAAATAACTTTGCTGGGATTCCCGACCACCACGGCATTGTGTGGAATATCTTTAGTAACTACAGCATTAGCCCCAATGACCGCATTACGACCAATAGTCACACCACCTAAAATACATGCTCCACAGCCGATATAGACATTATCTTCAATAACTGGAAATAAACCGCCTTTCCCTGCGAGCGTCACACCATGCACTATGGTTACGTTACTGCCTATTTTGACTTTGGCGCCAAAGGTTGTACAAAACACATGGTAAATAGCAAAGCCTGGGCCGATCTCAGCGCGGTAATTGATATCCGAAACATAAACGCGCTTGTAGTAACTGAACATTAATTTAGGAAAAATACGTAACAGAGGCTTATTATCAAAATGCTTGGCAACACGCAGCCAAAAAACAAACTTAAAACCTTTATTAAAAAATAAACTTTTGCAGAATAAGGAAAAGCTAACGGCGCCTTTTTGTCGATAGAGATCAGATTTCAACAAATATCTAAGTGTATAATTAGCCATGCATTACCTCGCTAATTAACTGATGATATTCACGCGCTATGTTGCTTTCGCAAAAGTTTTGAGAACGTTTAATTAGCTGCTCTGGCGTGACTAGCGGGCTATTAATTTCCGCTTCAATGGCTTTTGCAAACGCTTGGTAATCACCAACATCAACGAGTCGCCCATAAACACCACCTTCGAGTATTTCTCCAGGACCATAATTGCAATTTGTTGCCACAACCGGTAAACCGAATGACATTGCTTCAACAATCACATTACCGAACCCTTCCCAGGCGGAGGAAAGGACAAAAATATCTGCTGCTTTATAATAATCCTCAACACAATCACTATAACCAACAAAGGTTATGTGCTCAGCAACTTTTAATTTTTCAGCAAGCGCATATACTTTTTCATATTCATCATTGCAAAAAACCCCACCGACAATAGCCAGCTTTGCCTCATGGGTCTTTCGTAAATAGAACAGTGCGTTAACTAAGGTCTTGTAATCTTTTTGCGCGGTAATTCGGCCTACTGCCAACAAGTTGATTAACGGCCGTGCATCCTTTTGTATTTTTGGTTCTGACTTATTGAACCTTACGGGGTTATAAATTGTAGTGATATTTCTATTATGACCGAGTAAGTCACCCACTTGCTTACTTAAGCCCTGGGAGACACAGATAACATGATCTGCATATCGGTAGATATAGGAAACATAAAAATTAAGTAGTCGCTTTTTAAGTTTACTTTTATCTTGCCAATGCTCAGTCAAAGAAGCATGTTCACTAACAATTACTTTAGTATTGGAAAAAGATATTAATTGCGATAACACACACGCAGCATTAGTATCTGTGTAAGCTGAAATAATAAGATCTGGTTTTGTTTTACGAATATACTTTGCTAGCTTAAAAACTGAAAATAAGGTTCTAGATACAGCAAGATTGACAACTTCAAAACCTAAGTTTTTCGCAGTTATAACATTTTGACCATTCAGATTATCAATAACAAAAATAACCTCACAGCCATATGTTTTTTTTAACACTTTAGCAACCGATAAAAAAACCTGTTCAGCACCGCCAAAGCCTAATCGAGAAATTCTAAATACAACTTTCACTTTAATCCCTTAATATATTTCAGTGATTCATAAAGCTTCGGCGATAACAAAATCACTTTTTTACGATAAGATATTTTTTTGTCAAAAAGGTATTTAAAAAATAATCCGAAAAACTCTTTGCGTATCGCAGTATTTATTTTATGTCCTGTTGAGCAGCGATATAAAATATAGGAAAGGTTAACCTTTAAGTAATCGAGATATTTCGCATTTATAGTAGGTAGGGAGTTATAAAAAACAACTAAGTTATCAAAGTAATCGGCTTTAACATTAAAAGTAGCCCCGTCTATGTTTTCCCGATAACCGTAGAGTACTTTGTCAATGATATAAATATTCTGAGTGTTATTGTAGAGCTGTGATATGGCCATCAGATCTTCACAAAAACGCACACCTGCAGGAAACATATCTTGCGCAACAAAGCGACGTGCGAATACTCTTAACCACGGATACCAAACTGAGCGGGCATAAACGTTTTCAAGCACATCTGATGTTTTTTGCAAACCAAACTCATGGTTTACAAAAATTCCTTGTTCAGCAGAAATATCCCTTACTTCTTTAAACTTACAAAAGCCATACTCAATAATATCTGGTGCGTGCTTATCAATAACGTAGGTAATTTGCGAAATATATTGCTCTAGTAAAATATCATCGGCATCAAAAAAAGCAATGTATTCGCCTTTGGCTAATTTTATGCCATTATTTCTAGCTATACTGACACCTTGATTATTCTGATCAATAATTTTCATTATTCCAGATTTAATTTCTTTAGCAAAAGCGGTCTTAATTAGCGTAAGACTGTTATCTTTTGAACCATCATTGACCACTATCAACTCTATAGCTTCATTCATTTGAACGAGACAAGAAGAGAGCGATTCAACAATATACTTCTCAGCATTATAAACAGGTACTATTATAGAGAGCTTAGTCATATCACCGACAACCCACAGTGTAAGATATTGATTTAAAATTAAGTAACGGATTAAAAAAGAAATAACCGACAGCTCTTGAACCAGTATAAAACATGGCACGTGTTTTCTTAAATGCGCTGTAAATCAGAAAGTCGGCAATAAAGTAAGACAGCAAAGATACATATGCAGCACCTATCAAGCCAAATTGCGGGATCAAAAAGTAGTTCAATGACAAGCTTAACCCCGCAACAACCAATGATTTGATAAATTCATATTTGCCAAGCCCATCCAAAATCAGAATGCGCGAGTAAAGAGCCGCAGGAAAAATAAACACCCACTTCCAAGCGAGAATGGCTAGTACGTCACCGGCACCTAAAAATTTATCACCGTATAGTAAAGCAATTATTTGATCGGCAAATACACAACAAAACAATGCAATAACAAATGCCATGCTAAACAGTAATGCTACAAGCCCTTGTATAAACTGGTCTTGATCTTCATCGTTATTGGTTTTTTTATTAGACAGCGATAAGTAAAAGGTCATGGTAATAATATGACCAATAAACACAAACTGCGTGATAAGGCGTCCAGCAGCACTATAGATACCAACATCTTTTTCTGTCATCAGCATTGAGATCAACAAAATATCGGCTTGCATAAATAACGGGAATAAAATGGATGAACCAATTAGAGGCAACGCTTCAATTAGCAGTTTTTTAGCGAGTTTAACGTCAAAACCAAATACAAATTTATGCTTGGTTGATTTTGTGAAGTGGTATAACAAAATCACAAATTGTAAAAATGCCTGCAATGGAATGAAAAACACAACAAACTGGTACTGAAATTCAAAATACAGTGCAATACATAAATACAACAGCGCGCATAAACGTGAAATAAGTGCTGAGTACGCTATTTTTTTAGGGTCATTAATTGCCTGAAAATACAGTTTAAAAACGGTCGCCCTAGAGAAATAAGTCGTTAGAAAAACCGCCAGGCAAATAATTAACAAGGTAACATCAATAGCCCCATCACTGATCAGGTATAAGCATAATAAAACAACACCACCGTGAAGTAATGAACCAATCATCTGCACGATTAGTACCGTCGTTATATAACCATAGTGATCTGGCTTTTTGGCTAAATCTCTCACCACAATATGATCTAAGCCCAGCACCACCATAAACATAGCAACCGCAGAAATCGCCTGAATCATACTGAGTTTGCCCAAGTTTTCTGGGCCAAATATTCTTGCAACTACAACAACGGTAAACAAACCAAAAATGATAGTGGTTAGGTTCTCAACTGAATACCAGGCTGCTTTTTTTAGGTTATAAAGCTTAGACATGCATGCCACCTTGTCTATTTTGATATAAAGACAATGTTAAACATGAGGTTAGTATGGCTACAAACCACAATACGTTGGTAGAGAGCAAATAAGTGCTTTCACTGATGTTATGGCAAAAAGCAAAGAAGAAAAATGCGAACAGCGGTTTAAAGTACGGACTTTGTTTATGACTAATTAGATCTTGAAATACACTTAAGATAAAGAATAGAAAAATGAAAAAGCCAACCAGCCCCAGTGAAACTAGAATATCAATATAACCACCATCAGAAGCAGCTAAACTCTCAACCCACAGCGGGTTGTAGCGGAATAAATCTGTGTAGTAAATTTCTGAAAAGTCTCCTTTTCCCCACACCGAATTAAAACCAAAACCAACGAGAATATCGTTTTCAGCATGCAGTAACATGGTTAACCAAAGCATACCTCGGCCTGTCATAAACTCTTCATCAAGGTTGTAATAAAGGTAATCCAAGATCTCATTATGAAAACTAACGGAATAACTAAACAAAGCAATCACCATAACCACAGTGAGCACCTTTACTTTAAAGTTAAACAATTTATCTTTTATATTAAATGTAGAAACATAAAGAAATGAACTCAGTAAAACCGAAATAACAAATAGCGATATCGAGGTTTTTGATAAGGAAGCAACCAAAACAGTCATCGAGATACACATAAAGAATAATGAATCTTTACTGTTCCCCCTTTGGTAATCGAAATAAAGTATGATTGAGCATAAAGCCATAATTAAACCTAAGTTGTTCTTATGGTTATAAAATCCGGTCATACCCGCGGATGAGAATGCACTCGATGTAAATAAGATTGAATATAAAACATTGATAATAATGGTGATTATCGCTGCATGTTTTAATAACTTAAAAATTGTTTTAATCGAGTAGGTATTGGCGATTAATACACAGGTCAAAAACAACATACATTGGATCAACGACTCTTCAATACTTGCCCATTGCCAACTAGACCATGCAGCACTGAGCAGGCACCAACTTAGCACCATGATCAGCGGCAATGATTTACTGAATCGATAAACAAGACTATCGAGGCTTTTTAGATTGAATAACAACAGCGCGACAAAATTACAGAACAATACTTTCCTATCAAACAGGTTGTTACCTAACAACAAGAATGTCATTGATATAAATAACATTATTTTAAGGAAGAACGGCTGATTAATACCGCCACGAATGATTAGCTTCATTTTTTAAACGCAAAATTTGAGCTAATCACCACTGTTAAGTGCCACATATTAAATAACACCACGCGTATCAATAACCGCTTTACTAGCAAATAGTGCTTTATCTACAGCCTTAAACTGCTTGTGATCCACCAGCACCACAAATATATTTGCAATCTCTAACGCCCTTTCTAAGGTGATAAGCTCCACATTTTTTTCAACTAACGAACCCGGTAAAGATTTAATGTTTGGTTCGATCGCTAATATTTGACCAACGTTTTTTGCTGATAGCTCTTCAACAATTTGTAATGCTGGGCTTTCTCTTAAATCATCGATGTCAGCTTTAAACGTTAATCCCAAGCAAGCTATAACTGGTCGTTTAAACTGATCAGCCACTTGCTCCACTTGGTTAATTACATAAAATGGTTTTGCATCATTCGTTAGCCTAGCTTGGCGAATAATTTTTGCTTCATCAGGGCAACTATCAACAATAAACCAAGGATCTACGGCGATACAGTGACCACCTACGCCAGGGCCTGGACTGAGTATATTTACACGAGGGTGACGATTTGCTAAACGAATCAGCTCCCATACGTTTATTTTCAATTTGTCACAGATCATGCTCAACTCGTTAGCGAAGGCAATGTTAACATCACGAAAAGAGTTTTCCGTTAACTTGGCCATCTCCGCTGTACGTGCGTTAGTAATAATACACTCGCCACGCACGAACGTTTGATACAACTTTACTGCCTTCTCGCTACAAGCTTTTGAAATACCACCAATTACGCGGTCATTCGATACTAACTCCTGAAGTACATAGCCCGGTAAAACCCGCTCAGGACAATGGGCAATTTTAATATCAGCCGAATCACCAACATCTTGTGGATAGCTTAGATCTGGACGTGCTTCTTTCAACCATCCAGCAAGTTTCTCAGTTGCACCAACCGGAGAGGTTGACTCAAGAATAACTAAATTGCCTTGCTCAATGACAGGTGCAATAGCTTGTGCCGCGGCTTCAATATAAGAAAGATCCGGAGCATTGCCTTCTTTAAAAGGCGTTGGCACTGCAATCATAAATACGTCTGCAGCTTCAGGTTGAGTTGTTGCTCGTAAGTTTCCTGTAGTTACAACGCTGCGAACAACAATATCTAAATCTGGCTCTACGATATGAATTTTACCTTCATTGATCGTATCAACTGCTTTTTGATTAACATCAACGCCAATCACTGTCATACCGCGTGATGCAATTACTGCGGCTGTTGGTAAGCCGATATAACCTAAACCAATTACCGAGACTGTTTTAATTTCCATCTGAAAATCCTTTTAACTCAAAAAACTATTTGCTTAATGTGCTGGCTAATTTTGCAATAATCCGCTGGCACGCTTTACCATCCCCATAAGGGTTATGCGCTCTGCTCATTCGTTCATATTCAGCTTGATTGGTGAGTAAGTTCGACACTTCTTGAACAATTCGCATAGTATCGGTGCCCACTAATTTAACGGTACCTGCGGCTACCGCCTCTGGCCGCTCTGTAGTATCGCGCATTACTAATACTGGCTTACCTAAACTCGGTGCCTCTTCTTGAACACCGCCTGAGTCGGTCACAATAATATGTGCTTGGGTCATTAAATAAACGAACGGCAAATATTCTTGTGGCTCAACCAAAAAGATATTTTCAATATTTTTGAGGATCCGGTTGACTGGTTCACGAACATTTGGATTTAAATGCATCGGATATAAGACTTGTACATCGGGGTGAGCTTCAGCAATTTCAGCTAGCGCCTTACAAATTCGCTCAAAACCACCGCCAAAACTCTCTCTACGATGGCCTGTGACTAAGATAAGCTTTTTACTGCTATCTAATTGTGGGAATTTTGCTTGAAGAGTATTAATTAAGTCCTTATCAGACTTCACTTTGTCCACCACTTGTAGCAATGCATCTATCACAGTATTACCCGTTACAACAATGTCATCTGGCGCAACCGACTCAATGATTAAGTTCTCCTGGGAAGTTTGCGTTGGCGCAAAATGCAAACGGGCAATTGCACCGGTCAACTTGCGGTTGCCCTCTTCCGGCCAAGGCGAACTTAAATCCCCCGTGCGTAACCCAGCTTCCACATGTCCAACGGGTATTTGCTGATAAAACGCAGCTAAACTAGTAGATAATGTGGTACTTGTGTCACCGTGAACCAGTACCATATCTGGCTTAAATTCTTCTAATACCCCCTTTAAGCCCAACAAAATATTCGTTGTTACATCATAGAGGCTTTGGCCTGGTTTCATGATGTTCAAATCAAAATCAGGTTCTATTTCAAATAAATCAAGAACTTGATCAAGCATCTCTCGGTGTTGAGCGGTCACACAAACTTTAGCTTCAAACCCAGGAGCTTGCGCAAGTGCTTTGACTAAAGGTGCCATTTTGATTGCTTCTGGGCGAGTGCCAAAAACACTTAATATTTTAATATTCATCAGATTAAGCTTCTTTAATAGAGTGTTTGGTTTGTTGCTGAGCCTCATTAATAGCAATCAGGCTGTGTAACGCGGCGGTAAAATCTTTTCCTAAACTATTACACCTCATTGCATACTCTACATTTGCCAGCATATAGCCTAACTTTGAACCGCAATCATGAGATTTTCCTTGCAGGTGGTAGGCTTCAATGGTTTCGAGTAATTTTAATTGGTGGAGAGAATCGGTAAGTTGAATTTCCCCACCGGCGCCAGGTGGAGTAAATTCAAGTAAATCCCAAATAGCAGATGACAATACATAGCGCCCAGTTATGGCTAAGTTACTTGGAGCACTCTCTATAGCTGGCTTTTCAACCATATTAGTGATCTCAACACTATCACCTGCATTTAATTTCTGGTTATTAATATCAACAATGCCGTATTGATTTACTTGTTCAGCTGCGACCGGTTCAACCATAATCTGGCTAATGCCGCTCTCTTCAAAGCGCGCTATCATTTGTGACAAGTTATCTTTAGCTAGGTTACAGCTGTATTGATCAATAATGACATCAGGCAGCAACACCGCAAAAGGTTGATCGCCAACAATAGGTCTAGCACATAAAATCGCATGGCCAAGTCCTAATGGTTTTGATTGTCTAACCGATATAACCGTCACGTCTTTAGGAACAATTGCACGCACTTCTTCTAATAAGCTGCGCTTTACACGTGCTTCTAGCGTTGCTTCTAATTCAAAGCTGGTATCAAAATGGTTTTCAATCGAATTTTTTGAAGAATGGGTGACCAGAACAATTTCTTTAATGCCCGAGCGTACAGCTTCTTGCACCACATACTGAATTAGTGGTTTATCAACAAGTGGTAACATTTCTTTTGGAATTGCTTTTGTTGCTGGCAACATACGAGTTCCCAGTCCTGCAACTGGCAGTACAGCTTTTTGTAATTTCATAACGTCCCTTTCATTACAGTTAGATTTTTTTGGTACTCAAACCCAAGAAAACACGAACTTCCATATCGCATTTGTTTAACTATGAAGCATCTACTCAACAATCATACTCAATAAAAGCCAAATATCAACCCTTTTTACTAGCCCTTTATAATTACAATTTTGTTTCAAATTGTTATTGCGGGATAAATATAATCAATAAGAATGTTGTATTTTGCTTTTAATCCTTTATTCTTTGTTGATAACGTTCAAAAAATCTTCAGTGTAAAAGTGACGTGAAGCACTTATGATCATAATAAAAACAGCAACGTACCTTGTTCGTTGACGATAAATGAAGGGATATATATATATATCGCTAATCGTCTCTTGTTGCGCATTTGCCACCAATGAGATAACTAGCAAGTTACTTTCAACTGAAGCATTAGCGGAAATTGAGCGTACATATTCACAATCAGGTGTTGAGCGAATTAATAAATGGCTCGATTTTTTAAAACGTTCGAAACATCAATCACAATGGCAAAAAGTCGCTCTCGTGAATGATTTTTTTAATCAGACTATCGCCTATCAAACTGATAGTCAGTTATGGGGCAAGGAAGATTATTGGGCGACGCCAATCGAGACATTGGCGCAAGGTGCTGGAGATTGCGAAGATTTTGCCATTGCAAAATATTTTAGTTTGTTAGCTTTAGGGGTAACAGAAGACAAAATAAGATTAACCTATGTACGCCAATTAAATGTCAACGAGCCGCATATGGTGATTAGTTACTTAGAAGCACCTAATGACGTACCATTTATTTTAGACAACTTTAACACTGAGTTACTACCGGCAACAGTGCGAACCGATATCAAGCCTATTTATAGTTTTAATGGCCAAGGTTTATGGCTCGCAAAAGCGAAAGGGTTGGGTAAAAAGCTCAATAACAATAAAGGTTTTAGCAATTGGAATATGATGTTAGAACGAATTGAACATCATCACGTTTCCAATGCAAGCGAGTAATTTAAAGGATTAAACATGCAGCGCCTATTTGAAAATGGACTAAGTTTAAAAACACAGATTATCGGCTTAATTCTACTTTTTGCTGTGCTCTCCTTTTTTGCTCGTTTAGTCGTAAGTATTAATACCACTAAAGAGTATATGCAAGACCAAATGGGCAGTCATGCTCAAGACACGGCCACTAGCCTTGGCTTATCTATAGCTCCTTATTTAGACGAAAATAATCACATTATTGCTGAAACCATGATTAGTGCAATTTTTGATGCTGGTTATTATGCAAGTATTGAGCTTAAAGATAACACTGGAAAGGTGTTAATTTCTCGAACTAATCCAACGACAATCGCAACAGTGCCAACATGGTTTCTTGAGTACTTTCCTTTACTTGCTCCAACACGAGAGTCACAAATACATAATGGTTGGCAGCACGCAGGCGCAATTTATGTTACGAGTCATTTGGGTGTGTCATATCAAAAATTGTGGCAACACAGTGTTGATAACTTTTATGCTGCGCTTATTACTTTATTGATTTGCTTAGGTGTAGCCCTAATTATTTTACAAGAAGTATTAAAGCCATTAAAAAAGATTGCACGCCAAGCAAAGCTTGTTACACAAAAGCAATTCACTATTTATGACGAACAGCCTTTCACTAAAGAGCTACGCACAGTAACGCTTGCGACTAATAACATGGTCAGAAACTTACAAAAAACGTTTTCGACACTTACCCAACAAACGCAAAGATTAACTGCTGAAGTGTATTTAGATGAACTGACTAAACTTGGTAACCGCCGTGCATTTGAAAATCATTACTTGGCGCGTTGTCGTGATGTAACTAATGATGCACCATTAACGCTTTTTCTAATTACTTTACCCTCACTGCATAATATGAATTCAACACTAAATTATCAAAGTGGTGACTGCTATATTAATGAAGCAAAAAAGATCATCGAAGATGCATTTTATTATGTTAATGACTGTAAAATATTTCGAATTTCAGGCGGTTCTTTTATTGTAACCTCGCCATTGGAACATGGCATGTTGAATGACAGAAAAACACAACTGCTTAAGTTATTTTCTCAGCCGTGTAAGAATAATTACCTGAATGGATTTGCCAATTTATCTTTTCAAACTATTTACGCACCAGCTGAATTATCAAGCGTATTGTCTGCATTAGATACTGCGGCAACATTTTCAACAAAAACAAACAACAACCCAAACGACAGTACAAAATTTAGTGTTCAACAGTGGAAAACGATTATTCACAGCATATTAGAAACTGGCGATATTAGTTACACTATGCAACCAATCTTAAACACTTCAAACTCGCAACCTTACTACTTTGAAGTCTTCGCTAAATTTAACTACCAGAATAAAACTCTTAATAACGGCCATTTATTCGCAATGGCTGAAAGGTTAGGGTTAACGGTTGAGCTAGATAAACAACTCATTCGCAATTTTACCATGATTAAAACTCTCTATCCCGAGCGACTATTCGCACTTAACCTCAGCCACGGCTCCATTTATGATGCTGATTTCTTAGGCTGGCTAAAGCTATATGCACATACTAATCCATGCATAAAGCACAATTTACTTTTTGAGATCAGCGAAACCGCGTTATTACACAATGTAGAAGCCGCAGCTAACAGCATTGGTTTGTTCCGCAGCCTAGGTATTTCCGTTTGTATTGAGCACTTTGGTACAAGCTTAACGTCGTTTAAATACTTACAAGGTTTGGATATTGAGTGTGTGAAGCTTGATGGTAGCTTTGTACAAGACTTAACAGACAATGTGCAGAGTCAATTCTTTATAAATACCGTTAACACAATTTGCCACGGCTTTGGTATTAAGGTACTCACCTGCCTAATAGAAGATACCAACACATTAAAAATATTACATCAATTGGGCTGCGATGGGCTACAAGGCAGAGCGGTACAAGCCCCTACAAAAATAACCGAAGAGCAAACAAGCTTTTCTTTTGATTTTCCCCCTAACACTTTAAATTTACTTAACTAATACATTTTGAAGGGACACACTATGAAGCTAACACAACTTGCAGCTATTATTTGTTTAAGCACATTATCTTTTACTACCAGCGCACAAACGATCGAAGCCGATTTCCAAGCTCGACTAGCAAATAATGAAGCATTGGAGCAGATAATAGCCGCACTTATTGCTGCGCAGCCAGGATCTGCACTCACCGTTTTAGAACTAGCAATGAACAATACATGTACCCAAACACCTCCGGCAGCAGATGAAGTACTTACTGCGGTGATCAATGCTCTTGGTAGTGATCATGATCAAATTGAAAGTATCCTCAAAGCTGCAACCAATAAATGTATCGATAGCGACTCTGTCACGGTGATTGCTATTGCCGCTGGCGTGGATCCAAGCCTAGCATCATCAGCTACGGCTTCAGGTGGTGCGGTGAGCAATCCTGCTACAGCTATTCTCGCGCCAGTAATTCCAACCGGCAGTGGTAGTGGTGGTGATTCTGGCATTTCGGAAGTAAATAATTAATCAACTTCATTAACAGGTTAAATAAGCCGCGGTATGTTAATAAGCAACAACTCTAACTATGTAAATACAGTGAGCAAAAGCATTTTTTGCTGCCTATGCTCACTGTTGTTTATCTTACCATTGCTGCTAGGTGGATATCGCCCTTGGGCTATTACTGGCATTGGTGTATTAATATGCGCTGTGTTTGTTTTGCATATCCTAGCGAGAGCGGTGCAATATCGCGATGATCCCCCAAGCCTTTACCCGCCAAGCTATTGCTGGCCTCTTTTTCTGATATTAGCAGTGGTTATTGTAACTCTCTGTATTCAATTAATACCCAGCACTAGTTTTACCAGTATTGATACAAATAAAACCAAACTTACACTCTTAAAAACTATTTATATCACGCTATTTTGCTGGCTAATCACTCGTTATTGCACGACGCCAACACGGTTAAAATTTCTTATTTATACATTATTGGTAAGCGCAGTATTTCAAGCTATTT
Source organism: Pseudoalteromonas sp. (assembly GCF_036960685.1). GTDB lineage: Bacteria > Pseudomonadota > Gammaproteobacteria > Enterobacterales > Alteromonadaceae > Pseudoalteromonas. The sequence goes on along the minus strand of NZ_JBALXK010000029.1, from coordinate 25,778 downwards.
ACGCCGCATACTTAAATTTTTCGCCGCAATTAAGCAGCCCATTATTTGACTATCCCTATACACAACGAGCGATAGGCTCATTCTCATACGCTAATTTTTTAGCCAATTACTTAGCATTATGCTTATCGCTGGGAATTGGTTTATTAGTGAGTGAGTTGGTAATCAATCCTGTGCAGAAAAGTCCTATACAGCAATTAAGAGCGCTCACAAAAATAATGCTAAGTAATAAAGTTATTTTACGTTTGGCATTAATTATTATGATTATTGGCTTGATACTTACCCGCAGTAGAATGGGAAACTCTGCTTTTTTTATCGCATTATCAGCAGTGAGTATTTACGCATTATTTTTTTACCGTCGTAAACCTAAACATTTACGTACGCTAATAATCAGCTTTTTTATTATTGATTTAATAATTATTGGCGCATTATTTGGTGTTGAAAAAGTTACTGAGCGCCTATCCCAGACCAGTTTAAGCTCAGAAACAAGAGATGAAGTGATCCGTGACTCAATACCTCTAATTTTAGATAAACCATGGCTAGGGTCTGGTGGCGGTAGCTTTTATACCGCCTTCCCTGCTTATCAGCCACAGCCCTACTCTGGATATTATGACAATGCTCACAATGATTATATTCAATTTGCTGTGGAACTTGGTATACCAACCACCATGCTACTGGGCGCACTTACATTATTGTGCTTATATAATTGCGCAGTGGTAATGCACACAAGAAAAACGCCTCTCTACCAAGGACTTGCTTTTGGCTGCGCAATCGCAATTATCCATATGCTATTACACAGTAGTGTTGATTATTCATTACAGGCTGGGGCTAATACGCTGACCTTTATGCTGATCCTAACTCTCAGCTTTATTATTAAAAATATCCCCACTACAACGACGCAGCGCAACCTGTAATTGAGCAAGTTGGCTTTCGCTATACACTTCAATGGCATGTTGCGTTAACAATGCTGCTGTCAGGCCCATCCCTTTAACCTTAGTGCCACTGTGCGAACCATCATAAATTGTGTTGCGGCCACAAGAAGGGCTTGATTCCTTTAACAGCGCAAAGCGAATATTGTGCTGCTGGCAAAGTTGTAGTGCTTTGCGTGCACCGAACTTAAATTCAGCCGTCACATCATCACCTATATTGGTAATCACTTTATCATTGCTGATTTCAGCAGGATCTCTGGGGGTAGGTAAACCACCAGCTACCTCGGGGCAAAAAGGCACGATCAGCTTTTGCTGTTGCCAGGTCATTATTTGCGGATGAAGTAATTGCACTCCCGTGCCGTCGTAACGCACAGGAGTACCAAGCAAACAGCTTGAAACCAGTATTTTATGCATTGTTATTTTTGCCAATAAAAAAGCTCCGCGTACGGAGCTTTTATAAATACTAACTGCGCTTATTTTGCAGCTAAATAGTTTATTAATTTGCTAATATCTTCTGGCTCGGTAATACCTGATTCACGACCTAAGTTAAGCTTATATTTACCATTTACGATAAAAGTAGGTACACCTCGCAGTGCGCCTTTGTCTTTATAGTAATCTTGGTCACGCTTCATTTTTGAGCTCATAGTACGTACTGAAAAGCTTTTATAGAGTTTGTCGAACTTATCGCCGTCAACGCCTTGCGCTACAAACACATCTTTAACATCAGCTAACTCATTAAACTTAGCGCGTTTAACGTGAACATGGTTGAACATAGCTGCAATGATGGCATCTTTTTGTGGTAACACTTCGGCGGTTGCAAGGGCTTGCGAAATCATTTGTTGGTTTTCAGTATCGCGAACTCCAACAAAATCGACATGGCTTTTTTTGAACTCTACGTCTTTATTCAGTTTTGGTTTTACTTCAGCCAGTAAAGACTCATAGTTATTACAAGCTGGACAATAAAATGAGAAGAACTCTTTTACTTCAGGCTTTTTACTCGCGCGCTCTGATACCACATCATAATGCACACCTTCTTCGTACGTCGTTGCTGCATTTGCGGCTAATGGCAACAACAGCGCTAGTAATCCAGCTTTAACTAGTTTGATCATCGGTAAAAACTCCAAAAATTATTGTTTTAATAAAAAAGCAACTAACTCATCAAGCTGCTGTTGGCTCTTGATGGTATTGATATTAATTTTGTATTTATCATTAACGATAAAGGTTGGCACCCCTGTTAGAGCACCCATTTTTGAATACTTGTTTTGCTTGTCTTGCATCGCTTTTTCAGCACTGATCACAGGCATGCTGGCAATATCTTTATCAAATGTATCGCTATCAATACCATTAACGTCGAGCAATGCTTTTACATCTTTAATATTATCAAGTGGCGCACGTTGTACGTGGATGCTCTGAAATATTTGATCAGCAACTTGCTCACCTTTGTTATGCTGCTTGGCAATAATGTAGGCATAGCTTAGGTTACTTTGGATCTGTGGAGATACACCACCTAAAAAGTTAACGTGATTTTTAATAAACTCGGCGCCATCTGGTAAGCTTTTTTCCATCGCTTTTGCTACAGGTTCAAATTTAAAACAGTGCGGACAATAAAAAGAAAAGAACTCGGTTACTTGAGGCGTTTTACTTTTTTCGATATCTAATACCGTATAGTCGTCACCCGCTTTGAAGTCCGCGGCCATTGCGGCAAATGGTAGACATAATATTAGTAAACTCAGTTTTAGTTTTTTAAGCATTGGACTCTCGTTTCAATATTTTAATAATTAGTTCGGTAGCAATTTTAACGGCGGCTCTTGCAGTGCAGAATATTGCTCTTTTAACGCTAAAATCTGTTGCTCCCAGTATTTGTCATCAGCGAACCACGAAAAGTTCCGTGGAAATGCTGGATCTTCCCAGCGTTTAGCTAGCCAGCCCATGTAATGAATCATACGCATAGCACGTAAAGGTTCAATTAATTTGAGCTGAGTGTGATCAAAATCACAAAATTCTTCATAGGCTGCGACTAAGGTGTCTAACTGTAACAGTTGATTGTGTCGATCGCCACTGAGCATCATCCATAAATCTTGAATGGCAGGTCCTTGACGGCTATCGTCTAAATCGACAAACATTAAAGCATCCCCTGCCCAGAGAATATTACCAGCATGACAATCACCGTGTAGGCGAATCGTTTCGACTTGTTGATAGAGCGATTTCGTTTTTGCGATCACCATATCCAAAATCGTATAAAATGCAGTCGTTAAACTGCTAGGCACCAGATTACTGTTTTGTAACTGAATTTTAGCTGTATCTAAATATTCATCACAACCTATGACCGGCCTTTCGCTAAAAACATTTCCTTTCGCGACCTGATGCATGCGACCAATCAAACGTCCAAGTACATCTAACTGATCAAGGTTGTCCATTTCAAAGATGCGCCCACCCACACTTGGGAACAGCGTAAATAGGTAACCATCGTGTTCGAATAAACTTTCGCCATCACGAACAATAGGGGCAACAACAGGCACCTCGGCAGCGGCTAGCTCAAATGTGAAGCTATGCTCTTCTAGTATTTGCGCCTTACTCCAACGCTCTGGACGATAAAACTTCACCACATAACGCAGACCATCGTCTGCTTTAAATTGATAAACACGATTTTCGTAACTATTCAGTGCAAGTAAGCCAGATTCAGCATAAATGCCAATACTTTCTACAGCATCCAAAATCGAATCAGGGGTAAGATCTACAAAACTAAATTTGCTCATAATTCTCATCAGTTATAAAAAAAGCGGGAACATCCCGCTTTTTAATTTACGTTAGTGTACTTAACTATCGCGCTTTAAAGAAGTTACTCGGCTGCGATATTTGTGAACTAGGGTCATTTACTGGTGACAACACAAAGCTAAACTCTGTCATTGGTGCTTTCAAATCATAAGGGTCCATGACTAAAGACAGTGGTACATTGTGCGACTCGCCCGCTTGTACGGTAAAGGTTTGCTTACCAATGTATTTAAAGTTCTCCAGTCCTTCCACTTTAATATTAAAGGTTTGTTCGTATTGCGCTTTGTTGATCACCTTAAGTGTATAGGTATTTTCAACAAGACCATTAAAATCAACTCGATATAATTGATTTCGATCGCGGATAATATCTAAATCCATTGGTTTGCGCATTACGATATTAGCCACCAGCGCAGCGCTTAAGACCACTAAAATAACACTATAACCGATGATCTTAGCGCGCAGCGGGTTGGTTTTATTCTCTGGTGTTTCCAAGTTACGCTCAGTGGTATAGGAAATAAGGCCACGTGGATAATTCATCTTATCCATAACCCCATCACATGCGTCTATGCAGGCACCACAGTTGATACACTCTGCCTGTAAGCCGTTACGAATGTCGATCCCTGTCGGGCACACTTGTACACATAGATTACAGTCAATACAGTCACCTAGGTTAAGCTCTTGTGGATCTTGCTTACGAGAACGAGGGCCACGGTTTTCACCGCGCTTTTCATCATAGCTTACCGTATAAGTATCTTTATCGAACATTGCCGATTGAAAACGTGAATACGGGCAGATATGTAAACACATAATTTCCCGCATCCAACCAGCATTGCCATAAGTACATACCGCAAATACAACGATACTAACCAGTGCGTAACCACCAACATTAAAGGTAACAAAATCAGGCAAAAGCTCACGTATAGGCGTGAAATAACCGACAAAAGTCAGCGCTGTGTATAAGGAGAAAACAACCCAGCTAGTGTGTTTGGCTGTTTTTCGCCAAAACTTATCAAAGTCCATCGGTCGTTGATCCAGCTTTTTACGCTGATTGGCGGTGCCTTCAAACTTTTCTTCAAACCAAATAAAAATAAAGGTCCAGACTGTTTGTGGGCAGGTATAACCACACCAAACCCGGCCATAAAAGGTGGTCACTAAAAATAATGCAAATGCGGCAAGCATCAGAATAAAAGCAAGGATGGTGAAATCTTGCGGCCATAACGTTAGCCCAAAGATATTATATTTTTGACCAATAAGGTCAAACAACACAGCTTGCTGGCCGTTAAAGTTTATCCAAGGCAAAGCCATAAACGCCAACATGCCTAGAAAGCCAATCCGCTGTCTTAATAATTGATGTAACCCAGTTACCGCACGAACATAAATACGATTACGAGGGTTAAATCTATCCTGCTGAGCATGCAGATCGGGCTTTTCGATCTTTACCTCACTGGGAATATTTTTTACTTTTATTTGCTTGTCCATCGAAGTTCCTCAACGCCGCTTGGAGAATGAAAGTCAAACAATCATATAACGCCATTTTACTAGCGAATCACTCCGCTAATCTTTAAAAATAGTGCAAACTGAACCACAGTACAGTAAAAGTTCAGAGATTTCTGAAAAATCTAATTGTTCCTGTCCATTATACCTACTATTACTAAAAATGCTGAAGTTGATCGCTAATAATTTATTCATCTAACTTACTTGCTTTACGAAGGCGCATTTTATTACACTGGTGGTCAATTCGTACCCGTTCAGATCAAAGTTTACTTACAATATGAAAAAATTCCTTGTACTCGTAGTAGTGATACTCGCATTATTTACAATTGATCACCCAATGATAAAAGAACCTAGAGAAAAGCTGTTAGGTGAAGGTGTTGGTCTGTTAAGTAGCGCAAGCAACGTAAACCGTGGCCCGGCCGCTAGTATGGCAAGAAATCGTATTAAATCTGAGTTAACACTCTCAGAAACAGAATTAGAGTACCTTGAAGAAACTATGCAAACCGATGAGCAGTTACAGCTATTCCATACTCGTTATTGTCGCAGTAAAGATCTCAATTTATATTTTTACGAAGACCGTTTAAATAAAGTATGTGACATTACAGCGACAGCACTGGCTGAACGTAGAGGTAAATAGTGGATTTTTCGGCATTAACAAAAAAAAGCAGTGCGTCCTTTAATCAGCATAAAAATCTGCTGAAAAAGCTCGCAAAAGGGCAAACTGTAAAGTGTGAAGTATGCCAAGGCATATTAACCTTGGATTTAAAAACTCAGCAACCCGGCCAAGGGGTTGCTAAATGCCCGAAAGGCTGCACAGAAATCGTGTTGGAGCTAGGCTAGCTCCAACTCTCTTCTTCATCGCTGTATAGACCACTTTGTACCGCGATGATTTCTATTAGCTCTGCAAAACCTAACGCAAAATCTCCCATCACTGCATACTGTTGCTGGCTTAGCTGTACTTCACTAAGCTGATTTTGCTCGGCAATTGTTGCAATAAGCTGTGGCTCTAATGCAAAAAAACCTAAGCTCGCATAAGCAGTTTGCAATGCTTCAATTAAATCGCTCGTAAGAGTATCTGCTTGCAACAGCTTACCAATATAGCTTTGTGCGCCTTGCACAAAGCCCTGGCACCATTGCTGACACTCATGCAAATCAAGGTAGCTGTCATCTTCGCCACTGACTTGTAAACTAACCGGCAGCTTAAACCCGGTCTCATACACTTGCTCACTGATCTGATGATACAAGGCCATAAAGGCAAACAACACTTGCTCTTCTAGTTGACCGTTTGTATTTGGCACAATCTGTTCAAGCCACTCATGAACATCTAATGGCTCGGGTGAGCATATTACCGCAAACAAGTAGCCTTTACTTTGCACTAAAGTCATGGCGTCGTCATGACTCGCTAAATAGGCACTTAACTGTTGGCCATGTTGCGCCGAAAACTCTGGAATTTGCATATAACACTTTAACCTTGCTTAAAAATTTAAAGGATACCGGCCATCGCTATCCGCTCGCCCCAAAAATTTAGCGGCATCATGTACTTCTTTGGGTAGCGATGCTTCAGGTTTAATAAAACCAGCTACTTTGAAATCTAGATTAGCTTTTAAAGTAGCGTCGGCGGCTAGTCCTAAACGGTTTTCTGGATCAACTAACACAGCAATGTCACCTGATTTACAACTTAACTTACCGCTTAGTGGACCAACACTAAACCAACCAGATAACCCTTTTACGTCTATGTTGGGGCTGGCAATTTCTCCGCTTAACGCATCACAATAAGGCTGCCCAGAGTTATATTCATCTAATTCAACAATCACCCGACCTTTAGCGCTAATAGGTAACGGTAACTGCAAACGCTGCATCGCACGCTCAACGCTCAAGCGTAATGTGGCATCATTTAATGCCACCGCTTGATTAAATAAACCATAACTAAAGTCACTACGACCAGACATTTCATCAGTGTTACGCACATCACCAAACTTCAAATTGCCCTTGAGCTTGCCGGTGAACAATGCCCAACCAGACACATCCCAGTTTAGATTATTAATTTGCTCGCCCTGATAACGCAGTTGCATGATCCGACCCTGCCAAATACTGCCTGAGGCTTGGCCTATTTGCAGATCTTTCGGTAAGTGAGGGCTTGCCAAATTAAGTGCAATGGCAGCGGGCGTTTTTAATAATGCAAAAAAGATAAAAGCAAACAAAAACACTACTATAAGAATCGCTATTTTTTTCATTCTTTACTTCTCTAATACCAATCGGCTAACACGCACATAGCCTGGTTTATCGTCGCGACTAAGATCTAAATTTTCAATCAATACGCCTTTTGTATTTACTAGCTCGTCCAGCCATTCTACAAGTTTATTAAACTGTACTGAGTCAATGGTTAACCTTAGTGAATTATCGCTAGGTTGCATTTTGCTAATGGTAATATCAAAACGGCCTCGGGTGGCATTCACGATTTGACTCAAATTTTGATTACTTGTAATAGCACGCGCATTGCCAGCTTTGAGCTTAACAATGCTGCTATCAACCCAAGTTAATAACTCTTGCTGTTTAATTTGGTTTTTTTCAGCTTCAGCAATAGCATTATTTAACGGCCTAAAAATCCCCATAACTAATACAAAGATGACAAAGATAACACCTGCGACCATCACTAATTGTTGCTCTTGCTCTTTTAAGCTACGCCACTGTTTTAAAAGTTGTTGTTTCATGCAGCACCTCGTAGTTTGATTTCACCGACTACAAAGTCGCCGTCATTATTTAATGACCCCTGATCAACAGTTAAGCCTCGTTGTTCGAGAATTGATTTAACTTTCCCAAACGTTTGAAAGTCTTTACCGCGGGCACGAATTCTGAGTTCATTGCGACGCTGGTCATAACGTAATGTTTCTGGGGTAAAGTCTTTAACCTGGTTAAATACCCCGACAAGCTCATTAGTTAAATCGAGGAATCCTGCACTACTGCCTCCCTCTAATTTAGCCAGTTCACCGCGGATCTGGTTTTTAATTAAATGTGGGCGTACGGTTTTACCTGGAAAAGCGGTTTGATAACGCGTCACAACTTGTGTTTTAGCAATTTCAAGCTCGCTATTTAACTGGTGCAATTCAAAGCCTTTAACAGCAACGGAGCCAACTAAGGCGATACTTGCTGCAATGGCTGCACTTTGCCAATACCCCCACCATAATGCGCTTTTCTTTTTCAGTTGATACTGACCTTGGCGTAGGTTGAACTTAATATTCGGTAATTGCTTGGCAAATAACGCCAATGGTAAATCATAGGCATCAGTTTGTGCTGTAAGAGTCACGGTCTCTGGAAATTGTGATGCAGGGCTGTAATGTTCAACATTAGGATGACCTAACGCAGTTAAGTATTCAGCTAACCAACTTTGCTCTACAGCACTAATGCGCCATGAACCTTGCTTACACAGCCACTGATTATTGAGCTCTATAACACTTAGGCCGCCGTTTTCAGCAACAGGTAATAATAATGCATCTGGTAACAGTTTGAATACTTCTATGTCATGCTCAGCAAATACAGTTAGCCAAGTTTCAAACCAGTCCCTATCTGTCATGGCTACTTTAATCGCATGTTTATCTTCCACCATCGTCGGCTCAGCAATGGCTATAAATAAATCATCTACATCACATGCAATTTCTTCTTCAAGCATATACGGCAGTGCTTGCTCAAGCTTGCGATTGAATTTAGTAGGTAGTATTACCGTTTTTAGTTGCACTTGATCACAAGGTAACAATACAACAACTTCACGGCTTTGTGATTTTTCAGCAAGCTCACTTAGTTGCTCAGCGTTCGGCAATTCGCCACTGGCAATTATTTCTTGTTCTAATGGTGAGTAAATCAGCCAATTAATACTATCTTGTTGAGTTTGACCCGTGCGGATCAACAGTATTTCTGTCACTGTACGCCTCCAAATTTTCGCGCCAGTATAGTTACTTCGCCATTTTTGGCTTGCAGTAAAGTGGTCATCGAAAAACGCAGATCGACAAATTTAGCCTGCGCTTGTAGTTTAAAATATTCGCTCTTTATGGTGAACAAGTTCTCAACGGACTTAACATTTTGCGCCCCTTGTTGATTAACTTGCTCAAAAAACTCTTCTATATCAGTAAAACCATCTTCTGGTCGAGCAGATAACACAGCTTGCGCCCCTGACTCACTTAGGCCATCAATCAATGCACTTAATAACAATGCTTGCTCAGGAGCGAGGGTATTGACATTAATCGCTAATAATTCGCTACCTGGGATCACACACACATAAGGTAATACTTTTTCCATTACTAAAGGGTTAAAGCCTTTTACTAAGCGTAACTCTGAGGTTGATGCAAAATAACTATTCGCGGTCATATAAGGAGTTTGACGCGATAAGTACTCGTCCTCTTCTGCACCTGAGCGATAAGTAATGCTATCTTCATCTAGCCAGTCGTATACGCTATCAGCCATTGCTTCTTCTGATTCTTCTGATGGCAAATTTTCAATATTTTCCAATAATGCTAATAGCGCCGAATGGGCAGGGTTGGTTTTATTCGTACTACCGCTACCCGTTTGCGGAGCTTCGGCTCGTAATGCGTTAAGGTTCAAACACGCCTGCAAATCAGTGATATTACCTTGCAAGGTACCATTATCAACCGGATACGGTATATCACCTTGCTGTGCCCATATTTGTTTTAAAGTGGTTTTATCAGGATCATCTTTTTTGCTCTGTAAAATAGCTTTTATGGCAAGCTCTTCAGCTGCATAGGCATACCACTTAGCTTGCTGGTGACCTTGTATATTGGTACTTTTTTGCACTTGAACGAGTAAGTTAGCACTCATCTCAACAGCTAGAATAGAGGCTAAAGCAACAATAAATAAAACAATGATAAGCGCAGCACCACGGGAAGATCTAATTGCCATTAGCCCCCCCTCGCTGGTTTTGCCCACTATTACTATTACTATTACCGCCTGTTCCACCATTACCAGTATTATTGCCGTTATTGCCCGCAGCACCATTTCCGACAGGTGCTTGTACAGTAACTTTCCCATCACCAGGAACTAAAAATACACGGCGAATAGGCTCGGCCTCAATTTGTTGCATTGTCACTGCAATCGCTTTTGGCAATGCTTTAATTTGCCATTGCTCTTGCCATTCATTCTTGTCATCTAAAAATTCAAACTTAAGATCTTCAATATCATGAAGGATCACTTGTACACGCGGCTCAATATTATCGAGTTGATCAACATACACACGGTAGACACGTTCAAGATTGTCATCAATTACGCGGTAGCCAACGGCTTGAAGCTCTGAGCGTGGCAATAAGTTAATTGGGTTAACCCAACCATCTCGCACAAAACCAATGCCATCATATTGGCTATCTAAAGTGTAACGTCCGGCAAGTATGTATAGCTCTTGCACATCACCCGCTTCATTACGCACTGCGCGCTTGGTCATTTGGCTAAAATCTTGATCCATTAATCTAAAGGTAGTTTGCAGCCCATTTAACTCAGCAATTTTTTCATCTGATGCATCTTTAGCTTTAGTAGTTGAATCAAGGATTTGGTGAGTCGCTAACACTACAAAGGCCAAAATACCCAGCGCTACCATCACTTCTAAGAGTGTAAAACCGCGCTGCTTCACTTATTTGCTGCCTTTATTTAAATAGCTGGTTAACTCATAAACTGAGTGCTCTAGCTTTTCATCACTAAATACATTAATCGTGACTTTTAAAAAGCTTTTATCAGCTGTTGCTTCAGTATCTTGGCGCCAATACCAATCTATACCGGCCATTGTTTCAGTGCCTTTGGTGCCATTTTTACCTTGCCACTTTTCACCTAAGGTACGCTGTTCAATCAATACATTTTCAGCGACCCAAGATGCATAAGTTTGCTCTTCGAGGCTTGATAAGTGATTAATATGCTCACCAGTCGCTTGCATCGCAGCGATGCCGGCCATAGCGCAAATACTCAGCGCCACCATAACTTCTAATAAGGTAAAACCTTGATATTTGTTATGCATTATTCTGGCTCTCTACGTAAGTTAACCGGTGCCGAAAACTCTCCTTCAATGAAGTACACAGGTTCTTTTTCGTCTTGTAATTCATAGATAAGTTGAAATGCACTTACTTCACCTGAAGATAAAAGTAGTACTTGTGGAATTTTCATTTTTTGTAATTCGAGTAAACTTTCGTCGTCGCCACCACTCATTAGCTCACGCCAATTGGATTGCTCTAGTAAGTTATCCTGTGACCATGCTAAATCGTCTAAATTGAGAGTTAGTTTTAAACGTTCATCGACGGTGATTGGCGCAAACAGTTTTTCACGATCAAAGGTGATCCACTTTTCACCATCAAACACTAAAAACTCAAAGGTGTTTTTATCCAAGTGGAAACCGAGTTCAACCTGATTTAATATCGCAAATTCAGAGGCCATATTAATAGTGGTATGCAGTCTCAGCGCCTGTTTATCAAGCTCATCTTCGTCGCCGCCATCAAGGCTGTATACCACCATTTTAGTGGCAAAAGCTATCACCACTAGCACAACTAAAATCTCAATTAAGCTAAAGCCACGATTCGGTGACTTTAGCTTTGCAAGGCGTGACTCACGAGCACTTAACAACATGCTAAGCTCAGTGCTGAGTGAAAAAACGCCTGTAGCTCACTATGCATTATTGTTTTTCTTCATCCCAGTTACCAATGTCATCATCGGTACCTACCTCACCATCGGGTCCCATAGAAAATAAATCTATTTTACCAATTTCGCCTGGGCTGATTAACTGATACGGGTTGCCCCATGGATCTTCCGGTAGTTTAGAAATAAAACCACCTTCAGGAAAACGCTTTGGTACTGGCTCAATGCTAGTTTTAGTTACTAAGCCTTCAAGGCCTTGCTCTGTGGTTAGGTACGCTTTGTTCTTTAATTTATAAAGACTCATAGCATCTTCTAGTTGCTGAATATCAAGATGCGCTTTATCTAACGCCGCTTCTTCTTGCTGGCCCATAATATTGGGTGCCACGATTGACATGATCATGCCAATGATAACCAGTACCACCATAACTTCGAGTAATGAGAAACCTGCTTGTTTATTCACGTACATACCTCTGTTGTTCTTAATAATTAACCATCGTAACACGCTGAAAATGCATTACGAAATCCCTAAAAATGTTAAAGTCCAATCGCTTTATTCATGGCCATGATAGGTTGCAATATAGCCATAACGATAAACAATACTATAACTGCCATGGATGCTATCATCGCAGGCTCTAAGAGTTTTAGCGAGACATTTACCATGGTTTCAAATTCGCGATCTTGGTTGTTTGCAGCGCGCTCCAGCATCTGCTCAAGTTCACCTGATTTTTCACCACTGGCGATCATATGCAGCATCATCGGTGGAAATAATTTAGTTTGTTGTAAAGAGGCTCTTAAGCTCGCCCCTTCACTGACACGAGTGGCAGCATCGGCCACTGATTTTTTGATTTTTTCGTTGATCAATACGCCACCAGAAATACGCATCCCTTCCAATAATGGCACTGAACTTGACGATAAAATACTCAAGGTACGGGCAAATCGAGCGGTATTGATACTGCGCGCTACTTTACCAATTCCCGGCATTATTAAAATTTTTGAATCATACCAAAAACGAATTTTTGGCTGTTTTAATGCGTGTTTAATGCCAATCACTGTCACAGTGAACATCACTAAAGTGATCAACCAGTAATTTTGTACGTAGTTACTCGCAGCCATTACCCACTCAGTAGTCCAAGGTAAAACCTGCTTTGATTTCTCGAATGTCTTCAATATTTTCGGCACTACAGTACCTAACAATATTGAAACGATACCAATTGCAAATATAACTAAGATCACCGGATAGACCATTGCCTGGGTTATTTGACTACGCATGTGTTGGCGTTGTTCCGTGTAATCGGCCAAACGGTTCAGTACCGCATCTAAGTGGCCTGACTTTTCACCTGCGGCCACCATGGCGCGATATAAATTATCGAACACATGCGGAAATTCTGACATCCCATCAGCAAGCGTATAACCCTCAACTACTTTTGAACGTACCGACATTAGCATACGTTTCATACGTGGTTTTTCACACTGTTCAGCCACCGCCATTACAGCACCTTCAACAGGCAACGCTGATTGAATTAAGGTAGCTAATTGACGTGTGATCAACGCGAGATCAGAGGTGGATATTTTCGGTTTAAAAAAGCTGCCAAACAGTGTGCTTTTCTCACCTTTGACGTGCTTTTCACCTTCCGCAGCCGGAACCACTTCTAGCGGAGTAAGTCCTTGTTCACGTAAAGATTGGCGTATCTGTTTCGCAGTATCCGCTTCTTGAATACCTTTTTTTTCTTTGCCACGACTATCGAGTGCGCGGTATTCAAATGCTGCCATAGTTAGCCTTCCTCACGTGTTACACGTAACACTTCTTCAAGGGTCGTTTTACCAGCTAATACACGGCTACAGCCATCTTGGCGAATACTTGGCGTATGTTTACGAATGTACTTTTCAACACTTTGTTCGCCCTTACCACTGTGTACTAGCTCACGTACAGTTTCATCAACGACCAGCAGTTCATGAATACCGGTACGACCTCGATACCCATTAAAATTACATTCTTCACAACCTACAGCACGGTAAATTGTTGGCGGCTCGACAAATGGTACACCAAGTAATTCACACTCTCGCTCATCGGCAACATGTGCTTCTTTACAGCTATTACATAAAGTACGTACTAGCCGTTGCGATAGCACGCCGAGTAAAGAAGATGATAATAAGAAAGGTTCAACACCCATATCTTCCATCCGTGATATCGCGCCTGCTGCGGTATTGGTATGCAGCGTTGACATCACTAAGTGACCGGTAAGTGATGCTTGCACGCCAATTTGCGCGGTTTCAAGGTCACGTATTTCACCTACCATCACCACATCAGGATCTTGACGTAATATGGCGCGCAGGCCACGGGCAAAGGTCATATCCACCTTAGTATTTACTTGTGTTTGCCCAATACCAGGAATTTCATACTCGATAGGATCTTCTACTGTAAGAATATTACGGTCGCGAGAATTAATTTGGCTCATGCCCGCATACAGTGTGGTACTTTTACCGGAGCCCGTTGGCCCGGTCACCAAAATAATACCGTGCGGTTTGCTGATCAGATCAGAGAATAGCTCACGGTTACGCAGCGTCATACCTAAATCTTCAAGATTTAAACGGGCGTTATTTTTATCTAGTAAACGCAGTACCACACGCTCACCAAAACTTGATGGCATAGTTGATACCCGGACATCAACGGCACGTCCGGCAATCCTTAAACTGATACGACCATCTTGCGGAATACGCTTTTCAGCAATATCGAGTTTCGCCATAACTTTAATTCGCGAAACAAGTAACGAGGCCAGCTTACGGTTTGGTTTCAGTACTTCTTTAAGCACACCATCAACCCGAAAACGGATCACTAGCTCTTGCTCAAAGGTTTCGATATGAATATCCGAGGCGCCTTCTTTGATTGCTTCACTGAGCATCGCATTGATCAGCTTAATGATTGGCGCATCATCATCGCCCGCTAATAAATCTTCGGTCTGCGGCATCTCTTCAGCAAGGGAAAACAAGTCAACCTCGTTGCCAATATCTTCCATCATTTGCTGGGTTTCAGAACTATCGCGTTGATACGATGCTTCTAATAACAACTCAAATTTATCATCAGGCAATTGCTCAAGCGTAAAACCATGACCAGCGATACGTCGCACCTCTAACAGTGCATCAATATCAAGCTCGCCGCGGTAGAAAACCACTCGGTCATCATTATTTTTACTTAATAACATGCCTGCGCGTCGTGCATAGGAAAATGGCAATCGCTTATTTGGCAGCTCGACCAAGTCGTCACTGGTCATCAATTCGCTGTTATCTAACGGCGTAGCTTGCTCGTCGGTGATCTCAGTGATTGCATCAGTCATTATTGCGCTCATCTGCATTTTGCTGTTTTAAATATTCTTCGTACGTTGGTGGCAGCACAAGTGCATCATTCCACTCAGGTAAAATAGGTGCTTCCGTAAGCGGCATTAAATCAATGCCATCTTCTTTCTGTTTATACTGCTCACCACGAATAAAGTTATACTTACTGTGGCTTAATTTATTCATTTTAATGCCATCACGAACGATAGTTGGGCGAATAAACACGATTAAGTTACGCTTACGTTTACTAGTACTGGTTGAGCGAAATAAATGGCCTAGAATTGGAATATCCCCTAACAATGGTACTTTTGACACACTTTCCTGCACGTCTTCATCGATTAGACCACCTAGCACTACCATGCCACCATCATCAGCCATTACTGTGGTTTTAATTGCACGTTTATTAATTGAAATATCAACCGAGGTAGCACCACTGACGCCAGACACTTCTTGCTCGATAGTCAACTGTACAGCAGTACCGTCATTAATCTGTGGTGTTACTTTTAGTTTTACACCCACTTCTTGGCGTTCAACTGTTTGGAATGGGTTTGAATTGTTAGAACCGGTTTGTGAGCCAGTGATTATTGGCACTTCTTGACCAACAATGATTGACGCTTCTTCGTTATCCATAGTGGTTACAGAAGGCGTAGCAAGAATATTAGAGTTAGTATCGGTAGAAACCGCCTGAATAATCGCACCCCAGTCATTTTTGATAATACCCATGGCTAAGCCATTGATGCCACCGAGTAATGAAGCAAGAGGACCTAGGTCTCCTTCTATTGTTTCTTCATATTCAGTTGCATTACCAGAGTCTGTGCCTACAACATTTTTCGTCACTGTTTTATCACGTGCTTGCTCTGCTGCAACAGCAAGTGAACCAACGGGTACAGTACTGCCGTTATTAAACTGCACCATACCACCTTGCTCTGAAATCCACTGTAAGCCAAAGTTAATCCCATCGGCTTCCATGACTTCAACAATGATTGCTTCAACAAGTACTTGCGCGCGGCGAATATCTAAACGCTCAATGACTGATTCAAGTGAACGCATGGTATCGGGCTGTGCAGTAATAACTAACGAGTTAGAATCTGGATGAGCTTCAATACTGGTTTCATTTTGGCTGCGACTACGGGTTTTAGTTGCCGCACCTTGGCCTTCTTCGGCAAGGGTTTTACTCACCCCTTGCAACACTTTAACTAAATCTTCAGAGTTAGCGTAATTTAGGTAGATAACCTTAGTATTACCTTGGTTTTGCAATTCCCCATCAAGGCGTTTAATCAATTCAATGGCGCGAGTTCTGGCTTGGCCTTCACCGCTGACAATCACACTATTTGTACGACCATCGGCAACCACTTTAGGGATCAAAAATTCTGGAATACTGCCTTTACCGCTATCTTTATAGATGTTTTCTACAACGGAAACTACATCATCGGCTGTGGCAAAGTTTAGCTTAACGATATCAACCCGCTTATCACCCGCTTGGTCTACAGAGCGAATAATTTCAACCAGACGATTCACTGATGCTGCGTGTCCGGTCAACATCATGACGTTGGCAGCGTTGAAGTTAGCGACATGACCACCATCTTTTTGATCGCTGAACTGACGTACTAATGGGCCGAGCTCTTGCACACTGACGTTTTTAACGCGCACCACACGGGTGATCATCATATCACCGCGAGCCTGGTCATCTGCAGTGACTAACGGCACGTTTGATTTTTTCGCATCAGAGCTTTTTTCTATTTTTAAAATGCCATTATCCATTTCGACCACTGAATAGCCGTAAACTTCTAAAACATTTAAAAAGAATTGATAATAAAGTGCTTCGTCCATCAATTCATAACTGCGTACATTTACTTTACCACGCACGTTAGGGTCGATAATGACGGTTTTATTCAGATTCTTACCAACGATATTTATAAACTCGTTAATATCGGTCCCTTTAAAGTTTGCAGCGTACTCAACGGCTGACACCGATAGAGATAAACTAGCCGCAAAAAAAAGTGTTGCGTACTTAGCTAACCCTTTTCTGATTTTTTTGAGGTGTAGCGCGTGAACCATTATATTAGAACTCCAAAGCTAGGTTATTGCAGGCTAAATTGTACATCGATTTGCTCCCCTTCACGTTCAATCGTGATGTTTGCATCGGTGCTATTACGCAGCTCATTAATAGCTGACATGGCCTGTTGTAAATCATTGAGTTGATAGCCGTTAATCGAAACAGCTAAATCATTATTTTGTAATCCCATCTTCGTAAATAAAGCGGGGTCTTTGCCTGGGCTTAAACGGTAACCAATTAACTCACCGTCTTTCATGGCTTGAGATACTCGAATATAGTCAAATAGTTTACCGGGATCTTTTAATAGCTCTTCGCGGGTTTCTATAATCTCTTCTTTTACATCTTGATCCGCTGTTACATCAATTTGGCGGTCACTTTCCATTTGCGGGCCGGCGTTAAGTTCTGGCTCATCATTTTCGCGCTCGGCAAGCACTGGCATCGACACAGTTTTAGTAAAATCCATACCATCTAACATTAATGTTTCAAAACGACCGCTGACATCTAAAATCACTCGATCCGGTAATACTTGCGCAAGTTTTGCCCGAGTACCCAGCACAACCTCATCAACTAGATAGGTTGTTTGTTGCCCTTGAGATTCAATAATAGCTAAACCTGTCAAGTCGTTACCACTGACCGCAACAATACCGGTTAAATTAATGCTTAATCGTGTTTCTGGCGCATTGTTAATAACTTGTGCTTGTTTGCTTGCTGCTTTTTTAGGCGCAGCATCAGCCTTGCCAAACAAGTTTTGCTCTAAAATTGATTGCGTGTTAACACGCTCTGATTTACCCGAAGCAGTATTAATATAACTTGGAGAGAGGTTTGAATTAGCAGGCACAGGCCATATTAACCAAAATAACTTTGCAGCTAAAAAGGCAATATAAACAACGGCTAAAAGCGTTACCGCCCAACTCAATTTAGCATGGGGTAATTTACTTACTAAGTGTTTTAGCTGTTGTAATTGTTGTTCCATAAATGATGTTCTTATTTTAATTTACTGCTTTATCGCTGGCCTATAGTACCTTTTCATTTTTCATTCAACAAGCGCACTAATATTAAACTTTGTAAACAGGGTAAATTAACGCTTACGTTGAGTATGAAAAGCTTCGACTATTTCTTTGTTAGTAAGTTTCATGCTAAATTTTGCCTTACAGAACCGCGCTTTAAAAGAGTACAATTGTGTCAAAAAGTAACACCCGTAATTCCACGTCAAAAGATGAAACAATGAGTATCCGTTTAGACAAGTGGTTGTGGGCTGCTCGCTTTTATAAAACCCGCGCCATCGCACGGGACATGGTGCAAGGTGGTAAAGTGCATTATAATGGTCAGCGCACTAAACCTAGCAAAATAGTTGAATTAGATGCCGTGATTAAGCTTGCTCAAGGAGTTGATGAAAAAGTTATCACTGTGCTTAAATTACTTGATAAACGCTTAAGTGCCCCCATTGCTCAAACCTTGTATCAAGAATCAGATGCAAGTATCGAAAAACGCGAAGCCAATAGCATCGCGCGCAAAAACAATAGCTTTTTTGCACCGCATCCGGATCGTAAACCAGATAAAAAGCAAAGACGCGAACTTTTAAAAATGAAATCAAGTTAGGTAAAGCCACTCATGCAACAAGATTTACTTCATCGTTATACATTTGATCAACTAGACGTGCGCGGCGAACTCGTGCAAATAGAGCAAGCTTATAATGAAATGATTGCCAACCATAATTACCCAGCCCCCGTGCAAGCTTTACTGGGTGAATTACTGGTCGCAACTTGCCTACTTACCGCCACCTTAAAATTTGAAGGTGATATAGCCGTGCAACTGCAAGGCGATGGTCCTGTGAAATACGCAGTGATTAATGGTGACCATAAACAAAATATGCGCGGTATTGCTCGCTTACAAAGTGAAGTAACCGGCTCAACTATTCAAGATTTAATTGGCAATGGTGTGATGGTCTTAACTATTACCCCAACTAAGGGTGAGCGCTACCAAGGTATCGTACCGCTTGAGCACGATACCTTAGCAGCATGCCTAGAAGCATACTTCACCCAATCAGAGCAATTACAAACTCGCTTATGGTTTGCCACAGATACCACCGCAGGCCATGCAAAAGCTGCGGGGCTACTATTGCAGGTGCTTCCAGTTAATAAAGAAAAGTCTGTAGAAGACTTTACCCACTTAGAAGCACTTAGTAACACGATTAAAAACGAAGAACTATTAGAGCTTGATGCCGCCACAGTGCTCACCAGACTCTACCATGAAGATAATCCTCGCGTGTATGAGCCACAAGCAATCCAATTTAAATGTGGTTGTAGTCGAGAAAAAACCATCACTGCACTTGTTAATGTAGGTCAACAAGCATTATTAGATGATGTTGCCGAAAATGGTGAAGTAAAAATCAGCTGCCACTATTGCTTAAAAGATTATGTTTTTAATGAGCAAGATGTGAAGAGTATTTTCAACTAACATCATAGTGCAAAATAGCAGCAAAAAACTAACCGCATTTATTGCGGTTTTTTTATGCTAAAAATTGATACCGGTGTCATGAATTGTATTACTTTTATGACACCGGTATCATTGAAATTATTCATGTTTTTTACCAAATATATGTGTTTTTAGGCCTTTCATAGGCTCGAATATCCCTAATCCATCTGTTACTATAATTACAGCTTAAAGGGAAACAAGAACCCCAGAGCTATCCCGTTCAATCTCACACAATTTAGGTATAAACATGACTTCAAGCGCTACTCGTTTTGTCGATCTAACTGCAGCTGAACTTGTCGAACACGCGATCCGTCGTGGCGAAGGGACTTTAGCCGCCAATGGAGCTTTTGTTGCGAACACTGGTCACCGTACCGGCCGTTCACCAAAAGACCGTTTTATTGTTCAAGAATCAAGTACTGAAAATGAAATCCAATGGGGTAATGTAAACCGCCCTTTCGATGCAGATAAATTTGACGCTTTATGGGCACGTGTAGAAGCACATGTGCAAAGCAACGACCACTTCATCTCTCACCTTGAAGTTGGCGCTGATCCTGAGCACTATTTACCTGTCGTTGTTACGACAGAAACTGCATGGCATCATATATTTGCCAAAAACATGTTTATCGAGCCTAAATCTTATAATGCATCTGATTTACCCCAGTGGCAGGTAATGAATGTACCTTCTTTTGTCTGTGATCCAGAACGTGATGGCACAAACAGCGATGGCACAGTAATTATCAACTTTGCACAACGTAAAGTATTGCTAGCAGGTATGCGTTACGCCGGTGAAATGAAAAAATCAATGTTCTCTGTACAGAACTTCCTACTTCCAGCTAAAGGTGTATTACCAATGCACTGCTCAGCTAACGTAGGTGAAGCTGGTGATACCGCATTGTTCTTTGGCCTATCAGGCACAGGTAAAACAACTCTATCAGCCGACCCAACTCGCTTTTTAATCGGTGATGATGAGCACGGCTGGGCACCAGGCAGTGTTTTCAACATCGAAGGTGGTTGTTACGCTAAATGTATCGACCTTTCACAAAAGAATGAGCCTGTAATTTGGGATGCAATTCGCTTCGGTACTATCCTAGAAAATGTAGTACTTGACGAAAACCGTATTCCTGATTTTCATGATACTAGCCTAACTCAAAATAGCCGTGCAGCGTATCCACTAGAACATGTTGAAAAACGTAAAGTAGAGAACCGTGCAGGTGAACCAAAAGCAGTGGTATTCCTAACTTGTGATGTAAGTGGTGTATTACCACCAGTATCAATCCTTAGCGAAGAAGCGGCAGCGTTCCATTTCCTAAGCGGTTACACAGCCAAAGTAGGTTCTACCGAGATTGGCTCTACAAGTGATATTGAATCAACATTTTCAACCTGTTTCGGTGCACCTTTCTTCCCACGTCCAGCAGGTGTGTACGCAGAGCTGCTGATGAAGCGTGTACGCGAGTTCGGCGCTAAAGTTTACCTAGTTAATACAGGTTGGACTGGCGGCCCTTACGGAACAGGCAAACGTTTTGATATTCCAACTACGCGTGCAGTAGTGGATGCTATCGTATCGGGCAGCCTTGTAGGTGTTGAAACACAACATATTGACGTGCTAAACCTAGACGTACCAGTTGCAGTACCTGGTGTAGACAGTGAGCTACTTAACCCAATCAATACTTGGGAAGATAAAGCTAAATACGCAGAATATGCAGCTAAACTAGCAGCAGACTTCACTGAAAACTTCGCAAAATACGATGTTTCAGACGAAATCAAAAATGCCGGACCAAAAGCGTAATAACTCGCTTTAAACCCGAATTTAAACGCCAGCCTCGTGCTGGCGTTTTTGATCAACTCTATTCATTATCAGAAAACTTTATTAAGGCTCATCTGTAATAGTTACTCTTTAGTAACTAGAGCTTAGTGCAGCTAAAAAAACTCTTTTACTCATCTCAGTAGTAATCTCAGCAAAATTGCAATTTTGGAAATATTTTAATCGAAAGCATTTACTTTCTTTTGTTTTATGTTAAAAAGTAACTGTACATTTTTAATAAAATGTTACTTTTTACCTACTTGTAAGTAATTAATTGCAGAGTAGGTAGTTAAATACAGGGCATATTGGGTTGTAATGTCGGTTAAAGGGAATGGCTTTTCTGGCCTTTGGTCAGTCAAGCTAAAGCTGGTTATAAAAAGAAACATAAGAGATTAAACCATGTCAAAATTAGTCATCGATAGCCATAATAACAATATAAAACGCACTAAAAGTCGGCTTAGCTTAGCTATTTCATACGCACTATTGGGTTTATGCCCACTACTACTTTCAGCGCAAAATTCGCAACAAAATGACAGCGATGTCATCGATAAAAGTAAAGACGAAGCTATGGAAGTCATCGAGGTAACAGGGATCAGAGGCAGTATCAATAGCGCGCAAAATCTTAAGCGCTATGCCGATACTGTAAAAGATGTTATTACCGCTTCTGATATAGGTGCCTTGCCCGACAAGTCTGTAACCGAAGCCTTACAACGTGTGCCAGGCGTGACTATTGAACGCTTTGCGTCATCGAGTGACCCAAAGCATTATGCTGATGAAGGTACTGGCGTTTTAGTGCGCGGTTTGGACCGAGTGCGCTCTGAAGTAAATGGCCGTGATGCATTCAGCGCAAACCCAAATGGCGGCTTAAGCTATGAAGATTTTCCTGCCGAATTACTCAGTGCCGTAGAAGTCGTGAAAAACCAGACTGCCGACCTTATTTCAGGTGGTGTTGCTGGTACCGTTAATTTAATTACCCGCAAGCCCTTTGATTCTACAGATCAAATAATTTCTTTTAACGGTAAAGCAAACTATAGTGATTTTCGCGATGAAACTACCCCTTCTTTTTCAGCGCTTTTCTCTGATAATTGGGATACCAGTGCTGGTAAATTTGGCTTTTTAATTGCGGCATCCCAATCTGAATATAAAACCCGCGGCGATGGCGTGGGCTTAGGTAACTTTCATGCTCGTGGCGATTCCTTCATACCTACCCTTGATCAATGGGGAGGTATCACCGGCGTTGATCCAAGTTCACCTGTCGACGGTGCAGCACTTCCTGGTCAACCTGCAAATAGTGTATGGTACGTGCCTGCAGCAATCCACATGAGTACTGCAACAAACGACCGTAAACGAACCGGCTTCACCAGTTCATTACAATGGGCCAGTGATGATGATAAAATTGTTGCCACTGTTGAACACATCAACTCAAAAGCATCGTTAGAGTGGAATGAACGCCAAATCGGTCAAGCTGCACAAGGCTTTAGAGGTTTTATGGGGTCATCTCAAAATTGGCAAGATGATTCAGCAAATGGCTACCCGCTAACAACAGAGAATGGCTTTGTAACATCAGGAATTGCGCTAGGCGTTAGCCCTGAAACCCCTTTTTTCTATCGTAGTCGTTGGAACTATAACGAGAGCACCGTACAAGATACTTCATTTAATCTTGTTTTCAAACCTGTTGATAGGCTCACTTTAGAGTTTGATTACCAACATGTAGACTCAGAGAAAGTCGTTAATAATTACAGTATGTCGGGTCAAACTAGAGGCAACCATGTTTATGCTGTATCACCATACTTCCTTGATATGCGTGGCGATAGACCTACTGTTGAGTTTCTCAGTGACAACATAATGACTGCGGGTTGGTCGCCGAATGAAGATTGGGACGGTCCAGTGCCTAATTTATTCCTAGGCAGCGGTATGGAGCAAGAAGAACATAATACAGCAACAGCAAACAGCTTTAAATTTGATGTTAATTATGAACTTGATGGAAATTTCACGAATATAAAAGCCGGTTTCTATATCTCAGATAAGGACCTAACAGTTCGCGATACAGCCTATGAGGGGTGGTCGGCAATTGGCACCCCTTGGATACAAGCTGATCGTAACGCAGCTGCTGCAGTCAACCGTCCAGAACTATTTGAACGCGTTGATTTTTCTGATTACTACCATGGGCAAGTACTGCAAGGAGACGTGAACAACTTTCTTTTCCCAAGCATGGATCTAGTTAAAAACTACGCAGATTCCTTGCGTCAAGGTTGCAAGGATGGCTGGCATAATGCCACTAATAGCGCAGCCAATAATGGCATGTGCTCAGGCACTTACGTACCCTATGCAGATAAAGAAAACCGTGTCGAAGGACCCTTTGCAGCCCATAACATTAGCTCAACCAATGAGAAGCGTAGTGAGTTTTACATACGCAGCGATTTTGATTTTATAGATTTAGCAATTCCAGTTACCGGTAATATTGGTTTTCGCTATGTTAACTATCAATTGCAATCAACTGGCGCCTTTGTGCAACCACAAGTAATTAAACGCGGAGAACCTGGCACATCATTAAACGAAGTAATGCAACAGGCTGAGTATAAGCGTTACTACGATATTGCCAATGGTGAATCCCAGTTAAGTACTGTTGATGGAACCGACTACAACACTATACTGCCGAGTTTAAATTTAAGTTTTGGCGTAAGCGAAGATGTCGTTGTACGCTTTGGTGCATCAAAAGCATTGTACTACCCAAGCCTAGTAGATGCCCGAAATATCAGTATTTTAAATTTAGACTATACTCGCCGACTAGAAACCCCAGGCGCCGACTATGACGAAGCTAATAACCCTGTAGTTGGGCTTGATGATATTGAACTAACAGCCCTATCAGGTAATCCAAACCTAAAACCTGAAGAATCTATAAATATTGATTTATCAACTGAATGGTACTTTGCCACTGCAGGCTATGTCACAGTGGGATTATTTAATAAAAAGTTAAGTAACATTATTCGTAACAGAGCATTCGATTTAGACGTTACCTTCAATGATGAAATATACGATGTATCTGCTTACGGGCCTGCAAATACAGGTTCAGGTACTATCCGTGGAGCTGAGTTTTCCTATTCTCAATTCTATGACATGTTGCCTGGTGCATTTAGCGGTTTAGGATTACAGTTTAACTACACCTATATAGACCAAGACGGTTTAGAGGATCCAAACGAAGTATCTGCAGGCACCCTTGGCTTTGATGAAAACGGTGATCCTATTGCGGACAATCGCAACACCTTCCGCGTATTTAGTGATTTACCACTACAAGGCTATTCAGACCAAAATTTGAATGTTATTGGTATGTATGAGTACGAAAACATTTCATTTCGTCTAGCTTATACTTGGCGCTCTGAATACCTGTTGACCCTACGAGAATCTGAAGAGTACGTACCAGCTTATGCTGAAGCTTCAGGCATGATGGACGCCAGCTTATATTACGCAATCAATGATCATTGGAAAATAGGCTTTGAGGCGAGCAATATACTCGATACAGAAACAAAAACTCAGTATCAATTAGATCAAGATGGAACTAGAACTGAAGCTCTTAGCTTTACCACAGACCAACGTTACGCACTAAGCGTTCGTGCAATATTCTAAATATGAAAGCTCGAGTTTGCATTCACTTATAAGTAGTGCGAGTTTGCGAGTTTGCGAGTTTGCGAGTTTGCGAGTTTGCGAGTTTGCGAGTTTTATCAGAATGAATTTTTAAACACGATAGTCGAGTACTTCGTCTCTTTACTCTCGCTAACTTGCAAGCTAATTCACTTTCATGCAGACGTAAAAAAGCCCGATTCTTTCGAATCGGGCTTTCTCAATTTGGAGCCATAGTGCGCTACGCAGTAGGATGACCTGTAGTGCCCACAGCGTAGAGAGCCACATAACAAATGCGACACTATCATTGTGTCGGGGCGGCCTTGTGCGGGGCTCGCCTTCGAGCTGTTTTGTTTCACTAATGAGTTCGGCGTGGGGTCTTGGCTATTTATTAAATACCAGATAACAAAAAACCCGTCACATTGCTGTAACGGGTTTCTCTTATTTGGAGCCATGGTGCGCTACGCAGTAGGATGACCTACTTTCACATAACAAATGCTACACTATCATTGGCCGGGGCTCGCCTTCGAGCTGTTTTGTTTCACTACTGAGTTCGGCATGGAGTCTTGGCTATTTATTAAATACCAGATAACAAAAAACCCGTCACATTTCTGTAACGGGTTTCTCTTATTTGGAGCCATGGTGCGCTACGCAGTAGGATGACCTACTTTCACATAACAAATGCTAC